>NZ_JBKEUI010000001.1:0-1759213 GCF_056356495.1 Bifidobacterium sp. LH_491
TTTCCTTGTCGGTCCTTACGATTTGGTGTTCCGTCGTCGCCCATGCCCCGTTCCCCCTCCCGCCGCGTCCCGTTCATGCCCCGGTTCCCGCCCCGTTCATCCCGGGTTCCCTCCCCCGCCGCGATCCCAACGCCCGTCCTCCTCCCGACTCCCCCCGCCTCCTACGCGACGACTGCAAAACCAACCACACAAAACAACACACATCCAATGAACAAGTGGTATAACTGCAGTAGTTGGCGAACAGTATTAGTTGGCAACGGTAATAGGTTGCGGATACATGCAGCACAGAAGGTACATGGTTTCAAGGAGGAGCGTATGAAATACGCGGAAATTGGTACTAGCGGAGTGAAAGCATCCCGAGTCGCACTTGGGGTGATGCGCATTAACGAAAAAGCACCAGAGCAAGCCGCAGATATCGTCAAAACCGTACTCGATGGTGGAGTGAATTTCTTTGATACAGCAGATTGCTATGCAGCGGGAGAAAGCTCGCGTGTATTGGGTCGTGCGCTCAAAGACCTCAACGTTTCACGTGAAACCGTGTATGTACAGACAAAATTCGGTATTTATCATGATCCGGAGCATCCAGATAAAGCGCGGTATAACTTTTCTAAGTCGCATTTGCTCGAAGCATTGAATAGTGAGCTAGAAAACCTGCAAACTGACTACGTAGATTTTGTATTGCTTCATCGTCCGGACACGCTGGTGGAGCTTGATGAGCTTGCGGCAGCATTTAATGAGCTGCAGTCTACTGGAAAAGTGCGCCAGTTTGGTGTGAGTAATGTGAATCCGATGCAGGCAGAATTGCTGCAGAGTGCGGTCAGCCAAAAGCTCCATGTCAACCAGCTGCAATTCGGTCTGGGGCACACGGGAATGGTGCAGCAGGAGTTCCACGTCAATATGTCCGACGCGCCAAGTATCGATCACGATGGCGGACTTATTGCCTATTCGCGCCTGAAACATATGACCATTCAAGCGTGGAGCCCCTTCCAGTACGGCTTCTTTGAGGGTGTCTTCATCGACAATCCGAAGTTCCCGGAGCTCAATGGCGTTCTTGTGCAATTGGCCGAAAAATATGGTGTAAATAAGAATGCTATTGCAGTGGCTTGGATTTTGCGCCACCCTGCCACCATGCAGGTATTGCTTGGATCCATGAACCCGACGCGCTTGAAGAGCATGATCGCAGGCGCGGACATCCAGCTCGACGCGCAGGAGTGGTATGACCTGTACTTTGCAGCCGGCAACGATTTGCCGTAATGCAACACACTACATGTCAAATGTGGGGGTTGTCAGGCATTACGTCGATAGTCCCCACTTGTCTATAAGGATCGTGTTGCATATAGGCATTGGACTGTGCGTGAGATTGGATTGCGTGCGAGGTAGAGCCGCATATGAGGATGAGGGTGCGTGCGAGGGGCGGGGCGCAAGTGAGAAGTAGACCGCATGCGAGGCTTGGGGCTAACAAAACAATCGAGTAGCCGAAAAGGAAGAGCAGCGCTGCGCGAGGTGTTTGTAGTGATGCGCTGTTGGGGGATGAAGCATCTGCGATGGAGTGATGGTAAGCGTGGGGAATAACCGGCGGAAGTGTGTTTTATAGGAGGCGAGGTGCGTCGTGAGTTTGTTGAGCGCGTCCTGAATGGCGTGCGTGGGGATGGATGGTGCCGCATCGACTATATTCGGTGATTAGTTAGGGGGCAGTGTTTTGGCACGTTACGCTAGTGTTGCGTTAACTAGGGGTGAGGTGGATGGTCTATGTCGTATTGGCTCGTGTAATGCTGGTGTGGGCTGTGCCGGGGGGCGTTGGGTGGTTTATGAAGGCGGTCGGACGTAGCGCGACGAGGGTCTGTGACACATGACATGGGGCACATGCTGATGGCAGTTGTTATGGACGGGGATGGTGCAACGAGGAACGCTGATTAAGTATGGCGAAGGCGCGAGGAATGAGCCGTGTGACATCAATGATGGGCTTATCAACGAGGTAGAAGCCGTAGAGGGTGAGCCGTAGGATATAAGGCACTATGCACTACTTCACCCCCAAGCGTTGTGTGACAACCAATAAAATCATGTACCACGATAAGGCCACGGCCGAGCGTGCGGCCGACGATAGTTTGGTGCAGCGTGGCGCGACACTGTGGGTATACCGTTGTCAATACTGTTCGACATGGCATTTGACCAGTCGAGATCCTGCCGATGCCTACGCGTATGCGCCGTTGAACCGTAGCGTCAAGCCGCATTCTCGTAAGAAAGGGTATAAGCCACGGCAGCGATAGCCACATGGTAGATGGTAGCTATGAATATCTGGTGATACAGGTTCAGGTATGCCGGATAGGTTGAGAATCCGTGCCCGGTGGGACGGCTGTGTTTCACTGGGTTGAGCGGCTTCGCGTACTGAGATGTGGGTGCGTTGGCCCGGATCCGGAATGGAATATTGCCGAGTGGCTCGATGCTGTGGCGAGGGACAACCGTACTGTGATGAGAAAACAGCGAAACGATTTTGTATGGGTGTGTTCTGCGCATCCGGACGTTTTGATTGTTGATTGCGGGAGAATCATACTGCGCAGATAAGATGACGCATGGCAGAGAAGACACACCGGGGTAGATTGCCGGGCGGAGAGGACGGTAGAGAAGGTAGATGGTATAGATGAGACCGGCAGTGTAAGCCCGACGGACAGATAAATCAACCGTAAAGATGGGTGCTTATTCCGGGACTGATGCCGTAGTGTGTAATGATAAGGCATCCTCCTCCTCGATGTTGGTCCGTGGGGTAACCAGTCGGATTGGGGCCTGTGTGTCGGTCGGACTGTCTGGTTGGGGTACCTGGTCAGATTGGGCTGGTGGCTCGGCTGGCGAATTGTGGTAGGCTCCCAAGCCGACTAGTCGGGTCGGGAGGCCGACGGTTAGGCCGGCCGCCCGGTGAAGTAGGAAGCGTTATCGGTCTAGACGAAACCCTTGCGCTTTCGCCGGTGCGCTTACGCCGCGATCCAGCACACTCTATGCCACGGCGTTGCCGGCAATCTGATCGCTGAAGGCGTCCACAGGGCGGTCCGTGTTGCGCAAATCATAATATTCATGAACGGTGGCGTCGAAGGCCTCAAGAGCTCCCTCATCCAACGCCCCATCAGGATAGGTGTTCGTAAAGAACTGCATGCCGCGAGGCAGACGAGGTTTCAGTGCCGGCTCTTGCGCGGTTTTGCCAATGGCCAAGCCCAATACCGGATACGTGTATTCTGGCAGGCGGAGCAATGCAATCAGCGCAGGCACGTCATTGAGCAGCGAGCCGAGAATGACGCAGCCCAATCCCAGAGAATAGGCCGCGGTTTCCATCGCGTGCAACGCCAGCACCGCGTCATTGTTCGCTTGCGAGAAACGGTAGCTACTATTGAGCGTGAACTCGTCGCCATGCACATCCACGCCCTTGCGCTGGGCGATCTGTGCGTTACGGTGTTGGTCGGCAACAAATACATACAGCAATGGGGCTTCGGCGATATACGGTTGCCCTGCGATATCGGCAAGACGCCCGGCAGTGGTCTTGTCCGTAATGCGAATCGCCGACCAATCATTCAGAAACTGGCTCGATGCGGCATGCTGCGCCACGGTTTCCAGCGTAGCCACCACGTCATCCGCAATCGGTTCCGGCCGCCACTGACGGATAGAACGGCGGTTGAGCAACACATCAATGGTGGGATTGGAAGCAAGCGATTCCACGGCAACTCCTTCAAATGGTCGATATATCGAACAACGCGGAAGTCTCTCGGCGGTTGCTGCGGCAACGTGTACCCGGAATCGTACGCTGCGGCGTATCGATACGATAACGGGCGGAAAGCTCGCGTCGTAAGCGGAACAATAATACAACGGTCATCTCAAGTTTTTCCGACAGTCCAATGGCGTAATCAATGCGGATGGGCTTGGGGAGGTAGTGCGAGTGGCCGCTAGGAATGGTTAGTGTATCCGGCGTTCACCGACGGTTGTTGCGAGCGTTTTTTTCGGCTCGCCTGCGGTGTTTGCGATCGATAAATGCGCGCGAACCGGCAGAGGAAAGCTGGGAGAGGGCCGCAGTGAATGCCGCGGAGGCTGCCGCAAATAGCACAGTCATCAGCAGTCCGCGCGAATGCGTAGTGTCGTTCGCATCGGCCGTTGGCGCATGCTTGGCGTGTGCCCCATGGGAACGAGCATCGACGCTGGCGTCCCACATCATATGAAAAAGTTTGCCACCAATCATGCCAACCAAGGAAGGCAAGGCGAGCGTGACAAGCTTATCCAACATGGAATCGGGGTCGTTCATTCGTCCGTTACGCATATCGGTCACCTTCTTATCCAGAGCTTGCAGCGCTGCAACCGTTCGCTCGGTTGCGTGCGAAGAGTAATCATCGGTGGCATCGGTCATAGTTCTATGATAAGCCGACATGAGGAACGCTGGGGGAGGGTTGCGGCGCCGGATAGAAAATTGGTGTTGGCTGGTTGGCGTGAATTGTGCTTGTTAATCCGTACAACCGGGTGTTGTCGCGTAAGATACAGCGTTTTCGTATTACAGTAATGATATGGCTGAAGCGAACACTTGGGGCGATGTGGCCTCGATAAGCGGCAAACTGGTGCTGTTGCGTCATGGACAAACCGCATGGAGCGTATCCGGACAGCACACGGGTCGGACGGATATTCCGCTCACCGCCGAGGGCGAAGTGCAGGCGGTGGGTGCCGGAGAACGGTTGCGTAATGCCATTCCGGGCGGCTTCTCCGAAGGATGTGTGTTCTCAAGCCCGCTATCACGTGCGCGGAAAACCGCAATGCTTGCCGGTTTCTCACAGCACCGTGTGCTAGACGATTTGGCGGAATGGGATTACGGGCGTGCGGAGGGGCGCACGCGTGCTCAGCTTGCCGAGGCATTAGGGGAGTCTTGGAATTTGTGGGCCGATGGCACAGGGTGTTTACCCAAACAGTTAGAGGGCGAGTGGGATACTGAGTTGCCGGACGGTACGGCGGTGCATGTCCGTAATGGGCGCGGTGAGGAAGTAGGCGATGTGGCGCAACGCGCCATGCGAGCGGTCCAACAAGTGTTACCGATGCTGGAATCCGGCGAAAACGTCCTGTTCGTTGCCCATGCTCATGTGTTGCGAGTGGTGGCGACGCAGTGGCTTGATATGAGTCCGCGGTACGCTCGTCAGTTACGCATGGATACCGCACACTATGGTGTGTTGGGCCAATATAAGGGTGATGCGGTTATCGAGTGCTGGAATTGCTAGCATTGTCGGCATGAGGAGGTGTGTAATCTCAAGCGGCACGCCTAATGCTTACGTATGCAAATTGCGTAGTCAATAGCGTTTACATGGCATAGATTTGGTGGAATAAGTGATTCTTTTTATGCCGTTATACGTTATCTTGTCATGTTTTTAGACGATCCGTGCATAATATGCGAAGAAAAAGGCGAACGTTTGCAAAAACATCAGTTAACAAGTATAGTGGGCTGTGTCAGTACTTCACCGCACCAACGATGGTCGGTTTTCCGTTCGTTTTCTGGAAGTATGGCGAGAGAGAAAGGTTCGATGATGAATCGTATGATAATGAGAACAATGAGTGTCCTGGCCGTTGCTGCCATGTCATGTGCCGCGCTTGCAGGGTGCGGGACAGGATCGAGTGCCGGTGACGAAGGGCGTGTGTACTTTCTGAACTTCAAGCCGGAAGCCGCTGATCAATGGGTGGCATTGGCTAAGGCTTACACCGATGAAACTGGTGTACCGGTTGATGTGCAGACGGCGGCGTCCGGCACATATGAACAGCAGCTGAAAAGTGAAATGGCCAAGAGCGAAGCGCCGACATTGTTCCAAGTCAACGGTCCCGTGGGATACGCCAATTGGAAAGACTACACGGCGGATATGTCCAGCACCAAGGTATACAAGGAGTTGCAAAATCAAGATGTGGCGCTAAAGGATGGCGACAAGGTCGTTGGCGTTCCGTACGTCATGGAGACGTATGGCATTATCTACAATAAGGACATCCTCAAGAAGTATACCGAGCTGCCCAATGCCAAGATTACGTCTGTCGACGATATCGATAACTTCGATACGCTGAAGGCTGTGGCGGATGATATGCAAGCCCGTAAAGACAAGCTCGGCATTCAAGGAGCGTTCACCTCCGCCGGTTTCGATTCCAGTTCCGATTGGCGCTTCAAGACCCACTTGGCCAACCTGCCGCTGTACTACGAGTTCAAGGCGGACAACGTAACCGAGCAGCCCGCTACCATCAAAGGCACGTATTTGCCGCAATACAAGCAGATTTTCGACCTGTACATCACTGATTCGACCACCGACCGCACCCAGTTGAGCTCCAAAACCGCCGATGACGCCAACTCCGAGTTCGCTCTCGGTGAGGCGGCGTTCTACCAGAACGGCACTTGGGCGTGGACGGATCTGCTCAAGGCGGGCATGACCGCCGACCAAGTTGGCATGATACCGATTTACATCGGCGCCGAAGGTGAAGAAAATCAAGGCTTGGCCACCGGTTCGGAAAACTACTGGTGCATCAACGCCAAGGCTTCCGAGAAAGACCAGAAGGCCACCGCAGATTTTCTCGCATGGGTTATCAGCTCGGACACCGGCAAGAAGAGCATCTCCTCCGACATGGGTTTCACCACACCGTTCAAGACCTTTGACGACGTGAAGTCCGACAATCCGCTAGTGGAGGTGGCCGTGGCCGACCAGAAGTCCGGAAAGACGCAGGTCTCCTGGAACTTCACCATGATGCCGTCCGAACAGTGGAAGAATGATTTGGGCAACGCGTTGCTCGAATACGCGCAGGGCACTGGCGACTGGAGTGCGGTCAAGACTGCATTCGTAGACGGCTGGGCCAAGGAATACCAGACAGCGCACAGCAATAGCTAGGCGCTCTAGCGATACCCCCACACGGAGACGATGACGCGTGGAAAGCGGCGGCCACCAATGAGGGCGGCCGCCGACCTTCGCATCCCAAGCGCCTCAGCCGCATCGCCGCAACGACGCGGCACACAAGGAAAGGACACTGTCATGGTTATCAACATGACGGGTAAGGCCATACGGCGTTGGTGGGCGTTGTTCGCACTACCGACGTTCGCTGCATTCGTAATAGGTTTTCTCGTGCCCTTCATCATGGGCATCTACTTAAGCTTCTGTAAATTCACCACCGTCACCGACGCCTCCTTCATCGGCCTCGGCAATTATCAAGCGGCGCTCGCAGACATGGAATTCTGGCGCTCTCTGGCATTTACGGTGGCGTTCACCATCGTGACCACCGTGGTGATCAATGTGATGGCGTTTGCCATAGCCTATATGCTGACCAAAGCCATTAAAGGGTCGACGATTTTTCGGTCGGTATTCTTCATGCCGAACCTTATCGGCGGCATTATCTTGGGTTATATTTGGCTACTGCTGCTCAATGGAGTGCTGGCGCATTGGGCGAAATCCATCACGTATTCCGCTGTGTATGGCTTCTGGGGATTGGTGATTCTAGTGTGCTGGCAGCAAATCGGCTACATGATGATCATCTACATCGCCGGTTTGCAAAGTTTGCCCACCGACGTGCTGGAAGCCGCCGCCGTGGACGGCGCGAATAGTCGACAGACATTGTTCCGCATCACCGTACCGCTGATGATGCCCAGCATTACGGTATGTACCTTCCTGTCTGTGACCAATGGTTTCAAGCTGTTCGATCAGAATTTGGCGTTGACGAACGGCGCTCCTTCCAACACTTCGGAAATGGCGGCTTTGAACATCTATCGGACGTTCTATGGACGTGTTGGTTTTGAAGGTGTGGGGCAGGCCAAAGCGGTGATCTTCTTCATTATTGTCGCGTTGATTGCAGTGCTCCAAAATCGTCTGACTACCAGTAGGGAGGTGCAGGCATGAACGGCGACAAGGTGAAGCACGGCGGCCTGTGGACGGTGCTGTTCGCGGTGATTTCGCTGGCGTGGATTTTTCCCATCATTCTGGTGGTAATCAATTCGTTCAAACAGAAGGCTTATATTTCCCGTAATGCATTCTCCATACCCATGGGCAAAGCCTTCGTAGGGCTGGATAATTATACGTTGGGCATTCAGCGCACCAATCTCATTGCCAGCTTCGGGTGGACGGTGGTTATCACCGTGGGTGCGGTACTGCTGATTCTGCTGTGCACGTCCATGTGCGCATGGTGGATTGTGCGCGTGAACAACTGGGCGGCCAAGGGCATGTATCTGCTATTCCTGTTCAACATGATCGTGCCGTTCCAGATGGTGATGTTCACACTTTCTAAGCTCGCGGACATGTTGGGGCTCAACACTCCGTGGGGCCTATGGATTGTATATCTGGGGTTCGGTGCCGGATTGGCGGTGTTTATTTTCACGGGCGTGGTCAAGGGGATTCCGCAGGAGCTAGAGGAATCCGCCATGATCGATGGCGCGAGCGTGCCGCGAATTTTCTTCCAAATCGTGATGCCGATCATGCGGCCGTCGGTGATTTCGGTGGCCATTTTGGAGGCGATGTGGATTTGGAACGACTTCCTGCTGCCGTATCTGACGTTGGATTTGCGTAAGTACAAGACCATGTCGATCGCCATTCAATACCTCAAGGGAGGATACGGCGCTGTTGATATGGGCGCGATGATGGGATGCCTGGTACTGGCAATCATTCCGATCATCGTGTTTTATCTGGTCTGCCAGAAGTACATCGTCAAAGGCGTTATGGCAGGCGCTGTCAAGGGCTGATTTCCTTTCCTTGGTGGTCCTGGACAGCATGGGGGCGGGAGTGATTCCGTCCCCATTTTTATATGGTGATGAAGTGGAGCTAATCGTGCGCAACGGCGGCCTGCGCATAAGGCGTGAATACACGTTCCAATATGGGGGTATGTACGTAAATCATGGAGCCGTAGCCGAGTATTACCAGTAGGAACAATCCTTGCGGGAAATGGAACCAGCACGCGATGAGCAGCCCCCAATACGCTGCGTCGATGAGTAGGAGACACAGTGTCCATCCAATATGCGATACGCCGAAAATACAGGCATTTGCCAAGGTTCGCCAAGGGGTGTTGTCAAAACGCGCTTGTAGCGCGAAGACCCATTCAAAAGTGATAAGCCAAAGCAAAGTGAATCCGAATTTAGGGATAAGCAGAGGAGTGATGTGTAATGTAACCCAAGCGTACAGCAATGCTACGCCGCTTGCGGCGTACACCACCCACAGTACGGTGGCGCGATACAGATTACTCCACACGGCACGCCAGTAGGCACGGGTGATGTGTGCCTCGCCTTGTGCCGATCGGCGAGAGGAGTCATGGGCCGCGCTTAGGGCCGCACCGATGGTGGCAAACGGAAGACAGAGGATCAAGGTCATGAGGTTGATCCAGATGGCGTCGGCAAAATTGGCTACGGCCTGCATGAACTTTGAACCGGGGTTCAGCCACTGCATCAGGCGCCCCGCAGCTGGTCGGTGTCGCGGAGTATGAGTTGTGCGTCTACGGTTTCGTGTGGCTGTTCCACGATTTTGCCATTGATCAGCGCAAGCGCTTTGGCGGCGGCCGCACGTCCCGTGGCGTAAGGATCCTGTCGCATCGTGGTAAGTCCTAAAACACCGGCATACAGGCTGTCGTCAAACCCGATGATGGAATAGTCTTGTGGAGCGTGATGGCCGTATTTGTTGAGTTTAATAACAAGCGGTATTGCCAGCATATCCATGGAGCAGCAGATGGCATCGGGGAATTCGGGCAAGGCGAGCAGCGCGGAAAGCGCGTCATCGGCGATGGATGTTCCACGTGGAACACTGATGACCTGCCAGCGGATATCGCCGTGTGCATGGTGTCGCTGCGCGGTTTCGCAAGCTCGGATAAATCCGTGGCGGCGGGTATCGACGCTGGAATCAAGCGCGGCCACAGGCTCGGCGCACACGTATACCAAATTGCGGTGTCCTAAGTTCAGCAAATGCTGGGTAGCAGTGAACATGCCTTGTTCGTCGGCAATGCTGACGGAAGCGTCAAAGCAGTTGGTCGAGGGCGTATTAATGCCGATCAGCGGTACGTGGATGCGTTGCAGCTGTTCCACCTCGTGACTGTCAATGGCAAACGAAGCGACGAATACGGCGTCAACATTGCGACGGACCGGTAGGTTGGTGAAGAATGCACGTCGCTGTTCCGCGGAATCAATGCGCTGGAATAGAGAAATATCGTATCCCGCTGGCTGCATTATTGAGTTGATGCCATTGACCAGCTGGTTATTGAACCAGCTGGTGATGTCTTCGTTCATCAGCAAAGCCACACGATAGGTTTGTCCTGATTTGAGCGCTGTTGCTGAGCGGGAAATGTTGAAATCCAGCTTATCGGCTGCGGCGAGCACTTTCGCGCGAGTCTTTTCCGAAACTAAGTCAGGGCGGGTGAACGCTCTCGATACCGTGGAAATGGATACTCCGGCAGCCTTCGCCACCTCTCGAATACCTGCCCTGGTCATAACCGCCTCTGCTTCCTTGCTTTTATTGCTTCATGATTATGGCTGTCGGCATTGACAACACACACTTATTATACTGCATACGTTATCAACGTTGTGGAGATGCAATGTGTTGATATCGCCGTGGCGCGTGTCATGTAAGGCAAGACGCTATGATGCAGGTGAGCCTCGCCGGTGTTGTCGATGCCGCAGCGTTGCGTAAAGGATGCAAACGATTCAGAGTTCTTGCAAGGAGTGATATGAGCCACACGATTAATGCATGCGATTTCCGCGTTCAGGCAAAGCCGCTGATGCGTGACGAGTATGTACTGCAGGGTGAGCATTGGCGTATCGGCGTGATTACCGAGTCATTGGTGCGGTTTGAATGGTCGGATGACGGGGTTTTTGAGGATCGTCCCACGCAAACGGTGCTGAATCGGCAGTGGCGGGAGCATGTGGAGTGCGCGGTGAGCGAGCGTGATGGGCTACTGGTCATCGACACGCCCGCGTTGACGGTGACGTATGACCGCAAGCCGTTTAGTAAGGAAGGCTTGAGCGTGGTGATCAAGGGCCTGTCGAACACGCAGTTCAACACTTGGCATTATGGCGATGATGCGCCGGGCAACCTGCGCGGCACGGCCCGTACCTTGGATGAGGCCGACGGGGCGATTCCGTTGGGCGAGGGTGTGATTTCTCGCGACGGTTGGGCGGTGTTGGATGACTCTGCGTCCAATGTGTTGGTGGAGGCCGCGCAGGTCAACGGTGTGCCGAATCCGTATGGCGTGTGGGTGGAGCCGCGTCAGACGCGCACGACCGACCTGTATTTCTTCGGCTATGGCCATCGTTATCGGGAGGCCATCCAAGACTTCTACCGTCTGACCGGGCCGACGCCATTGTTGCCGCGCTTCGTGTTCGGCAACTGGTGGAGCCGGTACCATCGATACACGCAAGACGAGTATGTGCGGTTGATGGATCGTTTTGTCGAGGAACGTGTGCCGTTGACGACGGCCGTTATCGACATGGACTGGCACTTGGTGGACGATGTTGATCCCAAGTATGGGTCCGGTTGGACGGGCTATACATGGAATCGCGAGTTTTTCCCGGATCATCGAGCCTTCCTTGAGGAGCTGCATCGCCGCGGTTTGCGCACCACGCTGAATGTGCACCCGCGTGACGGCGTGCGTGCGTTCGAGGAGCCGTACGAGCAGGTGGCACGGCATATGGGCATGGATCCGTCGACGGGCGAGCCAGTTGAGTTCGATATCACCAATCCGCGCTTTGTCGAAGCATATTTCGATATGCATCATGATTTGGAAGACGAGGGCGTCGACTTCTGGTGGCTGGATTGGCAGCAGGGTGGCGTGACCCGCCAGCCGGGACTGGATCCGTTGTGGATGCTCAACCATATGCATTATCTTGATTCGGGTCGTGACGGCCGATGGCCGCTGACGTTCTCCCGGTATGCCGGGCCTGGTTCGCACCGGTATCCGGTGGGCTTCTCCGGCGATACGGTGGTCAGCTGGGAATCGTTGCAATTCCAGCCTTATTTCACTGCGGCGGCGTCTAATGTCGGCTATGGCTGGTGGAGTCACGATATTGGCGGCCACATGTTCGGCAAGCGCGACGGCGAGCTGGAGGTGCGCTGGTATCAGCTCGGCGCGTTCAGCCCCATCAACCGTCTGCATTCCACCGATTCGCCGTTCAATGGCAAGGAACCGTGGAATTTCCCCGGCGAAGTGCGGCAGGCGATGGATGAGGCGCTGCGGCTGCGTCACGAGTTGATTCCGTACTTGTATGCGATGAACTGGCGGGCCGCAAGCGAAGGCCTGCCATTGGTCGAGCCGATGTATTGGCAGGATCCCGATACCGTTGACGCGTACGACGTGCCAACGCAATTCCGTTTCGGAACCGAGCTAATCGTCTCCCCGGTCGTGGAGCAGATGGACAAGGAAGCACGTCGCGGCAAGGCGAACATGTGGTTCCCTCAAGGCGTATGGTATGACTTCTTCGATGGTCGCCGATACGTGTCCGCCGCGGAAGGCGGACGGCGCATGGCGGTATGGCGTGGCCTGGACCGTGTGCCGGTGTTCGCCAAGGCTGGTGGCATCGTCCCCATGCAAATCATGGGTGACGGCGATTCGCTGAACAATGTGGACAATCCGCATGCGTTGCGCGTCATCGTCTTCCCTGGCGCCAACGGACGGTTTGTCATTACCGAAGACGATGGCAAGTATCAAGCCAATCCGGCCGATATGCGTACCGCGCGCACGGAGCTGTCCTTCGACTGGACGGCGCAGGGCGGCTCGAGCCACGAGGGTGCGGCGACGTTCAGCATCGCACCTGCGCAAGGTGAAGCGGCTGTGCTGCCCACATCCCGTTCCTGGGATATCGTGCTGCGTGGTGTGGCGCAGGCCGAAGCCCGCGTGGTTGTGGACGGCTCGCCGGTTGACTGCGGCGTGAGCTATGACGAAGCCACGTTGAGTGTGACCGTGCATGTTCCCGCACAGTCGGTGCGCTCGCGCATCGTCGTCACCTTCGGCGAATCAGTGCGCGAAACCCCCGACACCATGGAGCAGGATGCCTTCGATCTGTTGTTCCAAGCCGAGATGCTGTACCTCACCAAGGAGAAGGCCATGCATATGGTCCGCACGCTGGGCCGGTCCGCTCTGGCTTCGTTGCCGTCCCTTGAGCAAGGTCCTCGGGACGGCAAGCGTTTCTTCGCTTCGCACATGCCGCAGGCTGTGGCGGATGCGCTCGCGGAGATCATGCTGCGTTATTGATGGTGATTGATTGCGGTCGATCATGTGGTGCGATCTCGCTGTGTAATCGCGCCGCGTGATTGTGCTGGGCGACTAACCATGCCGTGCGGCCGCGCGGAGCCGTGGCAGTGAATCTCGCGGCCACTGGCGTTACCGTCCGTTTACCATTGTTCACCTGCCATTGGCCGTAATTCATCAAGGCGTCGCCCGCCCGTTGGATGGGCGACGCCTTGCCTCATTAGTGTGACCTTCGGAAGCAGGAGCTTCCGGCCGTGCGGCGCACGGTTTCGTAGATGAAGATCACAGAAGAGGCATCAAGTGAAGCATACAGTTTGGCGCGGTGCGGTGGCCATGGCTGCTACGGCCGCAACGCTTATGAGTTTGGCAGGGGTGGCGAACGCCGCCGATGGCAAGAGCGCCCAAGAGTTGGCGGCGCATGGCGGGGCGCAGCGCATTGCGACCATCGGCAGCAAGACCGCCAAGAATGTCATCCTGTTCATCGGCGACGGCATGGGTGATTCTGAAATCACAGTGGCGCGTGATTATCTGCATGGTGCGAACGGCACGTTTGATGGCTTGGATAAGATCGGACAGCCCTCGGCTTTGGGTGATGTGGCTGCTGGCACCGGCCAGTACACTACGTTCTCCCTTGGTGAGGGCATTGGCGACAAGGGCAATCCGAAGGTGACACCGGTGACGGATTCGGCGGCTTCCGGTTCGGCCTGGGCCACGGGCACGAAGACGTACAACGGCGCCATTTCGGTGGATGCTTATGGTAATGCGCAGATGTCGTTGCTGGAATTGGCGAAGATTGCTGGCAAGGCGACGGGCAATGTGTCCACCGCCGAAATTCAGGATGCCACGCCGGCGGTGCAGGCTGCGCATTCTACGGAACGTTCGTGCTATGGCCCGCAAGGCAAGACCGACGGAACGTCGGATAATGCTTCGTCGCAGTGCGAAGCGTCGCAGCTGAAGCAGAACGGTGGCATCGGATCCATTTCCGAGCAGATTCTCGATACGCGCGCCGATGTGACGTTGGGCGGCGGCAACAAGTATTTCAAGCAGACCGTGCAGGGCGGCGAGTACCAGGGTATGACCGTGCAGCAGCAGGCCGAGGCGATGGGATACACCTACATCACTGATCCGGCGGACTTGGCCGGTGTGACGGAAGCGAACCAGGACAAGCCGCTCATTGGATTGTTCTCGTCGGGCAATATGCCGACCAGATTCAGCCCGTCGGTGGCGACCAAGCAGGATCCCGCCAAGGACGAGCATCCGATTACCTGTTCGACGAATCCTGATTGGCTGGGCAACCAGGGTGTGTCGTTGGCGGATATGACGAAGAAGAGCATCGATTTGCTGCAGTCCAATCCGAACGGTGCCAAGAATGGCTTCTTCCTGCAGGTCGAAGGTGCGTCTATCGATAAGCAGGACCATAACGGCAATGCCTGCGGTCAGATCGGCGAGACCGGCGATTTGGATGAGGCCGTTGCCACCGCGTTGCAGAACGTTGACCTGTCCGATACGTTGATCATTGTCACGGCGGATCACGCCCACACCAGCCAGATTGTGGAATCGCAGCCGTATTATGCGCTGAGCACGGTGTTGCAGTCTCCGGTCGATGGCGCGAAGATCACCGTGTCCTACGGCACTTCTTCGGGCAATCTGTATGGTGATGGCAATGATGCGGAAGGTACTGCGGATGCCTCGAAGGCGCAGGGCAGTATGTCGCATACGGGCACGCAGCTGCGTATCGCGGCGTCTGGTCCCGGCGCGCAACGCGTGATTGGCTTGACCGATCAGACGGATAATTTCTTCACCATTGCCCAGGCCTTGGGGCTGGCCGCCACCACCGATCAGCAGAAGGCGCTGTCGAACGACGCCAAGCTGGATGTTACTCAGGATGCGGGCAAGGCGACAGCCGAACTCAATGGGTTCAACGGTGACTCCGTGGTGTCGTACACGCTTGAAGATCAGACTGCGCGCAGCACGCAAACGGTGGGCGTGGCCAAGGATGGCGTTTCCGGTGTGCGCGTGAAGACCGCGCAGACGACGAGCATTGATTTGGGTGATGTTCAAGAGGGGCATCAGTACAAGCTCACGGTGACTGGCCGTCAGAGCGGCAAGGTGATGGAGGCTTCGTTCGCTGGTGCGGCTGCTCAGGCTTCCGATAAGACGCCAGGTAAGGATGGTGGCGAGAAGTCTGCGAAGTCGCCTGTGGCTGGTGGAGAGAATGCCGGCCTGAAACGTACCGGAGCTGCCGCGCTGTGGTCGGTGATGGTTGCGGCCGCCTTGGCGTGCACCGGTTTGGCTGCTCGCACGGTGATGTCCGCTCGCTCTCGTCGTCGTTGAGTTGGGTGTATGCATGCCGGAGCGTTGGCGTGAGCCGCTGATGCGGTAAGTCGGCATGGTCGCCGGAGGAAGGTCTGGATAGTGGCAGTCCTCTCCCCGTGTGGGAGGGGACTGTTGCATATGGGGCAGTTGTGTGATTGGGGATAGGGTCGCGTTTAGTGTGGGGTCTGTGGTTTGGGGCGGTAATGGGGATTGTGGTTGCGGCAGTTTGCGCGTTTTGTGAACATTATGTGATGTCTCGACATGCGGGGAATAGAAAGTGGAATTTAAAAGTTGAGTGGTGTAGGCTCAAGTTTTGGAAATGCCAAGACGTTGAGCAGAACACGTCAGCGAACCAAGCAACACAAAGGAGCAGATATGGGACGCGCAGTAGGTATTGATTTGGGTACGACGAACTCGTGCATCGCCACGCTGGAAGGCGGCGAACCCACCGTTATCGTGAACGCTGAAGGCGCTCGCACCACGCCGTCGGTGGTGGCGTTCAGCAAGTCCGGCGAAATTTTGGTTGGCGAAGTCGCCAAGCGTCAGGCCGTCACCAATGTGGACCGCACCATCAGCTCGGTGAAGCGTCACATGGGTACTGATTGGACGGTGGACATCGACGGCAAGGAGTGGACTCCGCAGGAGATTTCCGCGCAGATTCTGATGAAGCTCAAGCGAGACGCCGAAGCGTACCTGGGCGAGCCCGTCACGGACGCGGTCATCACCTGCCCGGCATACTTCAACGATGCGCAGCGTCAGGCCACCAAGGACGCAGGCACCATCGCAGGCCTGAACGTGCTGCGTATCATCAACGAGCCCACCGCGGCCGCATTGGCCTATGGTCTGGAAAAGGGCAAGGAAGACGAGCGCATCCTGGTATTCGATTTGGGCGGCGGCACCTTCGATGTGTCCCTGCTGGAAATCGGCAAGGACGACGATGGCTTCTCCACCATCCAGGTGCAGGCCACCAACGGCGACAACCACTTGGGCGGCGATGATTGGGATCAGAAGATCATCGACTGGCTCGTCGGCGAAGTGAAGAATAAGTACGGCGTGGACCTCGCCAAGGACAAGATTGCCCTGCAGCGTCTGAAGGAAGCTGCCGAGCAGGCGAAGAAGGAACTGTCGAGCTCCTCCTCCACCTCCATCTCCATGCAGTACCTTGCCATGACCCCTGATGGCACTCCGGTGCACTTGGATGAGTCGCTCACTCGCGCTCGCTTCGAGTCGATGACGGCCGATTTGCTGGGCCGCTGCCGCACGCCGTTCAACAACGTGCTGGCCGATGCCGGAATCAGCGTCAGCGATATTGACCATGTGGTGCTCGTCGGCGGTTCGACCCGTATGCCGGCCGTCAAGGAGCTCGTCAAGGAGCTGACCGGCGGCAAGGAAGCGAACCAGTCCGTGAACCCGGACGAAGTGGTGGCCGTCGGCGCCGCTGTGCAGTCCGGCGTCATCAAGGGCGACCGCAAGGACGTGCTGCTGATCGACGTGACTCCGCTGTCCCTCGGTATCGAAACCAAGGGCGGCATCATGACCAAGCTCATCGACCGCAACACCGCCATCCCGACCAAGCGTTCGGAAGTATTCTCCACCGCTGAGGACAATCAGCCGTCCGTGCTGATCCAGGTGTACCAGGGCGAGCGTGAATTCGCTCGTGACAACAAGCCGCTGGGTACGTTCGAGCTGACCGGTATTGCACCGGCTCCGCGCGGCGTCCCGCAGATTGAGGTTACGTTCGACATCGACGCCAACGGCATCGTGCACGTCTCCGCCAAGGACAAGGGCACCGGCAAGGAACAGTCCATGACCATCACCGGCGGTTCCGGTCTGCCGAAGGACGAGATCGACCGCATGGTGAAGGAAGCCGAGGCGCACGAAGCCGAAGACAAGAAGCGCAAGGAAGAGGCGGAAACCCGCAACCAGGCGGAATCCTTCGCGTACCAGACCGAGAAGCTGGTCAACGACAACAAGGACAAGCTTTCGGACGACGTCTCCAAGGAAGTGACCGAGAAGGTTGAGGCTTTGAAGGAAGCGCTGAAGGGCGAAGACATCGAAGCCATCAAGTCGGCGCAAACCGCGTTGATGGAGTCCGCGCAAAAGATCGGTCAGCAGCTGTACGCGCAGCAGGGTGCCGAGAGTGCCGCCGGTGCCGAAAGCGCGGCCGGTGCTGCCGCCGGTTCGGATGATGACGTGGTGGATGCCGAAGTCGTGGATGACGACGACAAGGACAACAAGTAATCATGGCTGAATTTAATAAGGATGATTACCTGAAGGATCTGCCCGATCCCGCCGAAGCGGCGGGCGGGCAGACCGCTCCGACCGACGGCGCGGCGCAGACTGAGCCGACGGAGTCGGCTGACTCGGCTGCTCCGGCAGAAAAGGCGGAAGGTGCCAATGCGACTGATAGTTCGCAGGGCGCTGGAAACGGTGAGGCCGACGGCGCGGAGGGAGAGACTCTGACTCCACTGGGCCAGGCCAAGAAGGAAGCTGCTGAGTATCTGGAGGCGTTGCAGCGTGAGCGCGCGGAGTTCATTAACTTCCGCAATCGCACGCAAAAGGAACAGGAACGCTTCCGCCAGCATGGCATCATCGATGTGTTGACCGCATTGTTGCCGGCATTGGATGATATCGATCGCATTCGCCAGCATGGTGAGATGGACGATTCCTTCAAGGCAGTCGCCACCAAGATTGATAAGACGTTCGAGAAATTCGGCGTTGAAAAGTTTGGCGAGCAAGGCGAAGACTTCGATCCCACCAAGCACGACGCGATCCTGCATAAGCCGGACGCCGAAGCGCAGAAGGAAACCGTGGACACGGTAGTGGAGGCTGGATATCGCATCGGTGACCGCGTGATTCGCGCGGCCCGCGTGGTCGTAGCATCGCCGCAGGCCTAATTCACATAACCTACGCTGGCGGTGCCGCTGTGGCAAACAACGCACGGCACCGCCGGCAATAGTGGGGGATTCACCTGGAACAGGATTCATCTGGGGTTCACCCCACGCAATTACCTCGAAAGGAGGCACGATATGGCTGAAAACGAATGGCTGAGCAAGGATTTCTATGGAGTCCTCGGTGTCTCCAAAGACGCCAGTGACGCGGAAATCACCAAGGCCTACCGCAAGCTTGCGCGTCAATATCATCCTGATCTCAACAAGGGCAAGGAAGCGGAAGAGAAGTTTAAGGATATCTCCGAAGCCTACGATGTGTTGAGCGACAAAGACTCCCGCCAGAAGTACGACGCCATCCGTCAGTTCGGTATGGGCGGTGCCCGCTTCGCCGGCGGCAGTGGTGCGGGTGGCTTCGATGCCAGCGGTTTTGCCGATATGTTCGGCAGCATGTTTGGCGGCGGTATGCCGGGCGGCGGTCCGGCAGGGTCGCGTATCCGCTTCCAAACCGGCGGCACTGGCCCGAACATCAATGACTTTTTCTCCAATCTTGGCGGAGCCTATGGGGGCGGTATGCCGGGGGCGGGATACGGGGGCGGACATGAATACCAGCCGCAGCCCGAACGAGGCGAAGACCGCAACGCCAAAGTCGCTTTGACCTTCCGCCAGGCGGTGAAGGGGGCGACGGTATCGTTGGGTGTCGATGGCAAGAAGCTCAAGGCGCATGTGCCGGCGGGTATCAAAGACGGGCAGAAGATCCGACTGGCAGGCAAAGGCAAGCCCGGAAAGCATGGCGGTAAGCCTGGTGATCTGTACTTGCAGGTGCAGGTCAAGCCGGATGAACGATTCAGCCTTGACGGGCGTGACATTGTCATGACGTTGCCGCTCACCGTGGGTGAAGCCGTGCATGGCGGCAAGGTCGAAGCGCACGATTTGGACGGCAATGCGGTGATGTTCAAGGTGCCGGCCGGATCCTCCAGCGGGGCGCGAGTGCGTCTTGCCGGCAAGGGCGTGAGCCAAGGCAACGAAACCGGCGATTTGGTGGGCGTGGTGTCCATACGGTTGCCGGAAAAACTGAGCTCGGCAGCCAAGCGGGCGGCCAAGGAATTTGACGCCGCCGTCGTCGATTACTCCTCAGCCATCGCGCAGGAGCGCTGATTGTCATGGCGCGGACAGATCGGCAGATACGGGCGCTGTATGATATGTGTGCCAAGGCTATCGTCCAAGGCCGTGCCGACGTCGAAGGAGCCACGGAAGTCGGTTTCGATATTGAACTGCCGGTGTTTACCGTGGGGCAGGCCGCCGACCTGTCCCACGTGCACCCGCAGACCCTACGCCAATACGACCGCCTCGGATTGGTGGTGCCTCAACGTACGGAAGGCGGCGCGCGCCGATATAGCCTGCGGGATATCAGTCGGCTCGCTCAAGCGCAAAGCATGAGTCAGGACGAGGGCATCAACTTGGCTGGCATTACGCGCATCCTCTCCTTGGAAGAAGAGAACCGCGAGTTGCGTCGTCAGATTGAGCGACTGCGCAAGCCTGCTGGTTCGAGCGTGTTCGCGGCGGATGCCGATGGTGGCATCGTCGAGATTCAGCAGTCGCGTCGTGCGCGCATGTGGCGGCATCAGATTCAGGTGAATACGAGACAATTGCCTGGTCCCCAGTACGATGGCGTCGACGATGCAACTGCGGTAGTGGTGTGGGGCACGTCGCATGCCGAGTGGTGATGGTATCCATCGTTCGATGACATTGGCGCCGGTCATTGTCGCAACACCCTAGACGGAACCGTCCCGCCGCTCTGGTGTGATGGGATGTATCAGATCGATTGAGCCTGGGTGCAAGCCGATGCCGATGAGCGGCACGGTCAATGCACGTGGGCGGGCACAATGCGCGAAAGGTGGGCCCATGGAGTCACGGATGCTGAAGGCTGTGTTCTGGGACATGGATGGCACGTTAATTGACTCCGAGCCATATTGGCATCAAGGAGAAATCGCCATCGCCCACGCGCATGGCGGCGAATGGGATGAGGATGATGGCTGGGCGGGCTCCGGTACGCCGGTGCCCGATGTGGCTCGCCGTATGATTGCCAAAGGGTGCGCGTTAAGCGTCGAAGAAATAGACCGGCAGCTCAAACAGTACGTTTTTGACGCGGAGCAGGAGCGGATTCCATGGATCGATGGTGTGCTTGACGTGCTTCGTTCGTTGCGGGATGCGGGTGTTCCGGCAATGCTGGTTTCCACTTCGCCGCGTCCGATAGTCGAGCACATTATGAGTCAGTCAGAAGGATTATTCGCTGGATATGTATGTGGCGATGATCCGGTAGCGCACAAGCCGGATCCTGCGCCGTATTGGGAGGCTGCTCGCCGGTTGGGTATTGACCGGGAGGATATGCCGTCATGCGTGGTGATGGAGGATTCATCGTCGGGGCTACGCGCCGGCGTGGCTTCCGGCGCTACGGTGATCGCCCAGACGGGTTGGATTCGTACCGACACGTCAGGCTTGGGGCAGTTCGCTTCCATTGATTCCTATGAGAATGTGGATGTCGATTGGCTGGACCGGATGGTGCGGCGTCGCCTCGGATAGTGGATTCAGGCTTGCAGCCAGGATGTTCTGTGGCATTGTGCTTCTTATTGGCGATCGGGAGCTCTTGTTTCGTTTCTGCCGTTTTTATATGGATTCTCTGGTTTGTGTTACAGGTTTATATGGTGGCGTAGATGGGCATAACGGTCTTGGCGTGTTGTGATATCCCTCGACCGTAGTTGTGTTGATGCGGATGAAGAAGGGGCCCGTCCGCGGGTACGTTGCGTCTCTCTTTTCCTCCGGCAAGCGATGATATATGCAAGTTGTCAATGAAATATCCACGCTCTGGCGAATAAGCTCGACGTAGTCTGATGAATACAACGATGCACAAAGCAAGGAGGCAGGTATGGGTGCGTCAGCGATGCAAGGTGCCGGTATGCCGCTGCCGGTGGGAGCGGTCAAGGTCAGCGATGCGTTTTGGAAGGTCGAGCAGGATCTTGTTCGTGAAACGGTTATCCCCTACCAGTGGGATGCGCTGAATGATCGTGTTCCAGGTGCCGAGCCGAGCTACTGCATGCATAATTTTCGTGTGGCCGGTAAGCTGCGCGAGCGTGCGGAACAGCCGGATTTTGTGCCGCCGTCCTATACGGATAGAGGGTTCCAGGCGCTGCCGGAGGATCCGGAACATCCCCGCGATGATCGTTTTTACGGGTTTGTTTTCCAGGACAGCGACTTTGCTAAGTGGATTGAGGCGGTCGGCTATACGTTGGCGCAGCGGGAAGATCCGCAGCTGGAGCGTATCGCGGACGAGGCAATTGACGTGGTGTGTGCAGCCCAGTTGGATGATGGATATTTAGACACGTATTACATCATCAATGGGATGGACCGTGCGTTTACGAATCTGCAGGATCATCATGAGCTGTATTGTTTCGGGCATTTGGCCGAAGGAGCGGTGGCGTATTACGAGGCTACTGGCAAGCGTTGTTTGTTGGATGCGGCGTGCCGTTTCGCTGATTGCATTGCGCGGAAGTTCGGTCGTGAGCCTGGGCAGTTGCGCGGGTATCCGGGCCATGAGATTGCGGAGATGGCGTTGATTCGTTTGGCGGAAGCGACTGGCGAAGAACGTTATGAGCGGCTGACCGAGTATTTTGTCACCGAGCGCGGCCGTGAACCGCATATTTTCGAGGGACAGGCGCGTGAGCGGGCTCGGTGGGAGGGCCGGGGGGATGCGAAGCCTGCCGAACGGGCTGATCATTACGCGTATTATCAGGCGCATAAGCCGGTGTTGGAGCAGGATGAGGCGGTTGGACATGCGGTGCGTGCCGCATATTACTATTCCGGCGTGGCGGATGTTGCGCGGGTGCGCGCAGATGCCGAATTGGCGCAGGCGGCTAAGCGGTTGTGGCGCAGCATTGTCGATTCGAAGCTCTATGTGACGGGTGGTATAGGCGGCACGCATATTGGCGAGGCATTCTCTCATCCGTATGATTTGCCGAATGATACGGCGTACAGTGAAACCTGTGCCGCCATTGCGTTGGCGTTTTTTGCTCGCCGCATGGTGCAGCTGGAGGCGAAGTCCGAGTATGCCGATGTCATGGAGCTGGCCTTGTATAACACGGTTTTGGCTGGTATGGCGCTCGACGGTAAGAGCTTCTTCTATGTCAATCCGCTGGAGGTCGTGCCGGAATCATGCCATCGCGACGAGCGCAAGTTTCACGTGAAACCTGTCCGTCAGAAGTGGTTCGGGTGCGCGTGCTGTCCGCCGAACATCGCAAGACTGGTCTCTTCGATCCAGCAGTACGCCTACACCCAGCGCGATGACGCCCTGTATACCCATTTGTATATGGGCGGTACCATTGCGACAATCATGCATGATATTCCGGTGACGCTCACCATGGAATCGGGTATGCCGTGGAGTGGCAAGGGGCAGATGACGGTGGCGCTGGGACAGTCGGACTCATGCGACATGATGCTGGCGTTCCGTTTGCCCGGCTGGGCGGGCGCAGATGCTGAGCGCTCCATCGTTGCGACAGGTGAGCGCGAAGGGCGTATCGTCCGCCGGGTGCAGGGCGGGTATGTCTATTATCAGGGTTCTTGGTACGAGGGCGACGTGGTGCAGTTTGATTTTGCGATGCCAGTCCGCATGGTGCAGGCACATTCGGCGGTGCGTGAGGACTGCGGCAAGGTGGCGTTCCTGCGCGGTCCGGTGGCGTATTGTGCCGAGTCGGTAGATAACGGGAACGATTTGCATTTACTGCGGGTTGATGCCGACGCTGTGGGGGGTCAGGCGCAGGGTGTTGACGTCGAGATCACTGATGTGGCGTTTGGCGCATCGGGTATGGATGATCGGGGATTGGGCGAAGTGGATGACACGGTGCGCACGATGGCGCTGCTTCGTGTGCCTGGCTGCAGGATTGCGGCTGACGGTCCGACTGCATTGGATGGTGGCGTTGAGCCTTTGTATCACACGTACCGGCGTCCTGAGTGCGCTCCTGTATCCATTACGATGATTCCGTATTGTGCGTGGGCCAACCGCGGGGAGAGCGAGATGCGGGTATTCTTGGACGTGCGATAGGTTCGGCGGCTGCGGCGAACTGCGACGGTGCCCCGGTGCTTGGTATGGCTGATTGCCGGGCTGCTTACACCGTCGCGGTGCCGTGGCGGTATCATGGCTTTGTGTGGCAGCCACCATCGGATCGGGAGGATTGGCGATGTCGGAAGGTGAGGCGCGCGAGAAGGCCGTGTCCTCATACGTGATGAACACTGTTGCGGATATGCGTGAATCGTGGTTGTTCGAACCTGCCGATCGCCCTGTGCGGTGGTGTTCCGCAGGGCAGTTTGTCTCGGGGCCGGGATGGCGTCATGCGCGGCGGACGCTGGATAGCGCGGAGTTGATCGTGGTAAGCGAGGGCGTGCTGCCTTTGCGCTTGCAGCATTGCGATGTTCACGTGGGTCCGGGTGAGTTTGTGGTGTTGCCGGCAGGGTATGAGCATGCGGGCATAGGCGATATTGACGGCGAGCTGTCATTTTATTGGATGCATTGGCTGTCACGCGAGGGGGTGGTGAGCGGCGAGCCGCGCACTGCCGACGAGTGTGAGGGGCGTGTGGCGTTGCCGTTGTTTGGCCGAGTGCGTCGGATGGAGCGGCTCGCGGTGTTGTGGTCGCAACTGTTGGATGCCTGCGCTTGCCAGGGGGAGGGTGCTCGATGGCGTTGTGATTATGCCGCGATGAGCGTGTTGTTGGAATTGTCGATGCAGGTGGTTGATGCTGCTTGTGCGCAGGAGGGCGATATGCGTGCGGTGCGTGAATGGATCCGCGCAAATGCTCTGGAAGATTTGTCGGTTGCTGCTGTGGCGAGGCGTTGGCATTATTCGCCGAGCTATCTGACTGCGCGGTATCGACGCGCGTTTGGGATGGGAATCATCGAGCAGATTGTTGCGGATCGTATGGAGACGGCATGTTCATTGCTGGTGTCGACGTCCTTGCCGGTGTCGCAGGTGGCGAGGGAATCGGGGTATGGTGATCCTCGATATTTCTCGCGGGTGTTTCGGCGGCGTTTGGGTGTGTCTCCTTCGCAGTATCGGGGTGCGTTTCCTATGAGGTTGTACAACTCGTTATAGCAGGCGCAGCGCGGTTTTTGTCATTTGTGTCGAGGTTGACTAAAGTGGGTTTAGTACATCGTTATATTATCGGGTGTGCGTGTTGTGTGGCGCAGGGGCCACGAGAGACCGTGTGACAAGCACCGTAGACAGCAAAGGAGTGTCAAATGGCGCAGTGTACGATACCTATGGCGTGGCGTCCGCCAATGGGCTGGAACAGTTGGGATTCCTATGGAACAACCGTAACTGAAGAAGAGGTACTCGCCAACGCCCGATATATGGCCGAACACTTGCGCGATGCCGGCTGGGACACCGTGGTGGTGGATATTGATTGGTATGATCCGACGGCGAGGGCACACGGATACAACGACAATGCGCCGCTTGTGCTGGATGAATATGGACGTCAGCTCCCCGACCCGCAACGTTTCCCCAGCGCGGCCAATGGTCAAGGCTTTGGGCCGCTAGCCACCAAGGTACATGAACTTGGATTGCGATTCGGCGTGCACATGATGCGAGGCGTCCCACGTCTCGCCGTCGAACGTGCAGCTCCCATCCCCGGAACTCCCTACACGGCGGCGGATATCGCAGACCGTGAGCATGTCTGCGTTTGGAATCCCGATAACTACGGCATTAATCATCGCCATCCTGCTGCGCAGGCATGGTACGACGCCCAACTTGACCTATTCGCCTCATGGGGCATTGACTTCATCAAAGTCGACGACATGCAAACGCCATTCCACGCCGACGAAATCGCCGCCTACCGCAGCTCCATGGACGCCGCGCAGCGCCGATATGGGCACAACATCATGCTTTCGCTATCCCCAGGCGGGTGGGTGTCCACGCAGTACGTTGATTTTCTCAGGGAACATGCGCAGATGTGGCGCATCTCCGATGATCTGTGGGACCGCTGGGAAGACATTTACCAGCAGTTCGCGCGATTGGCGCGATGGGCTCCCCTCCAACAGGCCGGCCACTGGGCGGATGCCGACATGCTCCCGCTGGGCCATATTGGCCTACGTGCAGAACGGGGTGACGACCGGCAGAGCCGTCTGAGCGACGACGAAGCAAAAACCTTGCTGGCTTTGTGGTGCATGGGGCGCTCGCCGTTGATGGTGGGCGGCGATCTGCCGACCAGCGAACCTCGCACCATGGAGCTGTTGACTAATCCTGCGTTGCGTGAAGTGACGGCGGGATCGTGCAATAATGCGGAGATTGTGCGTGAACGCCTGTTCGCCGACTGGTCTGATGAGAGCACTTATCAGGGGGAGCTGATCGTATGGCGTGCTGATGCCTGCGATTGGGCTGATGGCACGCCGAGCGCGCATACGGGCGGATGCTACGTGGCGCTGTTCTGGACGGGTATCGATGCGTACGAGCTTGGAGGCAACATCGCCTTGCAAAGCATCGTGGGCCTTGGCCGCGCCGAGTTGCCATGGCGGGTGACGGATCTGTTTGCCTCTGTTGACGGCCGCACGGTCGAGGCCCCGGCCAGGCTGGAGGGCGTCGGCGCCGACCGTGTCATTCGCGGTACGATTCCCGCCCATGGCGTGATCTGGCTGGCGTTGGACCAATGCTGACTGTGGACGGTTGTTGCTGATAAATGTGCCATGCTGGATCTGTTATGAAATGTTGATAATGTGTCAATGTCTGGACATGTGTTTAGCTTAGTGACGTTTAATGGAAAAATGTCTGACGTGAGGAAGTGAGAAAATGAAACGTCACATGAGAAAATGGGCAATGGGCCAGGCTGTATTGGCGCTGTTCGCATCGCTCGCGGTGATTTGCGGAATGGTTGCTCATCCGGGAGCGGCTTTTGCGGCGAGCGGCATGCCTCGTGGTGTCATCGCATCCATAGTGCGCGCCGACTCCCTGGGTTCACAGGTCAGCGTAGGCGATCGATTGCAATACAAGGTGTCTTTTACCAATAGTGCGTATTCTTCTTACGACAGCGTTCGGATTCAGCCGACTGGTGGCAACCTCGATGGCATCGTCAATGGTGGGAGCGCCGGATGTGGTACGGTTACGATCGCGCGAGGGCAGACAGTTACATGTTCGGCCGCATACCACATCGTGACGTGGCAGGACGTCACGGATGGTGGCGTGTGGCCTAATGTGCAGATGAATGTTCTGAAGTCTACCGGTGCTGTCATCTCCCGTGGGTCGGTGGCGTCGGGTTCAATCGTGACGGCTGTATATCAGCCGCGCGAAGATGGTGTGCCGACTACCTTGGCATCCGCCGGTGATTTAGGAGTCAGTTGCTATCGTATTCCAGCGTTGGCGGAAGCTCCCAATGGTTGGATCCTTGCCGCATATGACGCTCGTCCCAGTAATTGCGGCGATGCGCCTCAAGCCAATTCCATTGTGCAACGTATCTCCAAGGATGGCGGTAAAACGTTCGAGAATCAGACCGTGGTTGCAGCTGGATATCAGGGATGGCAAAAATATGGATATTCCGATCCCTCATATGTGGTGGATTCCCAGACTGGCACTATTTTCCTGTTTTTCGTGAAGTCGTACGATCGCGGTTGGTCGAATTCCGTGGCTGGAACTGATCCGAATAACCGTAACGTATTGCAAGCTGCAGTAACGAGTTCGCAGGATAACGGACAGACCTGGAGCGAGCCCAAGGTAATTACCGCAGATATTACCAACAGCGCTGCGTGGACCTCTCGTTTCGCTGCTTCGGGCCACGGCATTCAGTTGAGATATGGCAAATATGCGGGACGTTTGATCCAGCAATATACTGTTCGCAACAATGGCGTCGCTCAGGCAGTGTCTGTGTATTCCGATGATCATGGCAAGACATGGCATGCTGGACAGCCGGTTGGCGAAGGTATGGATGAGAATAAAGTGGTTGAGCTTTCCGATGGCCGCGTGATGTTGAATTCTCGCCCGTCGAAGGCTTCATATCGCAAGGTGGCCATTTCCGAAGATGGTGGCCAAACGTACGGCGCCGTCACTGAGGATAAGAACCTGCCTGATCCTGCCAACAACGCCCAGATTACACGTGCTTTCCCGAATGCCGCGCAAGGTTCCGAACAAGCCAAGATACTACTGTATTCGTCGTCATCTCCGGGCGGACGTTACGATGGTATCATTCGTGTTTCTCGGGATGATGGCAAGACGTGGTCTTCCGGCAAGTTGTTCCAGTCCGGGGCGATGGCGTACTCCGTCATTACTGCGTTGAGCGACCGTGCCGGTGGTGGGTACGGTTTGCTCTACGAAGGCAAGAACAATGACATCATGTATATGCGTATCTCATGGGATTGGCTGAATCGCTGAGGAATATGATGTGGGGATCCTTTCCCCGTTACGTATGATGTCGATATGGCCCGCGTGCGGCGTCGAATGTTGTCGATATGGCAGCATCGCCCACGCGGGCTTCGTTGTATCAGGATGCTGTGCGGAAATGGTTTGTGTGAGATGTTTACACGCGATGGGGGAGAGAGAAGGTGGCATGGGGATATGCAAAAAGAAACCCTCCGGAGGTGGAATTCCGGAGGGTTCTCGTGGAGCTGATGGTAATCGAAACCACGACCTCTTCGATGCGAACGAAGCGCTCTACCAACTGAGCTACAGCCCCTTGGATGTTGTCTTGCCATTGCAGGACAACTCACCACACTTTAGTACAGACTCTAGCCAAGCGCAAAACGGTATGTGTTGTGCGTGTTGTAGTGGGGTATGGCTGGTGTCCGGGCTTGTTTTGCTGCTGGTCAGGCATTTGTTTTTGTGCCAAATTTTGCCTTGAACAATCCGATGAACGTAGGAATAAGCGAAATCACAAGAATCGCGATGATGACCAACTCGAAGTTATCTTGTACCACGGGAATGCCGCCAAAAAAGTAGCCCAGCAAAGTGAACAGCGTTGACCAGATAACGCCACCGAGCACGGAGAACGGCGTGAATCGGGCCCAGCGCATGCCGGAAATGCCGGAGATAAACGGCATGAACGTGCGAATGAAGGGGAAGAACCGGCCGAGGAACACGGCAAGTGGGCCCCATTTTTCGATCATGGCTTCGGTTTTGGCGATGCGCTCGGGAGTAATGGCCTTGACCTTGCCGGATTCGATGATGCGTCGTCCGAAGAACCGGCCGATGAAATAGTTGCATTGGTCGCCGATGATGGGCGCGCACCAAACCACAGGCAGCAGTGCCATGATCGGAAGCGCTGAATGTCCGGTTTGCGCGTCCGGCGCGGCGAAGAATCCGGCTGCGAATAGCAGCGAGTCGCCAGGCAGGAAGGGGAAGAACACAACGCCGGTTTCGATGAAAATAATGAGGAAAATAAAGCCAAGTGTGGGTGCAACTCCCATCGCTATCCAGCCGGCGATCGCCGAACGGGGGTCTTTGAGTAGGTTGATGAGGAAGTTGATAACACTCATGAATATCGCCTCGTGTCCTGGACGGCGTATCTGGCGGAATGCCCGGATGCGTGCCGTGTTTTTGGGTGCGGCGAATTGCCGCGCGAGGCTATACCTTACCAGTGGCGTGCGATAGGGCTATGAATGATTGCGCCGCGTTGGCTGGGTGCGCGGGGTCTAGAGTGCTGGGGCTGGACGTGAGGTCTGCAAGCGGGTCACTCGCTGTCAGCGCATGATGACATGTGGTGGCAGCAGCACATGATGGTGGGTGGCCTGCCGCTCGGGTGTGTTGCCGCCGCATAAGCCGTCAAGTCGTTCTTGGATGATGCGAATGATTTCGCGCGCGCTTTCGGCGAGTGGCTGATCGATGGTTGGCAGTCCCAGGGACTGTGACGTGGCGGTGTTGTCGAATCCCGTAACGATGGCTGGGTGCTGCTCCGGGAGCGCAAGGGCTGCGCCGGCGGCAAGAGTGTCGCTAACGCAGATGATGGCGTCGAGTTGGGGATTGCGTTGGATGAGTGCCGAGCAGGCTTCGCGGCTTGCGGCTATATCATCGGTGGCTTCGGCGTAGAGCTGTTGCAGGTGGGGTTCGTCGCCCATGCGGGCGGCGATCATGGCATCATGCCATCCGAGGTAGCGATCATGCCCGGTGCCGGAAATGCCGGGCCAACCGATGAATCCGATATGTTTCCGACCTTGCAGTATCAACGATCGTGTCATATCGAGAATGCCGCGGTGTCCGTCGACGTCAACCCACGGTACGTCGGGGTCGTAGAGGTTGGAGAGTCCCCACGGGCGTCCGAATAACACGAACGTCTGTTGGTGTGCGATGAGCCAGGGGACTCGTGGATCGTCGTGCGCGGTATCGGTGAGCACAAACGCGTCGACGTCGCCTTGGGCGATGAGGCTATCGAATTGTTCGATTTCGTTATGTTTGGAATCGGCTTTATACAGTAGTATTCGGAGATTTTGCACATCGGCTTCGGTGGCGATGGCGTGCAAGAGCCGGTCGTATACCATGGATTTGCTGATGGGGGCGATGCCGATGGCGATGGTGTTGCTGCGCTGGGTGCGCAGGCGTCGTGCGGAGGCGTTGGGCGTGTAGCCGAGGCGCTGGATGGAGGCGGCGACGAGTTCTCGGGTGCTGGGTTTGACGATACGAGGGTTATTCAGATAGTTGGATACGGTTTGTGCCGAGACTCCCGCATCCTTGGCTACGTCTTTGATGCTGACCATGTCCTTCTCCTCACGTGTCGGCTGTGATGCGGCAATGCGCCACTTTCCCCTGTTTGCACGGTGTGACGTTATCATCTTGACATCGCGCTGATATATCGATAGTATATAACTACTTTTTGAACGTAACAATTGACACGGTGTTTCATAGGTGAACCACTGCATATATTGAAAAAACAATGATTGATAGGAGATATGGATAATGTGTCCAAATATGGATGTGGTTTGTACACGCCGATAATTTGAACGTTCAAAATAACCGTGATAGGTTCGTCCCGAACAAAGCAAATGTGCGAAAGGACTCAATGATGAGCAAGAAACTTGCAGTGGCAGCCGTAGCCTCCATCGCTGCGCTCTCCATGCTGACAGCGTGCGGTGGCAGTGGATTCGACGATGGCAACACCAGCGCCAACGGCGAACTGACCTCTGACAGCTCCAAGGGGTTGACCGTGTTGATTGGTTCTTCCGGCGACGCGGAAACCGCAGCAGTGAAAAAGGCCGTCGCCGCATGGTCGAAGAAGAGTGGTGTCAAGGCCACCGTGAACGTAGCCAACGATATGGCGCAGCAGCTGTCCCAGGGCTTTGCGGGCGGCAACCCCTCCGACGTGTTCTACCTGGCGCCCGAGCAGTTGGCGGGCTTCGCGTCCAACGGTTCGCTGTTGGCCTATGGCGACAAGCTCACCAACAAGGATGATTTCTATCCCAACCTGCTGCAGACTTTCACCTATGACGGCAAGATTTATGCCGCGCCCAAGGATGTGTCGACGTTGCAGCTGATTATCAACACGGATATGTGGAAGGCGGCGGGTCTAACCGATGCCGATTACCCGACTAATTGGGATCAGCTGGCCGAAGTGGCGAAGAAGCTCACCACCGCAGACCATGTTGGCTTGGCATTCAGCGGCGAATATGCGCGAGTCGGCGTGTTCATGAAGCAGGCCGGAGGCGGCCTGGTGAACGACAAAGGCACGAAGGCCATCGCCAACACCGCGGACAGCATCAAGGGCCTGCAAGAAGTGAAAGACTTGATTACCAGCGGCAACGCTGCGTTCGCTTCTGGTCTCGGCACTGGCTGGGGCGGCGAGGCATTCGGTTCCGGCAAGGCTGCGATGACCATCGAAGGCAACTGGCTGACCGGTAGCATGGCTGCTGATTATCCGAATATTCATTACAAGGTGGTGCCGCTGCCCGAAGGTCCCGCTGGCAAGGGTACGATGCACTTCACCAATGGCTGGGGCATCGCCGCCGATAGCCCCGACCAGAAGGACGCCATCGACTTGGTGGAATATCTGACCAGCGACGATGTGGTGATGGACTTCGCCAAGGCATTTGGTATCATGCCTGCCACCAAGACGCTGGCGGATAAGTGGAAGGCTCAGTTCCCGGACTTGAGCGCATTCATGGATGGCCTCGACTATTCGGTGACCGTACCCACGGCCAAGGGCGCCGACACGGTGGTCAAGGATCTCAACGCACAGATCGAAGGGCTCAAGACCGGCGACGTCAAGACCATTCTCGACAAGACCCAGCAGAATCTGGAAAGCATCTTGCAGTAACCACTACGTGCGGCGCGGCCAAATTGCCACGCCGCGCGAGCAACCCTGTATTCCCTTAAGATCGTGCCGGTTGTGCGGCGTCACAGGTCGGTACCTGTGGTCATGAACCGGTGTCGCGAGTCGGCCGGTCTTGGGGGAATCGTTCCGAGCCGCCACAAAGACGGCGCACAAGGTTTGAGGCCGCATGGTGTGGTGCGGTACCGAAAGGAGCTGGCGATGAGTCACGCGGAGCGCGGCGCGACAAAGCGTTCGCGGGGTGCGGGAGCTACCCCGGGTCAGCAACGCATCAAGCGCAAGAATGAGGAAATTTCCGGCTGGCTGTTTTGTCTGCCGATGATCGTGATTTTGGGTGTGTTCCTGTTTGTGCCGATTGTCATGGCACTGTGGGTGAGCTTCTCGAATTGGAGTGGCCGGGGCACGCCGTTTGGCGGCGGCGTACAGTTCGTCGGTTTGGAGAATTACAAAGACATTCTCATCAAGCCGGGCTTGTCGCAGAGTGATTTCGGCACGGCGGTGCGCAATAACGCGTGGTACACGCTCTTGGTGATTCCGCTGCAAACCATCCTCAGCCTATTGCTGGCGGTGATGCTGAACAAGCGTATCCTCAAGGCTCGTGGATTCTTCCGCACGGCGTTCTACTTCCCTTCCGTCACCAGCTCTGTGGCGATCACCGTACTGTGGCTGTTCCTGTTCAACGCATCCGGCACGGTGAACGCGGTGTTGTCCTGGTTTGGCGTGAAAGGCTCGAACTGGTTCAACGATCCTCGCGGACTGATTCAAGTATTGCTGTCGCACTTCGGCATAACTGAAGGCCCCGCGGCATTGACCCAGCACGGCTTCCTCGGCATCACGTGGTGGGATTGGCTTGCCGGCCCCTCCGTGGCGATGTTCGCCATCATCCTCATGGTGGTGTTTACCACGTCCGGCACGTACATGCTGATGTTCATCGCCGCATTGCAAAGTATTGGCGACGCCACTGAAGAGGCGGCCATCATGGATGGTGCCAGCTCATGGCAGCGGTTGTGGAAGGTAACTGTTCCGCAGCTCAAGCCCACCATTTTCACCGTGGTGACCTTGGGCATCATCGGTACCTGGCAGGTATTCGACCAGATTTACACCGGCACGCAGGGTGGCCCTGCGAAAACCACGCTGACTCCCGCCTACCTATCCTACAGTGCCGCGTTCAACAGCCAGGAATGGGGACAAGGCGCCGCCATTTCCTTCGTGCTGTTCATCATCATCATCGTGATGACGTGGATTCAGCGTCAGATTATGCGCGATAAGAAGATGTCGCGTCGGCGCAGGGCGTTCTATGACGCGATGAAAGCCGAGGCACGTGGTATGACACGGGCCGAAGTGATGTCTCTGGGAGCCCATGACGAACGGAAGGAGGCGTGACATGAGTGCCGCATCGACTACTGCCGCAAGCCGTCGCACTACGCCGTGGTGGAAGCGCGTATTGCATAGTGGCATCCTGTTGTATTTGCTGCTGATTGTGATTGCGTTCATCTATATCATGCCGTTTATCATCCAGGTGGCGACATCATTCAAAACCGATTCGGACGCCACCGCCAACCCGGTGTCGCTTATCCCGGAAATCTGGACCACGGCGGCATACCGCAAGCTGTTCCTCAACTCGGATTTCCCCGTATGGTTCAAGAATTCGGTGATCGTCACCATATTCGTGACGGTGGGGCGCGTATTCTTTGACTCGCTGGCCGGCTATGCTCTTTCCCGCCTGCATTTTCGCGGTCGCAACGTCATCTTCGCCATGCTCATGGGTGTCATGAGCGTACCTATGGTAGTGCTGTTGATTCCGAAATTCCTCATCATCAAAACGCTGGGCATTTACGACAGCTACGCCGGTATGATCCTGCCGCTGCTCATCGACGCCACTGGCGTATTCATCATGAAGAACTTCTTCGAATCCATTCCGCGCAGTGTCGAAGAACAAGCCATGATCGACCGTGCGGGTACCTTCCGTATCTTCTGGTCCATTGTGCTGCCGATGGCCCGCCCTGCGTTGGTGACGATTTCCATCCTGTCCTTCCAAGGATCGTGGAACGAACTGTCACACTTCATCGTGTCGACCCAATCGTCCAGCCTGACCACCCTGACCAAAGGCGTGGCCTCCCTCGCCAGCGGACAGCTCAGCCAAGGCAACCAATATCCCGTCAAACTGGCGGCAGCGGTAGTCATGACGATTCCGGTGGCCATCCTGTTCTTCATCTTCCAAAAGAAGATCATGAATACTTCGGAAGGATCGGTCAAAGAATAGGCGCATAACGCTTCGACGATATCTACCACAAACCCAACAGATAGTGACAATCTGGTCGGCTTGCCGGCCGGGCAGACATCGCCGTGCCTCAACATCCGCGGTGAACATTCCCGTGGCGTTCCTAAACGCACAACTAAGGCACGGCCAATCACATATATGGAGACAATAATGACTGACAAGACCCAAGAGCAAGTTCGCCAGCCGTGGATGCACGATATGAAAGTGCTGGTTAACGCGCCGGCGCAAGTATGGTGCGCTCCGGACGGTACGCTGAGCGAAACCGCGGCGCAAGAGCATGCCGGTGCTCCCGGCATTGCGGGGTTCTATATTGGCGATACTCGTGTGCTGTCGTCCATCGACTGGAAGGTGGATGGCGAGCGTCCCACGCCTATTTCGTGGCGCTCGCCGGAGGGAGGCAGAAGCATTAGTGTGTCCATCGCGCGCAACAAGGTGGGGGCGACCGTCGACCCGTATGTGCGCATTGACGAGGAGCGGTTGGTATTGCCGGATTGTTTGGAAGACGTGGCACATGTGTGTGCCTCCGGCAATGAGGCGGTGCCGTTGACGCTTCAGGCGCGCATCACGGTTGATATGGCCAGCATGCAGGAAGTCAAGGGTGGCGCGCCATCTTCGGCGGCGCAGACCGGGCAGGTGCGGGTGGTGCTGCGCGATGACACGGTGGAAGTGACGTATGGAGCGTTGCGTGTGGCGATTGCTGCGGCTCCCCAGTCGAGCAAGCCGCAATGGCAGATCGATGGGTTGTGCTGTGTGGCGACGTGGCAGGTGAACGTGCCGGCCCGTGGCGGTGTGGATGTTGGCTTGGTGACGCGCGTGGAAGCGCCGGACAATGCGGTGTCTGCCGCGCATACGCCGTGCCCGTGGCGGACGGTCCATGTGCAGGCCGCTGATTCCCGGGTGGAGCGTTGGGTGGAGACGTCGCTGCGTGATTTGGCGGGGCTGCGCATGTCGGTGCCGGCCTTGCCGAACGATGAGTTCCTGGCTGCGGGCGCCCCGTGGTTCTTTACTTTGTTTGGCCGTGATTCGCTGTGGGCGGCGCGTTTCCTGCTGCCGTTGACCACGCGCACGGCGATGGGCACGCTGCGCACGTTGGCACATTTCCAGGCCACGCAAAGCGATGCCCCGACGAATGCCGATCCGGGCAAGATCATGCATGAGCTGCGCGCCGAACCGGTGGTGTCGGCGGGTGCGTTTGCCCAGGACGGCATGAATCTGCCGCCGTTGTACTATGGCACGATCGATGCCACGCCGCTGTGGATCATTCTGCTCGCGGAAGCCTTGCAGTGGGGTGCCGATCCTCAAGAAGTAGAGGAGTTGCTGCCGAATTTGCAGGCGGCGTTGGCGTGGCTGCGTGATTGGGGCGATTGCGATGGCGACGGTTTCCTGGAGTACATTGACCGCACGGGTCATGGCCTGAGCAACCAAGGATGGAAGGATTCCGGCGACTCGGTGCGTTGGCAGGACGGCCGCATTGCTGACGGGCCGATCGCCTTGTGCGAAGTGCAGGGATACGCCTACCAGGCTGCCATGCTGGGTGCTGATGTGTTGGATCGGTTCGGCCAGGAAGGCGCCGATGAGTGGCGTGCTTGGGCGAAGCAACTTAAGCAGCGATTCAATGACGTGTTCTGGGTGGATGATGGCCACGGACGATATCCGGCAATCGCACTGGATCGTGACAAGCGTCCGGTGGATAGCCTTACCAGCAATATCGGCCACTTGTTGGGCACGGGCATTCTCGACGAGCAGGGCGTGCGCGACGTGGTGGCTCGCTTGATGGGCGATGACATGATGAGCGGGTACGGCATCCGCACTATGAGCTCGACGTCCGGAGGTTACTGGCCGCAAAGCTATCATTGCGGTTCGGTGTGGGCTCATGATACGGCGATTTCCATGAACGGTTTGCGCGCCGAAGGATACGTTGAGGAAGCGGTGCGCGTGGCCGAGGGATTGTTGGCTGCGGCCGAGTCCTTCGACTATCAGATTCCCGAACTATATGCGGGCGACAGTGGAGTCGGCGGCCCCTCGCCGTATCCGGCGGCCTGCCATCCTCAGGCATGGTCGGCGGCTTCCTCGGTTGCGGTGTTGTCGCTGCTCGCGGATGTGCGTGTCGACGGTTCGATGCAACCTCTGGATGTACCGCTGGCTCACGATCTGCGCATCGATGGCCTTGCATGAGATAGACGGCGCCGATAGATGAGTGGTATATCGGCGTATCCAACGACAAGCGTCCGCGGTCGATGGCTGCGGGCGCTTGTTGGTTTTGCGATAAGAGAGTTCGGGTTTGGGGCCGGCCGCCGGGGATGTCGGTCTCTGGGCGGCGTGGCCGCGCTGTGTGGCTGCGCCGTGCCTGCACCGTGTGTGGCTGTTCGGTGTTACCTGGCGAACGTTCGTTTCAGCCAGTCGATGGAGAGCGGCATCCATGTCTGGACGTCGGGCACGATGCTGTCGCCTTGCGGCCCGGAGGTTTCCGCCGTGGCCAATGACAGACCGTGGCCGCCGGTGGGGTAGAGGTGTGCCTCCACGGGAACGCCTGCGTTGCGGCAGCCTTCGACGACGAGCAGTGTGTTGGCTACGGGCACGCAGTCGTCGGGTATGGTGTGCCAGATGAAAACCGGGGGTGTAGTGGCGTCGATGTGTCGTTCGATGGAGACTTCTTCGCGCAGACTAGGATCTGGGTCGGGGCCGAGGAGGTTGTTGAAGCTTCCGAAGTGTGCATTGCTGAATGCGGTGATGACGGGGTAGGACAACATGAGTGCATTGGGGCGTGCGTCATCGGGGTCGAAGCCATGCTTGCGCATGGTGTCGTCGCCTGCTGTTGTGGCTAGGTTGGCGGCGAGATGTCCGCCTGCGGAGAAGCCGAGCACGGCAATATGGTCGGGATCCACATGCCATTCGTCGGCATGCGCGCGGATGGTGGTCATGGACTCGGCTGCTTCCAGCAGGGCCACGGGATATGTGGCGGGCGCTACGGAATAGCGCAGAATGAACGCATGATAGCCTGCGGCAAGATATTGCATGGCGATTGGTTCGGCCTCGCGGTCTGAGGTGAACGCATAGCCGCCTCCGGGGAGAATGAGCACTGCGGGGCGGCGTCGGTTCATATCGATTTCAGACGTATTGTCTAGAACATATCCGACGAGGGTCGCCTCACTACCGTCAATGCCAGTGAGAAGTTGTTGCCAATATTGCATGATGCACACTTTCTCTAGTGGGGCCAGTGGTCACCTTGTATTATCGCTCTATCTCGGCGCTGAGGCGGTAATTTATAAGTGTTATGTGGTCAACGTGCTAAATATGATATTTGATGCAATTATTTTGGCATAATGTAGAAAAATATCTTATCTTATCTTATCTTATCGAGATGGTGGTGGGGCGGATGCGCCGTCCGCTGGGTATTGCGCAGAAAAACACCCGTAGTTGCTGCCGTTGGTGGCATAGCGTATATTGCCGCGTAACAATGCGCGTCAAACGATGTACCTCGCAGTGTGGCGGGGTGTGGAAAGGGTGAGTGCCATGACGATGAATAATTACGGTGTAGGCGGTATGACCACAGGCATGCCATTCGTCTCGGGCAGTGGCTTGTCGGCACTGACCCTTCCGTCGGCAGGGCGCTCGCGGTGTGTGAATGCGGAGAATCCGACTGGTGCCAAGGGTCGCGCGGCTATGGCCGCCAGTGCGCTGGGCCCGTCGCGTAAGGGCAGTCCCTGTATTCAGACAGTGAAGGCGGGCGAATCCGTCACGCTGATGGATGTTGATAAGCCGGGCATTATCCGCCATATATGGATGACGGTGACGGATCGTACCGGCCCGAAGGGGCCGGATGTGTTGCGCAACGTGATTTTGGAATGTTACTGGGATGGTGAAACCACGCCGTCCGTGTCCTGCCCGATTGGCGACTTTTTCTGCTGCGGCCATGCGCAGGCGTGCACGATTAATTCGATACCGGTTATGGTGAATCCGAATCGCGGCTTCAACTGTTTCTGGGACATGCCGTTCAATCGTGCGCGCGTAGTGTTGCGCAATGATCACAACGAGGACGTGCCGGCGTTTTTCTACCAGATTGACTACACGGAGTATGACGAGCTTCCCGAGGAGATGATGCGGTTCCACGCGCAGTGGCGGCGCGAGCGAGTGACTGAAATGGGCCGTGACTATGTGGTGCTTGACGGCGTGCGTGGCCGTGGTGCCTACGTCGGCACGTATCTTGCCCTGACGGCGTTGGAAAGCCGCTGGTGGGGCGAGGGCGAAGTCAAGATGTATATCGACGGCGACGAACAGTATCCCACGTGGTGCAGCACTGGCACGGAGGATTATTTCGGCGGCGCCTGGAGTTTCGCCGCGTTTGATGAGCGCGGCCATATGCGTGAGCAGACCTACACCGGCCCGTACATGGGATTCCCGTTCTACGGCCAACGGTTGGTTGGCAGGGAAAGTGACTATTGGGATGTCGCCACGCCGGTGATGCGCGGCCTGTATCGTTGGCATATTCCCGACCCGATTTATTTCGAGCATGATCTGCGCGTGGAATTGCAGCAGATTGGCACAGAGGAAGCGGGGAATTTCGAGCGTAGTGACGACGTGGCGACCGTGGCTTACTGGTATCAGGGCGAGCCGCATGTGCCCTTTGCCGACACGATTCGTGACCGTGCTTGGCGTCGTCCGCGCTGACCTGCCCGCTCGACGGTATCGACCGGGTGCGGGATACTGGACGGTATGAGTGGTGAACAAGACGAAGACATCCGGATGATGCACGAAGTCCCGAACGGCCTGGTGGTGCCCCGCGGCACAGTGGTGCTGGCGGCCACGCCCATCGGCAATACCGCGGATGCGTCCGCCAGGCTTGTGGCATTGTTGGAACATGCGGATATCGTCGCCGCGGAGGACACCCGCCGGTTGTATGCGCTCGCCAATCGTCTTGGCGTGCATGTCGGCGGCCGTGTGGTGGCATATCACGACCATAACGAACGCGACAAGGCCGATATGCTGCTTGACCAGGTGCAGCAGGGGGCTACGGTGCTGGTGGTGTCGGATGCCGGCATGCCGACCATTAATGATCCGGGATTGGCGATTGTGCGTCGTGCCATCGAACGCGGTCTTCCCGTAACCTGTGCGCCGGGGCCCTCTGCCGTGCTGGATGCGCTCGCGCTGTCGGGTTTGCCTACCGATCGGTTCTGCTATGAGGGGTTCCTGCCGCGCAAGCATGGCGAGCGTGTGCAGTGTTTGCGCGCACTGCTGTCGGAGCGGCGCACGATTGTGTGGTATGAGACACCGCATCGTATCGCCGAGTCGATGGAAGCATTGTTGGAGGTGTTCGGTGCCGATCGACGTATGGCGTTGTGCCGCGAGCTGACCAAGGATTATGAGGAGGTGCGTCGCGGCACGATTGCGCAGATTCGTGACGGCGTACTGGACGATCCGCCTCGTGGCGAGATGGTGTTGGTGGTGGCCGGCGCGTCGGACGAGGAGGCTAAGGCGGCTGATGTGTCGTCGCTGTCGGTGTCGCAGCTGGCTGCCTTGGCGTTGGCTCGTGCCGACGAGCAGGGCATGCGCATCAAGGATGCTATTGTGTCGGTGGTTCATGAGCATCCTTTCCCGGATGGTTCATTTGCCAACCGTAAGCAGGTGTATGCGGCGGTGCTGCAAATGCAGGAACGGTAGGGTGCAAGGATCCTGAGATCAGCGTCGTTCCAGCTCGCGCAAAGCAATGGTCAGCGCCTCGTGCACGTAGGGACCTCCGGCTTGGGAGATGTATTCCAGGAGTTCGGCGTCTGCGTTGGGGTTGGCGACTATCCACCGACGCAGTGCTGGCATGTTGACCGCGATATAGTCGAGCACTTCTCGGCTGGTGTTGGGGTCGCAGGCGACTGCTGCGGTGAGTCGTAGCGGCGGCGGGGGAGGTTGCGGTGATGTCGGTGTGTCTGCGGCGTTATGCAGCGTGGTGAGACGCTGCTGGCTTCGGTGTCTGTTGTTGCGTCTTGGGCGTATCCGCGGCATGTCGGCTCCTCTGATGCTCCTTTGGCGTTCCTCTGGTGTTACCTGTGTGATTTCATAGACATCGTGCCATGGGGCGGCGGGGCGTTATACGCGGTATCGTTCTTGTTCCGCTAGTAGGGAGAGAAGTTGTCTGGCGGCCGGGGCATTGGGCCAGAATCGGTGCTCGTTGAGGAGTTGTAGGCAGTCCTGCATGGTGAATTGATAGGTGGTGGCAAGTGCGAGGATGCGGTGTTCAAGGTGTGTGTTCGCGGTTGGGGAGGTGTCTGTGGAGGTGGCGCTTAAGGCAAGGTCGCATGCGGTGCGCAATGGTGTGGTGAGTGCGCAGCGTCCTATCCATGTCAGGTGTTCGTCGGGTGCCTTGCGGTTGAATACGCGTACGCGGCGTCCGTGTTTGAGTGCGCGGTAATGAGACGTGGAGATGACGTCGATGCTGCCGGGAAATTCGCCGCCTAGCCACACCCATGTGGCGAGTGCGTGGCAGGCAATGGTGCGGGCGGGAATGATGGAGGCGGCGATGGCGGCACGTGTTTGGGGATTGTCGGCGTTGAGGTTGCGGTAGGCGCTTGCGGGGCCGAGGTGGCGTACGATGCCGATGTCTGCGAGTCTGCTCATGCTGAGAGGGCCTGGTAAGTCGCGTGATGAGATAAGTGGCGCTGCTAGTGCGGGGGTGAGACTGTTCATGGCGATTATGCTAAAAACCACTGCGTGAATATTTAGGCATTTCACTGCAATCCGTGTATATGTGGATGTGTTCGCGGGTTGGTCTTTGGTATGTGGATAAGTGTGGTATGGGGATGCTGTACTTCGTGTGTCCCCGCTCCGCTCGATAATCGTGGACTATGAGTCATATTTTGGTGAATGTTGCGTGGCCTTATGCGAACGGGCCTCGCCATATCGGCCACGTTGCCGGGTTTGGTGTCCCTTCCGACGTGTACGCACGATACGAGCGCATGAAGGGTAACCAGGTGCTGATGGTGTCCGGCACCGACGAACACGGCACGCCGATTCTGGTTGAGGCGGAGAAGGAAGGCCTTAGCGCCCAGCAACTCGCCGACCGGTACAACCGGGTCATCGCCAAGGATTTGTGCGATTTGGGTTTGAGCTATGATCTGTTCACCCGTACCACCACCGGTAATCATGAGCGTGTGGTGCAGGAGTTGTTCAAGCAGTGTTTGGACAACGGCTATATTTATCGCGGCACCCAGCAGGTGGCGATATCGCCGTCCACGGGCCGTACTCTGCCCGACCGGTACATCGAGGGCGAATGCCCGATCTGTCATACCGAAGGTGCGCGTGGCGACCAGTGTGATGCCTGCGGCAATGAACTTGATCCGGATGAGCTGATCAACCCGGTGTCAAAGATTAATGGTGAGACGCCGCGTTTTGAGGAAACCGAGCATTATTTCCTGGACTTGCCGGCGTTGGCGGAGGCGAACCTCGCGTGGCTCAAGAGCCGTAAGGGTTGGCGTACTAATGTCATCAACTTCTCCATTGGCCTGTTCAAAGAGGTCAAGCCTCGTGCGATTACCCGCGATATCGATTGGGGTATTCCCGTGCCGGTGGAGGGCTGGATCGATAATCCGAATAAGAAGCTGTATGTGTGGTTTGACGCAGTGATTGGGTATCTGTCTGCCTCCATTGAGTGGGCGCGTCGTCAGGGCGATCCGGAGCTGTGGCGCGAGTGGTGGTGCAATCCGTCCACGCCGGGATACTATTTCATGGGCAAGGACAACATCACGTTCCATTCGCAGATTTGGCCTTCGGAGATGCTGGCATACAACGGTCAGGGGTCGAAGGACGGTGAGCCCGGCGAACTTGGCGTGCTGAATATGCCGGAGCAGGTGGTGTCTTCCGAGTTCATGACGATGGAGGGACGCAAGTTCAGCTCGTCTCGCGGCATTGTCATTTATGTGAAGGATATTCTGGCCCGTTATCCGGTGGATGCGGTGCGCTACTACATTTCCGTGGCGGGACCGGAGAATTCCGACGCTGATTTCACATGGGCGGAGTTTGTGCGTCATAACAACGAGGAGTTGGCGGCGAGCTGGGGCAACCTGGTGAACCGTGTGGCCAATCTGATTCATAAGAATTTTGGCGAGATTCCCGCGTTGGATGAGGATTCCATGACGGATGAGGATCGCGCGCTGCTGGTGCAGACGGCCGATGCCTTCGATGTGGTCGGCGGGTTGATCGAGCGTCATCGTCAGAAGAACGCATTGGCGGAGGCTATGCGGGTGGTCGGTGATATCAATCGCTACATCTCGTCTACTGAGCCGTGGAAGATCAAGGATGATCCCGAACGTTTGGCGACGGTGCTACATGTTGCCGCGCAGGCAGTGATGGATGCGAATCATTTGTTGGCGCCGTTCTTGCCGCATTCCGCGCAGAAGGTGTGGGAAGCGTTGGGAGGCGCGGGCGTGTTCTCGCCGTTGCCGCGTATTGAAGAGGTCGAGGATCTCGATAAGCCGGGCTTCACGTATCCGATTATCACGGGCGATTATCGTCTTGGCGAGACGGTGCATCCGTGGGAGAGTGAACCGCTGACGGTGGGTGCGCCGGTGGCGAAGCCGGAGCCGATTTTTGCGAAGATACCCAAGGAGGCCGTGGAGGAGGAGTTGGCTCGGTTTGAGACGGAGCTTGCTGCTCGTAAGGCTGCTGAGGCAGAGCGCTTCGCTGCGGCGAAGGCCAAGTTGGAAGGCTGACGGCGGCAACGATGTGACGCTTGTCATGCGCCGTGGTGGTATTCGGTTGCTTGGCAGGTGTTCTTGTGCGAATTTGCCGTTGTTATGTTCGGCAGTATTGGCGAGGTGCTCACATGCGCCTCGCCTTTTTGTATTGTGTGGTTGTGGTATGTGGGTGGTGATATAGCGCTTTGGTGTTGCAGCATCACCTGATTTTTGGGATCGCCTTATTCTGATCGTCTATTGTTTCACGTTTTCTGCACAATCTTTACAGGTTGTTTTGAGTGCCGCACATCGTTCTTTCAAGAAAGGTGCGGTTATATAGATCATGTCAGCAGCTACGGTTGTTGGCGAGGTTCTCAAGAACCCCATAACTGAACCCTTCTTCTCTCTTCTCTCTCGCCCGGCGGCTCCCTCCGCCGGGTTTTTTCTTGCTTGAGTGGCTGTGCGTTGCGAGTTTCGTTGTGTGTGCCCGTCTCTTTCCCTCTTTTTCGTCCTTGCCGTGGTGGCCTGTTCCCGTTTTCTGCTTTACCGAAACCTGTTTTTCCAGTTGGGGTTCTCTTTTTCCGTGCATATTCTGGCGTTGCCCCTCCCTGATTGTGATGAGTTGTTTTTGGTCATTAAACGAGGTGTGTGTTTGCTGCACTCTAATCACCCCGAAGATGTGTGTTTGCTGCACTCTGAGGATGTTGGTGCGTGTTTTCGCCATCCGTAGGAATCGATTGGGGCTTCCTACGATGTGGAAAACACGCACTTTTGCAATATGTATGGCGTCGGTGGTGGCTGCGGTGGTTGTCGCGGCAGCGCTGGCGTTCGCTGGTGCGGCATTGACGGTTCGCCGCAATCGGCGTTGCTGAATGTGTCGGCGCTTCGTCGCGCTGTGGATGGCGAGGCAATAATGAGACGGTGGCCGGCGGGGCGTGATGTTGTGGAAATCATGTCCGGGGAGTGTTTCTATTTTTGTGCAACACGCGTTCTGCCGGTGTGTCCATTTTGTTGGTTTGCCGTTACAATAATGAATAGATCAAAATGTTTGCGTAAACATTTACCGAACTTTTGATCGTGCTGCGATGTGTATGAAACTGGGCTTCGGGGTTGAGGTCCGCTGGTCTAGGTAATGGCCGTATCGCAGGGGTCCAAGGACGGATGCAAGGAGATATATGAAAAAAGTCAGGATGTCAATAGCTGCTATTGCTGCTGCGGCGACGCTGGCTGCCGGCGGAATCATTCCGGCGTCAACCGCCATAGCAGATGATATCGTAACCACTACGGTGACTCCAAACCCTTGGTTCACCAATGGGCCGTTCGATGGTTGGGGCACGTCGTTGGCATGGTTGGCCAACGCAACGGGCAACTACGGTGAAGAAGGGTCGATCGTCCATAGCAGCGGCGATGCCGAGGCCGACGCCAAGGCGTTGGAATATGGCAAGCAGCTGCGTCAGGAATTCTACGAGTCCATTTTCGGGGAGGATGGACTTGACTTGAATATGGCGCGTTTCAACATCGGTGGCGGCAACGCGTCCGATGTCGCATACGGATATCCCCTGATGCGCCAAGGCGCTGCAGTGCCAGGATATTGGAAGGACGACACCACCGGTTCCGGTACGTATGGCGAAGGCGTCACCACCAAGCAGGCCGACAAGGATAAGTTGGCCGAAGCGTTTGATCCGAACGACGACACTCAATATGATTGGTCCAAAGGGTCGGCGCAGGAATGGTGGCTGAAGCAGGGCGTTTCCACCGGTGGTATTGATCATGTGGAAACCTTCGCCAACTCCGCGCCGTGGTTCCTGACGGAAAGCGGATATGCGACGGGCGCGTACGATGCAGGCGACAACAATCTTAAAGACCCGGTGAAGTTCGCCCAGTATCTGGTGAAGGTCACCGAGCATTTGGAACAGACCTATGGGTTCCAGGTCAACACCATCGAAGGCATGAACGAGTCGGAAACCTCGTATTGGGGAACTCCGGGCGATAAGGCCGATAAGGACTTGGGTGATGGCGATGAAGCCGGTATCACCCCGGATTTGTTCGACTGGTATTGGACGACGTATTACAGCGATAAGAATAAATCGGTCACGCCGTACTCCACCGCGTTGAAGAAACCGCAGGAGGGCATGCATATCGACAACGCCGAACAGCAGCAGCTAATCGAAGCGATGGCGGATGCCTTGCAGCAGGCCGGCAACACGCATACCAAGATTGCTGCTACTGACGCTACGGATTCCGGGCAGTTGGTGACATCGTACAACGCCTATTCCGACGAGGTGAAGAACAAGGTCGACCAGCTCAATACGCACTCCTATGGCACGAACGACCAGCGTGTGGTGCGTGACATCGGTCAGGCGGACGGCAAGCGCGTGTCCATGAGCGAGGTGGATGGCGCTTGGCAAGATGGTTCGTTCAATCCGTATGGTTTCGATAATGCGCTCGGCATGGCGGGTAAGATCAACAGCGATATCTACGACTTGCAATCCAAGGACTTCACGTTCTGGCAGGTGGTCGAGGATCTGTACAACATGGCCACGGGCGACAAGGGTATCAACGGCAATACGGCCAAGGTGAAGGGCGAGAACACCAACTGGGGCACGGTGCTGATTGACTTCGACTGCAATGTTGCCGGCAAGGATGGCAAGCTGTATTCGGAGCGCGCATGGCTGAACAACGGCAGGTCCACGAATGGCATTCAGTCGTGCAATGTGCTGGCCAATTCCAAGTACAATGCGGTGCGTGCCTATACGAAGTTTGTGCATGAGGGCGATGCCATTGTGGCGAACAACAGCACGGGCGACAATCTCACGGCCGCTTCGGCGGACGGCAAGACCCAGACGGTGATTCATACGAATTCGTCGGATAAGACGCAGCGTCTGGTCATCGACTTGTCTAAGTACGGCAGCATTGCCGACAATGCATCCGGCACCTTGTATCTGACGACCGAACCGGCGAAGCTTGACAATATGAGCGATGCCACGATTTCCTATATGAACCAGTACAGCAATGTCAAGCAGGACGCGGGGTCGGTGGTGATCGACGCGGCCAATAAGACGGCTACGGTTACGGTTCCGGCACGTTCCATCGCTTCCATTACGCTCACCGGCGTGAGTGGCGTTGCCGAGGATGCGGCGCTGCATGAGGGCGAAGTCTACCAGCTGGTTGGTCAGCAGTCCGGCAAGGCTTTGCAGGTTGCGGACGACGGTAGCCTGAGCATCGAAAACGTCGCTACGGATCGCAAGGCCGCTTCCCAGCAGAGCATGGTGCTGCATGAGGTGCCTGCCGATGAAGCCATGCCGACGGTGAAGAAGTACGTGGTGTCCAATGTGGACGGCACGCGTGTGTTGGGTGCCGACGGTACGTTTGTGGATGGCACGGTGGACGCCGCCAAGACGAATCCGGACACGGTGTGGATTCTCAACACGGAGGATGGCGAATACTACAGCCTGGTCAACATTTCGCAAAAGCAAACGTTGGAAGTTGGCGGTCAGAAGACGGCAGCAGGTTCTCCAGTGGGCTTGTATAAGTCCAATGGCGGGCAGAATCAGGCGTGGCAGTTCCGCACGACGAATCCGACTGGCATTGTGGAAGTAGCCGGTCAGGCCACGGTTGATGGCACGATTTCGATGCCGAAGACCGTGAACCCGTATTACGAGTGGGGTGCTGGACCGGCCGTGGAGGCAACGTGGGATACGTCGACGGTAGATGTCTCGAAGGAAGGCGTATACACCGCGAAGGGCACGGCCACTGACGTGTTCGGGAACTTGTTCAACTTCACCGCCAAGGTGTATGTTGGCAAGCTCACCGCATCGGACCCGGTGTCGGTGACGCTGCTGGAGGGCGCTTCCGAAGATGACATTCGCGCTGCGGTGATGCAACAGCAGGTGTACGCGCATGTGCAGTCCTCGCCGGCGATTGCCGTGGACGGCTCGCTGGTGGATTGGGATTTCGCCGCGCAAAGCCAGCGTTTGCTGGACACGAAAACGGGTGATGTCATTACGGTGCCAGGCACGATTGATGTTGGCGGCGGCGAGACGATCCCGGCGAAGGCCACGGTGTATGTGACGCATAAGAAGCCGATCAATATCGCCAGCACGCAGAGCAACCTCACGGTGACCGACCAGCAGACCGAGGACGGCAAGGCTGACCAGTGGAAGAAGTTGACGGACGGCAACACCAGCGAGGAAGCATGGGTGACGTGGAATGCGGCGGAGAAGTTTGCCGGTAACCCAACCGCAACGTTGAACTTCGGGCGCACTCGCCGTATCGATTACGTATCCATAACGTTCGCGAATAAGCCGTCGGATTCGGTTAAGGCCGAATACACCACTGACGGCCAGACGTGGAAGCCGTTGGGCGAAGCCGTGGATGCGCCGAAGAGTGGCGCGACGGTGACGTTCAAGGGCGACGGTTTGGTTGAGGCCTCGCAGGTGCGCATCGTGAACACGGTGAACAATGACTTCATGAATGCTACGGAAATCCAGGCGTACGTGGTGCCGGAGGCCACGGATGTGGTGAACATCGCCTCGGCGTCTGGAACGCATTTCTCGGTAAGCGCCCAAGAAGGGAGTAGCGGTAGCCAAGCTATCGACGGTAAGTATGAGAAGGGTTGGTCGACCTGGGGCGTGGCTGATGGAAACGCTAACCCGGTGGCTGAATTCTCCTTCGACGCACCTACCACGATTAACGAAGTGAAGACCACGTTCTACTATGACGGCCGTGCTTCCTGGCCGAAGAGCCAGACGTTGGAATATCAGGGTACAGACAATCAGTGGCATGAGGTTGGCGTGAAGTCCGGCTGGAAGGTGCAGGACAGCAGTGATGTTGACCATACGACGGCCTCCGATACCCCGGTTGCTGACTTCGTGCTGGATACTCCGGTGACGGCGAAGGCTTTGCGCCTGACCAACACGTTGCAAGACACGCATGTGTACATCAACGTGGCGGAAATCGAAGTGTACTCGCCTATTGGCGACCTCGACGAGCTTGCGCCGATTGCCGACGCGACCCTGGGCGACCTGCGTCTCGACGGGCAAACCATCGACGGTTTCGATCCGAATACGACCGACTACACGGTGAACCTGCCGTATGGCACGCAATCCAATCCGACGGTGCAGGCATTCAGTTCGGATACGAACGCCCATGTGACAATCAGCCAGCCTCGCGCGGTGCTCGGTGGCACTGCCACCATTAGCGTCACCGCCGCCGATGGCGTCACCACGAAGGATTATCGGGTGACGTTCAACACGGCGCAGCTGGCTGAGCTGAAGGTGACCAAGCCAACGAAGAGCGAGTATCAGATTGGCGAACAGTTCGACACCGCTGGTATGAGCGTGACCGCCGTGTATCGCACCGACGGCCAGGTTTCGCATGAGGAAGCCATTGCGTTGGATGATCCCGACCTGAGCATTCGTGGGTTCGATTCAGTTGCCGCTGGCACCAAGACCATTGTGGTGTCGTACCACGGCGTATCGGCTACGTTCACGGTTGCAGTACACGCGGCTACCGCGGACGAAGATGCCAAGACCAACGACGACAAGACGTCACAGCAGGGCGATCAGTCGCAGAAGCCGGGAATGTCTCCGACGGGCGCTTCGGTGTCCGCGGCATTCGTTGCCGCTGCGCTCATCACTTTGGCCGGATGTGCCGTCATCAGCGTTCGTGCGCGCAAGCGTCGCTAACGTTTCCGGGTTGGCCGCCGCTCTATGACGGCGGCCAACCGTCATATTACTATAACCATTGCAATCAAAGGAATTATGTGATGAAATTTCCTTCCAGCATGATAGGGGCGGTTGCCGTAACTGCCATGTTATGCGGCACAGTGTTCACGCCCACGGCAGTAGCTGCCGACGGCGCTGCGGACACGAGCGCCGAACAGCGTATTGCGCAACTGGTGTCGGGCAGCCAAAACGATGGCTCGGCACAAGATAATGGAGGCGACGCCGCCGCCATGAAACAGGCCGAACAAGCCATGAACGCCTCGGCGAACACCGAGGAACGTCGGGCGGGCGACGACGCCAGCAGCGCGTCCGATGCTGCGAATCTATCTGCCGACAACTCGGACGCGGCCTCCGCCGACGCTACACCTACTCCGGCTCCGGTAACGGATGCCAGTGGTTTGCAAGCCGTCATCGACGCCACACAAGACAGCAACCTCACTCCGTTGACGTCAGGATACCGCTCTGACGACAGCGGCACCGCGCCTTATGATTCGGTCAAACCCAATGCGTCTGATCTGCAGGCGCTGCACGAGGCACGCACTGCGGCCACCGAACTTGTGCAATCCGGCACCGCCAGTGAACAGCAGCTTGCAGACGCGGCCACCGCGTTGCAAAACGCTTTCGACGCCGTTCGATTCATCTACCATTACACCGGCATCACCGGTACGTATGGCGCGCGCATGTATGACAACAACGGCAATCTGATTCAGGCTCATGGTGCTGGCATTCAGCGGGTGAAGACGTCGCTGCTGGCTGCCGATGACCGCGATATCGACGAAAACGGCGACGGGTACGTGTATATCTGGTGCGGCGAGGACAAAACCGATCGTCTGGTAGCGCACGGTGTGCGTATCTACTATTCAGACGACTTGTATAACTGGGTGGATAAGGGGCTGGGCTTCCAAACCTATCTCGGCGATGCGGATTTGGCGGCCAAGCAGGCCGGTGCCGACCCGGTATACCAGCGGTATTACAACGTCGAGAACCTGCAGAAGGACCCCGATTACACCAATATCTACGGCGAGAATTTCGACACGTTCGCCAACGATTCCTCGAACTACAATATCGACAGCGCGCAGGATGCGCTGAACCTGTTGTTGTGGGACTTGAAGGCGTTGAAGGGCACGGGCGAGGATCCTACGCAGACCAGTTGCGTGTTTGAACGGCCGAAGATGGCGTACAACGCCACGACGAATCGTTGGGTGATTTGGTTCCATGCGGACGGCCCGCAGTATGGCAATGAGGACACTGCCACGTATTCGAAGGCCAAGGCAGGCGTGGCCATCAGCACCACGGCCGACCCGGCTGGCCCCTACAAGTATTTGGGCAGCTTCCGCATGAGCCCGGGCACGAATAGTTCCAACCCCGGCATGGCCCGCGATATGAACTTGTACATTGACGATAAGGATACCAACAACGATGGTGCTAAGGATGCGTACCTCATTTATGCCAGCAATGAGAATAAGGATCTGACCATTTCGTTGTTGGACAAGACGTACACCAAACTGGTGGTGCCGGTGGCCGATCAGCAGCGCGGCACTGACGTTGCCAAGGGCGACACCTACAACATCATCGCCACGAATAGCAAGGAATCGCCGGCGCCGGTGAAGTGGAATGGCCACTATTACTTCATTTATTCCGGCACTACCGGATGGGCGCCCAATGAGAACAAGTACACCATCAGCGAAGGCGACAATATCATGGGCCCGTACACGGAAGTGGGCACGCCGTTTGTGGATGGTACGGATGTGAACCAAAGCAGCAGCAACTCGTTCACCACGCAAAGCAGCTGCATCATTCCTTACGACGAGGAGCAAGGACTGTTCATTTACTGGGGCGACCGGTGGTTCAACCCGGACAATGGCAATGACATCAGCCAGTCGCGGTATGTGATGACGCCGTTGCAGTTCGTCGGCACCACCATGCGCGTGTTGCCTGCCGGCGATTGGACGTTGGATGATTTGCAGGATTATGGGTCGTTTAACGTGCTTGACATGCTGCCGACGCAGACGGGTTCCATGTCGGATCTGATGGCGGCGTTGCCGGACGAGTTGACGATTAGCCGTGGAACGAGCGATGTCAAGGAGAAGACTGCGGTCACGTGGAATCCGTATTTTGGTGACGATCAGACCTTCGGGGCGGTAACCGTGACTGGTGTGCTGCCGAAGATGGGCAATGCCGAATTGAGCTTCACCGTTCAGGTGTATCCCAAGAATGCGGCGCTGTTCATGGATGCCGGCTCGTCGAGCAATGAGGAATCCGACTATTGGCAGACGCTGAAGAAGCACGCAACGGCGTTGATCAACACCGACAAGAGTGATCAGCAATACGGCAACGGTGCGACGTGGGGTCTGTCCAGTGTGATTGGCACGGATGTGGAATACTATTCGGATGCTTCCACCACGGATATTTATGATACCGGCTATTGGGCCAAGGGCGGCAAAACCATTGAGTATAAAGCCGATTTGCCTGCCGGCACATACGCTGTGCAAGCCGGGTACAAGGAGTGGTGGCAGAACTCACGCAATACCGAGTTCAGCGTCTCTGCCGGTGGCAAGACGCTGGCAAGTACCACGGTAGTCCCGCTGCAAAGCGGCAACGCCACCGATGCGGTGTCCTTTACCCTGACGAGCAAGCAAACCGTGACCTTCCTGACGAAGTCGTTGAGCGGTGGCGATCCGGTGTTGAGTTGGATTGGCGTGCGAACTGTGGCATCTGACGAAACCACGTCGGTGACTCCAGTCGAGCAAGATACCGTATTTACGCAAGGTTCGACCCCTCAATTGCCCAAGACGGTGACGGTGACGCTGGCTGACGGCAGTACGGAAACGCGTGCGGTGTCATGGCTGTGCGATGTCAATTCGCTGACGCCGTTTGCCGTGACTACGGTACAGGGCGTGGTTGAAGGTACGTCATATCCGGCCACGACGCAAGTGCAGAAGATTCCTGCTGATCTTTCCTACTTCATTGGTGTGGCCGCCGGCGATACGTCGACGATTTTCCAGAATGTCACCAAGCTTGAATCGGATTCGCTGCAGAATACGGTTTCCGATCAGAAATTTGATGGTACGTGGGGCAATACGTCCAGCAACTATGCGGAGCATATTGGCAGCGGCGATACCGGCGATCCGTTTGATTATGGTATTTACGCTGGCGCGGACAATACGAATGCGCCGTTGTCGTATGTGCTGACGTTGACTCCCGGCACGCATACGATTTCGCTTGGCTTCCACGATTGGTGGAATCAGAGCCGTCCGACGACGATTTCGTATGCCATCGACGGCGTGTCTGAGAAGGCAACGTCACAGTTGGCTACGGTTACGGTGAACGGCGGCAAGGTGGTGGCGTCTGGTGACATCACCATTCCTGAGGGTGAAAGCCGTCAGGTGACGTTGACGCTGACTTCGAGCACGGGTACTGGCCCGGTGTTGAGCTGGATTTCCGCGGCTCCTGCGTCGAGCAATGATACGCCGAGCGAGGATCCGGGTGACAATACGCCTAATGGGCCGGATGATGCCCCGAACACTCCGTCGAACGGAGATTCGAACGGGGAGCAGCCGGGGGGGGGCAGCCGTCGGCGGGGAATACTCAGGATGGTTCTGGGTCGAAGGATACGGCTGACGGCAAGAAGTCGGGCTTGAGTTCGCCGACCGGCGCGTCGGTGGCGGCTGCGGTGGTTGTTGCAGCAGCGCTGGCGTGCGCTGGTGCGGCATTGACGGTTCGCCGCAATCGGCGTTGCTGAATGTGTCGGCGCTTCGTCGCGCTGTGGCGGCTGGTGGCAGGTGTTGCGACTGGCGATGAGTGCTGCCGCGTGATGTTGGTGCTGACGTGGTACAAGGCCCCGTGGTGCGGATGTGCTACGGGGCCTTGTTGCACGCAAAAATATTACATAGTGTTAAAAGTTTTCACCATGAGATATTCTTGAGGGTGGAAGAGAGCGATGAGTGGCAAGGAGCGTGCGATGGGTTTTGAACAAGAAGCGTTGGAGACGCTGATTGCCAGCGTTGAAGGCAGTCGTTCGATTATGGAAGAGCGGATGGCCCGCGCCACCAAAGGCGAGCCGTTCGTGTTGCGTCAGCTGCTCAAGCAAGGGTTTATGACGCCGTCCCAATTGGCTTCGGCGATGAAATCGAGTTCGGGGCGTATTTCTGCGGTGTTGTCTGCGTTGGAAAAGAAGGGCATGGTGACGCGGGCCGTCGATCCGCAAGATCGACGCAATGTGATTGTCAACCTTACCGAAGCGGGTCGTGAGCAAGCGTTGCGTAATCGTGAGGAAGTGCGTTCGGCTGTGTGCTGGGTGTTTACGCAGATGGGGGAGCGCCGCACGCGCGAGTTTGTGGAGCTGATGGAGGAATTTTCCACGTATGTGTCGATTTGCCGACCTGGTGGAGAGGAGCCTTCTGCGCAGGAAGTGTCGGAGGCGTTTGCTAGGCGACGCGCGGAACGAGAGGCCGGCTCCGCCGCGAGCGATAAGCCGCTGGATATGGGGGATTGCAAGGGCTGAGATTGGCCGGAGGGCATTGCGAGGGCCTGAAGCCTCCGGCTGGGGCAATGTAGTGTGGTGCGGCCGCCAATGACACGGCTGGCTCGTCATAATCGAATGCTGTTTGCCCCATCCTTGCGTATCCGCTTCATGTTCGCGCATTCTGCGGAGATTCGCTCCGGCGTGCATCTGGCGCGACACGCTGTCGCTATGTTCGCGACGGGCGAATGTCTCCCCCGCTGTAATACTTACACTGTTATGTAATACTTACACTGTTAGCTATTAATGATAGAAGATAAAATGGAAGCAACGGAAAGGACGCGTATGTTCCGTATCTGCAAATACCTGTCCAAAGCGGAGATAGGGCAGTTATTCGTTGGCCTGCTCTTCATCGTCGGGCAAATCTGGTTTGATCTCGAGTTGCCCGACTACATGGCAGACATCACCCGCCTCGTCGAAACCCCTGGCAGTGAGATGCGAGATATTTGGATTGCCGGCGGCAAAATGCTCCTCATCTCGCTCGGGTCGGTGTTGTGCGCCGTCGCTACAGGATTCATCGCCGCGCGTGTGGCCGCTTCCTTCAGCCAGCGCTTGCGCTCCCTCGAATTCCGTAAAGTGGAATCCTTCGGTCCGGCAGAGCTTAATCGTTTCTCCACCGCAAGCCTGATCACCCGCTCCACCAACGACATCACGCAAATCCAAATGTTCATCACCATGGGCTTGCTGCTGCTCGTCAAGTCCCCCATCATGGCGGTGTGGGCAGTCTGCAAGATCGCCGGCAAAGGTTTTGACTGGACGCTTGCCACAGCCGTCGCTGTCGTCATCCTGCTCGTAATGGTGGCCGTGCTCATGGCGCTGGTCATGCCCAAATTCCGTCAAATGCAGGCACTTACCGACAATATCAACCTAGTAGCGCGTGAAAACCTCACCGGTCTGCGCGTCGTGCGCGCCTACAATGCGGAAGACTATCAAGAGCGTAAGTTCACCGCCGCCAACCAGGATCTCACCGGCACGCAGCTGTTCACCCAACGTGCCATGTCCATCATGATGCCGTTGATGAATACAGTCATGAACTGCCTCATGCTGGCCGTCTATTGGATCGGCGCTTACCTCATCGAAGAAGCCGACCTCACCGACAAACTCACCCTGTTCTCCAACATGGTGGTGTTCTCCAGCTACTCCGTGCAAGTCATCATGAGCTTCCTGCTCATGAGCATGGTATTCGTGTTGTGGCCTCGCGCCGACGTCTCCGCGCGTCGCGTCATGGAAGTGCTCGACACCAAGCCGAGCATCGAATCCGGAACTCGCAAAGACGGTGAAACTGGTCAAACCGGCACCGTGGAATTCCGCGACGTCACCTTCGCCTACCCCGATTCACGCGAACCAATGCTCGAGCACGTGAGCTTCCGTGCCAAGCGTGGCGACACCGTCGCCTTCATCGGATCGACCGGTTCCGGCAAATCCACGCTTGTCAATCTTGTCCCACGCTTCTACGACGTCACTGCGGGACAAGTGCTTGTCGATGGCGTGGACGTGCGTGACTACAACCTCAAAGCCCTGCGCGACAAAATCGGCTACGTTCCCCAACAGTCGGTTATGTTCAAAGGCACAGTCGAATCCAACGTATCCTACGGCGACAAGCCCGGAGAATCAGCGGAAGTCGAACTGGCCGACACCTCCACCATCGCGGGCCGCAAACGCGAAGCCGCCATGCTCGCCGAACAAGCCCAAGCCACACTCAGCGACGAACAGCGTGCCGCCGTACGCTCCGCCTGCGACGTGGCCCAAGCCAGCGAATTCGTCAACCGCATGGAAGACACCTACGAAGCCAGCATCGCCCAAGGCGGTTCCAACGTGTCCGGCGGACAGAAGCAGCGCCTTTCCATCGCCCGTGCCGTCTACCGCCAGCCTGAAATCCTCGTATTCGACGACTCGTTCTCTGCGCTGGATTTCAAAACTGACCGTGCGGTGCGAGACGCGCTTGCCGAATATGCGGCCGATTCCACCAAACTCATCGTGGCGCAGCGCATTGGCACCATCATGAACGCTGACCACATCGTTGTCCTAGACGATGGCAAAGTCGCCGGACAAGGCACCCACCGGGAGCTGTTGGAGCACTGCCAGGTGTATCGGGAAATCGCAGAATCGCAGCTGAGCGCCGCCGAATTGGGTGAATGATAACGGCGAGCGACGCGCATTGACAAGACCAGTAGGAAAGGAACGCACATGCCTCCACGGATGATGGGCCCGCAATCAGCTGCGGAAAAGCCCGCCGATTTTGGCAAAGTTATGAACAAGCTGGTGGTATTCAGCCGCCGGTATATCCCTGTTATCGTCATCGGCCTTATTCTCGGCACCCTGGGCACGGTTTGCCAGATCATCGGCCCAGATCGCATCAAAGACATCACCAACGAAATCACCAAAGGCCTGCCGGCCATGGTGCACGGCCGTCCCGTGCTTAACTCCATCGACTTAACTGCCGTGGAAAACATCGCCTGGGGGTTGGTGGCTCTCTACGCCGGTTACGCGGTGCTCACTTACGTGCAAAACTGGTTGATGGCCACCGTTACCCAGCGCACCGCACAGCAGTTGCGCGAAGCCATCAGCGTCAAAATCAACAAGCTGCCGCTGAAATACTTCGACAAAGTCAGCTACGGCGATGTCCTGAGCCGCATCACCAACGACGTGGACGCCATCGGACAAACCCTCGGCCAGTCGTTGGGTGCCCTCATCACGTCGATAACCCTGTTCTTTGGGTCGCTTATCATGATGTTCCGCAACGATATCATCATGACCGTGTGCGCCATCGGTTCCAGCATCATTGGCATGATCATCATGATGGCCATCATGAAAGCCTCGCAACGCTACTTCATGCGCCAGCAAGCCGCCTTGGGCGATGTCAACGGTCACGTCGAGGAAATGTACGCCGGCCATATCGTCGTCAAAGCCTACAACGGCGAAGCCGACTCCATCCGCCGATTCGAGCAGTACAACAATGATCTGTATGAATCCGGCTGGAAAAGCCAGTTCTTCTCCGGCCTGATGATGCCGCTGATGAACTTCGTCGGCAACTTCGGCTACGTCGTCGTATGCGTGGTCGGCGCGGCGCTTGCCCTGAACGACAAAATCGAATTTGGCGTGATCGTGGCGTTCATGATGTACATCCGCCTGTTTACGCAGCCGTTGAGCCAGTTCGCGCAGGCGTTCCAGAACCTGCAGCGGTGCGCAGCCGCATCCGAGCGCGTGTTCGGCTTCCTTGAGGAGCCGGAAATGGCCGACGAACAGTCCAAGCAACCGATGCTGGGCCGTGACGCCAGCGGTGCGCCGCAGCGGGTGCGCGGCGACGTGGAATTCAGCCACGTGAGTTTCGGCTACGATGCCGACAAGACCATCATCCACGACTTCTCTGCATCAGTGAAGGCCGGGCAGAAAGTCGCCATCGTCGGGCCGACTGGTGCGGGCAAAACCACCATGGTCAACCTACTTATGCGGTTCTACGAGATTAGCGGCGGCAGCATCGCCATCGACGGCGTGGACACCAAGTCCGTACCGCGATGGAACGTGCACGACCAGTTCTCCATGGTATTGCAGGATACGTGGGTGTTCCGCGGCACTGTGCGGGAAAACATTGCATACGCCAAGAAGGGCGTTACCGACGAGCAGATTGTCGCCGCATGCAAGTCCGTTGGCTTGGACCGCTTCATCCGCTCCCTGCCGCAAGGGTACGACACGGTATTGGATGACAAGTCATCGCTGTCGCAAGGCCAGAAGCAGCTGCTCACCATCGCCCGCGCCATGGTGCAGGATGCGCCGATCCTGATCCTCGACGAAGCCACATCATCCGTGGACACGCGCACCGAAGAGCTGATCCAAAAAGCCATGGACGCGCTCACCGTCGGCCGTACCAGCTTCGTCATCGCGCACCGCCTGTCTACGATTCGTGACGCCGACATGATTCTCGTGATGAACGGCGGCGACATCATCGAACGTGGCACGCACGAAGAACTGCTGGCGGCGAACGGCTTCTATGCGGGGCTGTACAACTCGCAGTTCACGCTCGACGCGTAAGGCGTGTGTCGTTGTGCCGGGTGCCCGGGGTGTTTCCGGGCGCTCGGGCTCGCCGGCCGTTCGGGCTTGTCGGCCGTTCGGGTTCGGCGGGGTGCTCGGCGTGACGTTTCTTGGCGTCCGGGTTGTCTGCGGGCGCCTGGTTTTGGGTGTTCGGTGTTTTCCGGGTACCCGGACTCGCTGAGGGGGGGGTCCGCGGTGATCCTGTCCGGGAGGTGTGTGTTTTCAGCATCGATGGGGTTGCTGTCCGCGTCTCGGTTTAGAAAGTGCGTGTTTGCACCATTCTCGGGTCCTGTTTTGTGTGTATTTACGACACCGTTAAGGCCGCTGCGGATGCCACCGCTCGGGTGGTGTGTGTTTTCGACATTGGTGGCTCGTGTTTTGTGTGTGTTTTCGACACTCTGGAATGGATGGTGTGTGTTTTCCGCACTCTTGGAGGCTCGAAACCGGCCTTGTGGATGTTGGAAACACACACTTTCGTATTTGAGGCCGAAAAAGATGCGGGTTTTGGTCATGATAGTGGTGGAAACACACACCTTTGCGCTGGGTTTGTGCGGTTGTGCAGTCGTACGGGCATGCAGCCGCGTGGCAGCAGCCGCACTGACGTGCAGCCTATTGCTGCTCGAGCGCCAGTCCAATCAGTCGATCGGTGTGGTCTGCCATGAACAACGGAATGTTCAACATATCACCGTCGAGCTTCAGATTGTTCAGCGAGAAGAGGATGCGAAGCTTGGTCCGATTGGGGAAGATCTCCTTGAATTTCTTGAGGCTTTTGCTGATGATGTTCGTTTCAGATTTGACTTCTACGGGGGAAATATCGTTATCGTGCTGAATCAAGAAATCCACCTCATAAGGTGGGTTCGTTGGTGTCCAGTACCGAAGTTACCTCAAACTGTATGTTCAATGTTTGAAGGACATGATTCTCGGTTAATGCCCGCCTTGAACTCAGTAAACAGCCGATTGCATTCGCCGAATGCAGTTGGTGCGAGCTGTGCCAGTCGGCGAAGCAGACCTACATCCACGAGATATATTTTGAAAGCAGAGGGATTGTCGTACGCCGATATCGGCAAGTTGGGCGCGTTGCTTCGGGAAATCTTATGCGCCAGACCGGCGTCCACCAGCCATTGCAAAGCGTCCTCATATTCTTGGGAGCGTGCACCTTCCTTCATAACTCGGTAGATGAATTTCTTGTTCTCTCGTGCAGGCTGAGATGGCATTGGGAGTCAAATCATTGAAATTTTAGGGAATTCGTTGGTATTAGGATGTTTGGCAAAATCTCGCTCATAGGCACCGATGATTCCGGACAGTGATTCTTGCAAGGCATTGACATCCCGTGCTTCCGTCCATATTTTGACGGATTCTGGCATGTCTCCGGTCACATAATACATCTTCAGTTTTTCGCACAGAGGATTGAAAAAGCGTCGGGAATTGGTTCGATGGAATCCGCTGTTGTGACATAGTTTGCGAGATTCTTGTCTCCGTTGGACAAGAGGAACTTGGTAAATGTCATCGGGTCGATTTGCATGAAGTTGACTTTGCCGACCGGAGGAAAGGGGTTTTCGCTAAGGTGATGCCCAGAAGAGAAATGGCGCAGGCGATGTGATACTGTGGCGCGTTATCGCAGAAGTATTTCGTGGAGTTGATGACTTTGGGGCAATCCTGAACTTGATCGAAAATAATCAACATTTTTCCGGCAGGATTTTCTGTCCGCTGTCCAGCATCAGATTTTGCAAAATCCGTTCTACGTCTTTTGTGGTTTCAAAGAGCTGCTTGTATTCCTCGTGTTCATCGAAGCTGAAATAAGCGGTGTTGTCGCAATGACGCTTGCCGAATTCCTTGAGTATCCAAGTTTTGCCGACCTGGTGCACGCCTTTTGAGAATCAAGGGTTTGCGATATGGGAATGCTTCCAATCCAGTAATTTCTGCAAAATTAGTCGTTCCATATACGCGCCACAACCACACTTTTATACCAAATTTTACTGGTTGTTCATCACATTTTTATAGCAGTTTTAGTGTACAGTAATCACACTTTTGTTATATTCATGTGTACTACTGGGTACGAGTTTATTCGCAAAAGAGTGTGTTTTCTCGGTATTTTTGTCGTGGGATGCTGGCGAATCGGGCAGGTTTCATGAGTTGGATCCTTATGTGGACGGCTGCTTTCTATAGAAGATGCCTGGGCCGGCGGGGCGTGAGTGAGCGGGATTAGGGGGCCTTGCGGGTTGACTCCCTGATGATGAGCTCGAATGGAGCAATGTCATGAGAGGCAAGAGGTGCATTCGTGTGCTCGATGCCGTCGTGGTGCAGTCTTTCTGTGATACGTTGCACGATGAGTTCTGCCATACGTTCCATGTTGATGGCTATGGTGCTCAATGGCGGATTGTAGAACGCTCCGTATGCGGCACCGTCAAAACCTATGACCTGTATGTCATCGGGGATTTGTAGTCCGGCGTCTATAAGGCCTCGCATTGCGCCTATTGCAACGGTATCGGATAGTGCGAATATGGCGTCTGGGGGATTGCTGGTTGTTCCGATACGATAGGCGGTCTCTCTCGCATGTTCAAAATCCCAAGTGGTGGGGATGCATTGTTCGGCAGTTAAGGTCATGCCGTGTTCTCGAAGTGCTTGCTGAGCTCCTTGTACGCGGAGTCGATGGACCGCATTGCTTTGTTCTGGATGGGCGATGCAGTCAGGTGATGGACCGAGTAGGATGGGGCGTCGCGCCCCTGTGCCGAGCAGGTGGGCCATGGCGGTGTATGAACCAGCTTTGTTTGGTGTATTTACTGTGGGCGCGTTGTTGTTGCCGGTATGCTCGTCGATGAGAATGAGTGGCCTATGTTGTGCCAGGCGTTGTGCTTCTTGACTGCTGATCTTCGGGGTTGCGAGTACGAGCGCGTCGCAGAAGAGTGAGGCGTGCTGCATGACATTCTTTTCACGCTCGGCTCGATATGATGTTTGTCGTACCGATGTTTGCATATTGTGCCGGTCTGCGGCAAGGGTGATAGCGCTTGCGAGTTCCGAGTAAAAAGGGATGTTGAAATCTTGAATGATCAACTCGATGATATTGTTGCGGCCGGAGCTGAGCGTACGTGCCGCGAGGTTTGGCTGGTAATCGAGCCGTTCTGCGGTTTGTAATATGCGCCGCCTGGTGGCTTCGCTCACGTTTGCGCGGCCGCGCAAGGCGTTGGATACAGTCATTTTGGAGACGCCGGCAGCTCTGGCGATGTCGGATAATGTTGCCAATGGTCTCCTCCTTATGTGAGAAACGCCTTATGTTGACAAGTGTAGTCCTACTGATTATCCTCTTTGTTTACCGATAAGTTTACCGATAAATATTCAGTATTGCAAATCTGAATATTGCGGGCACAAGCAAAGGAGCGTATGCCACATGTCAGCAATTCGGAAAGTCTTGGGAGCTGGGGTCGTCGCGGCGATGGCGGTGTCGATGGCCGCCTGCGGAAGCGCGTCGAGCGGGGCTGCCGGCGAAAATGGGAAAACAACGGTAACCGTTTGGGCATGGGAGCCTTTGATTCAGAAGTCCGTGGCAGGGTTCGAGAAGGAAAATCCTGATATTACCATCAAAGTTGTGAATGCCGGAACCAATAACGATGAGTACACGGCGTTAAGTAATGCGATTAGCGCGGGGTCCGGAGCTCCGGACTTGGTGCAGCTTGATTACAATGCCGTTCCTCAATTCGCCTATTCTGGGGCCTTGGAAGATTTGAGCACCTTCGGAGCAGAAAAAGAGATGGACCAGTTTACTACTGGAGCGAGAGCCGGTGTGACTGTTGACGGAAAGGTGTACGGCATGCCGATGGGAACCGGTCCTATGGCATTGTTTTATAACAAAGTGATTTTCGATCAGGCCGGCGTGACGGAGGCTCCTAAGAGTTGGGATGATTTCTACGAAGCGGCGAAGAAGATTCATGCGTTGGGTGATGACTATTACATTACGTCCGATTCCGCTGATGCGGGCTTCGCGCTTTCCATGATTTGGCTTGCTGGCGGACAGCCTTTCTCGATTGACGGTGACAAGTTGAGCATTAATCTCACTGACGACCCGGGAGTTAAGACTTTTACCGATTTTTGGCAGAAGATGATTGATGAAAATCTTGTTGATACCAAGACTGCTGGATGGTCTGAGGATTGGTATCGTGCCCTTGGCGATGGGCATATCGCATCGCTGATAACAGGTGCCTGGATGCCGATTACGCTCGAGTCAAGCGTGGCTGACGCTGCCGGCGACTTTCGTGTAGCGAATACACCCACCCCCACCGGCGAAGCGGTGAATTCAGAGAATGGAGGTGGAGCGTTGTCGGTAGTCAAGGGTTCGAAAAATGCGGAAGCTGCTTATAAATTTGCGCAGTACATCAGCTTGGGCGGAGGCAATAAGACGTTTACCGAGGGGGGAAGCTTCCCTCCGGATACCAAGACTTTGGAAGATGAGAATTTCTTGGGGAAGGCGGATGACTATTTTGGCGGACAGGAGGTGAATGCTGTTTTGGCGCAAGGCGCGAAGGACGTAAAAACATCATTCACATTCTTGCCTTATCAGGTCTATGCGAATTCGATTTATTCCGACACCGTGGGTAAAGCGTTCACTGATCCGTCCACAACGTTGATGGATGGATTCAAGCAGTGGCAGCAGAAATTGGTCGAATATGGCAAGCAACAAGGTTTCACTGTAAATCAGTGACAAGTTCATTTTGCTTGGTGATGTGTTTGCGTGGCATTACTCGGTGATGCCACGCAAACGCCTTTAAAGCTGTGGGGTATGGGAAGTGAGCGAGACCGTGAAATCGCCGTTGTTGTATGCCTATTTTCATGGAGATGAGCGGCGTGATAATGATCAGCAAATCTATTTCGCAGTGAGTGAAGATGGGCTCCATTGGGACACGTTGAATGATGGTCAGCCCATTCTATGCTCAAGCGTGGGGGATTGTGGAGCGCGCGATCCGTTCTTAGTGCGTTGCGCTTCAGGAGAAGTGGTATTGCTGGCGACGGATCTGAATACCAAGGCGTCGCAATATGCAGGTGATGATCATGCTCCGGATTGGCGGAAGATGGAATGCAATGGGCGCAAAGATTTTTTGATGTGGCGTACGTCGGATCTGGTGACATGGTCCAGCCCTCACATGGTGAATATTGCCGAGGGGCTGGGCGTAGGTAATGTGTGGGCTCCAAAGGCCACGTGGGTTCCTGGCGCCGGCGCTTATTTGGCGTATTGGTCAAGTACTCATGTGAGTGATGGATATCGCAAACAGCGTCTGTACGCGGCGTGGACGCGCGATTTCCAAGAGTGGTCGAAGCCGTTTGTGTGCGTAAACGCTGAACATTCGTGTATTGATGCGAATATCACTTGGCTGCAGGAGGCGGGGCAATGGCTATTGACTATCAAAAACGAGGACGCAAAGACGATTGGAATGTTTTTGTCTCCTCAATTATTTGATAGTAATGATCGATGGGCATGGCCGAATGGCATATCGTTGGATGATTTACCGCAATGCTTGCTGAGCTCATGTTTTAGGGCTTTTCGGCAAGAGCATGTCGGTGAACTGCATGGGGTTGAGGGGCCTTCCTTGGTGCTATTCCCCGATAATTCCGCAATTTTGTATGTGGACGAGTACATGGGTCTAAAGCGTGGGTATATGCCTTTATGTAGTGCAAACACGGCATTAGAAAATTCGTTTACATTGGCGGGTGACTATGCCATGCCGGTTGGGGCGAGACACGGTTCTGTGCTGCATGTAAGCAATGAAGAATATGCGTCCCTTGTGGGACGGTGGCGGCGTGGCGATACGACCAGGGGGCGTACGATGCGGTAGCTGCAGCGCGTATTTCTAGCTGCGAGGGGCTGAGCTTTTGTTGGGCAGCCGCGTGCTTTGTCATTCGGCGTCGTAGGGTTCTGACATGACAAAATTTTTTGGAGGGGGCTGGTTGTTGTTAGAGGGGTTTTGCGGAAGAAGCTCGGATGACGAGGTTGAGAGGTAGCTGCACGTGTTGTGGTAGGGGCTGGTCGATAAGTTCAATTGCGGTTTTAGCGATATCCTCGACAGGTTGTTGGAGGGTGGTCAGTTGTGGGCGCAGCCACTGTCCTATGTGTATGCCATCGCAGCCTATCACGGAAAGATGGTCTGGAATGGAGATGCCGTACTGTTCGGCAGCCCCGAGGAGACCGACGGCGGCTATATCGGAGCCGCAGAAAATCGCGGTTGGACGCTGCGTGGACTCAATGAGATAGGGGAAAATGCTGCTGCCAAATTCCTCGGTATAAGGTCCGGAAAATATGAGCTCTTGATCCAGGCGGATTTTCGCGTTAGCCAGAGCTGCGGAGTATCCTCGGAGCCGTTCGGACGAAGTGCTTAGGGAGGCGGGTCCTGATAGGTATGCTATGCGCCGGTGACCTAGGGATATAAGATAACTGACTGCTTGGTAAGCTCCGGAGTAGTTGTCGACCACGACACTGCTGACGTTTTGCAGTTTGGGGTCGTCTATGGTCTCATCTAAAACCACGAGGCGCATTGTTGATGCAGCGATTCGTCGTAGTGAGGGGTTGGACTCATTGAGTCCCGCATACAGTAGTCCGTGGTATCGGTTTTGTGTGGCAACCTCTTCAACGAGGGAACGTTCTTGTTCTCTATCGGCTTCGGATACTTTGATATCCAATGTGTAATCTCGGCTGTGTGCCGCTTGTGAGAGATTTTGGGCAAGCGAGCTGTAAAAGGGATTTTGTAGGTCCGGTACGATAAGGGCGAGAGTCCGTGAGTCTGTGCGAATACGGGGGCTATATCCATATAGGAGTACGGCCTCGTTGATTTTCTGTGCAGTGTCTGGCTTGAGGGCTAGGGATCCACGTAGATATCGGGATACGGTTGACGCAGAGACGCCGGCATGATGAGCTACCTGTGTTATGGACATCTTTTATCTCAAGCTTCGTGGGTATTGGCTATGTGTCCATTGTGTCTCGGCAGGAAGACATCTATGATTTGCGCAAAAATGATGCCTGCTAAATAGTTGTAAACAAACAAAAAATATCTATTAAAGTAGAGTGACTTGCGCAAAAAGCGCAAATGTTGTATCCTTCTTTTATCGATTTTGAAGACCAATGACGGTTGATGAATCGATGAGCCATATGAACAAAGGAGTTACCGATGGCCAAAGTATTGTTAGCTGGGGAATCGTGGATTTCCGCGACCACGGAGTATAAGGGTTTCGACCAGTTTACTAGTACAAAGATAGAGATCGGCTGCGAGCGTTTTTTAGAAGCTCTATCTGGCGCAGGACATGATGTCTGTCATCTTCGTGCGCATGATGTTCCAGAGCTTTTTCCTTGGACCATGGAAGAGCTTGACCGGTATGATGTCGTAATCCTATCCGACATTGGGAGTAACTCGTTGCTGCTGCCGGTGCCGGTGTTCGTGCAAGGGAAGCAAGCAGTGAATCGTTTGGATCTGCTGGGTGAATGGGTCAGGGGCGGCCATGGGTTATTTATGGCTGGAGGCTATTTATCTTTTGCCGGATTTGAGGGGAAGGCGCATTATCATGGTACGACGGTAGAGCGCGTGTTGCCTGTGCAGATTGCCCCATACGACGATCGGGTGGAAACGCCTCAGGGAGTCCAGGCACGATTGGTGAATGATCATCCTGTGATCGAGGGGTTAAGGGAGTTGTGCGTTGACAATACCCTTCCCCCGATACTGGGGTATCAGAAATTGTTGGCGGACGCTGGCAGTGACGTTTTATTGCAGGTCGACGACGACCCCATGCTGGTTGTGGGTACGTATGGTTCTGGGCGGACTGCTGCGTATGCTTCAGATATTTCTCCGCATTGGGCTCCCGAGTCTTTTATGGATTGGGAAGGGTACGGTCGCCTATTCGGAAATCTCGTCGCGTGGTTGGCGAAGGAGCGGTGATGATTACTGCTCGGCCATATTACGATGATGAGTTTTACGCAAATGGGTACAGGACTTGGTATCGAATCACGCCCGGAGCGCAGGGTTTGGAATCGGGGAAGGCTCCGCTGCTTTGCTTACATGGAGGTCCGGGTGCTGGGCATGACTATCTGCGGCCATATGCTGATTTAGCAAAGACCGGCAGAACAATTATTCATTATGATCAAGTGGGGTGTGGGAGGTCTTCCCATTTTCCTCGACGTGATGGGAGCTTCTTTACGGTCGGATTGTTTGTGGAACAATTGCATGCGTTGATTGAGCATTTGGGATTACGGGAATACCATCTTCTAGGACATTCTTGGGGTGGCATGCTTGCTGTGGAGCATGCGGTCGCGCGACCTGCGGGGCTGAAGTCCTTGATCATTGCGAGTGCGCCGCCATCCATCTCCGCCTGGATGAGGACGGCTCACGATCTATGGAAGCAGCAAAGTCCCGAACAGGAAATGGCCTTGAAGCGAGCTGAAGTCACTGGCGATTACGGTTCTCCGGAGTTTCAGCAGGCTAAAGATGAGTATTACCGTCTGCATTTAGGTGATTTCTGCGATAAGCCAGAGTGTCTCGCCGTGTCCGATGCGGAGTCAGAGCACGATGGGCATACCTATGAAATTATGTGGGGACCTTTCGAGTTCATGGTGACCGGTACTTTGCGGGACTGGAATCATGAGGGTGATTTATGGCGTATCAATGTGCCGACGTTGGTCATGGCAGGTGAGCATGATCAGGTAAATGAAGATACGGTCGGACCTTTCATGAAGTATATTCCCGAAGTGCAATCCCAATGGATTGAGCGCTCTTCGCATGTACCTCATTTAGAGAATCCACAGGCAACGATGCAAGTGGTTTCGCAATTTCTTATAGAACACGACTGATGATTCAAGGAGGTTTCATTATGTCGGATTTATCGCGGAAATCTGCTGATGATGGCGTTCAAGCTGCGTTGGAATCGCAGGGGTATAAACAGGAACTTCGACGTTCTTTGTCAACATCTGCCTTGGTGGTGTATGGTTTGGTTTTCATCGTGCCGATTGCGCCGATGTCGATTTTTGGCGTGGTGTTCAACCTTTCGCATGGAATGGTTGCGCTCACGTATATCATCGGTTTTGTTGCAATGCTATTTACTGCGATGTCGTATCGGATTATGGCTTGTACGATTCCGACGGCTGGTTCTGTGTACGCCTACGTTGGGAAGGGATTGGGTAAAAAGGCCGGGTTTTTGTCTGGTTGGATGATTCTCCTGGATTATTTGCTGTTTCCTACTTTGGCCTCCGTGCTTGGCGCAGTGGCGATGCATGCCATTGTTCCTCAGGTGCCGCAAATAGTATGGGTGCTCATTTACATAGCTCTTTCAACCGTGGCAAATTGTTTTGGCGTCCAATGGGCTGATAGCTTGGACAAGATCCTCTTGGTCTGTCAGCTTATAGTGTTTGTCTTGTTCACGTGGTTTGCAGTTTCTGCAGTAATACGCGGAGTAAATGGCGCTCATGTAACTGCGAGGCCGTTCTTTGATGCATCAAATTTCTCTCTGGATTTCGTGTTCACAGCTATCTCTGTAGCAGCGCTTAATTTTCTTGGATTCGATGCCATCTCGACTCTGTCCGAGGAGGCAAAAGGCGGCGGTCGTGCAGTGGGGCGAGCCATTATTATTTCGCTGGTACTGGTTATTTTCTGTTTTGTTGCGCTCACCGCACTTGCCACGTGGCTTGTTCCCGATGTGCAGAGTTTCGTTGGAGATAATCAGATTAATGAAGCATTCTTTAACATTGCCTATATGGTAGGAGGCACTCCGCTTAAGGTGGCTTGCGCGGCGGGTGTCTCTATTCTGTCGGCCGTAGGCAATGTGTTGACTTCGCAGGCAGCGGTATCCCGTGTGCTGTATAGCATGGGCAGGGACCACATGCTGCCAGGTGTTCTCGGTAAGGTTTCCTCGAAGTATCAGACTCCGTACGTTGCTATTTTGCTGGTAAGCGGTGTTGCTTTTGTGCTGGCTTGGATTTTTGTTGGTGACGTATCCATGATTTCATCATTGGTCAACGTTGGTGCCTTGGCATCGTTTGCTCTGTTGAATCTCTCAGTGGCGGTGCTGTTCCTCGTGAAGAAAAAGGAAAGGGGTTGGAAAGCTATAGTCACCAAGGGCGTGTTCCCAGGTATTGGCTTATTGGTCTTGGTGTACGTGTTGGCACACGCTCAGATGAATGCTCTCATTGTTGGCGTCCTTTGGCTGGTCGTGGGAGTTGCTGTGCTTGTTGCGCAACGCATGATGGGACGTAACGCAGAGCTCGAATTGTAGCTCATGCGTTGCCGGTGGAAGTAATAGGCGGGGGTTCCGAATTATCCGGTGCCCCCGCCTGTAAATTTTCTAGCGCAGCGGGCAACCTGCGCATACGAGGGATTCCGGGTCGGGCTGGCATCCGCCGGTGCCGCAGCCTGCCCGGGTGTCAAGCGATACTATGTCGAGCGTGCCGCGCTCGCGTGCCATGGTGACGATTTGCTCGACGAAATCTCGGGGAAGTCGGTACTTGTGAGCGCAATCGGCGACGGTGAGCCCGGCAAGCAGATCATGCACAATATGGTCGACGATTCCAATGCGGCGAAAGTCGCTCCCGCTCATAGCAGCCACCGCAATGCTTGGAAGGCGATAACGGCGAGCAGATAGGCGCAGATAAGACTCAGACCTACTGATTGCATGGCGACGCGAGTGCCGAATTGTCGCCGGAGCTCTGCGATCGTTGCCAGACAGGGTGTGTAGGCCAAAGTGAATAGCAGGAAAGCGATTGCCGCCGCCTTGCCGTGTCCGTTCGAAGCCTCATTGAATGACGAGCGAATTGCCGATCCGAGCATGCCTTCACCCTGTTGGCGCTCGCTTTGATTGTCGGTGTCGATGCTGTAGGACTGCGACATGGAGCCGACCACGACCTCTTTGGCTACGAATCCGGTGATGAGCGCGGCCGAAGCATGCCAATCGTCGAATCCTGCCGGAGCGAATACCGGTGCCACCGTATCGGCCACCACCCCATATACGGAATCGTGCACGTCGTCGACATGTCCGAAGCTGCCGGCATTCGCGGTGGCGGGGATGCCTTGCAGGACCCACAGTGCGATGATCGTGGTGATGATGATGGTGCTGGCGCCGCGCACAAAACCCCACAGGCGCGTGATAACGCTACGTACCAAGGTTATCACGCGTGGACGCTGGTAAGCGGGAAGACTCATCGCAAACGGCTCAGGTTTCAAGTCATGGAAGGCAAATCGTCGCAGAATCAAGCCGATAAGTAGGATGACCAACACGGACATGAGATACATGGCGAAGACCACCAGTCCGGCTTGGTTGCGGAAAAACGCGTAGGCGAGCACTACGTATACGGAAAGTCGCGCCGAGCATGAGGAGAAGGGGATCAGCATGCCGACGAGTACGCGCTGCCGGGAGTCGGGTAAGGTTCGGGTGGCCGCCAATGCAGGAAGATTGCAGCCGAAGCCGACGATAATGGGCAGGAATGCGCGGCCGTCAAGTCCTACTGATCGCATGGCACGGTCCATGACGAATGCGGCTCGTGCGAGATAGCCGGAATCTTCCAGAAGCGACAACAGTAAGAACATGATGCTCATTGGCGGAATGAATGTGGCGACGGTGATGAAGCCGTCTAAAATGGCATCGACCATCAGCCCGTGGAGCCAACTGTCCGTAGCGGTTGGGCCGAAGAGGTTGAAGATGATGTTGATGCCGCTGGTGCACCATCCGCGCACAGTGGTGTCAAACCATTCCTGTCCGGGGCCGGCCAGTGTGGTGGTCGCTTGGAACACGCCGAGCATGACAGCGAGGAATATGACGATACCCAATATGGGGTGGAGTAGAAGTCGATCGATGTAGTCAGAGATGGTGGCATGGTCGCGGCCTGCAAAATCGCAGTCGTCGATGATGCTGGCGGCCCAGGCGAATCGTTCGTCGGCACCGTCGTGCACCCATGCGTCGAGATCGGTGTGTTCCGGATCGTAGGGAGCGAGGCCGTGGGGCAGCGGTGTGCCGTCGAAACTTGCCTCGATTGCATCAAGCAAGCGTGCGCTGCCGCGTCCGGTGCGGCCGTCGACTTCCACTACGGGGATGCCGTCCAATGCTTGCGACAGGCGTTGCGGGTTGATGCCGGCACCTTCGGCTCGTGCCAGGTCATTCATGGTGAGCGCGACGACTGTGGGACGGCCGAGTTGCACGATCATGGCGAGGAAATATAGGGAACGGCTGATGTTGGTGGCGTCGACGACGGCGACGATGGCATCGGGACTCCTGCGGTTGCCGGTGCCGGTGAGCATGTTGACCGTGACGCGTTCGTCGGGGGATAGCGCCAGCAAGGAGTAGGTGCCGGGAGTGTCGACCACGTTCCACAGTTCGTTGCCGCGACGGTATCGGCCTTGTTCCAGTAGCACAGTTGTGCCGGGAGCGTTCATCACTTTGGCATGTGTGCCGAGAATGACGTTGAACAGCGAGGATTTGCCGACGTTGGGATTGCCCGCGAACGCGACGGTACGTGTCGGTCGGTTCGTGTTGCGGTGGGTATCGTGCTGCGAGCCCGACGGTGTGGTGCGTTTGAACACGGGTGATTTCGGCGCTGCTGACGCTGCAGGGTTGGTGCCATCAGTGTTGGTGTTGGGTGCGGTGTTGTTGGCGGCCGTATGTGTGGCACCTGGGTTCAGAGCGTTGTCGCCATGATCGGAGCAGCTGCATGCGCAACCGGATTCGGGGCATCGGGTGCGGCGGCTAGGCAGGAGAGCGGCGATGCCGCGTCGGCCGTGACAGGCGTGATGGTTGCTCATACGTCGATCCTTGTGTTTGTTGTGTTCGCTGGGTTCGCCGATTTCGTGGGTTTTTTGGTGTTGTACGTGGCGTTGTGTGAAGTGCTGCGAGAAGTGAGGCCTGCGTCTTGGCTGGGCGCGTGTGAGGTTTCCTGGTTGGCGTCAGATCCGGTGGGGCGTACTGGTGCCACAAAGATATGCGCCGCTGTGTCGCGGTCGAGGGCGATGCGAGCGGTGCCGCATGCCAGGACGCGTCCGCCGAATCCGGTTCGTTGTACGACGCGCACGGTCATGCCTGGACGTATGCCCAGTTCCGCTAGGCGAAAGGCGTGGCGGTCGTCGAGCGCGATGTCGGTAACGACCATGTGCTCATGCCGTTTTGCCGTGGATACGGTGATGTTGCGCTCGGTGGCTTGGTGTCCGACTGCTGGGCGGTGTGTTGGTCCGGTTGCTGTGCCGTCTGCCGTGCCGCCTGTCATGCCAGGCGGCATGCTGTCTGCGGTGCTGGCTCGTTCGCCGATTGGCGCGGCGCTTGTCTGCGATGACGCGATGCGCCGCTGGTATGCGTCATATTCAGTCATAATGCTGTTATTTGTAGCTGAATGATCGTCAATATACAAGAGTTTTGGAGAATTTTGTTCGAATTTTATCGTTTTGTGGAACATTGTCCGTATTCGTGGGCGTTATCACGCTCCTGGCCGCTCCTGTAGTGCGTCACCATGTTGCGAGCGTTCGTATGGTGTCTATGCCGTTGTTGCGGTATACATAATTGTTCCTTTTTGAGAATAGTTTTGTATATTCACGACTGGAGTTCTTAACGGAAGTCATGCTAAAAATGTGTGCAATACCAATGTTCGAGACCGTCACGAGTGAATCATGTATGCTGCTCTCGGCGCCAGTCACAGGCGGCAAGCGGTACTTCTGCTCGTCTCAGCTTTTGCCACAATGGTTCTCTGGCGATCACGTCGGCGAATGAAAACCGAACAACCTTATCCACGATTAGCCGGAGTTGATCCTCTCGGTATTTCTCATTGAGCAGTGTTTGTCGAAGATCGCCGTTGTGCAGCATGTGGTCGTCGGCGTATTTCACCTTGCCATCCAGCTCTCCAACAATGATTTTCCCCTGTGCCGATGTCCACAGAAAATCAACGCGATACTTTCGGGTGGGATCAGTGGGATTGGTAACGGTTTGTTGCAACTGTGGAAGTGCAAAACCGAGCTCTATCATCACGCCGTAGGCGAATGATTCACCCCCGTTGTCGGTTTTCCCTGTAGCGTAGTGCAACGCTTGGTCGAATTGGGCTTTGCCGTATCCTCGGAAGGCTGTTGCGGCCTGCATCAATTTTGGGAGCGTTGTCGTTCCGTGTCGCAATGCTGCGTCTGCTACTGCCAGTCCTTCGGGAAATGAATAATGTCTGGCGCAGTCAAACACTGTTCTTTCCAGGGAAGTTACGCGGACCCCGTCGAGTTTGACGGCCTTGATGTCTGTGGCGGCGCGACGCCGGCACGACGGGGTGCTGCGTATGTGCGATTTTGACGAAGTGGCTACTTCGATGGTCTGCAAGCGTCGTCCGATGCCGTCGAGCCCGTGCATTACTGCTGCGGATGCGTGGGTGAAAATCCAAGTCGGATGATTCTTGGATAGTGTGCGCAAAACTATGCGACAGCGTTCCGTATAGTCGTGTGACATCCACCATTGTCGCCGGGCATACAGGCCACGATAAGGTTCCACGACCTCTCCCTCGAGCATGCGCGCACGGAGCGAACGTCGCAGGCTTTCATTGTCTGGGTGGATGCATAAACGCGCGGATTCCGCAGACGCCAGTTTCTGTTCCAAAGCTGCAAATCGTCTCATGACGTGCACTATAGAGGGGTTGGGCTTGGGAGCGTGGCGCGGAGGGCATGTGTGGTCGAAAGCTAGGGGTGGCGTGTTGGGTGTGTGGTGGGGGCGGGGCGTCGGGAGTGCGTCATGGTTGGTTGGGGAAGCGTCGGGGCGTGCCTGGCATGTTTCGGCCGGCGGTATTTGCATGTTGCGGGCGCGTGTCGGCGCTCGCGGTCCGCAGCGCGTTGGGCTTGGCTCCTGTGTTGTCTGGAATTGTGCTTTTACCCTATCGGGGTGCCCCGCTGGCGCATAATCTATCGTCTTCTCCACCTGAAATTGTGCATTTACGCCATCGGAATGTCCCGTCAGCGCATAATGCATCGTCCGCTTCCCCGAAATTGTGCTTTTACCCCATCGGAATGGCCTGAATTCTGTGCTTTTTCCAACTCTAACTATCAAATTGTGCTTTTCCGACATCCGTAGGTGTGGTTTTGGGCCGCTACGGGTGATGTAGATGCACATTTCTCTAAGTTGAGTGATGTATATGCACACAAAATAGCCGCTATGAGTGGGGTAGTAGCACATTTTCTAAAAAGATTCGCATGGACTCTGGCTTATATGTAGGTAAATGCACATTTTTTGCTGTATGAGTGATGTGGATGCACATTTGTAGGGGGATGTATGCCCAGTCGCCGCGTTCTGTTTGCTGGCCTGCTGTTTGCTGGCCGCTTTTTAGTGGCGGGCTGTGGTGATCGGCTGGGGCTGCAGCAATTGGCTTTTGGTGGCTGGCTGGCGGCAGTTCGCCCCCGCCATTAGTCCTCCGTAAACCTGGCCCAAGCCCGCACTGCCCAAGCCCGCCCTGTCCAAGCCCGCCCTGTCCAAGCCCGCACTGCCCAAACCCGCCCAATTGCCACCCTCCGCGCGATGTAATTCGTATTTGGTGATACCTCGGACTAATATCGAACGGGTTCGAGACGGGGTGTGCCATAACATACCCGTTGTCAGCAATCACATGCAAGGAGGAACCGTGAAGAACAAGGTGCAGCTCATCACATACGCTGACCGCCTCGGTGCCGGCACGCTGAAGTCCCTGACGGACATGCTGCGCACCCGCTTCGACGGTGTGTACGATGGCGTTCACATTCTGCCGTTCTTTACCCCGTTCGACGGAGCGGACGCAGGATTCGATCCCATTGACCACACGACCGTCGACCCGCGACTGGGCGATTGGAACGACGTTGCGGAACTTTCCCGCACGCATGGCATCATGGTCGACGCCATCGTCAACCACATGAGCTGGGAGTCCGAACAATTCCAAGACGTTCTCGCCAAGGGCGAAGCTTCGGAACATTACCCGATGTTCCTTACGATGAGCTCCGTATTTCCCGAAGGCGCCACGGAAGAGGACCTCGCCGGCATTTACCGCCCGCGCCCGGGTCTGCCGTTCACGCACTACAATTTCGGCGGCACCACGCGTCTGGTATGGACGACGTTCACTCCGCAGCAAGTGGACATCGACACCGATTCCGATGCTGGCTGGGCATATCTGATGTCGATTTTCGACCAGATGGCCGCTTCGCACGTCAGCTATATTCGTCTCGACGCCGTCGGGTATGGGGCCAAAGATGCCAACAGCAGTTGTTTCATGACCCCCAAGACGTTCCAACTCATCAGCCGTTTGCGCGAAGAGGGCGTCAAGCGTGGCCTGGAAATCCTCATCGAAGTGCATTCCTATTACAAGAAGCAGGTGGAAATCGCTTCCAAGGTGGATCGTGTCTACGATTTCGCGCTGCCGCCGCTGCTGTTGCACTCCCTGTTCACCGGCGATGTGCAGGCGCTTGCCAAGTGGACGCAGCTGCGTCCGAACAACGCCGTCACCGTGCTGGATACGCACGATGGCATCGGCGTGATCGACATCGGCTCCGATCAGCTCGATCGCAGTCTCAAGGGGCTTATTCCCGATGAAGATGTCGATAATCTCGTCAACACCATTCACGCCAACACCAATGGTGAATCGCAGGCGGCAACCGGTGCGGCGGCCTCCAATTTGGATCTATACCAGGTCAACAGCACGTACTATTCGGCATTGGGTTGCAATGACCAGCATTATCTTGCCGCCCGCGCCGTGCAGTTCTTCCTGCCGGGCGTCCCGCAGGTGTATTATGTGGGCGCGCTTGCCGGCGTGAACGACATGGAGTTGCTGCATCGCACCAATGTCGGCCGCGACATCAACCGCCATTATTACTCGGTGGAAGACGTCGATGCGCAGCTGCGGCGTCCGGTGGTGCAGGCACTCAACGCGTTGTGCCGCTTGCGCAATGGCCTTGATGCGTTCGACGGTGAGTTCTCCTACGCCGTGGAAGGCGAGACGATTCGTTTCTCGTGGCAGGGTGAGCGCACCAGTGCGACGCTCGCGTTTACGCCTTGCGCCGGCTTGGGCGTCCAGAACACCACGCCGGTCGCGGTGCTTGCATGGACCGATGAGCGCGGCAGCCATGAGACGCATGATTTGCTGAACAATCCGCCTGTGGTGGAATAAGACGCTGATGCCGCACGGAGCTGGATGAAAAGCTTCGTGCGGCATTGCTATGAGTGAATACACCTTCTGTGATCAGTGTAAGAGAGGAACTATGGCACAGAAAATAACCTCGACGGAGGACGAGCAGGAAACGAGCTTGCATGATCCGTCCATTGTGAATGCGGGAGTCCAGGTGGCACGCATGTCGGAAAATCCAATTGCGACTGCGGAAGATCCCGACCCGCAGTCGGCGTTCATGGATTTGCGTGACCCGATGATGGCCGGCAATGGTACGCGGCCTTCGGTACGCGATGTGGTGCGGCTGACCGTTGGTTTCACGGTGAGTCTTATCGTCACCGGCATTGTGTGGACGGCGTTGTCGTCGATTCTGGTCCCGCAGCTGGTCGATCAGATTGCTCCGGGCGAGCGTGCGGCGTTTATCGGTTTGATCAACGGCGTGGGCTCGGTGGTGGCGCTGGTCGCCAACATTATGTTTGGTACGTTTTCTGATTTGACTCGTTCGCGGTTCGGTAAACGTACGTTGTGGATTGCCAGCGGCGGCGTATTGTGCGGTTTGTGCGTGTTCGGCCTGACATTCACCAAGTCGTTGCCGGTGATTTTGCTCTTGTGGTGCGGCATGCAGTTGTTCTATAACTGGATGAACGCGCCGTTTGTGGCGACAATGTCTGATCGTGTGCCGGATAAGTTCCGCGGTACGGTATCGTCATTCATGGGTGGCGGCGGCGTGTTGGGCCAGACCGCCGGTGCCTTGGTTGGTTCGCTGCTGATCAACAATATTTCGCTGGGTTTCTGCTACGGCGCGTTGGGCTTCGGCTTGATCGGCATCATTGTGGTCGGTATTTGGCCGCGTGAGCCTTCGAACGTGGATGAGGCGCGTGAGCCGTTGAGTCTGCGCATGGTGCTGCGTGCGTTCGTGCCGCCATTTGGCAAGAGCGCCCATAACTTCTACTACGCGCTGTTCGGGCGAATGATGATGGTGGCCGGTTATCAGATGATTACTGGCTATCAGTTATACATCATCAAGTACTACACGCTTGGTGACAAGGGATTGAGCGCGAAGGAGCTGTCGGTGCAGGCAGCGTCCATTATTGCAGTCATGTCGGTAATCACTATGGTGGTGTCGCTGATTGCTGCGGTGGTTTCCGGGCCTATCGCCGACCATTTGCATATGCGCAAGGTTCCGGTTGCGTTGTCAAGCTGCTTGTTCGCAGTGGGTGCGGCCATGCCGTGGATTTTCCACAATGCATTTGGTATGTACTTGTTTGCCGCCATCGCTGGTTTCGGATATGGCGTGTATAACGCGATTGATCAGGCGCTCAATATTTCGATTCTGCCGAATCCCAAGGAGGCCGGTAAGGATTTGGGTATTTTGAATATGGCGAATACGCTGAGTTCGGTGATTGGCTCTGCGTTGGCGTCTGCCGTCGTGATGTTTACCAATAACTACATGTATGTGTTCCCGGTGTGCATTCTTGTGGTGTTGCTTGCGGCGGTTTTGATTATGAAGATTCGTGATATTCGTTAATGCGTGATGCGGTGTCTGTGTGCCTTTTCCCGCTGATAGGGTCGCCGTTCGCGTGTTGGCGGCGTGGCCGTGGGCCGCGGCCGCGATGTGATGCGTGGCCTGCGTATTGGCATATCGCTGTGTGAGTTGGCGTGTCTCATGAATTGGCGCGGTCTGCATGTGCGGGCCGCGCTTTTTCATATGCGGAAGTGTGGCGACGCTGGGGTTGCGGTGTTTGTGTGCCTTTCCCGCTTGTGAGTCGCCGCCTGCGTTTCCCGTTTCGCTTGCTGTCCGTGTTCCCCGTTTCGCTTGCTGTCCGCTGCCCTTCGTCTCCGTTTCGGTAGGTCGCACGTCCGCGCTCTGAACTGCGCCCGGTATCTCCGTCTGGAAGCGTGCCGTTACCCCACTGATGCGGTTGCTGCCTGTGCTTCCCGTTTGAAAACTGTGCCTTTTCCCGCTGATAGGGACGCCGCCAGAGTTCTCCTATTTGGAAAGTGTGTGTTTACGCCACTGGTGGGTGGTGTTGTGTGTGTTTATGACACTCTGGAATGGAAGGTGTGTGTTTTCCACACTCGTGGAGCCCTGAAACCGAATGTACGGATGGTGGAAACATACATTTTCGTCTTCGGGGTCGGAGGAGGCGCGGTTTTTCGCCCCTATCGGTGCTGGAAACACACACTTTTGCGCGGGGCTGTGGTTGGGGGCAGTAGATGCGAGGTTGGCTGGATGCGAGGTTAGCTGGGTATGAGGTTGGGCGGGTTGGTGCACATGCGTTTCGGCCAACCCAGCCCCGCCCCGAACCCTGCTGGGCGTAGCATTACAACAGTTCTCCGTATCGCCGCACGTAGAGTGCTTTGGCGATGGTGGACAGTGTCAGATAGGCGATGACCGTGAGCGCAAGTGCGCCGAAGAACGGCAGCGGCACGGCTGCCAGGTCGAGGCCTGCTCCGAGCGGTGTGAATGGCAGTGCGGTGAGGGCAATGATGCCGAGCAGTCCCACCAGTGATGTGGGCAGGCTGGCGCGGCTGCCGATGAAAGGCAGACGCTGCGAGCGGAGCATGTGGATCACCAGTGTTTGCGTCCACATGGATTCGATGAACCAGCCGGCCTGGAACGTGGCGATGAAGACGGCGCGCTGTGCGGGGGCGTGCAGCTGGTCCCAGCCGAGGCCACCGGTAGCCATGGGGCAGATGACGAAGAACATCAGCGCATAGGTGGTCAGGTCGAACAGTGAGCTTACGGGGCCGAACCAGGTCATGAACCGCGGCAGCGAAGCGGCGGTCCACGGGCGTGGCTTGCGCAAATAATCGCTGTCCACGTTGTCCCACGGCAATGACGTGCAGGTGATGTCATACGCCAGATTCAGGGTGAGCAGTTGCACGGCGCTCATGGGCAGGAACGGCAGTGCGATACTGGCTACCACCACGGAAAGCATGTTCCCGAAGTTCGACGAGGCGGTGACTTTGATGTATTTCATCATGTTCGCGTAGATACGGCGGCCTTCGATAATGCCGTGTTCCAACACCATGAGATCTTTGTGCAGGAGAATGATGTCCGCGGTTTCCTTGGCGATGTCCACAGCGGTGTCAACGGAAATGCCAACGTCGCTAGCGTGCATGGCCGGTGCGTCGTTGATGCCGTCGCCCATGAAGCCGACGGTGTGACCTCCGTCGCGCAGCGCCCGCACAACCCGGGCTTTGTGCGCGGGGGAAAGCTTGGCGAAGATGCTGGCGTTGCGAGCGGCTTGGGTGAGCTGTTCGTCATCCATATGGTCAATGTCCGCGCCGAGCAGCACGCCGTCGTCGCCGAGTCCGACTTCGCGGCACACCGCCCGCGCCACGGCCTCATTGTCGCCGGTGAGTACTTTGACATCTACGCCGTCATCGCGAAGCGCGCTGATTGCCTGTGGAGCGGATGCCTTCGGCGGATCGAGGAACGCAAGATAGCCGATAAGCACCATATTGGATTCGTCGACGCATGAATATGACATCGTGTCGTTCGACGTATGTTCCAATCGCTTATGAGCCACGCCGATAACGCGCAAACCGTGTGTGTTCAACTGGGTCACGCGCTCGCGAACCTGCTCGGCGAGGGCGTCATTTATGGCAAGTACGGCATCGCCGATTTGCACATGGCTGCACGCAGTGAGCATTTCCTCCACGGCACCTTTGGTGATGAGCTGGCGTTTGCCGGCATTGTCTTGCACGACTACGCTCATGCGGCGTCGTGTGAAGTCAAAAGGAATCTCATCGATTTTGTGGTATCGGGTGTCGATGTCGCGCAGCTGCGGATCGTTGGTGGAGTGCTGCAGGGTGCGAGTGCGTTCGATAATGGCTGCATCGATGAGATTGCGCAGTCCGGTTTGATGGTAACTGTTGAGGAACGCGTGGCGAAGCACGCGAGTGTCCTCGCGTCCGGTGACGTCGAGGTGGCGTTCCAGAACGACGTGGTCTTCGGTGAGCGTGCCGGTTTTGTCGGTGCACAAAATATCGATAGATCCGAGGTCCTGCATGGCGTTGAGATTTTTGACAATGACCTGCTTGCGCGACATGGACACGGCACCTTTGGCCAGGCATGTGGTGACGATCATGGGTAGCATTTCGGGGGTCAGGCCCACGGCGACGCTGATGGCGAACATGAGCGCATCGAACCAGTTGCCTTTGGTCAGGCCGTTGATGAGCAGGATGATGGGCGCCATGACAAGCATGAATCGCACCAGTGTCATGGAGGCGGCTCCTACGCCTTTGTCGAAGCTGGTGCGGGTGGCCCGCGCGCTTTGCACGGTGGCTGCGATATCGCCGAACATGGCGTTGCTTCCGACGGCGATGACTATGCCGATGGCGCTGCCGGAGACCACGTTGGTGCCCATGAATGCCATGTTGGTGTAATCTGAGGGGCCGCAGTCGGCCGGGTTGGTCAGCGGTGCTGCGGTTTTTTCAGAGGGTTCGCTTTCGCCGGTGAGGGTTGCCTGATTGATGAATAGGTCGTTGGCCTCCACTATGCGCAGGTCGGCGGGCACCATGTCTCCGGCGGCGAGCTGCACTACATCGCCCACCACGACGTCGTCGAAGGCAACGTCCATGTCGCGCCCGTCGCGGCGAACTTGGCATGTGGTGGAAATCATGGCGTGCAGCCGTTCTGCGGCGTTGCCGCTTTTGGTTTCCTGCACGATACGCAGCGTGCCGCTGATGGCGACCATGGTCAGGATGATGATCATGGTGGTGGGGTCGGGGCGTGCGTCGAGCTGTGCGATTACGTCGGTGTAGCAGGTGATGGCGGCGAGCGTGAGCAGGATCAGGGTGAAGGGGTTGATGAATGCTTGGCGCAGCCGGGTGGGCCAGGAGGTGGTGCGCCTCCGTTCGATGATGTTGCTGCCGTGTCGTTCGGCGGATTGTGCGACAGCTTCGGCGGTGAGTCCGTTTGATGAGCTGTGTGTGGCGGCGTAGACGCGCTCTGCGGTCATGGTGGACAGGTCGCTGAGGCGCAGGCTTTCGGTTGATGCTGCCGGTGTGGTGATTGGCGTAACCGTTGCAGTAGCTGCTGCGGTTACGGTTGACGTGATGTTGGTATTGTCGTTGATGGGCGATGTGGTGTGCCGCTGGGTAATCATGCGCAGGGTCATGGGTTGGCCTGCCTTCCCTTGTTGTATTTCCATAGTGGACGTATCGGATATGCCGGCATAGCGGCATGGCGGTATGCATGTGCCGTATGCGTGGTTGTGTTGGCGTGTGAGCAACGATATGCCGGAGTGCTGTGTGGGCGACCGCAGTAACGGTGCGCATGGCGACTCGGTCTTGCCGGTTTGCTGCTGTATGGCGTGGATTGCGCCATGCATGGTAGCTCCGTTCACCGGCATCAAGTGTTGACTGCCGGTGAACGCAGGACGTGGCCTGTGCTTCATGCAAAGTTGCGGCTAGCGCTGATGGCGTGCGCCTGTCGGGGTGTCACACGGTTTATTGTCGTCGGCGTTGTCGGCGGTGCATAAGTCCGCTCCGGTACTGGAACTGCTATCCATGTGTTCACCTCCTTGCGCGTGTGAGGCCTCGGCCTCGTAGAAATTAGGCACTTTATCGATAAGTGCATTGCGAACTCGTCTACCATACCCGTTGCCGACGCATATGCCAAACTGGCATGTCGCAGTGTGGGCGCAACTATGGAAAACGTGCGTTGCGCTACCGGCAAAGGGGGGCTTATGTGCGATAGCGTGGGGGTAAAGAGTATGTGAGCAAGGAGGAGTTGGCTATGGACCCGGAACGAATGGAACCGCAGTCACTGCGGGGCGAGGCTGCGCAAATCGAGGTTGCGCGTGCCGAGCGCAATCACGGCGATGATAGCTCCACCGCTCGCCGTTTGCCGCTGATCACCCGTATATACGGGGGATTGGTATTGTTGGACGGCTTGCTCACCCTGCCCCAAGTGGTGATGGCCGCGCTGTTGGCAATCCGCGAATGGCGGCGAGGCAACACGCACGTCGACGCGCTTGACCTGACCACCATATTGAGCATCATCCAAGCTGGGCTGCTCATCGTGAACGCCGCTGCGCTCATCGTGTTTGGCGTTTTTCTCTTACGCAACTGCCGTCGATATGCGGCTCGCTGGGCCTACCTACTCATGCCGCTTACCCTTGCTGAAGGTATGTTGTCGCTGGCGCTGCGTGGATTGGGGCTCAACCTGGTGCCGCCGTTGATACAGTTGGTCATTCTGGTTGCGCTGTCCATCACGCTCGACCCCGCGCTGCTCGAGGAACGCCGCTTGCAGCGCGCCCTTAAGCGCATGGACGAACGCGACATCTACGAAGATGAACTCTCCCGCGGCATGGTCGGGCGCGACCCCAGCGGCAAAGGGTACATCGCTCTCGATTTCTTCAACATTTTCTGGTTGTTCATGGTTGGTTCCGTATTTGGGCTCATCATCGAGACGATTTACCATTTTGCGATTTTCGGCGAATATCAGGACCGTGCGGGAATCCTATGGGGGCCGTTCTCCCCCATCTATGGCTGTGGGGCGGTGATTCTTACGGTGTGCCTGAACCGTCTGTGGAGGGCTCATCCGCTGCTGATTTTCTGCACGAGCGCGGTGATTGGCGGCGCATTCGAATATGCGGTGAGCTGGTTCATGGAGGTGGCATTCGGCATTACCGCTTGGGATTACACGGGGCAATGGTTGTCGATTGACGGCCGCACATCGGGTAAATACATGTTCTTCTGGGGTCTGCTTGGGTTGCTGTGGATCAAGCTTATGCTGCCGAAGCTGTTGGCATTGATTAATTTGATTCCTTGGAAGATTCGCTATTCGGTAACCGCGGTGGTGCTGGTATTTATGTTGGTGAACGCGACGATGACGTTAATGGCGTTGGATTGCTGGTATGGCAGGGTTGCCGGCACGGCCCAAGATTCACCGGTGGCGCAGTTCTTTGCCAAGCATTTCGATAACGAATTCATGCAACATCGTTTCCAGACCATGCATCTTGACCCGTCGAAGGCTGGTCGAGTGTAGGTGGGGTTTGCTTGGTTCGCGCAGGTGCTGACCGGCGTTGCCAATAGGTGGGGCGGCTTGTTTCATATGCGGGCCGCCCCCTTTACGTTATGGTATTTTCGTGGCGCTCGCTAGGCGAACCGTTGCTAGTCGTCTACGTTAAACCGTAGTTCGAGTTGGTTCTCTGCTTGGTCGATGGTGTGTTCGATGTTGGAGAGTTCTTGATCGAGCTTCCAGAACGTGTCTCGGTCGATGGTTCCGGCGCGTGAGGCTTGTTCCACTCTGTCTTCGAGTAGGTCTTGTTCTCTGTCGAGCGCGTCGAGCGGAGCTTTGGCGGTGACGTATCCGTTGATGCGGTCGGTGATGGATTGGGGGACTGTTGTGGCGAGGGCAGTATTCACCGCTTCTTTGGTACGGTTGCTGAGGTCGTCGATGCTGGTGCTCAGACTGGCGGCGTCCGTGCCGGTGCTGCCGCTGTTGTTTCCGGAGTTTGTGCCGGCGTCGGAGCCGCTCGAGGTTCCGTTCCCGTTTGCGTTGCTGTTGGAGTCCTGTTGTTTGAGGGCGTCGATATCTTGTTGCATGCTGTTCAGCTGCGCGAGGATTTTGTCATCTGATGAGCTGGAGAACGGTGAACATGCGGTGAGTGCGCCGATGGCGAGGGTTGCGCCGAGTGCGGCAGCTGCCAGGCGGATGCCGGTTGATGATGTTGAATATTTCATGAATCTAGCGTAGCGAATAATGCGACGGCTTCACCTATATATCGCATACTATATGTGACATCTTCACAAGATTAGTCAATGCCTGAATGCCGCTCAGTAAAGGATGACAAGAGTCGGGCGTCCGCGCAAAGTGTAAGAAACGCAAGGAGAAGATGAGGCTAGGCGCGCTTTTTACAGAGAAGTTCTTTACGATGTGCACAGTTGCTGTTGATGCAAATCCACTGAGGACGACCTATGCGACAGGTTGCGTGGAATGGAGTGCTTGATGTCATTGCGTAAACGTATTTGCGATTGTGCCGTTGCGGTTGTCTGCGCGTCGATGCTGGGATTCGGATTCTCACCGTCAGCGATAGCGCAAGAGACCGATACACTGCAGACCACAGTGAGTGATTCTTCCACAGCATCGAGTGACGCCGGAGCGGAGGACAACGCGCGCGTGGAAGATCAGGACTCCGCCTCAGACTCACAGGACTCGCAAACTGAGGGTGATGTGGCTTCGCAGAAGGCAGATTCGGTTGGCGGAACAACCACGAATAGTGCCTCTTCGGCGGCGCGAACGTTAGGTGATCAGCCTGATGCAGTGTCGGCGGCCATGCCGGAGAATCCCTCGTATACGTTACCTGAACGTGTGGCGGACTCGTTGCCAGATGATGCTTCGGTAGTTGGTCCTGATGCTGTTGCGTTGGGTGATGGCACGTATGTGTCGCTGAGTACAGGTGAACCGCTGCAACTTGATGCAAGTGCGTTCGGTGATGAAGGGCAGGTCGATCCTCTAGCCTTGTCTGGTGGTCGTCATTTCGTGCCGATTACGGTACGGCAGGTGCGCGAGGCTATGGAGCAGCCTGCGAACCATGCGGAAACGTATGCATTGCCAGGCAACAGTTACGGTGCCTATTGGGGAACGTATAATGATACTCCCGCGTTTTTTGAAGCAGATGGCACGCTCTTTGCGCAGCAAGCCAAGGGTGTGATTGATGTTTCCGAGCATCAGGGAACGATTGACTGGCAAGCGGTGAAGAACGCTGGCGTTGATGGCGCGATTATTCGTGTGAGCTTCGGTCGATATAACCGTTTTGATAAGGAAGCGCAGCGCAATATCAACGAATGTAAGCGTCTGGGCATTCCGTTCGGCGTGTATTTCTACTCGTATGCATATGACACGACGTATGCCTCCGACGAAGGCTCAACGGCAGTGTCGTACCTGCGCCAGTTGGGCGTTGCGCCGGGTGACCTGTCATATCCGGTGTTCTATGACTTGGAAAACTGGCTGGGGCAGTGGCCTGGGTATGCACCTCCTACAAGTCCTTCAGCATATGAAGCTATCGTGAATGCTTGGTATGCCAAGCTCACCGCCGCAGGATACACCAATCTCAGCGTATACTCATATACCTCGTACCTTAACGGTCCGCTGAATACTTCCAGCATCAGAAACAAAACACGGTGGGTGGCAAGCTACGGCACACGCACCGGGTTCACCTTCTCTACCAACGATCGTGGATGGCAATACAGCGAAACTGGCAGCATCGCAGGTATTAGTGGCCCGGTGGATTTGAATGCGTTTGGCAACAAGGAGTATGTCCATGCTGATTTTCCTGGCATGGATTTAATGCAATTGGGAACTCCTAAATGCGACATTGAACCGGGAACGTATTATTTATTGTTGAGGAATGGGAAAACTCTAGATGTGGATCATGCATCTTTGGCTGATGCGGCAAATATTGTTGCTTATCCGCTAGAAGGTTCATCTAACCAGCGGTTCGTTATTAGATCAAAGTCTAATTGTCAGTATCAAATTTCAGCAGAGCACTCTGGGAAGGTGTTGGATGCGTCAGGTCCTTCTTCGAGAAACGGAACGCCGATAATACAGTTCGCTGATAACGGACAGCTTAATCAGCGTTGGGAGTTTTACTGCAATAGCGCTGGATACTGCTATATAGCATCGGTATATGCGGGCACGGAGAATAAAGTGATTGATGTCGTCAACGTTGATACATCGGGGGTTTCTTCGGTTAACTTGTGGGCTGCGAACGGTGGTGATAACCAAGGTTTCAGATTAGTGCCGTCCGGTGATTATTTAGCTGATGCTGATGGATGGGTTGTTCGTGATGGTGTTCGCAGGTGGTATGACAAAGGAATCATGGCGAGAAATAAAGAAGTTTATGATCCATCTCAAGGAGCATGGTATTTCTTTGGGACTGATGGTTTGCCGACGACGGGTATTGTGTCCTTGTCGGATGGCAGAGAGGTCTACTACGATGCAGATGGAAGGATGCTGTACGGGCAGCATTACATTGGGGGAAATTGGTATTACTTTGATCCAGCATCTGGCAGCATGTCCCGCAACGTTGATGTTTGGCTTGCGGAAGATAGTAAGTGGGTTCATTATGACGAAGCTGGACATATGGTTTATGGGCAACATTACATCAATGGGGCTTGGTACTTTTTTGATACGGTAACTGGTGCTATGGCGCATGGAGTTACATGGCTGTCCGATGAGAGTAAATGGGTATACTACGATATTGTGACTGGTAGGATGCAGTATGGCTTGCTGAATCTGAATTATGACGCTGAACATATTGGATGGTATTATTTCCTGCCTGGTTCTGGTGCAATGCAAAAGGGATCGGTTTGGGTACCTGAATGGAATCAGACGAGGTGGTTTGACCTCTGGTCGGGAAAACTTGCCGATTAAGCCAAGTATCTATGACTTTGGGCTTTTGTGTTGCTACATTAGCAGTAGTGGATTTAACGTAAGGAGAGGTTGAGACTATGAGCCTGGTAGAGTTTTCTAAGGAGGGTCATGCTCCCATAATTTTCTTTGTGCTTCCTTGTTATAACGAAGCTGAGGGACTCTCGTATACGGCGAATGTCCTTATGAAGAAGTTTCAAACCCTGCTGAACGGCAATGAGATTTCGACAAAAAGCCGGATTTTTTTGTAGATGATGGATCTACTGATTCCACTTGGGAGGAGGTGTCTTTACTCCATTCCACTTATCCGGACATATTTGGGGGAGTAAAACTAGCTCATAATCGAGGTCATCAAAATGCTTTATATGCAGGATTGATGTACGCCTATCAAGCGGGGTGTGATGCTGCCATATCGATGGACGCGGACTTGCAAGACGACGTTGATGCAGTTGACGAAATGATTCATAAATTTGCTGTCGAAAAATGTGAAGTTGTGTATGGTGTACGCTCTTCCAGGGGGCAAGATACATGGTTTAAGCGTGCTAGTGCGGAAATGTTTTATAAGATTTTTGCATGGATGGGGGCTGAAACGATTCCTGACCACGCAGACTATCGTCTTATGGGGCGGTCTGCGCTTGCAGCTTTGGCCGATTACGGCGAAGTTAATCTATTTTTACGTGGTATGGTTCCTTCCATCGGATTCACGTCTGGGAGGGTTTATTATGTGCGTGGGGTTCGTAAAGCTGGAGAATCTAAATATCCTCTAAGAAAAATGTTGGCTTTTGCATGGGAGGGAATTACCTCATTTTCAACAAAGCCGTTGAAGTTTGTCACAGGCTTAGGGATTTTTTCTTTATTGGTGGGCATCGTAGTGCTTGGATATACTCTTTTTTCGGTTTTTTCTGGGCATGTTGTAGCTGGGTGGGGATCCTTGATGTGTTCCTTATGGTTCGTGGGTGCATTTTTATTGCTGTCTATGGGAATCATTGGCGAATATGTCGGAAAAATATATATGGAGTCCAAGAAGCGTCCTCGATATTGCATCGAGAAGGTTCTTGAGTAGATCGCGCGCCTTTGATAGTCGCTTTTCTGACTGCCAGGATAAGAAAGACTTTTCACACTACGTTCGTAGTTGTCTTGGCGGATGTTTTAGGCGCAAAAGCGATAACTGCGGATTATACTGCCTTTTCGTATGTGGCGGGGTGATCTGGGCTTAGCGGAGTGGAAGGTATTTAAAATTCATCGCATTATGATTGTTGGTGCATGGTTTTGTAACATTGACGAGTGAATTTCTTGTTTCTGGAAGTCTCTGGAATCTAAGCTTAATACCTACGGGTCGATAAGATGCTTTTACTGTACGTCGGTGCGGGTATTTATACCGTTAGATGATATATCAGTGATGGAACGTAGTGCGAGGGCGATTGATCGGAGGGAAAATGGTTTGTTCTTCCTTATCTCGGCGAGTGTATCGTTTTTGTGTAGTTTTCTTTTTGATGTGTGCCTTTCTCATATGTGTGTTTTTGGGGATTGGCTCTGTTTTTTCTACAGCTTTTTTCCGAGTCGCCGATCAAGATATAGAAGTTAATCCGCTTAACGAATCAATAATGATCACGGCTGGTTTGCCTTCGGTATTTTTTTTGTTTGGAGTACTTGCAATCTTATGTATAATTCTGCCTTTGAGTGGGTTGCTGCGGTGGTGTCCGTCAAGGTGGAGACCGGCAATGCTGTTTATGGTAGTTCTCGTTATTTCATGTGCTTGGCTTTGTTTTTTGCAAGCGAAGGGTAGTTTTTGGTATAACGATTCGCAGTCGTTGCTGGAATCAGCGGCAGCATTCGTGCAGGGGGACTATGGTCGGTTCGTATCTGGGCAGCCTGAGGTAAGATTTGGCGTACCTAATTTTTATAACTATTTTTCATGGTATCCATATCAGCTTGGTGGCATGTTGTGGTTTGCTGCGCAGCTGAAAATAGTGGGCGTGGGAAACATCTTTGGACTTCAGATAATCAATGCATTTTTGACGTCTGGCATGGCGGTATGCATTTATTACATTACGCGAATGATGGGAATATCGGATAGGGTGCAACGTGTATTAATGGTGGTTATTGCGTTGTTTCTTCCCATGGAGATGCTTTCAGCATTTGTGTATAACAATACTGGTGGCTTATTTTTTGTTGTCGTGGGGATGCTATGTGTCCTCAGCGCGTGTCGTGCCGTCTCGCCAAGTAGGCGTTATGTTCTTCTTGGAACGGGTTTTTTGCTAAGTGCGGTTGCAATGAGCATAAAAGGTACTGTTGTGATCTTTGTGATCGCAGTGTCAATTGCATCTGTGCTATTTTTTTTGATGAGAAAGCAGTATGTAGGTGCAATTGGGGTTATTATTCTGTTCGTGATGGCAAAGCAAATCAGTAATTTGCCAGTTTTTGTTGTTGAACATATCACAGGCGTGTCTTTTGGCAAGGGTATTCCTCAACTTGCATGGGTGCAGATTGGTTTGGAAGGGAATGGTAATAATTCAGGGTGGTGGACCTCGGTTGCGTTGGATGCATACAATATCTGTGGGGGAGAGCTGTCTTGTCAGTCCAAGATGATTTCCGAATCGTTGAGGTCTATTGTGTTGAATTTTATGCAGAATCCTATTTCTGCCATGGATTTCTTTGCGCATAAATTAACTTCGGAATGGGCGGAGCCGACTTATCAGAGCTTATATTATTCCGGGGCTTCGGGAAATGGTGTTAGAATCTTACTTAATGATTTTCCTCGGCTATATAAGCTACTTATATCGTATATGAATGTGTTCCAGTCGATTCTTTATATTTTTGCCGCAATGGGGTTGTGGAAATCTTATAGAGAGAATGATGAAGTAGCCGGCTTTGTAAGGGGCTGCGTTGCGCTTACCGTCATTGGTGGTTTTACTTGTTTTCTTTTCTGGGAGGCAAAGAGTGTTTACACTTTCCCCTTCGCGCTAATGATGACGCCCTTTGCGTCACTTGGAATAGAAGACCTATTCCAAGTGATAAAGAGGCATAGAGGTTTTAGAGTCAAATGATGTGGAAGTGGCGTTCTCGGCACTTCCACGCTGGATTAAAGTCTTTTCCCTTGTAGTGAGGGATAGAACAGCACGTTTACTTTTGGAATATGGTAAAGCCCACATGCCAGGACGCAATCGAATGTGAACCGGATTAGAAAAAGCACAAAACCGGTGGCATGACCATCTGTCAGTGATGTAACTATGGGCATGACGATATTCCATGGGATTGTATCATCCTCCAAAAGATGTACGCAAAGCAGGGCAAGTGTGTATTGTCCGCAAAAAGCTAGGGGTGTGGCGATAAAATTAAGGTATCGGTCCAGTAATGCACTTATGCCCACTATGCAGGTGGATGCGGCCAATGAGCCGATCAGAGCGAGGAGAACATACCATCCTTTCCCGTATTGGTTTAATGCAATATTGAGTCCAGGGTAAAAGAGCAAAAAGACTATCCATGCCGCAGCTGGTATTGAATATAGCAATGTATGTTTATTGAGTAATGTGAATACGTTGTATTTTCTCAGTAGATAGCCCAAGTATACGTATAACGAAGCGGTCATGGCCGCTTGAATGCTCAGAGGGAACCAAAAGATGGATGAGCTGAAGTAACCCATGCAAAACGAAGCCAGTACGGCTAGTGGAGCGTATCTTTTGGCGGCAATGTAATGCACGAATAGTTGAGACCAGAATAATGCAAGCAAGAACCAAATGGCACCTATGCGGTAAGGTACTGGCCATAAATAATTAGGGGCTATATCACCCGCTCCATAAAATGCGGCGGCAGTCCAGCCCGCAAAAATTTCTTTGGCTCCGGTGTGGGTGCAGTAGGCGTATACAGAGTTGAGGAGTATAACGCCGGCTGCGGTAATTGAGTAGGTGTAGAGAAGTTCCTGTTTTTTTTCTTCCACGAGAAAGGACGTTCTGGTTTGAGGAAGTATCCCGACAATATGAAGAAGAGCGGCATGTGGAAAGAGAAGCATAGGTTCAGTGCCCAACTTTGGATCGATGGAGTGGAATATTCTGAACGTAGGATGCTGTGGCTTAAGATTACGCTCATTATGGCAATGCCTTTTGCAATGTCAAAATACCGTATTCGTGTGGCTTGCATCTGTTATCCTTCAAGAGTTTAGGTTGGCTGGATAGGTTGCTAGCTAACCAGTAGGTGAGTCGGATCTCTGCAAGAAAGTTTATACTCCCCAGGGGAAGAACACTGGGGAAGGCCGCGATGTGGTTCTGTTTATTCTAAAATCGTGCGTATGGGGCTAGCGAAAATGATGGCTCTGTCAAATTCGTATACATCGGTGAATGGGGAAAGATGATAGAATCTATGCGTCCGGAGCATTTGCGATCTTACGGCGAATTGGCATCTGTATTGAGAGAACTATGCGTTCATGAAAACATTGAAGAAGACGGCTCTCTTGCGGGATATACTAAAAGAGTTACTTCTATTTTGAATGAGGAGACTTCTCCTGAATTATTATCTTTGGGGTTTGCTGCTCTAGTGTCGAATGGTGTATGGAATACACCTTGGTGTTTGGATGAGGTTATCCGAGATGCCGAAAGACAAAGTGGCAATTTAGGTAAGATTGTCGTGTTTCTAGATTCTGGAGAAGGAAATATGCATCCGGATGACATCCGTTCGGATGCGTTCATGCTCCTTTACAAGCTGTGGCGAGAGTCGATATGGCTCTCTTTCCAGTTAACCTGTATGCACAGTGTACGAAATCACGTAAGTTCTCAAATCCAGGATTCTTTTGACTCTGTTGATCAGAGGCTGAAGGAAGTGGATATAGCCATGAACAATGCGGCGGATGACGTGCGTAAATTGCAAGAGAGGTCGAGTCTAAGTCATGTAGGAGTACTAGGCATATTTGCGTCGGTCGCACTCATTGTAAATGCAGGTATTTCTTTTTCTGGGGCGGCGGTAGAAGCGTCTGCAGGTATGAGTTTTACCAATATTGTGTTCGTTGTTGCGCTTATGGGCTTCGTCGTTCTTAATGCAACGGCGTTGTTGGTAATGTTCTTGTGGAAAGTTATCAAAGAGCAAGCTCCCTTTTCACGAGGCGCCATCCTCATATGGATAGTGACGAATATCCTACTCATAACGGGGTCTGCTGTGTCGATTGCACTGTGTCGGTAGGGTTATCAGCTTATGAAGCATAAAGCAGCGACTAACGATATTTTGGCGCACTTGATAGTATGATTATCTGTCAGTAATTTCTTTTATGGAGGCTATTGGACTCATGACAACATTAAAGTTTGCGAATGTGTTGCTGGAATCTAACCCTCGTGCTTTGGCTTACCCTTCGATGTATTGCGTGTCGGATGCACTGTTTACTCCAGATAACGGGGCGTGGTTGCTGCAAGGCGCAGGCGTGTTTGATTTCACCACGTATTTCAATGCGTTGTCGGTGCGGAAGTTGCGTGAGTTTACCACGGCTCGTGAGTTTTCCTTGCATGTGGAGCTGCGTGGCGCGTCGTGTGTGGTGGAGCAGGCGATGGGGGATGCGTTTGCGGCGGAGCCTTTGGTGGTGGAGGGTGTCTCTGCTTCGGTGCCGGCTTCGGACGAGTGGCGTTCGGTGGATTTGCCGTTGCGGGTTACGGACGATATGGTGCTTGTTGGGTTCCGTATTGTATCGGATGGTCCGGTGTGGCTGCGTGATGGGTATTATGCGTTGGAGTGCGACGGCGAGCTGCGTGACGTGGAGTTGGTGCTGTCGACCACGACGTTTAAGAAGGAGTCGTTCATCGAGCGCAACATCGCTTTGGTCAAGGATCAGATTCTGGGTTGCGATGATGACATTTCGCGTCATTTCACGATGTATGTGATCGACAATGGTCGCACGTTGGATGCGGTCGCGTTGAGTTCGGATCGTGTGCATGTGCGTCCGAACGAGAATGTGGGCGGTGCCGGTGGCTTCACTCGTGGCATGATCGAGGCGATGGAGCAGTCTCCCAAGGCGACGCATGTGTTGCTGATGGATGATGACGTGGCGGTGTCGCCGGAGAGCATCAAGCGTACGTACAATCTGTTGCGGATCGTGAAGGATGAGTACCGCGAGCGTATGATCAGCGGCGCGATGCTGAACTACGAGGTAGGCGAAGATCAGTGGGAAGATTTAGGACATATGACGCCTGTCGGCACGTTTGCTGCATGCAAGCCTCCTCTGCGCACCACGATATTCGAGGATTTGATTTATAACGAGTTGTATACTCCCAGTAAATGGCAGCAAGACAATATGTACGCAGCATGGTGGTATTGTTGCATCCCTCTGTCGGTGATTGAACGCAATGGTTTGCCGTTGCCGGTGTTTGTCCGCTGCGATGATGCGGAATATGGTATTCGCTGTAAGACAGGCTTTATCACGATGAACAGCCTGTGTATTTGGCACATGTCGTTCCACGTACGGTATAACGCAGCTGTGGAGAGATATCAGACCACGCGCAACACTATGATTGCGCAGGCGACCACGGGCATGGCTCCAAAAGCTGACTTTATGTATGAATTGCATAACAATATTCGTCTTGAGTTGAAGAAGTTTGGTTATGAGAACGCGGAGCTGTGTCTCGATGCGTTCGAGGATTTCCTCAAGGGGCCGGGGTTCATTTCGGCGAAGGGGCAGGCGGAGCGTAGCTTCATGGAGGCGAACCGTCGCAAGGAGCAGTTGGTCGGGTTCGAGGAGCTGCAGCGGATTGTGCGCGAGGATCCCGATCTGGCTGGCTTCGATTTGGCGTCGGTGGACAGGCAGCTGATCGACGGGGACAAAGCCCGAACGCGCGTGCAGCGTCTGCATGATTTGGTGACGGACAATGGGCAGCGTTACCTGAAGTCGGAGGGCGAGGGGTATGCGGTGATTCCGTTCCAGGGCTGGGTGTATCCGGCTGGTGTGATTCGTGGCAAGAAGAAGTTGATTGTGTTGGATTGGTACAACCGCAGGGGAACGATTCGGGTCAAGGATTCCGCGCGTTACGAGGCAATCAAGAAGCGTTACTCGCGTGATTTGCGGTACTACAAGGCGAACATTGATCGGCTGCGCAAGGAATACGCCGCGGCTCGCGAGGAGCTGACGTCCGTCGGGTTCTGGAAGAACTACCTCGACATGTAAGATGTCTGAAGATTTTCGCAGTGTCTCCACCTGCTGTTAAAAGGGCGGAGACACTGTATTTTGTTTTTACCGTCCGTTATAGATAACTTTGTTAGTATGGCATGCGTGAAAAAGATGGTTGATAGATTAGCGGAACGCTACGGCTACGCTTGGATTGTGCTCCGTGGCTTGGTGAAAACTGATTTTCGCCTACGGTACCAAGGTTCCTTCCTTGGCATTGCTTGGTCGGTGCTGAAACCGCTGATGATGTTCTGCGTCATGTACGTGGTGTTTGGCAAGTTTTTGCGTATGTCCGACGGAACACCCACATATCCGGTGGTATTGCTTTTGGGTATTAGTTCCTGGCAATTCGTTACGGAGTCAACAAATATAGGATTGCGTTCGGTGGTCGACCGTGGTGATTTGTTGCGCAAGATTCATTTCCCCAACTATATCGTAGTGGTTTCCGCCACCATGGGTGCCTTGATTAGCTATGCTATCAACCTGCTTGTGGTATTGGTGTTTGCGTTATTCGCGCGAGTGCAATTCACATGGCGAGTGGTTATGCTGCCCCTTAACGTGTTTGAACTGTATCTGGTCACGTTGGCAGTGACTTTGCTCATGTCTACGATGTACGTATATTTCCGCGATATCGCGCATATCTGGGATGTGGTCCAACAGTTGATTTTCTATGCCATGCCAATCATTTATCCATTGAGTTATGTTACGGATCGTGGCGGTATGCTCGCTACACTTGCGCGTCTGGAACTGCTGAACCCCTTCGCACAGACGATTCAAGATATTCGGCACAATTTCATTGCGCCGGAAACTCAGCCGACCATCTGGACGGAATTCGCCAATCCCTTGGTACAGATTATCCCCATTGCCCTGACGATAATTTTGCTTATCCTGGGTATTTATGTATTCCGTCGCAATAGCCGTAAGTTCGTCGAGGTGATGTAATGAGCGAGGAACAACACGAACATAAAGACTCTCCCGTAGTCCTATCTGCGGAACATGTCTCCAAGTCTTTTAAGCTGCCGACTGAGCAAGCCACCGGCATGAAGCAGGCGTTCATCAACTGGACTAAAGGCATCAAAGGCTATAAGAAGCAGGAAGTCCTCAAAGATGTAAGCTTTGAAGTGCATCAAGGTGAATTCTTTGGCATCGTCGGCCGCAACGGTGGCGGTAAATCAACCCTGCTGAAACTGATTTCACAAATCTATTATCCAGAAACCGGCAGTATCAATGTGCGCGGTAAACTCGTGCCGTTTATCGAGCTGGGAGTTGGCTTCAACCCGGAATTAACCGGTCGCGAGAATGTATACCTCAACGGATCGCTTCTTGGTTTTACCCGTGAGCAAGTCGATGATATGTATGACGACATTGTCGAGTTCGCAGAACTTGAAGAGTTCATGGACCAAAAACTCAAGAACTACTCCAGCGGTATGCAGGTAAGGCTGGCGTTCTCCGTTGCCATCAAAGCTCAAGGCGACATATTGGTGTTGGATGAGGTTCTGGCCGTAGGCGATGAAGCATTCCAACGCAAATGCGATGACTTCTTTACGGAAATTAAAAAAGACCCCACCAAAACCGTTATCTTGGTGACACATGACATGGGTGCGGTGAAGAGGTACTGTAGCAGAGCAATGATGATTGCTGACGGGCGCATAGTGACTATTGGCGATCCGGAGACCGTATCGCAGGAATACACGCTGGCAAATTTGGCAAGTGAGAGGAAACTGGCGGCTGAAAATACGCAAGCCCGAGGAGGGTTTGCGAATGGACTTAATGCGCAATGCCCCGTATTGCGCACATATCCGCTGGAAACAAAAATTTACCGTTCTTCGGATGTGTTCTCTTTTGCTGTGGAGTACCAGTATGATGAGCCGGGTGATTTTTATTTAGCGATTGCATTACATGATCTTCGTCGGGGAGGCATTAGCTATGACACCGGGGCGAAAGTATTGAAGATGCGTAACCACGGGCATCGAATTGTTCGATTTGAGTTTCCTCTTAACGTATTTAATGATGGTGAGTTTCGACTTATTACGTCATTGCGGGTTCCCAGTACATCGGATGACAATATGACGGATGCTGTGGGTGTTGCATTGGACGAAAACGCATGTGATTTCGTCATTCGAGATGAGCGTAATCGTGATTATGCGCTGCTGAGTGACCGAGCCCTGATGATTACGCAGGTTGGCGAGGACAGTGCTGAACCGCACGATGCGGCGTAATGGGCATGGCGGAAAGTTAACGGAAAGGACGGGAAACATGGCTGCAACCAAAACGTCAACCGCGTGGGAAAGTGTGGTTCGGGTGGTGTTCCCCGTCCGGGACGCCGACGAGGTATGGCCGTTATATGCGTTGGATTGGACGCAGCCCGTAGTCCCTGAAACGTTGCTTGATCCACGTATCGATATGCAACAGTTGGACATGCAGCGAATGAACCAAACGCAGATACAGTCATTGGTGCGGCGGAGTTTGGCGGGAAACAAAGCTCAAGGTGCCACGAATCGGGCGTTCTCGTTCGTTGGTCGTAATGAACTCATGGTGAGAGTGGGTGCCCGCGCTTCATTGTGCACATTCTTCAATGCATTTCCTGCTGCATATTGGCGTCGATGGACGCAGGTGCGCACAATCCGACTGGTATTAGAGGCTTGCGGTGAAGGAACAGTTGCTGCGCAACGGTCCAACGGACGTGGGTTGCTTTTTCCCGCTGGCACGGTCGCGGTGAACGGTGACGAGTGGCAGCGTTATGAAATCAGTGTTGCGCTTACTGACATGATGGATGGGGGTTATTGCTGGTTTGATGTCGAGGCTGGCAATGATCACGATATCCGAGTGCGCAATGCGCAATGGCAAGTACCGGCACAATGTCGAACCGCGGTTGCAGATACGTCGTTGTCCATTGCGATAGCCACATTTAACCGTCCTTCATATTGCTTGAGACAGCTGGAAACCATTGCGGCAGAGCCACAGTTGCGCGACCGTCTTGACACGGTGTATTGCACCGATCAGGGCACTGATTTGGTGTCGCAGCAGGAAGGTTTTGCGGCAGTGCAGTCGGAGCTTGGGCCGCAGCTGACGTATATTCGGCAGCGGAATTTGGGCGGATCCGGCGGTTTTTCTCGCGGCATGTACGAGACAGTTCGTCATGGTGTAAGCGCATATTGCTTGTTGCTTGACGACGATGCAATCAGCGAGCCGGAAGCGATTCTTCGCGCGGTGCAGTTTGCTGACTACACCATTAAGCCAACCTTGGTTGGGGGCGGCATGCTGCATCTGGACAATCGCACCATGTTGTATACGCAAGGCGAGAGAATTGACTGGCGGCGTATGTGGATGCACCCCTCATTGAATATGGGATACAACCATGATTTTGCCGCTGAGCCATTACGTGACACCCCTGCTCGTCACCAGCGCATTGATGAGGATTTCAACGGTTGGTGGATGTGCCTCATACCGGTGCGAGTATTGGAAGATGTCGGGCTTTCGTTGCCGGTGTTCATTAAGTTTGATGATATTGAGTATGGACTTCGTGCCAAACGTGCGGGGTATCCTACAGTTTGTCTGCCGGGAGTTGCTGTGTGGCATCAGGCATGGCACAGCAAGGATCCTGCACGGGGATGGGAAGAATATTTCACTGAGCGCAATCGGTGGATAGCCGCCTTGCTGACACAGCCTGGGAAACCGGTATCGCGTGTGTTGTTTGAGTTCTTGTATGGTGACGCGAGTCTTGGCTTACGCTTTACGTATTCGGCAATGGCGTTGCGGCATCAAGCATTGAAAGATGTTATGCGTGGACCTGCATACATCGTGGATTGTTTGCCGACCAAACTGGGCGAGATTCGCGCGTTGCGTTCCACCTTTGAAGATGCGCAGTCCGAAGACTCGTTTGAAGCGTTCCCGGACCCTGATCATGATGGTATCTCTCCTCGATTGCGGCCTACCGACGCCAAATATCGGTATCGCAATGCGTTGAAACTCATTGCAAAAAGCATGGTGTCGCGTAAGGATGCGAGTAAGGCGGAACGTCCAGATGTCGCTATTTCAGCGCAAGATTCCTCGTGGACATGGCTGGCATTTGAGGGTATTGATTCCGCATTGGTGACTTCTCCTGACGGTAACTCGGTAACCTGGTTGAAGCGTAATGACAGGCAGTTCCGAGCGTATGTGCGCGAGGCATATCATTTGGTCAGGAGTCTCAACAAGCATTGGACGCGTTTATCGGCGCAATATCGGAACTACAATCTGCCTTCTATGGAGACGTGGGAACGAATTTTTGCTAATGACATAAATGTGCAAAAGTTCGATAACAGCGGTGATGGCAGTGTCGAACATAAATAATGTTCGATATGATGTCAGTAACATTGACGATGCTTGAATCAGAGGAGGAATCCGCATCATGACGCAAACAACTTATCCTGATTTGGTGGTGGTGGGTGCCGGCTTGTTCGGTTTGACGGTGGCCCAGCAGGCCGCGGAGCGCGCGGGTGCGACCGTGCATATCATCGATATCCGCAAGCATATCGGTGGCAATGCGTATTCGTATTTCGATGAGGAAACAGGCATCGAGATTCATCAGTATGGCGCGCACTTGTTCCACACGTCGAATAAGCGTGTGTGGGATTACGTCAATCGGTTCACGTCGTTCACCGACTATGTGCATCGTGTGTGGGCGACCCATAACGGTGAGGTGTATCCGCTGCCGATTAACTTGGGCACCATCAACCAGTTCTTCCATGCGCATTACACTCCGCAGGAAGCGCAGAAGCTGATTGAGGGGCAGGCCGGCGAATACGCCCATGTGGAGCCGGAGAATCTCAACGATCAGGGCATCAAGCTGATTGGACGTCCCCTGTACGAGGCGTTCATCAAGAACTATACGGGCAAGCAGTGGCAGACCGATCCCGGCGAACTTCCGGCGAGCATTATTCGTCGCTTGCCAGTGCGCTTCAACTACGATAACCGCTATTTCAAGGATACGTGGGAAGGTCTTCCTGTGGATGGCTATACCGCGTGGTTCGAGCGTATGATCGAAGACCCGAAGATCAGCATCGAGCTTGGCGTTGATTTCTTTGACGAGAGCCAGCCGTTCAACAAGAAGGCGTTGGCCGAAGCGGGTGTTCCAGTGGTGTACACGGGTCCTGTGGATCGGTATTTCGACTATGAGTTGGGCGAGCTGCAGTGGCGTACCGTGGACTTCAAGGAGGTTCGTTATGCGGAGGACAACCATTTCGGCTGCCCGGTTATGAACTATTCCGATGCGGACGTGCCGTACACCCGCGCCATCGAGTTCAAGAACTTCAATCCCGAGCGTGCCGATCGGGTCAAGGCCGGGCAGACCGTGGTGTGGGAGGAGTATTCGCGCTTCGCCAAGCGTGGGGACGAGCCGTATTATCCGGTGAACACGGATGCGGATAAGGCGTTGTACCAGCGTTATGTCGATTTGGAGGCCGGGGAGAAGAATACGGTGTTCGGTGGTCGTTTGGGTACCTACAAGTATTACGACATGCACCAGGTCATCGATACGGCGTTGACGGCGTACGAAGAGCAGGTGGCGCCGCTGTTGCAGCGCTAATTGATGCTAAGGCGTGCCAGCTGCTTGAGCGGTTGGCGCGCCTTAGTGTAGACAAGTGCAGCTGCGGAAGCATCCATGCCGCAGTAGGCAATGAGGCTTAGGCGGAAAACTTGAATACGCGTTGCCAATAAGCGTAAGAGGTAGACGATGGAACGGCATAGCAACGGGCAAGACGATCGTAAGAGCGTACAAGCAGCAATTCATGCTGGAGTGGAGACTCGGTTGGTGACCCACGATGAAACCGTGGTGTATGAATCGGATGACACTACCAATTTTGTTGTTATTGACGCGCAAGTTTCGCCAGAACCATCACAGGGCGAGCCCCAGGAAGAATCGTCGACGACCTATCACGTTCAATTCGCTCAGATTCGAGGCGGTCAGCCTTCTGCAGTGTGCGTTGCCCGGCGCAGTGACGGCAAACTACTGCTGGTGTTGCACTGGCGTATTGCCACCCAAACATTTGAATGGGAGTTTCCGCGCAGCGTAGGGCTGGAAGGCGAAACCATAATAGGAACGGCTCGACGTGAGCTACGTGCTGAAGTGGGGTTGGAAGCGGACACGGTGGAAATCATGCAAACCATGCATGCCAATACCAGCAAGCTGCGCGACTCCATAGCCATCGTAGACATGAGCGTACAAGATGCGGAGGCAATGAGCGCGGACGAAGGAACGTACTGTTCGGATGGTGGCGCCGAAGTGAAGTTCATGTGGCGTGACGCTGCGCAAATCGACGCCATGATCCAAGCTGGCTCCATTATGGATGGTATTACTTTGGCGGCGTACGCCGTGCACCGTGTGTACGAGCGGTTGCGCTAATACGCTGCCTGGAAGATTATCGAACTGGAAGGGGCAGCGCTGCGGCGAGAGAGTCAATGTCCCTGTGCTTGATAGCGTTGTTCGGTTTGCTTTTTGGAAGGCCCCCACCATTGTTGATGGGTTTGATACCAGTTAATGGTGCTGTCTAGACCTGCTGCGAAATCAGTGAATTGCGGCTCCCAATGCAGTTCTCGACGTATCTTGCTTGCGTCCAAAGCGTAACGCCGATCAGCGCCGGGACGGTCGGCAACATGGTCAAAATCCTGGGGGCGATGCCCCATGCGCTCAAGAATCATGGCGAGCACATCGATATTGCTGTGTTCACCATCAGCTCCTATAAGATATGTTTCGCCAATGCGTCCTCGGGTGAGTACGGCCCATACTCCGGAGCAATGGTCTTCGACATGGATCCAGTCGCGTACGGCAAGGCCGTCGCCATAGAGTTTTGCGCGTAAACCGGCAAGCAGATTGGTGATTTGTCGGGGGATGAACTTCTCCACATGCTGCCACGGTCCGTAATTGTTGCTGCAGTTGGAAATGGTGACGGGCACGCCATACGTTCGATGCCATGCGCGGACTAGATGGTCGCTGGCGGCTTTGGAGGCAGAATAGGGGCTGGAAGGCCGATAGGGGCTCTCTTCGGTAAAGCGGTGTGGGTCATCGAGTGCAAGATCGCCGTAGACTTCATCGGTGCTGACATGGTGAAAACGGAGGTTGTGCCGTCGCGCGGCTTCCAGGAGTATATGGGTGCCGTCAATATTGGTGTGTAAGAATGGGCGGGCGTCGATGATGGAATTATCGTTATGCGACTCCGCGGCGAAATGGACAATGGCGTCCACGGCTGGACGTGGGCTGATATGGGTTGAATCATTGCCGAAAGCAGGATTGGTGATGTGCTCTACAAGCGCAGCGTCGGTGATATCGCCATGCATGAACGTGATCTGCTGGGGGTCGCAACCTTCAAGATTGGCGAGATTGCCTGCGTAAGTAAGAGCATCAAGCACGGTGACATACACTTCGGCATGGTGACGGGCAACGTAATGAACGAAATTCGCCCCAATGAAGCCAGCTCCGCCGGTTACTAGGATATGGCGGGGCTCTTCGACGGTGAATGAAGTTGGGCTCATGCAGCACATTGTAGGCGCAAGGGGCATACACTGGGAGAATGCGTAGGTTGATGATACCCCCGTGCGTAAAGACTCCACAGCGGGCTATTGGATTGCCGATGGTGTGACGCTGGCGTCATGGGCGTTGTATTGCGCGAAGAGATAAATGGATGGCCGACAAACCGTCGTCGGGAAGCACAGTTCAAGATGCTAAACTGCATCGTTGTAGCGTTCCGTTGGCAATACAGTTGATAAGACAGTTGAGGGGCGGCATATGAGTGAAACCGGCATGCACGACAACACCGGACAGACCGAGACGGGCGATGCGGTCCAACCGGTAGTGGATTCCCGAGAAGATGATTCCGTGACACAGGGGTCTCGCACTGTCGGTGAATATACGCTCAGTGATGGGCAGCAGGAGGCTATTGCTGTTTTGTCGAGCGCGAACGAATATACCAAGCAGTCGAAATGGCTCACGTTGCGCGAGCTGCCGTGGCGGGAGAAGCTGCCGTTTTTTGCTCAGCATTTTCTGGTGGGGTTGGTGGCCATCGTGGCTGCCGTCTCTATCGTCGGGGTATTGATATTCCACTTCGTTACCAAACCGCCGGAACCTAATTTGGGCGTCGGCATTGTGAACATGGGCAAGTCGTCATCAAAAGTGGAGCAGTTGGTCTCGTCGGCGGCCTCCAACGAAGGCTTGGATGCCGACTTGGTGTCCAGTGATGCAAATCTGACGCTAAATGTAGATTCGCAAGGTTTATATAGTGAGTCTGGCGTTATGGATTCCACGGTGTCGTTGACGGCTCGTATTCAGGCGGGTGATATCAATACGCTGATCGCTCCCCGCGCCACCTTTGAGTCGATGGCAGAGCATGGATGGATTGTGCCTTTGTCGCAGGTATTGTCAAAGGGTGTGGTGAACGTACTCGAACAAGGTGGCGTCACGGTGCAGGCTGACGTGCAGACTGGCGCGCAGGGAGATAAGCAGGCCGATGCGAGCAATAATGGCGATGCCAAGTCGGGCACATCCGGCAATACTGTTGAGAATGGGGCATCCCAGTCGCAAGTGCCTGCTGGCTTGGATTTGTCTCACGCGTTGCCGTGGACGGAGCAGGGGTTGCCGGCCGACGCTGTGCTGGCGTTCACGTACAGCAATCGTGGCGATGATGGGTATCGGCAGGCGCTAGTCGGATATTTCTACGAGGGGGCTCGCCGCCAGTAGGCTGTGAACGTCGCATGTCCTTCATGGCGTCGGTCTACACTGGCGGTCATGAGCAAACATCGCGATCGCAGCTGGGCTCCCGCTCCCGAACCGTTGCCGGCGGACGCCCGGGTCATTGACAATCACACGCATGTGGCGTCGGTGGTGCCTTTTTCGCGTGCCATGAGTCATGAGGCGGCCGCTAAAGGGCAGCCGGATGTGCCGGTGTATAGCGTTGATGAGTTGTTGGTGCAGGCGCAGTCGGTGGGTGTCGAGGGCGTGATCGATTGCGGGTGCGAGTTGCCTGCCTTGATGACGGCGGTCGATATGGCGCGTGAACATCCCGGCGTGGTGCATGCGGCCTTGGCGATTCATCCCAACGAGTCGGTGCTGCACGGGCATCGTGGGGCGCCTGGTCCTGATGGGTTGCCAGTGCGGTATAAGCCGCATCACGATGTGCCGTTTGACGAAGCGTTGCAGGAGGTGCGTCGCCTGGCCTTGACGTATTCGCGCGAGGTGGTGGCCATTGGCGAGACGGGTATGGATCTGTTTCGTACGGGTGAGTCGGCTATGGCCTTGCAGCGCCAGGCGTTCCGTGACCATATCGCGTTGGCCAAGGAGTTGAATTTACCGTTGCAGATTCATGACCGCGACGCCCATCGTGAGGTGATTGAAACGCTGTTGGCCGATGGCGCTCCTGAGCGAACGGTATTCCACAGCTACTCGGGTGACGCTGAGATGGGGCAGATCGTGCGGGAGCAGGGTTGGTATATGAGCTGTTCTGGCACGGTAGGGTATAAAGGCAACGAGGGTATCCGTGAGTCTGCGCGTATCGTGGGATTGGGGCACATTATGGTGGAGACGGATGCGCCGTATTTGACGCCGATGCCGTATCGTGGGCGAACTAATGCGCCGTACATGATTCCGTATACGTTAGATGCGCTTGCTCAAACGTTGGACTTATCCGTGGCCGATGTGGCTCGGGCGACTCGTGCCACCACGCGTGACGTGTATGGAGTGTGATTGCCCGGAAGCAAGGTTTCGCAGGGCTTGAGGGGTGTAGGGGGTCGGGTAGCCAGCGCTCATGTGGCATAATATAAAAAATTGTCAATCATATGTTCCCAAGGCGTAAAAGTTGCTGATAAGAACCGTGGTGTGTGTATTTCGTTAGGGAATGTGAGCGATGTAACAATGATTGTGTATATGCTGTGAATTATTGTGCGTATCGATACAATATGTTACATTTATATGTACTGTCGCACTATCTGAATCGAAGTATCAGTGGTGATAGGAGCAGTCATGGGTGGCAAACCTGTGGTGACCATTCTGGATGTGGCACGAGCCGCCGGAGTATCTACGGCGTCAGTATCGAACTATCTCAATGGCCGCCCATATATGAGTGACGCTATGCGTCGAAAAATCGCCGCAGCAGTTGATTCGCTGGGGTATCAAGTGAATGCTGCGGCGCGTAATTTGCGTTCTGGCCGCACCCATTTGTTGAAGTTGGTAGTGCCGGATCTGCATCAAGTGTATTTCGCCGATTTAGCGGAGGCGGTGTTGGCTCGCGCTCGCGAGCGTGGGTACGGTGTGATCGTCGAATCGACATCGAATAGCCGCGAACGTGAGCTGCAAAGTGTGCGCTCGATGGGTAATCGTCCGGCGGATGGTCTGTTGTTCAGCCCGCTGTTGATGGAATCCATGGATGCGCATGAGTTCGACGGCAACTATCCACTGGTGATGCTGGGCGAGCGATTGTTTGGTATTGCAGCACCGCATGTGGTGATTCGCAATCGTGAGGCGTCTGCAGCTGCGACCAAGCATTTGCTCGATGCTGGATGCCGTCGTATTGCGGTTATTGGCGGCCTGCATGAGTGCTTGCAAACCTCGTCGCGCAGCTTGCGGACCTTGGGGTATCGGATGGCGATGCGCGAGGCGGGGATTGAGGTTGATGAACGGTTGATTGTTGAAACGGAATGCTGGGATAGTGCTAGCGGTGCCCGGGCTGTGTCGGGGCTGCTTGACGCTGGTGTGGAATTTGACGCGGTGTTTGCGTTGAATGACAGCTTGGCGTGGGGTGTGTTGCGGACGTTGGTTGAACGCGGCAAGCGTGTGCCGGCGGACATTCAAGTGATGGGCTTCGACGATGTGGAACAGTCGAGTTTCACCTATCCGTCGCTGTCTACTGTCAATCCTGGGCGTGAGGATATCGCTACATTGGCAGTGAATTCGGTGCTTGCCCAAATCGAGTCGGGCGAACGTGGTAAGGCGGAGATGGTTCCGGTCTCATATTCGCTGGTTTTACGTGAGTCTTCCCCCGCTTTGTCGTAAATACTCACCAAATATGTGGCCCCACACGCTGTGTCGATCGTACCCCACTCGCTCATGGCGTGGGGTCGAAGGCATTCGCCCTCAGCATGGGATGCAAACACCTCGAAGTGGTCACGGAAACCGGGCCTGGCGTGAACGACAGACGGTGGAAGATAAACCGTATCCTCGCAGACCCCACCGTGAACGTCATCATCGTGGAGCATCGCGACCGGCTGGCGCGCATGAACGTGGGGCTGGCGGAAAGTGCCCTGAAGGCGCAGGCCAGACGGCTCGTCGTCGTGGACGGTACGGAGATGGAGGACGTTTTGGTTCGCGACATGACGGAATCGCTGACCTCGTTCCGTGCGCGGCTATACGGGCGGTGGGGCGCACGTAACAAGGCGCGGGAGGCGTTGCGGGCGGCGCGTGATGCTTGAGGCGGTGAAGATAGCGTTGGACTCCGCGCCGTGGCAGGAACGGATGAAGCTGAGCCGTATCGCGTCCGTCTTCGACAAAACTGTGCATTCGCCGCGGTCTTACGGCCTCGGCTAGGCTCCTCGAGGCAAAGGTGTGTGTTTACACCACTGGTGGGGTCGCGATCTCGCGCATTCACCACCCCCAGCCCCCAAAAAAGTGTGTGTTTGCGACATCGGTGGGGCCGCAATCCCGAACCCCTCTCCGTCCCCAATCCCGAAGGTGTGTGTTTCCGGCATCCGTACGTCCGGTTTCGGGATTCCAGGAGTGTGGTAAACACGCACCTTCCGGCCCAGGGTGTCGAAAACGCGCACAAAACACGATCCACCAATGGCGTGAACACACACTTTGCAAATGGGGTGTTCCGAGGGAATTTTTCCACCGGAGGCGCCTACCGAAACGGAAACGTGGGCGGGGCGTTGGTGGGGAAGTTGACGGTGTTGCAGGTGGGATGGCGCAGGGATGGTCTGGGGAGGTTGGAGGAGCGGGCAGTGATGTGGGCGGAGAGGACGGTATGGGTGGGCAAGGATGGAGTCGCGGGAGATGGTTGAGAATCATGGGGGCCGGATACGTGGTAGTGCTTCGCTTGTCGGCTCGATATGTTGCCGTGAAGAAAGTATTGGAACACAAGGTGGTTGCGGACCAGCCGGCTCCGTTCTCAAGGTAGCGTGCATCAGATGAGCGCTGATTATGCCGCCAATCCAAGTAAACTTCCAATGGAAACTTCCATTGGAAACTAGTGTTGGGGCGTTGGTTATATAGTGTGGACGCCCCAACGAATGGTCATCTGTACGTGGCTTAGGCGCTGAATGCTATGCCGAGCCAGCTGATTGGCGGCAGATTCACACTCAGCGAGCCGTCCTCGACACTACACTGAACGGCTTGCGGCGTGACGGCTTCGGGCTCTTGCGCGGTATTGGTGCGCTTGCAATCGTCGTCGTGCAACAGTTGCGCATCCGTGACGGTCAGATTCGCGGCCTCCTTCCCAATCACTGATGCGACAACGGCCGTGAAATCGTGGGCGATGGTCTCGTCGCGGTTCACGGCGAGCAAGCATCCTGTGCGCGACTCGGCATCCCAAGTCAGCACTGCTTCGATGGCCGGCACATCACCATACGTTTGCGTGCTGATGGTGGCGGTGCGCTCGCCGGCCAGCTGGTAGGCGGTGCCGTGTGCATGCCGTGCCGCGAACGCGAAGGGGTAGAAGGTGGTTTGTCGCCAGGCAGGTCCGCCCGGCTCGGTCATGATGGGAGCGATGACATTGACGAGTTGGGCGCGGGAGGCAGAGCGCACGCGGTCGCAGTTGGCGAGCAGTGTAATCATCAGCGATCCTTCGACCACCGCGTCGGCCACCGTATATACGTCTTCCAGCAGATGCGGGGCGATGGGCCACGGTTCGTGGTGTAGGCCTTCGCTGGCGGCGGCTTTCCATTCGGCTTCCTGCTGGTTCCATACGTCGGAATACCACACGCCCCATTCGTCGAAGCTGAGTGCGATGTCTTTGGAGCCGTTGTTGGCGTGTTTCGCGTCGTCGGCGGCTTGGGCGACGGTGGCAATGAACTGCTTCATGTCTTCGCTTGAGGCGAGGAAGTCTTGCATGCTTGCGGCGCCGCGATCGTAGTAGTAGGCGTGGCAGGACACGAAGTCGAGATGCGCATAGCCTTTGGTGAGCACGGCTCGCTCCCACTGGCCGAAGGTGGGCATGTGGGCGCTGGATGATCCACAGGCTACGAGCTCGAGGCCGGATTCGGCGAGTTTCATGGCATGGGCCACGCGTTCGACTTCCGTGGCGTAGGTATCGGGGTCCATGTGCCCGACTTGCCAGGGACCATCCATTTCGTTGCCGATGCACCACATGGCAATATCCATGGGCTCCGGGATGCCGTTGGCGACGCGGCGATCGGCAAGTGCGGTGCCGGGGGCGCCATTGACGTATTCGAGTTCGTCGAGTGCGGCGTGCAGGCCGCGGGTGCCCATGTTGACGGCAAGCATGATTTCGGTGCCGGTTTTGCGGCTCCACCGGTAGAAGTCATCAATGCCGACTTCGTTGGTTTCGGTGGTGTGCCAGGCGAGATCGCGGCGCACCGGGCGCTGTTCGCGCGGACCGGTGCCGTCTTCCCAGTTGTAGTTGGAGACGAAGTTGCCGCCGGGGTAGCGCACGCAGGTGACGCCGAGTTCGTTGACGAGGTCGATGACGTCTTGGCGGAAGCCGTGTTCGTCGGCGGTGGGGTGGCTGGGTTCGTAGATGCCGCCGTAGACGCAGCGTCCAAGGTGTTCGACGAATGAGCCGAAGATACGTCGGGGCACCGATGCTACGGTGCGTTGTGGAACGACAATGGTTGCGATATCTTGCATGGTTCTTTTATACCCCATAACTATTGTAATTTCAGCGTTTCGAGGTTTGTATTTGCGTAAACACTAAAAGCGTGTTACTCTGAAATAGAACGATACAGAAATTGGACAATAAAGTCCAGTTGTGTCATCCGAGGAAGGAAAGGACAGAACGATGAAGTTCGCAAAGAAGGCTGTTGCCCTAGTTGGCGCGGGTGCCATGCTTGTTTCCGTGGCAGCGTGCGGCTCCAGTAGCGCGTCTGACACCAAGACCGATGCCGACGGCAAGATTCAGCTGACCGTATGGTCGTGGGACTCCACGCTGCCTCGTACGGTGAAAGGTTTTGAGAAGGAAAATCCGAACATTACTGTCAAGGTCACCAATGCCGGTACGAATACTGATGAGTACACCGCTTTGAACAATGCTTTGCAGGCTGGCTCTGGCGCTCCGGATATTGCGCAGATCGAGTATTACGCACTGCCCGAGTATGCGATTCGTGACAGCCTTGTTAATCTGTCTGACCTGGGTGCTTCGGACTACTCCGACTTCTACACCCCTGGCACCTGGAGCTCCGTGAATGTCAATGGCGGCATCTATGCGCTGCCGATGGATTCCGGCCCGATGGCGCTGTTCTATAACAAGGATGTCTTCGACAAGGCTGGCGTTACTGAAGTGCCGACCACGTGGGATGAATTCTACGAGGCCGCCAAGAAGATTCGCGCGACTGGCGCCTACATTACCTCTGATTCCGGCGATGCAGGTTTCTACGATTCCATGACCTGGCAGGCCGGTGCGAAACCGTTTGCCACCAAGGGCGAGAATGTCACGGTTGATTTGGTCGGCAATGAGAAGGCCGAAAAGTGGAATGAATTCTGGCAGAAGATGATTGATGAAGATCTCATCGACACCAAGACCGTTGGTTGGTCGGACGATTGGAACCGTGGCCTCAACGATGGATCGATCGCTTGTCTGCTGACCGGCGCTTGGATGCCGTACAACCTGCTGTCGGGCGCTCCCGATGGTGCTGGTAAGTGGCGTGTGGCTCAGATGCCAACGTGGGAAAAGGGCGGCACCGAGAATGCTGAGAACGGTGGTTCTTCGTTGGCTATCATCAAGTCCGACGATGACGCCAAGGTCAAGGCTGCCTACAAGTTCATGGAGTATGCTTGCCACAATGCTGACGGCATCAAGGTGCGCGTTGACGGCGGTGCGTTCCCGGCTGACAATGACACGCTGTCCAGCGACGACTTCCTGAACATGACCGCGTTGTCTGACTCCGAAGGCAATCCGGTTGAGTACTTCGGCGGACAGAAGTTCAACGAAGTGCTGGCTCAGGCCGCGGCTGACGTGATTACCGGATACCAGTTCCTGCCGTACGAAGTGCACGCTCGTACCATTTTCGCCGATAACGTTGGGGCAGCGTTCTCCGATAAGTCCATCACGCTGGATGAAGGCATCAAGGCGTGGCAGAACAAGCTTATCGAATACGGCAAGCAACAGGGCTACACCGTGAACGAGTAGCATTTCTCCTTTGCACACACAATCAATGGCTGCCGGATGGCGTCGCGTACTGCGGCACTGTCCGGCAGTATTCGTTGTGGCGGGGTAGATCCGCCGAGAGGGGTTTGGACGTCAGGGCTATTGGCGCTGTGGCGAGGGGTATTCGTCTAGGGTCTTCTGGATGGTTTGTGATTGTCGCGAACCCGCATAATCGGCAGTGCTGCGGACTTGCAATACCGACTGGGTAGAGAGCCTCGACTACAATAGAGGGACACACGTGGGCGCAGTGCCCTCTAAGGGAGGAAAAGGAATGGCGAACAAGCCAGACGATTCGTTGCTGAAGGCGGCAACGTTCACGAATGCACCTAAGGTTTCGCGTCGCAGTCTCACTAAGGAAGAACGCGAGGAGCTTGCCAAGCAGCAGCAGGCGGAAAGCAAGGAAGCCGAGAAGCTCGACAAGGTGGCCTCCAGGGGTCCCCTGGCACGCTGGTGGGTGCGTCTGCAATCCGGGCCCGACAAGGTGAGCTTTGCCATGGCTGTCGTTGCGTTGGGCGTGGTGTATGGCGACATCGGCACATCGCCGTTGTACACCGCGCAAACGTTCCTCTCCGGACAGGGGGGTCTTGCCCACACTGATCGTGAAGCTGTGCTGGGTATGCTGTCGCTGGTATTTTGGTCGTTGACTCTGATCACCACCGTCAAATATGTGCTCATCGCCATGCGAATCGACAACAAGGGCGAAGGCGGCATTTTCGCGTTGTATTCGCTGATTCGTAAATATGGCATGTGGCTTGCGATTCCTGCCATGCTCGGTGGGGCGGCATTCTTGGCGGATTCCGTACTGACGCCGGCTGTGTCGATTTCCTCGGCGGTGGAAGGCTTGCGGTCCTTACCTCCGCTGGAGCCGTTGTTTGAAAACAATGAAAACATTACGTTGATGATTACCGTCGTCATCATTTTGGTGCTGTTTTCGGTACAGTCGCGTGGTACGGAGCGCATCGGCCGTGTGTTCGGATCGGTGGTGATGGTGTGGTTTGCCTTCCTCGCCGTTGTTGGCATCATGGCTATTGGCAACGATTGGTCCGTGCTGGCGGCGCTGAACCCGTGGTACGGCATGAAATTCCTGTTTAGCCCACATAATGCGGCGGGCATCGCGCTGATGGGCACGGTCTTCCTGTCCACTACCGGTGCCGAGGCGCTTTACTCCGACATGGGGCACGTTGGCCGTGGCAATATTTATTTCACCTGGCCATTCATCAAGGTTGCGCTGGTCTTCAACTATTTCGGTCAGGGCGCGTGGATGCTGCGCAACCAAAACAACACGGAACTGGCGAATGTGGATGGTTTGAACCCGTTCTTCCAGATGATGGACCCGAATGTGCGTTATGTGGCCGTCATTCTGTCAGTCACCGCCGGCATTATCGCCTCGCAGGCTTTGATCACCGGTGCGTTCACCATGGTGTCCGAAGCCACGGGTCTGAATTGGATGCCGCATCTGCAGGTGCGCTATCCTGCGCGCACCCGCGGGCAGTTGTACATTCCCGTCATCAATGTGGTGTTGTGTGTGGCGACGCTTGCCGTGCTGCTGTTGTTCAAGGATTCCGAACATATTTCTGCGGCTTACGGTTTGGCGTTGACGATCACTATGATCACTACCACCGTGCTGCTGGCGGTGTACTTGTGGTATCAGGGGCACCGGGTCGGAGCCGTGGTGTTCACCGTGGTGTTCCTTGCGATTCAGGTGCTGTTCTTTGTGGCCTCCATGGCGAAGTTCCTGCACGGCGGCTGGTTCACCATCTTGCTGACACTGGCGATTTTGTTTGTGATGTACACGTGGAACGAAGGGACGAAGCTGGAACGTTCGCAGCGTCGTCATATGACGAAGAAAGACTTCCTGCCGACGTTGGAGAAGTTGCATTCCGACATTCGTATCCCGTATTTCGCCGATAATATCGTGTATCTGACGTCCGATACGGAAATGAAGCGCTTGGATACGGATATTTTCTTCTCGATTTTCGCGGACCATCCCAAGCGTGCACGCGCTTGGTGGGCGGTTTCCGTACAGACGACGGACGAGCCGTTCACGCGTGAGTATTCGGTGGAAAACTTCGGTACGGATTATCTGTTCCGCGTGCGCATTCGCTTGGGCTTCAAGGTATCGCAGTCGATTCCGGCGTACCTGCATCAGATCATGCATGATTTGTCGCGTTCGGGCGAGTTGCCGCAGCAAAAATCCGTGTACCCGAAGGTGGATGCCGATCCGGGCATTGGCACAATTCGCTACGTGCTGATTCATAAGGCGTTGATGCCAGAGTCAAAGGTTTCCGACCACGGTGCATTGTCGTTGCAAGTCAAGTATGCGATTCGTCACGTGGCCGGTTCGCCGGTGAAGTGGTTCGGTTTGGCGCCATATAATCCGCTGGTGGAAACGCAACCGCTGTTCGTTACGACAAAGCGCCCGCCCAGGTTGAAGCGCACTGCCAGTGGGTACCGCGGTGGAGCGCAAAGTGGGCGGAGCACGGATCTTGGACGCGGTGCCGATGGTGGCAAGTCCCAGGATACTTCTCGCAGCATGGGGCGTTCGGAATCGTCCAAAGCTTCGGCCAACAAAGCCACGGCTGCCGATGGCGTGACCACTGCGGTGATTCAGAAAGTCACGGATACGGCCGACGGCGCGAAAGCTGCGGATGTTGCCAACTCTACGGATGTTGCCAAGGCCGCTAACACGACAAAGGCCGCTAGCTCCGCTAATGCTGCGGAAGGTGCTGCGAGCAAATCCTAAGTCTACGGCCGAGTTTTGAGTGCCAGATACGAGGCCCGAGTCTGCGTAGCCGAGTCCGTATGGTTCGGTGTGCGAGGCCGATCATGATTCTGAGCCCGCATCTCATTTTGGGGTGTGGGCTTTGCTTTTCTTAATTCTCCTCACCGGAGAAATGGTGCTTTTACCACACTGGTAGGGCCTGTTTTGTGTGCTTTTTCCGTCTCGTAGTGGGAAATTGTGCCTTTCCCGTAGTCTAACTGGGCTTTGATGGTCCGGTAGAGTATGGTTTTAGCACAATTTGATGCTCCGGATGGGGGTTTGCGCACTTTTGTGGTCCCTCTAGTGGGGTATTTGCACATTTTGGTTGGCTTATCTCGCTGACAGTCCGTAAAAGTGCGGTAAAAACACACTTTGGAAGGCTGTTGGTTTGGAAAGCTGCTGGTGGGTATAGGAGCAGTTTGCCCGGCACGGCGGAGACGTCGACGAACGGCTGGTTTCGTGTGACTCTGGGATGGTGGTGTTTCGGTGGCGTTGTCTTGTGTGCCGTTGAGATGGGTTGTGTGGCGGATGTGGTTTTTCTTGCATGCTGCCGGGGCGGAATAGGCATAACTGACGGATTTCCCGCATGCCTTTAGAATGGGCTATATGGCCGATTTGATCCCCTCGCTGGAACGTATTGAAGAACTGCATCGCAACATTGCGCCGTCGCAAGCGGCCTATGAGCTAATTCATACGCATTGCGTGATTGTTTCGCGCATCGCGGTAATGCTGGCACGGCATCAGAATGCGTTATGGGTGCGGCAGTGCTCGGCGTCGGGAGCGCAGGACGGTGCGCGGGATGGTGGAATATATGGCGTGCAAGCGGGTGAGGCGTTCGGCATGGAAACCGGAGCGGTGCACGGCGGCCGTCGTCCCATGCGGTTGCTGGACGAGCACCTGGTGATGGTTGGCGGTTTGCTCCATGATATTGGCACGTATCGCGTACTGGCACATGATGGTTCGGATGGGAATCCGCTTCAATTCGATGGTCCGCGTTACATTCTGCACGGTTTGTTGGGGTATGAGTATTTGCTGGAAAGCGGCATTGATGAGTCGGTGGCACAGTTTGCTCGTAATCATACGGGCATCGGCTTGACGCGCGAACAGGTGCGCAGCCAGGGGTTGCCGCTGCCGGAGGATGATTATGTGCCGGTGAACATCGAGCAGGAAACCGTGATGGTGGCAGATAAGTATCACAGCAAATCCACGCCGCCGAAGTTCTTGACAGCGCAGGCTTACGAGCGTAAGGCGGCGAAATTTGGTGAGGAGAATGCGCAGCGGTGGCGTGATGTGCTTGACCAGTATGGTGTGGTTGACGTGTCCGCGATGGCGGAAGAATATGGGATGAGCGTGCGCGCGTGACGAGAAGCGCCAATAAGCAAGGGCGGTCGGCTTGAGGAAACGGCGGCTGGCGTGAGGGAACAGTGGGCCGGCACGATGTTTTTCGAGTCGGCCCACCCACATGTGTGCGGAGGATTAGCGCACGGTGATGGCACTCCACGACACCGGCGGAAGGGTGATGGATACCTTGCCGCCGTGCGCGTCGAGCGTCGCGGAATCATTCGGATGCAGGGTCACGCGGTTCTGGTCGTCCAGGGTATTGCGTGCCCACATGTCGTCGTCGTGCAGGGTGACGGCTTCGAGTGATTGCCAATTGCCTGCGGGCAGCGTGATCTCGAGGGGGCGCTCGCCTTCGAGGAGACGGTTGACGGCAAAAATGGTTACCGAGCCGTCGGCTCCGCGAACGGCGACCGCGTTGAGTTCGGGAACGTCACCATAGCGTTCGGTGTGGAACGTGCCGGTGGACAGCTTCGGTTCCAGCACGGTGCCGCCCTTGGCGAGGCGTGCCGTGGTGGCGAAGGGGTAGAACGTGGTTTGACGCCATGCGGGGCCGCCCGGTTCGGTCATGATGGGGGCGATGACGTTGACCAGCTGGGCAAGGCTTGCGGCGTGGACGCGGTCGGCGTTGCGCAGGAGGGTAATCATGAGGTCGCCGAATACGACGGCGTCGGCGGCCGAGTAGATGTCTTCCAGCAGACGCGGGGCGACGGGCCAGTTGCCGATGCCTTCGGGATTGCGGCTTGGTTCTTCGTTGAGATACCACACGTTCCACTCGTCGAAGGAAATGTAGACGTTGTGCTTGCTCTTGAGCTTGGCTTTGGTGGCGTCGATGGTGGCGGCGACATCCTTGATGAAGCCTTCCATATCGACGCCGGCGGCCATGAAGCTTGCCATGTCGCGGCTGCCGTCTTCCTGCAGTTCGGGATGGTAGTAGGCGTGGCAGGAGATGAAGTTGACTTGTTCGTAGGTTTTCTCCAGTACGGTTTGTTCCCATTCGCCGAAGGTATCCATGACGTGGGAGCTGGAGCCGCAGACAACGAGTTCGACGTCGGGGTCGATCTGCCGCATGCCCGCGGCTACGGATGCGGCGAGCGTGCCGTAGTCTTCGGCGGTTTTGTGACCGAGTTGCCAGGGGCCGTCCATTTCGTTGCCGAGGCACCACATGCGAATGCCGAAGGGCTGATCGGCGCCATTGGCGCGGCGTGCTTCGGATAGGGCCGTTCCGGAGGGGACGTTGGCGTATTCGAGGAGATCGAGGGCGTCTTGCAGGCCGCGTGTGCCGAGGTTGACGGCTTCCATGAGCTCGTTGTTGCCGGTTTTGCGCAGCCATGAGGCCATTTCGTGCAGTCCGAACTCGTTGGTTTCGGTGGAATGCCACGCGAGGTCGAGGCGACGGGGGCGTTGGTCCTTGGGGCCTACGCCATCTTCCCAACGGTAGCCGGAGACGAAGTTGCCGCCGGGATAGCGCACGGTGGTGGCGCCGAGTTCGCGCACGAGGTCAATGACGTCTTGGCGGAAGCCTTCGTCATCGGCGGTGGGATGGTCTGGTTCGTAGATGCCGGTATAGACGCAGCGGCCGAGATGTTCGACGAAGGAACCGAACAGGCGGTCTTGTACTGGGGCTACGGTGAAGTCGTTGTCAACGACGAATGTTGAGGGCTCTTTCATGATGGTCCTTCCTTATTGGCTGTATCGCAAAAGAACAACGTTGTATCTCTGCGTGCGCAACGCCGGGGTTGCGCGAAGGGGTACAGTAAAAAGATACAACCTTGTACTTATAAATTCATGGTACCCTATCGAAAACTATTACGCAACATGTGGAGTTCGTTTATGAAAGATTATGCGATATGCATATAACGCTGAGAGGAATAAATGTCGGTTTTATGGGGCAAAATATGCGACAATGAAGAGAGAACCTGTTGCAAAGCAGCATGGGTATCGTGTCCGATGTGGAGGTATCAGCATGAGCGGGCGAGTGACCATCAAAGACGTGGCGAAGGAAGCTAACGTCTCCATTAAGACCGTGTCGAACGTGTTGAACCATACGGGGAGCATGCGTCCGGAAACGAGGGAGCGGGTCGAGGCGGCGATTAAGCGGTTGGGGTATACCTTGAATGTGGCGGCCCGTGCGATGAAAGTGGGCGGAACCCGGCTTATCGGTCTTAATATTTTCGATTTTTCGCAGCCGTTCGCTCCGTATTTGGCGGATTGCGTGATTGCCAGCGCTAAGCGGCGCGAGTATGGCGTCATCATTAACACGTATGGCATGTCGGTAAATGGCTTGCCGGAAAGCATCGCGGATACCTATCGTCTTGGTGCCGATGGTTGGATTTTCTTTACGGGGATGCCGTTGGCGCAGGAGGGGCAGCTTTTGCATCAGCCGTATCCGTTGGTGCTGGCGGGCGATTATTTGTCCTATGGCAAATCCGATATGGTTACGATGCCGAACATTGATTCGGTGTGTGCGACGGTGGGCAAGCTATTGGATTCCGGTGTGGATGATATCGCGTTGATTGGCATGCGCACGGATGAGCGGGATTGGCGGACGCTGGCCACTGCTACCGAAGGCACGGATGTGCTGCGAGCCCAGGGCTATGTCAAAGCGTTTGAGATGCGTGGCAAGCAGTGGAATCCGCAGCGGTTGCTCACGATGGATCAATGGACGCATACCGGAGGTTCGCAAGCAGTTGACAAGCTTTTGGATGGCGGTAAGCATCCGCAAGCCATTCTGTGTATGAATGATGCTTTGGCGTTGGGTGCGATAACACAGCTGCAGCGTCGTGGTTTACGCGTGCCGCAGGACGTGCAGGTGATTGGCTACGACAATGTGCCGGAAACCAAGTATGCCATGCCGGGATTGACTACGATGGATCCACATGTGGAGCAATATGCCGATCGTGCGGTGCAGATGGTGATTGAACGCATTGAGGGCTACGACGGTCCGGCCCGCACGTTTGTGACGCCGTATGACTTGGTGGAGCGCGACTCCACGATGCTCTAAACGGCAGACCGTCGGCATGGATGTGGTGACGAGCCTGAGCGTTGCGATACGCGAGCATGGTCTCGACTTGCACGGCTGTCCGTGGTAGGGATGGATATACCCTCCCGATAGGTAGCCGCATGTACCCTCGACATTAACCGCATATCGCGCACGCAACCAAGGAGCACTAATGAGCGCTGAACTTTCCACAACCGCAGCCAATGCAACTGCTGTCAATCCTGCATCTTGCACAGATGTGGCCGGCTCGGCCCACGACGCTGAATCCGGCGCTGCCTCTGCCGCTTCTGTGCCGTCTACCCTTGGCCCTGCGTCCAGCGGGTCGCCCGAGTCGCCGGACGCCGGGCATATCCGTACCGCGTACTTTGCGGGTGGCTGTTTCTGGGGTTTGGAACGCTACTACCAGGGCGTGGACGGCGTGGTGGACACCACGGTAGGCTATGCGCAGTCGCAGGTCGACCATCCGAGCTACGAGCAGGTTTGCCACGGCGAAACGGATGCGGTTGAGACGGTGATGCTGCGTTTTGACGAGCGTCGGGTGTCATTGCGCACGTTAGTCCTGCTGTTTGTGGATGTGGTGGATTGTTTCTCGGTGGATCAGCAAGGTCCCGACCGTGGTCGCCAGTACCGCAGTGCGCTGCTGTATCTCGACGATGCGCAGCGTGAGACATATTCCGAGGTGATGGCGTTGGTGGAACGTCGGGCACGTCGGGAGCCTGCCGTACTGGTCGAGCCATTGCGCAATTTCTTCCCGGCGGAGGCGTACCACCAGGATTATCTGATGACCAATACCGGTGGATACTGCCATATTTCGTTGGAAGCGATTCGTGATGTGGCGCGTCGCCAGCGGTATATCGATCGAGTGTGGCAGTTGGATGATGAACAGTTTGCGGTAACGCAGCTTGCTGCTACGGAGCATCCGTTTGACAATGCGTATGACCGGGAGTTCCGTCCGGGAATCTATGTGGATGTGGTGAGCGGAGAGCCGTTGTTCACGTCTGCTGACAAGTTTGATTCAGGGTGTGGCTGGCCGGCGTTTAGCAAACCGATTGATGGCAGTTCCTTGACGGAGCATCGTGACCTGACGCTGCCGGGGCGTCCGCGGGTGGAGATCCGCACTGCTGAGACACAGATTCATTTGGGGCATGTGTTTGATGATGGCCCTCGTGAACTCGGCGGTAAACGATATTGTATGAATTCAGCGGCTTTACGTTTTATTCCCCTGGAACGTATGGAGGAAGAGGGCTACGGGGCTTATGTACCGTTAGTGAAGACTCGTTCGTAATGATGGTGAACACAACGTCAAGTACTTGTTATTTGATAAACTATTGACCGATTGTGCACGCGCGATTTTGCAGGGGAGGACTGCATGGCATTCGAGGAACAGCTCGTGTCTCAGCGGAATGGTCGTAGCTCCGATGCGGAAAATACCGATGGCGGCATTACGCTGATGGATCTCATCCGCATTATTCGCAAGCATTCGATTACCGCGATTGTTGGTTTTGTGGTGATTTTCTTGGGCGTGTGCGCGTACACGGTGATTACGCCGGCGAAGTATTCGGCTACCGCGCAGACGTTCGCCACGTATAGCGATAGCACGGGCGATGATGGCGATATTTCCACGATTAATAGCGCCAGTTCGTATATCGCCAATCAGATTAAGTCGTATCCGTCTTTGGCGACTACGGAAGCGGTGTTGCAGCCGGTGATCGATAAGTTGGGGTTGACGACGACGGTGAGCGATTTGGCAGCCACGTTGACAGTGACGAATCCCGACAATACGGCGTTTGTGAATATTACCGCCACGTCGGAAAGCCCACAGGAGTCGGCTTCGGTGGCGAACGCGGTTGCCGATTCGTTGAGCAATGTGGTGGAGCATTCCTTGTATGCGTCGAATCGTCAGTCGCCGGTGAAATTGTCGGTGGTGCAGCAGGCGCAAGATCCGGTTGGGCCTAGCTCGCCTAAGGTGGCGTTGAATCTCGCCATTGCCGTGGTAGGCGGCGTGATTGTGGGTATTTTCGCCGCGCTGCTCAAGGATTTGTTGGCAACGCGCGTGCAGGAAGTGCGTGATTTGCAGGATGCGATTAATGCGCCGATTATGGGTCGTATTCCTACGGACGACGTGCTCAAGCGGAGTGCTCCCGTGGTGGTGACGGCGCCTGGCGGTGCGATTGCCGAAGAATTCCGCCGCGTGCGCACGAATTTATCGTTTACGGCTCCAGTGTCCGGTACCAAGGCTCGTTTGATTGTGATTTCATCGGTCAGTCCGAATGAGGGAAAGACGACGACGTCGGTGAACATCGCGGCAGCTTTGGCGGAAAATGGTGCCAGTGTACTATTGATTGACGCTGATTTGCGACATCCTTCGGTGGCGAACAAGCTCAATCTTGAAGGCAATGCTGGACTGACCCATGTGTTGTCCAAGCAAGCGGCGGTACGCGATGTGGTGCAACCGTATTGGAAGCCGAACCTGCATATTATGCCTGCTGGTCCGAAGCCTCCGAATGCGGCGGCTTTGTTGAACTCTACGACTATGAACGAGTTGATTAAGCAGGCGTTGAACCAGTACGAGTACGTGTTGATTGATACCTCGCCGATGATTGTGGCCAATGATGCCGCGGTATTCGGTACGCTCGGCAACGGCGTGGTGCTGGTGTCTGGTCGCGATGTCACCGATAAGCGTGAACTTCGTGACGTGGCGATGCAGCTGGATAACTTGGATGTCGCCGTTACGGGTTTCGTGTTCAACTTCGCGAAGGAAAGCAAGAAGTCGAGCAGCTACGGCAATTACTACTATGAGGATGAGCAGCCGAAGGAGGGGCGTCCCCGCCGGTCGGCTCATTCTCGCTGATTGAAGGCGATACATATCTATGACTGGGGGCGGCTGCCACTATGGGCAGCCGCCCCCAGCGCGTTTACGATCGATGTGTTATGCCTCCAGCGTGGTACGTGATGGGGCGTAGTGTTTAGCGCACCATATGGCTAGACCACACTGTGCGGCGTAGGACAGATGGCGCAGCGTGTGATATGCGTGCTTGTAGCGTAGTCTCAGCAACGCGTTGCATCCCCGTGGCGGTTATCGGCAGTATTGTGCCATGTTGTACGGTATACGCCGTATTGCGGCTTATTGTGGTTGCGTGGTTTGCGCGATAAGTGATAGCGCTTGGTTGATGTGGCGGTAAGCCTGTTCGAAATACTCCATGCTACGCCGGTACGGGTCGGCGATATTCAATGGATCGGGTAGCATCGGACGGATCATCGAAGCTTGGAATATCACGCTTTCCAAGCGTTCTTGACGTGTGGAGCCTTGCATGAGGCCGTTGTTGGCGCAGTAGGCGCACATATTGGCAAAATCGGCCAAGAGGAAAGTCCGACGGCTTGCGGTGGGGGCGATAGTGGCGATTTCTGTGCGCTGTGGCTGCTCAAAGCACAGAATTAGGTCGCTGGATTGCACAAGTTGAGGAGTGATCCGTTTGGAACGGAAGCCGCTGGCGTCAATGCCGTTGGCTTGTAGGATGTGTCCGCTGGAGGGGTCGATGGGATGTGAAGGCAGACCGCGTGTGCCGGCGCTGTCCGCAATCATGTCGGGTTCGGGAATATGTATGGGCAGCAGCAGCTCGCCCATGGGAGATCGACAGATATTGCCAGTGCAAACAAACAACCACTTCATATCCTCCACGATACCGGTTCGTGACGGCAAATGTGGGGATGTGACGATGTGTTGCGTGCGGTGTTGTTATGCGCGGCAGGCGAATCGAGATAGGGTGTGTGCGGTTGGATATAGCAAAGCCTCCGGGGTCTCCCGGAGGCTTTGTCTGATTAGGCTGTGTCGTAAACGACTAGCTCATTCAGCGAGCGTGAGCCTTGCGGATGGAGATCACCGCGATACCAGCGGCGGCCATCAGCACCACGGCAATGGCATAAGGAGCCACAGACGCGCCAGTCTCCTTCAGCGGGGTCTTGGTGGTGCCGGTGGTGTTGTTGTTAGTGCCAGTGTTCGGGACCGTAGCTTGAGCGGTCTGAACAGCGCCGGTTTCTTCATCTGTAGCAGTAGCCTTGATCACCGTGCCCGCGGAAACATTCTTCTGCAGGACATACTTCACGTTCAGGGTACCCTTGGCGTCAGCGTTGAAGGTCTTGGAGGCAATCTGTACGACATCCGACACGGTGGCAGTGTCATACGAGACGGCTACCCGGCCATTGGGAGTGAGACCAGTGAACGAGAACGATACGGATGAGCCGTCCGTGCTCGGCGTGGCGTATCCTTCGGCCATAGCAGTGCCCGTGATGGACAGCGCGCCGAACAGGGTAGCGACTGCAGCCACGAGAGCGATAATATGCTTCCTCATGATAATTCCTTAACTTTCTTACTCTATTTTGCAAAATAGTGCTTGAAATGAATCAACTCGCGGGGGGGGGGCTATCCATTAAGCCGCCCGTCAGGAGGTGTCCCTTCTCGCACACTTTGACAGTGTATCACAATCCCGTAATTTATGTGGAAGCAATATTACGTTTTGGAACTATCTAGTAAAAGCGTTGTAATTTTCGTAATTAAAACTATGAAGGAAGTGTAATGTAACGCTATAAAATAGATGTTTACGACAGTGTGTGTAATAAAAATATTCCATATCGTCGTATTTATATTGGAAAAATCTACAGACGGTGGATATCGTGAAGAATTGGCAAGTTGCCGGGAATGTTGAGCCGGTACGGGGGTGTGCCCCGTGGTGGCCGCGACGCTTCATGTCGCCGCAGCCACCACATGCGACACCGCTACTTCACGGTAGCGGGCAACAGATTCACCTCGAAGCGGAAACGCTCATCATTCAGGCGGTAACGGTCCTGCAGTTCAGGGCCGCAACTGTTTGATCCGATGCCGCTTTGCTGGTAGTCCACACACACCACCGTCGCCGAGGCGCGGTGCAACTCATAGTGATGGGCGCACGCGGTCAGCTCCTCCTGGGTATACGGCAACGCTTGGAAATCAAATCTCCGCAAGGGGTGGTCGGACGTATGCTCCGGGTTGGGTTGCGCTTGCAGCAGATGCAGCGACACATCATCATCCGAGATGCACGCCCAATCGCAGCCGTGATGATTGCCGTTCTCCTGCGGACGCACATACGGTTCAACAAAGGCATCAGGAGTGCCGTGGAACACACCATAATAGCTGGCCTGATGCTTGTCGACATAGCTTTCCGCAGGGCCCAGGCCGCAGTAGGAGACGCGATCCATGCGTTCCGGCAGGAACATGCGCAGACCGAAACGCGGCAGGAATGGCATCGCCATATCGCGCTGCACGTCCATTGATAGGCTGATCAAGCCATCCGGACGCACCTGCCACACGGTGTCAACGGTGGCGATACGCTGTACGATCGGCGCCACCAACGCGATGCGGCACTGTATGGAAACGCTTTGGTCTGTGGAATCGACATGTCCCTCAAGTGCGCGAGCATAGGCTCTGTCATATTGCGCGGACAGCCACTGTTCCTTGATATACCGGTCATTGTCGGTGGGGGCGCGCCAGATGTTCAGCTCCATCGGACGCTGCAGCAACTCGCGCTGGTTCACGCACAGTGACGTCCACAATCCCGTTCGGGTGTCCAATACGTAGCGGAACGTCGGAGAAGACACCGCAATGGTGCGGTTGGTGCGCGTAACGTGCAGCGGTGCGTGCTGTGTTGCGTTTGGCTCGGTCGTGCCGGCAAGCAGCTGCGTCACATGGCGATTGCGCGTGTCAGCGGTAGGAACCGCAACGTCATCGAAGCCGAGCATATCGTCCTGGTGTACGAACCGCGTGTTGCCACGTTGGCGATAGCGCACCAGTAGCGTAACCGTGCCGGTGGCGTTGCCTCCCAACGTGCGTAGGGCATCATCCCAGTGGGCAATGGTTACGGTGCCTTCCTTGTGCGGCGCTATGGCAAGGTCGCTATTCGGAGTGAGCGTGCCTGACCACACGGCCTCACCGTCATGGCGTAGTTCGACATCAACCGTAACCGCCCGGTCGAGCGTGAGGAAATCAAGATAATTGTGCAGGGTCAACGTGCCGGTTGCCGCATCGAAAGCGGTGACACGAGCCGGGCGATACACATTCTTAAACTCCAGCAATCCCGTATGCGGTGTGCGATCTGGATATACCAAGCCGTCCATGCAGAAATTGCCATCGTGGGGGTATTCGCCCGAATCGCCGCCATACGCATACATATGGCGTCCATCCGGCGTGGTGCCGCGGTCGATGGCATGGTCGCACCACTCCCATACAAATCCACCGGCAATGGCATCGTAGCGTTGAATCAGCGCAAAATAATCTTCCAAATCGCCTGGGCCATTGCCCATAGCATGGCTGTATTCGCACATCACATACGGTTTGGCGCCATTGTCGCCATCGTCGCCGTTGTTGCCATCGCCCTGCGGGCCTTGCGGCGAACAATAGCGTTCAACCTCGTCCAGTCCCGGATACATGCGGCTATGCACGTCAAGATTGCTGAAATCATACGTGCCTTCGTCGCTGACATACCGGGCGCTCTCATAATGGGTCAGGCGGCTGGAGTCGAAGGTTTTCGTCCAACGCAGCGCCTCCTCGAACGTGCGACCGAACGCGCACTCGTTGCCCATTGACCACATGATGACGCATGGCCGGTTCTTGTCGCGCTCCACGCAGCGACGAGTACGATCCACCGTCGCTTCACTATACGCAGGGTTATTCGCAATGCGCTCGTTCCAATGCTGCAAAGCGCGATCGCGCTCCTCGGGCGGTAGTATCGCCGAAAACGTGCCGTGGCTTTCGTTATCCGCCTCGTCAACCACATAGAAGCCAAAGCGGTCGAACAACGCGTAGAAATGCGGTGCGTTGGGGTAGTGGCTTGTGCGCACAGCATTGACATTATGCTGCTTCATCACTGCCAAATCGCGCAAGAACTGTGCTTCACTAATCGCCGAGCCGGTGACCGGATCACTGTCATGCCGGTTCACGCCATGCAGCACGACAGGACGGCCGTTGACGGTAAGCACCGATCCATTGGCTGCAACCTCGCGCACGCCCAAATATTCGTTAATCACCTCGCCCGGCGTGCGAATCACCACCGTATACAAATACGGGTCTTCGGCATTCCACAAATGCGGATGGTCTATCGTGAAATGCAACGTCACATCGGGGCGGAACTTGTCCGGAGCTTGCTCGCCGCCAATCGTAGCGTCACGCAACGGCTCATCCGGGTCATAAATGGCGCGTCCCAGCGAGACGCCGTCGGCGTCAATAATTTCCATATTGACCGACGTGTGCACGCCATCCAGGAACTGCACATCGCAATCCACCTGTGCACGGGCAGCGGTAAGGCCATCGGCATTTATCTCATGCAACGACGTATGTATGAAGAAATCCCACAGTGCTTCCTTCGGGCGGCGGGTCAGATACACGTCACGGAAAATACCGCTCGTGCGGAACTTGTCCTGATCCTCCATGTAACTGCCATCGCACCATTTGAGCACCAGCACCGCAATCGTATTCGTACCCTCATGCAGCAAGTCGGTGACCTCAAACTCACTCATGCCGTGCGAAACCTGCGAGTACCCCACGAAAGAACCGTTCAACCACACATAGAAACACGAATCCACGCCCTCGAATGTCAAAATATTGCGGGGTGCCAGCGGATCGGGAACGAACGTGAAATCACGTACATACGTGGCGCAAGGATTGTCCAACGGCACATGCGGCGGATCAAGCGGGAACGGATAGTTGATATTCGTATACTGATGGCCATCCACGCCAAGGTTCTGCCACACGCTGGGCACCGTGATGCTGCGATAGCCCTCGTCGGGCGTGTGTGGTGCGTTCGCCTCATAAAACGCCGGTTGATGACGTTCGGGCGCACGGCGAACCTCGTCGTCGAGAACATACAGATTGTCGTAATAGCGAAAATCCCATTCGCCGCTCAACATCAATATGCGTCCCGAAGAGACGCGGCGCTCGCCGCGGGTATCGCCGGGTTGCCGGGCGGGCACATAATACGCGCGATTAGGCAAGGTGCCTACGTGTAGATGCTCCATATCCTCGTGATAGTGGTGCACCAAAGGAATGAAACCGTCTTCGACCGTGCGCTCGGTGCCGTCGCAAGACCAGTGCGGGAAAGATGGGTTATCCATGCCAGGACTCCTTTGAAGCTGACGAAATACTCTTAAATTCTAAACCATGAAACACGTATGTGGGAGGGAAGGAGTCGCCAATGTGCATAAGTGGATAACTACACGGTATGCAGCGGCAAAATAAGCGAGGCGCGTGCCGCACCTGAACCGGTGGCACGCGCCTTGTAAAAACACTTGTTGGGAACCCTATGCTTGCTTGCGTTGGGTGAGCTGATAGGCGATGAGCAGAATAGCCAGCCAAATCGGGCCAACGATCACCGCCACCAAATAGCTCGGCGAGAAACACATCAGCACTACCACGCAGGCAAGAAACACCAACGTAATCCATGGGGATACGGAAGCGAACGGCATCTTGAAATGCAACCTGCCAAGCGCTTCCTCACCGCGCAGTCCCGCCAGCTCGCCCGGGCCTTCGCCCGCCGCCACACGCTTGCGGAAATGCATCTGAGTGATCAGCACTATGGTCCAATTGATAATGCCCGCAATCGTGGCGATCGACATCAGATAATTGAACGCAAACGCCGGCCACAGGAACACCACCACTACAGCAACCGCAGTAATCACTGCCGAAGTGAGCACACCTGCAACCGGCACGCCGCGCTTATTCAGCGTGCCCAGATAGGCCGGTGCGTTGCCCTGCTTGGCAAGTGAATACAGCATGCGCGAATTGGCGTATAGGCCGGAGTTATACACGCTCATCACCGCAGTCAGGCACACAAAATTCAGAATGCCGGCAGCGGCATGCACGCCCACCGAGTCGAAAATCTGCACGAATGGGCTGGTCTCACCGTCCAAGGTATCCCATGGCACCACGGCCATAATCACACCCAAAGCGGCAATATAGAACACCAAAATACGCCAAACGATGCCGTTGGTGGCCTTGGGAATCGTCGTGCGCGGTTCCTGTGCCTCACCGGCCGTAATGCCGATCAATTCTGTGCCGCCAAAGCTGAACATTACCACGCATAAAGCCATCAGCAGACCTGTCCACTGGCCGTTTGCGCCGCGAGACAGCAAGCCATGCGGCAGGAAACCATCGCCAACGGTGAACCAATTGGCAAACGACGCGGCCACGCCGGATGCGGTCGGCAAATGCAATAGCAGCACCAGCAGACCGCCCAGAATCATCGCGATAACCGCAACGATCTTGATAATGGCAAACCAAAACTCAAACTCGCCGAACTTACTGACGCCCAGCAAGTTGATGGCCGTGATCAACACAAGGAAAAACGCCGCCGACGCCCACTGCGGAATCGCAGGAAACCAATAATTCACAAAAGAGCCGACTACCGCAAGCTCGACCATCGACACCAGAATATAGTTGAACCAGTAGTTCCAGCCCGACACAAAACCGGCGCGCTTGCACCAGTAATGGGTCGCGTAATAACTGAATGCACCAGCCTTCGGATCCTCGACGCTCATCTCGCCCAATGCGCGCACGATCATGAAAATCGCAAGCCCGCCGACCAGATAAGCCAACAGAATCGAGGGGCCAGCGAGCGAAATCGACTCGCTGGATCCGTAGAACAGGCCGGTGCCAATCGCGCCACCCAGCGCAATAAGCTGGATGTGGCGGTTCTTCAACGACTTACGCAGTGACGCTGTGGCGGGCAATTCGCCGCCATCAGGCGCACCGTTGGTGTTGATTGGTGAGGAAGTCATGCCTCGTCGCCCTTTCTTCTCATGCGGCGCTGCCTGTAATGCGCCGCAGGGTTGGGGGTAATCTACGGCAGCGCATGTTGCGTGCGGATGAATTGTCCAGCATACGGGAAAATTGGGCGATATTGCGGACATTGGTCGGTGTGGGCGTTTTCTTCTGGCGGCATGTCGTATTTTGCGGTTTAATGGATACACAGGCTAACCCGTTGCGGCAGCGTGGTTCGTGGTGGGAGGTACGGCATGGCGAGCATTGTTTTTGAACACGTCGTCAAAGAGTATCCTGCAGGTCGAAGCGTGATCCGAGCTTTGGACGATGCCAGTTTTACGGCAGATGAAGGCAGGCTTACCGTCATTCTCGGGCAATCCGGCGCTGGCAAGACCACGGCGTTGAATATTCTCGGCGGCATGGACACCGCCACCAGCGGTCGGGTGATCGTTGCAGGGCGAGACATCGCTGCGTTGCGGGGGCGCGAACTCATCAACTATCGGCGTAATGACATTGGCTTCGTCTTCCAATTCTATAATCTCGTGCCCAATCTGACCGCTCTGGAAAACGTCGAATTGGCGGCGCATATTTGCGAAGACCACTACAACGCCGCTGAGACCCTGGCCCGTGTGGGGCTGGCGGACAGGTTGAACAACTTCCCGGCGCAGCTTTCCGGTGGCGAGCAGCAGCGGGTCTCCATTGCGCGGGCGCTTGCCAAGAAGCCTACATTATTGCTCTGCGACGAGCCGACGGGCGCCTTGGATTATGAAACCGGCAAGGAAGTGCTGCAGTTGTTGCAGGATATTTGCACGGACACCGGCATGACAGTGATCATCATCACGCATAATTCCGCGCTGGTACCGATGGCGCACAAGGTGATTCGGTTTCGTTCCGGCAAAGTGGTAGGGCAAGATGTCAACGAGCATCCCACGCCCATCGCCGATATCGAATGGTAGGCGCGAGATGGTGCGGGGCAGGCATGCGATGCGCGGCAAAAGCCGTGCGGGCAACGTATTCCTCAAAGATACGTTGCGTATGTGGGCGGGGAATTGGAAACGATTTGTATCCATCGCCGTCATTGCCATGCTCGGCGTAGCCGTGCTCGTGGGCATGTATGCGGGATGTCAGGATATGTTCCGTGGTGCGAGCCGGCTATACGAGGAGCAGCGGTATTACGATGTGCAAATCGTCTCAACCGCAGGTTTGACGGATGCGGATTTACGTGCGCTTCGGCAAGTGGACGGTGTGCAGAGCGTGCAGGGCGAGCATATGCAAGCCGCGCAGGTGTCGGTGAAGGGCTCGCGTAAGTCGGTGACGCTCACTGCGCTAGGCAGCCAGGAAATCAGCCGTCCCTACGTATTGCGGGGCTCCTTGCCTAAGCGCAGCGATCAGATTGCGGTTACCGAACAGTTTGTGGCGGATAGTGGCTTGGATGTGGGCGATACGGTAACGTTAAGCGCCGATAGCCAGCAAGAGACCGGTGAGCCTGCTGACGGGCAGACAGGCGGGCAACTGGGCGAACCGGCCGATGGGCAGGAGGGCGAACAGTCGCAAGCCGTCGATGTTCCCGAACACGCCACGATTTCGGCGGTGGTCATCGATCTCAACGATTTATCCAACCCCAATGGCTATGCAGGTGTGGCGTTTCGTAAGAACGCCGCCAGCGACTACTCGTTCTTCACCATGCCCACAGATGTCGGAGCGCCTTATGCGGCGGCATCGATACTGGTGGATGTGTCCAATCGCGAGCAAACCTTCAATGATGTGTATGAGCGCGAAGTCAACGATGTGGTGCATCGTATCGAGCGCAATGTGCAACAACAGCGTGAACAAGCACGGCATGACGAATTGGTCGATCAAGCAGTCGATATGGCTGCCGCGCGTATTGCCGCCGCGCAAGCCACGTCCACGCTCGACCGCGCCAGCGTCGAAGCAAGCGTGCCGGCAGTCACCTGGTACGTGAACACCAGAGCCACCACCGGCAGCTACAGTACGCTGAAATCCGACGTGCAATCCATCGAATCGCTGGGCCGTGTGTTCCCCGTCGTGTTCGTCCTCGTCGCCGTACTCATGAGCCTCACCGCCATGACCCGTATGGTCGAAGAAGACCGCGGGCTCATCGGCACATACTTGGCGCTTGGGTTTGGCCATCGCACCATCGCCCTGCGTTATCTCGGCTTCGCGCTGCTTGCCTGCCTCATCGGCGCCGGCGTGGGCGACCTTGTAGGATTCCTCGGCATACCGGCGTTTCTGCTGGTGGTTCTGCAAGGCCTGTATCTCGTGCCCACGGTGTCCCTGCAATACGACTGGGCATACGGCAGTATCGGCGTGCTGATTTTCGTAGTAGGCATAGGCATCGCCACCGTCATCGCGTGCTGGAACGAAGTACGGCACACCCCGGCTACGCTGATGCGTCCCAAAGCCCCCAAAGCCGGCTCGCGCGTACTCTTGGAATACTGCACTCCACTCTGGCGTCGCATGAGCTTCCTCAACAAAGTGACCGCCCGCAACCTCTTCCGTTTCAAGGGCCGACTGCTCATGACCATCGGAGGCGTCGCCGGATGCACCGCATTGATCGTATGCGGCATGGCCATCAACGACACCGTCGACACCTTGGGCGCTCGCCAATATCATGACATCGATCATTATGACATGTTGGTCGTCACTGACCCAGGGTCCTTCGAATCGCTACGAGAGCGCATCGCCGACGACGGTAAAGCCACGCATACACTGCCGGCCGAAGTCATCAACGGCGATATGAGCATCGGCGGCGAACAATCCGCAGACATTCAGCTGGTAGTCATCGACGATGCCGACGCCAAGGCGATAGGCACTATGATGAGCTGGCGATCCGTAGAAGACCATGAGTCCATCAGACTGGCCGACAACGGCATCATCGTGACCCAAAGCGCCGGCAACTCCCTCGGCATACGGGCCGGTGACACCGTAACCGTGCGTGGTGACGGCGTGCTCGGACAACGTTCGGCGCGGGTAGCTGCCGTCAGCCGCAACCTCATCGGCTCAAACGTATACATCAGCGCCGCATACTACCGCCAGCTCTTCGGCGAAGACATGACACCCAACGCACTTTACGCCACGCTACGCGGCAGCGACACCGCCAACATCGACTACGTCGACACACTCGCCCACGAAAGCGAAGTACTCTCCGCAACCAGCACCGCGCAACTGCTGCGCGACTTCACCTTCGACCTGATGAGCGCCGTCGTCGCCCTCATCATCGGCCTAGCAGGCGGCCTCGCGCTCGTCGTACTTTTCACCCTCGCCAATACCAATATCTCCGAACGAGTACGTGAAATGGCAACGCTGAAAGTCCTCGGATTCTTCAACCGAGAAGTACACGTCTACGTACATAAGGAAATGCTCATCCTCACCATCATGGGCATCGCCGTAGGCCTACCTCTCGGAGCATGGATCGCCGGATGGCTCACCGAAGCGCTGGCCATGCCCTCACTGTACTTCGCCGTATACATTGCGCCCACCAGCTACCTCATCGCCGCAGGCGTCACCTTCCTCTTCGCGCTCATCGTGCAATGGCTCACCAACCCCGCCCTTGACCGCATCGATCCCGTAAGCTCGCTCAAAAGCGTAGAATAAGCACGGCATCAAGCGTCGGTTAGAGAAGGAGAACGGTATGGCAACGCCCCGTGCGAACGAACAACCCTGGGTGGCGGTAGGAGCGCTCGGCGGCACTATTTCCATGACCACCGACAGCCACGGCGAAAGCGCAGTGCCTACACACGGAGCCGCAACACAAGCCGCATGGTTGACCGGCGGCGGAGTGGACGGCATAACCGTGCGCTCGCAGGATATCGCATTGGTTGGCTCACCGTCCATGACCGTGCGTGTGCTGCTGCAGGCGTTGGCGTTTGCACGGCAGGCCGTGGAAGATGGGGCGAGCGGCGTTGTGCTCACGCATGGCACGGACACCATGGCCGAAGCTGCGTATTTGTTGAGTGTGCTGTGGGATAAGGAAGCGCCGCTGGTGTTCACCGGAGCGATGCGTCCCGCAGATGTGCCGGGCAGCGACGGGCCTGCGAATTTGGCGGGTGCCGTAAGGGTGGCTGCTGATCCGTCGATGCGCGGTCTCGGTGTGCTGGTGTATTTCGCAGACTTTGTGCATAGCGCCACGCTGTGCGAAAAAATGGATTCGACATGGGTAAGCGCATTTGATTCGCCGGGCTGGGGGCCGTTGGCGCGTGTGGATGCGGAATCCATTACCCGCGTGCTGGTGCCGGGTTTCCGTTTTGCGCCGTTGCCTGATCCCGATCCCGAAGTGCCCATTCATATTCCTATCGTCACCGCCACGTTGGATGGGGATGGGTTTGCGTTGGCCGCTTTGGCGCAGGGCGTGCGCGAGCGTGAGGCTGATGGTGAGGGTGACGGTGTGTGCGGGCGATGCGAGGCCGTAGTGTTGGCAGGTGCCGGCTCGGGGCGCGTGTCGGCGCAGGCGGCGCAGTATGCCAAGGCGCTGGTGGCGCAAGGGGTGACGGTGGTGTTGGTGCGCAAGCCATCTCGTGGCGTCACTACGCGGGGAAGCTATGCGTATCCGGGGTCGGAAACGGATCTGATTGCCGGCGGGTTGATTCCGGCTGGCTTGCTGTCACCGGAAAAGACGCGATTGTTGCTGCATGTGCTGCTGCAAGCGGGGTATCGTGGCGAGGAATTGGCCGCCGAATTGCGGCGCCGCTGCCTGGCGTAACAGTACATGATGCAACATCGCGCCACGCGGGGATTTTGCCTTGGCATAGGTTGTGGTATTGTATTCACGTTGTGTGCTGCGTCAGCAGTTCGCAGTGGAGGATTCGCCTAGTGGTCTATGGCGCACGCTTGGAAAGCGTGTTGGTGTAACAGCCTCACGAGTTCGAATCTCGTATCCTCCGCCATCAAAGGCTTTGGCATTGCGCCAAAGCCTTTTTGTTTTCTCGAAGATTGATGGTGCGTGGCAGAAGTTGCGGCGCAGCCGAGTCGGGCAGATCCTGCGGCGCCGCAACTGTTTCGCTGCGATACAAGTCGCCGTCATAGAATGTGCTTGCGTGTCATCCTTATCGATATCGGTATTGCGCAATACCATCCGTGAATATATTCAAATCCAGATAGCGCAATACCGCGGCGATTGCCATAACCATGGACGCCACGAACGGTTGTTGCGCCGTGGTCGTGCATCGCGGCACTTCCGTTAGGGCTTCGCTGCCGTTCGTTGTGGCTGCGCGTTGTGTAAGGGTATTGTTGGCGGCTTGTAGAACGATTGGCGGGCGTCAGTTCTTTTTTTTGGGGGGGCATACGGTCCCTTCCTATCACCACTTGATATACGCAACAACACGCCGAATAATGCAAGGTTGCACTTGTGTGGAGAGCGCCTAGAATTGACGGCGTTTGCGGATGCGACGATAGTGCGGTCGTGGAGAGAGCGGCCTATATGTATTGGCTACGTCGGGCGTGAATCGTGGCGGCAACGAATGGCCGCGTGCCGGTAGGCCGGCACATTGACACACAGCAAACAAATCCAGAGAATGCGAGGGTTCCCTCACATGTACGTCGACCCCAATCGTAATCAGCAAGCCAGCAACCTGCGGTGGATCCTGCCATATTGTAAACCGGATCTACCTCGTATTTTCGGCTCCATCCTGTTGTTTATCGTCAACGACACCATGGCGCTTATCGTGCCGCTGTTATCGGGCATGGTCGTGGATCGTGTCATCATGCAGGGGCGTGTCGACGAGTTGACGCGCCTATGCGTCATGATGATTGTCGTCACTGTCGTGCGTGTGGCGTCTCGATACGGCTACCAAATGTGGATGGAACGCTTTGGCCAGAACAGCGTATTCCGCTTGGTTTCGGACGAGTACGAAAAGCTACACAACCTTGACTTTACCTACTTCAATCACACGCGCACCGGCGACATTATGAGCCGCATGACCTCGGACACGGACGCCATACGACATTTCTTGAGCTGGGTCACATACCAAGTGGCCGATTGCGTGGTGATGTTCGTAGGCGCATTATGCGTCATGGTCACCATTGACTGGCGTTTGGCGCTCGCATTGGCGGCGCTCACGCCCATTATCTTCTTGCTGACGCGGGGACTGTCAAGCCATGCACATCCACTGTTTTACGCGATTCGTAACTCGCTGGCATCGTTGAACTCGATGGTGGAGGAGAACATCGAAGGCAACCGCGTGGTCAAAGCGTTCGTGCGCGAGCCTTACGAGACGCACAAGTTCGACGATCACAACGACGATTACCTACAACGCAACATGGATCTCGCCTACAATTCACGGCGATACATGCCATGGTTGGACGGCTGCGGCTTCTCCCTGCAGCTCATCACATTGGGCCTTGGCAGCTGGCTGGTTATTCGCGGGTATATGACGCTCGGCAATTTGGTGAGCTTCAACAGCTACCTGTGGATGATTGACGGGCCGGTTCGCCAATCCGGCTGGCTGATCAACGATTGGCAACGTTTCAATGCAAGTTGCATTAAGATTCGTCGTTTGCTGACCTCGCATTCGCGGATCGTGGAAAAGCCTGACGCCCAGGAGGCGGTCAAGCAAGCGGTGGCGATTCAGTCTCAAGTGGGCGGTGCCAAGCCGGTGGCTCCCGACCGCATCGGCGGTGAGATTCGGTTCGACCATGTGAGCTTTGCCTTCCCGGATGACCCGGAAACTCCGATTCTGCGTGATATTGACTTCTTCATTCCCGCCGGTGGCAAACTGGGAATCCTGGGCGAAACCGGCGCTGGCAAATCCACATTGGTCAACCTGGTATCACGCTTCTACGATCCGACGCTGGGCCATGTGCTCATCGACGGCATCGACGCAAGGGACTGGCCGTTGACAACGCTGCGCTCGCAGGTGTGCATTGTGGCGCAGGATACGTTCCTGTTTTCCGACACCATTGGTGGCAATATCGGCTTCGGCGCGCGTGACAATTACGACGAGGAGTATATCCGACGTATGGCGCAGATCGCAGGTGCCGACGGGTTTATTCGTTCCATGCCGGAGGGGTATAACACCGTAGTGGGCGAGCGTGGCGTAGGGCTGTCTGGTGGGCAGAAGCAACGCTTGTCGTTGGCTCGCGCATTGGCCGATAATCCTTCGATTTTGATTATGGATGACACCACTAGCGCGGTGGATATGGAAACGGAAGCGGAAATCCAGCAGCATCTGCGTGAGATGGATGGGAGTAAAACCATTATCACCATTGCGCACCGCATTTCTTCGGTGAAAGATGCCGATTTGATTTTGGTGTTGGAGCGTGGTCGTGTGGTGGAGCGTGGCACGCATGCTGATTTGGTGGCCGCTCATGGCCGGTATTGGGAGATTTATCGCAAGCAGTTGGGCCTGCAGTCTGGCCAGTCCCAAGGTTTTGGCGAGTAGCGCAGAAGGAGAGGAGGAATCGTTATGGCACAACGTAATACATATCGTGAAGACGAAGAGTTGGTCGAGCAGATTAACTTCCGCGATATTCTGCGCATCAGCGCATATTTGAAACCGTATATGCCGCAAGTCGTGCGGATTTTGGCGGTGGTGATTGGCATGAGCTGCATTGCGGTAAGCGTGCCGTATCTGACCAAAATCATGATTGACGATGCCATTCCGAACAAGAACGTGCATGAACTTGGCGTGCTTGCTGCGGTACTGGCGGTATTGATTGTGGTGTACGAGCTGGGGCTGCGGTATCGCACGGTATCGATTACCCGCGTGGGGCAGATGATGCTGAAGGATATGCGCCGTGACTTGTTCACGCATATTCAAACGCTGCCGTTCAGCTACTTCGATTCGCGCCCGCACGGCAAAATTCTCATTCGAGTCGTGAACTATGTCAACACGTTGTCGGATACGTTGTCGTCCGGTCTTATCAATGTGATTTCCGACGTATTTACGTTCCTTATCACGCTGGTGGTCATGTTCGCGATTGATTGGGAATTGGCGCTATGGAGCCTGATGTTGTTCCCCGCGCTGATCGTGTGGGTGCGTGTATTGCAGTATTTCCAACGCCGGGCGTATCAGAAGCTGTCGAATAAGCAGAGCAATCTGAATGCGTACATTCATGAATCGATTGCTGGCGTGAAGACTACGCAGACCTTTGCTCAGGAGCAGGCGCAGTTCCGCACGTTCCAGGAACAGCAAAGCGAGGTGCGCGCTGCGTGGATGAAGGCGGTGCACATTCAGTTCCTGATGTGGCCTGGCGTGCAGCTGATTGCCACGTCCACGGTGGCGTTCATCTATTATGTCGGCATCATGGGCTTCGGCGGCGTGCAGGTGACGACCGGTGTGCTGATCGCGTTTGTCGGGTATGCCAATAACTTCTGGAATCCGGTAATCAATATCGGCAATTTCTATAATCAGCTCATTACCTGTTCGGCGTATTTGGAGCGCATTTTCGAAACGCTGGATGTCGAGCCGGAGATTACGAATGCGCCCACCGCGTGCGATTTGCCGCAGATTCGCGGCAAGGTTGACTTTAACGATGTGGTATTTCGTTATGAGGAGGGTGGCCGCAACATCCTCAACCTGGTGGACTTGCACGTTGAACCGGGCCATACAGTGGCGTTGGTCGGCCCTACTGGCGCGGGCAAAACCACGATTATCAACCTGCTGTCGCGATTCTATGATGTGTCCGAAGGCTCGGTGTGCATTGACGGCTACGATGTGCGCGATGTTACGTTGGAGTCGTTGCGGCGTCAGATGGGCGTCATGTTGCAGGATACGTTTATTTTCACCGGCAATGTGCGTGACAATATTCGTTACGGCAAGCTTGATGCGACGGACGAGGAGATTGAACGGGCCGCCAAGGCGGTGCACGCGCACGAGTTCATCATGGAATTGCCCGATGGCTACGACACGGTGGTGGAGGAACGTGGTTCGACGTTGTCTGCCGGTCAGCGTCAGCTGATTGCTTTTGCCCGCGTGCTGCTGGCCGATCCACGCATTCTTATTTTGGACGAAGCCACCTCGAATATCGATACGCGTACGGAGGAGGCATTGCAGGCTGGGCTGAACCATCTGCTCAAGGGGCGTACGAGCTTCATCATCGCACACCGCTTGAGCACCATTGAGAATGCGGACGAAATTTGCTACATCGATCATGGGCAGATTGTTGAGCATGGCACGCACGCGCAGCTGCTGGAGGCCAAGGGTGCGTATTACCGCCTGTATGAGTCGCAATACGCGATGATTCGTGTGGCCGTGGGAGCCGACGGCGTGTGACGGCCAGTCTGTCGCAGTGTGGTTGCGTGCGGCACGTGCCTGGTTGGGTGCGTGCCGCGTCGTCGTATGTCGGGCGGAAAATGCGCGTTCGCGGGGCTGTCGAACTCGGGGAAGATAGCGAGGTTCGGGTAAGTTGGTGGCTATGGCGTTAGCACTGTATAGAAGGTATCGTCCCGACACGTTTGATGGTGTTATTGGGCAGGATCAGGTCACTGTACCGTTGAAAAGAGCCTTGGACGAGGGCAAGCTGACGCATGCGTATCTGTTTTCCGGCCCGCGCGGATGTGGCAAAACGAGTTCGGCGCGTATTTTGGCTCGATGCGTGAATTGTGAGCAGGGGCCGACGTCGCATCCGTGCGGCGAGTGTGCCAGCTGCCGTGATTTGGCGACTGGTGGACCTGGTTCCATTGACGTGGTGGAAATCGATGCCGCCAGCCACAACGGTGTGGATGACGCGCGTGATTTGCGTGAGCGGGCGGGTTTTGCGCCGGCGCGTGACCGGTACAAGATTTTTATTTTGGATGAGGCTCATATGGTGACGCAGCAGGGTTTCAATGCGCTGCTGAAAATCGTGGAGGAGCCGCCGGAACATGTGATGTTTATTTTTGCGACAACCGAGCCGGAGAAGGTGATTGGCACGATTCGTTCGCGCACGCATCATTACCCGTTCCGTTTGGTGCCGCAGGAGATTATGGGACCTTACTTGGAGGAAGTATGCGCCAAGGAGGGGTTGAGCCCTGAGCCGGGTGTGCTGCGTTTGGCGATACGTTCGGGCGGCGGTTCGATGCGTGACACGTTGTCGGTGCTTGACCAGTTGATGGTTGGTGCCGTGGATGGGGTTATCGGGCATGATGCTGCGGTGGCGCTGCTGGGCTTTACGCCGGAAACGTTGATTGGCGAAGCGGTTGACGCGGTGATTGACGAGGATGGCGAGCGGCTGTATGGCGTAGTGCAGCAGGTGGTGGTCGGCGGGTATGATCCGCGCCGGTTTATTGAGGATTTGTTGGCTCGCGTGCGCGACATTTTGGTGTTGTCGTTGGGCGGAGAGCGTGCGGAGCGTGTGTTAAGTGATGACGCTGCCGAGCGTATGGAGGATGTGCGCAGGCAAGCGCAGGCGTTGTCGTTGGCTGATTTGACGGCGATGGCGGACACGTTGAATGACGCGCTCAAATCGATGTCGGGCACGACGTCGCCGCGTATGCGTTTGGAACTGCTGGCGGCGAAGTTGTTGGCGAATCGGCAGCAGCCGGTGGCCGCGTCACGCGCTGATGTTGCGATTGCGGGCGGGGGGGCGGCGTCGAATGGTGCGGTGGAGTCGGTCGTTGCGGCTGGAGGTGCGGCTGGCATGGCGGCAGGTGTCGCGACTACCGCTGCCGTTCAGTCTGCCGGGTCTGCCCCGGTTGCGGCCGTCGCACCTACTGGCAGTGCGCGAAGTGCGGCGTCCTCGGCTTTGGCGGCGGTACAGGCCGCACGCTCCGCGTATGCTCCATCGACGTCTGCGCGTATATCAGGAGCGTCAGATTCGCAAGGTGTGGCGACTACCGCGGCTGCCCCGGCAACATCTGAAGCATCTACGATGCGCACGGCCGCTGCCGCTCCTGCTGGTGCGGCTGCACAGTCAACGCGTTCGCTAGACGAGCGTTGGGATGCGGTGGTTGCTGCCCTGCCCGAATCGGTGCGTGATTATGTCACGCGCGACAAAGTTCCCACAGTTGCTTTGGCTGTCGATGGCAGTGGCAAGTCGCGTTTATCGATGACGTTCGACTGTTCGTTAAGTCAGCATGCGTTCGCGTTGGCGGTGGATACCAGTGCGCAATCGGGCGGTGAGAAAGCGGCCAAAGTGGTGTTGGCAGCGGCTCGTGCCGAGTTTGGTGCGGGGGTCATGATTGCCCCGTCGCAGGTGGCGGCCAATGGTGAACGGGTTGAGGCGGTAAGCCGCATGAGTCCCGAACAGTTGGCCCAGGTGAAGAAGCATATTGCTATGGTTAAAGCGAACGAGGCGTTGGCGGGGACGCGTAGTGCGGGGGCTGATGGCGCAGCTTCACGAGAGTCGCAGACGCAGGCTGAGTCCACACATGGTGATGCCGCGTCATCGTCTACTGATGACGACCATCACCGGGAGCATGAGGATCACCGGGAGCGGCGGGAACCGTCTGAACATCCCGGAGAGTCCCGACAGCGTGACGATAGCACGCAGCAACAGCATGATGCTGATCCGTGGGCGGAATCCGACCCGTGGGATATGTCTGCGCAGCAGGAACATACCGAGTCGACGGCGCAGTCTGAAGTGACCGTCGCGTCGCAATCCGGTAGCAAACATGTGGATGTGCCGGATGTAAGCGACGATATTGACCCGTGGGCTGACCAGCCGAGTATGGAAGAGTTGCGTGAACGTGCAGCCAAGGCGCAAGCCGAGCAGGCGCAGACGTCCGTGCCATCGAGAGCTGCTGCGATGATGCCTGCAGAGCATGCTGATTCGTCGGTTGTGGCTATGCCGTCTCATGATGTGCTTGGTGGGCAGATGAAGCCGTCGGCATTTGACGAGTGGTCGCGCAGCAATACTGCGCCCGACGCACCACAAGTCGCCGCTGAAGAAGATGAGTATTCGTTGTCAGACGAGAGCTTGAGCACGTCCACGTCACTGGATGTGCAGGAGTTGTCGCGGTTGTTTGAGGTAAAGAAAATCGAGGAGTTCGCGGCTGGAGATGCACGTCATCCGTTGGCGAAGACCCATCAGTAGCGGTTGTGTTATGGGTGAAGCCACTTGGCATGTTTCCTCATCATTCTGAGAGATGGTCGTGTGCGGGACAGCCGGGCGTTCGCCCTATGTCGCACTCGCGCGGAGTGGCTGTCGGACATCTCGGTATGATGGCGTGCGTATGCCATGCGCGACTGCGGACGAAAGGAAAGCCTGATGGCCTTGATGTATGACGGTGCGGTGCAGCGGCTGATTGATGCGTTCTCCGGTCTGCCGGGTATCGGTCCCAAGGGCGCGCAGCGTATTGCCTTTCATTTGCTAGGGGCCAGCGACGAAGTGGCACAGGGGCTGGTGGAGGCCATCACGGAAGTGAAGGAAAAAATTCGATTTTGTGAAATATGCGGCAATGTTTGCGAATCTTCGCCGTGTCCGGTATGCGTCGATCCTCGTCGTGACCATACGGTGATCTGCGTGGTGGAAGAGCCCAAGGATGTTATGGTGATCGAGCGCACGCGCGAATTCCGTGGTCTGTATCATGTGCTTGGCGGCACCATTAATCCGATGGCGAATGTGGGGCCGTCTGATTTGCGTATTCCCGCATTATTGCAACGGTTGCAAAATGGTGACGTTACGGAGATTATCCTCGCGCTTAATCCCAATATCGAAGGAGAGGCCACGACCACGTATGTCAGCCGGCTGCTCTCGCCTCTGGGCGTGAGGGTCACCCGGCTGGCCAGTGGTTTGCCAGTGGGGGGCGATTTGGAATATGCCGACGAGATTACGCTAGGTCGAGCTTTGGTGGGCCGCCGCGATGCATGATGCTGCTAATGGGAAAAATTGCTGCCTCGGGCGAAAAGGTCGTTGCGTTGCAAACATGGCGGTATTGATGCATTGTTTCATGGTTGGTTTCGCATGATGGGCGTGGATTGTGTGCGAGACATGCTCTTTTTCTATAATTAATTCCGGTGCGTAGACTAAAAGGCACAGTGTTCGAGCAGAAGACGGGAATATCGTGGCGCTGATCGTGCAAAAGTACGGCGGATCATCCGTGGCAGACGCGGAGTCGATTAAACGTGTCGCCAGACGAATCGTGGAAACTAAGAAAGCCGGGCATGACGTCGCGGTTGTGGTGTCAGCCATGGGGGATACCACGGATGAGCTTATTGATCAGGCGTTGAGCATTGACACCAATCCGCCTGCCCGTGAAATGGACATGCTGATGACTGCCGGTGAGCGTATCTCCATGAGTTTGCTGGCTATGGCGATTCATGCTGCGGGCGGGCAAGCGTATTCGTTTACCGGCTCGCAAGCGGGATTCATGACCGATGCGCAGTTCGGAGCCGCGCATATCAAGGCCGTCAAGCCTGACCGGGTGCAGCGTGCGCTGCGCAAAGGGTGTGTGGCTATTGTCGCCGGATTCCAAGGCATTAACGAAGGCGGCGACTATACGACGTTGGGGCGCGGCGGTTCGGATACATCGGCGGTGGCGCTGGCGGTGGCGTTGGGCGCTGACATTTGTGAGATTTACACGGATGTGGATGGCGTGTTCACCGCTGATCCCCGCATCGTGCCAACCGCCAGGCGCATCCCGGTCATCGACTATGAGTCGATTCTGGAAATGGCATCCTGCGGCTCCAAAGTGTTGGCATTGCGGTGTGTTGAGTACGCGCAGCGTTTCAACATGCCGTTGCATGTGCGCAGTTCGTTCTCGCATAGGCGGGGCACGTTGGTCGTGCCGGACGGCGCCGACCCGCGCACGCTGCCGAATATTGGATAACGGGTGTTGTCGGCTATCCGGCGGCAGCCGCCTGGGCGGCGGCCGACCTGCAATCGAGCGCAACTGCCGCAAAGTACGGCACGAGTTGAGAATGCTACACATAACTGAATAATCGACCGAACAACGAACCGAATAATGCGGAATCATCCGAACGCATGCCGGCCGGCACGATGGCCGACAGGCGACAAACACACAGTGGGAGGTGGCAATGAGCCAGGAAACGAGCCAGCAGGAGTCACGCCAAACATCGCTGGGAGATCTGTTCCCCGACCTGGGCCCGGAAACGCCCGTGATTTCCGGTGTTGCCCACGATCGCACCGAATCGTTGACCACACTGCGCGGTGTACCCAACGAGCCGGGCATGGCCGCCAAGGTGTTTACCGCTTTGGCGCAGGAGGGCGTCAACGTGGATATGATTGTGCAGGCTGGCGCAGGCATCGGTACCGCGGATATTTCATTCACCGTGCCCGGTGCAGTATCTCGCCGTGTGCAGGAAGTGTTGCAAGATAAGCAGGACGAGCTGGGATATCATTCTTTCGATGTGGATACCAACGTCGGCAAAGTTGCCGTTGTTGGTGTCGGTATGAAGACCCACTCGGGTTTGGCGGCGAAATTTTTCACGGCATTAAGTGAGCATGACATTAACGTGTTGATGATTTCCACATCGGAGATTCGTATCGCCGCGTTGGTGCCATTGCCTGAGTTGGATGATGCGGTCAAGGCGTTGCACACTGCCTACGGATTGGATGCTGACCAAGTGGAAGCCGTCGTGTACGGCGGTACGGGCCGGTAAGGAGGGACGACAATGGCACGGATTCATGATACGGGCGTCAACGTAGCGATTTTGGGGGCGACTGGACAGGTCGGCATGGTGATGCGTCGGGTGCTGGATGAGCGTGATTTTCCTGTAAAGGAGCTGCGATTCTTGGCTTCGTCGCGCTCTGCCGGGACGGTAGTGCGTTGGCGTGATGTCGACGTGACTGTCGAAGATGTGGCGACTGCCGACCTGAGCGGCATTGATATCGCTTTGTTTTCCGCTGGCGGCGGTACTTCCAAGGAATGGGCGCCGAAGTTTGCGGCCGCCGGCGCCTATGTGGTGGATAACTCCTCGCAATGGCGCATGAGCGACGGTGTGCCGTTGGTAGTGGCGGAAGTGAATCCGGATGATCTGGATGTTATCGAACGCCGTATTGTTGCCAATCCCAACTGCACTACCATGGCGTGCATGCCGGTGTTGAAGCCGCTGTCCGATGCGTTTGGTCTGCGTCAGCTTATCGTCAGTTCATATCAGGCCGTATCGGGTGCGGGGCGCGCCGGGGTTGAGCAACTGTTGCGTGAGGCCGGTGTGGCATTGGAACAAGGCGCTGATCAGTTGGTGTTTGATGGTGATGCCATTGATTTTCCCGAGCCCACACCTATCGCGCGCACTATCGCATTCAATGCGGTGCCGTTCATTGGTGCACTTGCGGCTGATGGTTCGTTGGAGACTGATGAAGAGCAGAAGCTGCGTAACGAAAGCCGCAAGATTCTGCATTTGCCGGATTTGGCAGCTTCCTGTACATGCGTACGTGTTGGGGTTTTTACGGCTCATGGTATGAGCATTAATGCGCGGTTTGATGCTGTGGTGGATGTTGACCGCGCTCGGGAGGTGCTGCGGAATGCGCCCGGTGTGCAGTTGGTTGATATTCCTACGCCGCACATGGCGGTAGGCAAGATGCCTAGTTTTGTGGGGCGGGTCCGACGGGATCCTGCGGTAGAAGATGGTACGGGGCTGGCGTGTTTTGTTACCAACGATAATCTCCGCAAGGGCGCTGCGCTGAATGCGGTCCAGATTGCTGAGTTGATCGTGCGTAAGCATATCGTGCGTCATTCCTAGGAATATCTGGAATTTTCCCATATGGGGAAGTGTGTCTAAGCCTCTTCGTCGATCGATGGGGGTGCCGAAGAGGCTTCGTTTGCCGTGAGTCGGAATGGAATCCTGAATCGCAATGATGCGAGTGGCTCCTTCCGTGTGGCGGGGGGGGGGGATTGTATACTATGTTTTATCTATTTTGTACAACAACTCTTGAATTTTTTTTAGGAACAGAGAGACGCGGTTCGTTCTCGTTCACATGAGAGGAAAGAATGATGAGAGCTTGGGAATCTAAGCTGATTGGCGCGACACTTGCTGTCGCGACGCTGATGGGAGGAGGCGCTGTCGGCGTGATGCCCGCGATGGCGTCTGAATCCCCGCGAACGTCCGTGAATGCGGCGTCAGGGACGATTACCTTGCATGGTAATGGTGGCAGTTCCGATGGCAAGAATACGATAACCATCGATGCGGTGCAGGATTCTTCTGGATCATGGAACACACCGTTGCCTCCCAACACGTTTGTTAAAGAAGGTTATCGTTTCTTAGGGTGGTCGACATACCAAGAAGGCGCAAATCAGGGGCATGTAGATTATGCCGATGGAGCAACGTTATCGTTGCAGAACGCGAATCTCTATGCCGTGTGGGCTTCTGCCAACGATGTCTATACCGTACGTTTTGACGCCAATGGCGGTTGGGGATCCATGCCGGCCATTTACGTGAAGAAAAACGGTAGCGTGACATTGCCCGACGGACAATTTCTGCGTGATAACTATAAGTTCCGCGGATATGCACGTACAGCCGATGATACGGTTAATGTGTTTGTACCGGGACGTCAATTCACGGCTACTGAAGACACGGTACTGTATGCCACCTGGACGAAAACGAACACCAATATCGGTGGCGCCGCACCGATGTTTGCTGGGCAGGATGTGATGGCGCGTGGCGTGGCGTTGCCCGAGGTTGATCTGACGTTGCCGGAGACCTCGTTGGGTTGGGATCCGACGTATAACTGGTATGACATCTACCAATATGACTCGAACTACTGCTGGGCGGCGTCTGCAAGTAACGCCCTGCACTGGTGGGTGCAGAACAACGCCGAATACATCAGCCGGTATTCCACCTATACTGGCAAGGACTACACGGAAACCTATAAAGCTGATCGGTCAAGCTCCATTTTTGATAAGGTGGGTTGGAACTTCGCCAACATTGGTGGGTGGAGCAGCAACATGTTCAATTGGTATCTGACGGGGAAGGTCGGCAACGACAAGACCGGTTATTACCGTGATGTGCTGGGTAACCACGATGTGGCCGACGTCATTTCCGTGGTGACAAAGGCCTCGTTCAACGCTACCGTTCGTGACGCCTTGATGAATGACAAGATGATTGCGGTTGCCCAACCGGGGCACGCTTTTACGATGTGGGGCGCGCATTTCGACGAGGACGGTTTCGTCGATAGGGCATACTTTACCGATAGTTCCAACATCAGCGGCGGCTTGTATGAGATGAATGTCTACTACAAGGACGGCAAAGCGTGGATTTCCCGCAGTGATACCGATCCGGAAGTTGACATCACGCAGATGACCACGGTGGATCTCAGTCAAAACGTGTGGGAGGAGTATTTCCGCCAGCATCCGAATCCACCCAAGCAGACCGTGCAAACTCGGGAGGCGGTTGGCACCGCCACCACCCAGGTCAAGGATTTGTCTTCCCTGAAGTCGGCGTTGAAGAACTCGCAGTACGGTACGATTCAGCTCACTGGTGATATTACCGTGGGCGCGAACGATACTCTGACCGTGGACCGTAGCGTCACCATTGACTTCAATGGACATAATATTTCCCGTAACCAATCCAATGGCAGCGTCATGACGATCGGCAGCTCGTCCGGCGGATCGATCGAGGTGACATTGCGGGGAAGCGGCGCCGTATCTGGTGGCAAGGCTGGCGTTACCGGCGCTGGTGGCGTGAACGCTGTGGGAAAGGGAACCAAGGTTACGATCGATGGTATCGATGTGCGTGATAACACTGGTTTGCTGGGCGGCGGTGTCCGTGTCGCCGCAGGCGCGTCGGTTACCTTGAAGAGCGGTACGATCAGGAACAATACCGCCGAACAGTCACGTTCCGGTAAAGGCGGAGGCGTGTTTGTCGAACAGGGTACCTTTACCATGGACGGCGGTACGATTACCGGCAATTCGGCGGATTTCTCCGGCGGCGGCGTAGCGGTTTCCTCCGCAGGCACGATGACCATGAACGGCGGGTCCATCACTGATAATCAAGTGACCAATGAGACCGCGTCGATGATTGCTGGTGGAGCCGGTATCGGTGCGTACAACGCTGGTTCCACCATCGTGATCAAACAAGGAACGATTACCGGCAATAAGGCATCTGGTGCCAATGCGTACGCCGGTGGTGTGTTGGTCAATGGCGGATTGTTGACCGTGTCGGGATCCGGTGTGCAGATTACCGACAACACGGCAACCAATACGACGTTCGGTTCCAACACCAGCAATGTGGTGCTTAATGGCGTCGCTGACCAGCAGGGACTTGAAGTTACCGGAGCCTCCAATGGCAGTCGTATTGGCGTGCAGTTGTTCGGCGATGCCACCGGCATGGTGGCGCCTGGCAAAGCTGCCGGCAAGAACGCAGCGTATGCAACCGTATTGGTCAGCGATAATCCCCACTACGAAATGACCGCCGAAGGCGCGTTGCAAAACAAGGGTACTGACTACATCAGCTTCAAGACGCAAGGTGAGATGTCGACCTATTACGGCGATAGCACCACATTGCGTTTGGCGGTGAAGGTCAACGGCGTCAATGCTACGAGTGGCAGTGTGACGGTGATTTTCCCGGATGGCACCGCAAAGGAAGCCGTGCGTCAATCGGATGGCTACTATACGGTGGATTTCGGCGTTGCCTCCCAAGGATTGGGCATGCACGTTGGGGACAATGCAGTGAAGGTCGAATATCGGGCTGCTCAGCATGCCAAGGCGAATGCTGCGGCAACGGCAAGCACTACCGTGAACTACACGCTGTATCCGTACACGTTGACGGGCGATACACTCGCATGGCATGGCGACAAGGGCAGAACCGTGGGTGACGGAAAGAGTGTCACGGCCACGATCAAGGAATCGGCCATACTGGCGCAAGACGTCGGCAAGGTCAATGTCGTGGTCGACGGCGGCAACGCGCAGACAGCCGGCAACCACGCCGCGCAGGCGATTGCGCTTAGCGGTTCACGTGCGGAATTCTATCAACTTGAACCAAGTTTGCAGCCGGATGAATGGCAACATGCGTACACCATTACGGGCAACGGTTTGGCTATTGATGTAACCCCGCAAGAGACCACGGCAAAGCCGGGCCAAACTGTCTCCTTTGATGCCGTGGTGAAGTCTGATGACACACCGGTACGTGAAGGAACGTTGACGCTGACCACCGCGAAGGGCAAAGCGTTGGGCGAATCGGTGCAGGTGTCCAAACAGGGCTTTGCATCGGTGTCTTACACAGTGCCTCAGGATGCCGATAACGGTGACACGGTGTTGACGTTGACGTACAGCGGCGATGGCTTTGCACGGTCCACGAGCGCGCCCGTAACCGTACATGTTGCCGCTCAGTTGAAGACACTGCACTTTGACGGCACGTTGGAAGCGTCCGGTCCATACAAGACCTCGTACAACGGTTTGGCCATCGTGAGTAAAGACGGGACCTTGCCGACGGATGACGAAGGCAATAAGGTCGAAGGCAAATGGAAGTGGCGCGTCGATGATTACAGTGCCTACCCGGAGGTTGCGGATACAACGCTGCAAACGGTGATTTTTGTGCCGAAACGTCACGCTTCTCAGTACGCCGAACTCATTCGCCAGGTTGATCCGAAGATCACCAAGATCCAAGGACCTAAGCCGGGAATGTGGTCCGGGAAAGCCACAGCAACGGCAACGACTGTGTCGTTGCCGCGAGTGGAAGATACCTTGAAGAATGACGCTCCTGCAGAATACGCGATCGCAGAGGTGGGAAAAAGCCTGTATATCCGACGGATAAGCGTGTATGGCAGCGGTCGCCGGTGTTCACTGGATTGCAGCCCAATACTCAATATGTCTTTGTCGTGCGATACGCCGAGACCGATAATTATCTAGTATCCTCGCCGTGTGACGATAAAATCACAGTAACTACGTCATCCATTTCTGGGGTCACCGCGTATGTAGCTCAATCGCCGACCGCGACGGCCGTCTATGGTACGAAGGGCAGCGAAATCACGCTGTCCGGAGGCGAAGTCAAACGCGACGGTCAGACGGTATCGGGAACATGGAGCTGGAAGAATACGCCATCGGATAATCTCAATGTCGGCAATACGCAAAGCTTCGTCGCGCAGTTTACGCCAAGCGACGGTACGCGTGGAACGCTGGAAGTACCCGTAGTTCCGGACATTACGCCGAAAAAACTTGCGACGCCAAGCGGTGTTGTCATTGCAGCTGCAACCGAAAATAGCGTGACGTTGAACGTGGTGCCCAATGAACAAGGTATTGCTGCGCAATACGGCATCGCCTCAAATGCGCAGGGAACCGATGCGTGCTGGCAATATGGTTCCCGCTTCGATGGCCTTGCGTCCGGTACGCAATACTGGTTTGCGATTCGTTATGTGGGTGAAGGTAATTACGCATCCTCGGACGTCACCGCATGGCAGGAAGCCTTGACTCAGGGAGAAACCGCTCCTCCAGTTGCCAATCCCACGGTGACGGTGACTGATTCCGAGAAAACCATTCACTATGGGGATGCATTAGCCGTCAACGTAACGTTGGACCATGTATCGACGGAAGGTGCGTTGACGCTGGTTGGAGCCGGCGATACTACCTTGGCGACAGTCCGCGTACAGCCGAATGCCACGCAGGCAACGCTGGAATACCAGACCGCGGGAGGGGTGCTGGATGCATCAACCTACACCTCGCTTCGTGTGGAACTTGCCGTCAATGGCAAAAAGGTATCGGCTGCGGTGCCTTCCGTGACAGTCACGCCCCGTGACGTGACTGTTACGGGCCTTACTGCCAAAGCTCGTGCATATGACGGGACAAAGCGTGTGGACATCGAAGGCACGGCAGCGCTGAGCGGACTTGTTGATGCCGATAGCGCCGATGTATCGGTTGCCGGCACGGCCCAAGGCACGCTATCGACAGCTGATGCCGGAACGCAGAACGTGACGGTATCTGGATTGACGCTCACCGGCGCCAAGGCCAGCCGATATACGTTGAAGATGCCTACCCTGCAAGTGGACATAGCCAAAGCTCCGGCGACGGTATCGGCACCGGAACGTGTGGAAGCTGTGGAAGGCGATGCATTCTCCAGCATTGCCAATGCGCTGCCGACCAAGGCAACCGGTGTTGACGGGAAAACCATTCAGGGATCGTTTGTATGGAAGGCAGATGGGAAGCAGCTGGAACAGGACACTAAGCTAACGGCTTCCATGACGTCGCTGGCCTATACCTTTACGCCGGATGGCAGCGCCAAGAATTATCGGAGCACCAGTGGTGAGGTATCGCTTAGCGTGAGTGCGTTCAAGCCCACCGTGACGATATCCTCTGCAACCACACACGTCACCTATGGCGATGTGCTCACCGTGGTCGCTCGTGTAGCTGGTTTGCATGGTCGGCAGGGTGAGATCTCGCTGCTCACGCAGGAAGGTTCCAAGCTGGTATCTACTTCCATGAGGAATGATGGTGAAGTCAAGCTTGCATACGATACGACGAAGCATGGTCTTGCCGTAGGCGATGCCGCTGGTTTGCGTGTGGTGCTCACTGTCGCCGACAACACGGCGACGGCCGAGCTTCCACAGCCAGTTGTGCTTGAGCAGAAGACACTTGCTGTGCAGTGGACGGGCACCGATTCGCGTGTGGCCGGTGACGGTAAGAAGGTACAGGCTTCCTTCGCGACGCAAGCGGTATCGAAGGGAGACGATGTGTCCTTGACGTTGCAAGGCGTCAATGATGACATCGTGGGTGCGAAGACGATTACGGCCAAGCTCACCGGAACAGACAGCGGATATTATCGACTCGATAATCCGACCGTACAATTCGAGGTAAAGGCTCGTGGCGCTCAGGTCGCTGCTAAGAACGTGACCGTGACGTATGGCAAGCATGCGGACGTGAGCGTTACGGTGAGTGGCGACGCGGCGACGCCGACTGGTTCGGTGAAGCTGTATGCTGGCGACTCCGCAAAGCCGCTGGCAACAAGTTCCTTGAACGGACACGGCACGGCGACATTGTCTTACGATACCGTGGCGAAGCAGCTTCCTGTAGGAGCCAACACGGTGACCGTGCGATATGACGGCGATACGACATATGCGTCTGCGGAGCACGCCATTACGATTACGATTGAACGGGTTGCGGTGACGGTACGTGGCTTGAGCGCCAAGAATCGTGCCTATGATGCCACGGCAAACGTAGCTATTGAAGGAACGCCGGTTTTGGAAGGCGTCATCGAGGCTGATCGTGATCAGATTCGCGTGGAATCGGTGCCGCAGGTTGGCACGGTGCAGACCCCGAATGCCCAGGCTTCGGCTCAGACGGTGCAGATAGCGGATATGGCATTAACCGGGCAGGGTTCCACCTATTACGAGTTGACACAGCCGCAGCTGACGGTAACCATCTCGCCGGCGCAGTACGCCGTGTCTGTGCCCTCGGCGCTGAAGGTGGTAGAAGGTGATACCTTCTCCTCGGTACGTGCACAGCTGCCGACCGACGCTGCCGGCGTTGGCGCGGAGCGTGTGCCCGGCACATTCGCGTGGTCGGTGGATGGAACGGAACTGAACGACGATACGACGATGGCGATGTCCATGAAGCAGCTGTCATATACCTTTACTCCGGCTCCATCGGCCACGAATTATGTGGCGGACCCACAGTCCGGCACGGTTGATTTGACCGTCACGCCGTTGCCTGATCCCGAGGTGACGGTTGCGGCATCGGCTTCGCAAATCACCTACGGCGATACGCTGACGCTAATCTCCCATATCTCTGGTCTGCACGGCCGTCAGGGAAAGATCGAACTCATTGTTGACGGCAAGCCATATGGTGATGCGCAGATGGTATCGAAGGATGGCGATGTGACGTTCCGCATCGATACCGCAGCAAAACAACTTGCCGTCGGCACGCGCACCATCGAAGCCAAGGTAAGCACGGCGTCGGTGCAAGTGCAGTCCTCCGCGATTGCGGTACAGGTAACGGCCAAGCCGATTGCATTGGTGTGGAGCAATGTGAACGATCGTAAGGTTTTGGACGGGTTGCATGTTGGTGTTGCTCTCGCGCAAGACAGTCTTGTGGGCGGCGACGAGGTGTCGGTGGCAATTACTGAAGACACCAGCGCCGTCGCGCAGGATGATCGTACTGCCGGTGATCATACGGTGCGAGCGCAACTATCTGGCAAAGATACCCAATGGTATACAGCGGATAACGCCTCGGTTACGTATACGATCGATAAGCGTACGGCGGGCATCGGGCATGATGCGGCGGCAGAAGACGGAGCTGACGCCAATATCGTGGAATATGGCAAGGTGTTGTCGTGGAAGGTTAGTGTGCAGGCGCCGGGGTTGCGACGCAAGGCGAGGTCTTTGGCCGAAACCCAAGGTACGTCTGATTCGGCGATGCCGATTCCCTCCGGTACCGTGCAGTTAATGTCGGAGAGCAAGGCCCTGGGCGAGCCGGTCGCATTGGATGATCAAGGTACGGCGGTGCTTTCGTATGACACATCATCGCGATTGCTGGATACCGGAATGAACCGAGTAGCTATCCGATATTCGGGCGATGCCATGTATGAGGGATACGATCAGAGCGTTGAGGTAAAACTCGACCCCATTGTGTTGTCTGCCCATGGTCTGGTGGCGGCTTCTCGTGCCTATGATGGTACGACACGAGTCAACGTGATATCGGATGAGGCGCTTCTGGATACGTCAGCTGTCCGTCAGGGAGATATCGTCACTCCGGTGTGGCCTACGGAAGGCACGGTTGTCGACCGCAATGTCGGTACCGGGAAGCAGGTCCATATCTCCGGCGTATCGTTGGCTGGTGATGCTGCCACATACTATACGGTGGCATATGAGGACCCGATCACGGTAGACATCACACCAGCCACGCTTTCGGCGTCGCAGTTGCCGGGAGTCTGCACAACGGTGGATACAGTGCTGGCACAAGATCTGCCAACCGTGTTGACCAGCCAGTATGGAGACACCGTCAAAGGCGCATTCACCTACATGCTGAATGGTCAGGTCATCGACCCGAACAAATTGAGGTTTGCTTCCCCGGGTGTCTATGAATTGCGGTACCGGTTCCAGCCTGATGAGTCAGATGCGAATTATACGGCTCAGCCGGTGGAAGGTACTGTGTCGGTGACCGTATTGGCTCGGTCGCAACAGCCGAACAATCAGGAGAACTCCTCGTCATCGAACCAACTCACCGAGGGCGAAGCGCAGTCGGTTCCGCGTATCGCGGATACGGGTGCGGCCACTTCCTTCTTGGCATGGTCGGCAGGTTTGCTGGCCTTGGCCGGAGCCGCGATGAGTTTGTGGCGTCGCCGGGTGCGGTGAGGCATCCAGTACACTGGAAGGTATGTCACGAGCAGCAATAGAGGCGAGTAAGCAGCTGGAACGTATCATTGCGTTGGGGTATCCCGACGTGGCGGATATGAGTGCCGATGCGTTCCGGGCGCTTGCTCGCCCTTTGCTTACCGCTTTGGCGCAGAGTGATCTTGGCGCAGGCATTCTTCTGGTACCCACGCGTGAACTGGTATCTCCGGAATCGTTGATCGCTCGAACCAGCATTAACCGTATGGCCGGATTCACCACCATGCCGCCGCGCGATATCGCCAGTTTCCTACCGCACGATGGTTTTGAACCTCCTGAGGGACCTTTCTACATTGTGGTGGATCCACATACTGGCACTTCCTACGTGAATCGTGAGCCTGACGTAGCCCGTAAGCTTATTGATTCCGATGAACGTTTGCCGCTTACGTTGGAGGAAGGTTTGGCTATCGCCACCCAGCACCCCGAATGGCTTCTCGAGAAAAACGGGTTCAACCTCTTGGGCTCGCGGAGTACCGATGGCAGGGTTCCTAGTATTTGGATGAGTCAAAACGCGCCGCGCTTAGGTGCGGTGTGGCCGAATTCGCGGCATACATGGTTAGGTAACGCTTACTGCACCGCCCGACGTGGTGTGAGTCTGTTTCACTAGAGGACACAACTGGCGGTTGCTTGATTGCTGCAGCTGATGGTAGAGATAGGGATGTTCTTTCGCTACAGCAATTTGTGCAGTCCGCGCAGCACCCCCATCAGTGCCCCGCCTACAAGCGTGGCGACCGTGGCGAACACCGTGGGGCGTCGCAGCTCATTGCGGATGCCGATGGCGTCGGTAACGCAATGGTCGGCGATGAAGATGCGCAGTTCGTTGCTTGAATAGCGGCCCACCACATCGGCCCAGGTGATCATACGCGTGTCATAGTCGGCCGGCGCTGCTTCGTGGAATGTGAACAGTCGGATACCGCGCAGTCGGGATTTCGGGCCATAGCAGGTGAATCCACAAGTTGGGGCGTAACCCAAATCCATGTCGTGCACATGTCCGACGAATGAGTTCTTGTGGTCGTGACCGCAGTACAAGGCGAAATAGCCGCCCGCTTTGCGCATGGCTTCGATTTGCCCCACATTCACGTCCGCGCAGCCAATGGCTTCGCCCAACTTGGAGCCAGGGCGGCATACGGCAGTGTTTAACGTGAAACATTTCCCGGCGAAGGCGCGGGCTCCTTCGACGGCGTTTGGTGTCCATGGTGGAACTTCGCGCAGGCAATCGTAAAACTCTTGCGGGGGAATGTGCTGGAACACGATGGAGGGTACGGGCTGGTCGTCGCCATTGGCCTGCGCAAGCTGGTGTTGCACGTCACCCAGCCAGGAGATGGCTGATTCGCTGGGGGTGCCGTAGCCATCGGCATCCGCCAAATCCAGTCCACGCGCATTCACCGAATAGGCGCGATACTGACTGTCGTCCTCGGTGTTGTGGGGGACGGGTGCGTCGTCGGGGTCATCGTCGGCATAGTCTCCGGAATTGACCATCATGATGCTCATGGCAATGCGTGAGTTGTCGTGCGTGCGGATGGGGATGGCGAAGGTGCCCGGTTCGATGCGGTACTGTTCGGCATCGCCCTCGGCGGGGTTGAGGCAACCGGGAAATTCACGGTACAAATCGTCTTGTTCGTCGGCAAGGATGCCGCATTGGAAATCGTGATTGCCGTAGGTGGCGGCGAATGGGACTCCGGCGTCGATGGCGGGTCCTAGGAACGCGGCGAAGGTGCGACGCACTTTGTCGCGGGTTTCCTGCATAAACTGCGGCAAGCGAGGATCGGCGCCGGCAATGGTTGGCTGATGACGTTGGGTGATGCCCGCAATCCACGCTTCAAATTTGGTGACTGCTCGCACGCGCGCGCCGGGATGTTCGCCGCGCCGACGCAGAAACGTGTCGATGTATGCCGGGTCATAGCCGCGAATTTGGTCGCCGGTGAACACGATGAGATCTGGGTCGGTGTGCGCAATGGCTTCACGAATCAGCCGAATGGTGTCGGGGTTGACTTCCGGACCATCTTGGACGTCGGCCATCTGTAGCACACGGAAAGTGCCATCCTTGCGAAAATGCATCGTCGTCATGTTCACACTCTAGCGCGTGTGCCTGAATGTTGGTTTGTTGTGTCGTCTTATGTGAGTGTAAGGCGTTCATGGCCTGCGTGTACAGGTGGAGATGTGGGCGCCGGTGAGCATCGTGAGTAATGAGCATATACGGCATTGATATAGCCTTATCAAGGTGTATGTCGCCACTTGGCGGAGAAATTGTGCATATATGATATTGGTAGTGACGAGATTGGACGCTGTGAGGGTGCATATCGCATATTGTGCTGGTATCAGCGGGGGTTTATGCACACTTTTCGCCGTGGTGGCGTCGGTAAGGCGGGTGTGGTCCGGGGTATGAGATGCCCGACGTTCGCTACGCGGAACGCCGTGGTACATAGGTGACATACAACGGCGTTATCATAACGAACCAATCACGCTATGGCGTAAGGGAACGAGCATTGGATGTTGTCGGTGGTTTTGGCCCAGATGCAATGCTTCGGTAAGGAGGAGAGATGGTTGGTGCAACGTCGGTGTTTGATCTGGCTCCAGTGGCGGCGGCGAACAATGGAGGCAATAATGATCCGTTGCTGCCGGCGGCGAAGTTTATTGGCGCCGCACAGCGTCCCAGCCGCATGCCGTATATGAAGTACGCGGCGTACGATCGGCAGATTCCCTTCGATTATCCCGAACGCACTTGGCCGGGCAAGCGGTTGCGGCGTGCGCCGCGTTGGTGCTCGGTGGATTTGCGCGACGGCAATCAGGCGTTGGCCAATCCCATGGATTCGGAACGCAAGCTGCGATTCTGGAATTTGCTGGTTTCCTTGGGGTTCAAGGAGATTGAGGTTGGGTTTCCGAGTGCTTCGGAAACGGATTACACGTTCATCCGCATGCTGATCGAGCGTGAGCTGATTCCAGACGATGTCACGATTGTGGTGCTGACCCAGGCGCGTGAACATTTGATTCGCAAGACCTATGAGTGTTTGCAGGGTGCTCGTCATGCCATCGTGCATTTCTATAACTCCGTGTCGGTGCTGCAGCGTGAGGTGGTGTTCGGCAAGGATAAGGCCGGCATCATGCAGTTGGCGGTTGACGCCGCCAAGTTGTGCAAGGAACTGGAGTCGGAGGCGGCCGGTACGGATTTGTACTACGAGTATTCGCCGGAATCGTTTACGGGCACGGAACCACAGTATGCGGTTGAGGTGTGCAATGCGGTGATTGATGTGATTCGTCCGACGCCGGAACGTCCGATGATTATTAATTTGCCGGCAACGGTGGAGATGACCACGCCGAATGTGTTTGCCGACCAAGTGGAATATGTGTCGGCACATTTGCAGGATCGTGATGCGGTGGTGCTCTCCGTGCATCCTCATAACGATGAGGGCATGGGCGTGGCGGCTACTGAGTTGGCGTTGCTCGCGGGAGTCGACCGTGTGGAAGGCTGCCTGTTGGGCAATGGTGAACGCACCGGCAATGTTGATTTGGTGACGGTGGGTTTGAATTTGCTCACGCAAGGCATCGATCCGCAGATTGATTATTCGAACGTGCCGGATATTCGCAAGACGGTGGAATATTGTAATCAAATCAAGATCTCCGAACGGCACCCTTATGCGGGTAATTTTGTGTTTACCGCATTTTCCGGATCGCATCAGGATGCAATTAAGAAGGGGTTGGAAGCTCGGCAGATTGCCGCCGACCGGGCGGGTGCCGATCTCGATCATTTCCTGTGGATGGTGCCGTACCTGCCGATTGATCCCAAGGATATTGGCCGCACGTATGAAGCGATTATCCGCGTGAACTCGCAGTCTGGCAAGGGCGGCATGGCGTACTTGCTGAAGACGAACCATAATCTTGATCTGCCGAAGCGTTTGCAGGTGGAGTTCGACCGTGTAGTGCAGGCGTATGCGGATGCGACCAAGAAGGAAGTCAAGGACGAAGAGATTTGGCGTCTGTTCAAGGATGAGTATCTGGCGGTGGAGGAGTCTGGCGTGACTGCCGCCGGTGCGGTGGTCGGCGATAGCAATGACGACACGTTGGAACAGTGGGGTCGTTTGAAGTTGCTGAAGGTGTCGGTGTCATCTGGCGAGGATGGGTCGGATACGGTGCTGAAGGCGCGTTTGCTGGATCGCGGGGCATGCCATGAGCCGGGCGCAGAACCGATGGTGCGTGAGCTTTCCGGCATGGGTAACGGTCCGATTGCCGCGTTCTTGAATGCGATTGGAAGTCTGGGCGTCACCGTGTCGGTAATGGACTACGCCGAGCATGCGATGACGGCCGGTACGGACGCTATGGCGGCCTCGTATGTGGAGTGCCAGATTGGCGAAGAGTCACAGAGCGAGATTATTTGGGGAGTGGGTATTGATTCGTCGATTACCACCAGCTCGCTGAAGGCGATCATTTCCGCCGTGAACCGCGCGCAGCGCTGATTATTGCGTGGTTACCGGGCAGCGCGCGGTAGCGGGCTGCGGTGTGACGGTACTGGTATGGAGACGGTACAAGGTCGGGATGTCGATGGTACGAAATCCCGACCTTGTTGGTAGTGTGCAGAGTATTGACGCGTGGTATTGGTGATGACTGGTTAGTCAATAATCCGACTTGTCGACAATCCAGATTGTCTGCAAGTCTATCATCCACCATTGTTACCGGAGTTGTCTCCGGACGTGCCTCCTGGTGTGGTGTTTCCTGTACCGCTGTCTGTCGACCCGCCAGGATTGGCATCGTTCCCGTTGTTGGTGGAGTCACTTCCGCCGGATCCTCCCGTGCCGCTGTTTCCAGTTCCTCCGGTGCTGCCAGATCCGTTGTTGGTGGCGTCGGAGGAATCTGTGCCGCCGCCTGTGACGTTACCATTGGTTGTGCCAGCTGAACCGGTGGAGGAATCCTCATCGGTAGTGGGTTGTTGTGCACTATCTTGCCGTTGCGTGGTGTAACCAGATCCGTATCCCCATGTGCCGTCAGGACCGCCGATTTTGCCATCGTCAGTGGCAGTGGGGAATGTTTCGTTGGCTGTGCCGGACAGAGCCTGCTTCATGTATTGGGTGAACAGGTGCACGGGGTAGTCGCTGCCGCCGCTCCAGCGTCCGAATGCGGGTATCTTCTGCGGGTTTCCGTTGGCGTCCGGATACCACATGGCAAACACGCTGACGACTGACGGGGTGAAGCCCACGAAGCTTGCGGCAAAGGAGTCGTTGGCGGTACCGGATTTGCCGGCGATGGCGTGTCCGATGGAGCGTGCTTCTGTCGCCGTGCCTGATTGCACGGTTCCGGTCATGGCTTTGGTGACCAGAGCTGTATCGTTGGCGTCGAATACGCGTTCGGTAGTGGTGGGAGCTTTATACAGTTCCTGATCGTCGTGGCTTTTTACGCTGGAGACGATGTGGATGGTGGGACGGTTTCCTTGGTTGGCGATGGTGGAGTACATGCGCGCCACGTCTTCGGTGGTGAGGGCATTGTTGCCCAGTACGGTGAAGGGGTTGGAACCATCGAGTGCATCGCTTTGCGCGCCTGCGGTTTTGGCGATTTCGGCGATTTTGGCAGCGCCGAGTTTTTCTTGCACTGCCATGTATACGGTGTTGACGGAGTCGGCGGTGGCAGTGTACAGGTTGATGGAACCGTAACTGGTGTTGCCGAAGTTGGACACGGGATCGCTGATGCCGTCGAAACGCTGTGGTGAGTTGCCGTTGAACCTGGTGTCGAGGCTGACTCCGCTTTGCACTGCGCCGAGGAGGGCCATGGGCTTCATGGTTGAGCCGATTTCGTACACCGACTGCGTTGCTTGGTTGAGTTGCTTAGTGAGATAGTCTTCGCCCGCGTAGATGGAGATGATGGATCCATCTTTGGGATTAACGGAAATGCTGCCGAATTCCATGCCGTCGGGTACGACGCCTTGCATCCCGTTTTGGGTAGGGCTGACCGTTTTATACATGAGGTCTTGTTTGGCTTTGTCGATGGTGGTGACGATACGGTAGCCGCCGGTGTCCAGTTCGTCGGCGGTGAATGCTCCGGAGTTGATGAGTTCGGAGCGGACCATTTGCAGCAGATAGCCGTTTGGGCCTTGATACACGTTTTGCGACGTGTAGTCGATGGTTTGAGGCATGCGCGCTTCTTGCTGTTCTTTGGCCGTGATGTAGCCGTCTTCCTGCATGATGCGCAGCACGCGCTTGAACCGCGATTCCGCCTGCTTGGGGTTGACTGCCGGATCCCAGGCGCTCGGCGCGGGTATGATGCCGGCGAGCATGGCGGCTTCGGAAATGGTCAGGTCTTTGGCGTCTTTGTTGAAGTATGCTTGGGCGGCGGCTTGGATGCCGTAGGCGCCGCGGCCAAGGTAAATGGTGTTCATATAGTTGCACAGCACGTCGTCTTTATTCTGTGCTTGGGCAATTTTCAGTGCGAGGAATGCTTCGTGCAGTTTGCCAAGATATGAGGTGGTTTCGCCCAGATAGTAGCGTTCTGCATACTGTTGGGTGATGGTTGAGCCGCCTTGGCGTGAGCCGGTGGTCACATTATTAATGAATGCTCGTGCAATGCCGATGGGATCGATGCCTTTATTGGTGTAGAACGAACGGTCTTCGGAGGCGACGATCGCTTGGCCGACATATTTTGGCAGGACGCTGCAGTCGATGATGTCACGGTTTTGTTCCGCGAACGTACCCATTGGGGTGGAGCCATCCGCGTAATACACGGTGGTGCGTTCCGCCATGGCGAATTTTTCGGGCTGCGGGATTTCTGTGGTGGCATACAGGTAGATGAAGGTGCCGATGCCGCAGGCGAAGAGGAAGCCAAGGATTCCTAGGGTCCATTTGAGTACAAGATGCTTATTCTTGCCTTTTGGTTGCGGGCCTTTCGAGCCGCTGGCCCGATGGGTGCCGCCGCCGAAATGGCGTGCTGCCGGTGTGCGCTTGTTGGTGTGTTTGGTGCTCGTGCGACGCGTGCCGGTTGCGCTGCCGGAACGGCGTGTGCTGCCGCCTTGTGCGGTGCCGCTGGTGGTGCGGCTGGTGCTGCCGCCGGTATGTTGCGTGCCGGAGCGTGCGTTACGATGCTGTTCAACCATGCGTTCCACGGTAATCTCATCCCCTGAACAACTGCGGGCATATGAGATGTAATGTGGCTTTTTTTGTGGCTTTTTCCCCTGAACTCTCACAAACGTGTGTATTCTGCGACGGTCGGTAACGCGATATTCAGCATATTGTCGTATAGCTGTCAGCTTGTTGCGATGCGGCGGGGTATGCTAAGTGGCGGTACTAATTCGTTGTATCGAAACATAATCGAGAGGAGCTGATCGAACCGTGAGCATTCGAGTGGCTATCGCCGGCGTGGGCAATTGTGCTTCATCGCTGGTGCAAGGTGTGCAGTATTACCATGACGCACAGGATGACGATAAAATTCCGGGTTTGATGCACAACAATTTCGGCGGCTACCGTGTGCGCGACATTGAGTTCGTGGCAGCGTTCGACGTTGATGCGCTGAAGGTTGGCAAGGATTTGAGCGAAGCCATCAAGGCCTCGCAGAACAATACGATTACGTTTGCCGATGTGCCGAATCTGGGCGTGGAGGTCCTGCGGGGGCCGACGTACGATGGCTTGGGCGACTACTATCGTGAGATGGTCGACGAATCCGAGGCCGAGCCGGTGGATGTTGCGCAGGTGTTGCGCGATAAGCAGGTGGACGTGTTGGTGAGCTATTTGCCGGTTGGTTCGGAAGAAGCGGACAAGGCATATGCGCAGGCGGCGCTGGATGCGGGCTGCGCGTTTGTGAACTGTCTGCCGGTGTTTATCGCCTCCGACCCGCAGTGGGCGGCGAAGTTCCGTGAGGCCGGTGTGCCGATCGTGGGCGATGATATCAAGAGTCAGGTTGGTGCGACGATCACCCATCGTGTGATGGCACGGCTGTTTGAGGATCGTGGCGTGCGTTTGGATCGTACCTACCAGCTCAATGTGGGCGGCAATATGGACTTTATGAACATGCTGCAGCGTTCGCGGTTGGAGTCGAAGAAGATCTCCAAGACTCGTGCGGTGACGTCGGTGGTGCCGCATGAGATGGAGGAGCGCAATGTGCATATCGGTCCGTCGGATTATGTGGCGTGGCTGGATGACCGCAAGTTTGCGTTCGTGCGTCTGGAGGGTACAACTTTTGGAGACGTGCCGTTGAGCTTGGAGTACAAGCTGCAGGTGTGGGATTCGCCGAACTCGGCGGGCATTGTGATTGATGCGGTGCGTGCGGCCAAGATTGCGTTGGATCGTCATTTGGGTGGTCCGATTTTGGCGCCGAGTGCGTATTTCATGAAGTCCCCTGCCGTGCAGTATGAGGATGGACAGGCTCGTGAATTGGTGGAGCGCTTCATTGCCGGCGAAGTGGAGGCCACCGAGGAGCAGTTGGATGCCGATGTGGCTGCGGCGAAGGCTGCCGGCAAGGATGTGTGGCGGGCGTAAGCACGTGTGACGTCCGAATATTTGGTTGAATAATCCCCGTGGTGAGTTGTTTACTGCGGGGATTCTTTGTAATTTGCGGATGATATACCGTTGTAACTATTGTGTATGACAACGTAGAAATTCTTGCAGGGATTCATATGGGATAAATACTGACATTGCAATATTTCAGCTATGGTCCATGGTCTCGATTGGTGGGATGCTCGCCGTATTTATAGTATAGTGATACGTTTTAATATATAGATCATTATCGTAAAAATGTCCATTTTTTGGGCATTAATATTGTTCACTATCTCTTTGTCTGTATTATTGCGCTCACCTATCTACCCATTCAGGGGGATGTAGAGTGAAGGGATACCGACCATGACTCATCGACGGTGGCCATCGTGGGTGGCTGTTGCTGTTGGAGCTGCCATGTTGGTGGCGACTCCCGGCACGGCGACTGCCGCGACTGGCAATCACATTGTGTTGCCGACATCAGTGCAATTGCCTTCTTCGGTACATTTATCGCCGCAGCTGGCGCAGACCACAGGCACGATTGATGCTTTTATCCAAATCGAAAAGCCTGCGGCGCTGGAAGCCAGCGAGCAGGCGAAGGAGCGACTGGACCGTTTGCGCAGTGCGGTGCCCGAATCGGTGAAGGAATCCCAGGCGGCGGCGGTGGGTGAGCGCAGCGCGCGGCAGGCTGTGACGACCGCCGACGATGTGTTCGAACAGCTGCGCAAATTGGACGGCAATGCGGTCAAACTGTATTCCACGGGGTATAGCATCGCTGGACTTGCGGTGAGGGCGGACGCCGAGGCGCTGCGTACGTTAAGCGAACGTTCTGGTGACGTGCTGCGTGTTTCGCTATTGCCGGTATATACTGTCTCGGACAGCGCGGTGGATACTCCGAGCGATGATGAGCAGGCGTCGCATGAGGGAGATACGAAGCATACGCAGGATGGTGGCGTATCCGAACGCGTCGATGCATCTGTGGCTGATGAGTCCAGTGAACAGAGCGCTCTGCCGAGTACCGAGGAGTCCGGGAAACAGGCTGAGGGCGTGGCGGCGAGCCATGAGGCTCCGGCGTCCGATGATGGTACGGATTCGACCCCGGTTCCCGAACCTCAGCTGCCCGCCAACGCCAACAGTGATCAATTGGTAAAAGCGGTGAATACTTGGCAGAAAACTCAAAAGACGGGCGCTGGCGTCAACATTGCCATCATGGACACCGGATTCGACTACACCCACGCCGATTTCGGAGGTAAAGGAACCAAAGAAGCCTATGAAACCGCGCTGAAGTCAACGGCGAACCCCTTGACCGACCCGACATTGAAAACCTTGTTGGATGCCAACAAGTATAAGGGCGGCTATGATTTTGCCGGAGCGAATTACGATGGCATGAACGTTATGCAGACCACGCCGGACGACAATCCCATCGATGGACCGGGCGGACACCATGGCACGCATGTTGCGGGTACCGCTGCAGGCTATGGCGTGACTCGCGATGGCAAGACCTTCACGGGTGATTATACGAAGCTCACTAATGCCGATGTGGCGGACATGGCCATCGGACCGGGCTCAGCTCCGCAGGCTGGTGTTTACGCGCTCAAGGTGTTTGGCGATAACGGTGGTAGCACTGGTTTGGTGCTCAAGGCGCTTGATTGGGTCGCTGAGCACAATCTGCAGGCGAAGGCTGCTGATCGTATCTCCATCGTCTCCATGTCGTTGGGAGGTTCGTTCGGTACTCCGGACGATCCGGAGAATGTAGCCGTAGATACACTATCGAAAACTGGCGTGCTGTCGGTGATTGCCGCCGGCAACGAGGGTGACGTTACCGATATCACCGGTTCTCCGGGCACGGCTGCCTCGGCGCTTACTGTCGCTGCCAGCCAAAGTGGCAAGGCCTTGCAGGATGCCGTGGGGATTAGCGCTGCTGGCATGGAGAACAAGAAGGTGGCCGGACAGTATTCAAGCAGCTATGGACAGTTCGATACGTTGAATCTCACCAGTCAAGTGGTGCGTGTCAAGGATCCGAATAACCTGGACGGCTGTGCCGCTTATTCTGAATCCGATAAGGCGGCGGTCAAAGGCAAGATTGCTTTTGTAGATTGGAAAGATGACGCGGTAGCCTGCGGCAGCAAAGTGCGCTTTGACAAGGCCCAAGAGGCCGGTGCTGTGGGTATTATGTTTGCCTCTCAGGCCAATATACCCGCGGCTGGGATCGCTGGTAACGCCACGTTGCCTGGTTTCCAACTTGCACGTTCTGTGGCCGAAGACCCGCAAGTCGTCAAGGCCATTGACGATGGTACTTTGCAGGTCCATATGGCCGGTAATCTCCGGCTGAGTCTGAACGCCGATTACTCTCGTGAATCAGAGGATACTATTGCACCGTTCACGTCGCGTGGTCTGCACGGATTCTATGACGGTACGGTTAAGCCTGATGTGGCAGCACCTGGTGTGGGTATTGTCTCCGCGTCGGCGGGCTCGGGAACCTCGTTCGAGGTCATGAGTGGTACCTCCATGGCGACTCCTCTGACGTCAGGCGTTACGGCTTTGGTCAAGCAAGCCCACCCCGAGTGGCAGGCCCAGCAAATCAAGACGCAGCTCATGAATACTGCCGACCATGACGTGCTGACGGCCGATCGCACTCGGGCCTATGGTCCCATGCGTGTAGGCACAGGACGTATTGATGCTTACGCTGCCGTGAATAACGACGTGCAGGTGTCTTCCGAGAATGCGACTGCTGTTACCGGGCAGTTTGGTATGGTTCTCGTGCCTCGTTCAGGCTATTCGCAGACCAAAACCTTTACGGTAACCAACATGTCTGATCGTCAGCGTGTTTACAATGTGGAATATTCTCCGCGGACCGAAACCCCGGGAGTGACGTATACGTTGAACACCAAGACTGTGACGGTTCCCGCGAAGGGCACTGCACAGTTCACGGTAACCTTGTCCATTCCCGACCAGTCGCTGTTGCGCCATACTCGAGACGTGACGCAAACCGCAGAAGAAGGAGGCAAGACGCGCAGTTATGTGACCGATGCTAGTGGCGTAGTGACGCTTACGGAGCAAGGGGCGCAGGAAGCGTTTGGTCTTCGTGTGGCGGTTGCCGCAGCTCCTAAGCCTGTTTCCGACACGCACGTGGAGGCGCAAGCAACTGCGGCCGGCGAAGGCGCGTTGCGCATCAGTGGTGCTGGATTGCATCAAGGCGAAGGCGCGGAGGCGTATATCGCTAAGGCGTATCCGATGATGTTGGGTGCGGAAGACCCGGCCGATGCTCAGTATGGACAGCCGGACCAGACCGCCAATCACAGTCTTGCCGCAGCCGATATCCGCGCAGTTGGGCAATCGTCTACCGCTCCGCAACTTAGTGATCCGTCACAGGGCATGCTCAATATTGGTATCGTCACGCAACGTGCGTGGAATCGATTGGGTAATTTGCTGTCCCCGATGGTAATCATTGACAGTACCGGTGATGGAAAGGCCGATTACGTCATGACCGTGAACACCAAGGTGGGCAGGTCTCAGACGGATACGGTATGGACCACGACATATAACGTGCAGGGCAGACCCGCCAAAGTCGTTGACGAGCAGCCTATCGACGATGCGTTTATCTCCGATTCTAATGCGGTAGTGCTGAGCGTAAAGCTCTCGGCATTAGGCTTCACGGCGCAAGATCAGCATGCGAAGATTCAATATTCCGCGGTCACGCAATCACGTTATGCGGCTAATAGCGCTGATGAAATCGACGGCACGGTGGAATTTGATGCATACCATCCGCAGGTGTGGTTCGGCGATGCCGGACAGCAAGGTGAAGGTACCTCTGCGATTGATGATGTGGACGGCGCTACGATCGCCATGCATGCGCAACCCGAAGAAAACGAGCCTTCTACCGGAGCCCATGCCAAGGCGCGCGCGGCTGCTGAAGACCCGTCGGTGATCCTGCCGTCCGTATTGACCATTCATTCTCGGGCTGCGGCTCCTACCGCGGACATCGATCCGGAGAATCCAGATGCGGTTTCGCCAACAATCGATATCGTGGATCCTGCGGTGGAGCATCCCGTTGACAAGGAAGCATTGCAGCAGGCCGTGGATCAAGCCAACGGTATGCAGGCCGACGGTTACACCGAAGCCTCGTGGGCTGCCTTTGCCAAGGCATTGGATGCGGCTCGTGCGGTGTTGGCGGATGATCATGCCAGCCAGCAGGATGTGGATGCGGCGTTGAACGCGTTGGCTGAAGCTCGTGCACAGTTGGCTCCTCGTCAGGAAAACAAGCCGGGTCAACCGGAGCAGCCGGCGAATCCCGGCCAGTCTGCTCAGCCTCGGCCGACCGTAACGCAGTCCTCACAGTCAGGTGCGCCGTTGCCGAGCAAGACTCCGTCGCGGACTGCTACGTCCGGCAGCGCAGTACTCGCGGTGCTCGTAACATCACTGGGTGCTGCAGGTCTTGGTGCCGCGCTCGTGTTGGGACGGCGCATCCGTCGTTAGGTTAACGCCATCTAAGACAAAGGGGGTTGGCAGTGATGCCTGTCGCATCACTGCCAACCCCTGTCATATGTGCGGATATGCCAGGCGCCCGGGTCCTGTGGAGGATATGCCGTGTGTTCCTCTTAGGACCGCACGTCCGGCTCCCGTTTACTGTACAAGCATTGGTGCAACGCTCTCCTCGTAAGCGGTGAGTGCGGTATCGATCACCTGGTGCATGTCGTAGTAGCGGTACGTGCCGAGACGGCCGCCGAACACCGTATTGCCCTCCTGCGCGGCCAATGCTTCGTACTGGGCGTACAGCGTCTTGTCGTCGTCGGTGTTCACCGGGTAGTACGGCTCGTCGTCGCGGGTCGCGAAGCGGCTGTATTCCCGCCATACCACCGTGCGTTCCGGGTTCTGTCGGTCGGCGCGTTCCGGATTGAAGTTCTTGAATTCGATGGCGCGGGTGTAAGGCACATCCTCGTCGGCGAAGTTCATCACCGGGCATCCGAAATGGTCGGCTTCGTCGTAGCGGACCTCTTCAAACTCCACCGTACGCCACTTCAGATCGCCCAAGGAATAGTCGAAATAGCGATCAATCGGACCGGTGTATACCACCGGCACTCCGGCCTCGCGCAGGGCTTCCTTGTTCAACGGCTGTGCGGTATCAAAGAAATCCACACCGAGGCGCAGTTCGATCTTCGGGTCTTCGATCATGCGCTCCATCCACGCGGTGTAGCCGTCAACCGGCAATCCCTCCCATGTGTCCTTGAAGTAACGATTGTCGTAGTTGAAGCGCACGGGCAGACGTTTGATGATGTCGGCGGGCAACTGGTCTGGCGCGGTCTGCCACTGCTTGGCGGTGTAATGCTTGATGAACGCCTCATACAGGGGTCGGCCGATCAGCGAAATACCTGTATCGTTAAGGTTAGCCGGATTGGTGCCCGCAAGTTCGCCGGCCTGTTCGGCAATCAGCGCCTGGGCTTCCTGCGGTGTGTAGTGCGCGTGGAAGAACTGGTTGATAGTGCCCAGGTTGATGGGCAGTGGGAACACTTCGTCGCGATGCGTGGTGTACACGCGGTGCACGTAGTTGGTGAACGATGTGAAACGGTTGACGTACTCCCACACGCGCTGGTTACTGGTGTGGAAGAGGTGCGCTCCGTACTGGTGGATTTCCGCGCCGGTTTCCTCGTCGAAACGGCTGTAGGCGTTGCCGCCGATATGGTTGCGAATGTCGATGATGACCACACGCACGCCTGCGCGTTCGGCTGCTTGCTGGGCTACGGTCAAGCCGAACAAGCCTGCCCCGACAATTACCAAGTCGGGGAATTCGCTTGTTGTGCTCATGTGATGTCCCTTCTCATACGGTGACGATTAATGCCGTGACGCGGTCCGCATGTCACTGCATGCGGCGGGCAGAGTGCTGTCGGCGCATGACATGCGGGAGAAAGCATCGGGCCTCGGACGCGTCGTATTGGTTTCGACCATAGCAAGGCATCGGACGTGCGCATGCCGTTCGCCGTGGTGCCGTTACAACTTATGCGCATTCGAAGCTATGAACGAGTTCGTGGTGGGGTGAAATAGCGGATGGGTGGGATCAAGTCATGACGTTCATATCAGTGGCTGCCCGACACGCGCGACTTACGAAGGTCCCCTTGTTCGTGTTACGGTTACGGCTGACTTTCGGAAACTGTGCGAGGTTTGCCATCGGCATATGATATCGGGCGTCGTGAGCGTGAAGCTTGGATCGCCTGGCTGGTCGTACGGTTTTTCTTTGCCGGCTCACGATGTGCGTCCGTCGATGATGTGCGTTTGTTGTTCGCTGCATAAGCATTTCCCTGTACAAGCCTGGCCGTGTAGGCCATAGTGAGAGAGGTTGATGCTGCCCGTGACTGAGCAGAATGTAGTGAAGAATCCCCATAAATTGATGACAGGTTTATATCTTGGCGCTTTTCTAGGCATGCTGTCAGAAACGTCGATGAATATTGCGCTGCCTGCGTTGTGCGATACATTTTCTATCACCGCAGGTACCGCGCAATGGATGGTGGTCGGATATATGCTCGCCATCGGCGTAGTGCTGCCCTGCGTTGGGTTTTTGCTCAAATGGGTGAAGGCAAAAGTGCTGATATTGGTGGCGTTGGGCTGTTTTGCCGTGGGGGCGGTGTTGTCTGCCGTTGCCCCAACATTCGCGCTATTGCTGTTCGGACGCATGTTGCAGGGGGTGAGCACGGGCGTGGTGCTGCCGACCATGTATGCGGTGATTATGCGCGTGTTCCCGGTGCGCCAGTTGGGTGCGGCCAATGGCGTGGCCGGTTTGGTCATCATGTTTGCGCCGGTGATTGGCCCGACGTTGTCTGGTGTGCTGATCGGGGCGTTTTCGTGGCGTGCGATTTTCGTAGTATTCGCGGTTGCTGCCGTGGCTGCGATGGTGTGCATCGCCGCATTCTTTGTTACGCCGATTCCGGTGACGCGGCCGAAGGTGGATGTGCTCTCGGTGATTGGCTCGGTGATTGGTTTCGGGTGTCTGGTTGCCGGCGTGAGCTTGGTCGCGGATATGGGTATGAGTCCATTGGTGATGTGCTTGCTGGTAATCGGTGTGGTGGTGTTGGCTCTGTACGTGTATCGCCAGTTGCATATTGCGTCGCCGTTGTTGGATCTGCGTGTGCTGGGCGTTGCTGAATTCCGTGTGCCTGCGATGATGGTGATGTGCTCGTTCGGGTGCACCCTGGCGGTGATGTATTTGGCTCCGCAGGAATTGCAGCGGGGTCTGGGATTGGATGCGACCGTGGCCGGCATGCTGATGTTGGCGGGCGGAGTGGTGAACGCCATATGCTCGTTCGTGGTGGGTCGTTTGTATGACTTCCATGGCGCGAAGTTGCTGTCGCGTATCGGCGCGGTCGTTGCCATTGTGGGCGCGCTCATGTTCGTCATGGTGGGCGTGCATACCGCTCCATGGTTCTTCGTGTTGGCGCATGTGGTGATGATGATCGGCATTCCGTTCATGCAGCAGTCGGTGCAGTCGGCTGCGTTGCGTGGATTGTCGCAGGAGCTTGCCGCCGATGGTTCTACGATTCTCAACACGTTGCAGCAGGTGTTTGGCGCGATTGCCACGTCGATCGCTACCTGTTTGCTTATGGCCGGCCAATCACAGTATGCGGCTAAGGGCGGAACGCAGGCGGCGCAAGGCTTCGTTGAGGGTTCTCGCTATGGCTATTGGTTCGCCATCGCGCTGATTGTGGTGGTGTTCTTGCTGTCGCTGGTGCTCAAGGAGCGCCGGCTTGACGATGTAGTAGGAGCATAAGGCCGCTGTTGGTTCTCCGGAATCATGCGCGCGAGTGGCGTTGGGCCGCAATAGGCGTGGTTGCGGGAATGAAGATGCCGAGCGGATGCACTGCTTCTGAAGGCGAATTTCTCCCTTTTCCTGGTTCGCCCGAGACTAGATGGGGTAGAGAGACGGATAGATAGGATCTTCTGCTCTCTCCCCATCGGCGGTGGCTGTGTTCATCTGCGCCGCTGGATGAAGTTGTGCTTTTACCCCGTTGGTGGGGCTGGTTTTGTGTGCTTTTTCCGTCTCGTAGGGCGAAATTGTGCTGTTTGTGCACTCTAACTGGGCTTTGGTGGCTTGTGGGAGTGTGGTTTGTGCACATTTTGGTGTTCCGGGTGGGGTGTTTTCACATGTTCCAGGCCTTATCAGTGGGGTATTTGCACATGTTGGCTGGCGCGTCTTGCCGCCGCGCCGTAACAGTGAGGTAACAGCACATTGTGAATCTCCGCAGGTGACGCATATGCACACTGTGGCGTCAGACTTTATGGCGTTGCGCTGGTCTGGGGATGGTGTACACTAGGCAGAGCCTCCATGTGGCGTTATGTCACCCAACTCCCCCAGGGCAGGAATGCAGCAAGGGTAAGTGGCCTCTGACGGGTGCGTGGAGGTTTTTCATACTCTCCTTACTTCCGAGTTTCCATAGACTCTGTGGCTATTGGCGTATGCGCAGGTATGGGTGTTTTGTTGAGCCTGATGGTCTGCCAGCAGCGCGTATTGGGGTGCGCTGCATTGTGGGGCATACCAGTTGGGGTGCCGTATGAGAGCGCGCAATGTGTTGGTCCGGCCGACGGATTGTGCGCCCATCGCGTGTGCTCGCATTGTTGATTTGTGCAAGTTTGCTTGGGGCTTGCCGTGTAGCGGCGTATTCGGCGGGGAGAGGACGTAGAGTTTGAGTCATGACCGATGAACAGCAACCCGTGGTACATGACCCTCAGGCTCCGGTGAATATGGTGGCGCAGGCTTCCGCTCAGTCCGCTGCGCAGCCAGCTTCTCTGTCCTCTGGACAAGCGGCGCCGCCCGCGCCGCCGGTTGCTGGCGATTCGTTGAATGTGCCGTTGATGGTGCCGACCGTGGGGGAGTCGACCAGTCGTGACGAGCGTAAGGGGACATTCCCATTCGCGTCAAAGCCGGTTGTGCAACCCCAGGAATCCCAGCCAGTCGCGCTGCAATCGATCGCATCCCCGTCGCAACCCGCATCTTCTCCGATGCCGTCTGCTGGTCGGCCGGTATTCTCCGGTCAAGGCTCGGTGTTTGTCGTAGCGGACGAGTCTGCGTCGGCGGGAGATGTGGAACGTGGCTTGGCGCGTCTTGATCCGCTTACTCGCCGTCCGCGCGTGTCCACGACTGTATTGTGCGTCGTGTGTGCGGTGGTGATAGTGGCGCTCGCGTTTGGCGTGTGGTGGCTTGGCGTATGTACGATGGATGGTCAAAGTTTCGATGATATGGCCACGATGTCGTATGCCAAGTCGATGCCAGGTTGGTTATCGTCGCGTATGTGGCCGTTGAGTAAGTCCATGGTGGTGTTTGCGGTTAGCGGGCTGATGGCTGTGGTGGCGGTATTGGTGGCTGTGATGCGCAAGCGTTGGTGGTTGCTGGGACAGATGGCTGCGTTTGCGGCGGCGGTGCTGGCGGTTGCTCACTGGCTGAAGCCGGCGTTGCCGCGTCCATTCATTATTAACGTGCAAACGGCGACGCATAATTCAGCGCCTTCGGGGCATGTGATGATTGCGGCGGCGGCGTCGATGTTGTTGCTGTTTGCGGTGGGCCGTGCGTGGCGAGCGGCTTGTGCCGTGTGGGGGTTGCTGTTTACTGCGGGTGTGGGTCTATCAGTAGTGGTTGACCGTTGGCATCGTCCGACTGACGTGGTGATGGCGGTGTTGTTGGTTGGCGGCATGTCGTTGCTGATGCTGGCTGCTACGCGTGGTTCTGGGATGGATGCGCCGGGCGCGCGTATGTCGTCGGCGAGCGTGCAGATTGTGGGCAGTGTGATGATTACTGCCGGTGTGTTGGCGTGCGCGTATGCCGCGTATATGGTGTGGCAGGTGTTGCCGGGATTGTCGTTGAGTGCGCAGTGGGCGCTCGGCGGCGTGGTGGCGAGCGCGACGTGGGCTATGTTGGGCGTGATGGCGTTGATGTTTGGCTTGGTGTTGGCGTTGAGGCAGCTGTCTGCCGCGCCGTTGACGAAGCTTGGTTTGGTGGGTGCGCCTCCTGCTCCGCCGCGAGGATAGGATAGAAAACGGATAAGCTGTATCAAGACGGTAGTAATGGTATAGATGGTGTTATCGTCTGCGAATGGCGCGTGGCTGGTTGTTTGGCGCTTACACGCGGTGTTCGCGGCTCGCAATGTCGCGTGGCTATGATGACCTTGCGAGACAACACAACCAGAAGGAGCGGCAATGACGACTGGGAGCAGGCTGGTTATCGTGGAGTCCCCGACCAAGGCGCGCAAGATTGGCGGTTATCTTGGCAGCGGGTACACGGTGATGGCGTCGGTCGGTCATATTCGTGATTTGGCGCAGCCGAGTCAGGTTCCTGCGTCGGATAAGGAGCGGTTTGGCCGGTTTGGCGTGGATGTCAATGATGGGTTCAAGCCGTATTATGTCGTGGGCGCGGATAAGAAGCGCACGGTGGCGGATTTGAAGTCGGCGTTAAAGGATGCCGACGAGTTATATCTGGCTACTGATGAGGATCGTGAGGGTGAGGCGATCGCCTGGCATTTGGTGCAGACGTTGAAGCCTAAGGTGCCGGTGCGTCGTATGGTGTTCCATGAGATTACGCCTGAGGCGATTGCCGCGTCTCTCGAGGCCACGCGTGACGTGGATGCGCATATGGTGGATGCGCAGGAGACGCGCCGCGTGGTGGATCGTTTGTATGGCTATGAGTTGTCGCCGGTGTTGTGGCGCAAGGTTGGGCCGGGGTTGTCGGCTGGACGTGTGCAGTCGGTGGCGACTCGTTTGATTGTGGAGCGTGAGCGTGAACGTATGGCGTTCGTGCGCGTGCCATATTGGGATGTGACCGCGTCCCTGCGGGCGTTGGATGCTGCTGGTGAGCGCACGACGTTTGATGCGCGTATGGTGGCGCTTGATGGCAAACGTTTGGCGGGGTCTAAGGATTTTGGCGCGGATGGAGTGCTGGTGCCGGCTGCGGCGCGCGAAGAGGTTCGCCATCTGGATGAGTCGGTGGCGGGTGAGCTGGCGCAGGCGTTGCGTGAGTCGTCGTTTACGGTGACGTCGATGGAAACGAAGCCGTATCGTCGGCGTCCGTTGCCGCCGTTTACCACGTCGACGATGCAGCAGGCGGCTGGCAACCGTCTTGGCATGAGTTCGCGGGCCACGATGCGTGCGGCGCAGGGTCTGTATGAAAACGGTTACATCACCTACATGCGTACCGATTCGGTGACATTGTCGCAGGAGGCGATTGCGGCGGCGCGTAAGGCCGTCGAGGAGCAGTTTGGCCGGCAGTACCTGTCGGAGGCGCCGAAGCAGTATGCGACGAAGACGGCAGGCGCGCAGGAGGCACACGAGTGTATTCGTCCGGCTGGCGCCACGTTCCGGGCGCCGCAGGAGTTGGCGTCGGTGCTGCCGCCGGATCAGTTGAAGCTATATACGTTGATCTGGCAGCGCACGTTGGCGTGTCAGATGGCGGATGCCACGGGTTCGACGGCTACGGTGAAGTTGGCCGCGCAGGCTGGTTCGCTGGGCGAAGCGGTGTTCCAGGCGTCCGGCACGGTGATTGAGTTCTTTGGTTTTATGCGGGCGACCGGCGAGGGGCGTCGTGCGGCGAAGCCTGCCGGTGAGGTAGCGGAGCGCGCGAAGTCGGAAGATGATCAGTCGTCGTTGCCGCCGTTGACGTCCGGTGATGTGTTGCAGGCCGAGTCGGTTGAGGCGGATGGTCATGAGACGCAGCCTCCGGCACGATATACTGAGGCGTCGCTGGTCAAGACGTTGGAGGCCAAGGAGATTGGCCGTCCGTCGACGTATGCGAGCATTATTTCCACGATTATCGACCGCGGTTACGTGTATGAGCGTGGGCGGGCGCTGATTCCGTCGTGGCTGGCATTTGCGGTGACGAAGCTGTTGGAGACGAAGTTCCCGCAGTATGTCGATTATGAGTTCACCGCTGACATGGAACATGGGCTTGATGACATTGCGCACGGCAAGGATAGCGGGCGTGATTGGTTGACGCGCTTCTATTTTGGCGTGGGCGATGATGCGGCGCATTCGCGTGAGGATGTGCATGATGGTTTGCAGCAGCAGGTAGCCCAGTTGGGTGAGATTGATGCGCGTGCCATCAATACGATTGCGATTGGCGAGGGCTTGCAGGTGCGGGTTGGTCGTTACGGCCCATATTTGGAGGATACGACGCAGCTGGATGCGGAAGGCAATGCGAAGCGTGCGGCGATTCCCGATACGCTCGCGCCTGACGAGCTGACGGTGGCGGTTGCCCATGATTTGATTGAGCATCATGCCGGCGGCCCGCGTGAGCTGGGTGTCGACCCGGCGACGGGTGGCACGGTGGAGGTGCGCAACGGTCGTTTTGGTCCGTATGTGGCGTTGGTGATGCCGCAGCCGCAGGAGGATTCCGAGCAGGGCGACAAGGCCGAGAAGAAGGCGAAGAAGAAGGCTGATGCGGCGGAGCGTCCGAAGATGGCGTCGTTGTTCAAGACGATGGATCCGGAAACGTTGACGTTGGATGATGCGTTGAAGCTGCTGCATTTGCCCCGCGAAGTCGGTCGGTTCGACGAAGTGGATGGCGAAACCGGCGAGCTGCGCGAGGCGGTGGTCGAGGCGAACAATGGTCGTTATGGCCCGTATTTGACGAAGACTGTGGGCGAAGGCAAGGCGGACACGCGTTCGCTGGGCAGTGAGGATGAGATCTTCACGGTGACGTTGGATCAGGCGAAGGAACTCTTTGCGCAGCCGAAGTATGGTCGTGGACGCGGCCGTGGCACCGCGAAGCCGCCGCTGCGTGAGTTGGGTGCCGATCCGGAAACCGGCAAGCCCGTCACCATTAAGGATGGGTTCTACGGCGCGTATATTACGGATGGCGAAACCAACCGCACGCTGCCCAAGCAGTATACACCGGAGTCGATTGAGCCTGCGGAGGCATTCCGTTTGCTGGCGGAGAAGCGCGCTGCGGGTCCGTCGAAGCGTCGCACGCGCAGTACTGCGAAGAAGTCGACCGCCAAGAAGACAACCAAGTCGACTGCCGCGAAGAAGACGACTAAGACAACCACGAAGAAAACCGCCACGAAGTCTACGGCCACAACCGCCGCGAAGAAGGCGTAGGAGCGTAGACGATGGCGCAGCATACGGGGTTGTTCGTTTCCTTCGAGGGCATTGACGGCGCGGGGAAAACCACGCAGGTGACTCGTTTGCGTGATGCTATGCAGGCTTGCGGCCGCGAGGTGGTGGTGACCCGAGAGCCGGGAGGCACGGCGTTGGGCGTGCAGATTCGTCGTATGCTGCTGCATGGGGTGGCGGCCGCTGGGCAGACTGACGCTGCGGCGGATATTGCTCCGCGTGCCGAAGCCTTGCTGTTTGCCGCCGATCGTGCGCAGCATGTGGCGCAGGTGATTCGCCCCGCATTACAACGTGGCGCGGTGGTGATTACCGACCGCTACTTGGATTCGTCGCTGGCGTATCAGTCCGGCGGCCGCGAACTGACGGCCGAGGAGATTCGCCATTTGAGCATGTGGGGTACCGGCGGTTTGCTGCCGGATCGCACGTATGTGCTTGATCTGGATCCTGCGTTGGCGCGCCGCCGCCGTGCGGGGCAGGACGATCGCATGGAATCGGCTGGCGAGGATTTTCACCGTCGTACGCGCGAAGCGTTTCTGGAGTTGGCGCGAAGCGAGCCGGAGCGGATGCGTGTGGTGGATGCCAGTGGTGACGCCGACGCGGTGTGGGCGCAAATCGAATGTGATGTGAGAGGCTTGCTATGAGCGTGTGGGACTCGATTGTCGGTCAGCAGCGTGCTGTGGAGCTGTTGCGTGCCACCGCGCAGGGCGATCCGGGTTCCATCGCGCAGTCGTGGCTAATTTGTGGGCCGGCCGGCTCGGGACGTTCCAATATTGCGCGCGCGTTTGCCGCCGCATTGCAAAGCGAAGATCATGGCATGGGGGATGTTCCGTCTGCGGTGACGAGTCAGGTGCTGGCAGGCACGCATCCCGATGTGACGGTGCTGGCTACCGACAAGGTCACGATTAGCATTGATGAGGTGCGCGAGCTTATCGACAAGGCCGATGAAATGCCGTCGACCGCGCCGTGGCGCATTATGATCATCGAGGACGTGGACCGTATGCAGGAGCGTACGTCCAACGTGTTGCTTAAGGAGATTGAAGAGCCGAGCGAGCGCACGATTTGGCTGTTGTGTGCACCCAGTGCGCAGGATGTGTTGCCGACGATTCGTTCTCGCACGCGTATTGTGAATCTGGCGTTGCCGCAACCGCAGGATGTGGCAAGGTTTTTGGTTGATGCTTGTGGGGCTGAACCGGCGGTGGCGTCCCGTGCGGCACGTCTTGCCGAGGGGCATATCGGTATTGCGAAGTTGTATGCCACGGATGATGCGGTGTTGGCTGACCGTGATGAGCTGGTGGTTGGTGTGCTGTCGATGCGCCGCGCTTCCGAAGCGGTGGTGTTGGCGGGGCGTTTGATCGATTCGGCGCAGGCACAGGCGCAAGCGGAGGTTGATGCTCAGGCGCAGGCTGCGGAAGCGGAGTTCCGCCGCGTGCATGGGTTGGGGGAGAAGGATCGTGTGCCGCCGAAGTTGCGTGGCGCGTTGCATGAGATCACCAAGAAGGATGAGTTGAAGCGTAAGGCTACTCGCCGTTCGCGTGATGTGTTGGATCGTGCGTTGACGAGTATTGCCAGCGTGTATCGTGATGTGATGGTGATGCATCATGGTGCCGACCGTATTTCGGGGTTGATTAATGCGGAGAACGCGAATGCGGTGGCGGAGTTGTCGTCGCGGTTGCGTCCGCAGGATGCTGTTGACCGGTTGGAGCGGATTGAGGTGGCGCGTCGCCGTCTTGCGGGCAACGGCAATCCTACGTTGGTGTTTGAGGCGTTGTTGTGCGCGTTGTTGCCCGCGCCTTCTCGCCGGTAGCCTTCTCGTTGTTAGGCGTTGGCGCATCTAGGTTTGCTGTGCATTGTTATGTGTGGTGATGTCGCTGTTTTGCTGCGCTTTCTCGTGATTTGAGGTGTCGTCTTTGTGGTTTCGTGGTTCGACACGCCGATAAGACATTATGATGATATGACGATATGATGTATTCGCGTATTCGCTGCTGCCGCGACTGGCTGCGGCGCACTGCGCAGGCAAGACATGCGCTTGGGCAAGCGTATGGAGTGATCGTCAGGAAACGCAAGGAGGCATCGTGCTTGGTCAGTATCTCAACGCCGATGACATCGACTATAGGCAGTCCGTGGCCGATTGGAAGGAGGCCGTGGATATCGTTGCCAAGCCACTGCTGGAACGCGGCACCATCACCCCGGATTATGTGACGGCTATCAAGTCGTCCATTGCCGGACCGAATGGAACGTATATCGATCTTGGCGGCGGTGTGGCGTTGGCGCACGCCCGTCCTGAAACTGGTGTGGTGCATACGTCGCTGTCCGTCATGCATGTGACGGAAGCGTTTCTGCTTGCCGATGATCCCGCCCATCCCATTACGACCATGTTCTGCCTGGCGGCCCAGGACTCCAATTCCCACATCGAATTGATGCAGGCGTTGGCTGGTCTGCTGACGGATCAAGCTCGTCGCGAGCGTCTGGACGCCGCGCGCAGCGTTGAAGACCTCGTTGAAGTGTTATGTAAGTAGCGTTTGGCTCTAAGGAAAGGTATACCTATGAAGATTTACACCGCATGCAGCACTGGTCTTGGCTCAAGCTTCATGACCCAGCTCAACATCGAAAAGGCGTTGGGAGAGCTTGGCGTCACTGGTGTGGAAACCGATCACACCGATATCGCGTCGGTTACGGAAGGGACCTGCGACGTGCTGTTCGTTGGCCGTGATATCGCCGAAGCGGCCGAGGGCAAGGGCGATGTGGTGGTGCTCGACAGCCTGATCGATATGGATGAGATCACCGCCAAGGTGGCGGCGGCGTTGGAACGTCATGGCATCGAAGTGCCCAACAAGTAAGCATTGAGATATAGCGTAAAAAGGAGAGCTTGAATGAACGGTGTGCTGTCGTTGCTGCTGGATATTTTCCGGCAGCCGTCTGTGATTGTCGCGTTGATTTCGTTGATTGGCCTTGCGGTGCAGCGCAAGAAGGCAACCGATATCATGAAGGGTACGATTCGTACGCTGGTCGGATTCTTGGTGTTGGCCGCCGGCGCGACGGTGGTGTCCGATTCGTTGACACCGTTCGGTGACATGTTCCAGCACGCGTTCCACGTGCAGGGCGTAGTCCCCAACAACGAGGCCATTGTAGGCACGGTGTTGGTGAAATACGGTTCAGAGGCGGCGTTGATCTTCTTCTTCGGCATGATTGTGAACATCATCTTGTCGATGACGTCTCGTTTTAAGTACATCTACTTGTCGGGCCACGTCGCGTTCTATATGGCAACGATGGTTGCCGTGATCTTCGAAGTGGCGAAGTTCCCGATGTGGGGCGTATTGCTGTGGGGCTCGATCGCGCAAGGTTTGATCGTGACGATTTCCCCGGCTCTGGTACAGCCGTTTATGAAGAAGGCCACGGGTACGAACGATGTGGCTTTGGGCCATACCGGCGGTGCCGGCATTGCCTTGGGCGGATTGGTCGCGCGTCTGACCAGCTCGAAGAAGCATCCCTCGAAGTCCACGGAGGAGATCAAGTTCCCGGCCGGCTTGGGTTTCTTGCGTGACACCACTGTGTTGATCGCGTTGTCAATGGCGGTTATTTATGTGATCGTTGCGCTGTTCGCCGGCCCGCAGTACATTGAAACGAAGTTGAGCGATGGTCAGAACTTCATTGTGTTTGCGATTTTGCAGGCGGCTACGTTCTCGGCCGGTGTGTTTGTGATTCTCGCTGGCGTCCGCGTGGTGTTGGGTGAGATTGTTCCGGCATTCAAGGGCATTAGCGAGAAGCTGGTGAAGAACGCCAAGCCGGCGCTCGACGTGCCGATGACGTTTACGTTTGCTCCGAATGCCGTGCTGATTGGCTTCCTGTCGAGTTTTGTCGGTGGCATTGTGGGCATGACCATTATGGCGGTTTCGGGGACGACGATCATCATTCCTGGCATTGTCGCCCACTTTATGACTGGTGGTGCCACTGGCGTGATCAGCAATGGTCAAGGTGGCCGTCGCGGCTGCATCATCGGTTCGTTTGTCAACGGTTTGGCAATTACGTTCCTGCCGCTGTTGCTGCTGCCGGTGCTGGGTGACTTGGGCATGGCGAACGCCACGTATTCGGATGCTGATTTTGGCGTGGCCGGTGCGCTGCTGGGCTACACGAATCAGTATGGCGGTCAGACTGCATTGATTGTTGCCGTGGTGGTTGCCGTGGTCCTGTTCTACGCGGCGTCGCTGCTGATGTCCCGTCGTGACCGTGCCAAGGCCGATGCTGCTGCGGATGAAGCGTAAAGTGTTATACGTGTAACACGAAGTGGTGTTCCGCCCGGGACGGTTGATTGCCGGCCTCGGGCGGAACAACTGTCGCATAGTGATGTGTGGCGGGCCTCAATGAGGAATGGGGAAAAAGTTCGTATGGTTGCTGGCGTACCGAAATATGTGTCGGTGAGGGATAATTTGCGGTTGCGCGCCCAAGCTATGGAAGTGGGTGAACAGCTTCCGCCCGAGCCGGAACTGTGTCAGCAGTATAACGTCAGTCGTATTACGTTGCGTCACGCCATCGGCGATTTGATTCAAGATGGTTTGTTGGTTCGCGAGCAGGGGCGCGGGACGTTTCGGGCCGAAGGCAATCGTGAGACGCAGCGGGAGGTGATCAGCGACCATATTCGGGGGTTTTATCGCCAACAGCAGGAGCTGGGGAATGTGGTGGCGACGTCGGTGGTGTCGAACACGGTGGTGCGGGATGCTGCCGCGGCGGCGAGGTTGGGGTTGTCGGCGGATGACGATTTGATTCGTTTGGAACGGCTCCGTTATGTGTCCGGCGTGCTCAAGCAGCATGTGGTGACGTACTTGGAAGCCAAACGGTTTTCCAAAGTTTTGGATCATGATTTTTCCAGCGGCTCGCTGTATGGATTTTTGGAACAAGCGTATGCGGTTCATATGGTGGAAAACGAAGTGGTGGTGCGTATTGAGCCGTTGGGGGAGAAGCTTGCGCAGATATTTGGTGTCAGCGAGGGTTGTCCGACGTTGGCCATGGATTCCACGGTGGTCGATGGATTCGGCTCGATAATTGCTTTTGGCACGGCTTTGCACGCGCCCTCTCAGGCGGAAATTAAGTTCATTATTCGTGGCCGGAAAGATGTCGGACCGGTTGCGCATTAGCGCTGGCGGGAACGGTATTTCTACGGCTATGCATATGCCGTTGAGACGTTTAGTGGATGGTCGATTGTCGTTGGGCGACGTTCACTGGTAGCGCCAATCGTAGGGGTGATTCTTTGGTGCCTTCGGTTGGGATTTGGGGGTCGAGGATTCGCAACGCCTCGGAGGCTATCCGGAGGTATGGCGGCCGCATGCTGGTGAGGGGCACCATGAGTGTGGGGCATTGCGGTTGGTCGCCGATGCCGATGACCTGCACATCTTCGGGAACCCGGACTCCCAGCGCGAGCAGAGCGGCGAGCGTGCCTGCGGCGATGCGGTCATTGGTGCATACTATGGCATCGGGGTATTGTCCGCTACCGTCGAAGATGCGCATGGTGGCTTCGTAGCCGTGTCGCGAAGTAGCTTTGCCGAATTGGGTCCAATCGGAGGCGGTGGTGAGATGGAGCGCGCGCACGCAGGTTTGGAAGGTAAGCAGTGTGTTGGCGGCGTTTGTCGAGTCGATGGTGCCTCCGAAGAGCGCTATTTCATGGGCGCTATGTGTGGTGAGGTAGGCGAGTGCGAGCTCGATGGCATCGGCTTCGGTGATGCCTATCCATGGGATGCGGTCATGCAGTGGTGTTCCGCCGACTTGCAGGACGGTGGTGACTTCGGCTGCGCGTATGGCTATCTGCGGTAGGGATGAGGAGGGGGCGAGGATGACTAGTCCGTCGATTTTGCGCTTGATTAATGTCTGGATGCGTTCGGCTTGGCTGGTCGGATTGTCGCTGATGCTGAGCAGCAATTGTTTGCCGCGGGCATGGGCGGCCGGTTCGAAGTGATCGATGAACGCGGCCGCGAAGGGATCGGTAAGCGAGGTGGCGATGACGCCGATAGTGTTGGTGACGTCGCTGCGTAGGGCGCTGGCCGCGAGGTTGACTGAGTAGTTGAGGTCGGCTGCGGCTTTGCGCACGCGTCGGGCGATGTCGTCGTCCTTGGTGCGTCGTCCCGAGAGTACGCGCGATACGGTGGCGGTGGACACGTTGGCGACCGCGGCGACGTTGGCGATGGATGCCGGTGACGTGTGTTCGCTGTGATTGGCCATGAGTGCTCCGGTGCGACGGTGTGTATACGCCGTGGCTTACGGGTGGCGTGCGCCGTTGGCGTAATGGTTGGTTGGGTACGTAGGCATTATACGAAGATGCCGTCAACCGTGGTGCGCCACAGTTGACGGCATCTCATGCATGATAAGGCATCATTCGGAGGCGGTCAGGCTGGCGAGCAGCTGATCGGCGACGGTCTCGGCGTTGTCGCCTTCGACGGTGAGGGTGACGCTGTCGCCCTGCTTCACGCCCAGGCCCATGATGGACAGGATCGAGTTGGCCGGGACTGCGGCGCCGTCGCCCTTGGCGATGGTGACGGTGCAGCCGGAAGCAGCGACGGCTTGTGCGAACGCGGCAGCCGGACGGGCGTGGATGCCGACGGGATCGTTGATGACGGTGGTGCGAGTTGCCATGAGCACTCCTTCGTTATGGTCATATACGTGTTTCGTGCCGCGGGGGTCTAGATTCCTTGACGCTGCGGCGTTTCTTCATAATAGCACTTATATGAGAAAACCCCGAAAACGTTTACCGTTGCCGTGCCGGGAGTTGTGCGTGTATACTGACACTACTTGACAACACAATACCTGCGATGGCGTGGGTGTGCTTGCGTGCCTTGTTCCGTTTGGGGTGGCACGGCTACAGTGCGCCGCGTGGCAACCGACATAAGGAGTGTTCGTATGATGATCAAAGGTGTGGGCATTGGTCGTGGCGTAGCCGTGGGCAACGTGATTCGTATGGCGGAGCCGCTGGAGGAGCCGCTGGATGTGCCTCGCGCGCAGGAGATTACTGCCGAGGCGGAAAAAGAACGTGTCGCCAAGTCGATGGCGTTGGTCAATGAGGATCTGAATAAGCGTGCGCAGGCTGCCGCTAATGGCGATGAGGGCGCACAGAAGGCTGCTCCGATTTTGCAGGCATTGGCCATGTTTGCGTCTGATCCGTCGTTGGCGCAATCCATCGACGGGTTGATTGAAAGCGGCAAGACGGGTGAGCGTGCGGTACTGGAAGGCTTTGCCGCTGTCGAGGATATGTTCAGGGCGATCGGTGGTTATCAGGCGGAACGCGCCGCTGATTTGCATGATGTCGGACAGCGTGTAATCGCGGATTTGCGCGGTGTGCCTGCTCCGGGTGTGCCGTCCAGCGATACGCCGTTTGTGTTGGTGGCCGATGACTTGTCTCCGGCGGATACCGCTGCGCTGGATTTGGACAAGGTGCTGGCCATCGTGACCATTCAGGGTGGTCCGACGTCGCACACTGCGATTTTGGCGCGCGCTCGTGGCATTGTGGCGGTGGTGTCTGCCGCTGAGGCCGTGGAACTTGCTGATGGCACGACGGTGGTGGTGAACGCCGCCAAGGGTGAATTGACTGTGGATCCGAGCGCTGAGGAAATCGCCGCTGCGGAAGCCGCCAAGGCGCAGGCTGCCAAGGCCAAGGAGCTGCGCGGTCAGCCGGGCCAACTGAAGGATGGAACCCGTATTCCGTTGCTGGCGAACGTGGGTAAGCCTGAGGATGCTGACCCGGCGTTGGAGTACGGCGCGGAGGGTGTAGGTCTGTTCCGCACCGAGTTCCTGTTCATCGGCAATGCCGAGCCGCCGAGCGTCGAGGAGCAGACCGAGGCGTACGCCAAGCTGTTGAGCCGTTTCCCCGGCAAGAAGGTCGTGATTCGTATGCTCGACGCCGGTGCGGATAAGCCGCTGCCGTTCCTGACGCCGGAAGACGAGCCGAACCCTGCGCTGGGATTGCGTGGTTTGCGCACGCTCAAGGCGCATAAGGACGTGTTGGAAGGACAGCTGAAGGCGTTGGCCGCGGCTGATGCCCAGACGGATGCCGACCTGTGGGTGATGGCGCCGATGGTGGCTGACGAGCATGAGGCTGATTATTTCGTCAAGCTTGGCAAGTCCTTCGGTTTGAAGAAGGTCGGCGCGATGGCCGAGGTTCCTTCCATTGCGTTGATGGCGGACAAGGTAGCTCAAGTGGCGGATTTCGTATCCATCGGCACCAACGATTTGACGCAGTACACGCTGGCTGCCGACCGCATTCTTGGTTCGGTGGCGAACTATCAGACCGCGTGGCATCCTGCGGTGCTGCGTGCGATCAAGATGATTGCCGACGCAGGCAATGCCAACGGTATGCCGGTGGGCGTGTGTGGTGAGGCCGCCGCTGATCCGGATTTGGCAGTGGTGCTGGCTGGCTTGGGTGTGAATTCGCTGTCCATGACGCCGGTGGCCTTGGACGATGTGCGGGCTGAGTTGGCAAACGTCACCATGGAAGAGGCCAAGGCCAAGGCCGAGGCTGCGCTCAACGGCGATTTTTATCATCCGGCGCAATAGCGAACGCGTGCGCCGCATGCCCCTAGGAGTGGCGGTTGCCCGTACCGCTCTGCTCCGCGAGCGGTGGCGTTGCGCTGATCGGCATTGCTGACGCTGTTGCCGAGCGGTGTTCCTGAGCGTTGTTGTGAAACTGTCCGCCTGACCGGAAGAACGGTCAGGCGGACAGTCATATGTGGGGTGGTTCTCACCGTATTGTGACGGTTCTCACGTTGCTGATTGAGTATGTTGCTGGTGTCACGTCATAGTGATGCGCGATACTGGAGACATGAAGATTTCTGCTGATTTTCTCGTGATCCCGGACGCGTATGCCAAAGCGGCTCCGCCCGAGAATCGGCTGGCCGGACGGCCGATCGTGTCTCTGCCGTTCTACATTGATGATCTTGACCCCTCGGTACGTTACCTGCACTGGTGGTTTACGGATCCTGATTCGATTCCGGTGTGCGGTTTCGAATGGATTCACTGGTCGGTGGCGAACCTGCCGGTGGATGCGCTGATGTTTGATTTCAATGATTCGCACGCGCTGCAGATTCCCGCTGATTTTTCGCGCGCGCTGCCCTCGATGGTGCCCGAGGCTGTGCAGGGGCGCACCTCCGCAGCGTCAAAGTTTGTGGGAGAGACTGATCCCGGCGTCATCATGCGATACAACGGACCGCAGCCGCCGGACGCCGACCACGGATATCGTCTGCAGGTGTTTGGTACGCGCGAACCGCTGGCCGGGTTGCGGCAGGGCTTTTGGCTGAACGAAATGATGCATGCGCTGGATGCGGTGTCGCCTGATCCCGACGCTGCGGCCATCGTGCTCACTGGTCGGGCGTAGGGCATGAACGTCTCGCCGCGGCGCGATAGAATCGGAAACGTTTGCGCGTGTGGCCGTTTGGCGTTCGACGTGTAGCGTTCGATATGTTCGGCGGCTGTGCGTGACGAAGGTTTGGAACAACTAAGGAGCAGTAGGAGCAGGTATGGCGTGCACCACGATTTTGGTTGGTAAGGACGCGAGCTATGACGGTTCGACCATCATCGCCCGCAACGAGGATTCGGCGAACGGCGAGTTCTGCCCGAAGCGTTTTGTGGTGGTGACTCCGCGGGAGCAGCCGCGGCTGTATCGCAGCGTGCTCAGCCACGTGCAGATCGAACTGCCCGACGATCCCATGCAGTACACCGCCGTCCCGAATGCGGATCTGAAGGAAGGCATCTGGGGCGAGGCCGGCGTCAACGAGGCGAACGTGGCGATGAGCGCCACCGAAACGCTGACCACGAATGAGCGCGTGCTGGGTGCCGACCCGTTTGTAGAACTGGTGCCGGCGCATGGCAAGGAAGGCGACGCCGATTATCGTCCCGAAGTGCCGGGCGGTATTGGCGAAGAGGATTTCCTGACCCTGGTGCTGCCGTATGTGCGCACCGCGCGTGAAGGTGTGCGGCGTTTGGGCGCTTTGCTGGAGGAATACGGCACGTATGAGATGAACGGCGTGGCGTTCAGCGACGTCGAGGAGATTTGGTGGCTGGAAACTGTGGGCGGCCATCATTGGATCGCCAAGCGTGTGCCGGATGAGGCGTACGTGACCATGCCGAACCAGTTGGGCATTGACGAGTTCGACTTGGAGGATGCGCTGGGCGAACAGCTCGACCACATGTGCTCCGAGGATATGGCAGAGTTCATTGCCTCCAACCATTTGGATCTGGCCGTGGAGTCCACGTCGCCGCTGAATCCGCGTGACGCCTTCGGCTCACATTCCGATTCCGACCACGTTTACAACACGCCTCGTGCGTGGAGCATGCAGCGTTTCCTCAACCCGTATGACGAGATGTGGGACGGCCCGGACGCCGACCATCAGCCGTGGAGCGATAATATTCCGTGGGCTCGCCAGCCGGAACGCAAGATCACCATCGAAGATGTGAAGTATGTGCTGAGCTCCCATTACCAAGGCACGCAGTACGATCCGTACGGCAAGCTGGGTGACGAGCGTTCGCGGCACATGTTCCGTCCGATTGGCATCAACCGTCAAAGCCAGTTGGCGGTGTTGCAGATTCGCCCGTACCGTCCGCAGCCAAACCGTGCCGTGCAGTGGATGGCGTATGGATCCAACCCATTCAACACCTTGGTGCCGTTCTATCCGAACGTGGATACGACGCCGAAGTATTTGGAAGACACCACGACGCGCGTCACTACGGAAAACTTCTACTGGGCGAACCGTGTCATCGCCGCGCTGTGTGACGGCGCGTTCGCCGATACCGCCAACGCGGTGGAACGTTACCAGCAGAAGACCGGTGCGCTGGGTCATCGTCTGGTGGCGCACACCGACGCGCAGGTGGCCCGCCTGCTGGGTGTTGAGGCTTCTGGCGAAGACGTGGTGTCGATGGAGTTTTCCGCCGAGGACGGCGAGCGTGACGTCGATGCGATGGAACCGCAGGAAATCATTGAAGCCGTGCGCAACGAACGGGTGCGTGCAATCCTGCAGGACGCCAACCAGCGTATGGCGGACCAGTTGAAGGAAGCCACGGAAAGTCTGCTGGACTCGGTGTTGTACACCAGAAGCATGGCCATGAAGAACGGTTTCCACATGTCCGACTTCTAACCAACGCGCCGACGGCTCACACCGTCGGCGCTTCTCATTGTTTCCGATGTTCGACCACCCACAGAAAAGGAGCGCCACATGAGCGGCATCGAACAGTTCACCAGCCAATACGGAGTCTTTCGCAAGATCGACGCGTTTGGGTACATGGAGCAATTGGCTGCGAATCCCGACGCGCCACGCAAGCATGGCAAGGTAGTGTTGGTCACTGCTGATACGCCGTTGAAAGCGTCTCGAGGCGAAGGCAAAACCACCACAACGATCGCGTTGATTGACGCGCTGCGTGCGCGTGGCATTGATGCGGCCGCAGTGCTGCGTCAGCCGAGCATGGGCATCACCGCGGCAGGGTCCAAGGGCGGCGCTTCCGGCGGCGGCAAGGCATCGTTGACGCACCCGGAGCTGATTGATTGGGGTTTGACCGGTGAAATGGCGGCTATTGCGGCTGCGCAGAATCTGCTGGCTTCGTTTGCGGAAAAGGCCATCGACGAGGGTATGTTGGACACGGTGTTGGTGCCGCGCGTTTCTGAAGTGCCATCCCGTTCGCTGCGTGCCATTACGGTGGACGCCGGCAAGAACAACGTGGCCGAGCGCGTGGTGCTGACGCCCACGTGCGAGCTGATGCAGATTGTGGTGTTGTCGCGTTCGATGCAGGAAATCGCCGACCGTGTGGCAGCCATGATCGCGGGCACGAAGGACGGCAAGCCGGTCACGTTCGGCGAATTCATCGACCTGTGGCGCATTACCAATATGTTGGCGGGTGCGGTGCAGCCGGTGCTAACCGAGACGATGAACGGTTCGCCGGTGTATGTGCATGGCGGACCGTTCGCCAACGTGTCGTTGGGCATTCCGACGTTGGTGTCCGTGGAAATGGCGTGCTCGCTGCATGATGTGGTGATTGTCGAAGCGGGCTATGGCGCGGATGCTGGTGCGCAAAAGTGGCTGGATATTGCGTGCCGCGAGTATGGCGCGCAGTGGCCGTCTGCTGCAGTAGTCGTGACTCGTGCCTCGACATGGCGCGATGATCCGGCGTTGGCGTGGAGGTACCCGTTCCACGTGCAGCGTTTGGAAGGCTTGGATATTGCCACATTCCCGCTGGTCAATCTGTGGGAAGGTGAGGACGATCAGGTGCAGTCCTTGCGCAACACGGCCGCGGAGTTGGGCTTGCGCGAACCGGTGATGGGTAACCTGTATCGTGACGGCGGCGACGCGCTGGCACCACAGTTGGATGCGATGATCGAGACCCTGCAGTCGGCCGCTGCCCCTGCCGAACCGCATTCGCATCGCGGTATGGCGCTGGTGGAGAACGTGCGCTGGATTGCCGAACACGCGTACGGCGTGCCCGCCGATCGCGTGGTGCTGCGTGATGGTTTTACCGAATCCTTGGAGGAAGCGTCGGCGCTGTGCGAGGGCTTGGGCCGCAGCATCAGCGATATGGCGGTAGTGGCGGTGAAGTCTCCCGCCACCATGACGGATGATGATACGGCGCCGGCCGAGCAGCGCACGGTGACGTTGAAGAAGGTGGAGGTGCGCACGGGTGCCGGTGTGGTGCACGTGAACCTGACCACTTCGTTGACCACCCCGATGCCGAAGATCGTGTGACGCGGATACACGGAACATCGATATGCACGTGGGCCTGCCTTGGGAGATTTCCCTATGGCAGGCCCACATCGCATATGATCTCCTCGGCGCACGGACTGTGGTTCCGCCAGTGTGCCGTGGTGAGTAACGTCGGGGGATTGCAGTGGCTTCGGAACTTAGAAGTTGCCGCCGTTCCAGCCCCAATCGCCGGTGGCTGTGTAGCGAATGTACGTGCGGTCGGCCGGTACGCCCAGCTCGTCGCCCAACGCTTGCATAATCTGTTCGCTCATACGCTCCCACAGGCTGCGATCCACGTTTGAGCCCAGAATGTTGACTTCCACGTAAGCGGCGGGCTTGCTGTCGTCACCGCCGAAGTAAATCGGCATATTGTCTTCGAACGGGCACATCAGCCACCGTTCGGTTTTGCCTGGCAGCGTGGTGATGATCTTGCCGTAGGCGGTTTTGAGCGCCTCGCGCTGTTCGGGCGTGGTGGCGACGGATACGTGAGTATGAATGACTGGCATGGAGCCTCCTTGGTAATGCGCCGTGGCGCGTTTGGTTGATGGTCTCAGTGTATCGCCGTATCGTATGTATTGTGCATATTGGGCACCGCTGTATCGTGTGTTGCGGCGCTTTGTGTAACGGCGTTGCCTATATTGAGGATATCGTGTGTGATGTTGCCGCCCGTTTCGGATACGGTCAGTGCGGCTCGCTTTAATGGCTATGTGAACAAATTGATTGAGCAGGTAGTGAAATTTGGTGTCGTCGGTGTGGTGGCGTTTGTAATCGACTGGGGTATCCTCAATGTGTTGGTGGGATTGTTCCATATGCACAATGTGCTGGCGAGCACGATTTCGTTTTTGATTTCGCTGGTGTTCAATTATTTGGCAAGTATGAAATTCGTATTCACGCATCGCGAGGATATGGCGCGATGGATGGAAGTGGTGATTTTCGTACTCGTCGCTGCCGTGGGGCTGTTCATCAATGATGCGATTATTTGGCTGAGTACATTTGGTATGAACCATGATGCGTTTAACTCCCAGCATGCAGAGTACTTGTTGCGGACGAATATTGGCAAACTGATAGCCACTGTAGTGGTTGCAGTGTGGAATTTCATCATCCGCAAGTGGCTGCTCGATGACACGCGGGAACATGCGTTGCAGCGGCTGCAGGCGAAGGGTATGAGTGAGTCGGAGGCTGTGGCTCGTTGGGAGCAAGGGGTTTCGCATCGTCTTGGCGTATGGTCGTTGAAGCACACGCCGCGCGGCAAGGAGTAATAGCCGGCCTGTGTTTTGGTCGGCGAAGTGTGCTTTTCCAGTCTGCTTAGGAGTCCGCTGGGGTTTGTTGCCCGTGGTCTGTCTGGCGAAGTGTGCTTTTCCGTCTGATTGGGCGGCCTCCGGGTGTTCTGTTCGGCAAAGTGTGCTGTTACCCCACTGGTGGCTTTGCTTTTGTGCGCATATACCCCACTCGAAGGCCGAAATTGTGTCTTTGCCATACTCGTGGCGGCCTGAATCTGCCTCTACGGGTGTGGTAAAGGCACATTTTGATGCTGGGAGTTGGTAAAAGCACACAAATTCGGCCCTATCGGTGGGGGATATGCACAATTTCGCAAAGAGGGGACAGAAGAAGTCGCCCAGAATGCTGCACATGCACATTTTCGGAAAACGTATGGCACGGCAGCGGGGCAGATGGATACCGGATGTGATGTGACGAGGGCGGTGACGGTGATATGGCGACGCCCGTAGATTGCGGTTGCAATACTACGGGCGTTATCGTGAAGCGCTGAGACAAGTGGGCGGGGGAATCGTTTGATGAGCTGGTGTCGGCCACTGATAGGCCACTGATAGGCCACCGCCGAACACCTGTAGCTGCGCTGCCGCATGCAGTTGGACGCTGCCCTGCCCTGCTGGACGCTGTCCTGGTTCTGCCGGATGCTGTCCTGTCTTTGTCGAACGCTGGCCTGGTTCCACCGGACGCCGCGCTGCCCCGTTGGTCTGTCCCTGCCGAACGCCGGACTGGACCGACGTCCGGCTCCACATCTATCTCGGCAGCCGTATCGGTTGTGGCTGGAGTAAAGCCTGTTGGCACCCAGCTACACGCTGACTTGCATAAGCGTAGGTGTTTCCGTACTGCTCTTGATTTGGCGGAATCCGATGAGCGCGATGATCAGCGAACTCATGGCCAGCACGGTGACGACCATAAAGCCGCCGTGAGAACCCATCCGGTCGATGAACTGTCCGGCGATGGCCGAGCCTGCAGAGGAGCCGATGGAATTCATGGCGCCCATCCATGCCACTCCTTCCGTGAAGCGGGTTGGTGGCACGAGGTGCAGCATGAGCTGGTTGCCGTTGATCCATGTCGGCGCTTGGCACACACCGATGGTCAGATAGATGAGCATAATAACCCACAGGTGCTGGGCGAACAGGAACGATGCGATGCCGATGTTGACGACCGCAAGACAGAAATAGAACCGCTTCCATAGGGGAATCGTCCAGTTTTTCGCGCCGTAGACCAGCGCTCCGATCAATGAGCTGAACGAGAAGCATGCGAACACGAAGCCGGTGTATTGCTTCATATGCTGTTCGGTGGCAAAAGCGATGATGGAGATGCCGGTAGCTGACTGGAAAGCGCCGAGCGAGAACCAAGTAATGCATACGGCAATCATGCCTGGCCCCCAGATGGAAGTACGGGCAGCCGAGCCTTGCTCATGTTCCGTTGCTTCGCGCAATGCCGCAGCTTTGGCGGCTACCTGGGCGCGATATTCGGCACGAGTCATGCCCGCTTCCCTGGCCAGTTGTGTTTGCGACGGTGGTTCTGTAGTACGTTCGGTGAGGAACATCAATGCGCCGATGAGCACACAGGCCCCGGTAAAGGAGAACGCCAGCAGGCCCGAGATAACGGCTAGCGTGGACGCGAGTGGATTGCCGACCACCCACATGCATTCGTCGAATACTCCAGAAAGACTTAACGCGCGGTTGGTGCGCTCGCGATCGCCTTTGAGCAGATGGGTCCAGCGGCTGCGGCTCATGGCACCCCATGGTGGAATGGCGGCCATGAATGGAACGATGCAAAACAGAATCCATGGGGATACTCGAGCGGTGATGCAGGTGGTGAGCGCTGTGGCGGCAATCATCCACACGATGATCGTGGGGAAGGCGACCTGTCGCTGCCCGAATTTATCGACGAGTTTGCCAAGCAGCGGGCTGGCGACGGCTAGGCAGATGGCTTGTACTGCGGTAAGGGCGCCGGCGAGTGCGTATTCTCCGTAGTAGTGTTGGACGGAGATGGTGATGGTCATGCCGACCATGGGGAATGGCATACAGGCGATGACCGCGCCGATGGCATATCGCGCGGTATGCGGGATGCGTAAGAGTTCGGCGTATCCGCCGAAGAGTTTGTGCCCGAGTGTGGCGAGTGCGCCGATGGGCTTGCTGGACATGGCTACTCCTTGGACAATGCCGTAGGGCCGTCGTTGTGCGACGTTGCGTGGTTGTGATTATGGATGGCTGTGCTCGCGCCACGATGGGGGGTGGGTTGCTTGGTCTGTCCGGCTGTCATGGTGGCCCGTCACGCCTGTGTTCTTCACTAGAACTTTAACGATGTATCGCGTTCGACACGCGGCGAAAATTATCAAAAAAGTCATCATCATTACCTGCAGTGAGGTTGGCGCGATCAGTGTGGCATGGCTGGGAACGGTCCATGCTGTTGAGGTCCTTTCTTTGGGGCGGAGCCGCTATGATGGAACGCAGGTAATTGACTTCGCGACGAAAGGTGCATGAGCGATGACGGCTACGACGATTCACTTCATTCGACACGGCGAAGTGTTCAATCCCGATCACGTATTGTATGAGCGACTTCCCGGTTTTCATCTTTCGCAACGTGGTGTGCGCATGGCCGATGCCACGGGCCGTTATGTGGCGCAAAGCCCGCAAATGAACACGGTTGCCGCAGTGTATTGTTCGCCGTTGGAACGGACGCGTGAAACAGCGGAACATGTGGTGGAGGCATTGAATCGTACACGTGGGCAGCGAGGTGAGGATCCATTGCGGATTGTGTGTGATCGTCGGGTCATCGAGGCTCGCAATGAGTTCCGGGGCAAGCGCATTGGGTATGGTGATGGAGCGCTGTGGAAGCATGGGAATTGGCGTCTCGTGACGAATCTATGGAAACCTACTTGGGGCGAGAGCTACCGCCAGATCGCTTCTCGGATGAGTGCTTTCGCCCAAGATATGATTGGACGGCATGCGGGCGAACAGATTATTGTTGTCAGCCATGAATCACCGATCTGGTCTTATCGGCATATGTTGGAAACTGGCCATCCCGAACATAATATGCTGCTGAGGCATACCGCCCTGGCTTCCATTACGTCCATTACCTATGACTGCAGCAATGGCAAAGTGATGAGCATCACTTATGTCGACCCTGCGGGATCGGTCAAGTAGGAGCACAATAAAAGCATTAGCGTGTCGGCGGTTGTATACCGCCGCGCGCACATCGTCCAGCGAAGGAGCGAATGATCATGCAGATTGATGTGCAGCAGGCCTTGCGTCTGTCGGAAGAACCATATGTGCGTCAGGCGGCCGCCGCGGGTGCGTCATTGATCGGCCTATGGCCGCTCCATGATCCGTTGCGGTTGGACAACGACGCGAAGTATGCCGAGACCCTGCAGGTACGGTTGACGCGCATCATGGCACGTGTGCTCAGCGGTGAGGATGTGAGCATCGCCGATGCGGAATTCGTATACGAGGGAGCGGACGAGATTCCCGGGCGGCCCCAGGCCATAGTCGACGCACTCCTCGTCGCCAACGATGCCTACGATACTGTCGCCGCTTACGAGGATGACCATGACGCCGGCGTAATGGAGGATGCTGCGCGGCTGATCGCCCCAGACGATGCGGCATATTCGAACCTCTGCGCGGCTACGTCGCATGAGGTGCAGGAGGCGGTGCTTGCCGCATGTATGGAGTCTCTGGGTGCGGAATCGCGAGATATCGCGGAAGAAGACCGTGTGGCGTATCGCTTCGCGGTAATGCTTGTGGCCTGGGACGCGTTGTCTCGGGCTCTGGCGATCGCTGACGATGAGGCGGGAACCCGTCGGCGGTTACTTGCCGTGCTGATGTTCATGAATGAATTGAGCGAACGTGTAGCGGTGCCGCGTCTTGCAGTGACCGACGATGCTTTGCGCGGGCTGGCTGGGCATTATGCCGGTCATAGTGAGGATATCGCCGAGCCGGCACGCGTGCTGTCGAAGCTGGCTGGCGAAGAGTGGACGAAGCATTACGAGGACGTGTTATGGGATCCCGTCGAGGCGAAGAAGCGTGCCAAGGAGGAGGACGAACGCAAAAACAAGGAGGCGCTTGCGGCGAAGTTCGCACATATCAAGGACGATCCGAACAAGGAAGAGGTCGAGCTGTGACGGTTTTGGGTTGTGCGGAATGTCAAAACCCAACCGGCAATTATCGGCGAAACCAATAAAAAAGGGGCGCACGCCTCCTTGAGGGATTGTGCGCCCGGAAAAACAGGGCTAAGCCTACAACCGTCTGATTGTCAGCCACGCCAGCAGGAGCAGCAGGAGGAGAACCGTAAGGTTCGCCGTCCATTGGCTCACCGCTTTTGCGACGCATAGGAGGCATATCGCCTTCAGCAGGTTGGGTGGTTGGCTGTCGCCTTTGTTGTTTCCTTTCATTTAATCTTCTTTTCTTGAACGAGTGCCTACCGTTTCCGGTAGGCACTCGTTTTATACACACGTCTTCGTGTAGTATCGGTGGTGACGGATGGCGGGACGACTTTCCTCCAAAACGAAGAAGCCCACCGCAGACAGACTTTCGGGGAATGCGCCAACTGTCAGGAATGGCAACATTCCACCTTTCATTAATTGACCTTATTGGCTGAGGGCCCGCCGGAAACGGCGGGCCCTCAGCGGTTTTGGTGTTCTATATCTTGCTGCCTGCCGGTTTATTCGGCTCGTACCGTAGCGTGGTGGCGTCCTCGCCGTGCACGTGTGATGCGAATGGGCGAGCCGCCATGTCGGGGCGTGTTCTTCCCCATGGTATTCGTTGCGTCGAAACGCTTGCCAGCGGGTACGGACGGCAGGACCATAAGCACGATATCGGCAATCGCAGTGATTGCCATAATGATCAGACCGGCTATGGTGGCGTATACACCACCGGTCAATAAGGGTTTTGTGGTGGCGGTCAGGATTACAGCCACTCCTGCGGTCATGCAGGCGAAGGCGATGATAGCCCCGCCGATGATGGCCCATAACCAGGCGGCATGGAGATTGGCGTCATGAAGTCGCCGGGCGCTCAACGACAGCAGCGGAACGAGGGTAATCAGCTGCCAAATGATGAGTATGATACCGAAGGCATGCTGGCTGTAGGCATTGAGTAGGTAGAGTGGCGTGCACACTACGGCGTACACGAGTAGGACCCACCAGTATTCGCTGCGCGAAGCGCGTCCGGTGAACGTCAGACTCTGCTGGACGCATCGTATGAGGGCATGCTGCGGCGGGCATCGATAATAAGGCTCGTTGAGCGATGACGGTGGCTTTGGCCCGGCACTTTCCTCTTTGGAAGGAATGAACACGGGTGCGTCAGCTTGTGCGGTGGTTGTCTCCGGTTCGGTATCCTCGTGCATGTCCGGGGTGGTGTCGTGCTCGACGACATCCGCTGCTGTGCCTTCGGAGTCCTCGTCCAAGTGGGTTTGGCTGCTGGTGTCTGTGGAAGCGTAGCTATCCAACGAGTCGGAGGATGAGGGTGTTGGGTTTTCGTGCGGAAGATGCTCTGGGGAATCAGCTTCCTGGTTGCCGTCAACATGAGTCGTTGTGTCATTGACGTCGGTAAGTCCGACGGTTGACTCGAGTGTCGGAACGGTAAGGGAAGGGGTCGCCGGCGTGTCGAACGAATCGGTGGTGGACGTAGCGTCCGGAGTGCCGTCAAGCTGCGTAGTCATGAAGCCTCCTGCATAAGTCGTGCTAAATGCGCGACAAAAAGATAACGACGTGAATGAATATGTCTAGTATATGCCGCAGGAGGACACATACTAGACATGCATGAGGTGGACTGCGGCGGAGACAAGCATCGTTCCCACCGCAGCGCTGTTATTCTGCTTGTGCCGGCGATTGTGGCCGTGGGCCTTCCTCGTGAGGGTCGGACTGGGGCTTGTTTGGGGTTACGCAATGACCTTCGTTGTGAATGGTGCCCGTATCGTCGCCAGATGGTTGGGCATTATCGCTGCCGGTGTGTTGTTCGGTGGCGAAGTCGTCTGCCGTTGGTGTGTGCGGCCGTGTGGTTTCGTCCATCGGCTGCGGAGTCTGCTGGGCCGTCGGAACATGCGTCGGCTGAGTGTATGGAGGTTGCGCGAATCCGTTGGCGGGTTGCTGTGGCGTGCCGAACATGGGAGCCTGCGGCCGTGTTTGCGGTGTGACGGGTGCCGGCGCTTGCGGGGGTGCGTCAAATCGGGCGCCCGCAGGATTGGTGCGCGCGACTAGCAACACGATGCCGGAAATCAGTGTGATGAGCGAGAGCACCACGGTGATTCCGAGGACGGCGAGCAGTTGTTCGAACTGGCGCTCGATGATGCTGGAAATCATACTGTCGCTAAGGCCGTTCTGCATGAGTCCAAATGAATTCTGTAGGCCGTCGGATTGCATCGCGTATTCGAGGAATCCCCCGAATCGCTCGAGCTTTGGCTCCAGCACGATCAGTGATATCAGCATGGAGACGATGTGCGGGACGACTGGCAGTAGGACCCACCATCCGCTTTTGTTGCTGTCGTGCAAGCGTCGCACGGCGGCTGCAACGAGTGGAATGCCCAGAATGACGGTGATGACGATGGACGATGCCGCATTGCTGATGTCGAGTATTGACGCCAACAAAGTCAATGCCAATGAGGCGAGTTCGAAGAATAGGAAGCCCCACCAGAATTCGCTGCGTGAAGCCCGGCCGGTGAATACGGCGTATTTGCTGAGGAATCGTTTGACTGCCTCAGGGAACGGGCATCCGTAATAGGGCAGTGCCGGTCCGGGGTTTGCCGAGGGCATGCCGTAGCCGTAGTTCGTGTGATACATGGGAACGCCTTGGGGCAGCGGTGTTCCTGTTGGTTGTTGGTATCCCTGTTGTTGATACGCCTGCTGGTATCCGGGCGCGTAGGGCTGTTGAGGGACGGATTGATATGGTTGCTGTCCCGGTTGCTGGGATTGGGTGTATGGGTTTCGTGTCGCTGTTCCCGGCTGTTGTGGTGCCGGTTGCTGTGGTGTCGGTTGCTGCGATGGGGTGTTGTCCGGCTGCTGCCCGTTGGGCATGAACGGATTTGGATTACTCATAGTCGCTCCTTGACATATCAAGAATGGTCGTTGCCTTCCATACTATGGGCGTGAGCTGGATATTTGCCGAAAGCGTGATGGATATTCTTGCCATGTCGGTTTGGAGATACATGGATGCCGTGAGGCAATCATGGATGTGATGGACGTGAACATCGCAGTGAAACCCGAAGGAAGGGCACGATCAGACTGCCGTTGATGATTCACTGGACATTGACGTCACCGTTGCCGTCGTCGCATCCGATCAGCAGCCGTTCCGTTAGGCTTACCGCACCCAGCAGCAGCGCTGTCAGTGCGACTACGACTACGGTGGCTGCGAAGATCAGCGGCGTGCGGAATGAATTGAATGCGGCCTGCAACCAAATGCCCAAACCGTTGACCGCGCCAAGGTACTCTGCGGTCACGGCGGTGCCGAATACATATGCCGCGCTGATGCGGATGCCGCCGAAGATGTCGTGGGCTGCGACTCGCATCCGTACGTGCCATAGCGTCCATGTGCGTGTGGCGCCGCAGGTTAGGGCCACGTCGTCGTAGAACTGCGGTACGGCGCGTAATCCTCGACAGGTTTGTACGGCGATGGGGAAGAGTCCCAACACGGCGACCAGCACGATTTTGCCTAACTCATCGAAGCCAAACCAGATGACGAACAACGGGGCGATGGTGATGAGCGGAATGGTTTGTGCGGCTACCATCAGAGGGTTGATTGCCGCATACAATATGTGCGAACGGTAGAGTCCGATCCCGATGAGCATGCCGGCAACGATTGCGACGGCGAATCCCATCAGTGCTTCGGTGGTGGTTACGGCCGTAGCCTGCATGAGCGCTGGCCATGTGTGCCACATTGCCACGACGATGCTGCTGGGGGAGGCGAGTGTGCGCTCGGAAATATGTCCCCAGCGCACACTGCATTCCCATATGATCAGCAATGCCCCTATCGTTGCCACTGAGGGCAGGAGGTGCTTCTTGCTCATGGCTAGGCCTTCGTCGAAGGCAGATATTCGTTGGTGGAGAGTTCAGACACCTGCGGTGCTTGCTTGGCGTGTTTGCCATTTACGTCGTAGGTGCCTGCCTCATATTGGAAGCCAAGGTAGGATTGCGCATCTTCGGCATTTACCGTACCGGGTAGCTGCTTGGGTTGGTCGGTCGTCCAGTAGCCGCCCTGGACGATGGTGTCCATGGAATGGTGGACCAATTCGCTGTCAAGTTGAGCGTCACTGGCGGCGTTGACGAGGATGTCGGACGCTTTGCTCGGATGGTCGAGCGCATAATTGTATCCGCGTATGGTGGCTTGTAGGAATTTACGGAGCAGCTGCTGGTGTGCATCATCTTTCAGCCAAGCATCGTTCACGGCAAATCCCAGCTGATCGGGGTTGCCGGGGACGCCCCATTCGTCGGCGACGAAGCAGTTCAACGCTGGTCCGTGCAGTTCGCTCTCCACGTTTTCCCATGTGGCGTAGAATCCGGCGAAATCACCTTTCCCGGAGGTGAGGGTGGTAAAGGTGTTAGTGCCTGCGGTGGCGGTGGAGAAATCGCCGGTACCGCCCGCGGTTTTGATCATCTGTTTGAGTACGGCGGTTTGCTCGGCCGAACCGAAACTCACAAACGTTTTGCCGTCAAAATCTTTTGGCGTGGTGATGTCGGTGCGGCTGGCCAAGGCGCACCAGCGTGCCACGGGGTGTTGGGTGAGGTCGAAGACGAATTTTAGGTCGGCGCCCTGCGCGTTGAAGGCCGCCACGTTGCTGAGCGTGGTGAAGCCGACGTTGGCGACGTTGTTTTCGACGCTGGTTTCTGCGCCGGCCTGTGCGGTGGGCAGAATTTTTACGTTGATGCCTTCGTCCTTGTAGTATCCGAGTTTTTGGGCTGTGTACAGGCCGATATGATTCGTATTCGGGGTCCAGTCCAACATAAAAGTGATGGTGTCTTCGGTGTTGGCGTTTGAGGCGCCGCAGGCTGACAGGGCGTAGGACAATGCCAACGCTCCTAGGGCGGCGGTTATGGTTTGTAGCGTGTGGTGCAGCGTGGCACGCGTGCGATTCATGGTCACCTTGCTTCCTGCGCTGATGCGCGTGTCATCCACGATCATCGGGGAACGGGAAGGTGAGGAGCCCGCGCGATGCATCGTGATGTTGTCCCCTTTTTTAGGCATATGGTTCGTGATGTTGGACGTGCGTGTGCGCGTACCATGATCGGTCATTGCCTCAGGGGTGTTGTGTTGTTTTTGTACGATGCCGGCACGGCTGCTGCCACCAACCGCGCGAACGACACCAGTATAGAGATGTTGCGGACATCATGGTGGAGTGGGGAACGGTGCGAGCGGGATGCTGACATGCATACGGTGCCGCCGTCCCTCTTGCGCGGCACAATGGAGCGTATGAGTGAAGCTGATATCAAAGATTGCAAGCCGCAGCTGCCGGAGCAGGTTCGCGTGCGTTTTTGTCCGTCTCCTACTGGCACGCCTCATGTGGGCATGGTCCGTACGGCGCTGTTCAACTGGGCTGAAGCCCGTCACACCAAGGGAACGTTCGTGTTCCGCATTGAAGATACCGATGCGCAGCGTGATAGTGAGGAGAGCTATGCTCAGATTCTCGATGCGTTGCGTTGGCTGAACATTACGTGGGACGAAGGTGTCGAGGTGGGCGGCCCGGATGGCCCGTACCGCCAGTCGCAGCGCGCGGACTTGTATCGTGATATCGCGAACAAGCTATTGGAAGCTGGCTATGCGTATGAGTCGTATTCGACTCCGGAGGAGATCGAGGCGCGCAATGTGGCGGCTGGCCGTCCCAAGGCGTTTGGCTACGACGGGTATGACCGTACGCTGAGTGAGGAACAGAAGGCTGCGTTCCGGGCCGAGGGACGCCAGCCTGCGTTGCGGCTGTGTATGCCGGATGAGGATATTGCGTTCGATGATTTGATTCGTGGCCGCATTGAGTTCAAGGCCGGTTCGGTGCCGGACTACGTGATTGTGCGACCGAATGGCGATCCGCTGTACACATTGACGAATCCGGTGGATGATGCGTTGATGCGGATCAATGTGGTGCTGCGTGGCGAAGATTTGCTGAGTTCCACGCCTCGTCAGATTGTGTTGTATCGCTATCTGATGGAGCTTGGCGTTGCCAAGGAGATGCCGTTGTTCGGCCATATGCCGTATGTGATGGGCGAAGGCAAGAAGAAGCTATCGAAGCGTGATCCGGAGTCGAATTTGTTCCTGCATCGCGACAATGGTTTCATTCCTGAGGGGTTGTTGAACTACCTGGCGTTGTTGGGCTGGTCGATTGCTCCTGATCGCGATGTGTTCTCGATGGAAGAGATGATTGAGAAGTTTGATGTGCGCGATGTGAAGGCCAATCCTGCGCATTTCGATCTCGACAAGGCGATTTCCATCAATGCGGAGCATATTCGTATGCTGAATGAGCAGGATTTCTTGAATCGTGCCGTGCCGTACTTGCATCGTGATGGCGTGGTGAGCGCCGATTCGTGGGATGCGCTGACCGATCGTGAGCGTGCGGTGCTCACTGCGGGCGCTCCGCTGGTGCAGCCTCGGGTACGTTTGCTGGGAGAAGTGTCTGGCATGATCGGTTCACTGCTGTCTTCTGAGGGATATTTGGAGCCCGATGATGATGCGCGCAAGCAATTGAAGGATTCCGCCGGTGACGTGTTGGATGCGGCGATTGCCGCATTGCGTGATGTTGAGGAGTCGGCGTGGCTGACCGATCATCTGCATGATGTGTTGAGTAAGGCGTTGGTGGAGGATGGTGGTTACAAGCCGCGTCTGGCGTTCGGTCCTGTGCGCGTGGCGATGTCAGGTCGCCGTGTTTCTCCGCCGCTGTTTGAGTCGATGGAGATTGTCGGCAAGGCGGTGTCGTTGGCGCGTCTGGAAGGATTGCGCGCGCATCTGTGATGTGGGCGTGATGCCGGTGACGAACGACGGGCGGCATGTGGTGATTACCGCATGCCGCCCTTTCTTTTGCTGCGACACGCCGTTGTTGCATTGTCTGCCAGAACTCGGTATAGTCATCACCTGTTGTGCTTCACGGCGCGGCAAACAATTGAAAATGCCCCCATCGTCTAGCGGCCTAGGACTACGCCCTCTCACGGCGCCAACACCGGTTCAAATCCGGTTGGGGGTACGAAGACGAAACAATCGTTTGATTGTACGCCTCCTATTGGGGTGTGGTGTAATTGGCAACACAGCTGATTCTGGTTCAGCCGTTCTTGGTTCGAGTCCAGGCACCCCAGCCAGTAACCCTCGCTTAGGCGAGGGTTTTTTTGTTATTGCAATTGTATTTTCTTGGTGCGGCTCGGCGTCGCATGGGAGCATGTCGCAAACGTTGATGTTGGTTTGATTGCTTGTGGGGGATTCGCTTCCGTAGGTAAAACGATACAACTGTGTACCTTATGCAGTATTTAGACATTATGTCTATAAGATATAGGCAAAAAATAATGACGGTGTCTAAACGGTACAATCGTTGATATGTCAAGAATATGTTGATGAGTGTATATATGGCGTCAATATAAACTAGGCATTTCGCGGTGTGTTGCGGGGGGGGGTAGACACTTCTGCATATAATGAGAAATAAATTGTCATGTGTTCAGGTTTTGTCATGCCATTTTTTTGACGCATAAATGACATGCCTGTCGGTGAAGAGTTGAGGAAGGTACACGATGGACCGTTTTCGTGGTGCGTTGAATGTGGTTGTCGGTGTGGTGCTGGCGTTGATGATGATGCTCAGTGGTGTTCCGGCGTATGCGGCGGTGTCGGCGTCCGAGGGGGTGACGGGCGACGCGGTGCTCTCGGGCGTGGAGCCGGGCGATCTGCTGGCGGATGGTTCGTTGCCGGTGGATGTGTCGGTGCAGGCGCCGGATGGGTCCGATCCGTTCGCGGCGTCGTTCGCCGGGGGCGCGTTGGCCGATCCGGGCACGCTGGGCTTCCAGGCGCCGGAACGGCAGGCGGACGCGGGACAGGAAGGCTCGCAGTCGGACGGTTCGCAGGACCAGGCCTCCCAGTCAGGACAGTCCTCTTCTTCGTCCGGCTCGCAGTCGGACGGCTCGCAGGGTCAGGCCTCGCAGTCAGGCGGGGCGGCCCAAGACCAGTCCGGTCAGGCCCAGTCGCAGGGCGAAGCCGGTGCGTCGCGGGCGTCGCGCTCGGATGGTTCCTCGGCCGGTTCGGTGACGGTGGGGTCCGTGGATGGTTCCGTCGCGTCTTCCGATGCTGAGGTGACGCCGTCGGCGGCGGTGGGCGCCGCGGTGGCGTCGGTGGCGGGCTCGGGCGTGCTCTCGTCGGTGGCGGGCGCGCTGGCGGGCGCGCTCTCGCCGGTGGCGTCGTTGCTGACGGGTCGCGTGGCGAGCGCGGATCCGGCGGCGAACACGTTCGTGCCGGACCTGACCGTATCCTCTTCCTCTTCTTCTTCGTCTTCTTTCTCTTCTTCCTCTTCTTCTTCGTCTTCTTCCTCTTCTTCTTCCGATTCGTCTTCTTCGTCGGCGGCCTCCCGGGCCGCCTCCTCCGATGCTTCGGCCGGGGCGTCCACCTTACCTTCCTCGGACGCTTCGGCCGAAACCCCCTCCTCCGCGGATTCCTCCCCGTCGGATTCCGCTTCTTCCTCGTCTTCGGCTGATGCGGATGCGTTGGCGCGTGACGCGGCGACGCTGTCGGGCCTGCTGTCCGATCCGTCCTCGTACGAGGGCGCGTTCCTGGTGGATTCGGCGGACGGGTCGCTGGTGCGTGATTCGTGGGGCAATCCGTACCGGGTGCTCGCGGCCGACAGGCGCGAGGAGAATGGCGCGACGCGTTACGTGGTGTCCGGTTCGGACGAGGTCATGCAGTTGGGTTCGGGCCATGAGATCGTGCCCACGTGGAAGGCGGACGCCTCCGGCGAGCCCCTGTCCGTGAGCATGGCCAGGGAGCGGGAGTCCGGGAACGGTCTGGAGTCCCGGTCGGCGAGCGTGTCCCCGCGTGATCTGGGCAACAACCCCGTCAACGTCAAGGTCTACTACTTCGACAACATCAACAACCCATACCCAGCGGGGAATTTCTCTACCGACAAGCTTAAGGATGCGACTTTCTCTGGTGGCTCTCTTGCGTCTGGTAGTGACCCGTCGGTATCTTCTCGGAATGGTTCGCAGCTGCAACAGAATGCCAAGTTTGCGTTTGCCGAAGTAGTGAAATATCCATATAACTCACAGCGGATTGAACATTACTCGTTGAACTGGGCATCGGCCGATAAGGGTAGTCCTGATTCTTGGTATTGGTCGCTTGACTCGACTGGAAGTACCGGCGTATATACCAAACCTACCATGGAATCTGGGGCCAGTGTTGAGATCATTTTGTATTATCAGTCTATTTCTGATACTGAATTCCCGGTAAATGTCAAGGTCACGGATAATCAAGGACAGCCAATCACTCCTGATTCAGATGCGGTCAAGAATGGTGATATCTCCTGGAATTACGAGCCTTATTACGATAAGGGCAAAAATCAAAGCGGGAAGGTGGGAACTTGGTCGCTGAATATCCGTGCGTCCGATGACTGGGCGCGTAAGTATACGGTTGGCGCTGTATCTTTCAAACTGGATAATCGTAATCAGGCAGAGCCCTTGGTTTCTACTGTGGCCAACGACGATGGTCGAGGAGTTACATATACATGGGGTATCTATGGTGATTTTACCGGCGCTGCAACGGTGAATTTAAAGGTTGTGCCGACTACGACCTATGAAGTGACAATTAGCAATATCACTGTTGACAATACGACGACAATCAACAGTGGAAAGACGCCGTATGATAATCCGTATATCGTCGATACGTATGGCACAAAGGATACGTTGGGTAATCCATATCAGAGCCAGACGAAGAGCGCAGGCATGCAGTATTGGGGCTATGCCCGTTTTAAGAATAATGCCAATGTGAAGAAGGTGCAGGTTTCTACCTCCGGTGGAGAGTCAACCGTGCAGTTCGAGAATGGGTACATTCCTGATTTGCAGAATATTAATGATCCTTCAGATCCGGACTACAGCGGTGTCGAATATCATCTCTCCTCTATCACTGTTAATGGTGAGAAGATCTCAATCCCAATGTTTACCTCGGTGAATTTCGACGGTTCCGGTGGTCTGAATGGATTCAAACTTGTGAATCCAAATACACCGCCAGAGCAGACGTATACGCTGCGTAATGGTGTGGCTGCGGGAACAAACATTACCATCAACCGACGGTTCAAGAAGATTATCCGCGGCGCTCAGTCTACTGATTGGACTGCTAGCGTTTATAAGGACCTACGGTTGGGTGAATTCCTGTTCTATTGGGATGTGAAGTTCTCCAATATCAAGGGGCCAATCAGTATTGATGCCGTGACTTGGCAGCAGAACTATGACAAGTCCTATACCGACATTCAGTATGACGATTCCAAAGTCAACCGTTTCTACACGGTACAAGATACTGATAGCCATGGAACGCATACAGTCCCACGTATCGAATACAAGTCTACTAACAAGGCTAATGGTCGATCTACTGACGAATGGGTGGATGCCGATGAGGATCCGTTCTGGGCGGACACGTTTGGGCCATATTGGGAAACGCCTGGTAATGTGGGATACACCGGTCAGTGGCGTGTGGTGACTAAGAATGGGTACACGCCTAGAGTCACATGGCGCCCGAATCCGGACACAGCGACCACGTACAGCAAGAGCTTGACTGCTGATAGTGTGTCGGCTGGCTCAGAGAGCGTAAAGAATGGGCAGAATTCGTATTACCTGTATTACGCACAGAGCCCCAATCAGATGGGGTGGTTCAAGAACATTGATGCTCTGAATGTTGAGGATCCCAACGTTACATATAAGAGGTATAAGTTCAATCGGCCGCTGTTCTTCACTGATAGGACTCAGGGAATTTTACCTTCGGGGACGTATTACGTGGGTGACATGAATAACCAGACGATGTTGAAGGCAATTCGTACGTCGTACAACATCAATGAGGTGTCTATGAACGTCAGCGCCTCGGCATTGAATTATGACATCACTTACGACAAAGGTGCGGTTAGTGGAGCCGCGGGCATGCCTGAAAGTAAGGGATACCTCAATATTGATTACAGTCCGCGTGTTGCTGCTTCGGCTGTAACCCCGACCGATCCCAGTGGTAGCAAGTATTTCACCGGCTGGAAAGTGGTTGTGCAGACCAATCCCAAGAAGGAGGGCAATAGCTCGTATATTACCGATAGGCAGATTGATACGGGTATTACCCTGCGTGCAGGTGGATGGATTAGTCTCACCGACATCTTCAAAAAGGACATTCCGGAGTCCACCATCGCTTCGAATTCGGATCCGACCAAGGGCATTATGCAGGTCAAGCTGATTGCTCAGTGGGCGGATAAGAATACTAGTGAGTCCGGTGGCATCGTCCAGTCTGAAGTACCTGTGTATGACAATACGGGGCGTAAGGTTACCACGGTCTCGCTTTCGCTGCCTCAGGGCACATATCCTGTGCTGACGGACAGCGAAAAGACTAAGATCGTTGAGGAGATGAAGAAGAAGACGTTCACTGTGGAACCTCAAAAAGGAACCGGTGGGCTTTATAAGCAAACCTATTCGCTTCCATCGTCAGCGGATAAAAATAATGTGACTTTTGAGCGGGGCAGTAGTCCCGCTGGCGGTAGCGGCTCCATCGGTAAGATTGTAGTGAATGGTTTTGTCGCTCTTACCCAGGTCGCTTTTGCCGCTGACCCCAATGGTTTGAACCCGAATAAACCGCAAGAGACCATCTCGGATGTTCCTTCGGCGTGGTGGGCATATTATGACAGTCATTCCAGCAAGTCTTTAGCCGCAACCTATAAGGCTAACGTCAATGCTGGAAGCTGGGATTATACGTTGCCTAACCCGACTGACGTAAGTGTCCCGACGCGATATAATGGTGCGGATTTTGTTGGCTGGACATCATACTTGCTCGACAGTACTATGATTTCAAATTGGGGGAATGTCGTATACAATGCGGGATCACGTATAACGGTACCCGCAGGTAAGACAATCCTGTTCCTACCGCGATATACCACGACGGTTACTCCCCAATATCCAGCATTGGATAACAAATATGGCGGAGAGAAACTTACTCTCGGCGGACAGTTGACGAAAGTGTCAGTAACGCTCACAAATGGCAGCGATTATAACTACTCTCTCGGAACTGTCAGCCAAGGAACTGAGACTACCGCATCATTGGATCTTGGAAAAGCGCTTGATGATGCTGCATCAAAGAATAAGACTAACCTCAAGATTAAAACAGTGCTGCTGTACCCTGGTCAGACTAACGCTACGACGGGGGTGGCTAATACCTATGCAAAAGAAACCTCGCAAATAGGACGTCGCACTGGAATCCGTGTCGAAGGCAACCTTGCCACCGACAATGCTCAGACGCAAGTGAAGCTGTATTCCAGTGAGGTTTCCGGCGCTAGCACATGGCGCACTCTTAGCGGAGATTCGCTTGTTGGGAATACTTGGAATCCTACACTTTCGGTTGGTGGCCCGTATAAGTCGTTTATCGATACGGGCAGTGATCGTCCGGACGATTATCCGGTCACTTACTATGTGAACAACCAGTGGTCTGTGCGATTTAATAAGAATGTTGGCACCGGCTCGAAGTCAGATGTTAAAGGCTCATTCAATTGGGATGGCGTTACCTACGCACCGGACAACAAGGATGGTAGTGCAACCGGTAACGGTGTTGTTTCTACAGCAGCGATCCCCAATGGCGGGAAGACCACACAACCGACGAAAGCTTCGGATGAAACCAATGTGTGGCGTCCCGGTTACTACCTGAGTGGGTGGAAAGACGGCAATACCAGTTGGAACAGTACGGTTAAGATTACCAAGGCAACAACCTTGACGGCCCAGTGGACTGAACGTACTTTCACCATCAATTTTGGGTGGGGTAATGGAGCGCATCCTGAATCCGACTTGCCTGAGCCGAAAACCGTTTCTTGGACTGGTGCTGTGGGCAACTTGGATGGGTTCCCGCCTGCTAATTGGCAAGTTACCGGGTGGGGCTTGTATGATGGGTCGAGCGTTGTTGTCGATGATTTCAAGCTGGAGAAGTCACTGGAAAGCCAGCTTCTGACGAAGTATGGTAACTCCAAGTATGCCGACATTCCGTCAACCTTCACGTTGAAGCCGGTTTTGAAGAATACCCTCAGCAAGGTGAAGTTCAACTTCAACCAGCTTGGCATGAAGTATGCGTTTGATGCGGATGATGCTAATTATCAATATGCTCTGGCGAATAATGGCTCTATTGGCACTCTGCCTACTATGAAGAATCGCGGACAGAGCGGTTTGGCGTCGAGCTCCGATCTGGTTGAGAACCGAGTTATTGATGCATGGTGGGAAGGCGGCTTACACGCAAACAATTACATTGAAGGATGGTACACCAAGGCTAGTGGAGGAGAGAAAGTCGCTAGCGATTGGAAGCCATCTGAGCATCTCAATGATATCGATGTAGTCGATGGAGCGGTGCAGCTTTATGCTCACTGGACTAATCGTGTATACATGGTTGGTGATTTCAGTGGTGCAGAAGATAAAACCAATCTGAAAGTCGGCTATAAGAACACAGCCTCGCAGTGGCAGGTAAAGATTCCTGTGACGGATATGAAGATCGGTGACACTCCATATACGGGAGCGGGACAAGGTGATCTTCAACCGAGACTTGTTGGTATGTCTTGGGCGGGGTCTTCACCAAATTCTGAGGGCGATTGGACCGTTGATAAGTCCAACATATCGGCAGACGCCGGCAAGGGGCTGAAGCTAAATAGTGATGGGACTATCACCCTGTCGATTGCGCTCAAGGCAGGTAAGGGTGCGGGAACCTATACGGGCAAGTGGGTGCTGACTTTTGATGCCGGCGATAAAGCTGGTGGTTGGAATGATACGGTCACTAAAGAACTGACCCTTAATGCGACGGTATCATTGAACGAGCGCAACAAGCCGAAGATGACGACGGATTACGCGAAGGAAACTGTTGCTTTTACCGGTGCTTCTGAAGGTGACACGAACGGATGGAAGACCTCCGCGCTGACCACTGCAGAAGGTGGAACTCTGTCCACTATTAACGCGGACAATACTGCGTATGGTGTTACAAAGTTGTTGGATGCACAATCTAGCGGGGGAAAGCATTCCTTTATCCTGCAGAAGAATGAGGATACGGTCTTCTCTGCCCTGACGGCCAGCTATGAGATCCCGGAGCGTCCCGATGCTCCGGCTGTCGGTAATGGAGAGGGCCAGGTTAAGGTCACCAACGCAAAAGATGGTAATTTAGGTTCCATTGTTGTAGGAGGAAATGACCCTAACGTCGTCTATCAGTATTACCAGGTTAATGGCAATTCACTTCCTTCGGACACTCCGGCTCCAAATATGTGGAAGACGTTAGGCAGCACGGGTCACGAGAAGACGGATTTGGCTCCGGGAACGTATTTGGTCCGCAAGTCTGCGGTAACTACTGGGAGCTCTCCGGCGTTTGCGTCCAAGTTCGTTGAGGTAACCGTTAATCAAACCTATACGGTGACGTTCAAGCATACGGGTCCTGCGGATGCCGACATGTCCAACAGAGTGCAGGGCAATAAGGCGAACGAGGTCAAGGGCAGCAAGGTTGTCGATGCCAACAGCCAGCTTACTCTGCCGTGGAGCACCGCCGCAGGTGTTGGCGAGGTCAACATTCCGCAGTATGTGCTGAAGACGGTGAAGTACCAGACTGGTGATGGAGGCGCGCAGAACGTGACGCAGAGCGATCCTCGTGTCACCATTACCGGCACCACCACCATCACCTACACGTGGGATGTGGCCGCCACCAAGGTGAAGTTTGACTTTGCTCAGGACGGTATGGAATATTCCGCGCAGTCGCAGCCCAGCATGTTTACCTACGATCTGTCTAATGGCGGTATTGGTAAGCTCCCAGTGCAGAAAAACCGTAACCAGGATGGGATTGATTTCGCGTCTCAGCGTATTGTTGACGCGTGGTGGCCTGATAGCGCGGAACAGTCCAAGAAGAATCTCAATTACATTGCATACTGGTATGCGACCGGCACAGGCGGTAAGGAAATCAAACTCAGCGGCAACGAATCCGCAGCTGAACTCATCGACCAAGGTGTCACGCCCGAAAATATGAGCGGTGCGAGCACCATCGTGGTGCGTGCCAAGTGGGCCAACCGTACCTTCAACGTGTCTGCAGACAACAGCACCATTTCGAAGGGTTTCACCGCTGGAAGCAGTGTGGATGAGGCTAAGTGGGATCTTAAGCTCAATTTGAGTGACCTGGATCTCGCAGGTTCGCCCATTGCCTCTCCGGGTAAGGATAAGTTGTATCCGCGCATTGTGGGCATTACGCCTACTGGCGGTAATACGCAGCTTTCCATTACCACTTCCGGTCTTTCGGTCGGAGCCGGCGACGGCCAAGGCGTGCACGCCGATAACAGTGGTGTGTTCACTTTGCCGGTCAAGCTTTCCACCACCAACGGCGGCACATACACGCGCAATTACACCATTACGCTGGATGCTGGCACGCAAGCCGGTGGTTGGAACTACAAGAAGACCGTTGACGTGACGCTCACGGCGAACGTGAAACGCAAAGCTCGTACCACGCCGAAGCATGAGATTAAGTATGTCGATGAACAAATCAAGTTCACCGGTGCCGAGCAGGGTGATGAGAGCAACTGGACCCTTACCGGCCTAAGCTCTAGGCCACAGAAGGTATCCGTTGATGGTGCTGGAGTCAACCTGACATCCTTGCTGGACGGCACACCTTCCAGCGGATCGGCATTTGCATTGCACCTGGAAAAGGTGCAAGACAACGTGTACGAGAAGGGTGCGGGCGATTACACCGTGCCGCAGCGTCCCGAGGCTCCCAAGCTGAAGTCGGCTGGTGGCATGGTCGAAGTAACCAATGCCAAGGACGGTGCACAAGGCACGATCGTCGTTCATGACAATGCCCCGAACAATACGTATCAGTACTATCGTGTCGGCGAAGTCTCGGCTTCTGCTCCTTCCGTGACCCCGGCCCCGGGGCAATGGCAGAATCTGGGGAACACTGGGCAGCAGGGTTCTTTCGACCCCGGCACGTATCTGGTGCGCAAGGCTGCTGTGGAAGGTTCCTCGTTCGCTTCGAAGTATCTCGTCGTGAAGATCTATCAGCAGTACACGGTGAGTTTCGAGTACTTCGATGACGGTGGCACCAACATCAAGGACCAGGTGAAGCGGGGAAGCTCGAATGCTCCTGAGCAGAAGGTTATTCAAGGAGACTCCAAGACCTTCTCCTACAACGTGCCGTGGGATCTGACCGCATCCGGATACGCGCTTGACTCGGCCACCTACAAGATTGGCGGTGCCGACGCGAAGCCAGTGCCGGACGGCCACACCATTTCCCTCAGCGGTGCGACCACGATTCGCTATACCTTCAACCGTAGCGACGCGACCATCAAGTTCGACTACTTGAACGGTCCTGACGGTCGGAAGAGTGGCGCGCAGTTCGTAGACGGCGTGTCCGAAGGCACGCTGGGCGCATGGGCCAAGAGCCGTAGCGTCGCCATGTCCGGAGCAGTCGGCGATTTGCCGAAGCCCGGTGCGGTGGAAAACAAGCCCGATGAGTCCTCCATGGTGGTGCCGTTCTACAAGACGGACGCCAACGGCGGCTACAAGTTCCTCGGCTGGCAGGTCAAGACCAATACCGACCTTGGGCAGACCTACGGCGAACTCGTCACCGAGAAAACCGCGGTAAAGGACATCATGGGCAGGGGCACCAGCGTAACCCTCGTGCCCAAGTGGGATACCAACGCGACCAACTACAAGGCGTCGTGGGCCGTAGACAAGCAGGAAATCTCGTACGGAGAAACCCCGTCGAGCATGACGTTCAAGCTGGACGAAGGAACCGGAAAGGGTGCCCGCATACTCAGCGTTACCACCGGAACTCAGCAGTTCACGCCAGCCAAGGGCGGATCTGCTGAAAACAAGCAGTGGCTGTCCGCCACCGTGCAGGGGCCGCAGGCAGCAGGTAACTTTGATGGTGTGCCGGCGGCTTCCGGAGTGGATTGGAACGCCGGTACGTACACCGCTCAATTCACCGTCTCCTATGATGGCGGCACCGAAGGCGGATTGGACATCGGCGGCAACATCAAGTCGGCGACCGTGACCGCCACCTTGACCATCAAGAAGGCCGATTGGGACCTGAAGTTTGGCACGGTGAATTATGCGGATGAAACCGTGCAGGTGACCGGTTCGGGCACTGTGGCGGATCAATCCGAGGCGACGTTGACCGGTCTGCCGTCCGACGTACGGCAGTCCGATGTGCTGTCTGCCTCGCAGGCGGGTGGAGCCATGACCCTGACGCTGACCAAGGCATTGGATAGCACGAAGGATAGCGTTGCGCCGGCTCGGGCCAGGAAGGCCCGCGCTGCCGATGCGGTCAATCATTGGGGCACCCCAGATGCGAAGGTCACGCTGACGCTGACCCGCGCAGGAGACGACAACCACAACGCAACCAGCAAGACGCTGGACCTGACCACTCGTGCGGCGGCTCCGGGCGTAACGGCGACCGACGCGTACGGAGCAGGCGAAAAGGGTCGGTTGACAGCAACCAGTGTGCCTAGCGGACGCAACGTGGAACACACGCATAAGGATGGATCGTGGGTTGCCAACGGTTCGGGTCTGCATTACTCCGATGATCTTCCGGGCGCGCATAAGGTGCGTTTGACGGCGGATACGTCCAAGAAGCTGTTCCATAGCCGCGAGAGCGAATCCATCGTCATCCAGCAGTATTACAAGGTCACGTACAAGACCGAGTTGGAAGAAGGCAGCGTCGGCTCGGTGCATGCGGGTACGGATCCGGGCACGGGCTCCAATTTAGGCGACGTGGATATATTCCGTTTGGGCCGTTTGCAGAAGACAAACGGAGCGATTACCGACGAGAGCGACCAGTTCTCCTCCATCGTCAACGATTACACCGAAGGCAAGGCCCATGGCGTTGGTGCCACCGCTCAGGGTGTTGGCTCCGGCTGGGCGTTGGCGCAGTATAATTCCGGGGATGACAGCTTCGGTGCGGCGAACTACACCATGCCGGTGTTCGGTTCGGCGAAGAATAACTGGGATACGCCTGGCTACGACATGGTCAAGATTGCCAAGACCGTTGGGTCAAGCACTTCAGACGTTGTCGGCACTATTGGAACCGCGGGACCTGGCGGGGACGCCAAGCTGGATGACGGCGGGTCGAATGCTGCTTACCAGCAGTCCACCGTTGACGTGTCTGGTGACGCAACCATCACCTCGACATTCCGCGAGCGTAAGGTGTGGGTCACCTGGTACATGGGATTCAACGGCGATGCGGCGTTGCGGAAGAAGCGTTCCGCCGAAAGCAAGGCAAGTACGACCCCGCCTGATACCGAGAATCCGACCATGCCGACCACGCAGTACGTGCGTTGGAGCGAAACGGTGCGTACCGCCTACTTGGGCAATGGCAAGTGGCCTACGAGCGAGGAAGATATCAAGACTTACTTCCCGCAGTTGGGATCGAGTCAGTCTCCGGTCGATCCGGAAGATGCTTCGGTAGGCTATCAGCCCGCCATGCCAACCACCCGTGCTGCGGAGGCCAGCCCTGACTATGTGCGCGATCCGTGGAAGCTGTTCACCAACGCGGCGGATCCGCAGGAAGGCGACGCTTTCCAGGTCGCTTCGCCGATTGGCGGCATCTGGAACGCCGATCCGAACCAATATGGTCTGTCCGGTACTCTTGAACAGGCTCAAGCGGGCAAGGTGAAGGTTAATCAGGGCGCGATTCCGGGCTCGGTAAGCTCTCAAGCCAATGCCACGCAGCATGGTTGGCGTACTACGAACGCAGTACGTTTCGGTGCGGTGTACACCTACGACAACGGCACGTATGTGGTGAACTTCCAGATCGGCGATTCGAACGGTGCGGTGAAGACTGACAATCCGTCGGACGCCAAGACGCATCGCGCATTCGTGGAGCAGCATCTGTTTGTAAATGGCAATCAGACGTACCACCGTGCGAGCTACGTGCTCGGCGCGTCCAAGTTCCCGGACGTCACCGTCAAGCCATTGAACAACTCGGAGCAAACCAAGAAGTACACGGCCGATACGTCCAAGTGGTTGGTGTCTGGGTATTATCCAAGCGCCACGGCGCAAGGCGATTCGAGATTGGTCGATGGCAATAGGCAGCACTACTCGCAATCATTCATCAATAATTGTGTTAATAAGGGTGCGCGTTGGGATGAGAAGGCTAGCTTCAATGAGAATCTCAAGACAATCCTCACATCGACCAATGGCGAGTGTGCGGTAACGCCGTATACTTCCGAAGAACTCGACGGCAAGAAGAACCCGACGCCTGAACAGGCCGCGGATTCGCCTTCTCAGCTGGGTTGGAACAAGGTGCAGCTGCACATGATCGCCCGCTTGGAGGATTACAACCTGTCGGTGACGAACCCGCTGCCCGCCACGGTGAAGGACAGCGAGCTTAAGACTGCGGCCATTACGAAGGATCTGACCTTCAAGCCGGAGATGTACACCGACGGCGGCGTATTCACCTTGGGCGATGTGGCGTTCAAGGATACCACCAGCTCGAAGGCATCCGAGGGTGACTGGCTGAAAGTCAACGGCGAGGGAGTCTCGTGGGGTGGCAATACCATCAGCGGAACCAACGCGCAGGCCGGTACCAAGCTCAAGGGTGTGTCCATCAAGCAGGGCCTGTCCCAGGGCAAGTACTCGGGCGTCATCACGGTGACCTACCAGTACGAGGCCAGCAACCATGACACCACGAACATCATCAAGAACAATGTCAAGTTGGAGATTCCGGTCTCCTTGGTGGTGACCTCCGACGACCAGTCCTCGGGTGATGGCGATGGTACCTACACTGCCATCCTGCACGACTACGCGACGAAGCTTGAGGACGTGACCTCCAAGCAGGAATTCAACGACAAGTCGACCACGGCCAAGACGCTTGGCTTGACTGTGTATCACACGGATGAGAACGGCGTGCAGAGCGTGGTGTATGACGCGACGCAGAGCGATCCGCAGGTCGACAAGTCCCATACGGTTACGTTGAATGACTTCAAGGTCAATGATGTTGAGGCGGCCAAGCCGGCTGACAAGCTGACCAAGAAGGGCGACTACAAGTTCCAGGCGCAGGTGAGTGTGCAGTCTGGTTCCAAGAATGTCTCGCTGACGCCGACCTCAACCGTGCACGTGTCGCAAGAGGGTACGCCGAACCTGTTCTGGGATACCGTGAACATCACGTTGCCGCAGAAGGATTCGCACGCCACGAACCTGTATGACTGGATCAAGCAGCAGATGAACGTGCGCGCCTACGACCAGAACAACAACTGGGTTGAGGTGCCGAACGCCACGGTTACGGATATCGCGAGCGTGCAGCAGTTCGGTGATGCGCCGGCTTCCGTGAAGCTCGCGAACGCCGGTCCGGGTCAGGTCAAGGGTGCGGACAGTGGCAAGCCGTCAGGCGCGGCCACCGCTACCGGTAAGTTCTCAGTCACACTGTCTGGTGGCAATGGTTCTAATCCGGATGGCGGATCGGCGGGAACCGTTGCCGAAGGCGCCGTGACGCTGGTGAAGGCCAGCCTGAAGAGCGCCAAGGCCACCAAGCCGACCTGGAACACAAACAAGACGAGCGCTTCATCGCTGACGTGGAATGCGGTCGCCGGATACGTTGAGGATGGCACTGGCGAGCCGGTTGACGACACGGCGCGCGCGGCATCTGGATCGCGTTTGGGCGAAAGCTACGCGCCGGTGGTGCAGTACACGCTGGCCGCTGCGGATGGTGGACAGGGCACGGTGCCGGAGAGTGCGAAGAACACTACGGCGACGACCGCGTCAGGTTTGTCGGCGAACTCGAAGTATCAGGTGACGGCACGGTTCGTGCCCACCTCGACCAACAACGCTGACGAGGTGTACAAGGACGACGCGCCGTCCTCGGATGCGTCCGCCGTCACGTGGACGGCTCCGTCGACGGTGAGCGTTGGTTCTACGGACACTACCGGAGCAAACATCGCCGATGTGCAGGTAACGTTTGCCGATGCGCCTCGCACCGAAACCATCAGCTGGAACCGTACCGTCAAGGAAGGCGACGGCAACGTTGTCATCATCTCTAACCAGCTTGGCGGCAACACCACGGCCGGTTCTACCGGAGACCGCAACGAGGTCAGCATCGTTGGCCATGCGGGTCAGCGCGCTTGGTTCTATGCCAAGAGCGCAGGCAGCAATCTGGTGTCCAACCAAGGGGCGAATACGGAATACAATGTGCCGGCTCGTGCCGATCGTCCGGTGAACCTGACGGCGACGAACCCGCAGGTTCAGGGGCAGAACGGTACCATCAGCGGTTTCGATCCGCGCTATATCGACACCGCTGACGCTGACGGCCAGCAGGCCGCATCGCTGTACGAGGTTTCCAGCAATGGTGGTGCGAAGTGGTCCGCGATCACCCTGAACAAGCAGGATGAGAAGTGGACGTACTCGGCTCCCGCGGGCAACTACCTGTTCCGCGTGGCGTATTCCGACCAGAAAACCGAAGGCCACAACTACACGTGGTATCAGAAGCAGACCTTCGTATCGGAAACCAGTGAGAGGGTTACCGTAGGCACTGGTTTGTCCATCGATGCGAAGAACTTCACCATCGGTGTCAACGAGCTGCAGAAGGGCTGGGTATCCGGAGGGGAGTTCGTATCCGCAAACTCCGACTTGGTTGCCTTCCTTATCGGTCGCGCCGATGCGCAAGCCTCTGGTTCAGATGCAGCCAGCTATAAGGTTGCGGTCGAGCTCGGATCCGCCAAGCCCGTCGAAGGCGTCTATAAGGATGTGAAGTTCAAGCTCGAACCGAAGAGCGGTTCCGCAAACGGACTTGATGTCTCGAAGACGGTCACCATGACGGTAACCTCGCAGGGTGGCGGCGACGGATCGAATACGCAGGCCTCGATCTTCGCCTCCGATTTCGCGGTCTCCCTTGAGGAGATGACGAAGACTGCTGGCGAGTACACGATGGATGACTTGAACGCGCTCATGTGGAAGCGTTCTGGCGCCCACGGCTTTGATACGAATGGAGCCACACCTCTGCCGTCGGAGTTCGATAAGCAGAAGATTGATGTGGTCGTGCAGCGCAACAATGCCGATGTGCCGAACGTCGCTGACCTCAAGGCAGGCGCTACGTATCAAGTCACCTTCACGGTGACGGGTACGGCCGCGCACGTGACCGTGGATATGGCGGTGTTCGCCAACGGTGGTGGCGGCGACGGTTCCGGTGGTCAGGACGCGAACGGCTATGCGGTGTTCTCCAACCCGTTCAGGGCCTCCGAGAACGAACTGGCCGATGGCACGGGCAAGATCTCCGAAACCGAGGTCAAGAACCGTGCGGGCGTGGCGGCCTACCATACGGATGCGACCAACGGCACGGTCACCAAGATTGCTTTCGACGACATCAAGCTCGATGGCGCATCCACCTTGTGGGGCAAGAAGGCCGGCGCGACGGACGCCAAGGCGGTATTCGCTTTGGATACGTCCAAGTACACCGGTGCCACGGCGAAGTCCACGTCGAAGGTCACCGTATACAAGAACGGCGATGGCTCCGAAGACGGCAAGTATCTGATTGCCGCCCAGGACTTCACCATCTCTCGTGACGCCCTGAAGAACAAGACCAAGATGGACGGTTCTTCGAAGGCATCGAGCACCGCCGAACTGTTGTACGGCTGGGCGCGTGTCACCGGTTTGTATAACGGGGCAAAGCTCACCAGGGACAAGGTGACGGTTGCTGCGAGTGGTATCGCTGAGCTGGAGCAGGAGACTGCATGGGCGAACGACTCCTACACGGTCACCTTCACCATGACCGAAAATGGTTCCTCTGTGCAGCATGTCGCAACGGTGACCATGACCGTCAAGGACAATGGCGGCTCGACGCCTGACGGTCAAGGTGGCTGGAACGTGGTGTTCTCCGATGACTTCGACATGAGCGTCAAGGAGCGTGACACCCTGCTGGCTGCAGGCGATAACAACTACCAGGCGCTGCAGAAGCGGGCCAACGTAGTGGCCTATCACTTGAACGCCGACGGCATCCAAAGCGAAAACTATGCGCCGAGCAAGGTGTTGGTGGAAGGCGTCGAGCAGCTCAAGCAAGTTGCTGCGGGCAAGACCGGTACGGTAACCTTCAAGGCGCCGAATTCTGGTGATCGCCAAGCATCTTCGATCAGCACGGCAGCCGTCCATGCGGACGGCACGACCGTTGACCCCGATCCGGAACAGCCGGGTAGACCCGGCGGTCAGATCTGGGCGGATAACTTCGTCATGGATCTGACGGAGTTGGGGAAGAGCACACCTCAGGATGTCTCAAGCGTGAAGTCGAAGATGTTCGATGTGGCCCGTGTTAACGGTTACCTCAACACCATGTCGGACAATTCCGTGGCCGGTCAGCAGAAGCTGACTGCCGATACCGTTGACGTGGCTGTGGAGCCGCAGGATGCTGCGTGGGATGTCAAGAATTATCAGGTTACGTTCACCGCGCAGGGAGACGACCGCGTCAAGGCCACCGTCACCATGACTGTGTTCGAACATTCCGGTAGTGGCGGCGACGGTGACGGCTCCCAGTCGCAGTATCGCGTGTTCTCCAACGACTTCACGGTCGGCGAGAACGAAGTCAAGGACGCGAAGACTCTGTCGGACGAGCAACTGATCACGCTGGGCAAGGCCACGGTCTACAAGGCTGATGACCTCACCACCCCAGTGGATAAGCAGATAGACGTGGATCGCTCCAACCTGACCGGTAAGAAGGCAGGGGAGTTGGCGTCGGTTGACTACTCGGTGACTGATGATGCGGTGAAGACTGCAACTGCCACGTCAAACGTGACCGTTACCAAGGGCGGCACTACCGATCCGGAGACGGGTGCGTACCTGCACGCGCAGGATGTGTACGTGTCCAAGGATGAGTTGAAGGGCCAGAACGAACAAGCCGTACAAAAGCTGCTGTTCGAACGTGGTCATGTCAACGGTGTGGATGCCAAGAAGCAGCCGATTACGCAAACTGCGGTCACTGCTTATGTGGGAGCCAACGCTTCCGACAAGGCGACCGCCGACAACGTCAAGGACGGCGTGACCATCACCTTCAAGGCCTCCGACAATGGCAGCAACGCCAAGACGTTGACGGCTCCCGTGGTCGCGCACGTGTTCGACCACGGCACGGTAACGCCTGGCGGTGATGGATCGTATTACGGTATGTTCTCCATCGACGCGCAAACCGAGATTGGTCAGCTGAGCACGGTAACCGCAGAAACAGACAATTATGCGGCGTTGCGCAAGCTGACTGACGCCACTGCGGTGCAGTACGACGCCAACGGTTTGCCCACGGTGCTGGATGGTGCGACCGCGATTGTGGTTGATGCCGAATCGGTGAAGACTCTTGCCTCGACTGCCAGCGGTTCTGCAGCCCAAGTGCCGTTCACTGCCAAGGCGACGGAATCCCAAGAAACCAAGGCGACCTCCACCTCCACGGTGTCGGTCTACGCCGACGGCGCCATCGATCCCGACAACCCGAAGGCATCCGTGAAGGCGCAAAGCTTCGCCGTGGCGCTCGACGATGTCAAGAAGGTGCAGGCGGGCGATGCTCGTGCCCAATGGCTGTTCGAACAGGCCAAGGTGACTGCCGTTAGCAAGGACGGCAAGAATATCGCCAAGAATCAGGTAACCGCCGATTCCTCCAGTCCGCTCGTCGTCACCTTCGGTGGCAAGGCGCTGGATCAGGCAACTTGGCCAAACGCCAAGGGCGATTACTCGGTGAGGTTCCAGGTTGCGGGTACGAAGGCCTCGGTCACGGTGGCCATGAGTGTGTTCGACCACACCAGCGGCGGCGACGGAGATCAGGATGCGAAGTACGTGGTGTACTCGAACGACTTCCGTCTGGCGGAAGGTGACATCACCACCACCAACCTGATTGTCGACAAGCTCATTGCGCTCGGCAACGCCAAGGTGTACGACAAGACGACCGGACGTCCGGTGACATCGCCCGCCCTTACGGTGGATGATGCGAAGTTGTACACCGATTCGGCGAAGACCGAGGGCAAGAAGGCCGGTGCTACGGACGCTGCTGTCACCTACAGCGTGACGGAAGGCGACAAGACTGCGTCCTCCACATCGAAGGTCGACATCTACAACGGCGGCGGCACAGACCCGGACAACAAGGCCAGCATTCATGCCTACGACATCTACGCCTCGAAGGACGAGCTGTCCAAGGTCAAGGCGGCGTCGGCGTTCGCACAGTTCCTGTTCGAGCGTGCGGGCGTGGTCGGCACCACAGCCGACGGCTCCGCGCTGACGAAGAACGATGGATATGACGTGAAGGTCGGCAACGATTCCGCGACTGCGCAGAACGTGGTCGACGGCGCTCGCGTCACCTTCACGGTGACCGGCACCAAGGCTTCGGCGACCGTCACCGCCCATATCTACGACAACGGCGGCGGCGTTGACGATGGCTCGAAGGGCAGGAACTACGTGTTCTCGAACGACTTCGACATGAGCGTCGAGGAGCGCGACACCCTGCTGGCGAATACCGGCAACTACGCGGCGCTGCAGAAGCGCGCCAACGTGGTGGCCTACCATACGAACGCCGACGGCATTCTGGATGCCACCTACACGGGCGATCAGATTGAGGTGTCCGGCGTGGACGCGCTCAAGAAGGTTGCAGCTGGCAAGACCGGAACCGTAATGTTCAAGACTCCGGCCGATAAGGGCACGCAGGCTTCCTCGACGAGCACGGCGAGCGTCCATGCGGGCGGCACCACGGTCGATCCGGATCCCGATCAACCGAACCAGCCTGGCGGCGAGATCTGGGCGGAGGACTTCGTCATGGGCCTCGACGAGCTGGCCGGTAGCACTCCGGGCAACCTCGATGCTGTCAAGGCGAAGATGTTCACGGCCGCGCGCGTCAAAGGCTACCTCAATGCCTTGCAAAACGCTGAACCTACTGCGCTGACGGATCAGAATGTCAACGTGTCGGTTGATTCGTCGGATACCTCTTGGGCTGTCAAGGCGTACCAGGTGACGTTCACCGCGCAGGGCGACGGCCGCGTCAAGGCCACCGTAACCATGACCGTGTTCGAGCACTCCGGTGGCGGCGATGGCGATGGTTCGACCGGTACGTATCGCATCTTCTCCAACGGCTTCGAGGTCGGCGAGAACGAGATCAAGGACACCACCGGTCTGACCGACGACCAGCTCATCAAGCTGGGCAAGGCCACGGTGTACAAGGCCGACGATCTGCAGACTCCGTTGCAGTCCGACTCGAGCACCATCACGATTGACCGTACGAATCTGACCGGCAAGAAGGCAGGCGCTACGGATGCTGCCGTCACCTACAAGGTGGCGCAGGAGCCGAGCACCATGTCTACCTCGAAGGTAACCGTCACCAAGGGCGGTACCACCGATCCGGAGACGGGTGCCTACCTGCACGCGCAGGACGTGTACGTGTCCAAGGACGAGTTGAGCAAGCCCACCGGAACCGCGGAGAAGGCCAAGGATCTCAACAACCTGCTGTTCAAGCGCGGCCATGTCACTGGTCAGGACGCCAAGGGCAAGGCTTGGACGTCCGACACCGTGACTGCGTACGTTGGTGATGCCAAGGCGACCGCCGGCAATGTCACGGACGGTGCAACCATAACCTTCAAGGCCTCCGACAACGCGGATAGCAGCGCCAAGGAACTCACGGCCGCCGTGACCGCGCACGTCTCCGATGATGGCGGCATGGTCCCGGTCGATCCGACCGACCCGACCAAGCCTGACCAGAACGGTTACGTGGCGTACGGCATGTTCTCCGATGACTTCACCATGAGCATCGAAGAACGTGAGACCCTGCTGGCTGAGGGCGGCAACAACTACGCGAAGCTGCAGCAGCGTGCCTACACCAAGGCCGTGGGCATCAAGCCCGATGGCATCGCGGTTGACCTCGGCCGTGGCTCCGACGTGGTGAACGTCGGCAGTCTCGACGCCTTGAATAAGGCCGCCGACGGCGACACCGCCGACGTGGCCTTCACCAACGCGAAGGCCACGATGGACGGCAAGCCGACCTCGACGAGCACGGCCACCGTGTATGCGGGCGGTTCGACCACCGAAGACGGCAAGCATTGGATCTACGCGCACGACTTCACCGTCGGACGCACCGAGCTAGGCAAGATCGAGGACTCCAAGCGTGCCGCCGAATTCCAAAAGCTCGCCAAGGTGAGCGTGGATGCCGATAACTCGGTCTACGCGGTCGAAGTGAATTCTGGCAACGGTCAGTGGACCGCGGTCGACAAGGTAGCCTCTTGGAACGCGGCGTCGTACCAGGTGCGCTTCACTGCCAAGCAGGGCAGCCTGACCGCCACGGTCACCATGAACGTCGCCGGCAGCGCCGACCAGGATGGCAACGCGAAGATCGCGGCGAACGACTTCGCCACCAGCGTGAGCATCCTGGGCAAGGTCACCACCGACAAGGCCAAGTGGCTGTTCGGGCAGGCCAAGGCGTCCGCGGTTGGCGCGGACGGTAACGCCATCACCGCCGACCAGGTGAGCGCAACGGACTCCAGCCCAATTGTGGTCAAGCTTGACGGCAAGCTGCTGTCCGGCGCGGATGCTGCCACCTGGCCGAACGCCAAGGGCTCGCATCAGGTGTCCTTCACCATCAAGCAGTCCGGCACTATGAGCCGTGACATCACCGCCACCGTCACCATGACGGTATACAGCAACGGTGGTGGCGACGGCGGCAACGGCGGCGGCTCTGAAGGAGACACCTATGTGGTGTTCTCGAACGACTTCACCGTCTCCGCCGAAGAGCGCGACGCCAACAAGCTCACCGATAACGAGCTGATCCGTCGCGCCGGTGCGGTTGCCTACCTGAAGACCGACCTCACGAAGCCATCCGGTACCGTGACGGTGCTCGAATCCGGTAAGGATGCGCTGCAGGCCGCCAAGCCGGGCGACACCTTCGCCATGACCTTCGGTGTGAGTGAAGACGAGAAGGCCACCGCCATCTCCCAGGTCACCATGACCAAGGGCGGCACCACCGATCCGGACAAGAATGCGGAAATCTTCGCGCATGACTTCACCATCTCGCGTGAAGACGATATGCCGGATGCTTGGGCCACCGACAAGGTGCGTGAGGAACTGATCAAGCGTGCCCGTGTCACCGGCCAGCTCAATGGCAAGGCTGCGGACGAAACCAACGTGACCATCAAGGTCAACGACACGGTGACCATCGCGCCGAAGTCCTCCAACCCGGCGTCCCGCGTCATGGACGCGATCGCCAGTGTGTTCGCGGCGTCCGAGTCCAACGGCATCGACTGGACTCAGGACGAACACAAGGTGGAGTTCTCCTTCGACGGCACCAACGCCAAGGCCACGGTCGCCATGCATGTGCGTGACAATGGCTCCGGCGGCGGCGATGGTGGCGACACCGACGGAAAGGCAACCATTTACGCCAACAAGCAGTTTGTGGTGGCGCGTGGCAGCCTGACCGCCTCCGGTGCCAATGCCGCCCAAATCGCCTACGAGGGCGCTAAGGTGTCCGGTACCGACAAGGACGGCAAGCCGCTCACCCTTGATGGCGTCGACGTCATGATCGACGGCAAGCAGCCAAGTGCGATAACCGATTGGAACGCCAAGTCCTACACGGTGTCCTTCGCCGTCAAGAACACGGGCTCCAACGGAACCGGTGCGGTGAGCGTCACCTCCACCATGCTGGTGCGCGACCACGTCGACCCGGTCGATCCGGGCGACGGCGGTACCGGCAAGGCATTTATTGCGGCCGACAACTTCACCATGAGCCGCAAGAGTCTGACCGCTCAAAACGCCGATCTGCAGGATCTGCTCTTCAAGGGAGCCGGCGTGGTCGGCGCCACCAAGGAAGGCGCGGAACTGACCAAGGACGGCGTGGACATCACCGTTGACGGACAGTCGATCGAGCAAGTCGCCAAGACCGGTTGGGCCAAGCCATCCTATGGCGTGACCTTCGCCGTGAAGAACACCGGCAAGAAGGTGACGGTCGACGTCACCATGGGCGTGTTCGACGACGGCACCACCGATCCCGACTCCAAGGCCTCGATCTTCGCCGACAACTTCGCCATGAAGCGTGACGATCTCAAGACGGCCGGCGATACGCTGTCGCAGAAGCTCTACACGGCGGCCAACGTCACCGGTACCGACAAGACCGGCGCGGCGCTGACCAAGGATGGCGTGACCATCACGGTCGACAATGACGACCTGTCGTCGGTCACGGATTGGGCGAAGGACTCCTACCAGGTGACCTTCACCGTCAATGGCACGCAATCCAAGCCGGTGTCGACCACGGTCACCATGAGCGTGCGCGACGATGGCGGCACCACCACGGATCCGCAGTCCAAGGCGAAGATTTACGCCAATGACTTCGTCATGTCCCGTACCGAGCTGGAAGGCGACACGAAGGTTAAGGACCTGGCGTCGCTCATGTACGGCCGCGCTCGCGTGGTCGGCACGGACAAGGACGGCGTAAAGCTGACCGCCTCCGCCGTCAAGGTAACCGTCGGCGAACAGTCGGTGGCTGACGTCACGGATTGGTCGAAGGACTCCTATCAGGTGACCTTCGCGGTGTCCAACGATGAGACGGCCAAGGTGACTCGCACCATGACCATCGTCAAGGACGGCACCGATCCGGACAAGCCATTGGCTCGCGTGAGCGCACGTGACTTCCGTGCCTCGCTCGGCGATCTCGCCAAGGTATCCGGTGCCGATGCTCGTGCCAAGTGGCTGTTCGAGCAGGCCAAGGCCAGTGCGGTGGATGCCAACGGCAATGCCATCGAAGCCTCGAAGATCACGGCGGGTGAGACCAGCCCGGTCATCGTCAAGCTTGACGGCAAGACGGTGGATCAGGCTTGGCCGACTGCGGAAGGTGCGGTAGCCGTATCGTTCCAGGTCGCCAACACCACCGCGACCGCCACCATCACCATGACCGTATACGATGCGGGCAGCGGCGACGGCGGTGACGGCAACCAGCCGGGTGACCAGTACACGGTGGTGGCGAACAACTTCACCATCACGGATGCCGAACGCACCAGCGGGAACAGCGCGTATCTGGATGATGCGGCGTTGATCGGCCGTGCGGACGCCTATGCGTTCAAGACGAGCGATCCTACGCAGTCCGGTACCGTCACGGTGGCTGACCGTGCGCGACTGGCAACCGCCAAGGTCGGTCAGAGCGTGCCGGTGAAGTTCGGTGTCGACGGCGACAAGGCGCAGGTGCAGGTCATGGCCACCATCGTCAGCGGCGGCACCATCGATCCGGACAAGGATGCCGAACTGTGGGCGTCTGACTTCGCGGTGGCGTTGAGCGAGAAGCCGCAGAATTGGACGCTGGGCGAAACCCGCAGGCAGCTGTTCGACCGGGCGAGGGTCACCGGCCATTACGGCCAGACCAAGGCCACGGCCGACAACGTCACCATCACCGTGGACGGCAAGGAGCTGGCCTTGGCCGCACGCGGCCGGAGCATGGCGGCTCGCGTCATGGATGCGATGGCCTCCGTGTTCGCCGATACGACGGCCTCGTCCAACGGCATCGACTGGACCAAGGGCGCGCATACCGTGGAGTTCTCCTTCAAGGGCACCAACGCGAAGGCGGGTGTGTCCATGCAGGTACGCGAGGACGGCGCTCCGGTGGATCCGACCGATCCGGACAAGGGCCAGGCCTCCATCTTCGCCGACGACTTCGTCATGGATCGTGACGAGCTCAACAAGGCCGATGCCGATCTGGCAGGTGCCTTGTACGCCGCGGCGAACGTGTCCGGTACCGACAAGGCCGGCGCGGCGCTGACCAAGGATGGCGTGGCCATCACGGTCGACGGCACCGCATTGGCGTCGGTCAAGGATTGGGCGAAGGACTCCTACCAGGTGACCTTCACCGTCAACGACACGAACGGCAAGGTATCGGTGACCCGCACCATGACCGTGCGCGATCACGGCACGCCGGTGGATCCGACCGATCCGGACAAGGGACTGGCCTCCATCGTCGCCGACGATTTCGTCATCGGGCGCGACAAGCTCACGGCCCAGGGCGCGGACGCCAAGACGCTGATCTATCAGGGCGCCAAGGTGTCCGGTACCGACAAGGCCGGCAATGCGCTGACCGTCAACGGCGTGGGCGTCACCATCGATGGCGGTTCGTTGGATGCGGCGGTCGCCGACCGGTGGTCCAAGCCGAGCTACACGGTCACCTTCACGGTGAACGGCACCAACAGCAAGGTGTCGGTGCCGGTGTCCATGCAGGTGCGCGACCACAGCACGCCGGTCGACCCCGAAGACCCGAACTCCAAGGCGTCGATCTACGCGGACGACTTCGCCATGAAGCGTGATGAGCTCAAGGCGGCCGGCAACGGCCTGGCGGGCAAGCTGTACGCGGCGGCCAACGTCACCGGTACGGACAAGGCCGGTGCGGCGCTCGATGCCGGCAAGGTCACGGCAACCGTGGACGGCCGGCCGGCCAGCGAGGTCAAGGATTGGAGCAAGGCCTCCTACCCGGTGACCTTCACGGTCAACGACACGAACGGCAAGGCCGCGGTCACCGTGACCATGAGCGTGCGCGACAACGGCGGCAGCTCCACGGATCCCGATTCCAAGGCCGAGATCTACGCCAATGATTTCTTCATGGTGCGTAGCGAGCTGCAGGGAGACAAGAAGGTCGCCGAGCTGACCAAGCTCATGGCGGACCGTGCCCGTGTGGTCGGTTTGGACAAGGACGGTTCGAAGCTCGCCGCGGCCGACGTCACCGCCAGCGTGCAGGTCAACGGCGCGTGGAAGCCGGCGGTTGAGGTCGAGCGGTGGGATGCGAACTCCTACCGGGTGCGCTTCGCGGTTGCGGCCGATCCGACGGCCCAGGTCGAGGTGACCATGAGCGTGCGCGAGGACGGCGGCGATGCGAACAATCCGCTGGCGCGGATCAGCGCGAGCGACTTCGCCGCCAGCCTCGGCGAGATCGCCAAGGTCGACGGCGGGGCCGGCAAGTGGCTGTACGCCAAGGCGCGGGTCGCCGGTACCGACAAGGCCGGCGAGGCGTTGGATGACACCAAGGTCACCGCACGCGTCGAAGGCGTGGCCGACGGCAAGCTGCCGACCGAATCCGGCCGCTACACGGTCACCTTCGCCATCAACGGCACGGACGCCACGACCTCGGCCATCATGACCGTCTACGACAACGGTGGCGGCGGCGGCGATGGTGACGGCGGACAGAACGCGAAGTACGTGGTGTACTCCAACAACTTCGACGTCTCCAAGAGCGAAGTCGATTCGCTCAGCGAAGCGGACATCATCTACCGTGCCGGCGCGGTCGCCTACCTCAAGAGCGACGCCACCAAGACCGGCGAGGTCACCATGGTCACGAAGCCGGCCGACTTCGCCGCCGCGGTCAAGGCCGCCGGCGTCGGCGCCAAGGTGCCCGTCACCTTCGGCGTGAGGGACGACACCGCGACCAGCGTCTCGCAGGCCACCGTCTACAAGGACGGCACCGGCCCGGTCGACCCGAGCAACCCCGACCAGGGCTCCGTATGGGCCAACGACTTCCTGGTGCAGCGCTCCGCCGCACAAGGCCTTGACGATGCGGCGCTCGCCGAACTCGTCTGGCTGCGTTCCGGCGCTCGCGGCACCACGGCGGACGGGGCAAGGCTCACGGTCGATGACGCGACCATCACGTTCGGCCAGGCCAAGGCGCGTTCCGCTCAAGGCAAGGCGGCGATCGACTGGTCGGCGAAGGACGTGCCGGTCACCATCCGGGTCAATGGCTCCAAGGCATCCGCTTCGGTGGTCATGATGCTGGCCGACCAGGTGAACCCGACGCCCGACCCGGACAACCCGTTGGCATCCATCGGCGCGGACGACATGACCTTGGAACGCAAGGAACTGACCTCGGCCAAGGACGCAACCGCGGTGCTGGTTGACAAGGGCAACGTACGTGGCACCACGGCCAAGGGGCTGTCGTTGTCGGCCGCCGATGTGGACGTGAAGGTCGCTCCGGCCGACGCGCAGTGGCAGGTCGGCAACTATCGGGTCACGTTCACGGTGCGCGGCACCGCCGCAGCCGTTACGGTGGCGCTGCGCGTGGTGGATTCCACCGTCAAGCCGTCCGATCCTAACGGCGGGTCGGGCTCCGGGCAGACAACCACGCCGACTGGTGCGGCTGTGGCCGGCGCTGGCGCGCTGGTGGTTATGCTGGCTGGTGTGGCTCTGGCGTTGGTCGCCGGCAAGCGCAGGCGCGAAACCCACGCGGGACGCTGACCGGGTGCGGTGAGGCCTGTGCCGCTCGGTCAGGGCTGCAGGGTTGAACGGCAGCGGTAGCGCCGGACGTCGGGCGGGCGTGCCTGTCACCGATCGTGTCTGACGGCTGAGAAAAAGGGAGCGGGTGATGAACCCGCTCCCTTTTTTCGTATGGTTCGGTTCCGGAATGTATTCAATCGTTGCATGATTGCTTGCCTATGGGTGCTGGGGTGAAAAGTGTAGCGTAAAAACGTTTTATTCTGGTTTCTATCCTATGCCTGTTGCGCCTGTTGTTTTTCGGCTTGCGCAAGCCTTTGCTGTCGTTGTTTTGCGCGGGCTGTATGGATATGGGGCTTGGGGGCCGCCCGTCGGCCGTGCCGGTTTGCGGGCGGTCTTCCGGTGTTCTGCATGTTGGGTGCGTTTCTTGCCTTTGGGAATAATTAGGCATTTTTGTAAAAACGGTACAAGCATTGTGTCGTTTGGGCTTTGCTGCACAATATGTGGCCCATGTCACATATTAATAGACATAATGAAGCGTGTTGACGGGGGGGGGTGGACGTTTCGGCATATACTGACTTATATATTGCTATTACTGCCAGTTTTGTCATGCCTTGGCGTGGCAATGTCTAATAAGTTTAACGTTGTAAGATGAGGAAGGTGCCCGATGGCTCGGCTGCGTGATGCGTTGCGTGCGGTTGTTGGTTTTCTGTTGGCGTTGATGATGTTGGTGGGCGGTTCGCCCGCGTATGCGGCGGTGTCCGCGTCGGAGGGCCCGACGGGCGATGTGGTGCTGTCCGGCGTGGAGCCGGGCGACCTGCTGGCGGAGGGCTCGCTCTCGGTGGATGTTCGTGTGCAGGCTCCGGGTCGGTCCGACCGGTTCGCGGCGTCGTTCGCCGGCGGCGCGCTGGCCGATCCGGGCACGCTGGGCTTCCAGGCGTCGACGCCGGAGGCGGACGCGGGCGAGGGGCAGGCCGGCCAAGACCAGTCCGGGCAGGCGGGCCGGGATCAGTCCGATCAGTCCGATCAGGCGGGCAATGCCTCTTCGGACGGGCAGGGCGATCCGACGTCCAACGGTCAGTCCGACGATGCTTCGGAACAGTCGGAGCAAACGCCGCAGGGGGATCGGTCTGCCGGTAGCCAGTCCAGCCAGTCCGGGCAGTCGGCGGACGGGAAGGACGAGGCTGCTTCCCAGGCTGCTGCGTCCGCGGCTTCCGAGCCTGTGGTGACTCCTGCGGACGCGGTGGGGGCCGCGGTCTCGTCGGTTACGGGTGGCGACGTGCTGTCCACGGTGGCGAGCGCGGTGGGCGGCGCCCTGGCGGGCATGCTCTCGCCGGTCGCATCCCTGCTGGCGGGCCGCGTGGCGAACGCGGACGCGCAGGCGAAGACCTTCGTGCCCGACCTGTCCGTGCCGGCGCAGTCCTCGTCCTCTTCCTCTGGGTCTTCCTCGGCCTCTTCCTCCTCTTCTGATTCCTCTTCTGACCCCTCCTCTTCTTCCTCCTCTGACGCCGCGTCCGGTTCGGGCGCGGCATCCGGTTCTTCGACCGGGGCATCCACCTCACCTTCCTCGGACGCTTCGGCCGAATCTTCTTCTTCCTCCTCTTCTTCGCGGGATGCGTCGACGCTTGCCGGTCTGCTGGCCGATCCGTCCTCGTACGAGGGCGCGTTCCTGGTGGATTCGTCTGACGGCGCTCTGGTGCGTGATTCGTTGGGCAATCCGTACCGGGTGGTCGCGGCCGACAGGCGCGAGTCCGATGGTCCGACGCGTTACGTGGTGGCCGGTTCGGACAAGGTCATGCAGTTGGGTTCCTCCCATGAGATCGTGCCCACGTGGAGCGAGCCGGAAACCCAGTCCGAGCCCCTGGCCATGACGCTGGCCAAGGCGCAGGCGCGTTCCGGTTCGGCCACCGTCCTCGCCACCGGCGATGCCGATAGTCAATGGGGACAGGTCACGGGAATCTACAAGGAGATCGACGGTATCCTGGAATCCAGTCCCACGTATACCTATCCTGGTGGGTATGTGAAGGACAATACGCCGTCGCTTGATGGGTACACGTACCTCGATTTTTATATCGAGATCAATGGCGTTCGGTATCAGCTGGATTTCCTCGCGACCATCGGCGACAAGATTCACTATGCCATCAAGGGCGCGGTGACCGGTGGCACGGATGTCACCTTGGTGACCTCGATCAAGAGCAATGACCAAAGAATAATTGCGTCCTTCCGCAGCAATGCTGAGCCGGTAAGCATTACATACGGTACGATTTCGTATACGTATCCGGGCCATCAGCCGGAGAACGCGCGTTGGGTGAAGCAGACAAAAACCGCGTACAAGGGAGGACAAGCCTCCTTCTCCATCATCGTTCCCGAGGAAAACACTCTCCATCTGACCGTGAGCGGTGCCCGATATGAGCATGTGTCGACGAAGGGTTGGCTCCAGTCTTACAAGCTGGTCGATATTACCGGGAATGTGAGTGTCGGGGCGAGGATTGAGCCTTGGTCTACGAATTGGAAATTCAACTTTACGATGAACGGCTACAAGCCGACTACAGATGCCGAGGCGCTCAGTTATGGTTACCTGCATGTCGGAGGTGTTTATGAGAGCGGAGTGAAACCGGTTTGGTATCCAGATGCGTATGGCTACCCTCGGGCAGATGCCGCACCGACGGAAGGTTTTATTGCCAGTAACTTTAGCGCGGGAGCCAAGGCGGTCAAGCACTCTCCGGGTGAGGGTGTTGCTGTTTATAAGACTAGAGGGAGTTGGGATCAGCCGAGGCTTTCGTTTACGCAGGGAATCAGGCAATATGTTGATAAGCCCACGTGGGATGCCATCACGGTAAAAGGCATATGGGATACGGTATATAGCGAACATGAAAAATGGAGCGAGGTGCCCGTGTCCATAACCGTCGGCGATGAGACGGTTGCGTTGCCCTCGATGTCCGATGCTGTGAATAGCTCGACGACGACAAGCGTTTTGCAGACGGGCGCCGACGCCGGTACGGTGGTGACCGTCAACCGATGGCAGTATCTGAGCAATAAAGCTACGGGCTCATGGTCCCCGACCATGGACATAACGGTCAGCAAGATACACTCCGATGTCAGCGTGCAGGTCAACTATGGTCCGGCTTCGCAGCGGTATCTCGTGCCGGGGCAGAACCTGGGCGTTGAGGCTGAGATACGGCAATGGCAGGATTTTTCCCCGTGGGTTTCGGGCGGCTTCGTCCCGTTCAATAGCGGAGGGAAATACTATGTTAAGAATGCTGCTGCACCTGGTAACAGCGAAACCGGTGATGATCGCTACGAGATTCGGGTCAGGCCGAAGAACGGTTGGGAGATTGAGGGGGTATCCGCGGCGAGTGGGGCTCATATAACACAGACAGGGGTGTCTGACGGGTGGACGTATTATAAATTTGATGCGGTTCAGGCTGTTCGTGTGGAGGCATTAAACTTTTCGGCCAAGCCTGTGCAGTATTCTGTCGAGTACTCGCCGGCCGGGGGCGCTTATCCTACGGGGAAAACGCCGGTCGACGAGACGAAATACGACATCGTGTATGCCAATTCCATTCCGATTGCAACCGAGGCGCCCGTTAAGAACGGAGCCTATTTTGAGGGTTACAGGGTGCGGGAAGACGGGAATGCTGTACTCTTCAAGCCGGGAGAGACCCTGGATTTGACCAGGCTGAATTTGCAGGGCTCGTCATCCAAGACCCTTCATATAGAGGCCCAGTGGAAACAGGGGCAGGGAGTAGGTACACTTGTTAATAAGAAGGTCAATATCGATAAACAAATCGAGACTTCTGATTCCTCTGTCCAGTACAAGACTGATCATACGGACACGGTAAAGGTTGCGTACGGCACAAATTACGATATTGCTGATTACAAGGAAGAATATGTAGACGGTTCGGATCGTTGGAGCCTATCGGCGAAGACAGGTATTTCCGGCACGATTGGCGAGGCGGAAGTCATCGCCACGTTGCAGTATCGCCACGAGGCAACCGTATCATTCGATGGTGATGGTGCTGTGGCTAAATCCGAATCTTCTGCGCCGGTTGCCATGGGTAAGTATTCGTATGATACTATCACGCTCCCGGGGGCGGCGTATACCAAGCCCAATAATGAGCAGATTGGCTGGCAGACCAAGGACGGCACCCAAAAGTTCGGGTTGACAGATCAGATCAAGGTGCCATGGGATTCCATCACGCTGGTGCCGACTTGGAAAACTGTTGCGACCAAGGTGAAGTTTAACTTCATGCAGAGTGGAATGCAGAGCTCCGTGGCGGAATCCAAGTACGAATACAACTTGACCAATGGCAATCAGCCGGGTCTGCTGCCGCAGCTGGTGGATCGTAGCCAAAACGGTCAATCCAATCTTGCGGATTCGTCCATTCGGCGTATCAATGCTTGGTACACCAACAATACGCAGGTCGAAAACAATTACATCGAGGGCTGGTATACGGCCGCGAACGGCGGTGGGACCAAGGTCAGCGCGACCACTGACCTAACCGCGTTGCCGAACGTGACCATTTCCGACGATGCCGTACAGTTGTATGCCAAATGGGGTCCGAGAACCTTTGATACGGAGGTCAGCGGGAACGAGTCCAAGGACGATCTGCAGGCTGGCTTTACTCAGGCTGACGCCATCTGGAACGTCAAGATCGCATTGAAGGATCTGAAGCTTGGCGGAGAAACGCTCACCGGCAAAGGCAAGGAAGCTCTCCAGCCGCGCATCACCTCGATCGAGTGGAATTTCGATGGTGCGAAGGGTGAGTTCAACATCGATCGCAGCGGAATGAACCTCGGAATAGAAGCCGGCAAGGGCTTGAAGCCAGACGATAATGGCGTGTTCACCATTCCGATCAAACTGGTGGCCGGTAAAAATGGGGCCGGAAGCTATGTCGGCAAGTGGAACGTGCGCATCGACGCCGGCGAATATCAGGGTGGTTGGAATTATGCTCGCACAGTGGCGGTGGAATTGCACGCCACCGTGAACCTGAAGCAGCGTACTGTTTCTGACCCGAAGTGGGATTACGAGAAGGAGACCGTTACGCTGACCACCACGCCGTCAAGCGAAGCCGGAGACTTCTCGGCGTCCGGTTTGGGCGGTATGACCTCGCTGCAGGCCAACGGTACGGCTGAGAGTGTCACCAAGGCGTTGGATGGCCTGTCCGCCGATGGCTCGGCCACGCAGGTGACTTTGACCAAGGGCGCCAATGCCGAGTATGCGCAAACCACCAAGACGTTCAACATCAAGCATCGCTCGGCGGCGCCGACAGTGAAGACCACTGCCGCAGTGGATTCCGCGAAGGGATCACTAAGCATCGACGACAATGATGCCGGCCATCATTACCAATACCGTTTGAAGAACGCGAAGGCTGACTGGACGGATATGGAGGGTGCCGGCAAGGATGCTTCCGTTCCCGCGGGCGTTTACGAAGTGCGTCTCAAGGGCAGCAACACCGGTCAGTACTTCGCCTCGGCAATCGCCACTGCGGAAGTCAAGCAGCAGTGGACGGTGACATTCAAGCATGTGAATGACGCCGGTGTGGATATCTCCCAACAGGTGCAGGGCGATCAGCATAACCAAGCTACGGGCAAGCAGGTGGTGAACGCCGGCACGCTTTCACTGCCTTGGAGCAGTGCGGCAGGACAGGGCCAGATTTGGGTTGCCGGTCACACTCTGACCAAGGCCGCCTATCAGTTGGGAGACGGCAAGATCACGGACGTGGAGTCAAACCATACCGTCAATGTGACAGGCCCCATGACCATCATCTACACGTGGCAACGTGCCGATATCACCGTGCGGTTCCACTACGGCGAGGGCACCAAGTATGTCGGCATGGACCAGGCTCCGGAATGGGCTCGAAGCCAGCAGCACGGTTTGAACGATGTCATTTCCCTGCTGCCTGTGCCGGGAGCGAACAGCAGTGATGCGGGTACCTTCCCGTTCTACCAGGTTGATAAGTACTTTAACGGTTGGCAAACCAAGGAAACTGGCGGAACCGTAGTGCAACCCGGAATCAAGGTCTCCGACATCGTAGGCGATGGCAGTGTCATTGACTTGTATCCAATATGGCTGAACGCCGCATACACCGCGACATGGCCGAAGGCTGAGTGGAGCGCAGTCTACGGTTATGATGCAGGCAAGTCGGCACAAACCTCCAAGCCCACTGCCGAGACCGGCAAGGTCGACCAGCAGATAAAGCTCAACCCGCAAGTTACCTCGGCAAGCTTCAAAGCCTCGGACGGACAGCCCGCCGATTGGGCGAGCGTCACCATGCCGCAGCATACGCCGACCAATGGTTTGTCCGGAATCGAAATCACGCCCAAGGCCGGCTTGGCGGTCGGCACGTACACGGGCACGGTCACGGTCGGCTACCAGGCCGGCACCACGGGCGGTCTGAACTTGGGCGAGAACGTCAAGAAGACGACGTTCGAAGTGACGTTCAAGGTCACCAAGGCACCTCGCGGTCTGAAGGTCACCAAGGTGAACTACGGCAGCAACGCGGCCGTGCAGTCCAACGAGACCATCGTGTTCGGGGGCAACGGCGACGGCATCGTGAGTAAGGATGAGATCAGTGTCGCCGGACTGCCGTCCGATGTGAGCTCCGACAGCGTGCTGAGCGTGGCCAACGGGCAGGCCACCTTGAACCTCACTCCCGCATTGAATTCGACCGCGTCGTCCGAGTCGAAAGCCCGTGCTACCGCGAACAATTGGGGCGCGGCGAACCAGCAGGTTACGCTAACGATTACGCGCAAGGGCGACGACAATCACAGCGAGCATACGATTACGGTGACGCTGCGCACGCGCTCCGCGGCGCCTGGACACACGGCGACTCCGGCTTACGGCGCGAATTCCAAGGGCGTGGTAACGCTGACAACAAGCAGCGGAGCTGCCGAGCCTTCAGATGGTCGTCGCTGGGAGCACCTGCATGCGAATAGCGACACGTGGATTGCCTTGGAAGGCAGCGCCGGCGCCACCAACCAGTGGAGCGACGGCGCGGGAACCTACCAGGCGCGCATCGCGGCAAAGACCGCGCAGGACACGCTGTCCGGCGACTCAATCACTCTGAAGGGATATTTCGCGGGGCGTGCAGCCACAAACATCACCATCGAGCAGTATTGGAGCGTGAAGCTGCAACTGGCCATGGAAAACGGCAGCAAGAGCTGGGTCCAGACCGCTGACGATCCGTTCGTGGACGAAGACACCAGCGGCCCCAAGCAGGTGTTCTATCTGGGAACGGTCAAGCAGAATGGTTCGATCCAGACCTACGCCAACACCGGCGATTACACCAAGGGCGATTTGGAGAACGAATTGCTCAAGGAGTGGAACGACACCTATCAGGCTCCATCCAGCAGCGATCGGCATACGGTGTGGGTCAAGGCCGGCGAACAGTACACCTTGCCTACATTCGGTGACAAGGCCGGCAACTGGGAGACCCCGGGCTACGACCTCGTCAAGCTCACCGCTAAACAGGGCGACTCCGAAGCGGTCGATCTGGTGACCACTACGACGAACCCCGGCGGCACCGCGGGAACTCCTGCCACCGACGCCACAGGTTCGAACAACGTGTACCAAACCAAGGCCGTCGGTAGCACGAAGGATTCGGGAGGCATCACCGGAGACACGGTGGTCACCGCGGTGTTCCGCGAGCGTGCCATCGACGCGACCTGGGACATCAGCTGGATCGGTGGGGACAGCCACAAGATCACTAACGAGCAGGGTCAGGAGATCACGATTTCCAAACCATCCGAGAACGACAAGGTATTGCCGACCACGCAGCACTTGCTGTGGAGCGACGTGGTTCGCACCCAAGCGTATGGCTCGTGGACGGATCTTGATCGCGTGTTCCCGAACGAGAAGAACCCGGTCGATCCCGAAGACAAGTCTGTGGGATACACCAAGAACCAGTACGCGCAGTATTTTGTGCGTGACCCGTGGCAGCTCAAGGGCAACAAGGAGCACGGCGATAAGTATCAGGCGTTCCAGGTGTCCTCTCCGATCGGCGGCCTGGCGACCGTAGCGCCGTCGACTTGGGGTCTTACGTCCGCGAACGACTCCAAGGATGCGACTGGTTGGCGCGATCTGCACGCCATCACGTTCGGTGCGCGCTACACCTTCGACACGGGCACATACCTGGTGAACTTCCAGATCGGCGACGCCTCCCTCGTCAAGGGCGCGCAGCAGAACGATCTCGCCAAGGCTCAACGGACGTTCCTGGAGAACGGCAACGGCACGTTGTACAGGGCCAGCAAGCTGACCGCAGGTAGCAAGTTCACCAATCCGACCGTGACAGTAAATGGCGACGTGTCAGCCGTATCCCCTGATGAGGTGGATTACCGGAACCATATGACAGCCGACCCGTCCAAGTGGGTCTTCGCCGGGTACTATCCGTCCACGGCCAAGCAGGGAGGAATCTACGATCCTGCGAATACCAATGCGGATTATCAGTGGAACGAAAACGAGACGAGCGAAAAGAATATCGCGGGTGTCTTCACCGAAGGCCATGTGCCGGAACCGGGCAGCTACACGTTGTCTAATCCGACTCCGGACCAAGCGCAGAAGGACTCCAAGAAGCACGGTTGGAACGAAGTGCAGGCGCATCTGGCGGCCCGTATGGAGGACGCCAACCTTTCGCGCGGCGATTCGACCCTGCCGTTGACCATGACCGTCGACCAAGCCAAGAACGGCGCGACCGGCACCTTCTCGGTCAAGCCCGAGAAGTGGTACACCGATTATACGGGCGACGGCGCGGCCGGTGCGGGCGGCGGTACGTTCACGGTGACCAAGACCGAGTTCAAGGCCACCACGCGCGACAGCGCCGACGGCGACTGGCTGAACGTCTCGGACGCCACATGGGACAACGACGGCAGCTTCCAGGGCGAAGGAGGCACGCTGAGCGGTGTTACCGTCAAGAAGGGCCTGAAGCAGGGCAACTACACCGGCGTGATCGCAATCACCTATGGCTACACCACCAAGGACGGCAAGTCCGGCAAGTCCGGCATGACGGTCGAGCTGCCCGTGACGCTGTCGGTGACCGACAACGACACGACCGATTCCGACAAGAACGGCTTCACCGCCAGCATGCACGACTATGCGGTCACCAAGGCCGACGTGGCGGACAAGCTGAAGGACACGACCACCATCGCCAGGAACCTGGGACTGTCGGTCTACTACAAGAATGCGGAAGGCGTGCAGACGCTGGTCTACCAGAACGGCGCTCAGGTTGCTGGATTCGATGGCAAGGTGGCCCTGAACGGCTTCACCGTGACCAAGAAGGGCGACAGTAGCGTCATTAATGACCCGTCCAAGATCACGCAGACCGGCGATTACACCTTCACCGCCGACGTCGCCGCACGCACTGCAAACGGGCAGGACGTCAAGCTCGCCCCGTCCGCCACGGTGTTCGTCTCGGATGCCGGCACGCCGAACCTGTACTGGAACAACGTGTCGGTCACGTTGCCGCAGAAGGACGCCCAAGGTGCCGCGGTGAACGGTTGGATCCAACGGCAGATGGACTTCCGTGCGTACGACGAGCAGAACGGATGGGCGCCGTTGGATTCGGTGACCATCGTCAGCGTGATGTCGCAACAGCAGTTCGGCAACCCGGCCGCGAAGATAAGCCTGCAGGACGCGGGTCCAGGCCAGGTCAAGGACGCCACCAGTGCAACACCGTCTGATAACGACGGCAAGTCGACCGGAGTGTTCGACGTGGTCGTCAGCGTCGGCAACGGCGCCCAACCAGACGGCAGTCCTATCACTAGGTACAACGTCGAAGGCGCGGTCACCGTGGTGAAGGCCGACATCGACAAGGTGCCGACCGGGCCGGTTCAGGACAAGAGCGCGCTGACGGATAGCGTCATCGCATGGCATGCCGTACCGAATTACGACGACAACAGCACGATGCGGCTGAACGTGGACTACTGGCCGGTCGCCGTCTATCAGGTCGACGGTAATGGCGCGAATGGAGACGCCTTGCAGGTCAATGGTCTTGGCGCCAACACCAAGCATACGGTGAAAGCCAAGTACGCGGTAAGCGCGCAGAACGCATCCGGCGAAGTGTTCAACGACAACGGCGAATACTCGGACGGCGCGGTCATGTGGACCAAGCCGACCGCGCCGGACGTCAGCACGCAAGGCGCGGACGTGAGCTACACCTACGAGGCCGAGCCGGGGCGGGAAAAGCTCACCTGGAAGCCGAAGATCACACAGGGCGACGGACTGGTGACCGTGCTGACCCAAGATCTCACCGCGGGCAGCACGGCCCGTCGACGTGCCCGCGCTCTCGCCGACGAGGCGAGGAGCCAGGCTCCGATCGTCGGCGTCGAAGGAGGGACGGTCGGCTTCTACGCGCAGAGCGAGGACACCCAGCTCACGTCGGCCGGAGAAAGCACCATCACCGTGCCGACCCGTCCTGCGACACCGAAGCTTCACGCGCAGAATCCGGATATCGTCGGACAAAAGGGAGTGGTCTCCGGTTTCGATACGCAGTATATCGACACCGAGAACATGCAGGGCGATACCGCCGACACCATGTACGTTGTGCAGGTCGACGGCAAGGGCGATTGGATTCCGGTATCCCTGAAGAAGGTCGGCGAACAGTGGACATACGAGGCGGGAGCCGGCCATGCGTACACGTTCCGCGTGCGTTACAGCGACGGTGCGAACTACGGATGGCATAAGGACGTGAACTTCACCTCTTACAGCTCCGATTCGATGCGAATCAACGCCGGCACCGACCTCGCCGTCGACAAGACGTTCAGCGTCGGACTGGACGAACTGCAAGGCATCGGCGGGGCCGTCGGCTCCGACGGTTCGCTGAGCCTGGACCAGGGCGGCAAGCTGCTGCGGCTGCTCATCCAGCGCGCGCACGCCAAACTGACATCCGGCGACACCAATGAATTCGCCATCAAGGTGGACCTCAACGGAGCCAAGGCGGTGCGAGGCGCCCATGCGATAAGGTTCTATGTCACGAGTTCCGATGGAGAAGAGCGCCTCATCGAACGCGAGTCCACCATGATGGTCACGGATTCGGGCGGTGGCGACGATCGGAACGAGGCAACCGTCTTCGCCAACGACTTCATGGTCGGCGAGAACGAGCTCAAGCGCGACGGGCAGCCGGTGGGCATCGACGAGTTCAACCAGATGGCGTGGACCCGTTCGAGCGCCCACGGCACCGACGCTGACGGCGCGATCCTGGCGCTGAGCGAGGTCGATGTCACGATTCACGACGGCGAAACGACCGTCAGCGACCTGTCCAAGCTCGCGGCAGGCAAGGTGTACCGCGTCACGTTCCAAGTGACGGGCACCAATGCCAAGGCCACGGTGAACATGACGGTCACCGGCAACGGTGGCGAATCCTCCGACGGCAAGTACCTCATCTTCTCCGAGAGGTTCCGCGCTTCCGAGAAGGAGCTCAAGGCCGGCGGGCCGACGCAGTTGAGCGACGTGCAGGTGAAGACCAGAGCCAAGGTATCGGCTCTGCATCGTTTGGAAAATGGCATGTACGAAAGCGTGTCTCTGGACGATGTCAGCCTGGACGCCACCGGCCTGTGGAACAAGCAAGCCGGAGCGCAGGACGCCAAGGCAGTGTTCTCGGTGGGCGAAGGCGACAGCATCGCTTCCTCCACGTCGCTGGCTACCGTCTATCAGGATGGTACCGGTCCGACCGATCCGGATGATCTGTCCAGTCTGTTCGCCAACGATGTGTGGGCGTCCAAGGACGAATTGAAGGCGGCCGATGGTGAGCACGGGCTCCGGCAGTTCCTGTTCGGCGCGGCTTCCGTGGCGGCCACGGACAGGGACGGCAGCATGGTTGCGGCGGGTGATACCGGCAAGTACACCGTGAAGGTGGGCGATGCCGATCCGACGGTGGACAACGTCGTGGACGGCGCCAAGCTCACGTTCGCGCTGGTGTCCAATCCGCAGGTCAAGGCTACGGTTACCGCGCATGTGTCCGATCATGGTGGTTGGGTGCCGGTCGATCCGACCGATCCGAGCAAGGGTTCGTACGGCATGTTCTCGGATGATTTCCGTGTGGAGGTCGACGAGCGTGGCGGACTGCTCGCGGCGGACGGCAACTATGCCAGGCTGCAGGAGCGTGCGCGGACCCGTGCGCTGCTCATGGACGCGAACGGTTCGGTGGCCGATCTGGGACGCGGCGCCGACGCGGTCGAGGTCGGTTCGCTCGACGGGCTCAGGTCCGCGGCGGCCGGCTCGCAGGCGCGTGTGGAGTTCTCCGTCGTGCCGGGCGCGGGCGGTGTCGGGGTCGCGGGTGCGGCCGAAGCGGCGTCGGGCGGTTTCTTCGAAGCGGCCGCGGTGCGTCTGGCCTATGCTGTCGAAGGTGCGTTGGGCGTTGCGCGGCGGCCGGCGGCCTCCGTCGCCCGTGCGGCGTCGGTGTCCGTGGCGAGCGTGTACGCGGATGCGGGTTCGGGTTCCGGCGATGCCGGCGGGACGGCGCCGACTGGTGCGGCCGTGGCCGGTGCGGGTGCGCTGGTGGTCGTGCTGGCGGGTGTGGCGCTGGCGTTGGTCGCCGGCAGGCGCCGCCGCGAGGCCCGGGCGGGGCGCTGACCGGGTGCTGTGGGGTCTGTGCCGTCCGGTCGGGGCGGCAGGGCTGGACGGCAGGCAACAGCAGCCGTCGGGCGGGCGCGTCTGGCGCTGATCGTGTCCGATGGCTGAGAAAAGGGGAGCGGGTGATGGGCCCGCTCCCCTTTTTCTTGTGTGGTTTCTTGTGTGGTTTCTTGTGTGGTTGGTTGTGTGGCTGGTTGGTCTGGCTGTGTGGTTGGTTGGTTTGGTTGGTCGTGCTGCATCCGTGCGAAAGTGTGTGTTTGCGCCATCCGTAGCGGTTGGTTTGGTTGGTTGGTCTGGCGCTGTTTTCGGAAGGTGTGTGTTTTCGCCACTGGTAGGTTGTGATCACGGTGTCTTTTTTGGTTCCGGGTCGGAAGGTGTGTGTTTGCGCCATCCGTAGCGGTTGGTTTGGTTGGTTGGTCTGGCGCTGTTTTTGGAAGGTGTGTGTTTTCGCCACTGGTAGGTTGTGATCCCGGTGTCTTTTTTGGTTCCGGGTCGGAAGGTGTGTGTTTCCGCCATCCGTAGCGGTTGGTTTGGTTGGTTGGTCTGGCGCTGTTTTCGGAAGGTGTGTGTTTTCGCCACTGGTAGGTTGTGATCCCGGTGTCTTTTTTGGTTCCGGGTCGGAAGGTGTGTGTTTCCGCCATCCGTAGCGGTTGGTTTGGTTGGTTGGTCTGGCGCTGTTTTCGGAAGGTGTGTGTTTGCGCCATCCGTGGGAACCGTTGTGGGGTTCTGTGGGTGTGGTAAACACGCACTTTGGTGGTTGGGTGTGGTAAACACGCACGTTTGTGGGTGTGGGGATGGTGTTTTCACACACTTTTGTGGGGGGCAAACCTTCGGGTGAACCTTTGGGGAGAGGTCTTCGGGGAATCCGCCTGAGGGTCTTCTCTTAGAAATCCTCTGGGCGGATCGTTGGCAGGCGGGTGGACTGGCGTCGCGCATGGCGTAGCCTCGGGTGGTGCGCTAGGCTGGGATTATGGCTAGTGAGTGTGGATCCGCGGGGCAGGCGCCTGGTGACGAAGTGACATCTGCCGTGTCTCAAGAGGCGTCTCAAGAGGTGCAGTCTCGAAAGGCGTCTTTGGATGCGCCGCCGCAGATGACGTCGGAACGCTCGGCGGTGTCGGAGCGTTCGGCAACTCCGCCAGTATCGGTTTCCGCGCGGCTGGGGCGGTTGCAGTTCCATCTTTCCGGTAAGTTCCGCGTCCTGCAGGTGTCGGATATTCAAGATGGGCCGAAGATTTCCCCGGATACCATCGCCTTGCTGGAAGCCAGTGTGGATGCGTCCAGACCGGATGTGGTCGTGTTCACCGGCAATCAGATCGCCGGGTATGACGAAGCCTATGCGGCGACCTTCCGCAAACGTCGCTGGACTCCGGTGTCGTCGGCCGCCGACGATGGTGCTCGTGCGCGCCGACGTGCCGCCGATATGCAGCATACCCGCGAATTGGTGCGGTCCTTCATGGGGCGTATGGTGCAGCCATTGGTTGACCGTGGCATTCCGTGGGCGGTAACCTATGGCAATCATGATGCGCAGTGCGGTTTGGATGTTGCCGAACTGGACGCCATGTATCGTGAGTTGCCTGGGTGTCTGAACCCGCCTTTGGAGAGCCGGGAATCCCTGGAGGAGGCGGATTCTGTGGCGGCTGCGCCGCGGGTTGGGAAATCGGCGCCATCCAAGCGGCGGTCGCGTATGACGCGTGTCATGGCGGATTACGCCGGACTGCCGCAGCAGCCTGTGTATGCGTGCGAGCCGGGCACTCTGGCCCTGCCGGTGCTGGATGAACGGGGCGAGCATACGGTATGCGCGCTGATGGTCGTCAACTCTGGCGATTATGTGCCGCAGGGCGGCTATGGCAGCCCTTCCGCGCAGGCGCTGGAGTTCATGCAGATGATGCCTCGGTGTTTGGGCGCTCGCATACTGGCGTTCCAGCATATGCCCATACCGCAGCATTACGATGTGTTGAAGCGGGTTCGCCCTACGGCCGCGCATGCCATCGAGGGGTATCGTACGCGTGCCGGGCATACGTTTGTGCTGGATGATGCCAAGGTGATGCCGGGAAGCTATTTGGGTGAGGGCATTAGCTGTCCTGACGAGGATTGCGGTGAATTCGCCATTCTGCGCAAGGGGCAGTATGTGGGGTTGTCGGCCGCCCATGACCATCGCAATGGTTTTGTGGGTGTGGTCGATGGGGTGATGCTGGCGGCGACGCCAACGTGTGGGTTCGGCACGTATGGTCCCGTGCCGGCCAAGCGTGCCGTGCGGTTGTTTGAATTCGATATCCGCCATCCGCATGAGCCGCGTACGCAGTTGCTGGAATTTGGGGAATTGGTTGGCAAGCCGAGTGCCGGCAAGGCGTATACGTATGCGATGACGGGTGAGTCCAGGCCTGATGAGGAGGGTATGGATCTGCTGCGCAAACGCGGTTGGTGGGGCGGTTTGCTTCAGGCGTTGCGTCGCTTTGTGCGTCACTAGCCGTATCGGACGTCACTGACGGATGGGAAGCGGCGGATGGCGAAAGATCGGAATATGTGACGGCGGGCTACCGTGTGTGGCAGTCCGCCGTCGTCGCTGAGTTCTCGTCGCTGATGCGCCTCATGCGGAGGCGGTTGTCTACCGGTTGGCGCTGGCCTTGGCCAGGGCGTCGGTGAGGTATTTGCCGGCGGCCATGACCAACGGCGCGTATCGTCGTCCTGGGGACGATCCCATGCGTCCGGTCGGGCCGGAGATGGAGATGGCGGCGATGACCTGCCCCGAAGAGTTACGGATCGGTGCGGAGATGGAGCACACGCCTTCCTCGCGTTCGTTGACGGATTCCGCCCAGCCGCGTTTGCGTACTGCGGCGAGTTTGGTGGCGGTGAATTTGGCGTGGCGCAATCCTTGGTGCAGACGGTCGGAATCTTCCCAGGCGAGCAGGATCTGCGCGGCGGAACCGGCGTGCATGGAGAGCATGGCGCCTACGGGGATGGAATCGCGAAGTCCGCTGGCGCGTTCCACGGCGGCGATGCAGACGCGCTGGTCGCCTTGGCGCCGGTAGATTTGCGCGGATTCTCCGGTGCGGTCGAGTAGGGTTTGCAGGATTGGTCCTGCTGCGGTAAGCAGGCGGTCCTCTCCGGCTGCGGCGGCGAGTTCGCCGAAGCGCGATCCCAGCACGAACCGTCCGTGTTGGTCGCGCAGGACGAAGCGGTGTCGCTCCAGTGCGATGGCCAGCCGGTGCGCCGTGGGGCGTGCCAGATGGGTGGCCGTGACGAGCTGTCCGAGGGTGGCGGGGCCATGTTCCAAGGCGTCGAGTATTTTGACGGTCTTGTCGAGGACTCCTACGCCCGAGTGGATGGCGCTGCTGTCGCTGTCGTCCGCGGTGTCGTGCGGCGCGGCGTCGGTCTTTGGTTCGTCGTCATCTCGTTCGTTGAGATGCTGGTTGGCGGCGATGGTCATAATGCTACTCATTTCCATGGTGTTGCTTTATTAGGATTATGCCATCTCATATTCCGAAACACAAGTGTCCACGCCGTGGTGGGCGGCGCCATACTGTCATAGGGGAGGCCGCGCGGCTTGGCGTGGCGTCATATTCGTGGCCGATGCGGCGCAAAGGAGGCCGACCATGGGAAGAACGCTTGCCCGGAAAGTCTGGGATGATCATGTCGTCCGACATGGATCCGACGGCGAGCCGGACCTGCTGTACATTGACCTGCAGTTGATGCATGAGGTGACCAGTCCGCAGGCGTTCGAAGGGCTGCGGTCGGCGCATCGCACGCTGCGTCACGCGGATTTGGCCATCGCCACCGAGGATCACAACACGCCTACGGTGAATATCGACCGGCCCAACCCTGATGCCACGAGTGCGGCGCAGCTGCGGACATTGGAGCGCAATTGCGCCGAATTCGGCGTGCGTCTGCATGCGCTGGGCGACGCCGACCAAGGCATCGTCCACCAGGTCGGTCCGCAGTTGGGACTGACCCAGCCGGGCATGACCATCGTGTGCGGTGACTCGCATACGTCCACGCATGGCGCGTTCGGCGCGTTGGCCTTTGGCATCGGTACGTCGGAGGTCGAACATGTGATGGCGACGCAATGTTTGAGCCTCAAGCCGTTCAGGACGATGGCCGTCACCGTCGATGGCGCGTTGCCCGACGATGTGGGCGCCAAGGATCTCATCCTTGCGGTCATCGCCCGAATCGGTACGGGCGGCGGCCAGGGTCATGTCATCGAATATCGGGGGCAGGCGATCCGCTCGTTGTCGATGGAGGCGCGCATGACGGTGTGCAACATGTCCATCGAGGCAGGGGCTCGAGCCGGCATGATCGCGCCCGACGAGGTGACGTTTGCGTATCTTCGCGGTCGGCCTCACGCGCCTACGGGGGCATTGTGGGATCAGGCGGTCGCGTATTGGCGCACGCTGCGCACGGACGGCGACGCGGTGTTCGACAAGGAAGTGCGCTTGGACGCCGCCCGATTGCGCCCCTTCGTGACATGGGGTACGAATCCCGGACAAGGGGTGCCGATTGACGGTGAGGTGCCCGATCCGGCGGCTATGGGCGATGAGGAGTCCTGCGCCATGGCCAGGCGTGCCATTGGCTACATGGGGCTGCGTCCGGGAATGCCCATCAGGGATATCGCCGTGGATACGGTGTTCATCGGATCGTGCACCAATGGTCGCATCGAGGATTTGCGCGAGGCGGCTGCGGTGATGCGCGGACACCATAAGGCGAAATCCATCCACCGCGTGTTGGTGGTGCCGGCGTCGTCGCGGGTGCGCTTGCAGGCGGAGCGCGAGGGACTTGATCGGGTGTTCCGTGATTTTGGCGCCGAATGGCGCAATGCCGGGTGTTCGATGTGCCTGGGCATGAACCAGGATCGTCTGGTGGCGCATGAGCGCAGTATTTCCACGTCGAACCGCAATTTTGAAGGTAGGCAGGGTCGTGGCGGCCGCACGCATTTGGCGTCGCCTTCGGTGGCTGCGGCAACCGCTATCCGCGGCACCATCAGCAGTCCGGCGGATGTATAGTCTCGCAGGGCTGTTTCGTTGCCGGGGATTCGCATGGTGAAGATCTATGGCGATCGGTGTGTGCGGTCTTGTCCGTGGTCGTCACGTTGGGTTGGCTGGCGGTGTGTGGGAACGGCGTGGGCGGCCGGCGGATCGTGAAGGGTTTGGCAGGTGGCATTGGAGGAAGGAATAGGATGCAACCGTTGACTGTGGTGACTGGTGTGGGAGTGCCGTTGCGACGCTCCAATGTGGACACCGATCAGATTATTCCCGCGGTGTTTCTCAAACGGGTGACGAAAACCGGGTTTGAGGACGCGTTGTTTTATGCATGGCGTCGCGATCCGCAGTTTGTGTTGAACCGCGACCCGTACCGGCGGGGTTCGATTTTGGTGGCGGGTCCGCAGTTCGGCATCGGCTCGTCGCGTGAGCATGCGGTGTGGGCGCTGCGCGATTACGGATTCCGCGTGGTCGTCGCCTCGAGTTTTGCGGATATCTTCTACGGGAATACGGCGAAGAACGGAGTGCTGGCCGCGGTGGTGCCGCAAGAGCAGGTGGAGCGCCTGTGGCATGCGCTGGAGCGTGAGCCGGGTATTGAGATGACGGTGGATTTGCCGGCGTGCACGATTGCATGCGGTGAATTGCGCGTGCCGTTCGAGGTGGGTGAGTATACCCGGTGGCGGCTGATGCACGGGTACGACGACATCGACCTGACCTTGCGCCATGAGGATGACATTGCAGCGTATGAGGCGATGCGCGCGCGGCGTTTTCCATTCAAGCCGACGACGTTGCCGTCGTTGCATGAGCCTGTCGAGCGGATTGAATCGGCGCGAGAGCCGCAATGCGAGGACTGGCCGGGGCCGGTCGGTGGCCGGACCTAGCCAATCCTTCTAGCGTGGTCGCACCCATCGGACGAGGGCCTGGGCGTCGTCGTCGCGCACGGCATGCAACGACAGCGAGGACTCGCCGGCGATGACGAACAGGTGCATCTCGACGCCGCCTACCTGTCGTTTGGCGCGCCATGGCGTGGTGGAGACGGTGAGGTACTGGATCCGCGAACGCATGGTGACCGTGGTGCGTACGGTCAGCAGCGAAGCGTTTTGGATGATGGCTCGCAGCGTGGTGTTGTCGGCGTCCGGCTCGTCGCGCAGTTCGTATCCTTCCGTGCGGTAGCACAGCACGCGGTTTGCCGTCCAGATGGCGCCGATGACCAATACGCCCGCGGTAGCCCATCGCATCCAGGGCTGCCACAGCAGTGTGGCGACGACGCAGCCGATGGTCGCCACGAGGGTGGTGGCCACCGGTGCGGTGAGGAAGTATCGCAATAGGCCGCGTCCCGTATGGCGCAGACGGGGTTGGCTGATGCGCCATTCGGGCAGGATCCGCTGGAGCAGGTCGTATACGCGGCGGTCAGTGGTCAGTGGCAGCAAGAGGGTGGAGGCGTCGTCGGAATCGTTGCCGTCCGTCTGATTGGCTCCCAGACCGATTTCCACGGTGCACAGGTGGAATAGGCGTCGCAGCAGAGATCGCTTGATGGTGACTGATTGGATGCGTTCGATCGGTGTGGTGGTAACCCGTTCGGTGAGCAGGCCGCGCGTCACGATGATGTCGTGGTCGGTGCGACGCACGGTGAAGCCGTAGAACCGTATGATGGCGCTGACCAGGCTGATGGCGGCCAATGCCAGAACCGCCAGGGCGATGAACATTGCCAGAATGGCGACGCCGCTGTGCACGATTAGCTGCGTGGCGGAATCGACGATGCCGTTGGTGACGTTTTCGGGCAGGATGTCGCTGGCTTTGCCCCACAGGGTTATGCCGCCGAGCAGACCCGCCAGAACGCTGGCGTCGGTGAGCGCGAAGAGGATGATGTCGCGCCAGCTTGCGCGGAACAATGGCGGGGCATCGGCGAGTGCCGCACCTTCGTTGGTGGCCGGCGCTTCGCTGGGTGCCATTGTTTCATCGGACGCTGTGGCGGCGGTGGCGTCAAGGTCGGCATTGACGCTGGGGAGCTGATGCATTGCCGTTGGTTCGCTGAATCCGGGCACGGTCGTGGCATCCCCTGCGTGCGTGGCCTGCTGCTTGCGCCGTCGCAAAGCGTGTACTACCGGCGCTTCCACGACGGGCAGCGTGATGTTGGCGTCGTCGTGCCCCGCGGCGGTGATGGTGACCCGCATGAGGTGCCATGGGCGCGCGTACCACGGCGTGGAGGTGTTGATGGCGTGGATGTTCTCGTAGCGGATGGTGCGCTGGCTGCGGGCGATGACGCCCTGGCGCAGGGTGATGCCCGTATCGTCCATCCGATAGGTGCAGCGCCGCCATATGAGGATGGAGGTCCCCACCGTCGCAACCACGATGAAGGCTACCGCACCGATGAAAGCCGCGATGACGAGTGGCTTGGCGAAGATGCCGTCTGCCTGCTGTGAGCGGAAGAAGCTCGTAAGGACCATGACGACGATGATGCCGCCGATGGCGCGTAAGGTATCGAAGGTGTGCAGCAGCATCGCTGCGGGGTGGCAGTGCTGCCATCCGTCGGTCTCGCTGGTTGTCGGGGCGTCCGTTGCGTCAACCGTCACGTTGGACATGCTGTTGTTGTCGTCGCTGGTCGTTGCCTCGCCGTCCGTAACGTCGGTTCGGCCGGGGGTCGTGTTGGTTTCGATGCCGTTGTCCGCAAGGTTGTCGGTCGTATCGGGTGTCATGCGCTCGCTCATCACATGTCATCCTTGGTCGACAGCACGCGTGCGGTGATCAGGTGCACGGTGGCTTGGGCGTCCCGGTTGCTGAGCGCGGCGATGCTGTGTTCGCCGGACGCGGTGTGGATGACGACTTCCGTCATGCCGAAGTGGCGCAGCAGCGGGCCTTGTTGGGTGTCGACGTGCTGCACGCGTGTGAACGGAATGGTGGTCGTCGTGCGCCAGAGCCAGCCTTTGGACAGTTGCATGTCGTGTTGGTCGATGAGGAACTGGTGGAAGGCATATTCGTAGCGGGTCTGCAGTGGCTGGGTGAGCAGGTCGATCGCGCTGATGGCGGCGAGGATGGCGATGGCATACGGTTGCCATGTCCACCACTGCCAATGCCAACAGGCGATGGCTGCGGCAACGCAGGCCGCAAGAAACGCTCCGGTGGTCAGGCATTGCCTCGTCATCCATAGGGTGCGCACCTGTTCGGGGAGTCGGTGCCATTGACCGTCGCCGATGGCGGATGCGGTGTCGTTCGCGGAGGCATCCATGAAGGCTGCGTCGTTCGGCGTAAAGGCTGGTTCCGGGGCTGTGGCGTCTGTCATGGTTATCCTTGTCGTCCATCGCGCGCTGCGTCGGTTTTGCGTCGCGGTGCGATGATGATGCGAAGTCATGAAATATTACATTCCATATTGTAATGCCTAACTTGCGGTGCGGCATGCACAATTCATATGGTGGAATCGACCGATGAGTGGGAGTGGGAGGACTGTCATGAGTGAATTGCGTGGTTGGCGTTTGTCCGCTTGCCAAGGTGACGCCGAAGAGCGGCGTGATTCGGCTGTGCCGCAGTGGTTGCGGGCGCGCAAGGCGTTGAGCGTCGCGGCTGTGGCGGTGCTGGCCTATCAGGCGCTGATGATGGCCGTGGACGCCGTCGTGAGCGTGGCGTATGCGCTGCCCTCGATGACGTCCGGGCGTAGTCCCTGGTCGTGGCAGACGGTCACGCAGGCGGGTAAGGCCAACAATGGCGTCATCACCGCGGCCATTTGGGTGGTCGGTCTTGCGGCGCTGGCGTTGGCGATGCGCAGGCGCATTGTCCGACGTGATTTTTGGTTGGGCGATGATTCCTCCAAGCGCATGGGCGTACGCGGGCTGTTGATGGGCATGGTGATGATCATGGGCGTGCAGGCGGTGTTCATCGTCGTGCAAACCGTATGCGCGGCGCTTGGCGTCACGCTGTCTTCGCCCAGTTCGCAAAGCCTGAGCCAGAGCGCCAATGGGGCGCTGGCCTGGTGCTCCATAGGGTTGCTCGGTCCGATTGCCGAGGAACTGCTGTTCCGTGGGTCGGTGCTGGTCAGGCTTCGTCCCTATGGGCGCATGTTCGCTTTGGTCACGTCCTCGGTGATGTTCGGCATCTATCACGGCGACCTGTGGCAGGGCACGGTCACCGCATGCTGCGCCCTGGTGTTCGGCTACGTCGCCATGGAGTATTCGTTGCTGGCTGCGATCGTGCTGCATGTGTTCAACAACGGCGTGCTGGGAGGCGCGTCGTTCGCCCTGTCCGCCGTATTCGGCGCCGGCGCGGAAAGCTGGTATGCCATGGTCGTCATCATTGTGGGACTTCTTGGCGTGCTGGGCTTCGCGGTGATCAGGAGGGCCGCGATTGCGGCGTATTGCCGCGAGCATCGCTCGCAGCATGGTACGTATTTGGCATGGAGCAGCCTGGGGTTCGTGGTATTCGCCGTCGTGAATATCACGATGGCCGTGGCTGCGTTGCTCAACGCCGCCGGGCGGTAGACGGCGAGGCGTCCTTTCGTTTCCGCTAAGGTGAGACCGGCAAGCCGTCAACGCGCCATCGCAAGCAGGAAGGGCATGAATCGTGAACCAGGGTCTTTGGCCGTTCTACGACGTCAACCGCAGCTATGAAGACAACTACCGCGAGGGGCCGTTCGGGCAATTCGCCGATATCCTGGCCGATGGGTCCTGCCATGGCGCGGCGATCTCTTACAAAGAAGCCGGACGTCCCGGCGGTGATTCCTCGGCCATGCAGGCCGTTTGCGGCACCGGCGCGCGTTTCCTGGGACTGCCCGTGAACCTTCCGTTCGGCATTCCCGCCGGTCCGCTGCTCAACGAACGGTACACCACCGCGGCATTGCGCATGGGATTCGACATCGCCGTGTACAAAACCGTGCGTTCGCGCGCGTGGGGCTGCAATGCGTTTCCCAACGTGCTGTCGGTGCATCCGCGCTCGCAGGACGGCGCATTGATGCCGGGCGATCCGGAACTGGACGAGGGCGTGCTGGCGGATACGCGGTATGAGTCGCCGGTATCGATTTCGAATTCGTTCGGGGTGCCGTCGCGCACGCCTGACGAATGGCAGCCCGATATGCGCGCGGCGATTGCGGCTGCGGGCGAGGGGCAGGTGTTGCTGCCGAGCTTCCAAGGTTCGCGCGTGGCTGGCATGAGCGACGAGGACTATATTGCCGACCATGTGACGACCGCGAGGCTGGTGTGCGAGACGGGTGCGCAGGCCATGGAGATGAACACCAGCTGTCCCAATGAGGGGCATGACCGCCTGCTATGCCATGATCCGGCGTTGGTGGGGCGGATCGCGCAGGCGGTGAAGGAGGAGATCGGCGACCGGCCGTTGATTATCAAATTGGCGTTTCTGCCCACGGATGAGGCATTGGAGCAGATGGTGCGTCAGACCGCGGCACGTGGGTCGGTGCAGGCATTCAGCGTCATTAACACGATTTCGGCCAAGTTGGTGGATGCGCGGGGGCATCAGGCGCTGCCGGGGAAGGGGCGTGAGCGCAGCGGCGTGTGCGGCAATGCGATTCGTGGGGCTGGCTTGACGATGGTGCGTCGCCTGGCTGCGGTGCGCGAACGATTGGGGGTGGAGTTCTCCATTATCGGTGTCGGTGGCGTGTCGGAGCCGGAGCATTATGCACAGTACCGTGCTGCGGGTGCGGATGCTGTGATGAGTGCCACCGGTGCGATGTGGGATCCGTATCTGGCGCAGCGTATCGCCGCGTCGGTGGCGTGAGCGTGGGTGCGTATGGCATGATGCGCCGCGCGGTATAGTGGCATCGCGAAGTGCAATAAAAAAGGAGGGCCGATGCAGTGAATGCGTCGGCCCTCCTTATGCGTTTGCTGAAAAACGACGGCCTATTCGGCCGCGGCCTTCATGGCCACCGCGCCCACATAGTAGACGGGCTTGTCGAAATTCGGCTGGAACAGGAAGTCCACGTTCGCGAGGTCGTCGATGGTGAAGTGCGCCTGGATCGCCATCGACATGACATTGGCGGCGCCGGAGATGTCGGCCTTGGAGCAGAACTGTCCGCCCTTGACCTCGCGCGTGTGCGGATCCCATGCCAGCAGGCTGGTCACCGGAGTGGTGGTGAGCATGAAGTCGGGGCGGAAATCTTCGGTCAGCTCGGTCAGACGCACGTCCAATCCGCGGCGTTCCGCGCCCGCCTGGGTCAGGCCCGAGGCGGCCAGGGAGAGGTCGTAGAGCTGTACGGCGGACGTTGCTTGGGTTCCCATGTAGGCGCGGGTCGGCCGTTCGATGTTCTGTCCGACGAGCAGGCCTTGGCGCACGGCGTTGGTGGCCAGCGGAATGTAATCGTGCTTGCCCGTGGGGTTGTAGAACACGGTGGCGGAGTCGCCGGCGACGAATACGTCCGGAGCGGAGGCGCGCATGTATTCGTCGGTGATGATCGCGCCGTTGTCGAGCATGTCGAGCTGTCCCTTGAACAGGTCGGTGTTCGGCAGGAAACCGACGGCCAGTACGGCGAATTCCGCGGTATATTCGCCCTTTTCCGTGACGACGGTCACGCCTTCGGCGCTGTCGCGGAATTCCGTGACCTTCTGGCCGAGCGCCAGTGTGACGCCGTGCTCTTCGAAGGCCTGTTCGACCTGATCGGTGATGGGCTTGTCGAAGTTGTTGGCCAGGGCGCGGTCGAGTCCGTCGACCAGCGTGGTCTTGACTCCCGCGAGGCTGAACTGTTCCGCCAGCTCGGCGCCGATGTAGCCGGAGCCGACCACGACGGCGGACTTGGCGTCCTTGGCGCGTTCCTTGATGACCTTGGCGTGATCCCAGTTCTTGCACAGCAGCACGTGCTCGGAGTCGATGCCGGGAATCGGCGGGATGACCGGTCGCGAACCGGTGGTGATGACAAGCTTGTCGAAGTCCAGCTCGCCTTCCTCGCCGCTGTCCAGGCCGCGGTAGGTCAGGTGCTTGCCGGCGACGTCCACGCTGGTGACGTCGGTGCGCATGTGCATGGTCGCTCCGGCGGCGGCGAGGGCTTCGGGCGACGAATAGAACATTTTGTGCGGGTCGGAGACATGGTTGCCCACCCACAGGGCGATGCCGCACGAGAGGAACGACAGCGTGTTGTTGCGTTCGAAGACGTGGCATTGCCAATCGGGGTGTTCGGTCAAGATGGATTGGGCGGCGAATGTGCCGGCGTGCGTGCACCCGATAACGGCGACAGTGGTCATAACAAGCTCCTTTGCTGATAGTGCATGGTGTCGGTACGATCTTGCGGGACTGATTTCCTGCAAAGAGTTCAACGATTCCACACTATCAGGGATGCTGACTGTTTCCTGGCAATGGCGTGGCGTGATGGCGGCAGGTCGACCGGGTATGTCTGTTCGGATTGTCGCAATATTAAAAAATAGTCATTATGTTGAATAATGTGACAATTGTTGGCCACCCGTATCGATATGCTGAAGTGCGTTGCGCAATGATGCGCATGTCACATCTGAGAAAGAAGGAATTATGGCAGAAAAGCCAATCGTTCGCGCGGCGGTCCGTCTGGGGGCACTCGTGGCGGCGTGTGCGGTTGCCTGCACGATGCTGGTGCCACGTGCCTCGGCGGCGACCTCGACGAATGACGTCGCGTCTTCGGTGCGGCCGGTGGGTGCCGGAGCGACCTATACGATATATCCCAATCCGCAGTCGGTGACGTATGGCGACGACGCGTTGGTGTTGCGCGATACGGCCAACGTGGTGCTCGAACGTGGAATCGACGCGGATACCGCGGCGCGTCTTGACGAAACGCTGGCGCTTAAGTCGGTGAAGTCACATCGCTGCGATGCGTTGGACGCGCGGGCCGGAGCGCTGAACATCGCGGTCGGCATTCACGGCTCCCACGGAGTGGTGGATCGCTATGCGCAATCGTTGGTGGACAGCGGCCGCATGAGCATTCCGGCCGATACGTTCGGCAAAACCGACTCGTACGTGCTGGCCGCGCACAAGGGCGGCGACGGACAGGCCGATACGATCCTGGTCTGGGGTCGAGATACCGATGCCGCGTTCTATGGTTTGACGACGCTGTATCAGATTGTCCAGCAGATCAATGGGCTGGCCGTGCGCGATATGGTTGTCGCGGATTGGGCCGATGTGAAGTCGCGAGGGTTCATCGAAGGCTACTATGGCAATCCCTGGAGCGTGCAGGATCGCGTGAATCTTATGAAATGGGGAGGCTATTACAAGCTCAATGCCTATATTTACGCGCCGAAGGACGATCCCAAGCATCGTAACGCGTGGCGAGAATCATACACGGCTGAACAGATCGAACGGCAAATCAAGCCGCAGGCCGTTGCCGGTAACGAATCCAAGGTGCGTTTCGTATATGCGTTGGCGCCGTTCTATGACGAGGGTGAGGGGCTGCGACCGTTCCGTTTCGACACGGACGAGCATTACGCCGAAGATCTTAAGGTGTTGGAGGGGCGTTATCTGCAGGTCATCGACGCGGGTGTGCGGGAGATCGCGTTGCTTGCCGACGATGCGCGTAACTGGGGCAATGATAATTATTTGCGGCTGCTCAGAGATTTGACCGATTGGCTGCACGAGTTGCAGCAAGAGACGAATGCCGACGGTACGCCCAAGTATGAGGGGCTGAAGGACACCTTGCCGTATTGTCCGGCAATGTGGACGTATACGGGGCATGGCGAAGCCTGGTACGCCGACATGCCCAGCAATGTGCAGATCGTCATGACCGGCGGCCGTACCTTCGGTTTCGTGACGCAGGAATTTTCCGACTCGTTCGTCAAGAACACCAAGGGGCGCGCTCCGTTCATGTGGGTGAACTGGCCGTGCACCGATCCGACGATGGGCGTCGACTGGAATTACCTGGCGATGGGCGGTCAGAACACGTTCCTGCGTTCGGGGCTCAAGTCGCAGTCGTATGACGGCATCGTGCTCAATCCCATGCAGCAGTCCGAGCCCAGCAAACAGGCGATCTTCACGCTGGCCGACTACGCGTGGAACCTGTGGGAAACCGACGATCAGGGCAAGCGGGCGTGGGAGGATTCGTTCAGTTATATCGACCACAATTCGCCGGTATCTACCAGTGCTTCCGATGGTCTGCGCGATCTGGCGATGAACATGCGCATCCTGTACACCAACATGAGTGCCGACAAGGGCCAGCCTGGCTACGATGACGGCAAGGGGTGGTTCGTGAACGACGAATCCGTTGACTATCAAGGTGCATTCAACGTATATGAGACGTTGAGCGCGGTGAAGTCAAAGGTGGAGGCGGGCACGGCGACCATCAAGGATCTCGATGCGGCCGGAAAGATATACCGTCGCCTTCAGCAGGCTGCGGCTGAGTATCGCGAAGGCCACGGTGACGAGCGTTTCTTCTCGCAGGTGGAGCCGTTTATCGCCGTGTGGGATGATGTGACCGCCGCCGCGCTTGGGTATATCCAGGCCGCCGTGCAGCGCATGCTTGGCGATGCCGATGCCGCGGATGCTTCATATCGGCAGGCCAAGGCGAGGCAGTCGCAGAGCACGACGCATATGATTCAATATTTGGACAAGACCAAGTACGCTTCGGTCGGTCATGTGATCGTCACGCCCACGATGCAGGCGTTGGGAGCGTTTGCTGCCGGCGACGGCACGCATCCGCCGTCGGCCGTCGTGGACGCCAAGGTGTCGCTGTCCGGTGGCCTGGCCACCGGATACGGGCAGCCGGATACGCGTGAGTATGTGGTTGACGGCAAGGACGACACGGCGTATTGGATGTGGACTCCCGGTGACGACATCGACCCGGGCGCGTCGATTACGGTGACGTATTCGCGGCCGGTGCGCACGCAGCGTTTCCGGATGGTACAGGAGGATGGCACCGGCGATAAGGGCGACGCGCTGTCTTCGGCGACGTATGAATATCAGGATGCCGATGGCGCGTGGCATACCGTGGGCAAGATTGCCGATGCCCGTGCCGTATGGGAGTTTTCCTTGGACTCTCCCGTGCAGGTGAGCGCGATTCGGGTGACCAACGATGCGCAGACGCATCGGTGGTGGAAGCTGTTCGATCTGTCCTGCGCGCCCATCGTTGATGCTGACGTCAGTCTGGATGATCTGCGTGCGGCGCTGGCGCAGGCGCGGCAGATGGACACGGGTGCGTGGACGCGGGCCGCTCGGCAGGATCTGCAGGTCGCCATTGGGCGCGCCCAGTCGGTGGTCGATTCCGGCGCTTCGCGGGCGACTGCGGTGTTCTTCGCCGCCACGGGGGAATCGGTGCGGTCGGCGTTGCAGGCGTTGCGCGAGGCAATGCAAGGCGAGGAGCGCTATACGGCGATGACGGCCGACGATTTGCGTAACTCGGCGATCGCCAATGATGCCGGTGTCTACGATGCGATGACGTATGCCGCATATCAGCGTGCCTATGAGGTGTTTGCCGTGGCCATGGGCGATGCGGAGAATGTCGCCAAAGGTGAGGGCGAGCGGTATGAGAGGGCCATGGTTGAGGCGCGCAATGCTTTGCAACGTGAGCAGACCGCCCGCGATCGCGCCATTCTTACGCTGCGTGATGGATTGCTGGTTCAGCAGGGTTCCGCCTCAGATGCCGAATATGCGGCGTTGCGCGAAGCGCTGGAGCGGTTGCGGGCGATGCTGCAGGCGGATCCGGCCGGTACGCTTGAGTCCGGCCGGTATGCGGTGGTGTCGGATGCGGTGAGCAAGGCCGTGTCGGACGTCACGACTCCCGATGAGCATCCGGGCGGGAACTCTGCCGATCGGCCGAACGGTCAGCCGGATGGTTCGGCCGATCCGACAACACGGCCGGGCGGCCGTCGCAACGAGTCGACTGCGGGCGCTCGCACCGCTGACACGGGTGCGAGCGTTGGTTCGGCGCTTGCCATGGCTGTCTGTGCGGCGGTGTTGGGCGGTGCGGTAGCCGTGGCTCGTCGCAAGCGCGCATAGATTGGCGGCTTGGTTCGCCGGCGGGTGCGGCGTGTCGGTGTCGGTGCCCTTGCGCCGGGGCGCTGGTATCGATGCCCCGTCCTCGCGGTGAGGCCGTACGGTGAGGCGCCTGGGTTGTCAAACCTGGGCGCCTCATTGGTGGGGGCGTTAGGCCGGGGATGTCGTATGTGGCTCGCTGATTTCACTGGCTCAACACAAGCCATGTGGCACACTGGAAGATAGTGTGTCGACGGCGTCGGGCAAGCGTGTGTCCGTGATTGCCGTCGCGGCAGGTGAAGGCGACTTGGAGGAGTTGGACGGCGATGGGCGATCCTATGGACGATGTGTTGCATGTCGAAGGCGGTAGGCCGCTGAACGGCACCATTAAGGTGCGCGGCGCGAAGAATCTGGTCAGCAAGGCCATGGTGGCGGCGTTGCTGGCGCCGGGAACGTCGGTATTGCGCAATGTTCCTGAGATTCGTGACGTGCATGTGGTCTCGGATCTGCTGCGGCTGCATGGTGTCGGCGTGCAGGTCGACGGAGCCGAGGGTGTGGTGACGATCGACGCCACCAACGTGCAGTTGGCCGACGTCGCTGATGTTGACACGCTGTCCGGTTCCTCTCGCATTCCGATTCTGTTCTCCGGTCCGCTGCTGCATCGTTTGGGCGAGGCGTTCATTCCGGCGTTGGGCGGGTGCAATATCGGTGGCCGTCCGATCGACTTCCATTTGGAAACCCTGCGTAAATTGGGCGCGAATGTGGATAAGGAACATCGTGACGGCATTCATATCACCGCGCCGAACGGGTTGAAGGGCGCGAAGATTCATCTGCCGTATCCGTCGGTGGGAGCGACCGAGCAGACGCTGCTGGCTGCGGTGTTGGCGGAAGGCAAGACGGAGCTGTCCGGTGCGGCCACCGAGCCGGAGATCATGGATTTGGTGTGCGTGCTGCAGAAGATGGGCGCCATCATTTCCGTGGACGTTGACCGCACGTTCCGCATCGAAGGCGTCAAGGAGCTCAAAGGGTACGTGCATACGGCGCTTACCGATCGCATCGAGGCGGCGAGCTGGGCGTCCGCGGCGCTGGCCACGCGCGGTGACGTGTTCGTCAAGGGGGCGACCCAGCCGGAGATGATGACCTTCCTCAACGTGTTCCGTAAGATCGGCGGCGAGTTCGACATCACCGATGCCGGCATTCGGTTCTGGCATCCGGGCGGTGACCTGAAGCCGGTGGCGATCGAGACGGATGTGCATCCCGGATTCATGACCGATTGGCAGCAGCCGTTGGTGGTGGCGTTGACGCAGGCCAAGGGTTTGAGCATCGTGCACGAGACGGTGTATGAGAATCGTTTCGGCTTTACTAAGCCGCTGGTGCAGATGGGGGCCACCGTGCAGCTGTATCGCGAATGCCTGGGCTCGTTGCCGTGCCGGTTCCAACAGCGTAATTACAAGCATTCCGCGGTGATTTTCGGGCCCACGCCGTTGACGGGCCGTGATATCGACGTACCGGATCTGCGGGGCGGTTTCAGCCACCTGATCGCTGCGTTGGCGGCGGATGGGCCGTCGAACGTGCATGGCATTTCGTTGATCGACCGCGGTTACGCCGATTTCCGTGGCAAGCTCGCCGCGCTCGGCGCGTGCGTGGATTAGTCGATGGCAGTGGATTGGCCAATGGTGTTGCGTTGGCGGCCCTCCGAAGTGTGATGGCTTCAGAGGGCCGCCGCGTTATGTGCCGACCGTCGTAATATTCTAAAACCTAATTGGCTCAACGGTTTACGCAATGATTTTCGGTATACTGAAAATTTGACGTCAATATTGGCTTTATTTTTGTTATACATGAATATCGAACAATATTCGGCTATAATATTCGTTGTAATGAACGTATGGGCGCAGTGGTTAGGGTAACCGTGCGCTGGCGGACGGAGGTATGGTCATGGCGCGGCGGTTGATTGCACGGCCGGAGTTGATGGCACAGTTGCGGCGGTATGCCAACACCGATCAGGTGAAGGTGCTGGTTGGTGTTCGTCGATGCGGCAAGTCCACTTTGTTGACCATGTTTCGGGAGCAGTTGGAGCGCGAGGGGGTGGAGCCTCGCAATATTTTCGCCAAGCGGATGGATGGTTTCGATGTGCCGTTGGGGTATACGGCCGATGATTTGCACCGGGAGTTGGAGGCTGCCGCGGCTCGAAGCGATGCGTCGAAGCCGTGGTATGTGTTCTTGGATGAGGTGCAGGATATTGATGGCTGGGAGCGGGTGGTGCGCCGCCTGCAAAGTCGTGAGAATACGGATGTGTATATCACGGGGTCGAATTCGCGCTTGCTGTCGGGCGAACTGGCCACGCACGTGACTGGCCGTTTTGTACAGGTTGCTGTATATCCGTTGTCGTTCAGCGAATACGTCGGGGCTGCACGAAGCAATGGCGAGCAAGGGCGGGAAATGTCGGCTGATGCGTTGTTCGCGCAGTACATGTGCTATGGCGGCATGCCTGGGTTGGTGTCGTTGCGCGAAGTTGACGACCGATCCGCCGCCGATGTGTTGGGAGGCATGTTTGAATCGGTGATCATCCGCGATGTGGCGCAGCGGTATGGCATTCGTGATTTGGCGGGATTGGAGAAGTTGTCGCGGTATTTGCTGGCCACGTCTGGCAATGTGTTTTCTACCAACAATGTGGTGAACGCGTTGCGATCCGCAGGCAGCAAGATGTCATATGCCGCGGTGGACAATCAGATTCGCGCGTTGGAGCAGGCGTTTGTGCTGTATGCGGCGCAGCAGGAGGGAGTGCGGGGCAAGGCGTTGCTTCGGCCTCAGCGCAAGTTTTACCCGGTGGATCATGGGTGGCGCAATTTGATGAATAATTTCGCCGCTACAGATCGTGGGGCGCAGCTTGAGGGCATCGTGTACATGGAGTTGCTGCGCCGTGGATGGTCGGTTACCATCGGCAAAACCAACGAGGGGGAGATTGATTTCGTCGCGCGCCGCAACGCGGAACGTATGTATGTGCAGGTGGCGTTAAGCATGGTGGAAGCATCGACGCGGGAGCGTGAGCTGCGCTCGCTTCAGGCGCTTACCGACGCCTTCCCACGCATGGTGTTGACGCTTGACCGTTACAGCGACGGCATTACTGATAACGGTATCCATGTGGTGAATGTCGTCGACTGGTTGCTGCGGCCATAGTGTACGTGGCGGCCCTCCGAAGCATGAGCGTATGTATATACAGGTGACGGTAAAGCATGGTGGCTGCGCAGGGGAATGCGCCTATGCGTGAGCCACGACGCGCTTGATATCCACTGCAGTCATCGTCAGAATCAGCATGGTGGCGATGGTGATGGCCGCTGGAGGTATGGTGTCGTAGGCCCAGCCGTAGACGATTTGCGCAAGTGGCTGGGAGCATAGCGCTACGGTGCTGAGCAACGCCATAATTTTGCCGGTCATATGGTCTGGTGTGCGCAGCTGTACGGTGGGAATAACGGTAAGGGAACTGAACGCCGCTGCGGCGGCCATGAGGCAGGTCGAAACGGTAAGCAATATCAAACGGATGGTGGGATCTGCCGGTAAGGCATAGGCGGCAAGCGAGGGAGCCATGCAGGCGGTCATGGTGAGCAATTGACGGGGCAGGTTTGTTAGGGTTAGCCAGCGTATGAAGATTCCTGCGGCGAACGCACCCAAGAGGTTGGAGAGCCCGACAAGTCCTTCGCTGATGCCGTAGGCGCCCGCCCCGAATCCCCAAAGGGTGCGGATGGAGTAGGGGAATCCAACGCTGCTGAATCCGCCGATCAGAAAATTGATGATGGCTATTGTGGCCATAAGGCGCATGATGATGCGTTGTTGGGTGGTGGCGAATCGTATGGCTGTGCGCATGTCGTCGAGCAGTCCCGAGATGCGCAGCGGTTGTGCAGGGGCGGGCGGGGGCAAACGCAAAGTGGTCTCGATGCCTGCTGCGATGGCGAAGCAGCAGATGGAGGCCGTAAGCAATGGTGTTGCGCCCCAGAATGCGTAGAGTGTGCCGCCTAGGAAGCTGGGAATGAGGGTGCCGAGTTGCTGAATTTGGTTGACGACGGTCATGCCGCGGCGTAGGGCTTGATCGCCGTGTGCCCGCAGCAGTTGAGGAAGAGCGGCTTGAACGGTGGGGGTTTCGAAGGCGCTCAGACAGGCGAGTGCGATTTCCAGCGTGACGATGACTGTGATGGAAAACCCGAAGTGGAAGAGCCAGAGTGCGGCTAAGCAGGTGAGGAGGGCGCTAAGCGCGTCGAGCGTGACCATGATGGTGCGCCGGTTGACTCGGTCGACAAGTGTGCCGGCCAGCGGCATCAGCAGGCAGGTGGGCACGATGGCGGCGGCGAGAATGCTGGCGAAAAGAGTGGCGGATCCGGTGACATCGAGAATCCACATCGATAGAGCAAATCGTAGCGTGGCATTGCCGAACAGCGATATGGCTTGGCCGGTGACCAGCGTCACGAACGCTTTGTCGGATATCAGTGCATGGGGGTGTCGCATGATGATGGCTTTCTGTGTGAGTCAAGTCCGGTCTGGACTGATGTCGTATCGGTTGGTGCGGCGTCGGCATCGTTGGGTGTATCGGCGTCGTCTGAGGTGACGAGCAGCGTCATGGCGTGCCGTATGTGAGCAATGGTCTGTTCGTCGAAGATTCGGATGCCGATGGCGTTCATCATGGTGGCTAGGCATCGAATGCGGCGGGTGATGGATGCTTCGTCTGCCGGGTAGAACAGGGGCACGAGCCAGTAATTGCTCAGGAGAGCGAGCAATTGGGCCGCTTCCTGGGGGTATTCGGTGTTGATGGATCCGTCGTGAAGGCCTTCGTCGATGAGTTCGTTGAGCAGGTCGGTCAAATCGGTGCGCCAGCTGGCGAGGTTGTTAGCGAGGGTTTTGGGGTCGTTGAGCATGGGCAGCATGGCGCGGATGGTGGTGAGGTGCTCCGGCTCGCCGCAGTAGTCGAAGGTAATGGTGCGGAGTTTGTCTAATGCGGTGGAGTCGGAAGCGCGAACGGTGTCTACCGCGGCTTGATACTGACGTATGTCGCTTGCGCTGAGTGCTTCCAATATGGCTTCTTTGGAGGGGAAGTGATGGTAGATGGCTCCCTTGCTGAGTGCGGTGGCCGCCATGATTTGTTGGATTGAGGTGTGTTCGTAACCGTTGGCGGCGAAGAGGATGCGCGCCGCGTCAAGGATTCGCTGGCGGGTGTGTTCGGGATGAGGGTTGCGACTCATGGTGTCTCCTGCATTATCCGTATCTTAATGTATCTTTTACTATACAGACCGACGGTCGGTTTGTATAGTAGGCGTGTCGTTGTGCAGGGTATCCTATGGTTCGCGGCTTCGTTCACACGTTGCGGCACAATGGGAGGCATGGCATCCAAAGGAAAACCGTCACCGCGTAGCGCGGTCAGCCCACTCAGCGACGAGCAGGTAGCAAAGCTCGCCTCGCGGCATACGTTGGTGGACCCCACACGGTATTACCCCACTGGTGCGCGCACCCCGAACGTGGAGGAAATCAACGCGCAGAATCCCAAAGCCACGGAGCGGCTGCTCGAAGGCGTGTCCAAGGTGTTGCGCAGCCGCAGCAAGGTCAAGGCGTGGGGATTGGAGCATGTGCCCGAAACCGGCACGTTCATCACCGCGGCCACGCACGTGACCATGTATGACGTGTTCGTACCCATGATGTCGCTGTTCCACATGGGACGACGCCCGCGATACATGGCCAAGGCGGAAATGGCGAAATGGCCGCTGATCGGCAAGTGGTTCCAGCTGGTGGGCATGCAGCCGGTGCCGCGTCGCAGCGGCAAGGCGAAAGCAATCGAAGCCGAGTCGATTCGCATCGTCACGTCGGGTCGTCCGCTCACCGTCTGGCCGGAAGGCACGGTGACCCGCGATCCGCAAAAGTGGCCGATGAGCATGAAGAACGGCGTGGGTGTCATCGCCTTGGAATCCTCGCGCCGTCTTGGCTATCAGGTGCCGCTGTTTTGCGCCGTCACCTGGGGCGCGGCCAGCATCAACCATTGGTGGCCGTGGCCGCGCAAAAACGTCGTCATGTGCTACGACGCGCAACTTGATTACGCCGACCTGCTGGTTGACATGGACACATGGGGCGAGGAGCCTCCCGAACAGGCCGCCGACGAGCTGACACGCCGCATCCGCGAACGCATGACGCAGATCATGAGCGAGATTCGTGGCGAAAAAGCGCCGCAAGGCTACTGGGATTACCGCACCATGAGCCGTGTTCACGACTGAAACGCGCTACTATTACGCAAGAGCTACGAATAGGCAGGAGCAGACATGAACATCACCGTGTTGGGCGCAGGCGCCTGGGGCACCGCTTTCGGACAAGTGCTGGCCGACGCCGGCAACAACGTCACCATGTGGGCCATCGAACCGGATATCGTCGAAGGCATTCGCGACCGGCATTGCAACGAGGCGCGTCTTCCTAGCGTGACCCGTTTGCCTGACAACATGACCGCAACCGGCGACAGAGCGCAGGCCGTTGCGAACGCCGACATCATCGTCGTGGCCATTGCCGCACAGTTCGCCCGCGTGGCATTGGAACCGTTCGCAGGCCTGATCGGCGAGGATGTCACCGTCGTTTCCCTGATGAAAGGCATCGAACGCGACAGTGGCAAACGCATGGACGAAGTCGTCACCGAAGCGCTGCGCCTACCGCAGGAACGGTTCGCCGCCGTCTCCGGGCCGAACCTGAGCAAGGAAATCGCCGCCCGTGAGCCTGCCGCAACAGTGGTCGCCTGCTCGGACATCGAACGCGCCCGCACCGTGGCGCACGCCTGCACCACGCATTATTTCAAAGCATTCGTCACCACGGATGTGATCGGTTTGGAAATGTGCGGTTCGCTGAAAAACGTGGTGGCGCTCGCCGTGGGTATGGCTCGTGGCGCTGGATATGGCGAGAATACGGCTGCGCTGTTGGAAACGCGTGGTCTTGCCGAACTCACTGCGCTGGGCGAGGCTGCTGGCGCCGATCCGAAGACCTTCTCCGGGCTGGCCGGTGTGGGCGATCTGATTGCCACCTGCGGTTCGCCATTGAGCCGTAACTATACGTTTGGTGCGAATCTTGGCAAGGGGATGAGCGTCGAGGAGGCTACGCGCGTGAGCAATGGCGTGGCTGAAGGCGTGCCGACCACGGATGCCGTAGTGGCGTTGGGGCAGCGCTTGGGAGTGGCCACGCCTTTGGCTACGGCGATGAGTCATGTGCTTGACCAAGGTATCTCGTGTCAGGAGATGCTAGCCGAGTTGTTCGGACCGGATATTACCGAAGAGTAATGTTGTCGATAGTCGATAGAGGTGTGGGGTCGCGGCGAATACCGCGGCCCCACACTCATAATGGCGGCATGTGATATGCCCGCCTATGTGTTGGCTAGTTCCGTTCGACTAGTCGCGCAAGACACCTTCAATCAGCGTGGTGATCAGCTCGGTGTAGGGTAATCCCGTTGCCTGCCATGCCTTGGAATACATGGAAATAGGCGTGAATCCAGGCATGGTGTTGATTTCGTTGACCATAATGTCGCCATTGGGGGTGACGAACGTGTCGACACGACTCAAGCCGGTGCCGTCCACGGCTTTGAACGCGGCAATGGCGAGTTCGCGCACGCGCTGCAAAGTATCGTCATCTAGGCGTGCGGGCACTTCCACATGGGAGGCCTGGGCGTCCATGTATTTGCTGTCGAAATCGTAGAACTGGTCGTCGCCTTCGGCCAGACGGTCCAGCACGATTTCTCCGGGCCAGCTGGCCCGGGGTTCTTCGCCGGCTACGGGGCAGAGTACCGCGCATTCGATTTCACGGGCGTCGATGCCTTGTTCGATGAGCACGCGCCAATCGTGTTGCGCCGCCTCCCAGACGGCCTGGGCGAGGGTGACGGCGTCCTGTCGTTCCACTTTGGTCACGCCGAAGCTCGAACCGGCTCGGGAGGGTTTGACGAACAGTGGGTATTGCAATCCGGCGTCCTGCACGGCTTGCGCGAGTTGCTCCGCATTGCCGTCGAAGGTATGGGCGGCGTCGTAGACTCGGGTATCCACCGTGATGCCGGGCGACACGGGAATGCCCGCGGCTTGCAGCAGCAGCTTGGTGTAATGCTTGTCCATGCAGGCGGAGGAGGTGAGCACGCCGCAGCCGACGTATGGCACGTTCATCATCTCGAGCAAACCTTGGATGGTGCCGTCTTCGCCGTAGGGGCCGTGCAGTACGGGCAGCACGGCGTCGATATGCCCCAGGGAAGCGAGTGTGCCGTCGCTCTGGCGGGCGAAGAAGCCGTCGCCGCCGAGGGAGATATCCAGCACCACGCGGCGCGATTGCGCTGTTTCCTCCACGGTAGGCAGGCCTTGCTCCAAGCTCCAGCTGCGCGGGTCGACGCCGTCGGTGATCCAGACGCCCTCGCGGGTGATGCCGATGGGTACGACGGTGAAGCGTTCGGTATCCATCGCGTTGAGGATGCCGGAAGTGGAAATGCAGGAAATGGAATGTTCATCGGCTTTGCCGCCATACAGCACGGCGATACGTTTCGCAGCCATGATGCTCCCTCAATGTCGAATGTCGTCGTTCAATGCCGCGTCCCAGCATACCGTGTCGGCGTGAAGCCGCGGTGAATGCGCAGTCGGCTTACATGAGGTTGTCGCGCTCCCATGCATCTAGCGCGTCTATCAGAGGCTTGCGCTTCTCGTCGGTGAGGAATGCAGCCTCGAATGAATTGCGGGCGCATTGTGCCAACTGCTCAAGCGTAAGGCCGATGCTGGCCAGCGCTTCGTAGTTGTCGCCGATGTATCCGCCGAAGTATGCGGGATCGTCGGAGTTGATGGTGACGCGTATGCCGGCATTCAGTAGGTGTAGTGTGGGTAGGTCGTGCAGATCCTCGACGACTTGTAGGCGGCGGTTGGATAGCGGACACATGGTGAACGGTATGCCTTCCGTAGCGAGACGAGTGACCAAAGTAGGGTCGTCTGCCGCATGATTGCCGTGGTCGATGCGCTCGACGCGCAGTATGTCCAAGGCCTCGTGCACATACTCGGCTGGTCCTTCCTCGCCGGCGTGGGCGACGACGTGCAGGCCGAGTGCGCGGGCACGGGCGTATACGTTGGAGAAGAGGCGCGGTGGGTAGCCGACTTCCGCCGAGTCCAGTCCGATGCCCAGCAGGTCGTGGATGCGATGTTCCGCGGCGTCCAAGAGCGCTTCGGCGGATTCTACCGGCTGGTCGCGTAGGATGCACATAATGAGGGCGCCGTCGACGCCCCAGCGTTCGCGTCCCAGGCGCAGTCCTTCCAGCAGGCCGTCCATCACGATGTCAAGGTCAGTGCCGTTGTTCATATGGACTTGCGGGTCGAAGAAGATTTCCGCGCGGCGCACGCCGTCATGGGCGGCGCGTTCCAGATAGGCGAGCATAAGATCGCGGAAGTCTTCTTGGGTGCGCAATACCGCCATAAGCTGGTAGTACAGGTCGAGGAAGGATTGCAGATTGCTGAAGTTGTACTCTGCGCGAAGCTCGTCCAGTGACTGCCAGGGCAGGGTGATGCGGTTGCGTTCGGCGAGCTGCATGGCCAGCTGTGGTTCTAGTGTGCCTTCGATATGTAAGTGGAGTTCGGCTTTGGGCATGCTGATGATGGCAGCATGCAGGTCTGGGGTGATGGTCGTGGCGTGCCGCACGGGGCCATGGGTGCTGTGTTGTGGTGCCGACATAACGTGTCCTTTGGTTGGTTGCCTGCGTTCTTGATACCAGCGTACACGTCGTTGACGGTGTGATGGGTGAACTGCGTGCGGCGGCGGTTCTGGCGTCAGCTTGGGTGTTCGGTGTGGTCGGAAAGTCGGTTGGCGCGAGTCATAGTGCCGCTGTTGCGGGCCGTGGCGGCGTTGAAGAGTAGGGAGGCCGCCTCCAGGAGGTGACGTCGGTCATCGTCGGAGAGTCCTACGAAGGTGCCGACCATGCTCGGCAGCGCTTTGATGCCGGTTTCTCGTAGCTGGGAGAAACTGGTGGCTCCACTGGCGGAAAGGATGGCAAAGAGTGCATTGACGGCGTGTTCGCATTGTTCGGGACTGAGTGTGGAGAGCCAAGAAGTGAGGGATTGGTTGAACCGCCGAGAGCTGGTGCTTACGTTTGGCGCTTGCACCAATGCTCCTTGATGGATTTGCCATGAGAATGCCCAGTGTTGAAGCGGACCTTTTTGATTGGAGCGTACTACTTGGCAGTGTTCCGGGCTTTCGAGAATCATGCCGACGATGGAGGCATCGGGAATGATTTTGATGATGTCGTTGCTGATGGCTTGGTATTCTGGCGAGTTGACGACGTGCGCGGGAAACCCCGGGCCATCTAGTGAATAGATGGCTTTGATGCGTTTTCTGGTGTTGTCGTCGGCGTTCATGGCGGCGTAGATGGCGAGATTGCCGCCTTTGGAGTGGCCTATGAGCAGCAATGGTGCGGCGCGCCAGATGGAGGCGACGCGCTGCAGGTATTCGGCGGCGCGATATTGCGCAGGAACGGGGTATTGGAACGCCATGGTGAAGTCTTCCTTCCACCCGGTGAAGGAGTCGTCGGTGCCGCGGAACACGATGGCAAGGGTGCCGTCGGGCAGGCGCATGGTGACGGCGGCAAATTGGGTGGGGTTGTCATGGTTGAGCTGTTCGTCGTAAGCGTCGAGGGCGATGGTGGCGAATCGGGGATTGCGGGCGGCCGCGATGATGAGGTTTCGGGTCGGTTCGTCACCGCCGATATCGTGTTTGATGCCGCATGCAAGGTCACGCAAGGTGAGCGCGCAGAATGGCGGGCGACGAAGGCTGGATAATTGGCGTAACGCGCTTATTGGGTACCGGAAGTCTATCTGTCGTATACGAGCCTTCCAGCTGCCGCTTCGGTGTATCGTTTCATCCAAGGTTGGTATGACGCTGGGGATGTCGTAGTAAATAATGCAAGAGAGCGCCAAGGCATCCGGTGGGCCAAAGGGCATATCGTCGAAGGGGCGCGACTCGTCGGATACATAGTCCATAACATTGCCCATAGTGCGCTCCTTTGCTTGTGTTCTTCTTCAGTCTAGTCAAGACAACGGTGTTGCGTGCAGAGCAATAATATTGGTGTCGTCGACGTTGAAAAAGACGCACCGTATATACGACACCTTGTTGTAACGGCGGGGGTGTGACACCTTATGGATGCAACGTTTTCTATATGATGTAGGGAAAGTGATATTTATACGGTGAGACATTACGCACAACATGATTTGCTGACTAATAATATTTGAGTAATGATAGGTGTCGGATGTATTCTGGTTTGTTTCTCAGGAAAGGAGCGCAGTCGCATGCCTCGTCCACGTCGAGACTCGGAAATCCTCCCTGCGAAGGAGCGTTTGGAGAATGCCTTCTGGGAGTTGCTGGAAGATCGGGAATATCATAAGATCACGGTTACGGATATCGTTCGTGAAGCCAATGTGAACCGTAATTCGTTTTATTATCATTTCAGCGGCTTGTCGGAATTGGCGGATGCTGCGATTTTACATACGGTAGAACAGATGCCGTTGTCGCAGCTATCGATGGATCGTCCCGAACTTGTGGAGGATGAATGGCGCGAACATGTCGATGGCATGGTTGGCACTCGTGCGCAGCATGATCGCCTGACTCGCCTATCGCTGCTGGCTGGTCCTCACAGTTCGCCTGAATTGATGGCGGCGTTGAAAGATTTCACTCGTATGTCCATCATCGCGATGTTGGGTATCGATGACCGGAATATGTCGATGGAAACCCAGCTGATGCTCGACTTCACCGTTGGAGGCATGCTTGCCGTGCTGGAGCGTTGGCCGGAATTGGAAGATCGCGTGATGTCCGAACGCTTGGTGAATGATAATTTTGCCATGCTGGCGTTCGGCATGTATATGCAGATGTCCAGGGAAGATATGCTCGAACGGTGGAACCGTATTTTCCGCGAGGGGCATAAAATCTGAATGTTGCGGTAACTGATACCGGGTATTGTGGGTGCCGACGGGCGTGAACGCTCGTCGGCATTATGCTATGCGGTTGTATGACGGCTCGTGTCGTATGCGCGTGGCACAGGAAACAATTGGCAAAAGGGGCGCGGATGGAACTGGTCATGCAATGGGTGCAGCTGCACATGGTGCGGATAGTTTTCCTGGTGGTGGTGATTGTCGTCGCTGTGGTGTCGACCAAGGTGCTGGGGCGCCTCATGCGCAAGGCATTGGACCGTTCGAATGTGCCCAGTGCATCGATTTTCATTAATATCATGCGCGTGGTGATTTGGGCGGTGGCCATCGGCATTGTGCTGCAACCGGTGTTCGGCATCAGTCCCACTACGTTGCTGACCGCCTTGGGCGTCGGAGGTGTGGCGTTGTCGCTTGGCTTGAAAGATACCGTGTCCAACGTGGTCAGCGGTTTCGGGCTGATGGCAGGCAAGGTGATTCAACCCGGTGATCTGGTGACCATCGGCGGCACTAGCGGCGTAGTGAAGGATATTACTTGGCGGCAAACCGTGGTGCGCGAGCGTAGTGGCAACGAGATGGTGATTCCCAACTCGGTGCTGAACACGGCCATGTTGGAGCGGTTGACGCCTTCCAGTGAAAGCTGCGTGGCTGTGCGGTTTGTGGCCAAGGGTGGTTGCGATGTTGAGGCCGTCAGCAAAGCCGTCATCGACATCGTGCAGGAGGCTGCACGGGATCTAGCGCAGTCGGATAATCCTCCTGTGGTGAAGTTCACCGGTTTTTCAGCGTATGGTGTGGAAGGCGAAGTGTGGGTGTATGCACGAGAAGGCGCGTATATTTCCGCGGTCAAAGATGCGGTGACGCGTGCGTTGGCAGGAGCCGACTTCCTCGAACAGCGTGCGGCCATAGGCCAGTGACGCGGTCGGACCCCCAACTAGCCCAGGTGCCATCGTGCGATGCAAGGAAACTGGGGAAGCATACATGGATTTACTGCATTTGCAGCAGCATGATGGCGATAATGATGGCGACGGCAACTGCCGCATAGACAATGCTTCCCGGGGTCAATAAGGTGGTTTTCCAGCGCGAGCCAACCGGTAGCTCCCGCGGAGTTGTGTAAAACTCCAGATGCTGGCAATGCCATACCAGCAGAACAATGCCAACAATGCCTGCGGCGAACTCGCATAGCGCATACACGGTCAGGGCGCGCATGTCCGTAAGCGAGAAAGGCACGACACCGCCAAGGAAATTCAACGCCATGTGCAGCGCGATCGTGTAGCGCAGCTGGCTGGTGCGCATATACACGTATCCGAGCACCATGCCAATGCCGAACGCGTAAAACATTTGGAAAAGATTGAGGTGAAACAGTGCGAACGCGGCCGCTGAATAGACGATGGCGACGCGCTCGCCGTATTGGCGCAGACGGCTGATGAGCTGTTTGCGAAATAGCCATTCTTCAAAGAATGCAGGGCCGATGGCGGTGAATATGAGATTGACCCAGAGGTTTCGCGTGTTCAGTTCTTCGATTGGATTGATGGCTTTGCCACCGGACAGCCCGAGGGCGAGCACGTTGCCGATGATATTGCCAACAAGCATAATGCCGATGCAGACGAGGAGCGCCGAAGCCCAGGAGCGGCCCGACATGGGGAATGTCGTAGTGGGTATCGGCCGAATCGTATGCATGACGTATATGGCCAGCGGCATGGCGGCGCAATACAAAGGGACGGAGGAGAGCGCGTTGATAAGCCATTGCGGCAGATCGCTGCCCAAGAGTAGCTGGCATAGTGCGGTGAACAGGATGTTCAGACCGATCCACACGAGAACCATGGCGCATAACGCCCACCCCGTCACGGAAAAGTTACGACGAGCTGCGAACCAGTGGTTCGTGGTTGGCGCCGGTGTGGTTGGCGGGGTCATGATTGGAGGTGCAGTCGGCGACGTCATATTCGCATAATCCGGTGCATAGTGGTCTGCGACGGCAGGGAACTCTTGTGGTGAAGGCTGTTCGGTGCTCATGCCAATTCCTTTCGTACCAGCAAGACGCGTTACTGTCCGGCGTTGGGGCAGGTGTCTTGCAGGGGACAGTGTGCGCAATCCGGAGTGCGCGCGTGACAGGTATCCCGACCGAGCAAAATAAGCCGGTGAGATAGATCAGTCCACTGTTCCGGTGGGAAACACGCGGTGATTTCACGCTCGACAGCCACCGGATCTGGCTTGGGGTCGGTAGGATGCGAGCGCCAGCGCAGTTTGCCGCTGACGCGCATCACATGCGTATCCACCGGAAAGCCAGGAATATCAAAAGCATTGCCCAAGACCACATTGGCGGTTTTGCGGCCCACACCGGCAAGGGTGGTGAGTGCTTCCATGTCAGCCGGCACGTCGCCGTCGTAATGTTCCACCAACTGCGAGGCAAGCATAATGAGATTGCGAGCCTTGGCGCGGTAGAACCCCAGCGAATGGATGATGTCCTCTACGTCTTGCGGATTGGCGGCGGCCAACGCTTCTGCGCTGGGATAACGACGGAACAACTCAGGCGTCACCATATTGACGCGCTTATCAGTGGTTTGTGCACTGAGCACAGTGGCGATCAGCAGCTGCAGTGGCGTGCGAAAATGCAAGGCGCACTGCGGGTGCGGATACACTTCGCATAACCGCTCATATTCCTGCCGCATACGCGCGCGCCGTGCGGTAAGACTTTCGCGCACCATGATTATTCGTCTCGCAAATCTTCGGTGGCTTGCGGTGGATCAAATCGATACCCCACGTTACGCACCGTGCCGATCACATGCTCATATTCCGATCCAAGTTTGGCGCGAAGACGACGCACATGGACATCAACGGTGCGTGTGCCGCCGTAATAGTCATATCCCCACACCGCCTGCAACAGTTGCGCGCGAGTAAATACTCGTCCAGGATGGAGCACCATATATTTCAGCAGTTCGAACTCTTTATACGCCAAATCAATAGGCGTGCCATGCACGCTCGCCGTATACCCGTTCGTATCCACAATCAAATCGCCGGAACGAATCAACCCATCGTCGCTTTCGATCACCCCGGTATCGACAGCCTCCTGTGTGTTGGTAATAACCACGGCGGTACGTGCGTTAATCAACTTCAGACGGCCCTCAACCTCCGCGGGACTGGCGCTGGAGACAACGACATCGGCGATGCCCCACTGCTCATTGACCACCGTGAACCCCCCCTCCGTCAACACGGGAATAATAGGCGTGGTCAATCCCGAAGCATGCACCAGACGGCAAATGGTTTTGGCCGTAGCCAAATCATCGCGCGCGTCCAACAGCAAAATGGTATTCTCCGGCATTTTAATCAAACTCGCCGCATCCATCGGCAACACTCGTACGCGATGGGATAACAACGTGAGGGCGGGCAGCACGGAAGCGGGATCTTGGGCGAAAGTCATCAGCGTCAGATCCGTCACCATATACCCCTTTACTGTTGCGCAGTGGCAGTAGGCGTGATGCTACTGGCATGTTCCTTGACTTCATTGTAGGCGCATTATGTGGACACTAGCCGCTACATTGGATATCAGTACGTCGATGCAAGGAGTGAACAATGGCGCAAGTGCAGTCACCGCAGGCACAAGACGGGCAACAGGAAGCCGTATCGCACGCAGCATGGGTGCGACAAGGAGCGGCGGCGCAAGGCGTAGCCCTGGTAGTGATGGCGTTGGCGATATGCCTATCGTTATGGTTGCGGTCGAGCGTAGCCCTGCATGCCGGACACCGGTGGCCGGAGACATTGCCCGTCACGTTGACTGCCATAGCGACGCTTGCGGTATTCCACTGGTGTTGGCCATTGCGTTCCGGGAAGTCCGGGCGCGTAATCAGCGGCATCAGTGCAGTGTTGGCGCTTACTGCATCATGGTGTGCAAACGCGATGCCGGACGTGCTGCAACTGCGCAACACGCTCTGTTGGATTTCCCCTATCGAAGGCTGGTTTGCCGTCGCGGGCAGTCTTATGGTGGTGTTGATGGTGGCATCGTTCGCTGCGCAGATGGCTCGCGTGGAACGCACCCATCTCATTCGGGCGCTCTCACATACCGTGACCGGCGGTATGGCAAGCGTTATGATGACCGGCTGGTGTTTCGCGCCGCAACTCATTGTGCTTGTCGGTCGCGGCGTCACCGCAACAGACCTCAGTGAACAGATCGTTACCTGGGTGGTAGTTGCCATCGTCGTAGCGGCAGCTCCCGGGCTATTCCTCTCCTGCCGCGCATGGTTACGAGAAGCCGACCCGGCGCCCGGTTCAACCATGCCGTGGCTCGGCATCAGTCTTCTGCCCATGATGATATGGGGCGGCGTAATAGCCGCAGCATGCCTGGTGTTGTCGGTGCTGTGATACTTCGTTGCAATGACGCTCGCATACCATGTGGGGCGACGTTCCGAACAGGAGCGTCGCCCCACATACGTATCAATAGGCGGTGTCATAAAACAGGCCGGAAGGCCTTGAGGCACCGCGCCGGATCAGTGCTCGGAAGCGGCCAGACGCTCGCGGGCGTCCACGATTTCCTTCTCCGCCTCAGCGGCACCGGTCCAGTAGTCGCCCGGCAGCACTTCCTTGCCCGGCTCCAACGCCTTGTACTGCTCGAAGAAGTGCTTGATTTCGGCCTTGTGATATTCGGACACGTCCGCAATATCCTTGATGTCGTCGAAGCGCACGTCGGCAGGCACGCACAGCACCTTGTCGTCGCCACCGGCCTCATCGACCATGTGATACAGGCCTACGGCGCGGCACTCGACCACGCAGCCCGGGAACACGGAGTTCGGCAGCATGATGAGCGCGTCCAGCGGATCGCCGTCCTCGCCCAGCGTGCCCTCGATGTAGCCGTAGTCATCCGGGTAGCCCATGGACGTGAACAGGGTGCGGTCCAGGAACACGCGACCGGTTTCGTGATCGACTTCGTACTTGTTCTTGGAGCCGCGAGGGATCTCCACTACGACGTTGAATGTTTCCGCCATCGTCATCTCCTTATGTTGTGTAAGTGTCACCACCACCATACCGCAAAGGAGGGCGCAGTGTGACGGGGGTAAAAGTTATCGAAGTGTTATCGAACAAAGAATGGTGTTCGTTTCTCTTGGTATAGGGTGTTTCCAAGGTTTACGCAAGGTTGCGTTAAGGGAGTGATGACACCAGCTTTGCGTGGCCGTCATAACTGAATATAGACATTGAGGGATGCGTCCAGTGTTTTGTCTCTGGACGTGGTATCAAAGGAGGCCTGTATGGGCGCTGGCAGGTTGCAGAATGTCAGTTTTAAGTTCGGCAAGCGTGCGGCGACTGCTTCAATCGCGATGCTGTCTACGGTATGTCTCATGGGTGGCGCGGTGTTAGCTGAAGGCACAGCGGCATTCGCGGCAAATGACACCAATATTATTAAGAATGGTGATTTTGAATCCGGCACCACATCATGGAAGAGTGGTACCGTTTGGGCAGAGGATAAGTCGTCCATCGCCGTGGAAACCAGTGATGTGCATGGTGGTTCTCAAGCATTATCGGTGGCGAACCGCCAGTCCACGGATGCCGGTGTACACCAGGCGTTGGAGGGCGGCAAAGTTGTAGCCGGCGGAAAGTACACCGGCAGCATGTGGATTAAATCCGAAAGCGAAGCCAACTTCAATATCACCATTTGCTCGGGCAATGGTTCCGGGTGCGCGCAAATTGCGACTGCCAAGGTTAATGCCGGACAGTGGACCGAGGTGTCGGGCACCAATACTCTGCAGTCCGATACGGCCGATTTTGCTAATCCGTATCTGGTGGTGGAAACGGTGTGGAACACCACCACAAATGATTTCTTGGTTGACGATGTCAGCTTGGTGGACGTCGGTAATGAGCCGGTGGTCAGGCCGGAAGGAACCGCTTCGCCTGCCAAGAAAATCGGTATGAGCAATCCAATTATCGATTACTGGTATGGCGCTGATCCATGGGCCATGGAATACAACGGTCGTGTGTACGTGTACACGACTGGAGATGGCACGGCAGTTAATGATGACGGTACGTTGACCTACGACTATGAATATGACGGTACTGGTGCTATCGCCAACAATTCGTTCAGCAAGGTGCAGACGCTGAACGTGCTGTCTACCGACGATATGGTCAACTGGCGTAACGAAGGATATATCCGTGTCGCCGGTGAGCATGGTGTTGCCAAGTGGGCGAACAATTCATGGGCGCCTGCTGCGGTGCACAAAACCGTCAACGGACAGGAGAAGTTTTACCTGTACTTCGCTAATGGCGGTAGCGGCATTGGCGTGTTGGTGGGCGATTCTCCGGTAGGTCCGTGGAAGGACGGCGGTAAAGTCGTGGCTCCAGGAACGGCCGAGTCGCAAGGAGTGGTCTGGTTGTTTGACCCGGCTGTGCTCGTTGACGATGATGGCACTGGTTATCTCTATTACGGTGGTGGCGTGCCTGAAGTTACCGACGACAATCCTAATGCGCTTGAGCATCCGCAGACCGCGCGCGTAATCCAGCTCAGTGACGATATGACGCATACCGTTGGCGAGCCGAAGGTAATTGATGCGCCAGCTATGTTCGAAGACTCTGGTATCGCCAAGATTGGTGATAAGTACTATTACTCGTACTGCACGAACTTCTCGCATAACAATACGATCGATGGTAACAAGATTGGTTACGGCAATATCGCATACATGACATCGGATAGTCCGATGGGGCCGTTCACCTATCAAGGTGAAATCATGCAGAACCCGAGCACGTTCTTCAACGTTGGCGGCAATAACCATCACGCAATGGTGCAGTTCGATAATCAGTGGTACATGGTCTACCATGCGCAGACCGTGGCTAAGGAATTGATGAACGGTGGTAATTTGGAGGCGGCTCAAGGCTATCGAAATACGCATATGGATCCCATGTCCATCGATGCCAATGGTGCTATTGCGCCGATTACCATGACCTATGCGGGTGTGTCACAAACGAAGAATTTCGACGCCTATCCGGATGGCGGCATTTCGGCATCCACGATTGCATGGGACTCTGGTATTGCGGATGCCTATGACTTGTCGTCCGGCGTTCGTGTTGTTGATTTGACGACTGACAATAGCCAAGGGCAGAAGCTGAGCAATATCAATGATGGAGAATGGGCATCGTTGGCGAATGTTGATTTTGGCTCCGACGGTGCCCAGTCCATTGCCATCAATGCTGCGGGTAGGGCCGGTGGAGAAGTGCAGGTTCGTTTGGACTCGTTGGAGTCCGATCCCGTGGCGGTGGTGAGCATTGAAGCTGGCGATGGCGTGTCGTACAAGGAATACTCGGCGGCTTTGAAGACATCCGGTGTGCACAACGTGTTCTTTACGTTTGTCGGCGGAACAACGGTTAAAGCTGATGAAGACAATCCCGAATTGTTCGATATCGCCAAATACCGTTTCACACCTGTGCAAACATCGGTGCCTTCTGAGGTTGATAAGTCTCGGTTGCAGGATGCTGTGAACAAGGCTGACCAATTGAAGCAGTCTGACTACACTCCTGAATCTTGGGCTGCCTTCTCTGCGATATTGGCTGATGTGCGCGTAGTGCTTACTTCGGATACCTTCTCGCAAGAGGCGGTTGATGACGCATACCGTACGCTGATAGGATTCATGAACGCGTTGGTTAAGGTGTCTTCCGGGACTGAGAATAACAGCGGTTCTGGTTCCGAGCCGAACAATCACAGTCAAGATGAGTCGTCTGTAGTCAAGATACCTCAAGCTGGTTCCGCGGTGGTAGGTATCGCAGTAACGGCACTTGCCTTGGTGGTTGCGGGCGGCGTCGCTCTCAAAGAAACCAAGAAGCGCAGGGCCTAGGCCATGCCTGGTGTGGGCGCTTTGCGCACATCGCAGGATCGCGGTTTGCGCAAAGCGCCCATCTGTTTATGTGTTAGGGGAAATTATGAAGATACGTGCTGTAGTGGCAGGCTTCGCATTGTGGTCGCTGTGTGGCTCGTTGGCGTTGCCGGTACAGGCCGCTGAATCTAACGAGATTGAAAATATGCCGGCGCAAAGTGGATATACCACCACGGATACTGGCAGCGGGGCATATGGGATACCTATGTTGAATACGGATGTTCCAGATATAAGCGTTATGCGTTTGCCCAAGGATGATCCGAAGAATCATGATGGTCGTGATGTGTATTACATGGTGAGTACCACCATGGAGCTAAGTCCAGGTGCGCCGATTATGAAATCGTATGACTTGGTGAATTGGCAAATGGTCACCTATGTGTACGACCGTATTTCAATGAGCGACGCATCGTCGTTGCGCAATGGAGCGAGTTCGTACGGCGAGGGTGAGTGGGCTCCGTCGTTGCGATATCATGACGGGAAATTCTATGTGCTGTTTAATACGAATAATCTTAATGGCGCATATCTCTATATCACCGATGATATTGAGCATGGCCAGTGGCAGAAAATTGCATTGAATCGTGGTTTTCATGATCCATCGTTATATTTCGACGACCAAGGTCGCGCTTGGATTATATCGGGGGTCAACGAGTATCGCCTTTCAGATGATCTGCAAACGGTTGTGGAAAGTCATGAAAATATTATTACCGCTGAACAATTTGCCGATGATATAGGCGAAGTGCCTACGGGATTTGAAGGGTCACAGACCTTTAAGATTGGGCAATATTATTACACGCCGACAATCTACTGGGGGCGTGACGGTCGTACGGTAATGCTGCTGCGCACTACGGATCTGTTGGATGGTTCGAAGTACGAAGCAAAGAAATATGCGTTGGGTGGTTTTGCCCAAGGGAGCTTGGTTGAAGTCGCCAATGACGATGGAGGCACAACCTGGTATGGGTTCTTCTTCCGTGATACATATCCTACGGGACGCATTCCGGGTTTGATACCGGCTGTGTGGAGCGATGACGGTTGGCCTGTATTCGGGGATAACAATACCGTGAGCACGGGCGACGTTTATGACAAGCCCATCTCCTTGCCGGATAATCTTAACGATTATGTAAGGATGCAGTCGTTGGTGGCTTCTGATGATTTTGCTAATGATGCTCCTCACCAAAGCTATCAAGATCAGGATTGGTGGACATTGCCGACCGCTCCTGATGTTGATGAAAGCCTCATCGGTACTGAGCTTGTGGAGAACGGAGGGTTTGAGCAGAGTATTGAGTCATGGACGCCGCAGTATGGCGGCACGTTGTCGGTAACGGAAGACAGTGTGTTGTCTGGCGGCCATAGCCTTGAGGTGACCAATAGGGGTACGCTCAATGGTGCCGGTCCAGGCCAGTCGGTGGAGGGGAAGATTCAGCCGGGCGTGACATATCGTGCATTGGCTACCATCCGCTATGATGCAGAGCTGCCGGATGTTAATCCTGCGATACAATCGCATCAGTTCTATGTGGCATTGAAATATAACAATGAGATACACCAAATCGCTGTTGGCAATGTACAGCGTGGCGTGGCAACCACCATCGAAGGCACATTCAGCGTGCCGACCGATGCTGTGCTGACCGATCCTATGGTGATTGTGGAAACGCAGTGGGGTGCTGAAGGAACCTGCGTTGATTATGTCATTGATGATATTTCGCTGATGGGATTGGCCGACCAGAAAGAATATCCGGTCGAAGACGAGTACCTTCCGAATGGTTCGAATCTTGACATGGCGTGGGAATGGGCGCACAACCCAGATAACCGATATTGGTCATTGACCGACAGGGCGGGTTGGTTACGTTTGACCAATGGGCATTTAGTCAGTGATGATGCTCAGTATATGAAAGGGACGCATGGTGATCTGACCTATTTCGAAACAGCACGCAATATGCTGTCGCAGCGTACATTTGGCGGACATATGTCTGCCGAGACTAAGCTTGACGTCAGCCATATGCGTGATGGTGATACGGCTGGTATCGCTACGTATACGCGTTCCTTCTCGTATGCGGCTGTTCGGCAGGATGGCGATTCAAAGACCTTGGGCGTAGTGTCTCGCGTCTACGACAATTCACAAACGAATGCTGATGGATCCATTATCGACGACACTATTGATCGAGATGCGGTGGAGTCGTTTGTTCCTGGAACTGTTGTGTCCCTTCCTGCCGGTGTGCAGGATGTGTGGCTTAAGTCCGATAATGTACTTGATAATACGTCCGGCAATTTGACCATACAATACTGGTTCAGTTTGGACGGCCATAGCTGGCAACAGTTGGGAGGCCAACAGGGTCCGTTTACTTACGATTGGAGTCTATCGCATTTCAAGGGGTATCGAATCGGTTTGTTTAACTATGCCCGACAGGCCACCGGAGGGTATGTGGATTACGATTACTACTACTTGAGCGATAAACTCAGTAGTGATTATGACACGGTGGATACTGCTCAGTTGTCGATGGCTATCGCTGCGGCAAAGGCGTTGCGTGCTCGTGAGTATCCTGCGTCTGACTGGCAAGAGTTGCAGAAATTGGTGGAACAGGCAGAAGAAGCCTTTGTCTCACAACCGTCCACACAGAATGAGATAGATGCTCCGCAACGGGCGTTGAGCGTGCAGCTTGCTTATATGAAATTGGTGAGAACGGATAACACCGGATCGGGTGGCGGCTCCGAAGGTCAACCTCCAGCAGATTCTGGAGACGAGCCAACGGCCGATGGGGAAAGTTCGTATCAGGATGAGCATGCTGGCGGTGTCTCTGAAGGCGGCGTGCGAGACATGCCTCACGCTGGATCGGCTGTTATGGCTGTGGTGGTATCGGTACTGTTGTCGGGTGCTCTTGGCGTCGGATTGCGAAGCCGCTGGCGCAACCATCGATAATGATGCATAGTGGGGGGCGTGGCCATATCGGCCATGCCCCCCACTTATGTTGTTGATAGTTGTTATCACACCACGGTAAGGATGTGCGCGACATCGGCCCACGGGGCGAGGGATACGAAGTTGTGCTCTCCCCAGGTGAAGGTGCGGCCGGTCAATTCGTCGCGCACGGTGATGCCGTCGCCTGGCCGCAGACCGATTGCGGTCATGTCGATATCTACGGTGGCCTGTTGCGCGTTATGGCCGTCAAGGTTGACGACCACGATGAGGGTGTCGCCGCGGCCGTTGTCGTTGGTCTGATGCTGTCCCGCGGTGTCGAGGCAGTGGCTTGGCGTGTGTCGTGCGAATGCCACGATATGCTCGTTGGAAGTCGGCAGCACCGTCAGATTATGGTAGCTGCGTGTGCACGGGTGGGCGTGGCGAATACGGTTGAGTGCGGTGAGCAGTTGGGCGATGCCGTAGCGTTTGGCTTGCGACCAATCGCGTACCTTGATTTCGTATTTCTCGTTGTCGGCCTGCTCTTCGACGCCAACGCGCTGGCGATTCTCAATCAGCTCGTAGCCGTTGTAAATACCCCAGCTTGGCGATCCCAGCGCCGCCAATACCGCGCGCACTGCGTGCCCGGCGATGCCGTTGTCACGCACGTAGGCGGTAAGAATGTCCGGCGTGGTGGGCCAGAAGGTGTTGTGCTGGTAGTAGCCCGCGTCACTGTTGGTGGTTGCCAAGTATTCATCCAGCTCCTCCTTGGTGTTGCGCCAAGGGAAGTAGCAGTGCGACTGGGTGAATCCGACGTAGCTCAGCGCGCGCATCATGCCCGGGCGCGTGAACGCTTCGGCGAGGAACAGGACCTCCGGATGCTTCGCCGTAATGGCGGCGATGACATCCTGCCAGAAACGTACCGGCTTGGTATGCGGGTTATCCACACGGAAGATGGTTACCCCCGCTTCTATCCACAAGGTGAGGATACGGATGACCTCGCGTTCGATGCCAGCCATGTCCTCGTTGAAATCGATGGGATAAATGTCCTGATACTTCTTGGGTGGATTCTCCGCAAACGCAATGCTGCCATCGCTCTTGTGACGGAACCAGTTCGGATGTTCGCGCACCCATGGATGATCGGGCGAGCATTGCAGGGCGAAATCCAACGCGATTTCCAGCCCCAACTCGTGGGCGCGTGCGGTAAACGCGCGGAAATCCTCCATGGTGCCGAGCAGCGGGTCGACCGTGTCGTGGCCGCCGAGTTCGCTGCCGATGCCAAACGGCGAACCAGGATCATCCGGCCCGGCAACAAGCGCGTTGTTGCGTCCCTTGCGGTTCGTCACGCCAATGGGGAAAATCGGCGGCAGATACACGATGTCGAACCCCTCGTCCGCCGCACGTTGCAAACCTTGCAATGCCGTGCGCAGCGTGCCGGGAACCATGCGTTGCGTACGCGTGTCAAAGGTGGCGCCTTCCGAGCGGGGGAAGAATTGATACCACGCCGCAAAACTCGACGCAGGACGCTCCACACGCACGCGCTGCGCCGCGCTGCACGATAGCGCGTCTCGCAAAGGATGCTCCCGATGAATGCGGGTCAGCACCTCGCTGTCGCAAACAGACAGACGTTCGGCGGGATCCAAGCTCGTATCGGCAAGTTGCTCGGCGGCGGTCAGCACGGTTTTGCGCTCGCGGGCGCCAAGCGCGGCGTCGGTGTCGTTGGCCCAGCGTCGCAGCAGCGCGATGCCGGCGTGCAGTGCGTTGTCGACATCGTCATTGACCTGTACTTTGATGCGGGCGTCGTGCAGCCAGGCGCGGTAGGAATCCTCCCAACCTTCGATGGTGACGGTCCACAGGCCCAACTGTCGCTTGACGGCGGCATAGCCGTCCTGCCAGGGTTTGCAGTCGCTGGCAGTGCCGGCGTACAGCACGGCGGTCCAGCGGTCAAGGCCTTGGTTGATGCAGGTCATGGGCAGACGCTGCATGATTTTGCCGCGTGGGTTGCGCAGCACGGCGGTGGCGCCTACGGTGGCCCGTCCTTCCATGAACACTTGGGCGCTTACCGTGAAGGGTTCGCCTAATTCGACGCGCGCGGGATAGCGTCCTTGTTCCGCGCACGGGGTGATGTCCATGATGACGACGCGGCCGAATTGGGTGTCGTCGGTAGTGGGGATGGTGGGTGCTCCCAGCTGTCCGTCGGTGGTTGGCTTGGAAGTGCTGCGGCGAGCCGCTCGCTGTGGTGTTGCTGCCATACGCCCATTGTATAAGGCGTTGCGGTTATGGTGAGCGGAGTTATCCACAACACGCCGTAGTGACGGGCCTTCGACCACCACGCTTGGTTATGCGCGACAGGCACTCGTTAATTATGTGAGTCTCGCTAGTGCGGTGTTCGGCGTTCCTGCCGTGCCTACAAGCGAAAGGACATATTATGAGACGGGTCATACGAAGCGTGTTGGCGGCGGTGTGCTGCTGGTGCGCGGTATTGGTGATGGGGATGACGCAGGCTGGTGTGGCGGTGGCGGCAACGAGGCTGGCTTCCGCGCCGGAGGGAATGTCATTGCCATATCGTCATGCGAATATTCCATTGCACATTGGCGCTTTGGGAATGCAGGATGGGCATCCGGTGTACTGCATTGAAGCAGGCAGGACTTCCACGTTGATGGTCACTGAAGAGCGCGGGATTGCTGACGGCGATGCCGCAAGGCGTGTGGGGGGTTGGCGAATCGTTACCGCGAGCAGCATGATCCGTTAACCCATGCGGCCATTGCCGTTTTGGCGCATGATCATTTCGACCTCAACGGTGCGCAATGGCAGGCTCGCCGCAACACGGTGATGGCGGCGTATCCGCAGGTTGTGGGGCGTGCGGATGAGCTGTGGCAAGAGTCCAGTAGAGCGGTATCCGCTGACGTTCATGTTGATCAGCGTTATGGGGAGGGCAGGCGTGCTGGCACGTTGATGGTTGAGGCCACCGACGGCGAAGGGCATCTGGTGAGCGGCGTGCCGTATCGGGTGACATTGCAGGGGCCGGCGGTATTTGACGATGGCTCCGTTACGGCGGCCGGGGAGTCCGGCGACGAGCCGCGGCAATATGCTTGGCATGCCACGGGAGCCGGTGACGTTCAGGTTGCGGTGGAGCGAGGGTATCCTACGCTTCGCCAGTTGGTGAGCAACCAGGATTATGTTCGTTTTGCCGATACGGCATATGAACCGCGTGAAGGAATTCACATTGCCGTGCGGAAGGATTTTGCACCGGTGGTAACCACGCATGTGGAGCGCGTCAGCGTGAAGCCAGGAGATCCGGTAATCGATGTGGTGACGTCGGGTGTAGCGGATGCGGAGAGTCCTTGGGCTTCGGGCGTTGAACTTACCGCACATGGTTGGTATGTGGAAGGTATTGATATTGCGCGTGCTGGAGCTACGGTTGCGCCACATGCGGGGGAGCAAGCCACTGATTTTCTGGCGCGATTGCGCGAGCGAGGCGTGGTCCCGGCTGCCGAAGCAACGGCCACGTTCAGCGGGCCGGGGCAAACCGTGCAGGCTCGTGCCGTAACCGCGCAAGGCAAACCGTATACGGCTAAGGCGAACGGCACATTGGGAACATGGATTTGGGCGTTTGAACGCGAACGCCAAAACGAACGAGCACGTGACTATCTGACCGGCGACTTTGTCAGCGCGTATCTGGAACCTACGGAAACCAACGTCAACGCCAGTGCGGTGACAGTATGGTCTACGGTGACGGATCATTCCGCCATAGTGGGAGCGGAGTTGAGCGACACCATTCACGTGTCCGGATTCCCCGAAGACCACGGTACATTTGGTGGCAACGCTGCAATTGGTTTGCGCGCCGATACTCGCACCGCAACCGTAAGCGTGTGGTGGGCCGGCGACGAGCACGACCCCACGGCCACCGACACGTACCGTCCATCGACCGAACAGGTACCACAAGAAGATGAACATCATCGTCGTATTGGCACGTGGGAATACCCGGCAGTAAACGGTACGTTGCGTGTTGGCGGCGGCGTGCCGGATGCGCACGGTAATCCCGTCACCATAACCGCCGACAAACCAGGATGGTATGTATTCGTATGGAATTTTGCCGGCGATGATCGAGTGATGCCCGCCGCCAGCGCGTACAACGACGGCTGGGAACGCACCAAGGTAGAACCACTGCCGGTGGTGCGACCGGTAAGCATTGTCACGCAAGTATCAGCGCCGCAAGTCATGGTCGATGAAGCATTCCATGACACGGCTCGCATCAGCGGCGATCTTCCCGAAGGCGCCTACGTGCAGTTCACCGCATATCGCGCCATTGCGTATGATGCAGACCCGGCACAAGCGGCACACGCGCGCAATGGTGAACCCGCCGAATTGCTCAAAGAGGCACGCGTGCCACTTGACCACACGTTGGATCAGCAGCAGGTGAGTAGCCCGAAGGTGCGCTCGCCGCAGACCGGAGTGGTGTACTGGCAGGCTTCGGTGATGTCTGCTCAAGGTGATGTGCTGGCGACCCACGCCTTGGGAGTGGAGGGAGAGTCCGTGCGGGTCATGATGCCTGAGCCCCAGTTGGCGCATACGGGGTCGTCCGTCCTGCCATTGATTGGAATCGGCGTTGCTGGAGGACTGCTTGGTGCCGGCATGCTGGCGGTGATTCGACGGCGGACTCTGCAATAAGTCGGCGTTGGTCCAAGACGCAAGAGTGGCAACGAAAAAGGGCTAGGAATCATAATGATTCCTAGCCCTTGTTTGTTGGTAGCGGGGACAGGATTTGAACCTATGACCTCTGGGTTATGAGCCCAGCGAGCTACCGAGCTGCTCCACCCCGCGTCGGCTGCTTGAAAACAGCTCTATCTACAATAGGTGTGAGTTGCGAAAAGTCAAGTCGGCGTGTTGCGTTGCGGTCGTGGTGGCTGTTGCACTGCTGCTGCATCGGTATAGCGCCGCTGTCGCTGTGCCCGGTGTCGGCACGGTCTTATCTGGTGCCCCTCTGGTTGTAGTGTCGTGTGCCACTCGGCAATACTCATTATTGGACATGCGGTATGGCACATACAAGGTTGTCGTCATAATAGAGGTATGCCGATCACGATTCCTCTTGACCTTCCGGCGCGCGATATTCTCGATGCCGAGCGTATTTTTGCTTTGGACCAGTCTCAAGCGCGTGGGCAGCGCGTGCGTCCGCTGCGGGTGCTGCTGCTGAATCTCATGCCGAAGAAAATCGAGACGGAAACGCAGTTGCTGCGTCTGATATCGAAATCACCGTTGCAGGTGGAAATCGACTTCATGAAGACCTCCACGCATGAGTCCACGCATGTGAGCGCCGATCATTTGGTGAAGTTCTATGAAACGTTGGATGCGTTGCGCGACAACTATTATGACGGTTTCATTGTCACGGGTGCGCCGGTGGAGCATCTGCCGTTCGAGCAAGTGGACTACTGGGATGAGTTTTGCGAGATTCTGGAGTGGGCGTCCTCGCATGTGTTTTCCACGATGTATCTGTGCTGGGGTGCGATGGGGGCGTTGTGGAAGCGTTATGGCGTGCATAAGCGCGATCGCGCGATGAAGTTGTTCGGCGTTTTTCCGCAGTATCTGCAGGATGAGTATTGTTTCCTGACCAACGGCTTTGACGAGATTGCCTTACAGCCTCATTCGCGTCTTGCCGACGTTGATGAGAGCGATGTCGCGGCGTGCGCTGATGTACAGGTGTTGACTTGGGGTCCGCAGTCTGGCCCGGGGTTGTTGGCGACCCGCGATTTTTCGGAAGTGTTTGCCTTGGGGCATTGGGAATACGGCAAGGACACGTTGGCGCAGGAGTATGAGCGCGACATGGCTCGCGGGTTGGAGAACGTGCCGTTTCCCGAGCATTATTTTCCCCATGACGATCCGTCGTTGGAGCCGGTGTTTGCGTGGCGTGCGCATGCGAATCTGCTGTGGCGCAATTGGTTGAATTGGGTGTATCAGACGACGCCGTATGAGTTGGAGCAGATTCCTCAATTGCGGGCGAGTGGGCGTTTGGGTACGGATCGGTCGTTGCGTCATGAGCCGGCGTCGCCGCGATGCGATGATTTTGCGCCGTTGCTGCGCGATGGGTATGGTTTGGTCGAGGCAAGTCGTTGAGGTCCTTGTTGGGGCGGGGTTGTTGATGTGGTGCATTGGCGTAACGCTTTGCGTCTGCGGCACTGCGGCGTTGCGTCGTCAGTGGGTCGGTCTTCGGTTTCGGCTGAGTCGTATGTTCTGGTCGCGCCGGTGTGGCCCGTGTGTTTCATCGTTGCCATGTTGATACGGCGGGTATCGTCGCGGCTGACATCTCGTCGATATGCATGGTTCGCATGGTGAGATAACGTCCGTTGGTCGATGCTTTTGCTGATATTCGAGGCACAAAAGTCGTGAACGACACGGTAACCTGCGCGACAAATTGCACTATTTTGCGTCACTTACCGGGGAAATCCCTAGGGAAATCCATGAAAATCGTTGCAAGAAACGCCGCGCAAGCATTGTGCCGTAAGGGTTTTGCCATCATGTCCGACACCAGTTGCACAATCAACATCTAGCCATTCGCAAGCGGCATCTGGCGCACGTGAGGCTTTCGCCGGACGGGTGCTGGGCTTGCGGATAACGGCTGGACGGACGTGTTTTCCAACGTCACATTCGCCTCAACCGTTGCATAGGCCAGGCATCAGAATTGGTCGAAGAATTCTAGGAGGCATGGATGGTTGGTATGGTTGATGCGGGCATGTCGCTCGCCTCAGGTGCTGGTTTCCAGGCGCCGAGCATCGACGAGTTCCTTCCCCCCGAAATTCTCTTCCAGGGGACGCCATTCGCGGTAAACCGCATCATCTTCATTCGTATCATTGCCACGGTGGTAATGCTGCTCGTGCTGGGTATCACAGCCAAGCGCGCCAAGGTAGTGCCCGGACGTTGGCAGGGTGCGGTTGAATGGGTGATTGATTTTGTGCGCAATAACATCGTCTACGAGGTGATGGGACCCGAACGCGGCCGCCGTTATGTACCCATGATTACCACGATCTTCTTGACGATTTTGGTATTCAACATTTGCGGCGTCATCCCTGGTATGAATATCGCAGCGACCGCGACGGTGGTTATGCCGTTGCTGTTTGCCATGTGGACGTTCTGCCAGTATTGGATTGCCGCGGTGCAGGGCAAGGGCTTGGGCAAGTTCCTTAAGGAGGAGCTGCTTCCGGAAGGTGTGCCGTGGCCCATCTACATCATTCTTGTACCGATGCAGTTGCTGGATATTGTCATTATTCGACCGGCATCGTTGGCGATTCGACTGTTTGCCAATATGATTGCCGGGCACATTCTGGTCGCGTTGTGTTTCGCGGCCACGCAATTTTTCTTGATCGACGCGGAGAACAAGCTGTTTATCGGCTTGGGCGCGGTGACGTTTGCCAGTGGTTTCGTGATGACATTGTTTGAAATGTTCGTCGCCGCCATGCAGGCATTCATCTTCGCCACGTTGAGCACCGTGTACATCAATTTGAGCTACCCGGAAGAGTAGGTTATTAACCAGCACATCGTGTGTTGTGTACAACACGCTTCATACGGGAACCATAAGAAAGGAAATAACCATGGATCTCATTACTCTCGCCGAAGTTGCGGGCAACCTCAGCACCATTGGCTATGGTCTTGCGGCCATTGGCCCTGGCATTGGTATTGGCATCGTGTTCGGCAAGGCTATCGAGGCCACCGCGCGTCAGCCTGAATTGAGCGGCCGTATCCAGGTGCTGATGTGGCTGGGCTTTGGTCTTATCGAGATTCTTGCGCTGCTCGGCTTTATCGCGTACTTCATCTTCCAATAAATTGCGTCGGTATCCGAACAGAGAACGAACTAACGAAAGGAGGCAGGCGTGGAACCTATGGCTGTGGACGGCATCAAGCTGTTTCTTCCTGAAACCTACGACTTGGTGTGGTCGCTCATCATCTTGGTGATTATTGCCATTTTCTTCTATAAGTTCTTCCTGCCCAAGTTCCAGGCTGTGTTCGACGAGCGTGCCGAGAAGATCGAAGGCGGCATCGCCAAGGCCGAGCAGGCCCAGAAAGAGGCCGACGAGGCGAAGCACAAGTATGAGGCTCAGTTGAGCACGGCTCGTGTGGAGGCGTCCAAGATTCGTGATGACGCCCGTGCCGAAGCGTCGCATATTATCGCCGATGCGCGTTCGCGTGCGGAAAGCGAAGCGGCTCAGATCACTGCCAACGCGCAGCGTTCCATTGAGTCGCAGCAGCAGCAGGCGATGGTGAGCTTGAAGAGTGAAGTCGGTGCGCTGGCTACGGCGCTTGCCGGCAAGATTCTTGGCTCGCAGTTGCAAAGCGACGCGGTGCAGTCGTCGATGATCGATCAGCTGATCGATGAGATGGATGGCGACAAGCGCTGAAGGCGAACATAAGAAAGTGAGGTGACACATGCGAGGTGAGGCATCGCGTATCGCGGATCGCGTATCTCGTGACTCGCTGGCACCCAAGCTGCGTGAAAGCGGCGAGCGGGCGTGGAGGATCGGCAACGAGCTGTTTTCCATGACCGGTGTGCTCGATCGCAACAGCAGGCTGGAACGTGCGCTCACCGATCCTGCCCGTCCCGTGGCGGACAAGATTACGTTGCTGAACTCGCTGGTCGGTGACCAGGTTGATCCCATGACGATGGAGATTCTCACCGATGTGGTGGGACGCAAGTGGAGCCGGGTGTCCGATATCGCTAACGCGGTGGAGGATTTCGGCGTGGACGCGATGATGTATTACGCCGACGCCACTCAATCGACGCTGCGTGTGTCCATCGAATTGGCGAAGCTGCATTCCGCACTATTGAATCTGCCGGTGGTGCGTTCGGAGCTCTCCGATGATCATGCCGATGCGCAGGCTCGCATTGCGCTGTTGCACAGTGTGCTTGACGGCAACGATTTGGATAAGGTCACCATGAGGCTCGCGGAGCATGCCACGTGCAATCTACGCAATCGCAGGTACCTGTCCACCGTGCAATGGCTGATCAATAAGTTCTCCCGGCATATGGGCGAATCGATGATTACGGTGACCACTGCGTCGGAGCTCTCCGACGACCAGATCAAGCGTTTGGTCGCGGTGTACACCGACAAGCTGGGTTATCCGGTGCACGTCAATTCCGTGGTCGATCCCATGGTGATCGGCGGTATGCGGGTGCAGGTGGGCGACGAAGTGACCGACAATACGGTTGTCGCGCAGTTGAAGCATTTGCAACGTGCGGTGCATGCGAACGCATGAGCCTGGCGCGGAGCAACAAACAGACGTAACAGTCAAATGAATAACAAACCAATAAGGAGTGATCATGGCAGAACTGACCATTGATCCCGCCGCGATACGCAAGGCGCTCGACCAGTTTGTCGAGTCGTACAAGCCGTCGGACGTGCCGACCCAGGAAGTGGGGTATGTGGCTACCGCCGGCGACGGTATTGCGCATGTGACGGGACTGCCTGGTTGCATGGCCAATGAGCTGCTCACCTTTGAGGATGGCACGCTTGGCTTGGCGTTCAACCTGGACGCCCGCGAAATCGGTGTGGTGATTCTCGGTGATTTCGCTGGCATTGAGGAAGGCCAGGAAGTGCGTCGTACCGGCGAGGTGCTGTCCGTGCCCGTGGGCGACGGGTATTTGGGACGTACCGTGGATCCGCTGGGCAATCCGATTGATGGATTGGGCGAGATCAAGAGCGAGGGACGTCGTATTCTTGAGGCGCAGGCGCCGGACGTGATGCATCGTCATCCGGTGGATGAGCCGATGTCGACTGGTTTGAAGGCTATCGACGCGATGACGCCGATTGGTCGTGGCCAGCGTCAGCTCATCATCGGCGACCGTCAGACGGGTAAGACGGCTATTGCGATCGACACCATCATCAACCAGAAGCAGAATTGGTTGAGCGGTGACCCCACCAAGCAGGTGCGTTGTATTTACGTGGCAATTGGACAGAAGGGTTCCACCATTGCTTCGGTGCGTCAGAGCTTGGAAGAGGCCGGCGCGATGGAGTACACCACCATCGTGGCGAGCCCGGCTTCTGATTCGGCTGGTTTCAAGTACATTGCTCCCTACACCGGTTCGGCCATTGGCCAGCACTGGATGTACCACGGCAAGCATGTGCTGATTGTGTTCGATGATTTGTCGAAGCAGGCCGAGGCGTATCGTTCGATTTCGCTGTTGCTGCGTCGTCCGCCGGGGCGTGAGGCGTATCCTGGTGATGTCTTCTACTTGCATTCGCGTTTGCTGGAACGCTGCGCGAAGCTGTCCGATGATTTGGGCGGCGGTTCGATGACCGGTCTGCCGATCATCGAGACAAAGGCGAATGACGTTTCCGCTTATATTCCGACGAACGTCATTTCGATTACCGATGGTCAGATCTTCTTGCAGTCGGATTTGTTCAACGCCAACCAGCGTCCTGCCGTGGACGTCGGTATCTCGGTGTCCCGCGTCGGTGGCGCGGCGCAGACCAAGGCGTTGAAGAAGGTGTCTGGCACGTTGAAGATTTCGCTGGCGCAGTATCGTTCGCTGGAATCCTTCGCCATGTTCGCTTCTGATTTGGATGCAGCTTCCAAGGCGCAGCTGACTCGTGGCGCTCGTTTGACCGAGTTGCTCAAGCAGCCGCAGTTCTCGCCGTATTCGATGGAGCAGGAAGTGGTGTCGGTGTGGACCGGTACGCACGGCAAGCTTGATGACTTGGATTTGGTGGATGTGTTGCCGTTCGAGAAGGGTCTGTTGGACTATCTCGACCACAACACGGATATCCTCACGACGATTCGTGATACCGAAGATTTCACCGCTGAGGCTGAGGCCAAGCTGGACAAGGCAGTTGAGGCGTTCCGCACGACGTTCGTGACGAATGCCGGCAAGCCACTGGTGGACAAGAAGCCCATGCCGCGCCCGCAGACGCCGGTCGAGCAGGAGAAGATTGTCGCCAACGCGGACAAGCCTGAGACTGATCCGAAGCATCCGATGGCAGGAGAAAAGAAGTAAGTCATGGGATCGCAGCTCGCATTCAAGTCACGGATTGCCTCCACGGCGTCGTTGGAGAAGATTTTCAACGCGCAGGAGATGATCGCGTCCTCGCATATTGCCAAGGCCCGTAAGGTGGCTTTGGACGCGAGGCCGTACGCTGATGCGATTTTCGATGCCGTTCAGGCTTTGGTCGCCCACACCCATATCACGCATCCGATTGTGCGCAAGGAAGAAAACAACCCGCGGGTTGCGGTTCTGGCGCTGACGGCTGACCGTGGTATGGCTGGCGCATACACTTCGTCGATTATTCGTGAGACGGAGGGGTTGCTTGCCCGTCTGGATGCAGACGGCAAGCAACCGGAACTCTACGTGTATGGCAGGCGCGGCGTAACGTACTACAAGTACCGTAACCGCGATATTGTCGCCACATGGGAGGGTGATACCGACAAGCCTGGTGTGGAAATCGCTGAAAAGATTTCAAACGCTTTGCTGGATGCCTATATGAAGCCCGCCGAACAGGGTGGCGTGAGCGAACTGTACATTGTATTCACCGAGTTCATCAACATGGTGGTGCAGAAGGTTCGCGTGCTGCGCATGTTGCCGGTGGAGCTCGTGGGGAGCGAAAGCGAGGAAGAGGATGCGCAGGTCGCGCCTCTGTATGCTTTCGAGCCGGGTGTGGACGAAGTGCTGGATGTGGTGTTGCCCAAGTACATCCAGTCGCGTATCCACGAGTGTCTGCTCGAGGCCGCGGCATCCGAAACGGCAAGCCGGCAGAACGCCATGCATACCGCTACGGAGAACGCTCGAAATCTCATTGATGTGCTGACTCGCAAGCTCAACGCTTCCCGTCAGGCATCGATTACCCAGGAACTTACCGAAATTATCGGCAGCGCCGACGCGCTGAACAAAGAGGAAGAGTAGGAACGCGAAATGGCTGAGAATCAGACCACTGCGGCTCCTGAGGAATCGGCGGTCGAGCCGGTGAGCGGACGCATTACACGCGTCCAGGGCTCGGTTATCGACGTCGAGTTCCCGGTGGGCCACCTGCCCGACATTTATAACGCTCTGAAGGTGCAGATCACCAACGTGGGCAACACGGAGGGCGAGACTCTTCACGAGATCACCCTTGAGGTGGAGCAGCACTTGGGTGACTCCACGGTTCGCGCCGTCGCCCTCAAGCCGACTGATGGCTTGGTGCGTGGCGCTACGGTGGTGGATACCGGCGGCCCGATTATGGTGCCGGTTGGTGATGTGACCAAGGGACATGTGTTCGATGTGTCCGGCAACATTCTCAATAAGAAGGAAGGCGAGCAGGTCACGATTACCGAGCGTTGGCCTATTCATCGCAATCCTCCGGCGTTCGACCAGCTGGAGTCCAAGACCCAGATGTTTGAAACCGGTATCAAGGTCATCGATTTGCTGACCCCGTATGTGCAGGGCGGCAAGATTGGTTTGTTCGGTGGCGCTGGCGTTGGCAAGACCGTGTTGATTCAGGAAATGATTCAGCGCGTGGCCCAGAATCACGGCGGTGTGTCCGTGTTCGCTGGCGTGGGCGAGCGTACCCGTGAGGGCAACGACTTGATCGGTGAAATGGAAGAGGCTGGCGTCTTGGAGAAGACTGCGCTGGTCTTCGGTCAGATGGATGAGCCGCCGGGAACTCGTTTGCGCGTGTCGTTGACGGCTCTGACGATGGCGGAGTATTTCCGTGATGTGCAGAACCAGGATGTGCTGTTGTTCATCGATAACATCTTCCGCTTTACGCAGGCCGGTTCCGAGGTGTCGACCTTGCTGGGTCGTATGCCGTCCGCCGTGGGTTATCAGCCGAACCTGGCTGATGAGATGGGCGCTTTGCAGGAGCGTATTACGTCTACGCGTGGCCATTCGATTACGTCGCTGCAGGCTATTTACGTGCCTGCTGACGATTACACGGATCCTGCTCCGGCGACGACCTTCGCCCATTTGGATGCGACGACCGAGTTGTCTCGTGAGATTGCGTCGAAGGGTATTTACCCTGCGGTCGATCCGTTGGCGTCCACGTCGCGTATTCTTGACCCGCGTTACGTCGGTCAGGCGCATTATGACTGCGCCAACCGCGTCAAGGCGATTCTGCAGCGCAACAAGGAGTTGCAGGACATCATCGCCCTGATTGGTATCGACGAGTTGAGCGAAGAGGATAAGACCACGGTGAACCGTGCTCGTAAGATCGAGCAGTTCTTGGGCCAGAACTTCTACGTGGCTGAGAAGTTTACGGGTCGTCCCGGATCGTATGTTCCGGCGGAGGAGACCATCGAGGCGTTCACCCGTATTTGCGACGGCGTGTACGACGAGGTTCCCGAGCAAGCCTTCTCCGGCATCGGCGGCATCGAGGATCTGGAACGCAAGTGGCATGACATGCAGAAGGAATTTGGTGCGTAATGGCCGGTTCGATTATGCAGGTCAATATCGTTGCAGCCGATCACCCGGTGTGGGAGGGCACGGCGAAGTCCGTGACCATTCCCGCGTCGGAGGGTGGCATGGGCATTCTGCCGGATCATGAGCCGGTGCTCACTCTGATCAAAGAGGGTACGGTGACGGTGATTGATCCCGATGGCGAGCGTCATGTGTTTGAGGTTACGGATGGGTTCATTTCCTTCGACTCGAACAAGCTGACGGTGGCTGTTGAACGCGGGCGCGACGTGGTGAGAACCGCTGGCGAGGACTGATAGGCGACGTATGGGTGGTCTGCCGCGCTGGTAAGCCCGGCAGGTATCTTGCCGGTGCGGTTGCCTCGGTTCGCCAGGTGGCGAGAGACCACGAGCGGACGCGCGATAAGTGTGGGCGGTAAGCGTATGGCTTGCCGCCCACGCTGTTTTTTTGGGAGTGTGAGGTGCGGCGTGGCGGCGTTGCCGTGCATGGTTGCATGCCGCATGGGGTACAGTGGTTTGGGTGCGAATTATTGTTGCTGACTGTAGTGCCGTGTATTCGGGTCGTCTTTCGGCCTCGTTGCCGCAAGCGAAGCGAGTGTTGCTGATTAAGGCTGATGGCAGTGTATTGATTTTTTCGGAGTTGGGATCGTACAAGCCGCTGAATTGGATGGCGGCTCCATGCGATATGCGTCAGGTTGAGCCGACGGAAGGGCAGGAGGACGCGCATACGGTTTTGCGCGTAAGCGCGGCGAAAAGCAGCGACGTGTTGGAGGTCACGTTGCATCACGTGTATAGTGACGAAACCTATGATTTGGGAGAGGATCCTGGACTGACCAAAGAAGGTGTTGAAGATCATTTGCAGCGCTATCTTGCCGAACAGATCGAGCGTATTGGCGAGGGGGCGCGTCTGGTGCGTCGTGAGTATCCGACGGCGATTGGTCCGGTCGATATCATGGCGGTGGATGCCGAGGGTACGCATGTGGCGATTGAAATTAAGAGGCATGGGGGCATTGATGGGGTCGAGCAGTTGACACGCTACTGCGAGCTGTTGAATCGTGACCCTCTGCTGGCTCCAGTACGCGGTATTTTTGCCGCGCAAAGTATCACCCCACAGGCTCGTGTGTTGGCGCAGGATCGTGGTTTTGAGTGCATGATCTTGGACTATGAGGACATGAAGGGTACTGATAACGGAGAAATGCGGCTTTTCTGAATGCATTTGGGAGATATGTGAGCAAAAATCAAGGTTTGCCGCTAGGGTTGCTCATATGCGTATGGTGACATTTTCTCGTACTATGGTCAAAACTATGGCCGCGGCTTGCGCGGTGGTATTGTCGCTGGGCTTGACGGCTTGTTCGTCAAGCAAGACGGCCGATAAGAGCGATTCCGCTTCCGATTTGCATCAGATTCCTGGTTTGTCGGTCTCAACGAAGCCTGGCGAAGAACCTAAGTTGGTGTTTCATACGCCCCTTGAGGTGGAGGACGGCGCATATGCCATCGTGCAAAAAGGCAATGGCGATACGGTGCAGAAGGGCGATCGTGTCTGCATGCAGGGCGTGAGCTATAACGCGACGGACGGCTCCAAGGTGATGAGCACGTGGGAGAAGAATACGCCGGATTGCTCGGTGGAACTGACGGATTCGCAGATTAAGCAGTACCCTTACATGCAGTTGATGGTGGGGCAGAAGATTAATACGACGTTGGCGATCGGTTCCAATGACACTTCGTCATCATCGAGCGTCCCATACATTATGGCGATGACGATTGTGTCGAAGTCCAAGGACTATAAGCGTGCAACCGGCGAAGCGGTGAAGGATATTCCCTCCAACCTGCCGAAGGTAACGTTGGCCAAGAACGGCAAGCCTTCCATCGATATGAATGGGTATCAGCCGGGGGCGGACTTGGTAGTGCAGCCGCTGATTAAGGGCTCGGGCAAGACGGTGGAGTCTTCGGATACATTGAAGGTGCAGTACACGGGTTGGCTGACCAATGGCAAGCAGTTCGATTCGTCGTGGGATCGCGGCGAGGCGTCGTCCTTCTCCTTGTCGGGCGTGGTGAAGGGTTGGCAGGAGGGTCTTGCCGGTCAGACGGTTGGCTCGCAGGTGCTGCTGGTGATTCCGCCGGATCTGGGGTATGGCGACCAAGCGCAGGGTGAGATTCCCGCCAATTCCACGTTGGTGTTTGTGGTGGATATTCTCGCCGCGTATTAATCGTGGGGTTGGTCGGTCGGTCGGTATTGTCGGGGCGGCGCGTATTGCTTGCCGCCCTGACGTGATGTGGTGAAGTGGCAGGGGTATATCGTTTTTGCTGTGGGAGTACGATGCTGCCGTTACGATAGTGAAAGTATGAGCACTCACGAAAAGACTTCGGGTTCGCACCATGTGCGACGTGAACCTACCAGGCACGCTAAGTTTATGCGTGGCGTGGTCACGCCTATCTTGGGCTTGTTGGCGGTTGCGTGCATGGCGGTTGGTGTACTCAATGCCACGGTATGGAAGCCGGATGCGGTGATTGCTGCTTCAGCCTCGGTGCGTAATGCGCGATATGTGGTGTCCGATCCGGGCGTGCTCAATATATTGGACAGTGACGTGCAGGTGACGGTGCGTGCCGCCGATGCCTCGCAGCATGTGTGTCTTGCGGTGGGCAGCGCGAAGGACGCTGTTGGTTGGGTCGGTTCCGATGCGTATACGCGCATTACGGGTTTGTCGGATTGGAAGACGCTGTCGGTGGGGTCGATGCTGGCTTCGGACAAGCAGGAGCAGGCCGAGGGCGAGGTGGCCTTCCAAGATGCTGATATGTGGCGTTCCGTCACGTGCGGTACGCAGGTGGTCCATGCCGAGGTCAAACAGGCTTCGGCGGATGAATCGTTGATTGTGGATGCGGGCGAGGACCCCGGTCGGGTGACGGTGTCGTTGCGGTGGCATCGACAAAGTGTGCCTGATTTCGCGACGCCGTTGTATATTGCGGCCGGTTTGTTGATGCTGCTGGCGGTGTTGGCGGCTTCGGTATTTGCGATGGAACCACATAAGCGCCGTCGTGGCGGTACTACGGCGAATGTTGCACCTGCGCAGCATCGTGTTGCCGAGGATGTTGGTGTATGGGAGGCATTATCGGGTACTGTGATGGCGGTTTGTGCTGTTGTAACTGGCGGTTCGCGACGCCATGCGAAGCGTGCGGTTGGACGGCATAGTGGTGGTGCGTCCGCTGTCCCCAAGATCGTTGATCCGAGACACCGCAATATGGTGGCCGAACGGCAGGCAGACGATGCTGTGCGAGAGAAGGGTGCCTCCGATGAGGTGTCCGATGGCAACGAGCAAGATGTATGGCAGGCGTATTTTGCCCGTCTGCAACGTGAATCGCAGCCGGATGGCGATATGACGACTGACGTCGATGATATGCGCGAGTCAGAAGATGCCGAGACAGTTTTCGAGACTGGTGATACGGACGTTGCCGAGAGCACTGCTGAAGGCTCTATTGAGGACTCTGCTGATGAGGCTGCTGTGGATGCTGTTGAGGAGGCTGACGCTGACAACAACGGATTTGCTGCCGAATCCACGGATGACTTAATAAATCAGTCCGAGGCTGAGGCCCAATCCGGCGCCGGAACCGAGCGCGGATCCGACGTCGATGCCGATGCCGAACTCGATGAACAGTCTGATGCCTCGTCCGGTAAGAACGATGACGTAGCTGATGGTCAAGATTCGTCGTCGGACAAGCATGCTGAGAAGGGGCGCTGAATATGAATCGGAAGTATCATGCGTTTGCCGCCGCATTGACGACGGCGCTGATGGTGGTGGGTTTGGGCGCATGCAATGGGCAGGTGCCATCGCCCTCCACTGGCAACGCATCGTCATCGGCGGTTCCGGATGTGACGCAGGCGCAAGAGAAGCGTATCCGTACCAGGATTTTAGACACTCTATCTGCCGCTAATGACGCGCGAAATACTGATGACTTGGGCCAGGTGTTGACCGGTCCGCAGTTGCAGATTCGCACTAGTGAGATTGACGTGGCCAAAGCTACCGGCAATCTTGATAAGAAAACCACGATTCCCACGGGTATTTCGCAGGTGATTGTGCCGACGGATGCCGGGTGGCCTCGTCATGTGTTCACCATTACGACGGTGACGGATGACCAGCAGTCGCAGCGTTTGCTGGTGATGACGCAGGATGCCGCGCGGCAGAATTACAAGCTGTGGGGCGTGGCTCGGTTGTTTGCTGGAGTGGAGTTGCCGAAGTTTGCCATTCCTTCCATTGGTTCGTCGATGGGCAAGTCGGATGACGGCGGCTTGGTGGCGACGCCGAAGGAAGCGGTGGAACGTTACGCCGACGTGTTGCAACATGGATCGGACAGTAAGTACGCCTCTCAGGTGGATAATGATGCGTTCCGCCAGGAAATTGACTCGTTGACGGCGGCGGTGCAAGCGGGTATGGAACGCAATAACGGCACCCAGCAGCAGACGTTCTCGGCGGTCCCTGATGCGTTGCGCATCATGCGTTCGAGCGATGGCGGCGATTTGGTGGTGGCGCAGATTAATTCCGAATGGACTCGCCAGGCGGGCGAGGGACGCGAATCCTTGCCTGCATCCGATGCGGAAAAAGCGTTGTTTGGCGACGGCAAGGCCACGAGCACCATGAAGGTAACATATGTCAACGTTATCGCTTTGTATGTGCCTCCTGCTGGCTCAGGCAAGCATATTATGGCTGTTGGCGCAGAACGCCAGCCGATTAAGGTTGAGGCGCTGTGACGGCGTTTGTGGGCGGTTTGTGCTACTAAGCTGAAGAAACGAGAAACGAATGTTGGGCTGCCCATGTGGCGGCTGAATAGTGCGGGAGGCATGATGGCGCAGCAGTTTACTCCGGGATTTTCGTTGGCCGGTGCAGTGGATTTGGAGGCATTGGGCCATCAGGTACAGGCCGAGCCTGGGCAGCAGGGTGGTGCCCCTGCGGCTGGTGGATACGTTATCGACACCACGGAGTCGACATTCCAAGCGCTGGTGCAGACGTCCACCACGTTCCCGATTGTGCTGCTACTGTGGATTCCCACCGATGATCGGTTGTTTGCAATGGCACGCACGTTGGGGGACGCGATTAATGCGATGGGCGGCAAACTGCAGCTGTCGCGCATCGATGTGGCGGCGTATCCTGCGATTGCCCAAGCGTTCCAAGTGCAGGGTGCTCCTGCGTTGTTTGCATTGATTAATGGACGTCCCATGCCGTTGCTGCAAGGGGTGCCGTCTGACGATGAGATGCGTCAGATTGTCGATGAGGTATTTCCCAAACTGGTGGAGGTTGCGCAGCAGTCGGGGGTAACCGGTGTGGCGCCGTTTAGTGGTGAGGGCGACGTGGATACTCAGGAGGCGTCGACCGAACCTGTGGTGCTGCCGCAACATGAGCAGGCGTATGCGTTGGCGCAGCAGGGTGAATACGCGGCTGCGGCGGAAGCATATGCCAAGGTACTGGAAGCTGATCCTCGTGATGTATTGGCTGCTCGTGAGCGTGCGAAGGCATTGCTGTTGGCTCGTTCCGCGACGGCGAATGTTCGTGAGGTGCGCGAGGAAGCGGCGAATCGCCCTGATGATGTGCAGGCGCAGCTGGCCGTGGCTGATGTCGATATGATTGGCGGGCAGATTGATGATGCGTTTGCACGGTTGTTGGACCATGCCGCAACCCACCGCGCGGATTTGGGTGATGTACGCAAGCGTCTGCTGGAGTATTTTGCCATTCCTGAGCCTACCGATGAGCGTGTGCAGCGTGCCCGTCGCCGTTTGGCAACGTTGATGTACTGAATCTGTTACGGCGTCACGCTTGCGGCACTTTGCCGTCGTGCATTAGTGTTCCATACGGTTATGGCCGAAGGTTTGGTCGAAGTGCGGACCGTTGCGATGCAATTCGTTGCGGAAGTCGTCACTCCATGCCCGATAGGGGCGTGAGGCCAGTCCGTCGTTGCTGAATCGTGGTTCGTCGGTGATTTCCGTGACGCAGAACGAGGGAATGATCAGATTGGTGACTGGTCCGCTGCGTTCCGCTTCTGCGATGACGAGGGGAGCGTTGTCTCCGCCGAATACGTCGATGCTCCATCCGTCTTCGCCGATCCATGCGGAGAAACGGTTTTTGATAATGCTGGTTCCGCCGCGCTTGACGAGTTCGGCGGCCACCCGCACGTCGATTTCATGTTCGGCTTCGTATCGTGTGCCGCCGACGGAGGGGCCTTTGACAGTAACGAAGGCTTCGCTGAATGCGTCACGGTAGCGGTCGAGCACCTGTATCGGGTCGGTGTGTTCGTTCATGTCGAGTCGCACGGTGTGCGCCTGTAGGCGCACGCGTAAGCCGTAGTTGTCGCTGTGTACGTAATAGCTTTGGACAATCAGCGTGGGTGCGTCGCCGTCGTCGAATAAGGCGGGCATGGTGTCGCAGAAGAATCGACGCTCAAATTCAAAATCGCTGAAATCACTGTCCATAGTCACATTGTAGAGGATGTGCGCCGGTGGTGGGGGAACGGGAAACTGGCACGCCGGAGATTGTGATTGGGTGGCGGCGCGTGTACAGTGGGTGGGGTTAACGGGTTCGTAGCTCAGTGGATAGAGCGTCTGTCTCCGGAACAGAAGGTCGAGGGTTCGATCCCCTTCGAGCCCACCGATGTGATGTTTGGCGTTTCTTGCCGGTGTTGCTGTGCTTTGGCAGCGTTGCTAGGTTTTATCTATTGCAGTTTGCTCAGGTGTATGTGCTGCTGTTGCAGTGCTGTGTTGCTATGGGTAGCCGCTGCCGCGTATCACTGCTGGTGTGTGCTGCCGATATATGAGGAGCAGATACGGTTGAGCCGGTAGCGCAAAAGGTGCTACCGGCCCAACGAACAGTACGCTACTGGTTTAGTGCGTGCGACGGCGCACGATCATCAGTACCGCAGCCGGCAATGCCAGCAGTGCGACCATCATCGCGGTCAACGTGGCAGATCCGGTGGGAGGCAGCGGGTCTGGGGTCGCCTCGCTCGGTGCTTGCTGCAGGTAGGCGTCGATGTCCGCCTGAGTGAACAAGGGCTTTACGTTGGCGGTGGTGATGCCGTTGGCAAACTTGGCCAGGTCGGCGGTGCTCAACGCCTTGGACACCTTGGCACGGGCGGCGTCGGGGCCACTGCTCGAACCAGTGAAGTCCAGATCCTTGATGACTCCGAATTCGACGCCGTTGACGTTGACGCCGACTGCGATCGGACGAGGCTCATTGGTGGTGAACGACAGGCCGCTGACGGTGAAGGAGACGGTGTTGCCGTCCACGCTTACCGGGCTGAATCCTTGCGAGTAAGGAGCCTTGGGGGCGGTGAGGTTCGGATGGGCCTTGAGGTAATCGACTTCTGCGGTCACGTCGACGTAGCCAGTGTCTACGAAATCCTTACCTTGGGTGAATGCGCTGAAGTTGTCGCCGCCGCTGAGCAGGAAGGTGTTGCCGGCCACGCGAATGGTGTCGGTATCCTGCACGGTCTTGCCGTTAATGGTTAAGTCGAATATCGTGGCGCGAGGCGTGCCGTTGTCGTTGTACGTGTTGTAGTGGTAGGACACGTTGCTGGAGGTGCTCAGCCACAGCACGGGGCGTGGCGATCCTGCGGGCTGCCACTGCTGTTCGAGTACCTTCTTGAGCTGTGCGCCAGTGAGGGTCACGATGGCGTTGGTATTGCCGAAGGGCAGTACACCGTAAGCTTCTGCGTACGTGATGTTCTTGTCGTTGTTGGGGTCGAGGTCGGCGCGCAGACCGCCAGCGTTCATCACGCCGATATCGGCGCTATTGGGGCCCAGTTGCTGCTGGGTGGCCCATAGCAAGGCGTCGGACTGCATGATGCCGAGGGAGGATTCGGTGCCGCGGTTTTCGCCTACGGTTTTCAAATCGCCGAACACGCTGGCGCCGCGGTTGAAGACAGCGGACTTGTCGATGGAACCGATGACGACCGCGCCTTTTTCCTCGGCGGTGGCATGGGCGTCTGTATAGATTTTCTCAACGGTTGGATCCGCATTGTACAACGGTTTGTTGTCGGCCCCGAAGATGGGGAAGAAGCTTGCTTTGGCGATAACACCGGTGTCGCTGAAGTTCAGGTCGACGGTGGCGAAGGCTTGGCCATAGTGATCTGCTTCGATAATGGGGGCGCCCGCCTTGGTAGTGCCTTCCTTATGCTCATGCGTATGCCCGGCGAATACGGCATTGACGTTCTTGTCGAGACCGGTGAGTTGTTCGGCGTCGGCGTGGACCAGCGCGATTACCGCGTCGGCTTCGCCGTTGTCGGGATTGCCGTCGCGCAGTTGGTCGGCGTATTGATTGATGGTGGCGACCGGATCGCTGATGGTGATGCCCTGCATGGTGGCAGGATTCACGGAGGAGAGCAATGTCTCAAAAATGCCGCCGATGAAGGCGATACGTTTGCCGCCGCGTTCGACGATGGTGTAAGGGTCGACCTTGCCGGTGAGTGCGCCGCCGGTGACGTTGGCGCTGATGTACTTCATGGGACTGGTGCCGGGAATGATGCGGTCGACGAGATCTTGGGCACCTTGGTCGAATTCATGGTTGCCCACGGCGCTGACTTCGAGTCCCATGGCTTTGATCTGTTCCATGGCAGGCTTGTCGTCATTGATGGAGGAGTCGAACGGTGTGGCTCCTACGAGATCGCCCACGCCTACTGGAATGGTGTTGGGCTGTCGTTTTTTGAGGCTATTGAGCGCTCCGGCGATGTAACCGCCGTTTTCGATGTGGCCATGGAAATCGGTGATGCCGAATATGGTCACATTAGTGTTGCCGTTCGCGGGTGTAGTGTCGTCGTCGGCATAGGCGGCGCTGCCTAGGCTGGCTCCGGCGAGCAGTGCCATTGAGGCGAGTGCTGCTGCGGCGCGAATGCCCATGTTTGGGCGAATGCGGTGAGTGCGCATGCTTACTCCTTCGGTTCTCTCCGTTACTTGGTTACCTTCATCGCGCATGATGGTTGAATCGCAATGAAGTGTCGTATTAATAATACTGTTGAAGCGCGCGGGGTGCGGGGTGCGTCAGGGAAAAAGTTGATGAACGTTGCGTAAATTTATAGCGCGTTGTTGCGCAAGCGCCTCGCTGCCTCTACAGGTGGGGCGATGTCGGTGGCGCGGCAAGGGGTGCGGCTGGCAATGGGCAATTGTGTCGATACTGTGAGGTTACGTAAAACTGTTCGGTATCTGAGATGTTATGCTTCGCATGTCGCAATGTGGTAATCTGTCAGCAAGTTATTCGTTATCGATAGCCATTGTGAAAAAATATCCTTTATGGCAGTATTCAGCTTATGGTGCCATGCTGGGTGTAGTGCTGAACGTAAATAGGCATGGTTATTGAGGAGGTGGCTATGAGGTGGATGAAGCATGCGGCTCAATGGATAAATTCCTTGGTGAAGCCTGGTGCATTGCTTACCGAACGTGACCCACGCAGCGTGCGTGCGCTCCGTAGAGCGCTTGGCGCGCCTGTCGCACTCGCTGTCATCACCTGCATGGTATTTGGTGCCGTAGTCAGTGCCGGTTTTCTTCTACGTGAGGAAAGTGGGCCTCGTATTTTGCATGCTGTGCCGCGTCCGGCGATTATTGCGCATCGTGGTGATTCTGCTTGCGCTGAAAATTCCTTGCATGCGATAGCCCAAGCGGGTGCGCATCATGCCGATTATGCCGAAATTGATATCAGACTTACTCGAGATGGCGTGCCGGTGGTATTCCACGACACCAGAACGGGACGGTTGTCCGCCGCGGGGGTGAACGTGCCGGTGCGTGACCTTTCGCTCAGTGAGCTGCAACGAATGCCCATGCGTTCCCGCGGCCAGTATTATCATGTGCCGACATTGCTGCAGGCCATGAGGCAGGCCGAGCGTACCCCCGATCATCTGGGATTGCTGCTTGACTTGAAAACCGGTGACAGGGGCGCCCGGGCGCTTACCGCCGCGGTGATGAGGGAAGTTGCCCAGGCAAGATTTCGCAATAAACTTATGGTCATGGCGGTGAATGCCCGCGCGGCGGATATGTTGCATGTGGCTCGACCGCAGTGGAAAGTCGGACGCTGCCTGTCAGGTATCCCTCAAAAAGTCAACTGGCGCGAGCATATGGATTTTGTCGTATTGCGATACCATGATGTATCCCCGGCCTTCATGATGCAGGCTCGCAAACACCATGTGCCGTTGTATATAGGCGCTGTATCTGATGCCCGGCAGGTTGATTGGTGTGTGCGTGAGGGTGTGGTTGGTATGTTGAGCGAGGACACGCGTGTTGTGCGCAGTGCGGTGGACGCATACGTGAACGGAGGCATGGCACGCGCGTAGGCTGGACGTTCGGTAGTGTCGACGAGATGCGTCGAGCACACCGCTGACATGGGTGTGCGCTAGGCTCGTGGGGGTATGGGAGTGCCGTTATGGCGACGAATGAGAATAGGTGTGACATGAGTCCTGAAGCGTTGAGTGAATTGATTGCCGGCATTGCGCATGAGTTGGCCGCATCCGGCAAAGCGGGTTCGTTGAGCGAGGATATGATTCCTCCCGTTGACAAGTTCGCTGTTATGCGTCCCAAGGATCGTGCGCACGGCGATTGGGCCTCCAACGCTGCCATGCAGTTGGCGAAGAAGGCTGGCATGAACCCGCGCGAATTCGCGCAGCTGTTCGCTGAGGCACTTGAGAATGCCGAGGGCATCGCTTCGGTTGAGGTTGCCGGTCCTGGCTTCATCAATATCGTATTGGATTCTGCTTGCGCCGCCGCGGTAGTTGACGTGGTGCTTAAGGAAGGCACTCAGGTTGGTCGCAACGCGCATTTGGGCGGGGAGACACTGAACTTGGAATTCGTATCAGCCAATCCCACTGGCCCGATTCATATCGGCGGCACGCGTTGGGCGGCTGTGGGTGATGCCATGGCGCGTGTGCTGGAAGCCAACGGCGCCAAGGTGGTGCGTGAATACTATTTCAATGATCACGGCGAGCAGATTAATCGTTTCGCCAAGTCGCTGGTGGCCGCCGCGCACGGCGAAGAGGCTCCGGTGGACGGCTACAAGGGTGCGTATATTGATGAGATCGCTTCCCGCGTGATCGAACAGGCCAAGGCTGATGGCCTCGATATTTTGGCGTTGCCGCGCGTCAATGACGGCGTGGACAAGGATGGCGAGCCGTTGGGTGAGGGTGATTCGCGACAGCGTGAGGAGTTCCGTAAGCGTGCGGTGCCGATGATGTTCGCGGAGATTCGCCAGTCCATGAAGGATTTCCGCGTGGACTTTGACGTGTGGTTCCACGAGAACAGCCTGTATGACGAGGGGGAAGTGGACAAGGCCATTGCCGATTTGCGCGAGCGCGGCGATATCTATGAGAAGGATGGCGCGACTTGGTTTGAGTCCACGAAGCACGGCGACGACAAGGACCGTGTCATCATCAAGTCTGACGGTAACTATGCGTATTTCGCCGCGGATATCGCTTACTATCGCAACAAGCGTCACCGTGCGAATGATCCTGCCGATGTGGCGATTTACATGCTGGGTGCCGATCATCACGGCTATATTGGCCGCATGATGGCGATGTGCGCCGCCTTTGGCGACAAGCCGGGCACGAATATGCAGATTCTTATCGGACAGATGGTCAATGTGATGAAGGATGGCAAAGCCGTACGCATGTCGAAACGTGCGGGCAACGTCGTGACTATTGATGATTTGGTCGATGCCGTGGGTGTGGATGCTGCGCGTTACTCGCTGGCGCGGACGGATTACAATTCCAGCGTCGATATCGACCTGAACTTGCTGGCCTCCCATTCCAACGAAAATCCGGTGTACTATGTGCAATATGCGCACGCCCGTTCCTGCAATGTGGATCGCAATGCCGCGCAAGCCGGCATCACTTACGAGGGTGCGGATATGAGCTTGCTGGATACCGTGGCGGATGGCGAAGTGCTGGCGGCGTTGGCACAGTGGAATTCGACATTGGTTCAGGCGGGTGATTTGCGCGCGCCCCATCGTATTGCGCATTATCTGGAGGATTTGGCGGCTGCCTATCACAAGTGGTACAACGTCGAGCGCGTGGTTCCGATGCAGCTGACCGATCCGGAGGAGCGTTTGGATACAGTCGAGCGTGAGACGCTGCGTGTAGCCAAATGTCCTGAGCCCGCGCGTGCTGCGGCTCGTCTTAAGCTCAACGACGCGGTGCGTACGGTGATCGCAGCCGGCCTCGACCTGTTGGGTGTGGCTGCTCCCGACAGAATGTAATACCGACTTCGGAAGGCAGCCCTACTGGAAAGGTATACATAATGGGTGCTTCGCTCTCGTCCATATGGCCCTCTGGTGCGGTTCGCAACGAACACGGCGAATTGACGTTGCGCGGTCGTACCGCCACGAGTTTGCTTGACGAGTTCGGCTCGCCGCTGTATGTGGTGGATATGGCACAGGTGCGGGAGCGTGCGCGGCTGTTTAGGCAGTATGCAACTCAGGCTTTTGCAACGACTACCACACATGTGAGCTTTGCCGGTAAAGCTTTGTTGACCAAAGCTGTGGTGCGTGCGGTGGTGGACGAGGGATTGCTGGTGGATACCTGTTCCATGGGCGAGATGCGCATTGCGCTGGCTGCTGGCGCGCCAGGGCGCCGTTTGGTGCTGCATGGCAACAATAAGTCCGATGAAGAAATCGAGCTGGCAATTGCGCGTGGATTCGCCAAAATCGTGGTGGATTCACCGGATGAACCGGAGCGGATCGCCCGTATCGCCAGGCGGCTGGGCAAACGCGCGAAGGTTATGGTGCGAGTAACGTCTGGCGTTCACGCTGGCGGGCATGAGTATATTTCTACTGCGCATGAGGATCAGAAGTTTGGGCTGCCCCTGTTGCCGGCGCAGGTTACGGCGTCGCAATTGGCGATGATTGATGAAGCCTTGGGGGCGGGGAGTGCCGATGGGTTGGTCAATGATGCCGCTCTGGCGCAAGCAATGAGCGTGGTGGCGAACGGGCAGGCGCACGACGTGTTGCGCGTCATTGCGTCGTATCGCGATGATGTGGAGTTGGTCGGCATTCATTCGCATATCGGCTCGCAGATTCATGATGCCGAAGCATTCATCGAAGCGGCTAAGCGTATGATGCTACTACGGCGCACGGTGTATGCCACGCAGGGCATCACGTTGCCGGAAGTTGATCTGGGCGGCGGCTATTCGGTGGCATATACGGATGGTGAGGACGCGATGGATGTGGCGGCACAGCTGCGTCGTTTGGCAGATGCGGTTGGCGAGGTGAACCGTGTGTTGGGAATGCCTATGCCGGTGATCTCGTTTGAGCCTGGACGCTGGATTGTGGCTCCGGCGGGAGTGACGTTGTATCGCGTGGGGACGGTGAAGCCGGTTGATATGCCTATTGGAACAACGCTGGATGATGGCACCCCCATTGACCGTCGTGTATACGTGTCGGTGGACGGCGGCATGAGTGATAACATTCGTCCGGCATTGTATGGTGCGCGATATGCCGCATTGCTGGCGAACCGTTGTGGCGATGACTCGCTGGTGCCGGTGCGTGTGGTGGGCATGCATTGTGAATCTGGCGATATCGTAGTGCACGAGTGTTGGCTGCCCGCCGATATTCGCCGTGGCGATGTATTGGCGATTCCGGTGACTGGCGCGTACGGGCGCACGATGGCGAGCAATTACAATCAGGTGTTGATTCCCGCGGTGGTGGGGGTCGACGATGATAGCGCATGGGTGATGTTGCGCCGTCAAACGATTGAAGATTTGTTGTCGTACGATCTCGGGTGAGTTGTGTTTTTGTGCGTTGACCTTGCGTCGATAGGCAGGGTTAATTAACCTCGGATATGCTTGAAAGCTTGCCATTATCTTGATATCGTCAACATTATGGCACAGATGTTGTGTGGCTATGTGTGTTGCTGTAACGGCGTGTTCATAGTTGTGACAAGGCTTTACGCTTGCCGTAAACGTTTTCTCGTGCCAGTGCATCCATGCATGGGGCTAGTCTCCTATAATTAAGAAAGCTTACAATAATGAAATGTTGATGCGTCGATGCGGACACAACTCGTTACTGTTAGCTGTCCGCATGGTATCGGTGACGATATCATGGCGGATTTTCGTTATAAGATCATGAAGGGAGAGACGGCATGAAGGCTAAGGAGTATATCCAAAACGTCGGCCGCTCGCTGATGTTGCCCGTGGCTTGCTTGCCCGCGGCTGCAGTATTTGTAGGTATCGGTAACTGGATTGCCAGCTTCACTGGCGGCGACCCGGTTTCCACGTTCCTGTCCCAGGCTGGTGGCGCAGTCCTGAACAACCTGGGCATCCTCTTTGCCGTTGGTTTGGCTTACGGCATGTCCCGCGACCATGACGGTGCCTCCGCGCTGGCCGGTCTGGTGGGCTTCTTGACCCCGATGACCCTGTTGACGCCGGATTCGGTTGCGAAGTTCCAAGGCCTGGCTGATTCCACGAAGCTTGCGGAAACCGCGGCCAATGCGTTCGCCAAGATGAACAACGGCAACGTGTTCGTTGGCATCATCACCGGCTTGATTGCTGCTGCCGTGTACAACAAGTTCCACACGGTCAAGCTGCCTGCCGCCTTGAGCTTCTTCAGCGGCAAGCGTCTGGTTCCGATCCTGACCGTGGCCTTCATGGCTGTGGTTTCGGTCATCCTGCTGTTTGTGTGGCCGATCGTCTTTGGCTGGCTCACCGCATTCGGCGAGCTCATCATGAGCCTGGGCCCGATCGGTGCCGGCATCTATGGTTTCTTCAACCGTCTGCTCATTCCGACTGGCCTGCATCACGCATTGAACAATGTGTTCTGGTTTAACATCGCTGGCATCGACGATATCGCTCGTTTCTGGCAGGGTGCCAACTATCAGGGCAGCCCGGTGGATGTCGCCGGTTATTATCCGGGTATGTATCAGGCCGGCTTCTTCCCGGTCATGATGTTCGGCTTGCCGGCTGGCGCATATGCCATCTACCGCAATGCTCGTCCTGAGCGCAAGAAGGCTATCGGCTCCATCATGTTGGCCGCCGGTGTGGCCGCATTCTTCACTGGCGTGACCGAACCGCTGGAGTTCTCCTTCATGTTCGTGGCCTTCCCGCTGTATGTGGTGCATGCGGTGCTGACCGGTTTGTCGCTGGCGTTCGCTGCCGCGATGCACTGGGCTTCCGGCTTCAACTTCTCCGCTGGTTTCGTGGACTTCATCTTGGCGTGGCCGTCTTCGAGCGCACGTCAGCCGTGGATGTTGATTGTTCAGGGTTTGGTTATGGCCGTCATCTACTTCTTCGTGTTTGATTTCGCGATCAAGAAGTTCAACCTGATGACGCCGGGTCGTGAGCCTGCTGGTGCTGACACCGAGGATGTTGCCGGTGTCGCTGAGGAAGTTGCTGCGGCTCCGTCCGGCGCTTCCAACGATGCGTATACCGTCAAGGCCAAGAAGATTTACGCTGCCCTCGGCGGTGACGATAACGTTGATTCCGTGGACTTCTGCACCACTCGTCTGCGTGTGGTCGTCAAGGACATGGGTAAGGTGAACTCGGCTGCCATCAAGGCGACCGGTGTGCCTGCCGTCAACGTGATCGATGATCACAACATTCAGGTCATCGTTGGCACGGACGTGCAGTTCGTCGACGATGCAATCCAGAAGATTCGTAGCGCCAAGTAAGACGCTCGATAAAGGAGATACTAACCATGGGATTCTTCTCAAAGTTGTTGGGAACGGATAAGGCCGAAGAACGCGGCGAGGCATTGTACGCCGTGGCGGACGGCGAGCTTGAGCCAATCGAGCAGGTTCCCGACGATACGTTCGCCTCGAAGATTTTGGGCGACGGATACGCGGTTAAGCCGACCGGTCGTGAGGTATATGCGCCGATCGCCGGTAAGGTGGCGAGTGTATTCCCGACCCAGCATGCGGTGACCATTATCACCGATTCCGGTTTGGAAGTGTTGCTGCACATGGGCGTCGACACGGTCGAGCTCAAGGGCGGCCCCTTTGAGGTGAAGGTGGAGAAGGATCAGCGGCTGGAGCAGGGTACGTTGGTTGCCATTGCCGATTGGGATGCGATCAAGGCGGCTGGCAAGGCCACCGATATTATCGTGGCGTTCACCAACCCCGATAAGGTCGAATCCATGACCGTGAATCCGGCTGCGCCGGTTAAGGCCAATGACAAGGTGGGCGTCATCGTCGCCAAGTGATGCGTCTGCTACGACAAGCCCCGCCGAATCGTGAGGTTCGGCGGGGCTTTGTCATCGTTGGAGGGCGATGTGAGGTGCGGATATCGTCGTCCCGCGACACGGACACATACTGTTGCGGTGATATGCCGCCGCGTAGCATGTAGGGTAGAAGTTGCACCAGGGTGCGAGTACGGCAACACGCATGCAGCCGGATCCGTGTAGTGGCAAGTTGAACATTGTTGGATGCGTGGTGGTCTGACATGCATGGCTGGCTGAGATCGAGGAAAGGAACGCCGGTGACCGACGACGTTAGGGAAAGCACACAAGCACGGTTCGATACTTGCGCGCATGGCGACGCTTCGGCGTGTGCGCCGATTCGTGTCGCTGTATTGGGCGCGGGTACGGTCGGGTCGCAGGTGGTGCGGTTGTTGGTGGAGCAGCGTGCGGAGCTGACCGAACGTATTGGCCGCCCGGTCAGTGTGGTGGGTGTGGCGTGCCGGCACCCCGAACGGGTGGATGCGCCATGGATTGATCGTGCGCTGCTGACCGATGATGCGATGGGCTTGTGCGGCAAGGCCGATATTGTCGTGGAATTGATTGGTGGTTTGGAACCGGCTCGCACGCTGGTGTGTGAGGCAATGCGCCACGGGGCGTCGGTGGTGACGGCGAATAAGGCGTTGCTGGCTAAGTTTGGGCCGGAACTATATGCATTGGCGGAATCATGTGGCGTTGACCTGTACGCGGAAGCGTCGGTCGGCGGTGCGATTCCGATTATTCGCCCGTTGCGTGGATCGTTGGTGGGTGACCATATCACGCGGATTGTGGGGATTGTCAACGGCACCACCAATTACATTCTTGATGAGATGACTACGAAGGGTTTGGGTTTTGACGAGGCGCTGCGCGACGCCCAGGAGCGCGGCTATGCCGAAGCCGACCCCAGCGGCGATGTCGAAGGCTATGATGCGGCCAACAAGGCGGCGATTATGGCGACGTTGGCGTTCCATATGCCCGTGGGGATTGATGATATTCATGTTGAAGGCATCACGGCCATTACGGCGGATGATATTGCTGCGGCCAGTGCCGAGCACAAGGTGGTGAAGCTGCTGGCGGTGGTTGAGGAACGTGAGGGACGAGTGTCTGCGCGCGTGTATCCGGCGTTGATTGACGAAGCTCATCCGTTGGCGTCCGTGCGAGGCAGTTTCAACGCGGTGTTTGTCAAAGCCGAAGCAGCGGACGAGCTGATGTTCTATGGCCGCGGTGCGGGGGGTGCGCCGACGGCTTCGGCGGTGGTGGGTGACATCGTCACCGAAGCGCGACACACGGCGCAAGGCTGCCGAGGGCCGATTATGCCGTTATATCGGAAGTGCACGTTGGTGAGCGAACCGGACGAAGCGGTGTTCGCGGTGCGTTTCCTGATTCATGATCAGCCGGGGGTTCTGGCGGCGGTGGCCGAGGAGTTCGCCAACTACGGCGTGTCCATTAACGGGGTGAATCAGGATTTGAAGCCGACGTTGCATGACCCTGGGTATTCGGGCGAGTTGCAGCAGTTGCGGGTGGTGACGCATCGTTGCGATGAGGAGACGCTGCGGCGCACCGTGGAGGCGGTGTGCCGGTTGGAGTGTGTGACGGGTACGCCGTCGGTGCTGCGCGTGCTGGATCTGTGAGTATGGGCGTTTCGCCAAGGAAAGGAACGGATATGACAGCGCTACCTCGACAGGTGAAGGTGCGGGTGCCGGCGACCAGTGCCAATCTCGGTGCGGGCTTTGACGCTGTGGGCGTGGCCTTGTGCCATTACGACGAGTTGGTGGTCACGCTGTGCGACGATGAGCGGGATACCTCGGCGCATGTGGAGATTGTGGGCGAGGGCGAGCATACGCTGCCGCGCGATGAAACCAATATGGTGGTGGCTGCGTTCCGCAAGGCATGCGCTACGTTCGGTGTTCCGGCCATGGGGGTGCGGATGCATGCCACGAATCGTATTCCGCAGGCGCGTGGGCTTGGTTCGTCGGCGGAGGCTATCGTTGCGGGCATGAGTGCCGCCGCTGCGTTCGCACATCCGGGGGAGCTGCGTCGTGACGCGATATTTGCGCTGGCCGCGCAAATGGAAGGCCATCCGGATAATGTGGCGCCTGCCGTGTATGGGGGCTTGACGGTCTCATGGAATCAGGCCTTGCCGGAAGGCGTGGGGTCGATTGGTGTGGCTGGCGGCGGCGTGCTGCCGGGCGGTTTCCATACGGTGCGCTATCCGGTGTCGCCTACATTGACGGCGTGTGTGTTGGTGCCGGATGTGGAGTTGTCTACCGCCAAGGCGCGTGCGGCGTTGCCGGCGAAAGTGCCGTATGCGGATGCGGTGGCGAATGTGTCGCGTGTGGCGTTGTTGCCTGCCGCTATGGGTCTGACGATGCAGGCGGCCGGAGTGTTCGCCGGAGCATCAGCCGATGCGCCATGTGATGCGCCGGATGAGCGGGCTATGCTGGAGCGGGGCAACGCATTGCTGTATGCGGCCACCCAGGATTGGCTGCATCAGCCGTATCGCAGTGCGCTGATGGCATCGTCGTGGCGGGTGATCGAAACGTTGCGGGAGCACGGGTATGCCGCCATGGTGTCTGGTGCGGGGCCGTGCGTATTGGTGCTGCATCACGGCGATGCTTACGCGGATATGCAAGCCGTGGTGCGTGAGGAGCTTGCCAGCGAGCGTTGGCGCATATTGCCGATGGATATTGATCATCAGGGCGTGCAAGTGGAAAGGGTCTGATATGTCGATTCCGGTGATTCTTGCTTCGAAATCGCCGTCGCGGCGAGCACTGCTGAATACGGCGGGAGTGTGTCCCACGATTCGGGTGTCGCATGTGGATGAGCCTGCGGCGTTGCGGCAGGCCGCCGAACGAGAGGGGATCGGCGTAGACGAGCTGACCGTGCGCCAACGGGTGATGATATTGGCGCAGGCCAAGGCGCAGGCGGTGCATGAGGCATATCGGCAGGTGGCGCATACCGCGGCTGCGGCTTGCGGCGAACAGGTGACGGCGTGGCCGTTGCGTGCCGAATCGGTGGATTCGGTGCAGGAGGCGGAGGCTTCGCGTGAGGCGCAAGGAGTGTCAAGCGATGTGACCCGGGATTTTTCCGGAGTGCAGGTGCCGCTCGAGCATGAGTTGATTGGTGAGTCGTCGGCGATGCGCGGTGGTTTGCGCGATCATGCGACCGGTCCGCTGATTGTGGGCTGCGATTCCATGTTCATGCTTGATGGGCAGTGCTATGGCAAGCCTCATACGGTTGAGGTGGCGCGTGAACGGTTGCATCAGATGCGTGGCGCCACCGGCGAATTGTGGACGGGACATTGTGTCATCGATTTGGCTACCGATCGTATGGTGAGCGATGCCAGCCGGGCGTTGGTGCATTTTGCCGCGTATTCGGATGATGACATCGAGCGGTATGTGGCGACGGGCGAGCCGTTGGAAGTCGCTGGATCGTTTACGTTGGAAGGTTTCGGCGGCGCTTTCATCGATGGTATCGAAGGCGATCCGCATGGTGTGGTGGGCGTGAGTTTGCCGTTGCTGCGCCAGTTGGTGGGGCAGCTTGGTGTGGCATGGCCGGATTTGTGGAACACCTTGCCGGAACAGAGCGAAGAGAGCAAAGCGCAGGGTGTGGCGAATCATGCGGCGCATATCGAACCGCCGAAGGAGAATGTGCATCAGCCGGGAGACGGTTGGGTGGATTGTCATTGCGGGCGCAAACATTGGGGGCTGAACGGCGCCTCCGGCGTGCTGTTGGCGCGTCGTGACGAGCAGTCCGGCGAGGTGACGCATGTGGTGATGCAGCATCGCGCCATGTGGAGTGCCGAAGGCGGTACCTGGGGTATTCCCGGCGGCGCTACGGCGGACGGCGAGAATCCCATCGAGGGGGCGCTACGCGAAAGTTTCGAGGAGGCGAACATCACGCCTGATGACATTGAAGTGCGCGGCACGTATCGCGAGGATCATGGCAATTGGGCGTACACCACGGTGTTTGCGGTGGAGAAGCCGGGACATCGCGTGCAACCGCGTGCCAATGACGACGAAAGCATGGAAATCGCGTGGGTGCCGATTGAGGATGTGCCCAACCGCAAGTTGCTGACGGCGATGCGCACGGATTGGCCGCGGTTTGAAGCGATGTTGCGTCGCTTGAGCGGCGAACCGTCTGTGTGACGCGGGTTTGATTCATGTGTTGCGTCGTGGGTGGTGATGATGTTTGATCTTGATAGGGTCGGCATCATCGCCATGGTGTTATGTGACGTTCGTTGGGGATTGATGCGCGTTTCGCGCATGCTGAATGGAGTGTCGTCACAGACCTCGCGCCATTGGTGTGTGTTTTCGGTATCGGGGCGGGTGTGGAACTGTTCATATGCCGCGCCCATACTCGGAAGGTGTGTGTTTCCCACACTAGAAGAGGCCGGTTTGAACCTGTAGTGGTGTTGTAAACATGCACTTTTGGTCGTGGAGTGTCGTAAACACACACGAACCAGCTCCTAACAATGGTGTAAACACACACCTTCGTCCGTGGCTCGCCATCGATGCCGAACACATACTTATCCTCTTGGGATTGCCATCGATGCCGAACACACACTTTGCCCTGTAAGCGCGTTCTCCCGCCCACCCAACTTGCACCCAGATCGTCAGAGCCGTCTACCCCCGACTTCTAACCTTTGACCTCCGGAGCTCCCGCCCGGCCAGTTATCAATTAGCCTTTCCCGCACTCCTGCCCAGCCAGTCCCTGCCGTTCCCATTCCGCGTCCCGATCCGACCCCTCGCGCGCGAATGGTGTGTGTTTTTCGGTATCGGGGCGGGCGTGGAACTGTGCATGTGCCGTACCCGTACTCGGAAGGTGTGTGTTTTCCACACTGGTGGAGACCGGTTTGGGCTTGTAGGAGTGGCATAAACACGCACTTTTGGTCGTGGAGTGTCGTAAACACACACAAGCCAGCTCCTAACAATGGTGTAAACACACACCTTCGGACGCGGTTCGCCATCGATGCCGAACACGCACTTATCCTCTTGGGATTGCCATCGATGCCGAACACACACACTTTGCCCCACGGCCTCGTCCCGCAGCATCTCCCACCCCGCAGCATCTCCCACCCCGCAGCCCTGCCCATCCCGCAGCCCTGCCCATCCCGCAGCACCAATGTGAATCATTGGTGAGCGCTCACACCTTTAGCTTGGATATACTGGCGTAAAGGCGACCATGTGAGCATAGGCAAGAGTCGAGGAGCACGGTATGGCGGTGAAACGAGTGAATAAGCGACCCTCAATGTTTGAGGTGGCCAAGCTTGCGGGCGTGAGCCATCAAACCGTGTCCCGCGTCATCAACGATTCGCCGGACGTCTCCGCGGCGACTCGCGCCAAAGTGGAGGCTGCCATACGGGAGTTGGATTATCATCCCAGCAATTCCGCGCGTGCCTTGGCGTCCCGGCGTTCTCGCACCATCGGTCTTATCGCTGGTGGTTTGCGTTTTTTCGGTCCGATTTCGGCGATTGCGTCCATTGAGGATATGGCGAGGTCGCATGGGTTGTTCATGTCGGTGTCGATGGTGCATGACGCGTCGTGTACGCAAGAGGAGTTCGCGCAACTGTGCGACGCGTTCAGCGAGCAGAATGTGGATGCGTTCATTTTCCTTACGCCGACGGATGCCATGTTCGCCGCCGCCTGCCAAGTGAAGGTGAATAAGCCGCGCGTGGTGGTGACGGCGACACATGGTTCGATGAGCATGCGCGAGGGATTGGCGCGTATGCGTCGGCTGGATCGGGCCAAGGTTGCTGCGGTGGGTATCGATCAGTGGGGTGCGGTTGAAGGATTGTCGGCGTTGATTGCCGAATATGGACATCGTGAGGCCTTGTATTTCGCCGGTCCTATGGAGTGGCGTGATGCTCGTACTCGTGCGGATGCGTGGAAGGCGTCCTGTGCGCGGCTGCATATGCATTCGAATTCGGTGCGGTGCTCGTCATGGGATTCTGGCGAGGCGTATGCGCGGATGAATCATGTGTTGGAGGAGTATGGTCGGCGCGGTGTGGCGTTGCCGTCGGTGGTGGTGTGTGCGAACGATGGTTTGGCGGTTGGCGTGGCGCGTGCCTTGCATGAGCATGGCGTGCGTGTGGGGCAAGATGTGGGCTTGGTTGGGTTTGATGACATGCCGGCGATGGATAATCTGTTCGTGCCGTTGACGACGGTGCGGCCGGATTTTGCGCAGTTGGGCGTGGCGGCCATGCGTCAGGTGTTGCATTTGCTGGGGGAGGCGCCCGAGCCGGTGTTTGTTGGCAGCCGGCATGGTGTGGGGCTGATTCCTGCGGACGTGGTGAAGCGTGCGTCTCTGGGCAGGGTGACGATTCGATAGGCGGCCTTTGTGGACGGTCTTTATGGCTGACTGTTCGATGGGCGTCGTGTATGGGCGACTCTTTGATAGGTAGCCGTTATTCTGAGTGTCTGATATCGGGTCTGTGAACCGATTTCATACGCGATAATGCTGGATGACACGGCGATGTTGTGTTCCGGTGATGTCGTGGGTACAATGTTGTTCCGTTAGATGTGAGCGCTAACAGTTTCACACGATGGCCGTGGAAAGCAAGCGCTTGACCGCCATGGGCGACCATGGCGGATGCCCGTTTCAAGGAGTGCAACGCAATGGGAGTGCAGCAGGAAACCTCGCAACAAGTGGCCGCCATAGCGGAAAAGATCCGTGCCGGGAAAACCGCGCTGGGCATTGAGTTCGGCTCGACGCGCATCAAGGCGGTGCTGATCGACGACACCTACCGCACCATAGCGGCCGGCGATCATGCTTGGGAAAACCATCTGGACAATGGGTTGTGGACGTATCCGTTGGAAGAAGTGTGGGCGGGCCTGCAGGATGCCTACGCTTCGCTGGCCCATGACGTGTCCACCGCATATGGCGAACCGCTGACCCGTGTGGGCGCCATCGGATTTTCGGCCATGATGCATGGCTATCTCGCCTTTGACAAGAACGATGAGCTCCTGGTGCCGTTCCGCACGTGGCGCAACAGCAATACGCATGAGGCACATGAAAAGCTCAGCGAGCTGTTCCAATACAATATTCCCGAACGATGGTCGATCGCCCATCTGTACCAGTGCATCCTCAACCAAGAGGCGCATGTGCCAAACGTGGCATTCTTCACCACATTGGCAGGTTATGTGCATTGGCGGCTGACCGGCCGCAAGGTGTTGGGTGTGGGCGATGCCTCCGGCATGTTCCCCATTGATCCGGCCACGCATGGCTACGAGCGTGAACTGCTTGCGCAATTCAGCGCCCTGCCCGAAGTCGCCGCGCAGCCGTGGCGCATCGAAGACCTCTTGCCCGAACCGCTGGTTGCAGGGCAAGACGCCGGTACGCTTACCGAAGCCGGTGCCAAACTCATCGATCCCACCGGCACATTGCAGGCGGGCATCCCGCTGGCTCCGCCCGAAGGCGACGCGGGCACTGGCATGGTGGCCACCAATTCCGTGCGCGTGCGCACCGGCAACGTGTCCGCAGGCACGTCGATTTTCGGCATGGTGGTATTGGAGCGCAAGCTTGAACGACTGCACCCGGAAGTGGATGTCGTCACGACTCCCGCCGGCGACTTGGCGGGCATGAGCCACGCCAATAATTTCACCTCCGACCTCAACGCTTGGGTGCGCCTCTTCGGGCAGTTCAGCGAAGCAACCGGCCAACACCTTGATGTCGGCACGCTCTACGGCACGCTGTTCCGTATGGCCATCGCACCGGAAGCGGATGCCAACGCGGGTGGACTGCTGAACTACTGCTTCTATTCGGGAGAATTCCTGGCCGGTTTGGAAGAGGGGCGTCCCGTGTTCGCGCGTGGGCCGGAAAGCGCCATGACCCTGCCGAATTTCATGCGTGCGCAGTTGTTCTCGGCATTCTGCCCGGTCAAAATTGGCATGGACGTCATGACCAAGGACGAGCAAGTGCGCGTGGATTCGCTGGTCGGTCACGGCGGTATCTTCACCACGCCCAAGGTGGCGCAGAAGATCCTCGCCGCCGCATTCAACACCCCGATCAAGGTGATGAGCACTGCGGCCGAAGGTGGGGCGTGGGGCATGGCCGTACTGGCCGATTACCTGTTCCACGCCGACACCGCGCTGGCGGATTATCTCGATGAACGGGTGTTCGCCGACGCCGAATCAACCACGGAAACCCCCGACCCAACCGATGTGGCCGGTTTTGAAGATTTCTTCGCACGATTCCAGCGTGGCCTGTCGATCGAACGCGCCGCCATCGCCGCCATCGATTTGGACGCACGCTAACCGAACAACCAGCAAAATGGCAACGTGACACGGCGTTGCCGCACACCCAGGCGCCGCTCGGCGACGCCATTATGGAAAGGAACAACACATGGCAACGTTGGCTGATTTTGGCCCCGAAGTACGGGCGGAAGTCAAGCAGGTGCGCGAAGTGGTGGCTTCGCTGCACGATCAGCTCATCAAGTGGAACCTCGTGGTGTGGACAGCGGGCAATGTCTCACAGCGTCTGCGCAGCGCCGACCTAATGGTCATCAAGCCTTCCGGCGTGCGCTACGAGCATCTGACCCCGTCATCGATGGTGGTGTGCGATCTGGACGGCAACGTGGTGGACGGAGCGGAAGCCCCCTCGTCCGACACCGCCTCGCACTGCTACATCTACCGTCACATGCCGGACGTGTACGGCGTGGTGCACACGCATTCGACGTATGCCACCGCGTGGGCGGCGACCGGCCAGAACATTCCCTGCGGGCTGACGATGATGGGCGATGAGTTCGGCGGTCCCGTGCCGGTCGGCCCGTTCCGCCTCATCGGTTCCGAAGCCATCGGCGAAGGCGTGGTGGAAACGTTGAAGCGGTATCCGAAGTCTCCGGCCGTGCTCATGCAGAATCATGGGCCGTTCACCATCGGCAAGGATGCGGAGTCGGCCGTGAAGGCTGCGGCGTTGACCGAAGAGGTGGCGCACACCATGTGGGCGGCTCGCCAGCTCGGTGAGATCATTCCGATTCCGCAGGAAGATATCGACCGTCTCAACTACCGCTATCAGAACGTGTACGGCCAGCACTGACCCGTGCTGACAGCGCTGGCGTAATGGCCGGGCTGGTTTTCCGGCAGCGGCCGAAGCTCCCAACACTTACCAACAATCCAATCAAACACCCACGTCGGCGGGCGGCCACAACAGCAGTGGCTGCCAATCGACGACGACATCAATCACAGAAGTGAGGAACAATCATGGTCATGGCCAATCCGTTTGCAGGCAAGGAACTTTGGTTCGCCGTCGGCTCGCAGGATCTGTACGGCGAGGAGACGCTGCGTCAGGTCGCCGAGCAGTCCAAGGATATCTGCGACGCGCTGAACGCTTCCGGTAAGATTCCGGTCACCCTCGTGCTCAAGCCCACGTTGAAGGATTCCGACTCCATCAAGGACTTCATGGTCGAAGCCTCCGCCTCCAAGCAGTGCATCGGCGTGGTGGCATGGATGCATACGTTCTCGCCCGCCAAGATGTGGATTCGCGGCCTTGAGCAGCTTAAGAAGCCGCTGCTGCAGCTCAACACCCAGCATCATCTGGAGATTCCGTGGCAGACGATGGACATGGACTTCATGAACCTCAACCAGGCCGCCCACGGCGACCGTGAATTCGGCTACATCGTGACCCGTCTGGGCATCGCCCGCAAGGTTGTCGTTGGCCATTACACCGATCCGGAAGTTGCCGAACGCATCGGCACGTGGGCTCGCGCCTGCGCCGGTTGGGATGCGGCCAACACCATGAAGGTGGTGCGTTGGGGCGACAATATGCGCAACGTGGCCGTTACCGAGGGCGACAAAACCGAAGCGGAGCGCGTGTTCGGCGCTTCCATCAACACCTGGCCGGTCAATGAGCTGGTCGAGGAAGTCAACGCCGTCAGCGACGAGCAAGTGAATGCGCTGATCGAAGAATACAAGGAAGAATACGACGTGGCGCCCGAACTGCTCGGCGAGCGTCTCGACGATCTGAAAGTCGCGGCCCGTGAAGAAGCCGGTATGCGCAACTTCCTCGAGAAGGTCGGTGCCACCGCTTGCGTCGATAACTTTGAAGATCTGGGTACGCTGCGTCAGTTGCCCGGCGTCGGTGCGCAGCGTCTGATGGCAGACGGCTACGGCTTCTCCGCGGAAGGCGATTGGAAGACCTCCGTGCTCGTGCGCATCGGCAACGTGATGGGCTACGGCCTCGAAGGCGGCTGCTCGCTGATGGAAGACTACTCGTACAATTTCGTGCCTGGTAGGGAGAAGATCCTTGGCGCGCACATGCTGGAAGTCTCGCCCTCGCTCAAGAGCGACGGCAAGGCGAAACTGGAAATTCATCCTTTGGGCATCGGCGGCAAGGAAGACCCGGTTCGTCTGGTGTTCACCGCCACGCCCAAGAGGGGTGCGGTCGTCGTCGCCATGTCCGATGTGCGCGAACGTTTCCGTCTGGTGATGAACGTGGTGGATGTGGTCGAACCCGACCAGGAACTGCCGAACCTGCCCACCGCCCGTGCGCTGTGGGAGCCGCAGCCCAGCCTGAAGGTGTCCGCCGAATGCTGGCTGCGTGCCGGTGCCGCGCACCACACTTGCATGACCACCACGGTGGGACGCGAAGCATGGGAAGACTTCGCTCGCATTGCCGGCGTCGAACTGGCCGTCATCGATGAGCACACGACGGCACGTCAATTCGAGAAGGATCTCGAAGTCGCGGAAGTCTACCATCGTCTGAACAACAAGCACTGATGCTCGCAGGCCGCCGTACAAGACACGTTGGTGCGGCGGCCGCCAGCCATCATTGAGGAAGTGCTCCGGGTGGATAGGCGTCAACCGCGTAAGGCGGCGCGTAACTGTCGGCAATACCGGAGGCTTCTTGTGGCGTCGACGCAACAGTTGATATGGCGGTCTCGCAACAGTATGCGAGACCGCCGTTGCCATATCTCATGCGTGCATATGTGGAAACGTTAGCCAAGCAACAGGTCGAGAAGCCGCTGCCGTCCTTCGTTGTCCAGCGGAAAATCATCGGTGACGGAACCATCGCGCACCATAACCGCCCGGTCGCAGGCGCATAAAGCAAACTCAGCGTCGTGCGTAATGACCACTACTGTGCGTCCCTGCTGTGCTGTCCAGCGCAATAATTGCGCCACCTGGCGCATGTGCCGCATATCCAATCCGCTCGTGGGCTCGTCCACGATGATGATCGGTCGCTCACATGCCAGTGCTGCGCCAATTGCCACGCGTTGTTGTTGACCTCCGGACAATGACATGGGGTGATGATGTGCCATGCTTTCGAGGTCCAATGCTTGCAGTATGGCGTATGCGTCCTGCTCGCGCTCGCGTGGTTGTGCCACTAATATCTCTTCTACCACGGAGGGAGTGAACAATTCGCGAGAGGTATCCTGCAACACGGTAAAGCATTGTCGTAATCGCTGCTTGCGACGATACGCATGTCCTTGGGGCGAGTGCAGCACACCTTGACAACGTGCATCCAACCCTTGCAGGCATCGCGCGAATGTGGTTTTGCCGGCACCATTGCCGCCGACGATCGCAGTGATGGTGCCGGGGAGCAATGCGATATGACGGATATCCAATGCTGGCGTTGTCGAATGGCGGTAAGTGTAGCGAGCGCCGTCGAACGTCCATGCATCGGTTAATGGGCGGTGAAGGTGAGGCGATGAAGTTGGTTGCTCGTCGTAGGGGTATTCATCGTCGATGTGTGTCTGGGTGACGTGCGGCAACGCTAGCATATCCGCGACAGTCGTGGGGCGCAATCCTAATGCCTTGCGTTGTTCGACGGGCAAGGCGTGCAGCTGCTCGCCGGTGTAGCGGTGCAGTATGCTTCCGTCGCGCATGTACCACGCAGTATCTATCAATCCGTCCAACCAATACAAACGGTGTTCTGCGATAACGATGGCGTATCCCTGTTGTTTCCATCGTGCGACGATACCACGTAATTGGTGGATGGATGCGGCGTCAAGATTGCTGCTTGGTTCGTCCATGACGATAACTTCCGGTTCATGCAAACTTGCCGCGGCGCACGCAACCCGTTGTTGTTGGCCTCCGCTCAACATCGCAGGATGCCGATGTGCGACATGTTGTAGATCGAAATCGTTGAGTGTGCGGGCTACGCGTGTGCGAATCTGTTCCGGAGGTATAGCGAAATTCTCGCACGCAAATGCCAACTCGTCGCGGACGGTGGTAGTGAAGCACTGACGTCCGGGATGCTGAAATACCGAGCCAACATGCCGGGCAAGCGTATCAATGCCAATATGGTGTGTTTGCTCGCCGCAGACCGTGAGACTGCCCGTGAGGTCGGTGTCGTAATAGTGGGGAACCAGCCCATTGATCGCACGAATAAGCGTGGTTTTGCCGCAGCCTGAATCGCCGCACAGCAGAGTAACGGTTCCAGGGTGAATTTCGCCGGTGATGTCGTTAACTGTCGTAGTGTTGTTGCCGGCATAGCGTATCGACACGTGCGATAGCGTGACGACGGGGGGCTTGGCGATGACATGTGGTGTTGGTGATGTTGCGGTGGAAGACAATGTCACGGCAGCACTCCCCAGGCCACGGCAAGCCAGCTTAACGCGCAGCCGCAGCAGAACAGTATGATCGCCGCATCGTACGGGCCGAATCCGATGCGGGCTATGCTTGTGCGCGTGTTCGATGCGCCCAAACCGCGCGTGAGCGCGGCCTGAGCGGTGGTGTCTGCCATGCGTATGGTGTTGGTTGCCAAAGGCATAATCCGATAGTCCAGCATGCGTGATGCTTTGCCTCCTCCCCATCGGACGCCACGCATGGTCATGGCGTCATGGATGGCATGTTGCTCGGCGACAACTGTCGGAAAGAAACGAATCATGACGGCGAAGGCAACGATGAGTATTGAAGATAGCCGCATGCGTTGCATGGCCGCTATGAATTCGCTGAGTGTGGTTGTACTGCATATCCAGTAAGCACTCATCAGCCCGGGTAGCATTTGTGTGATTATCCCGGCGCTGGCAAACCAAATCCAGCCAAGGATGCCATCGAGATGGGGCAATATGAGCGCACTAAGCGCAAGGCAACCTGCATAGCCCATGCAATAGGCCGCGGATATACGCCAATGGGAAGTCAGTGCCAATAATATCGCTGGAGCAGCTGCCAAGACAATGCGAATAGTCGATCCTGTGGGGCCATAGCCTCCCAGTAGCATCAAGCATGAGCAGCCCACGGTGCAGGTTAGCAATATCTTGGTACGTGGGTCGACATGTAACCGCCGTGGGGTTCGGCCGTTTGGCGATGAACTGTGACCGGAGAAAAAACGCATGTCACACCAGTCCGGCGCGACGGAAGTGCCGTCGAATCATGGCATGGGCGACAACGCCTCCGATGAAGCCCCCGAGCAGACCCAGCACAATGAGTACCGGCAGCGACCATAAGGGGAACAGACCTGCCAATCGTTGTGCATAGGCGAGGTTGTGTTTGGCGGCCAGCGAGGTTAGGTAATCGTCGCGGCCAATATAGAACGGTAGGAACATGCCGATGTTCCAAAGGTTGAACACGGCGGCGGATGCGATGTTCAGTCGGTGCGATCGATAGCTTCCCACACGTGCGAGGGCGTCGGCGGCACTACTGGCGACTAAAGCGGTGGCGAGGGTGAGCAGGTTGCCGTGCATCAGTCCCATAATGAGGGCCAACAGCAGGCCCATGATGGTGAGTGCGCCAAAACGCCGTATTTTCATGAGGATAAGAAGGTAAGGCACTCCTCCTAGTACGCCTGCGACCGCGCCCATGAAGGGAAGTCCAAATGGCAGTAGATGGGTGACCACCGCGCCAATGGCAATGAGCACGAAATAGAGAACGGTGTATATGCCGATGGTAATGGCGTCGCGTGGAGTCAGTCGTTGCGGGCTGCTGGGCGATAGATGTTGTTCGGTATGCGCGTTCATCGGAGTCCTTGCGTATTGATCGGTATGTTACAGTGTCATGCGGTAGCCTACGAGGTATCGTGGCAAAAGTCACTACTTGTTTTTTGGGCAACGGTATGATATTGCGTGTTGCATCAGTGTGGTCTGCGGGGGCATGACGCCGCATGGCATTGCGCGGGAGGAGCGCGGTGCTGTTGAAGGTTGACCTATGGCGACACAAGGCGGAAGTCGAGCGGTGGAATTGCGAAAGGTGCTGCCGGAATCGCGCTTGGATTCCAACAGCACCTGAGTTGCGCGTTAATGGACGTCGGTTGTCTTGTTATCCGACGCTCGCATACAGTTGATGGTTGATGACGTCGGCGAATACGCTGTTGACTTTCGGGCGCACGATTTTCATCGATGGGGTCAGGCAATGGTTTTCCTGGCTGAATTGTTCGTCGAGCACCACGAATTTACGTACCGATTCCGCGCGGGAGACGGTGGCGTTGGCGCGGTCGATGAAGCGTTGGATTTCCTCGTGGACTTCGGGCAATCGCGCGGCTTCGGCCAAGCTCAGGTCGCTGGCGATTCGCTGCGTGGGCAGCCAGGCGGCAAGGCCTTCGGGGTCGAGGGTGACCAGCGCTCCGATAAAGGGCTTGTTGTCGCCGACGACGACCGCATGTTCGATGATGGGACATTCCACGATTTCGTGTTCGAGTCCGATGGGGGACACGTTTTTGCCGCCGGCGGTAATGATGATGTCTTTTTTGCGTCCGGTGATGGTGAGGTGCCCTTCGTCGTCGAGCGTGCCGAGGTCGCCGGTGCGGAACCAGCCATCGTCGGTCATGACTTCGGCGGTTTTTTCGGGCAGGTTATGGTAGCCGAGGAACACGTTGTCGCCGCGGACCTGCACTTCACCGTCGGGAGCGATGCGCACCGAGCCGCCGGGAGCGCATTGGCCGACGCTGCCGATGGGATTGTCGTGTACGCGCGTCACGGTGAATGGCGCCGCAGTTTCGGTGAGACCGTACCCTTGGATCATGGGCAGGCCGATGCCGCAGAAGAAGTGTGCGAGTTCCGGGTTCAGCGGTGCGCCGCCGCAGGCCACGTATTGAATGTTGGGGCCGAGTGCGCCGCGTATCGTGCGGTATACGGTTGCCTCGTACATGGCGCGTTGCGCGATTTGGTTGCGGGTTGGTTTTTCGCCGCGATGTTGCGTTTTGGACCATTCGCGTGCCGCTCGGGTGGCTTGCGCGAAAATCCGTCCCTTCATACCGGTTCCTGCTTTGCGCGAAGCGGCATTGTATACCTTTTCGAACACGCGCGGCACGCCGAGCAGATACGTGGGTTTGAAGGAACGCAGGTCGGGTAGCAGCGAGCTGGTGTCTGGCAGATAGCCCACGACGCCGGTGTCCGAACCGATGGAGACGTATTGAATGTATCGGGCGAAGCAGTGGGCAAGTGGCAGGAAAAGCAGCAGTCGCGGATTGTAGTCGCGCACGATTTCCGGCAGGCAGGCGTAGCCGCCGCGGACGATCCACAGGAAGTTGCGGTGGCTCAGTTCCACGCCCTTGGGTTCGCCGGTCGAACCTGATGTGTAGACGATGGTGGCAAGGTCGTCGGCATGTACGTTGTCGATGCGCTCGCGTAATTCTTCGTCGGACACGGCGATGCCGAGTCCTTCGAGGGCTCCGAGCGCATTGGCGTCCATCATGAGGATACGGTTGAGCGCAGGGCAGTGGTCGGCGATGGAATCGATCCGGTCGTAACGTTCCCGATTGTCCGTGATGACAAGCTTGACGTCCGCATCGATAAGGATGCGTTGGGCTTGAGATGCGGAGTCCGTGTCGTATATGGGTACGTTGACGGCGCCGATGGCGGCGAGGGCGAAGTCGATGACGCCCCATTCGAGTCGGGTTGCCGAGAAGATGGATACGGTGTCGCCAGATTTGATGCCGAAAGCGATGAAGCCTTTGGCGGTGGCGAGGACGAGTCGGTGGAATTCGCCGGCGGTGATGTCCTGCCATTGGCCTGGTCCGGTTTTGCGCATGGCGATGGTGGTATATTCGCCGGTGCGGGCAATGCGTTGTTCGAGTAGGGAGTAAAGGCTTTCGTTGTCGCGGACGTCGATGTATCCGGGGGCGGTGTATTCGGTCAGCATGATTGCTCGTTTCCTCAATGGTTGGTTTGGCTTGGTGCCGGTTTGGTTTGGCGCGCGGGTCGATGTCGATGCCGGAGTATGGCGCTGTGGCGTTGTGCTACGACATGTTGCATTGTCATAATTCTAGATTACGTAACCGTAACCTACGTTGCCGTTGTGTTTGCGTATGAAAAAAATCAACGTCGTTGGTGATTGTCTACAACCTGCCCTGTGTCCCGTCCCCTCACGTCGTTGGCGGAAGGGGCAATGTTCGCTGTGTGCCAACGGGGGCGAGCATTGTGGGGTTCGTCACAGATGATTCTTCTGACGGGGGTATTGTGTGGCGTTCTGGTTTCCATTAGTGTGAGCCACGGTACCCAAGAAACGAGGTGGCGATGATTGACAAGCGTCTGTTCACGATGGCTCCTGGTCTGGGTCGGCTGATTGCCGGCAAAGTAGTGTGCTTGTGGCTTTCCCTGATGGCGGATGTCTTGTTCGCCGTACTGGTGGTGTCGTTGTTGAGTCCGCTGATGCCGGGTGCGCCATTTTTGCCGCAACTGGGATTGTCGCCGGTGTGGTCGAGTGTGGCCGCGCTGGTGGTTGTTGCGGTGAAGTACGGCACGTCGCGCGTGGCGGCATATTGTGGCACGGAGGCGAGCGAGCGGGTGAAGTTGGGGTTGCGCGAACGCTTGTATCGCAAAATGTTGGCGTTGGGACCATCGTATTCCTCGCGGGTGAGCACTGCGGATGTGGTGCAGTCGATGGGCGAGGGCGTCGAACAGATTCAAAGCTTCTTTGAATTGTTCCTGCCTCAATTGTTCTTTGCCGTATTGGCTCCGTTGACGTTGTTTGTCGTGCTCTTGCCGGTGAATGTTGCGGCATCGGTGGTGTTGCTGGTGTGCGCGCCGTTGATTGTGTTGATCGTGGGTGGCGTGGCGATGAGCGCGGCGCGGGTGTTCAAGAAGTATTGGGGCAAGTACACCGATATGGGGGCGACCTTCCTTGATAACGTGCAGGGCTTGGAGACATTGCAGAATTGCGATGCCGACGAGCGCGCCGCTGTGGATATGGACGAGAAAGCTGAACAGTTCCGTGTGATGACGATGCGTGTCCTGCAGATCCAGCTGCGTTCGTTGACGGCGATGGATGTAGTGGCCTATGGCGGTGCGGCGGTCGGTATTGGCGTGGCGATTTGGCAGTGCGCTGTTGGCCGGTTGGGTATGGCCGGCGGTCTCTTGGTGGTGTTGCTGTCGGCAAGTTTCTTCTTGCCGCTGCGTCAGTTGGGTTCGTATTTCCATGTGGCGATGAATGGTGTGACGTCCACGAAACGTATTGGCGCATTGTTGGATGCGCCGGAGCCGCGGTATGGCGAGGATTCATTGCCGAAGGCTGCGCTGGGCGTGCGTTATGAGCGTGTGACGTACCGGTATGGGAAGGATGGCAATCCGGCGTTGCGTGAGGCGACGTGGCAGGCGCGACCCCATGAAGTGACGGCCGTGGTGGGTGTGAGTGGTTCGGGCAAGTCCACTGCCGCTGCACTGCTGGGGGGATTGGTCACTGGCTATGAGGGGTCGGTGTCGCTGCATGATGGCGAACATGCCTATGAGCTGCGGTCGTTGTCGATGGCGGCGTTGTCCGGCGCGGTGACGGTGGTGTCGGCGCGGAGTCATTTGTTTGCCGGTACGGTTCGTGACAATTTGTTGATGGCATGCCCGCATGCGGATGACGCCATGTTGTGGGATGCGTTGCGGCGAGCTCGTGTGGCGGATGTGGTGCGTGCTCATCCGCAAGGGTTGGATTGGCGTTTGGAGCAGGGGGCTTCGAATTGTTCTGGTGGACAGCGTCAGCGTTTGGCGATTGCGCGGGCGTTGCTGCGCGGGTCGGCGGTGTATGTGTTCGACGAGGCGACGAGTAGCGTGGATGTGCATAGCGAAGCATTGATTATGCAGGCGGTGCGTGAGCTGGCGCAATCGGCTACCGTGGTGATGATTACACATCGTTTGCGCAATGCGATGGATGCGGACCATGTGGTGGTGTTCCAGGATGGTTCGGTGGTTGAGAGCGGTTCCGCATCGCAGTTGGTGGCGGCCGATGGGGTGTTTGCGTCGTTGTGGCGTGCGCAGGCTGCGGTGGAAGCCGTGGGGCGTGACGGCGATGCGATGAATGCTGCCGGAATGGATGATAGTACCGATGAAGAGCTAGATGGTATTGCTGATGGTATGGCTGCCTCGCAGACGGATTCGAAGTTTGGTGTAGAACGCGCTACTGCGGGACGCGGGGGCGGTGAGCGTGACGCAGAGTCGCGGGATGTGTCGTCACCCAATGGCGAGACGTTGGGTGCGGCTGTGGTGATTCGCCGATTGCTGTCGCAGACCAAGCCGCTGCGTGCGGTGATGGTGATGGCCTGCGTGTTCGGCACGATCGGGCATATCGCGGCGACGTTCCTACCGGTGTTCGGCGTGACGGCGTTTGCTGCGCTGGTCGGTCAGCCGGTGTGGGGCATGGGCATGCCATTGGCGGTTGGTCTGATGGCATTGTGTGCGCTGGTGCGTGGCGGTTTACGTTATGTAGAACAGTATATGAATCATTTGATGGCATTCCGTTTGCTGGCGTTGTTCCGTGCGAAGTCATTTGCGGCGTTGCGGCGTCTTGCTCCAGCGAAGCTGATGGGCAAAGGCCGTGGGGATTTGATTGCGTTGGTTACTACGGATGTCGAACTGTTGGAGATTTTCTTTGCGCATACGATTTCGCCAGTGGTGATCGCGGTATCTACCACCGCCGTGTATGCGTTGGCGTTAGCGACGTTGAACCCGTGGTTCGTGTTGGTGCTGCTGGTATCGCATGGCTTGATGGGAGTATGGCTGCCGAAGGCGTTTGCGTCGTCGGTGAAGGGTATTGGCGCTGCGCTTCGTCGACAGAGTGCCGCATTGGATGATGTGGTGATTGATGATATGCGTGGTATTCGCGAGATTATGCACTGCGAGGCCGGCGAGGATCGGGTGTCGATGATTGTGCGTCGTACGCGTGACCTGTGGGCGGAGCGTGCCAAGCTGAGCCTGCGCAACGGTCATTTTGCAGGTTTGGGCGGTGTTCTGGTTGTGGTGTGCACGCTTGCTGCGGTAGCGGTAGCATGCCTCGTTGCGGAGTCGAATCCGAGTGCGTGCGTGGTGGCGGTCACGCTGATTGCCAGCTCCTTCGGACCGACTTCCGCGTTGAGTGCATTGCCGGCCAGCCTGACGCAGACCTTCGCGGCGGCCAGGCGCCTGTTCGCGCTGATGGACGAGGCCCCTGCGGTGGTGGAGCAGGGTGAGAGTCAAACGCCCTATGACGAGTTGGCGCTGGAGCGGGTTACGTTTACGTATCCTCATGCCGGCGAGCCGGTGCTTCGTGATATGTCGTTGCAGGTACCCCATGCTGGGGTGTTGGGGATCCGCGGTCGCTCGGGGCAGGGTAAGTCTACGATGCTGACGTTGCTGATGCGCTACTGGGATCCGCAGGAGGGGCGCGTGTTGGCTGGTGAGGTGCCGATGCCGCAGGTGCAAGTGCATCATCGTCGCCGTACGCAGATGCTGATGTCACAGGAAACATACCTGTTTAACACTTCCATTCGTGACAATCTATTGGTTGCTAGTCCTCAGGCAGATGACGAGGCGCTGTGGCGGGCGCTGGAGCGTGCGTCGGTGGATGATTTGGTGCGTTCGTTGCCGCAGGGATTGGATACGCCGGTGGGCGAGTTGGGCGATCGGCTCTCGGAAGGCGAGCGTCAGCGTATCGGATTGGCTCGTGTGCTGCTGCGTGGCGCGCGTCTGGTGTTGTTGGACGAGCCGACGAGCCGTTTGGATGCCTATAACGAGGCGGTGGTGTTACGCTCGGTGGACGAGGCGGCGAAACGCGGGGATTGCTCGGTGGTGTTGGTGTCGCATCGTGCGTCGACGTTGCGTATTGCCAATCGGGTGGTTGAATTGGGTGCCGAAGGATGCTGATATAGGTGCTGCCGTTGGCTGGGGCGGTATGGCGTGCGGCGGACGCATGCTGCGTGCCGCCCCGCTGTATCAGGCCGTTGCATATTGTAGGTTTCGTTTAGTGCTTCGCGGTGTTTCAAAATGTCGCGGTGTTTCATATAAGAACATGCAGCAATCATGTCTGATTGTTTGACAATGCCTTACGGGGGCGTATGATGGTCTGTGGTACACAGCTGTACCATGGAATTTTGTGGCGCTGAACCGCAGTGATTGACAATATTCTAGGCCAGCGTGGGCCTGGAGAGTTAGGAGGAGAATATGCGCTACGCACAGAAAGCATTGGCCGTTACGGCGATTGTGGCGATGGCTGGTTCGTTGGCGGCGTGTGGAGGCAATACATCGTCCGGCAATACACAGGACGGCAAGGCCGACATTGTGTTTTGGGGGTGGGATACTGGCAATGTGATGAAGGATCTTATTGCTGGTTTTGAAAAGGAGAATCCCGGCATCACGGTGAAGTTCAACAGCACGGGTAAGGCGGCAGATACGGCTACGGCATTGTCGAACGCGATTGCTGCCGGTAATGGTGCTCCGGACGTGGTCATGTTAGAAGATCCTACCGTCGGTCAGTATGCGGTCACCGGCGACGTATTGGATTTGAGTCAGTTTGGGGCGGATAAGCTCCAGGATGATTTTGCTGCCGGTCCCTGGAACAAGCTGCAATACAACGGCAAGCCGTACGCGTTGCCGATTGATTCCGGTCCTGAAGTGTTCTTCTATAACAAGGCTGTGTTCGATAAGGCCGGTGTTGATGGCGACTCCATCAAGACCTGGGATGACTATTATGAAGCCGCTAAGAAGGTGCGTGCTGCTGGCTCGTATATGACCAACACGACGGATTACCAGCCGTTCACCGCGCAGGTGTGGCAGGCCGGAGCCAATCCGTGGAAGGTGGATGGCGAGAACATCACCATCAATATGACTTCCGATAAGGGTATGCAGCGGTACATAGAGTTCCAGCAGAAGCTCATTGACGAAGATTTGATGGACACCAAGACACAGAATTGGTCTGATGATTGGAATCGCGAGCTCAACGATGGCACTATCGCGTCGCTGACGATCGGCGGTTGGATGCCGGTGAATTTGATGAACGGTGCGCCTGAACAAGCTGGTAACTGGCGTGTGGCTCCGCTACCGCAGTGGAAGGAAGGCGAGAATGTGTCCGCCGAAGATGGTGGTTCCGCACTGGCGGTGACGAAGCAATCCAAGAATCCGCAGGCTGCCTACAAGTTCGTGGAGTATCTGTGCCATGGTGCTGGTGCCCAGATGATGGCCGACACTGGCACGTTCCCGAGCTTGAAGTCGATTCTCAATGCCGATTCGTTCACTGACCCCAATACTGAGGCCAATAAGAAGGTTAATGATTATTTCGGCGGTCAGAATGTGAATGAGGTACTGTCCAAGGCGGCACAGCTGCCGGTGACGAAGTTCCAGTATCTGCCGTATAACCCATTCGCGCAAAGCGCGTATGGTGATGAAATCGTGGCGCAGGCGTATGCCAAGAAGACCACGCTCAAAAAGGCCATGGAAAGCTACGCGAAGAAGTTGGCCGAGCATGGCAAGGAGCAGGGTTACACCGTAACGCTGAAGTAGTGAATTGGTGATTCGGGCGGCGCGCTCATGGTAGTGGGCTTTTGGTCGACTGCCGGTGTCTGGAGGATTTCCATACAATGAGCGCGTCGTGCCGGGTCGGTGTGGTGACAATACATTTCGACGCAATGGAGGAATATACGATGGATGAGCGCAGGGCGCATCGTTGGCCGCAGCCGTTGGCAGGTCAGCAGCAGCGAATCTGGTATGGCGGGGATTACAATCCCGACCAGTGGCCGGAAGAGGTTTGGGACGAGGATATTCGTCTTATGCGCCGCGCTGGCGTCAATACGGTGGCATTGGGAATTTTTAGTTGGGATCGTATTCAGCCGCAGAAGGATCGTTGGGATTTTGGGTGGCTGGATCGCATTATCGATAAGTTGGGCGAGGCTGGTATTGGCGTGGATTTGGCGTCGGCTACGGCTACGGCGCCGATGTGGTTGTATGAACAATATCCGGAGGTGCTGCCGTGGGACCGCTTTGGTCATCCGGTGCAGGCGGGCACGCGTCAGTCGTGGAGTGCCAGCAGCCCGGTGTTCCGTGAGTTTGCGTTGACGATGTGTCGCACGCTGGCCCGGCGGTACGGCGAGCATCCTGCGGTGGTGGCCTGGCATGTGGGCAATGAGTATGGGTGGAACAATCGCCATGATTACAGCGATCAGGCGCAGGCGTCGTTCCGTCGTTGGTGTCGTGAGAAGTATGGCACCATTGAGGCGTTGAACGAAGCGTGGGGTACGTCGTTCTGGTCGCAGGAGCTGCAGAGTTTCGACGAGGTGTTGGTGCCGCGGTTTATGGGCGCGGACACCATGGTTAATCCTGGTCATCAGTTGGATTTTGAACGGTTTGGTTCGGATGAGCTCAAGCGTTTCTATTGCGCGGAGCGTGATGCGATTGTCGAGATTTGCCCGGACAAGCCATGCACGACGAATTTCATGGTGTCCACGGACCAGTGCGTGATGGATTACCCGGATTGGGCAAGCGAAGTGGATTTCCTGTCCAATGACCATTATTTCCATGAGGGGCCGTCGCATATCGACGAATTATGCTGTTCGGGGGCGCTGATGTCGTCCATGGCGTTGAACAAGCCGTGGTATTTGATGGAGCATTCTACATCGGCCGTGCAGTGGAAGACCTTTAATGCGCGTAAGCGGCATGGTGAGTTGATTCGTGACGCGCTGGCACACGTGGGCATGGGGGCGGATGCTGTGTGCTTCTTCCAATGGCGTCAGTCCAAGTTCGGCGCGGAGGCTTTCCACTCGGCGATGGTGCCTCACGCGGGTGAGGATTCGCAGGTATACCGCGAGGTATGTGAGCTGGGGCAGGCATTGGAGACGTTGTCGCAGTCCGGTTTGGTGGGTGCGGGTGTACGGCCTGCGGATACCGCCATCCTATTCGATGCTCAGTCGCAGTGGGCGTCGTGGAGCAAAACGTTGCCGAGTCAGAGCTTGGATCACTGGCATGAGGTGCGTGACTGGTATCGCGGGTTCTTGGACGCGGGACGTCGTGCCGATGTGGTGCCGCTGTCGTATGACTGGAGTGGCTATCGCCTGATCGTGTTACCGGGTGTTTTGGCGCTGTCGGTACAGGATACCGAGCGTTTGGAAGCGTTTGTGCGTGAGGGTGGCACGGTGGTAGTCGGCTATGCGACCGGTTTGATCGACGAGCGGTTCCACACGTGGCTTGGTGGCTATCCGGGTGCCGGCAACGGCGTGCTGCGCGAGATGCTGGGCGTGCGCAGTGAGGAAATCAATACGGTGGCTCCGGCCCCTGAGCCTGGTGAGGCACAGCACATCGAAATGTCCAACGGGGCGTTGAGCCAGTTGTGGCAGCACGTGGTCACGTCTGTGGCTTCCGATGCGCAGGTATTGGCCACCTATACGGGTGAAGGGGCTGACGATTGGGAGCTGGACGGCACGCCTGCGGTGGTTCGTCATCCGTATGGTCAAGGAGTGGCGTATTTCGTCGGCTGCGATCTGCGAGTACAAGATATTGCCAGGCTGATACGCGAGCATATCGGCAGTGATCTGGCACCCGCCGCGGAAAGCGACACTGCCGGTGATACCGTTGATGATCCGCGCTTTATCCATACGGTGCGTTGTACCGACGATGGCGCTGTATTCGATTTTTACATGTTGCGTGGCCGTGAGACGGCGACTGTGCGTGTGGACGGTGATGTGGTGGTGGCCTATCGGTGCGGTCGGGTGGACGGCGACACGGGAGAGATATCCACGTATCGGTTTGACCGTAATGGCATACTGGTATCTCGACGTCAGTGAAGTGTCGGGCGCCGTTATGGTAGGGGTGCACCGCGCACAATGGTGAGGAGCAATCATGGCGACGGGTGATGGACGACGATACCAGTATGAGCGCAGCGTCGTTGCGGATACCGCCCGTCGCGTTACTCTGCGTGACGTCGCGCGTGAAGCATCGGTATCGCTCAAAACTGCATCCAACGTCATCAACGGCACGGGTCGCATGTCCGAAGAGACGCGACGGCGTGTGCAAGACGTCATCGACCGTTTGGGCTATCAAGTCAATATTGCTGCGCGCAATCTCAACCGTAACCGCACTGGTGCCATAATCTTTGCGGTTCCTTCGCTAACGCCGCCATATTTGGCGCAGCTTGCCAATCAGGTGATCGAAGCTGCCCGTAAACGCGAATATTCGGTATACGTCACCACGTATGACGAGCATGATCCGCAAGGAACACTCAGCCTATTGGAATCGTTCAACGCCACTGTTGCCGATGGTATGATTCTCTCTCTTAGCGAGCTGGTGAACGTCGACCACGAGCGACTGTCCGTGCGTTTCCCCTTAGTGGTGCTTGGTGCGCGTGACACTGGCGGATACGCCGACCACATCAGTCCCGACGATATTGATGCCGCCGCCCAAGCGGTTGGGTATCTGTACGACCGCGGTGCCACTTCGGTTGCGGTGATCGGCGCACGTGATTCCTTCGACGCCAATGTCATGCGTACAGCAACGGAAGGCAACGCTCAGTTGCGATTGCGTGGCATTATCGAGGAATCAGACCGTCGTGGCATCGCCATCGATCCGCGACTTATTGGCGTTACTGGCATGGACTGGACCATCGGTTCGGGCGCTCGCGTTATGCGTACGATTATGGATGGAGGAGTGCCATGTGACGGTGTCGTGGCGCTGAATGACCAGCTGGCCATCGGTGCGTTGGCGGCGTTGGCGGAACTGGGGGTGAGCGTGCCCGATCAGATGCAGGTGATTGGTTTCGACGACATTCCCGAAGACCGCTATCTACCAAGACCGTTAAGCACTATGGATCCTCGCTTGGAGTGGATTGCCACAACGGCGGTCGATCGGATTCTCGGTAGGATTCGTGGTAGCATCACTGAACCGGAAAACATGGACACGCACACGCATGTGATTGCGCGTGGTACCACGCGTTGACAAATTGCCGTAAGTGTGTGCTGGTGCGTGGTGCTTGCGGCCTGTGGCATGGTGAAGGTGGCATAGTCGCAAAACCCGGTGCAGCCAGTCTAGGGTCGAGGAGGCAATATGACGAGTATGGCAAGTGCTACGAGCGGTGTGAATAGTCCGAGTATTCCAGGAGTGCAGCTGCATGATGGGGTGACGATTCCGCAGATTGGCCTGGGGGTGTTGCGTATTGATGATGCGGCGGTGACTCCGGTGGTGGAATCGGCTCTGGCGTTGGGGTATCGGCATATTGATGGTGCGGCCGGTTATGAGAACGAAGCTGGAGTGGGGCGTGCGATTGTGTCTGCTGGGATGGCACATGGTGAGGGACGGCGTAATCTGTGGGTGACGACGAAACTCAAGGATTCCGAACAGGGCTACGATTCGGCGCTGCATGCGTTTGACCGTCAGCTTAGCTTGCTGCAATTGGACTATGTGGACATGTATATGATTCACTGGCCCACGCCTTTTGATTGGCGTTCGGACGAAACGTGGCGGGCGTTCGTACGCTTGCGCAAGGAGGGGCGCGTGCGTACTTTGGGTGTGTGCAATTTCCTGCCCGAACATATACAGCGTTTGCATGAGCAAACCGGCGAATATCCCACGGTGAACCAAATCGAACTGCATCCCACATGGCAGCAGCGCGAGGTGGTGGCATTCTGCCGCGACCACAATATTGCGGTGGAGGCATACTCTCCCATGGCGCGGGGGGCGGATTTGCAGGCTGGAGATGGGGTGATTTCGCGTATCGCCCGGACTCATGGGGTGAGTGAGGCGCAGGTGATTTTGCGTTGGCATATCGAACAAGGCACCATCATCATTCCAAAATCCGTGCATGCGCAGCGCCAGCAGGAGAACTTGCATCTGTTTGGTTTTGCACTCAATGAGCAGGAGCGTGCCGCCATCGATGCGTTGGATGGTCCGGTGCGTGCTGGACATGACCCGATGACGTTTACCTATGCGTAGGCGACGGTATCGCGTGATGCGTACGCGAGGTCGTGGCGCATCATCGCGGGTGATGGTGTTGTTGCTGCTGGCAGTGGCGCTGGGCATTGCTGTCGGCGTGGGTTTGCCACGTGTCAGTGATACGGCGAATCAGCTCACCGGTGGTTATGTTGCTGTGGGAGATGCGGCCGAAACCTTGGAGAGGCTGACGGTGGAGGATGGTGAGCCTGTCGTCTCATATGACCGTGACGCGTTCGGATTCCGCGCTACGGATGTGGACGGCAACGGCTGTGATGTGCGCGATGACGTGCTGGCGCGTGATCTGCGAGACGTACGGTTTGCGGCCGGCAAACCTTGTCAGGTGGAGGCAGGAGTGCTCGATGATCCGTATACCGGCAAAGTGATCGATTTCGTGCGCGGCGTGCGTACTAGTTCCGCCGTGCAAATCGACCATGTGGTGGCGTTGGAGAATGCGTGGCGTTCCGGCGCATGGCAGTGGGACACCGCCCGGCGCTATGAATTCGGCAATGATATGTATAACCTGTTGGCCGTGGATGGTCCAGCCAATCAAGAGAAAGGTTCCGCATCGGCGGCGTACTGGGTGCCCACCAACGGAGCGTTTCGCTGCGATTATGTGGCCCGTCAGATCGGAGTGAAGGCAAAATATGGTCTTTCGGTGACCGGGGCGGAACGGCAGTCTATGCTGGCGGTGCTTCATGGGTGCCCCGGCCAGCAGTTGCCGCGTTCGTAATCTGGATTTGGTGATACATGTTGTCAGCGTAGTGAGCAGTGTTGCGAAGGATTCATTTTTACCGACGGTCTGGTGTCGTGGAGAGCGGTGTAATACGATGAAGGGCGTGAACGTGACGAGAACATCTTCTTCGAGCAAGGCAAGGGTTGGGACTTTGCTTGGGCCGGCTTTTGTGGCGGCCGTGGCGTATGTGGATCCGGGCAATGTAGCCGCGAATATAACGTCGGGAGCGAGATACGGCTACGTGCTTGTGTGGGTGCTTGTACTGGCGAATATGATGAGTGTGCTTATCCAGTATCAGTCAGCGAAGCTTGGCGTGGTGACTGGGCGTTCCTTGCCGGATTTATTGGGGGAACGGTTGGGGGATGCCGGTCGGCTGTTATATTTTATGCAGGCGGAAGTGATTGCGATTGCGACTGATTTGGCGGAAGTCGTTGGTGGCGCAATTGCGTTGCATCTACTGTGCAATGTGCCGTTGTTTGTGGGCGGGTGCATTATCGGTGTGGTGTCGACGTTGGTGCTGCGTCTGCAGGGAGGTCGTACGCATCGCGTGTTTGAACGTGTGGTCATTGCGTTATTGCTGGTGATTGCGTTGGGATTTATGGCGGGTTTGGTGGTCGATCCGCCGCGGCCTGGTTCGGTGGCTGGCGGATTGGTGCCCCGTTTCGTCAATGCGGATTCGGTGCTTATGGCGGCGTCGATGTTGGGGGCAACGGTGATGCCGCACGCGATTTATTTGCATTCTTCGTTGGTGAATCATCATTTTTATGACGGGCAGGATCGTCCGTCTGTACGTCGGCAGTTGTTTGCGGCGAAGATTGATGTGGTGTGGGCATTGGTTTTCGCCGGTACGGTGAATCTTGCATTACTGGTAATAGCCGCGAACTCGCTGTTTGGCGTGCGGGGGACGGATTCGATTGAAGGTGCGCATGCGGCGATCGTGTCCGTTTTGGGACCGGCGGTTGGCGTGGTATTTGCTGTTGGCTTGCTGGCCTCCAGTTTGTCGAGCACGTCGGTTGGTACGTATGCTGGTTCGGAAATTATGCAGGGGTTGTTGCACGTGGATGCGCCTATGTGGGCGAGTCGAATAGTGACATTGGTTCCTGCCTTGGTTGTGGTATGGTTTTCGTCGAATCCGACGGAAGCGCTGGTGATCAGTCAAGTGGTCCTGTCGATTGGTATTCCCTTTGCCTTGGTACCGTTGGTGAGGTTTACCGCTGATCGCAATCTGATGGGTGAGTATGCCGATGGCATCATCAAGCGTGTGTTGTGTTGGGTCACAACGGCTTTGATTATCTTGTTGAATGTGGTGCTGGTGGCGTTGACGTTGATGGGGAAAAGCTAGCCAGCTTGCCGTCTCTCGCGTTTGGTGTTTCGCATGACGGATGCATCCTGCCTGCGGTTGTGTTCCCGGATTGCAGCGTGATTGTTGTTGCGCTATCCCGACTGATGCATCCGTCGCATCCTTGCTGAGAGTCTCCACGCGCTCCGGGCTAAATATTTCGTTTTTTGCATGAAAATCGTAAATATATATAGTCCTTTTTCTCATAATGTAAAACGATACATTTTGGTTATTGTGGTTATGTTATCCGCTTGAATCTGCCTGTTATTTGTTTTTTACGCAACATGTTGACGCATAATGTAATTATGTTTGTGCATTGTTAGACGTTATGCTACAATTAACCTCTATAAATAAGACATATAAGTGTATATTGTTTCAAAGGTAAAACGGGAATGTTTGGGTCATCTCGATGAACGTCGTGGTGGATGATGTACCAAATATTTTGCGACACAAGGTAGAGATATGTATATGGAGGGTGCGCTGTCGCTTGCTGGTGCGGGCGAGGGATGTGCGGCGTGGCATGGTATGGAGGCTTCTGGTGCGGTTGCCTCCTTGTTGTCGTATCGGTGTAAGGAAACCGTTTCGATGGCATGGTTGGCTCGTTCGTGGTTGGTGCCCGCGTGGTTGGCGTTGGGGCTTCAACGTATTGCTCGCCCTTCGTTCGGAAGCCCACTACGACTTGTTCCGCGAGGGCCGTCCTAATCAGATGCATCGTGAGCATGTCGGCTGGGTCGCAAATACATAAAAGAACAATGTGATAACAACGAAACACTATGGAGTTGAGGAAGATGTTTGGTTCGCAATCAGTTGAGGAACAAGGAATGGGTATGGCTCATTCCGCAGGTGCGCGAGTGCGAGTCGTAGGACGTGTTATAGCGGGTGCCGCTTTATCGTTGGCAATGTTGCTCGGTGGTGTTCCGGCGTATGCGGCGGTGTCGGCGTCCGAGGGGGTGACGGGCGACGCGGTGCTCTCGGGCGTGGAGCCGGGCGATCTGCTGGCGGATGGTTCGTTGCCGGTGGATGTGTCGGTGCAGGCGCCGGATGGGTCCGATCCGTTCGCGGCGTCGTTCGCCGGGGGCGCGTTGGCCGATCCGGGCACGCTGGGCTTCCGGGCGCCGGAACGGCAGGCGGACGCGGGACAGGACGGCTCGCAGTCGGACGGTTCGCAGGACCAGGCCTCCCAGTCGGGCCAGGCCCAGTCGACGTCGGACGGCGCCGACGGCTCGCAGGGCCAGTCCGATGCGTCGCAGCAGTCGACGTCGGACGGCGCTGACGGTTCGCAGGATCGGTCTTCGCAGTCGGGCCAGGCCCAGTCCGGTCAGGGCCAGGCCGATGCGGCGCAGCCGCAGTCCGGTGCTTCTCAGGATGCGAATTCGGATGGTCGGTCCGATGAGTCGGCGGATCGGAATGCCGATTCCTCTCATAGCGTCTCGGCCGAGCCTTCCGGTTCCGAGGTGACGCCTTCGGACGCAGTGGGCGCCGCGGTGGCATCGGTGGCGGGTGCGAAGGAGCTGTCGGCAGTAGTTGGCGCAGTAGGGGGTGCGCTGGCAGGAATGCTGTCGCCGGTAACGTCATTGCTGATGGGTCGTGTGGCGAATGCCGATGCTGATGCGAAAACCTTTGTGCCGAATTTGTTTGTGACGGATGCTTCGTCTTCGTCGCCGGGTTCTTCGGAGCAAGGAGCGACCGGAAATGATGCCGCTGTGAAACCCTCTGAGACGGCGTCGTCGGAACGTGGGTCGTCTGATGCGAACGTGACGGATAAGTCCGCTGGAGAAGGTGCGCAGTCGGATAATTCCTCTGCAGCGTCTTCCACGTTGGATTCCTTGCTCGCCAATCCGGCGTCGTATGAGGGTGCGTTCCTGGTGGATTCGGCCGACGGGTCCCTGGTGCGTGATTCGTGGGGCAATCCGTACCGGGTGCTCGCGGCCGACAAGCGCCAAGAGAATGGCGCGACGCGTTACGTGGTGTCCGGTTCGGACGAGGTCATGCAGCTGGGCGCCGGTCGCCGTATCGTGCCGACATGGAGCGAGGCGGAAACCCAGACTGAGCCTTTGGCTGTGTCTCTTGCGAAGGCTCGTGCGCGTTCCGGTTCCGCGACGATTCTTGCGGCTGATGCTCAACAATGGGGTCAAGTCGGAGGTATCTATGTGGAACGTGATGGTATTTTGGAATCGTCTCCGACCTTTACGTATCCGGGCGGATATATCTCTACGACTCAGCCGAGTTTGGATAATTACAGGTTTTTGAATGCGTATATTGAATTGAGCGGAATTCGATATGAGCTGGATTTTGTTGGATCGGTTAAGGGTAAGATTTACTATGCCATTAAGGGAGCTGTGACTTCTGGCGATGAGGCGACCTTGATTGCTTCCGTTAAGCAAAGCGCGGACAAAATCATTTTCTCTTTTCAGCGCAACACTCAGAAAGTGTCTGTCAGTTACGGCAATATCTCATATGCATATCCGGGTATTCAACCTGAAAATGCACGGTGGGGAAAGCGTACCTACTCCGCGTATGTCGGTGGTGTGGCAACTTTTTCTGTAATTCAGCCGGAAGAAACAAAGCTTCATTTCAATGTGACTAACGCTAAGGCATATCTGGTATCTTCGAGCGGTAAGCGAGTATACTATGAGCTTAGAGATATTACTGGCAACGTGAATGTAAGTTTTCGCGTAGAGCCGTGGTCAACCAGCTGGTATGTGGATGTTACTGTTAAGGGATATACGCCAGCTGGAGTTGATGAAGGTCGTCAGGCAGGATTTGTTTCTGTCGGAGGGGTATATAGTAATGGATATCCGGTAACCTGGAATGGCAATGCCGGATTCCCTAATCCGTATGGCAATCCTACTAGGACTTTCGAAAGTAACCAGTTTACTCAGGGCAAACAAGGGAATTTGGGGTCAGGTAGCACTATTTATGATCAGGCCCCCGCTCAAAGCGGCAATTATACGCCAGCAATGGTTAAATTCCGGCAATATGTGGGGCAGTTGGCCAATACTCAAAATTGGGATCAATTGACTATTGATGGTATCTACGATTCGATTCACAATGGAACCGGGCAATATAACTATGACCATATTCCTGCGTCAATTAAGGTCAATGGCGAGCAAATTGTGCTGCCAAGTATGAGTGAGAATCAGAATGGCACCGTAGGCCCCATTACCACTGTGCTGCGAACGGGAGTTGCTTCTGGTACGAAAGTCACTGTGACGCGGTGGAAGTATGTATGGGACAATACTTACAGGAGCTGGTCGCCAAGTTTGCAAATCAAATTTGATGATATTCATTCTAATTTGACGGTTTCTGTGGATTACGTTCCGACCAGTCAAACGAGTCTTATTGCAGGTACACTCACTGGAGTGGACGCAAAGATATGGCAAGTGCAAGATTGGGGAAGTAATTATGTCGGATATGTAAATATGCAAGAAGGTAAGGCGTATTACTGGAAGAACGCAGCCGCTCCCGCGAATCAAGAGACCGAAGATGATAAATATGGTTTCGCGGTCCGTCCCAAGAACGGTTGGAGAATCAACAGTGTCAGTTCGACTCTTGGCTCCAGTGCATTGAGGAAAGAAAGTCAAGATGCGCAAGGCTGGCAATATTATAAATATACGGTTAAACAGGCGTCAAAGATTGAATATTTGAACGTTGACGCGAGTCCGGTGGACTATACCGCACAGTATTCATCTGACAGTGGGACGACTTGGCCCTCGGGCTCTCCTCCGAGTGACGATACCCAGTATAACGTTATTGGAGCTGCGACAATCGGTGTTCCCACGGATACTCCACGACGAGATGGATATTATTTTGAAGGATACCGTGTTGCCGAAGACGCTAATAAAACCTTGTTTAAACCTGGTCAGGCTGTTAGCTTGTCGTCTATGAACCTTACCGGGTCTAATTCCAATGTGTTGCATTTTGTCGCGCAATGGAAACAGGGCGTTGGTGTGGGATCCTTAGTTAATCGAAATATAGCGATTTATAAGCAGAAGGAAAGTAGTGACAAAACCGTCGTATATGGTGATCCGACTAATCAGCAGGTAAAGGTTGCCTGGGGTACGCAATACGATTTGGCTGACTATAAGACAGAATATGTCACTAGTGACGGAAAATGGACTCTTGCGGAAACGCAGGGAATATCCGGCACGGTGGGTGACCAAAATCCGTTGGCCAAATTGTTGTATCGCCACGAAGCGCAGGTGACTTTCTCTAAGGGAGACGATTCTACAGGAGTTAATGGAAGTGTGCCGCAGCCGCAAGGCAAGTATTCGTACGATACATTCCAAGCACCTGCCTATTTCACTAAGACGGGTGCCCAGCAGGTCGGTTGGAAGTTTAAATCTGGTGGGGACACCACCGTGTACACCCAAGGACAGCAGGTTACCGTGCCATGGGGCGGCGGTGAGATGGTGCCCGTGTGGAAATCCACGATTAATAAGGTTGAATTCGTATGGAATACCAAGTCAGATTTGGCGACTTGGCCAGCAAGCGATAACAAGTGGGAGTATCCGCTTGTCAGTGGACAATCTTTGAAATCGGTTATCGATTCCATGCCTGTCCTCAGTGATCGCAGCTCTTCGGGTGACGGTTCCACGCATGATCGAAATCCGAAGATGAATATATACTCGACCACCAACAGTCCACAGAATTATCTTGAGGGCTGGTACATGAAGTCTGATTACTCTGGCGGCAAAGTGCAAACTAGTTGGACTCCCGCTGACGATGGCAGCTGGACTATTGAAAATGGTGTGGTCAAGCTGTACGCCAAGTGGGTGAACCGTTCCTTCGACGCAACCCCGACGATGGAGAACAAAACCTTGGTTGGCGGTTATACGGCAGATCAGGCGAAGTTCGACGTGAGCACTACGGTGAAGACCTCCTTTGGCGCCTCCACGGGACCGACAATGGAAATGTCGCAGATGCAAACGTTCCGCGTTTGGTGTCCGCTACCTTGAAGAAGGGTTCCTCCTCGGACTTTGAGATCAAGGCCACTAATATCGGCGACAAGTACAATCAGGGTATCTCGGCGCAAGGCGGCAAGATTGTGCTGCCGATGGCGTTGAAGGCCGGTCGTGCTGCGGGCAAGACATATGAGGATACGCTAACGCTGAAGTTCGATGCCGGCACGAAGCAGGGTGGTTGGAACTACACTGTGACCAAAGAAATTCCGATTTCCGTGCAGGTTACCAAGCGTACCGATCGCAGCGTGAAGGAGTCTATTGACTATAAGAAGGAAACGGTCACCTTCACGTCAGCTCCGGGAAGCGAATCTTCGGGCTGGACGGTGAACGGTCTGAATGGCGTGACCAATGTAAACGCCAATGGCACGACCACCTATAAGCTCACCAATGCGCTCAACGGATGGAACGGCGATGATAATTCCGCTCAGGTGAGCGTCAGCAAGAGTGCAGATGATACGTATGAGGCTACAAACTATCAGTTCTCAGTGCGTCATCGTCCCGCTCGCCCGGCGGCTGGTAGCGCCCAGACCACAGGTGTATACGCCACTCCCGCGAAGGACGGCGCTAAGAACGGCAGCATTATTGCCAACTTCAACGATGGTTCGACTTACGAATATATTGAAGTCCAAACAGGCAGCACGTTCGCGCCCGAACCTAGCGCATGGCATAAGCTCGGCGATAGCGGACAGCAGCAGGACGGGCTTGCCGCGGGTAAGTACTGGGTGCGCAAGTCCGCCACTGATACGGTGCCCGCTTCCAAGTATCTGGAAGTGACCGTCGGTAAGCAGTGGACCATCACCTTCCAGCACGTCGACGACGCAGGAAACCCGATCTCCGGCGAGAGCGTCAAGGTCAACGGTTCGAAGCCTGCCAAGGATACGGCGGTAGTCGACGACGGCAGCTTCGCCCTTGCTTGGAACGGCGAAGTCAGCGTGGACGGTTATTCGCTGAAGGAAGCCAAGTGGCGCGCCACTAACAATGGTCAGAACTCGACCGTTGGGGCGAGCCATATCGTCAACGTGACCCAGCCGGTCACCGTCACCTACGTGTGGTCGCGGGTCAACGCCACCGTGAACTTCGACTACCTGGGCGTGCCGAATGGCAGCGGACAATCCGGCGCCAAGTTCCTCAGTGGTACCAGCACGGACACACTTCCCGATTGGGCGAAGCAGCGCTCGGTCACGATGGAAGGTGCGGTGGGCGATCTGCCGATTCCGGGTGCGGAGCTTAAGGAAGGCGCGGGCGACGTCAGCTCGACGGTGCCGTTCTATCGCAGCGGCTACAAGTTCGTCGGCTGGCAGGTCAAGGCCAACTCCTCGGCCGGGCAAACTACCAAGGATGTCACCGCCGATACGGTGGTGAATACCATCATGGGCAGCGGCACTTCCGTAACCCTCGTGCCCAAGTGGCAGAAGGCTCCCGACTACACCTCGGCGTGGAACGGTCCGAAGGGCACGGCCTCCTACGGCAAGACTGCGACCACGCTTACCTTCGACCTGACCAAGGGGCAAGACACCGGTGCGCAGATGACCAAGGTCGAGGTCACGAACCAGCAGTACGAGGCGGCAACCACCGCCAAGTCGCGCAAGGCTCGTAGTGCTTCCCGTGCGGTGGAAAAGAATTGGCTCACCATAGCTGCCATTAGTGCGCCGAAGGCAGTTGCCAACTTGCAGGGTACTACGGCTTCCGGGCTGGATGCCGGTACCTACACGGCCGACGTGAGCGTCACCTACAACGGCGGCGCCGGCACTGGCTTGGACATGGGTGAGAACATCAAGACCGCTGTCATCAAAGCCACCTTTACCGTTGAACCGGACAACTGGAACTTGGAGTTCTCCACGGTCAACTATCAGAAGGAAACCGTCACCGTCACGGGCGATACCGGCATGACGTTGGATGATTTCACCGTGCAGGGTCTGCCGGCCGGCGTGGGCAAGACCGACGTGTTGTCCGCCGCGTCCCAGGCGAACGGCAACATGACCCTGACCCTGACCAAGGCATTGGATAGCAAGAACGACGGCAACGACCAGGTGAACGATAACGCGGTGAACAAGTGGGGCGATGCGGACAAGACAGCCGTCGTGGTGTTGACCCGCAAGGCCGACACGAACCACAAGGCCACCAGCATCCGACTCAACGTCACTACCCGTTCCACCGCTCCGACCTTCAAGGTCGTGGACGCCTACGGCAAGGATCAGAAAGGTACCGTGACCGTCACGCCGGCATCTGGAACTGATATGGCAGGCCGTACGTGGGAACATTTCCATGGCACGCAACATGAGAATCTTGGTTGGGTCGCTTTGGAAAACGGCTCGAATGAGTTTGCGGACAAGGCGGGTGACTTCCCCGTGCGTCTCGGTGTGAAGAACGGTGCGACCAACCTCACCATGAATGATGGTTCGGCAACCGTGGCCGGTAGGTTCGTCGGCCGTCAGGCGACCGCCACCATCGAGCAGTATTACAAGGTCACCTACAAGACCGCGGTCGAAAGTGGCAGCAACAGCACCATGTTCCGCATCGGTCGCGTGCAGGATGACAAGAGCGTGAGCACCAACGCCGACTTCGACTCCATCGTTAACAACGAGGCGAAGGCTCCCGATAATCCGAACGGCACCCGTACCGTGTGGGTCAAGCAGGGCGACAAGTACACGCTGCCCACCTTCGGCTCGGACAAGAACAATTGGGAAACCCCCGGCTACGACATGGTGAAGCTCGCCGTGGCTGGCAGCGATGGCGCGTCGCATGAGTTGGCGAATGTCGGCGGCTCCAAGCCGGGCGACAGTGCCGGACTTGATGGTGACGGTCTCAACGACGCCTATAAGGTCACGCAAACCGGTACAACCGGCACTAACGCCGGCATCACCGATACTACGGTGATCACCGCAACCTTCCGTGAGCGCACCATCGACGTGACCTGGAAGGTCGGTTGGGATACCAACGCGAAGCCACCGAGCAAGGACATTACTCCGCCGGCTGACCCGAACAAGCCCACTGTGCCCTCGAGCCAGCGAGTGAAGTGGAGCGAACAGGTCCGCACCAACATCATTAATACGTGGGGCGACGACGATTCGTTCTTCACCACCTACTTCCCCGGACAAGATAAGAGCAAGGTGCTCGACCCCGAGGACAAGCAGGTCGGCTATCCGAAGGATGATCCGGACGGCACGAAGTACACCCGCAACCCGTGGAAGCTGGTCGGCGAGGGCAACAAGGAACAGGCGTTCCAAGTCAAGGAAGCCGTGTCCGACGTGTGGAAGTACAGCCCCACGGTGTTCGGCCTGACCGCCACTCGCGGCAGCAACGGCGCGGTGGAAGGCACGCCGACGCGCGCGACCAGCTGGCGTACCGCGAACGCGATTCAATTCGGCGCGGTGTACACCTACGACACGGGCCGTTACCTGATCAATTTCCAGGTTGGCGACTCCTATGGCGAGGCCAAGGACACCAGTTCGCAGGCGTACAAGGAACAGCAGCTGTTCGAGAACGGCAACGGAACGTTCTATCGGGCTAGCAAGATCCTGCAGGGCGAGACCTTCGTCAACCCGCCGGTTTCGGTGAAGTCGGACGCAGCTTCCAAGAAGCTGACCGCCGATCCGAACAAGTGGATTCTGAGCGGCTACTATCCGATCGCCACGAAGCAAGGTAATGGCAGCGCCTACGACCCGAGCAAGGCGAACAAGTCGGTGAAGTGGGATGGGTCGAAGACCGCCCAGGAGAACCTGGACGCCATCTTCGGTGCGGATGCGTCGAGCATCAAGCCGTACAAGAACGACGAGCTGAGCGGCGACAACCCGACACCAGACGATGCCTCTGGTTCTTCTTCGAAGATCGGCTGGGACAAGGTACAGCTGCACTTGGCGGCGCGCATGGAGGACTACAACCTGAAGGTGAAGTCCAGCACCCTGCCGCTGGCGCTTTCGGAGAGCGAGCTTGCAAATGCGGCGTATACCAAGGGCCGCATCACGCTGACGCCGGAACTCTACACGGCCGGCGGGGCGATGAAGCTTAAGAGCGTGCGCTTCGAGAACACGACCAAGGCTTCCGGCACGGAAGACTGGATGTCCGTGAAGTCGCAGTGGGCCGGAAGCACCGCGATCGATAGCGACAACCAGTCGAAGACGGTCACGTTCAGCGGCGCGAGCATCAAGCAGGGTCTTGAGGCCGGCTCCTATTCCGGGCGCATCGTGTTCGGGTACGACTATGATTCCAGTACCAAGGGCATTGGCCAGACTGGTGTCGAACTGTCGGTGCCGGTGTCGTTGACGGTGAACGCCGACGATGCCAGCGTGAGCAAGGACGGCTATCTCGCCACCATGCACAACTACGCATTCAAGCTCGCCGACAAGGCTAGTGAGCTGAAGGACACGGCCACCATCGCCAAGAAGGTCGGTCTGACCGTGTACCGCGTGGACGGGCAGACCGGCGCGCAAACCGTGATCTACGAGAACGGTGCCAAGAAGGACGGTGTCGAGGAAACCATCGACCTGGCCGACTTCACCATCACCAAGGCGAATTCCAAGGCCAAGGCCGCTCCGGCGGACAGTGTGGATTCCACCGGCTTGTACGATATTCAGGCGCATGTCACCGTCACGAACAGTGGCAAGGCTACGTTGCTTGAGCCGAAGGCCATGTTGGTGGTGTCGCAGACCAGCCAGCCGGGTCTGTACTGGGACGACGACAAGAGCATCACCCTGCCGGAGAAGGACATCAATATTAATAGTCTGTCCGCGTATCTGGTCAAGGTGATGAACGTCCATGCGTTCGACCAGAACAACAATTGGGTGCCGCTGGACACGGTGACCATCACCAAGAAGGACAGTGCCGTCACCTTCGGCGCTGCGGGCGGCAAGACCGTCACGTTGGAGAACGCAGGGCCCGGCCAGGTGAAGGGTGCGGACAGCGATTCCCCGAATGCCGAGAACAACGGTGTGTTCAACATCGAGCTGCATGTCGGTCCCGGCGGTGACAGCTCGACGGGCGGCGATTTGACCGCGAACGCGCACATCAGCTTGGTGAAGGCGGCGATTACCGAAACCCCGAGCGCTCCCGAACCGGATGCGGCGAAGAGTACGGCGTCCTCGCTGACATGGAAGGCAGTGGCAGGTTACCCGACCAGCGGTGCCTCCGCGACTGCACGCGCCACGGCCAGCTACGCACCGCAGGCCCGCTACCAGATCGACGGCAAGGGCGACTACGCAACCACGCTCACCGCCACCGGTCTGGAGGCCAATACGAAGCACACCATCAAGGCACGCTACACGCCGGTTGCCGAGAACAACTCCGACGAGGTGTATGAGGCGGCCGGTCCGGAAAGCGAGGCCTCGGCGGATGCCTGGACGCTGCCGACCGCGCCGCAGGTCACGCCGGAATATGATTTCGGCACGGGCTACGGTACGGAGAAAATGCGCTGGACAACAACCGTCGCTCAAGGCGATGGCACCGTGAAGGTGGTCGCCGAGATCGGTAAGGCTAAGGCGCGTACGGCCGTCAAGGCCCGCAAGGCTCGTGCGGCGGAATCCAGCAAGTCGGAGATCGCAGTGAACGGCCGTGAAGGTCAAGCGGTCTCCTTCCATGCGGAAGGTGTCGAATCGGGATTGCGCTCCAGCGACACCAGCACCGTAACCGTGGCGGAACGTGCCGCCAAGCCTGCCGGTTTGAAGACCGTCGCTCCGGGCACGGCTGGCGGTGAGGGCAAAGTCACCGGCTTCGACGCACAGTACGTGGATACGCAGAACGTCAGTGATGGCCAGGCCAAGAGCATGTACGAAGTGTCGACCGACGGCAAGTCGTGGAAGCCGATTGACTTGAGCCAGGAAGGCGACCAGTGGGTGTATCCGGCCGTGACCGGCACGTACCGGTTCCGTGTGGCGCACAATGCCAAGTCCGGCAGCGACCACAACTTCGCGTGGCGTGACGCGGTGAGCTTCGAATCGCAATCCAGCGACCAGATATCCGTGGGGAATGCCCCCGGCCTGACCGCCGACAAGACGTTCACCATCGGGTTGAACGAACTCAAGGAAGGCTGGACGCAGAACGGTGAATTCGTGAAGGATCAGCCAGACTTGATTGCCTTCCTGGTCAAACGAGCCCACGCGACCAAGACCAACGCGGCCGACGAGTACACCATCGGTGTGTCCTTGGACGAAGCCCGTGCGGCGGAAGGTACGTACCCGGTGCGCTTCTACCTCGCCACGGCAGGAAGCAATGCTCCGGTCGCCACGGTCGACTCCACGATGATCGTCACCAGTGACGGCGGCCAGGGCACGCAAACGGAAGCCAGCATCTACGCCTCGAACTTCGCGGTGAGCAAGTCCGAAGACCTGGCAAGCCTGAAGGATCTGGCGGCTTTGAACGCCTTGATCTGGAAGCGTTCCGCCGCGCACGGCGTGATGGCCGACGGCAAGACGCCTCTGCCGGCCGAGTTCGACGATTCCAAGGTCGGCGTCGCCATCCAGGGCGTCGAATCGCCGACGGATCTTGAATCCGGCAAGCGGTACGACGTCACCCTGTCGGTGCTCGGCACCCAGGCCACGGTCACCGTGACCATGGATGTGCTGGACAACGGCGGATCGGGCAGTGCGGACGGCAAGTACCGCGTGTTCTCCGACGACTTCACCGCAGGTGAGGACGAGCTCGTGCCCGACACCGCCAAGTGGACGATGTTCTCCGCGTCCGTGCGCCAACGCGCCAACGCCCGCGCCTACGAGTACGTGTTCGACGCGGACGGCAATCCGGTGACGGTCAAGCCGGTGGACGTCCAGTCCATCGATGTGGACCTGGAGGGTGTGAAGAACAAGAAGGCCGGCGCCGATGACGCCAGCGTCACATTCACCTACCCGATGCAAGGCGATCAGGCCACCACCGTTTCCAAGGTGACGGTGACCGGTAGCGGAGACGGCTCGCAAGACGGCAAGTACTCCATCTTCGCGCAGCACTTCACCATCTCGCGCGAAGCGTTGCAGAACATGGTCGGCTTCGACGGCAGCATGGTGTCCAGCCGCACCGAGCAGCTGTATGGCTGGGCGCACGTGTTCGGCATGGACAACGGCACGCCGCTCACCAGCCACGGCGTTACCGTGACCATCGACGGTGTGGCCGATATCGACGACGCCGGTTGGTGGACCAGCGACCGCTACGACGTGACCTTCACCATCACCGGCCAGCCGTACAGCGCGACCGTGGTCATGACCGTTCAGGACAACGGCGGCACCGCGCCGGATGGCAAGGGTGGTCGGAACGTCATCATGTCGGACGACTTCCCCATGAGCGTCGCCGAGCGCGATAACGGCTTCCTTTCCGCGGATGGCAACTACCTCAAGCTGCAGCGCCGCGCGAACGTGAACGCCTACCATGTGGACGCCGACGGCAACCGGGACAAGAACTACACCGCCGAGCAGGTGGTTGTGGGCGACTTGAGCGAGCTGAAGCAGGCCGAAGCCGGTTCAATCGTGGACGTGAGCTTCTCCGCTCCTTCGGACGATGCCGCGCATCGAGCCACCAGCACCAGCGTGGTGACCGTTTACCAGGATGGCACGGGGCCGGTCGAGCCGACCGATCCGAGCGAGCCGGGCGACGAGTCCAGCCTGTTCGCCAATGATGTGTGGGCGTCCAGGGACGAGCTGCAGACGGCGAACGATGAGCATCGGTTGCAGCAGTTCCTGTTCGAGGCGGCGTCCGTGTCCGCCACGGACAAGACGGGTGAGCTGGTTTCGGCGGGCGATACTGGCAAGTACACCGTCAAGGTGGATGATAGGGACGCGGCGCTCGACCTGATTGAGGATGGCTCCCAGATCACCTACGCTCTGACCGGCAACCCTGGCGTCAAGGCCACGGTGACGGCGCATATCTCCGATCATGGCGGCAGCACCACGGATCCGGACAAGGACGGCTACCGGTACGCGATCTACTCGAATGATTTCGAGATGAGCGCGGTGGAGGCGGATTCGCTGCTGGCCGCGAAGGACAACTACGCGGCGTTGCGCAAGCGGGCCGGGGTGCGTGCGTTCCGCATCAACGCGGAGGGCGTGCGTACGCCGATCGACGACGTGCTGGTCGACGAGGCTTCCGTCGGGGCGTTGCTCGCCGCGGCCAAGGCCGGGGAACGCACAGGTATGGTGACGTTCTTCGCGCCGGGTGAGATCGGCGAGAACGGACAGCGTGCGAGCGTGACCTCCACGGCCACCATCCACGACGGCGGCACCACGGATCCGGAGACTGGTGCGCGCCTGTACGCCGACGACGTGTACCTGTCCAAGGACGAGCTCGCCGGCAAGAGTGTCGATGACATTCGTATGTTGCTGGTGTCCCGTGGTCGAGTCACCGGACGGTATAAGGATGGTTCGCAGATTCCTCAGGATGTAATCGAGGCGAAGATCGGTGCGGAAATGCATGATCCGAGTGAGGCCAATGTGCTCGACGGATCGAAGGTGACCTTCTTCGCCACCGACGATGGTTCGGCCAGCGGCAAACGCTTGTCGGCTACGGTGACGGCGCATGTGTCTGACCACGGCGGTTGGGTGCCGGTTGACCCGAGCGATCCGGGCAAAGGCTCGTATGGCATGTTCTCGGATGATTTCCGTGTGGAGACCGGTGAGCGTGAGTCGCTGTTGGCCGAGTCCGACAACTACGCCAAGCTGCAGGAGCGTGCGCGTACGCGCGCGTTGTTCATGGACGCGAATGGCGCGGTGCGTGACCTGGGCCGTGGTGCGGACGCGGTGGAGGTCGGCTCGCTGGACGCGTTGCGTGCCGCACACGCGGGCGATCGGGCCGAAGTGGCGTTCTCCGTGGTGCCGGGGGCTGGTGCGCGTGCCGCGCGTGCCGCTGTTGGCGCGGGTCGTGCGGATGCGGCCAGGTCGGTGTCTGTGGCTACGGTGTATGAGGGTGCGTCGTCCAACGGTTCCGGCTCAGGCGCGGGCGATAATGCTGGTTCCGGTGCTGGTTCCGGTGCTGCCGGTGGCGTGACTTCGCCGACTGGCGCGGCCGTGGCGGGCGCGGGTGTGCTCGTGGCGGTGTTGGCCGGTCTGGGTCTGGTGTTGGCGGCGGTCGGGCGTCGCCGTGGTCGGCGTCGGTGACGCGCAGGGTGTGCGGCGGCGTCGTGACTGGGCGTCGCCGCACACCGTATAGGCTATTCGGACAATGATTCCGGTAAGGGAGCGGGCATAGCCCGCTCCCTTTTTCATTGTCTGCTCACCAACATATTCTTCTACTGCTTCCAATGAGTTGCTGTCGCCGTTGTCCAAACACTGATAACATTCCTCGCCTATGGTTAGCTCGGCGAAAAACATACCTTAGGTGCCTTCAACTACCTTTTCGCAACGCCGCCTCATGAAGCTGTCGCAGGAGAGCCAGCCATCATGCGCCCGGTTCTCGCAGGGCGTGCTCCACGTGCCAACACAAAGAAAAGTGCGGATGGCTAAACCATAGTGAGGAATACTGTCAATCTTCATAAGAATGCAATATAATAGTGAAAAACGTTTTACTATAAGATGGCCGATATGCAAGAATATTGTGATATCGCTTAACGGCAAAAGGGGAATTTCAATTAAAGACACGCGTGTGGCATCCCGATGGGTAGTCAATAATCGCAATACTGTCTAAAGCATATGTAGTCGTTTTTCCCTATACTGAGAAATAGTCGTCATTGGCGAGGGTTTTGTCATGCCTTGAACAATCCCCGCCAAGAGAAAAAGTACAACGTTCGAGGAAGGTGCATGATGCGTGGAGCGTTGAAGGTGGCGGTCGGTGTGTTGTTGGCCCCCATGATGATGATAGGAAGCTCACCTGCATATGCAGCGGTGTCTGATTCGGAAGGGCCGACGGGAGACGTTGTACTGTCTGATGTCGGGCTGTCGGATGTGCTCGCTGCGGGGAGTCTGCAGGTTCCCATGCAAGCGGATGTGCAGGGATACGGTTTGCAGAACGACCGAACCAATGCGTCGGCCGACGATGGGCGTATTGATGTGACGTTCGCAGGCGGAGCGCTTAGCGACGATGATGCCGTGGCTCAAGCACAATCTCAAGTACAATCTCAATCTGGTGACGGTATCTCGGACGCCACGCAGGATTCGTCCGATGCTTCGGATGGGCAAGAGCAGACAACGTCGAACGACAACGAAACAAGTACGACGGAAGATACGACGTCTGCCGAAGATCCTGCCGACAACAACGCGCAAGAAGGCGATGCAACGGCGGGCGCCGATGCTACGGCCGACAATGAGCAGTCAGCGTCTTCCGCAGAAGACGCTGCGTCATCCGATGCGACATCGGATCAGTCGGCTGACGGCACTTCCGGTGCCGGTGCCGCGTCGTCGGACACGACTGCGAGCAATGACGTGACCCCGGGCGAAGCGGTTTCTGCGGCAGTGCAGTATGTGGCCGGTGGAACCGTAGTGCGCGCGTTGGTGGAATCGGCTTCACATATGGTGATGCCTCTGGCACAACTGTTGGTGCCAAGCACAGCGCAGGCAACGTCGCAAGGTACGTTCGCGCCACAGTTGGAAACAACCGACAACACTACGTCAGACGAATCCGCGGCGTTGGCGAAAGCTGCCGCTGATCCCTCGTCCTATCAAGGAACGTATGTGTATGATACGGAACGTGGCAGCATACTGCGTGATTCGTGGGGCAATCCGTATCGTGTGATTGCCGCTGACAAGCGTGACGAAGACGGGACGGTCCGTTACGCCGTCGCCGGGTCGGATGACATCATGCAATTGGGAAGCACTCATGTGCTCGTTCCAACATGGACACTGGAGTCCGAACCCGCAAGCTACACCATGGCCAAGGAGGCCAAAGCGCAAGCGTTGTCCGAGAGCAAAGCCAGCGATGGCACGGACAGCCAGGCTTCTGCGCCGACGGCGGCAAATACAACCGCCTATATTCGTCTGGAGGGAAGCACCTCTGACGAGGAAGTCACCTTTAAGGGCGGTGCGATAGGAAATAGTATCTCGTCGAGCGATTTTGTGAATTTCCCAGCTGACTTGAGTCTGAGTGCCTATAACTATGATGCGGCATATGTCCGTATTGGTACGTCTGATTACAAAATTGACTATCTGACAACACAAAACGGCAAGATTCTATACCATCTCGTTGATGGTCAGGCAAGTGTTGCTGCTATGGGAGAACCTGTGCAGGTGGCAGACGCTGTTTCGAATATCGATGCATATTTTCAGTTAGATTCGTCTAGGGGACAAATTGCCTACTTTAATTTTACCTCTAAGGTCTCTGGCGCCGATGTGTATCAGATTACGTATAAAGGATTCGATAACCAGCAGAATGTTACCTTGTTGAATGCGCCGACAGCGTTGCCGAAGAAAGGCGGAGAAGCGTTGCTGTCCGTACGTGTCGATACGCGTGGATATTGGTTCGACCCAGTATCGGGTACGAGCCAAGCTGGATTACCCAGCGGGGTGACGTTGACCCGTATGACGGATACTCCTGAATATACGGGAAGCGGTTACGACGTATACCAAACGTATAAGATTAGCACTGCGGCCAATGCAACCACATCGGATGGCTCAATCACCATTGATTTCAGCAAATGCGTAGGAACCAATGACAAGAGCAAGGGAGGCAGCGGTAAGGTAGATGTCGCCGTGGATGCGCCTATGCCCATTCCGAGTCCGGTAGCAAGTACTAATTTTACCGAAGATGGGAACGCCTATTTGCTTAGGTTGCGTCAGAATGGTTCGTCGAGCAATATATGGAAAAAGAGCGCCACGGTCGATACCCTAAGCAAGCACCCCGGCTATACTGCGGCAACAGGTTTTGGTGGTTCGTTTAGTGGTACGGTATACAGTGACCTGGGGTTGACGGATTCTTCGGCGCAAAAGGTGGATTATGGTGCGACCGCAGTGATTCAACAGCAGTACAGCGTATGGTCCACTGCTGATAAATACGCCTCGAAGCCGGTAGCTATATCGGTCAACGGCGAGGTCGTGACAATACCGACAGCCGTAGGGGAGTCAGCTGCTAAGACGACGAAACTGACGCAAAATTACAACAGTGGCATGACTGTAAAAATCACGGCATGGCAGATTCCTTCAGAAAAGATTAACGATGATACCGACGCTTCCCGTTCAAATTTCACTATAGAGATCTCTAATGTGCATTCTTACATTCGCGTCAAAATCCTTTCCTCTTTTACATCGCAGGGTTCTGTAGCGTTGGGTACTCATTCGGGTGCGACTGTGCAATATTGGGGAGGTACGGATCCGGGCAATAATGAGCAGTTATGCTATGCGGATCCTACTTCGGACGGAAGTCCCAATGGTAATTGTCAATGGCGTGATTTTGGCGAAGCGGTGTATTCGAAGTTCTTCGTCAACAAGTCGAAAGTATACCTTCGCGTAAAAACCGATGATTACTATGCTCTGCAAGGGGCGACGTTGGGTTCGTCGAGTATATCCTTCACCTATAAAGATGATGGATGGTGGTACAACACGTCTTCGGCCACATGGGGATCAGGCCTCACCTCATTTAACCTACAAACGAGTCGAATGACGTTTACGGTCAAATATGCGGGTGGAAATGCCCAGGGGGTGGGAAACGTTCCGAGTGATAACGCATCATACAGCGTTACAGAACCGATCCTATCCGTCTCTTCTCAAAAACCGACGACTAGTGATTCGCAGAAAACATTCATCGGCTGGCAGCTAGAGACGGCGAATGGAAAAACGACGACATTGTATCCAGGCGAGCAAGTCAATCTATTCCAAGAAGATTCTCGCCTCGATATGAATTACCATGATGGTCAAGCTAACCATGCTCTGACACTTACTGCATTATGGTCTAATATTCCGAATGAAGGTGCGCTTGCTCAAGGATATTACGCTGCGTACTTGCAGCAGTCCGATGGTTCATATGCGTTAAGTACGGAACTGACCAAGGGGACGGTTGTCCCGGTAGGCGCATCTTTTGCCTCGCCGGAGATACCGGAGACCTTGACCGATTCGAACAACGTGCAGTGGCAGAAGACGAAAAGCAATTATACTTCTCCGGTAAGTAAGACAATGAATTGTCAGTCTGGCGCCGTAAGTAGCACCTGTTACGAGCTGAGCTGGGCAAATTACAATCGTCTCTCGGGAATAACGTTTAATCTCAATGGAGGATCCGGATCTAACTCCATTGTTTCCATCACGGGAAAGCAAAAGGGAGACTCCGTCCAGTTGCCTTCCGCGACACCGACAAAGACGAACTATACCTTCGCTGGATGGATGGTTACCTCCTTAAACGGTTCATCATACGACGGAGCGAGTAAAGGCAACGGCGGTGACAACACGGAACTTGGTCTTGGCTGGACGTACCGATCTGGACAGCAGGTCAAGATGCCGTATGGCGATGTAGTACTGACTGCGCAATGGACTGCTGACTTTACATCTGTACAATTCGTGTGGAAGACCGGGGCTGATGCGAGCACGTTGACTTCGGATCAACCTTCTGAATCTTGGTGGACATACTCCATTACGCCGGGTCAATCACTAACTCAGGCGATTAACGGCGGCGGAAACCTTCCGGTGTTGAGCGATAACAAGGCAGCTTCCAATAAAAGTGGTACATCGCCGGTCATGAATGTGTGGTCGACGGCATCAGGCTCGTGGACAAAGAACTACTTAGCCGGTTGGTACATGAGTGAGGATTGTGCGGCTAATCCAGCGAATAGCGGCTGCGCTCAAAAACGTGTCGATAAATCATGGAAACCCGCCAGTGACGGTAGCTGGACTATTCAGAACAAAGTAGTGAAGTTGTATGCCTCATGGACGGAACGTTCGTTCACGACGGATGTGCAGCCAGTAAACAAGATTTCGGTCAACACAGGTTCTGATGTTGCCGCGGCTAAAACTTCAGTGACGGTTAATATTACCCCGAAAATGGTCTCTACCGAAGGGCCTAATGGTGGTGGTTCGTCGGGAATGTTAACGCCTCGCCTTATTTCCACGACGTGGAGTAACGGAAGCTCTTCTGCATTTAAAACAATCACGTCGATTGGTAACGGTATTGCCTCTTCAGATAACGTGATAAGTTTTGAAATTGGGTTGAAAAGCACCGATGCGCCGAATAATGCCATTCAGGATACACTGACTCTTACATTTGATGCGGGATCTAAGCAGGGCGGATGGAATTACACGACCACAACGTCCGTTACGGTTACGGCTTCGGTGAATCGTAAGACGCGTAACACGCCTACGATGACCACCAATTACAAGAACGAAAGCGTGACGTTCTCTGGAACTGCCGACGATGATAAGAATGACTGGACGTTATCTCAGATATCTGGTGGACAGCTCGATGGCATGGATGGTGGGGCTGTCCAGTCAGTAAATGCTGATGGCACTGAATATTCGGTATCTTCTTTGCTGCCGGGGGCTTCACCGCACACGTTCACGTTGTCCAAGGAGGCGGACGGTGCCTATGAGCAAGCCAGCAGGCAGTATACGGTAGATGATCGTCCAGCAGCACCTACCATAGGTACAGGCGTTGGGGAAGTGAATGTCACCAACGCTAAGGATGGTGAGAAGGGCAAGATTTCGGTCCAGCAAAACAATCTCAATACCACGTATGAGTACAAGAAGAAGCCGGATAACGGAACTGGTGCTGGACGTCCTGAAACGTGGACTAAACTTGGCGATTCCGGCCACGAGGCTTCTGTGGAACCGGGTACCTATTGGGTGCGCCAGCAGGCAACCGACAGCCAATTTGCCTCGTCTTATGCGACGGTGACGGTCAAGCAAGAGTACACGGTGAAGTTCAAATATCAGGATGATGCCAAGAACGATATTAAGGATAAGGTGAAGCAAGGCTCGACATCGGCGCCTGAATCAACGGTTATCGAGGGCAACGCTACTTCTTTCCAATACAGTGTGCCATGGGATGACCTTAAGGCCGAAGGGTATAGTCTTACTTCTGCCACCTACCAAGTGGGGCAAGGTCAGACGTCTGCCGTGCCTTCGGGACATGCCATCACGTTGAATGGCGCTACTACCATCACGTACACGTTCAACCGTAGTACTATTACGGTTAAGTTTGACTATGTGACCGCAGCGGATGGAAGCGGCAACGGCGTGCAGTTCGTTGGGGACTTGTCTCAAGAGAAACTGGAAACATCATATGCGTGGGCAACCACGCGCAAAGGCTCCGTTTCCGGTACCGTAGGCACTCTGCCGAAGCCGGGCGCGAGGAATAATCTTCCGGATGAATCTTCCATGGTAGTTCCGTTCTACAAGACGGATTCCAACGGCGGTTATAAGTTCCTCGGCTGGCAAGTTAAGTCTGATACTGCTGTCGGTCAAGAGACTAAAGATGTTGCCGATACCACGAAGATTGCCGATATCATAGGTACTGGAACAAGCGTAACGTTGGTTCCCAAGTGGGAGTCCACGGCCACCAATTACTCCTCGTCGTGGGCTTCCGCCGAGCAGACTCTCACGTATGGCGAGGCCGCGAAGAATATGACCTTCAAGCTCAAGACGGGGCTTGATACTGGAGCTCGTATTATCAAGGTGTCTCCGACGTCGCAGAAGTTCCAGGCTGTGGGCTCGGATGTGGCTAATGATTTGACATGGCTGGATATTCCGGTTCAAGGCGCGCCTGCAGTGTCTGACCTAACTGGTGAGCCCAAGTCCTCAGGAGTGACGTGGAATGCCGGTACATACACCGCACAATTCACGGTCACCTATGATGGCGGCACTGACGCAGGTCTGAATATTGGCGGCAACATCAAGTCGACGACGCTGACCGCGACGCTGACCATCAAGAAGGCTGATTGGGATCTTGCGTTTGGCGATGTGAACTATGCTAACGAAACCGTGCAGGTGACCGGCTCGAGTACGGTGACCGAACAGTCCGAAGTGACTTTGGCTGGTCTGCCTTCCGACGTCCAACAAAGCCAGGTTCTCAAGCCGGCGGCATCGGCTGGTCAGGAGATGACGCTGACGCTGACCAAAGCCTTGGACAGCACTGCAAATAGCGCTGAGTTCAAGGCATCGAAGAAGGCACGTGCCGCAACGGTCAATGAGTGGGGCACTCCTGACACCAAGGTTACGCTGACACTCACCCGTGCTGGGGACGCAAACCACAATGCAACCTCTATACCGTTGGAATTGACTACACGTTCGGCGGCTCCAGGCGTGACGGCAACCGATGCGTATGGCGAAAACGGCAAGGGGCGCTTGACGGCGACCAATGTGCCCGACGGACGTAACGTGGAGCATACCCATAAGGGTGGCGAATGGGTATCCAATGGTCAGGGCGTGAACTATTCCGATGATTACGCCGGTGCCCACCAGGTGCGTTTGGCGGCGGATACGTCCAAGCAACTGTTCCACGGTCGTGCGAGCAAGTCCATCGTGATCCAGCAGTATTACAAGGTTACGTATAAGACCGAGCTGGAGAGCGGTAGCGTTGGCTCGGTGGATGCCGGCAAGGATCCTGGAACAGGCAATGATCTCAACACGGTGAAGATTTTCCGTTTGGGCCGTTTGCAGAAGGAGAACGGTGGGATCACGGATGAGACCGACAAATTCTCGTCCATCGTGAACGACTACACGCAGGGTGGTGCGCACGAGGCCGGACAGGACGCTACGGGTGTCGGCTCAGGCTGGGCCAAGGCGTCCTACAATGACAAGAGTGATACGTTTGGCGCGGCTACCTATACCATGCCAAAGTTTGGTTCTTCTCAGGGTGATTGGGAGACGCCTGGCTATGACATGGTGCAGATCGATAACACCAAGGCTGCCAGCGATACTGCTGACAAGGTGGCACCATTGGAACGGCCGAACCGGGCGGCAACGCTGGTCTCGACGCCAGTGGCCTGAACGCAGCGTATGAAAAGACAAGCGTGCAGGTGACTGGTGATGCGACGATCACATCCACGTTCCGCGAGCGCAAGGTGTGGGTCACCTGGTACGTCGGATTTGATGATTCGAATATGCCTGACGGGGCGACTAAGCCTGATTTGGGTAATCCTACCGTGCCAACCACGCAGTACGTACGCTGGAGCGAAACCGTGCGTACCTCGTATCTTGGTGATGATAAGTGGCCTACGAGTGCTGAAGACATCAAGACCTACTTCCCGCAGCTGGGAACGGACGAGACGCCGGTTGACCCGGAGGATGCTTCGGTGGGCTATCAGGCATCGGTGGCGTCCGTTTCCAAGAAGTCCGGCAAGACCGCCAAGGCCGCCTCTAGCACGGATTACGTGCGCGACCCATGGAAACTGTTCAGTCAGGACGGTAAGCAAAGCCAGGCATTCCAGGTTGCCTCACCAATTGGTGGTATTTGGGCGGTGGATCCCAGTGTCTATGGTCTGCATCTGACCAGTGGCACGGAAACGAATTATCCTGCCACGTCGCATGGCTGGCGCGATATGAACGGCGTGAAATTTGGTGCGGTGTATACCTATGACAACGGTACGTATGTGGTGAACTTCCAGATTGGCGACTCGAACGGTGCGGCCAAGGATAGTTCCAATGACGATAAGGCACATCGTGCGTTCGTTGAGCAGCAACTGTTCCGTAACGGCAACAGCACGTTCCACCGTGCAAGCTACGTCTTGGGAGCCTCGAAGTTCCCGGATGTGACCGTCAACCCGGTGGATAACTCGGAGGCGACCAAGAAGTACACGGACGATACGTCCAAGTGGCTGGTGTCGGGGTACTATCCAAGCACCACGGCGCAAGGCGACTCAAGCTCCGAGTACTCGCAGCAATTCATCACGGATTGCGTGAATACAGACGAGCGGTGGGACGAGGCCGCTAGCCTTAAGAGCAATCTCGACCGGATTGTCAAGACAGGTACCGAGGGTTGCTCGGTGACTCCATACACTGCCGAAGAGTTGAAGCGTACCGACGGCAAGGAGGGTAAGAAGGACAATCCGACTCCTGAACAGCCCACGGATTCTGATTCCCAGTTGGGTTGGAACAAGGTGCAGCTGCACATGATCGCCCGCTTGGAGGATTACAACCTCTCGGTGACGAACCCGCTGCCCGCCACGCTGACGGAAAACGCGCTGAAGGATGCGGCCGTTACGAAGGATCTGACCTTCAAGCCGGAGATGTACACTGACGGTGGCGTGTTCACCTTGGGCGATGTGGCGTTCAAGGACACCACCAGTTCGAAGGCGTCCGAGGGCGACTGGCTGTTCTTGGATGGTGCTTCGTGGTCGGGCGGGAATACCATCGTCTCTACGAATGCGGCCAAGGGCGCTGTCTACAAGGGTGTGTCCATCAAGCAGGGCTTGTCGCAAGGCAAGTATTCTGGCATCATCACGGTGACCTATCAGTACGAAGCCAGCAACCAGTCCAAGACGGTGCAGAAGGTTACTTTGGAGATTCCGGTCTCCTTGGTGGTGACCTCCGACGACCAGACGGCTACCAATGGCGGCTACACGGCGACGTTGCACAACTATGCGACGACTTTGGAGGATGTGAAGAAGGGTGGCTTTGATAGTGCATCTGCCACGGCCAAGACGCTTGGTCTGACCGTATATCACACGGATGAGAACGGCGTGCAGAGCGTGGTGTATGACGCGACCGAGGACGATCCGCAGGTCGACAAGTCCCATGCGGTTACGTTGAACGACTTCAAGGTCAATGATGTTGAGTCGGCCAAGCCGGCTGACAAGCTGACCAAGAAGGGCGACTACACGTTCGAAGCCAGCATCAGTGTGTCGAACGGCAGCGCTCAGGCAGTCTCCCTGTCGCCGAAGGCAAGCGTACATGTGTCTGAATACGGCACGCCGAACCTGTTCTGGGATAGCGCGAAGATCACGTTGCCGCAGAAGGATCTGCACGCCACGAACCTGTACGACTGGATCAAGCAGCAGATGAACGTGCGCGCCTACGATGAGAACAACAACTGGGTTGAGATTGCCAATCCGACCGTGACGGCCATCACCAGCACGCAGGATTTCAATGGCAAGCAAGTCGAACTGGCGGAGGCTGGCCCGGGTCAGGTCAAGGGCGCGGACAGCGATGGAACCATGGCTGACGGTACCTTCTCCGTGAAGCTATCCGGCGGTTTAGGCTCGTCAAGTAACGGACAGTCCGCTGAAGCCACGGCGAATGCTCTGACCTTGGTCAAGGCATCGTTGTCCAAGGCTAAGGCTGATGCTCCGCAGTGGGATTCGTCCAAGACGACTAATTCGGCGTTGGGCTGGAAGTCCGTTGCTGGTTACATCGAGAATGGCGCTGGCGAACCGGTGGCGGAAGACGCCGATCCGGCTGACTCCCGTGTAGGTGCGCAGTATGCGCCGGTGGTGCAGTATACGCTGTCCGCTGCGGATGGCGGCAAGGGTACTGTTCCTGCCGAAGCGGAGGCTACGACATCGACCAGTGCGTCCGGTTTGTCGGCGAACTCGAAGTATCAGGTGACGGCACGGTTCGTGCCCACCTCGACCAACAACGCTGACGAGGTGTACAAGGATGACGCGCCTTCCTCGGACGCGTCCAACGTCACGTGGACGGCTCCGTCCACGGTGAGCGTTGGTTCTACGGCCACTACCGGCGCGAACGTCGCTGATGTGCAGATTGATCACACGCCTGGGCTGAACAAGGAAACCATTAGCTGGAACGCTACGGTTGCGGAGGGCGATGGTCAAGTTACCATCACTTCGAATCAGCTGACTGTTTCCAAGTCTTTGCGGCGGGCTAAAGCCAGCTCCCGCACGACAGTGGGCGTGTCGGGGCATGAAGGTCAACAAGTATGGTTCTACGCCCGTGGCGTGGATAGCACGCTGGTATCTGACCAGCATGCTAACACCGAGTACGATGTGCCAGTGCGTGCCGATCGCCCGGTGGACCTGACGGCAACGAACCCAGAGCTTCAAGGGCAGAATGGTTCTGTCACCGGGTTTGATGGCAAATACATCAACACGTCTGACCCCGATGGCAGAAACGTGGAATCGCTGTACGAAGTTTCGTCGAACAACGGTAAGACCTGGTCTCCGGTCGTTTTGAACAAGGAGTCCACTGCAGAAAGTACCCAATGGGTCTATACCGCTCCAGCGGGCACTTACCTGTTCCGTGTGGCGTATTCCGACCAGAAGACCGAAGGCCACAACTACACGTGGTATACGCAACAGAGCTTCGTGTCGGAAACCAGTGACAGGGTAACTGTAGGTGCCGGTTTGTCCATCAGTGCGAAATCCGCGTTCACGGTTGGTTTGAACGAACTCCACGGTGAGTGGACCTCTGGTGGCGATTTCATCTCCACGAATGCTGAGCTGGTTGAGTTCTTGGCCGAACGTGCTGGTGTGCAGACATCTGGATCTGATGTAAGCGATTATAAGGTGGCTGTCGATCTTGGGAACGCCAAACCAGCTGAGGGCGTGTATACCAATGTGGTGTTCTATTTGACACCGAAGACCGGTGATGGGCAGGCAAAGACGGTAGAGGCTGATGCGGCCACTATGATTGTGACCTCTCAGGGTGGCGGCGATGGCTCCAATACGGATGCTTCCATCTACGCTTCCGATTTCGCGGTCTCTCTTGAAGAGATGACGAAGTCTAGCGGCGCGTACACGATGGATGACCTGAACGCGCTTGTGTGGAAGCGCTCCGGCGCGCACGGTTTTGAAGCCGACGGAAAGACCGTGTTGCCGAAGGACTACGACGCGAGCAAGGCAACTGCTGTCATCAGCGGTGGCGATGCGGATGTGTCCAAGCCTTCTGACCTCAAGGCGGGCAAGACGTACCAGGTGACCTTCACGGTGACGGGTACGGCTGCGCATGTGACCGTGAATATGGCGGTGTTCGCCAACGGCGGTGGCGGCGACGGCAACGGCGGCCAGGATGAGAACGGCTACACCATCTTCTCCAACCCGTTCAAGGCCACGGAATCCGAGATCGCCTCGGAAACCGAAGACGCGAAGACGCTGGTCAAGAACCGCGCTGGCGTGGTGGCCTACCATACGGACACCACCAACGGCACGGTTACCAAGATTGATGCGGCGAACATCGCGGTTGACGGGAAGGCTCTGTGGGGCAAGACGGCGGGGCGGGGCGCCGAGGCGGTGTTCTCCATCACCGGTCAGAGCCCTGAGGCCACGGCGAAGTCCACCTCGAAGGTCACCGTCTATAAGAACGGCGACGGTTCGCAGGACGGCAAGTACGCCATCTTCGCGCAGGACTTCACCATCTCGCGTGATGCGTTGAAGAACAAGACCAATGCCGATGGTTCGACGACGGCTGCCACGGTCAAGGAACTGCTATACGGCTGGGCGCATGTCACCGGCACGTACGAGGGCGCGGCGCTGGATGCCAGCAAGGTGACCGTGAAGGTGAAGGACATTGCCGACATCGAATCCGAAACCTCTTGGGCGAACGGTTCGTATGAGGTCTCGTTCTCCATTACCAGCAAGGAGGATCCGGCGCAGACCTACACGGCTACGGTAACGATGAGCGTGAAGGATAACGGCGGGCTGACTCCTGACGGCAATGGTGGATGGAATGCGGTGTTCTCCGACGACTTCGACATGAGCGTCAACGAGCAGAAGGCGGACGCGGCGAGCGACCTGCTCTATGCGGGTGAGGACAACGCCTACCCGAATCTGCAGCAGCGCGCCAACGTCGTTGCCTACCATGTGAACGCCGATGGCCTGCAAGACAAGAGCTACGCTCCCAACGATGTGGCTGTGGACGGCGCTGAAGCGTTGAAGACCGCCAAGGCCGGTTCCACGGCTGACGTGACTTTCAAGGCTCCGAAGAGTGGCGAGGCCAAGACTCAGGCTTCCGCTAAGAGCACGGCAACCATCCACGCGGGCGGCACCACCGTTGACCCGGATCCGGAGGATCCGAGCAACCATCCCGGTGGGGCGATCTGGGCGGAAGGCTTTGCGATGGGCTTGAACGAGCTCAGCGGCAGCACTCCGGGCAGCCTCGATACGGTCAAGCAGGCAATGTTCAACCGTGCCCGCGTCAACGGCTACCTCAACGTGCTTGGCGAGGACAACCAGGCAACCTCAACCACGTCGCTGACCGTCGACATGGTCACGGTTTCCGTGAACACGACGGACAAGGCATGGAAGGCAGGCGCATACACGGTAACGTTCACCGCCACCGGTGACAGCCGCGTGACCGCCAGCGTGCCGATGACCGTATACACGCATGGTTCGGTTGGCGGCAACTACGCCATCTTCTCGAACGACTTCACGGTTGGCGAGAATGAGGTGGATGCGCTGACCAACGCGCAGCTCATCAAGCTGGGCAAGGCCACGGTCTACAAGACGTCCGACTACCAGACCCCGATTACCTCCGACGAGAGCACCATTACGGTGACTAATAATGTGCAGGGCAAGAAGGCTGGCGCTACGGATGCTTCCGTCACCTACGCGGTGACCGCAGAATCGACCACCGCAACCACCTCCAAGGTGACCATCACCAAGGGCGGCACCACCGATCCCGATACGGGCGCCTATCTGCACGCGCAAGACCTGTACGTGTCGCAGGACGAGCTGGCCGGCAAGACGGCCGATGAGCTGCGCACGCTGCTGGTGACGCGTGCGTACGTGGCGGGCCAGTACAAGGATGGTTCGTCCATCGAACGGAAGGTAGTCACGGCGAAGATCGGCACTGATTTGGCCGAGCCAAGCGTAGACAATATCGTCGATGGCGCTAAGGTTACGTTCGGTGCGACCGTCGACGGTTCGGCGAACGGCAAAGCCTTGACGGCCGTGGTCACGGCGCACGTGTTCGACCACGGTACGATCACGCCGGTCGATCCTACCGATCCGGGTGATCCCGATCAGCCGACGCAGCCGGATGAGAACGGCGCGATTTCGTACGGCATGTTCTCCGACGACTTCAACATGGGCGTCAACGAGCGCGATACCGTGCTGGCGGAGACCGGCAACTACGCTGAACTGCGCGATCGTGCGAACGCAAAGGCCATCATGGTCGACGCGAATGGTTACGCCTCCGTGCTGAATGGGGATACGACCGACAACGTGATGGTTTCTGGCGACGATGTGGCGAAGCTGAAGGAAGCCCTGCCGAACACCACGGCTGAGGTGACCTTCACCAATGCCAAGGCCACGACCGATCCGCAGCCGACCTCCACGTCGACGGCGAGCGTGTACACCAACGGCACCACCGATCCGGGCGACGGTGGCGAGGGCGGTTCCAACCAGTATGCCGAACTGTTCGCCAACGAGTTCACCGTCAAGCGTGCGGACGCCGAGCAGTGGACGGAGAAGGAGGTGCGCCAGCAGCTCTTCAAGCGTGCGAAGGTCACCGGCCGCAACGGCACCGAACCGGCCACGGCTGACAATGTCTCCATTGAGGTGGACGGTACCAAGCTGGCCGAGCCGTCCAACACGTCGGTAATGGCCCGCGTGATGTCTGCGATCGCCAACGTGTTCGCTTCCGATGCGGCTTCCGGCAACGGCGTTGACTGGAGTCTCGACGAGCATACGGTCACGTTTGCGTTCGACGGCACTTCGGCCGCCGCTACGGTTGCCATGCACGTGCGTGACAACGGCACCGATCCGGTCGATCCGGGCGACGGCGGCGAAGGTGGCAGCGGCGACGGCCAGAAGGCTTCGATCTACGCGAACAACCAGTTCGTGGTGTTGCGCAAGAACCTGACCGCCGAGAATGCCGATGCGGCGAAGCTCGCCTACGAGGGAGCGAAGGTGACCGGCACCACGACGACCGGCGCTCCGCTGGCTTCCTCCGACGTGAGCGTAACGTTCAACGGCAAGCAGGCGAGCCAGGTCGCCAACTGGGATGCGAAGTCCTATACGGTGACGTTCACCGTCAACGGCACGGGCTCCGGTGATGTGGCTGCGGTCAGCGTGACTTCCACCATGCTGGTGCGTGACAACGGCACCGACCCGGTCGATCCGACCGATCCGAGCTACCCGGTGGTGGGCAAGGCGTCGATCTACGCGGATGATTTCATCGTCTCGCGCAAGACGCTCGCCTCCGCGGCAGACCTCAACCAGCTGCTCTACCAGCGTGCGGGTGTGACCGGAACCACCAAGGAAGGCGATGCGCTGACCTTCGAGGGCACCACGGTGAGTGTGGCGAACGCGGATGCGGCTGCCGGCTGGACGCGCTCGTCCTATCAGGTGACCTTCACGGTCAACGGTACATCTGGCGAATCCGAAGGTAACCAGTATGGTCCGGTCAACGTGACCGTCACCATGCAGGTGCGCGATAACGGTACCGGTCCGGTTGATCCGACCGATCCGACGTATCCAACGGTGGGTGAATCGTCGATTTACGCGGATGATTTCGCCGTGTCGCGTGATCCGGAATTGGCTGCTGCACAGACCGGCGACGCATTCAAGTCGCTGGTGTATCGCAACGCGCGTGTGGTCGGCACCGACAAGGCGGGCGCAGCATTGACCGCCGCCGGTGTGGATGTGACGGTCGAAGGCTTTGACAGCCTGGATGCGGCCGCCCAGCACGCGTGGAAGTCGGGTGACACCGCCAAGGTGACGTTCGCAGTGCAGGGCACGGAAGGCAAGACTGCCGTCACCGTGACCATGACCGTGCGTGACTCCGGCACCGGTCCGGTTGATCCAACCGATCCGGACGTTGATCCTTCGATCGGCGAGGCGTCGATTTGGGCCGACCACTTCTTCATGGTGAGAAGCGAGCTCAATGGCACGGTGGCGAACGTGAACGTTGCGGCGCTGATGTTTGCTCGCGCACGCGCTACGGGCCGTACCGTGGATGGGACGAAGCTGGCTGCCTCCGGCGTCACCATCACCGTGGACGGCAAGGCACTCAGCGAAGTGACCGATTGGAGCAAGAACTCCTACCAGGTGACCTTCGCCGTGAACGGCACCAATAATACGGTGTCCGCCACGGTGACGATGACCGTGCGTGAGGATGGCGGCGATCCGGACAATCCGTTGGCGGGCATTGCGGCGAGCAACTTCGTCACCACCAAGGACGAGATGTCGGGCGTGAAGGAAGCCGACCGCGTGGCTTGGCTGTATGGCCGGGCCAAGGCCTCGGGCACCGACGCGCAGGATGCGCCGTTGGATGACACGAAGGTCACGGCGCAGCTCGACGGCAAGCCACTAACAGGCGAGGATGCTGCCGCATGGCCTGCGTCCACGGGTGCGCATGTGGTCACGTTCACGATCAAGGGCACCGCGGCGTCTGCGTCGGTATCGATGACGGTGTTCGACCATGGCGGCAAGCCCGATGCGTCCGGTGTGGTGGTGTATTCCAACGACTTCCATGTCGTCAAGAGCGAGGCCGATACGCTGACTGCCGCGGATCTGATCTACCGTGCTGGCGCGGTCGCCTACCGGCAGGACGATTTGTCCACGCCGGTGGATGGCGTGACGCTCAAGACGCCGCTGGCGGACTTCAAGTCCGAAGTCAAGGCCGCGAAGATCGGGGCGAAGATCCAGGCGGTGTTCGCGGTGGCTTCCGGTGCGTCGAGCACGTCGCTGGCCACGGTGCGTGAATCGGGCACCGGCCCTGTCACGCCGAGCGATCCGAGTGATCCGAACGATCCGGCATATGCCGATCGCAGCTCGCTCTATGCAGATAGTCTCATTGCAGCGCGTAGTGAGGTTGAGTCCGCTGATGATGCCGCGCTTGCGCAACTGATCTGGACACGGTCGCGCGCTAACGGTACTGACAAGGCCGGTTCGCTGCTGGATGTTTCCGGAGTGGACATCACGGTCGATGGTGTGGCGTTGGCTTCGGTGACGAAGGCCCGCGCGTCGGTTGGTCAAGCGGCTCCGGCTTCGGCGTCGATTGACTGGTCCAAGCGCAACCATGAGGTCACGTTCCAAGTGGAGGGTGCCCGTGCCCATGCCACGGTGAACCTCGCGGTGAAGGATTACACATCCGGCAACGGCATGGATCCTGAGTATCCGCAGGCGATGATCGGGGCGAATGACATGACGGTGGAGCGCAACGACCTGATGTCGGCCAAGTCGACGGATGCGTTGCTGTTCGAGCGTGCCGCCGTCGAAGGCCGTGACGCTGACGGTGCCGTGCTGGATGTGGATGCGGTTTCCGTTGCGGTCGATCCGGCTGACGCGCAGTGGACGGTTGGCGACTACCGCGTGACGTTCACGGTGCGTGGCACCGCCGCTGCGGTTACGGTGACGCTGCATGTGGTCGATTCGAATGCCGGCGGTTCCGACGGTGCGACCACGCCGACAGGTGCCGCGGTGGGCGGTGTGCTCGGTTTGGTTGTTGCCTTGGGTGGCCTGGCATTCGCGATAGTGGCCGGTAAGCGTCGGCGCGATGCCGGTCGCCGGTGAGTCTCGCTGACCGTTAGCGGTGAACATGGATGGGGTCTGGGAATCGGACGTAGGTTCGGTCCCCGGGCCCCGTTGTCGTATGGTCTGATGCTGACCGCTGAGGGTATTGCCGAATTGGCATACCCTCGGACAGGATTGATGTTCATGTCGGACGTGATGAATTCCACTGATGGCTAAGCGGCTGGCGAATATTGCCGGTATCTGGAAAGCTGGATGCAAAGGCATACGATGAGACGGTAATGGTACCGACTTGTATGTGTGTGGGATTCATTTCTGCGAGATAAAGGAGTAACCTATGTCTGTGCATATCGCCAACCAAGACAATTTTGAGGAGCTGACTAAAGCCACACCTATCGTTTTCGTGGATTTCTGGGCGACGTGGTGTGGTCCATGCCGTGCCTTCGGTCCAATCTTCGAAGAGGCGAGCAATGCGCACACTGATATCACCTTTGTCAAAGTGGATGTCGATCAGTGCCCGGATTTGGCTGCTGCGGCAAGCGTGCGTGCGGTGCCAACGCTGGTGGTGATTCGTAATGGTGAGGTGATTTTCAACCAAGCGGGAGCGTTGCGAGCTTCTGATTTGGAGGATGTGATTAGTCAGGCGCAGGCACTGTAAACCATCTATTGGACGGTGCGGCGCATGAAATGATGTGTGCGCCGTGATATCTGCCGTCGCATATGTGCGTCGATAGGATCGGCCGCATGTGCGGCGGCTTTGTCGTGTTGCGTTGCCCGTGTAGCTGGTGCAATTGCACTTCTGCGATTCCGAATGTCCAGTCACGCTTCACCGTTGTATGTAGTGTTCCGCCAGGTGGCGCTCCGTCTGCCCGAACCTGGGCGGAGGGTAGTTATTTCTTAGCGTGTCTAGATATTTCGTCAATGTTCGCTATCATAGAGTTCGTGTGCGCGTTCCGACGGAGGCTACTTCGCGTAGTCGGCGCACCGAAGCACCGTGATGTGGATCGCAAGATCGGCATCATTGCCGTCGAGGCCCTGTAGTCCGACCAAGGAGCATAATGACTCGCCATCGCAAGGAACACAAGCCCACGCTCTCAGCGCTGAGCAAACGCCAGTGGATTCGCATCGCGGCGACCGTGGCGGCAGCGGGGCTGGTGGTGACCGGCGGTGTGGTGACCCGCAGTTTCTACGTGCAGGACACCCCGTTGGCGCAGCATGTGACTGCCTATTCCGCAACCGACACCGATTCCTTGGGTGTCTCGCGTAGCGAAAGCCGTGAGGCCCTGCGCGGTGCGGATGCCAATACTTCGTATGTGACCGTGAAAATCAACGGCAAGTCCCGCGTGGTGTTGGGAAGTGGGTTCACCGATGTTAAATCCGTGCTTGCCGCAGGCGGCATTACGCTCGAGCCCGATGATGTGGTGTCGCCATCGCTGACGACAAAGGTCACTGAGTCTACGGTGGTGACCATTGAACGTGCGGGAGCGCATGTGGAAACATCCGAAGATCCGATAGCGTTCAACACAGTGCGCAAAGAAACTGCTGATTTGCCCAAGGGAACGGAGAAGGTTGAAACCGAGGGCGAGGAAGGCGTTATGGAGACGACCAGCTTGGTGACCCGAGCCGGCGATACGGTGATTTCATCGAATGTATTTACCTCGTATGTGAAGAAAGCTCCAGTGGACCGTGTCGTATTGGTCGGCACGGGTACCGGTGGCGTGACGACAGGTAGCAATGATTTGGGGACGACGGTTCCTGCGGGAGAGATGCAGCAGTGGGCTCACGACTATCTTTTGTCGAACGGCTATACGGAAGCAGATTTCTCGGCGACGGTATATATCATCAGCCATGAGTCGGGATGGCGGGTCAATGCCACCAATGCAAGCTCTGGCGCGTACGGGCTGCCTCAGGCATTGCCCGGAAGCAAGATGGCTTCCGCCGGCGCCGACTGGCAGACCAACTATCAGACGCAGTTGAAATGGTTCTGGGGGTATTGCGCAAGTCGGTATGGATCCATCCAAGGGGCCTATGCTCATTGGATGGTCAATCGATCGTACTGATGCCCAAGCAGGCAGGGCCACATCAAGGTCGTCATCGCCAGTTCTACGGTGCGAAGCGTCCCACGTTAGGTTGTCTAGCGTGGGACGCTTCGCATAGTGGTCACGTGAGAATGCCAGTCCACGATTGGTTATAGTGTGGTCGGGTTGCTTCCCGGACCTAGAGACTCTGATTCCCCATGCCCGTCAAGCATTAGGCCATTGTTGGGCACCGTAGGGTGTGATTGTGAGGGAGGCTATATGGTACGGGAGCGTTCTCAAGTGTTGACGAGAGATGCCGCTTATGTCAATGGTCATTTGTCGCATGCCGCTTTTGTTTCCATTGCCATCCTTACGTTCATCACGTTTATCGACAATTTTACGCAGCTTCAGCTCAGCGCTGCCTTGCCGACTATGGTGAATGAATTTCATATTTCTGTGACCATGGGGCAGTGGATGACTTCCATTTTCCAGCTGGTCACCGGTGTGATGATTCCGTTGACCGCATTTTTGACGCGCCGCTTCACCACGCGTCAGATTGTGTTGACTTCCATGACGGTGTTTACCATCGGTTCGATTTGCGCGTGCCTGGCGCCATCGTTCCCGATTGCACTGACCGGACGTACGCTGGAAGCGATGGGTACCGGCGTGATGTGGCCGGTGTTGCAGATTACCGTGTTCTCCATATACCCGTTGTCCAAGCGTGGTATGGCGATGGGTATGGTGGGCATGGCCATGAGCGTCGCCCCGGCGTTGGGGCCGACATTGGGCGGTTTGCAAACGGACGCGGCGGGATGGCGTTCCATTTTTATGACGTTGGCGGTTGCGGGTGCGTTGTCATTGTCGTTGGCGTTCTTTGGTTTGCGTAATTTTGGGGTCAATGAGCCGGACGCCAAAGCTGATTTGTTCTCTGTATGCCTGTCGGCGTTCGGTTTCGGCGGTATGTTGTTCGGCTTTACCAACATCGAGTCGTATGCTTTCGACAATCCCATGGTATGGGTTCCCATGGGCATCGGTGCGGTTGGCATCGTGTGGTTTGTGCTGCGCCAGCTGCGCCATGCGAAGACGTATAAGGAAGCCATGCGCATGGAGCATGGCGATGAAGTTCTGTCGCAGGATAGTTGCGTGCGGTGCGCGCCCAAGCCGGTGAAGCATGTCGAACCTGCGCTGCTGGATTTGGGGGTGCTGCGCAATCGAAGTTTTACCATCGGTACGATTTGTGCGTCGCTGAGTTTTTTTGCCTTCAGTTCTATTACCGTGATTTTGCCATTGTATATCCAGGATGATAGGGGCTATTCGGCGACCATTAGTGGTTTGGTGATGTTGCCAGGCGCGCTGGGGCAGGCAATTTCACAGTTCTTTGGCGGACGTTTTCTGGATCGGCTCGGTGCGCGTCCGGTGGCCCTTATGGGATGCGTCACCTTGTTGTTTGGTACCGTGATGATGAGTACGGTGACATTGACCTCGTGGATTTGGTGGGTGTCGATTTGGCAGTTCGTGCGCATGATCGGAATGGGTTTTGTGCTGATGCCTATCACGACGTGGGCGCTGAATTGTCTGGAACCCTCCGAGGTATCTGCTGGATCAGCGGTGACGAATACCTTGCGACAGATTTCTGGAGCGGTGGGGGCTCCGGTATTGGTTATTATTATGGAAGCGCTTACGGCATGGCGTCGGTCGGTGTTGGGAACGGGGACGCAGGCAGCGATTGCCTCAAGTGTGTTTGGTGTGCAGTGGGCGTTGCGCATCAGTTCGCTGATTTGTTTAGGCATGGTATTGCTGGTGTTGTTTGGTGTGCGTGGTTCGGGTGCCGGATCATCCCGCGATGTGGCGCAACGTGCGTTGCGGCACATGCATGTGGTGCATCGCTGATGGTAAGTAACGTGGAAAACACACGGTGAATGTTGTGGCGGGCGCGTCGAGTCAAGTCATGGAATAATGGAGCCATGCCAGTGCTCAATGATGAAGTGCCCGATCCGGACGAGGACGGCCCCCGCCGCGGTCGTGGTGAATTTGATGACATCACACCTGAAGATTTTGTGCGAGGCTCACAGGGCGGCGATCCGCCGGGGTGGTTGCAGCCGGGGGAGCTGGTATGGCTGCGTGCCCATATGCCGGTGCCGTATGTGCAAATCGTGCCGGTGCGCACCGATGAACTGGGGCGAGTGAGCGCCGTCGGTGTCCTACTGCGCGTCGGCGATGGCGGCGTGGTCGAACGTGAGCTGATTGCCGGGAGGGTGCTGTTCCACGAAACACTGCGCGAGGCCATTGCCCGCAATATTGCCAAGGACTTAGGAGAGCTGGCGCTGCCGAGTTTACCGCAAACTATGACGCCGTTTACGGTGGCGGAATTCTTTCCGACACCCGGTGTCGGCGACTGCTACGATGCTCGTCAGCACGCCATCGCGCTATGCTACGTAGTGCCGATTTCTGGTGATTGCAGTCCATGCGACGAAACTCTGGACGTCGCATGGATGCAGCCGGATAGTCCGCAATTACAGGAATGCATCGCCTCCATGAGCGAGGGAACGGGCCGCATCGTTCGCCAGGCATTGGCATGGTGTGCGGTATGATGCGGCACGCATCGAGGAAGGACAGCCAATGAACATATTCCTGCGCAATACCATATATCGCGAAGCCGCCCGCATGACGGCTACTGACGTGAACGGTACCATTCCGTTGGTATTGGTGCATGCGTTCCCTATCGATCATCGTATGTGGGATGAGTGTGCACGGCAGGTGGTCTTGCTTGCCGACAAGGCGGGGCTGCCGGGGTTCGCCATCTGGGCGCCTGATATGCCGGGCGCTGGCGGTGCCGCGATTCCTGACGCTCCTGGTGCGGACGAGGTTGACCCCGACGGAGCATATCCGCAGGCGCTGGATCAGCTGGCCGACGCTTATGCGCAGCTGCTGCGCGATGCCGGATACGAGCGCGCCGTCTGGGTTGGTCTCTCCATGGGCGGGTATGTGGTGCTGGATATACAGCGCCGGCATCCGCAGATGGTTGCGGGTTTGGCGTTGTGTGACACGAAAGCGCAGGCAGATAGTGCCTCCGCGCGGGCAAACCGGCTTGCCGTGGCGCGTGATTGCGAGGAGCATGGTCGGGTGGATGCGGTGATGCATTTCGCCCAGCCGCAGCCGGGGGACTCGTCGGTGAAGCGCGGCGAGGCTTTTGTTGAGACGTTTGCACGGTGGATTGGCGAGCAGGATCCGCGTGGGGTGGCGTGGCGTCAGCGTATGGCGGCGGGGCGGCCTGATTTGTCGCCGGTGCTGGCTTCGGTGCAGGTGCCTTCGGCGGTGATGTGCGGCGATGTCGATCCATCAAGTGATCCGGAGGTGATGCGTCCTATTGCCGAGGCTATGACTGCGTCGTCAGTAAGGTTCTCGGTGATTGAGGATTGCGGACATTTCAGTGCGGTGGAACATCCTGAACGTGTGGCGGCGCTCTTGGTGGATTTGATGCGGCGTGTTTACGAACGGTAGGGGTTGCCAGAGGACTATAGCGCGGCTGTCATCGAGCTTTGCCCTTGACGGAATCGTCTATTTGGTGGGTGCCTGGCGTATAGTGTTGCGGGACTATGCGTGTGACTCGTCACCCCTATAATCGGGGGTGACGGGGGACCGGACGATCACAGGAGAACTATGGCTGACGAACTGCAGTGGGGAAACGGAACGCCGTCGACTCATAATGGGGGACCGCAGACGCACGACGAAACATCGCATTGGCTGCACGTGCCGCAGGAGCCAGAGGTTCCGCAATTGCACAGTGGTGAACAGACGTTGCCGATGGCTGCCGTCGGGGGCGGCGAGGCCGGGCAGGATAGCGCGATGGCAATGCCGGCGCACGGCGGCGCAATGTCGAACGCTGCGGCATATGCCGGCGAAAGCGCAGCTTTGGATGCGATGAGTGCCGTCTCGGATGATACGTGGTCCGGCGGCATGGACTTGGGGTTGGGGCAGTTCGCGCAAGATGACGATGATATGTCGGCATTGGCTTTGAAAAAGCGTCGTCCGTGGCTGCCTTGGGTAATCGTTGGCACTATTGTGGGCGTACTGATGGTGGCGGCGGTTGCCGGTGTGGCCGCTGCCCGTTGGTATTTCCAAGATAAGGCTGCTCCTGGCGTGCATTTTGGTGTGCAGAATGTCGCGGGCCAGACGCGCGAGCAGTTGACGGACACGGTGCGTCATGCGGTGTCGCGCAGCACGGTCACGGTTACCGATGATAAGGGGCAATCGGTGCGCGCCACATTGAAGCAACTCGGCGTTAACGTGGATGTGCCGGGTACGGTGGACGCTCTGCTGGACGCGAAGAACGATTCGTTGTTCAACCGCATCAACCCGTTCACCGATCAAACCGTTGATCTGCTGGGCAGTATCAATGAATACAAGATGTCGACGTATCTGACGTCCACATTCGTTACCGATAGCGAACAGGCGGTCCCGTCGAGCATGACGTACAATGCGGACGAGCATGCGTTCGTGGTGGTGCCGGGCAAGGAAGGCGAGTCGCCCAAAACCTCTGTGGTGCTGCAGGCGATCCATAAGGCGATGCGTGACCCGGGGCAAGCGCAACGAGCGTCCATCACCTACACTGATGTGGCGATGCCTATTACTGAATCTTCGGCACAGCAGACGGTGGATCAGGCAAACCAGCGATTGGCGAATAAGTTGGTGATAAAAAATGCCAACGGCAAAACGTTCACAGTGCCGGTCGATGTGGTGGCGTCTTGGATTACCCCCGCCGCGGATTTGGAACATGGCACGATGTCGCTGACGTACGATGACAAGGCGGCTCAGGACTATTTGAACCAGCAGATTCCTCAGGAACTCAACCAGACCATGGTGAGTCAGGTCGATATTGTTGACGAAAACAACAACATGTCATTAAAGGCTGCGGTCAAGGGTGTCAACGGTATCGTGGTGAAGAACACCCAGCAGACGGTAACTCAAGTGCTGGATGCGTTGCATCAGGGGAAGTCCGCCACTGTTGAGGTCGATGGTGATGTGACACCATTCGATACGACGCAAAAGCAAGTGACCATGCGTGTGGTGGTGGATCTTTCCACGCAGATGGCCGACGTGTATGACAAGGGGCAGCTGATCAAGTCGTTCCCGGTGTGCACTGGCCTGACCGGCAAGCATGAGACCGATACGGGAACGTTTGCCATTTACCTCAAATACAACGTTCAGGATATGACCGGTTCGAATGATGATGGGTCGCGTTACTTATCCAAGGGCGTGAAATGGGTGAGCTATTTCAACGGCGGCGAGGGTTTTCACACGGCTACATGGAATTATCCGGCGATTGCCAGCGGTGATCCGGGCGTACATGGTTCCCATGGCTGTGTCAACATGTACGAGCAGGATGCGCAGTGGATCTATGACAATTGTCCGGAGGGCACGGTGGTACAGGTCATCGGACAAACGCCGGACCATGCGGTGCGCTGAGGTGAACGGGGCCGATGGTCGTGCGCTTGTTGGCTGACGTGTCTGTGCGCTAGGCTGGATATATGAGCGAAGCAACCGACGAACACCGTATGAATTTGGCAGTTCCTGATCATTTGTTGTATACCGAAGACCATGTGTGGGTCAGTATGGGTGAGGAACTTGCCGTCATAGGCATGACGGAACACGCTACGGTCAGGCTTGGCGAGTTGTCAGGGGTCACGTTGCCGCAGGAGGGCGACGAGGTTCGTGCTGGCGACGAGATTGTCGAGTTGGAAACCGGTAATGGCGTCGAGCCATTGATTAGTCCGGTCAGTGGCGTGGTGCGCTATATCAACCATGCGTTGGAGGATGATCCGTCAGTTATCGTGCAGGACCCCTACGGCGAGGGGTGGATGTTGAAAATCGCTATAGATGATGACGAGCCGGATTTACTGGATGCCGATGGCTACGCGGCAGCCATCCAATAATAGGATGAATGGTGCGTCATCATGGCAGCGATCGAGAATGACAAGCTGGGCGAGTTGGATGGCGAGGGCTGTCTGACCGCCGACGATATCCCTACCGTGCCGATTCCTGCCCGCAAGGTAGTGTCCACCTTCGACCGTGCATCCCGTCATGAACGCATCGAAACCAAACCTCCGGCAGTGCAGTTTACCCGGCATTTGATCACCCGCCTATTTTCGTTATGGGTGAGGTGTTCCACGCATGTGGTGCGTGAGCTTGGCTGGTATCCGCGCGTCGAACCGTACGTGGGCTATGGTACGGAAGCGTATTCGCGGCTGGTGTGCCGCACGGTATATGCGCCGTCACGCGGACAGTCCGGCACTTTGACACGTGGTATCCGGGGCATGGCGTTGGTGCCGGCTCCCCATCGTGAGGTGCGTGTGGCGATTGATGGTGTGCCATTGCGCACTGTGCAGGTGGGGGTGTCGGAAGTCTATGACGAGGTCGATCCGACCCGCAATCGCAGCAGCGAGTACACGGTATCCGACACAGCTGGCTATTTGGATTTGGTGGCGGAACATCAGCTGTCACCGGGCATTCATCGGGTGTCATATCTGACCCAGCAGCGCAAGGCGGTAGGGGCGAACCTGTTTACCATTGCTTCGTCGGCACGTATCGGCGTGATTTCCGACGTGGATGACACGATTATGGTCACCCAAGCGCCAAGCGTGTGGAAGGCCGCGTACAATCTGCTGCTGCTCAACCCGAAGAAGCGCGCGCCGGTGCCCGGCATGAACGTCCTATTCAACCGCTTGGCCGATGTGCTGCCGGACGCACCGTTTTTCTATCTATCGACGTCGCCGTGGAATGTGGAGAGCTCGATTCGTCATTTCATTGCCGACCACGGGTATCCGGAGGGACCGTTATTATTGCGTGATCTCGATCCGCGCCCCAAGACCTTCATTCCTTCCGGCGTGCAGCATAAGCTGGAGTTTGCCGAGCAGCTGATGGCTGATTTTCCCGATATGAAGTTCGTGCTGATCGGTGACGACGGGCAAAAGGATCCCACGACATATGCCACCATTGCCAAACGGTATCCGGGGCGTGTGATTGCCATCGGCATTCGTCAGCTCAGTCCACGCGAATCATCGGCGCTGAGTTCCATGACCGGAGTGTCGATGACCCAGCCGGTACCGGTGACCGATGTGCCGGTGTTCACGGGCACTACGGGCCGCAATCTCATGAACACCATGCTGCCGTATCTGCGCCAATACGTGGCGAATGCGAGGCGAGCGGAAGGTCGCGCCGTATAATCGCCTCCATGAGCGAAACTTTGAAGGCGCCCGTGGCGGCGCGCGAACCGCATAAGCGTATTGTGCATGGTGATACCGTGCTTGATGAATACGCATGGTTGTCACGTAAGGATGACACCCGCGTGCGCGCATATGTGGATGCGCAGAATGCCTACGGTGACGCACGTATGAAGCATTTGGCGGGGTTGCGCAGCACATTGTTCGCCGAATTGAGTTCGCGTATTGAGGAAACCGACATGTCCGTGCCGGTGCGGATGGACGGCTACTGGTATTTCACCCGCACGCGCGAAGGCCAGCAGTATGGAATCCAGTGCCGTATGCCCATCCGTGGCGAGGATGATTGGGATCCGCCGCAGATCGACCCGCAAGGCGTGCCGGGCAGTGCTCCTGGTGAGGGAATCGTCTTCGATACCAATGCCGAGGCGCAGGGGCATGATTTTTTCCGCATCGGTGGCATGGACGTCAGCGTCGACGGGCGTTGGCTGCTGTATGGCGTGGATGCAAACGGGGACGAACGTTATGATTTCCGTATTCGTGACCTGCATACCGGGCAGGAACTGCCGGAGCGCTTTGCAGGTATCGGCGGTGCCTGTTTCACTCCGGACGCTTCCTGGGTGTTTTACGTGGTACTGGATGATGCCTGGCGGCCGTATGCGGTGCGTCGGCATCGCGTGGGCACGCCGGTTGCCGATGATGTGGAAGTGTTCCGCGAGGATGATGAACGCTTCTGGGTGGGTGTTGGTTTGAGTTTCGACGAGCGTATGGTGGTGATCGGAACTGGGTCTAAAACCACCAGTGAGGTATTGATGCTGCCGGTCGATACGCCGACCGGCGAGTTCAAGCCGTTTATCGCGAGACAAGAGGGCATTGAATACGATGTGAGCTTTGCCTGTTTTGAAGGTGCCGATGAACAGGGTGGGGATATTCCTGTGGCTGTAGTGTTCCACAACGCCACCAATCCCAACTTCGTGATTGATGTGATTGACATGCGTTCTCATAAGCCACCGTACCGGCTGGGTGAGGGAGTGTGCATCGCGCAAGGCTCGCCGTATGGATGCGAACTGGGAGATGCTGTGGAAGCGGGGGCAAGCCATCGCGCTGTCGGAGAACCGTATGATTGCCAAACCAATCCAGCGTTATTGCGTGGGCTTGGTGGATTGGCCATCGAAGGCATCGCATTGCATCGGCATTTTGTGGTGCTACGGTATCGAGCGCAGTCGTTGCCACATATCGCGGTGATGACGAAGGAACAGGCAGCGCGTGATTTTCTCTCCGGCGAACCGTGGCATTTCGTCCAGGTGGCGCCTCCCGCATTGGCCGATGATTGGGATAATGGCGCAAGCGCGGGCGCGGGAGCGGGGGCTGATACAAGCACTGATGCATGTGATGGCATCTCGCCAGACGGCACGGCGTTCGACGGTGTGGTGTTGGAGCCTGTTCGTCGACTGTATTCGATTGGCACCAGCGGCAATCCTTCCTATGATGCGCCAGGCATGCGCTATGCGTTTTCGAGCTATACGCGCCCGGGGGAGCTGCGCGAGTTGGATCCGGCGACAGGGCGTGACGTCTTGTTGAAGCGCAGCCGCGTGTTGGGCGGTTTTGATGCCCGCGCGTATCGTGAGCGCCGGTTGTGGGTGCGTGCCCGCGACGGCGAGTCCATTCCGGTGTCGTTGGTGTGGCATTCCGGATATCCGTTGGCGGATGAGACGCGGCCGGTTGCCGCGCCGATGTTCGTCACCGGCTACGGCGCGTATGAGATCAGTTCCGATCCGGGGTTCTCGGTGGCTCGCTTGAGCATGTTGGATAGGGGTGTGCTCTATGTTGTGCCGCATATTCGCGGTGGTGGCGAGATGGGGCGTGCTTGGTATGAGCAGGGCAGGCGTTTGCGTAAACGCCATACGTTCGAGGACTTTGTGGATGTGGTGCGCGCCGTGCAGCGGATCGGTTTTGCCGATGCCGCGCGCACGGTAGCCAACGGCGGTTCGGCCGGTGGGCTGCTGATGGGTGCCGTGGCGAATATGGCGCCCGAATGCTTTGCCGGCATCGAGGCGGACGTGCCGTTCGTGGATGCGCTGAACACCATATTGGATCCGTCATTGCCATTGACAGTGACGGAATGGGATGAGTGGGGCGATCCGCTCCATGATGAGCAGGTGTATCGCTATATGAAGTCGTACACGCCCTATGAGAACGTGCCGGATGATGCTGCGGGTGGACGGGATTCTGCGGATGCGTGGTCTGCTTCGCGGGCATTCCCGAAGATCTTCGTCACGTCGTCGTTGAACGATACCCGCGTGCTGGTAGCCGAACCGTTGAAGTGGCTGGCTCGATTGCAGGCGGCCGGCGTCGATGCGGTGGCGCATATCGAGGTGGAGGCCGGTCATGGCGGCACATCGGGACGGTATCGGCAGTGGGAGCAGATGTCGTATGAGAATGCGTGGTGTCTGGATGTGATGGGCTGTGCCGAGGTGAAGCCTTTGGTGTGGTGTTCGCCAAGGGCGACGCATGGTTCGGTGAATCGCCTTGTGTGACCGATATATGGACACTGTCCGGCATATGGTCATTTGATGCGGTGGATTGACGATATCGCTATGGTCGTGTGATATGAGCGATAGCACAACGGAGTATCACATCGCCGTCATTCCCGGAGACGGTATCGGCAAGGAAATCACCCCCATCGCCCAGCAGGTGCTGCATGCGGCGGTGGCCGGACAGGCTCGCATGATCTGCGAAACCTATGACCTGGGCGCGGAGCGGTATCTGCGCGATGGCTCCATCCTGCCCGACGACGAGATGGAACGATTGCGCCATGTCGATGCGATACTCTTGGGGTCGGTAGGCGATCCGCGCGTGCCGTCCGGCGTCCTGGAACGCGGACTGCTGCTCAAACTGCGTACCAGCTTTGACCAGTATGCGAATGTGCGCCCGTGCAAACGATATGCGGGTGTGCGCTCGCCGTTGGCCTATGATGGGCCGATCGACTTTGTGGTGGTGCGCGAGGGGACGGAAGGGCTGTACTGCGGTGCGGGCGGTTCGGTGGGACGGGGGACGGCCGCCGAAGTCGCCACGGAGGTGTCCGTCAATACGGCGCGCGGCGTGGAACGGCTGGTGCGCTATGCTTTCGCGCTGGCCCTGTCTAGGCGGCGCAAACTGACCTTGGTGCATAAGACCAACGTGCTGGTCAACGCCGGTGGATTATGGAAGCGTATTGTGGATAACGTTGCGCAAGATTTTCCACAAGTCCACTGCGATTATGTGCATATCGACGCCGCCACCATGCTGCTAATCAACGACCCTGGCTGTTTGGATGTCGTCGTGACGGACAACCTCTTCGGCGACATTCTCACTGACGAGGCGGCCGCTGTGGTCGGTGGCGTTGGTTATGCGGCGTCTGGATGCATCAATGCTGCCGGCGAGTATCCCTCCATGTTCGAGCCGATTCATGGTTCGGCTCCCGACATTGCCGGATTGGGCATTGCCAATCCCACGGGCGGCATTCTCTCGGTGGCGATGATGCTGCGCCATTTGGGGTTGGCCACGGCTGCCGAGCGCGTGGAAACTGCCGTGGAAGCGGATATCGCCGAGCATCAGGGCGTCGAACGCAGTACCGAACGCATTGGCCGCGATATTCTGGCGCGTATGGCGTAGGCATTATGCTGCCGGCGGTAAGCGCGGCGTGAGTTGGCGGATGGTAGGGTGGAGCCATGAGCGAAACATTCCCGAATCCCGAACAGGGCATGCCTGGGCGCTAGTCGCAGCCGGTCAATCAGCAGCCATATGTCGAGCAGCCGTATGGCTCGCAATCGGCTCTTGGGCAGCAGCCGATTGCAGGTCAGCAGTCGGCGTACGGTCAGACGCCGCAGCAGGCGACATATGGTCAGGCACCTCAGCAGCCGTGGCAGCCGCAGGGGCAACCGCAAGGCCAGTCGTATGGCCAGCCGCAAAGTCCTGCATATGGACAGCCTGGTCAACCGCAAAGTGCTCAGTATGGCGCCCACTATGGTCAACCGCAAGGTCAGGCGCAGCCGCAGCCCGTATATGGTCAGCCGCAGCAACCTTATGGGCAACCGTATGCCGGTCAGCCTCAGGGGCAACCGTATGCGCCCAACGCGGCGTTCGGCTATCAGCCTTATATGAAGCCGCCCAAGCAAAAGATCATTGCCGGCATCCTCGGCATTCTGTTGGGCAGCTTGGGCGTGCATAACTTTTATCTGGGCAACACCGGCAAGGCGGTGGCGCAATTGCTGCTCACCTTGGTCGGCTGGGTAGTTATCGTTGGTCCGCTGGTTTCTTCGGTGTGGGGCTTGGTCGAAGGCGTGCTGATTCTGTGCTCGCAGCCCGGAAGCCCGTGGCATCGCGATGGCAGTGGCCAGGAGCTGCAGGATTAGTGTGATGTGCTGCCGGCCGTGCGGCCGCGACGCGCTGGCGGCGCGTTGAGTGTGCCAATGGTGTGGGGTTGTGTATAATGGCACACGCACCTTGGTGCACGCGGACGTAGCTCAATGGTAGAGCCTCAGTCTTCCAAACTGATTACGCGGGTTCGATTCCCGTCGTCCGCTCCATTTCTGGGCAAGTTTCATGGCTCCGGTTTGCTGCGACTAAGCAATTCCACCTGTTTTTCATAGCTCTTGAACGGCTTTGTGCCTTCAAGATTTTCTTATTCAGAATGAATGTCGGATTCAAGCTGTAGATATTCTCGGATTACAATGTGGGCGCCGTCGGAAACATCTACATCGCATGGGTTGGCCACCCCTGCGTATAGACTTGCCAGTTGGCGTAAGTTCGCCCGCGGATGGAGAGCGCTTTCGGCATGGGGTCGAGGGCACCGCGCAACGATATAAGGAGGATGCCGTGGCTTTGACGGCTGAACAGAAGCAGGAAATCATCAAGACCTATGCGACGCATGAGGGCGACACGGGTTCTCCCGAGGTTCAGGTTGCGTTGCTCAGCAAGCGCATCGCTGACCTGACCGAGCACCTCAAGGAGCACAAGCACGATCACCACTCTCGTCGTGGTCTGCTGCTGATGGTTGGTGACCGCCGCCGTCTGCTCGATTACCTCAAGCGTGTGGACATCAATCGTTATCGTTCCCTGATCGAGCGACTGGGTCTGCGCCGATAGTATTCTTCCGCCCGAGCAGGTGACTGCTCGGGCGCTTTTGCATGTCGGCTTTCTGGCAAGGGATGAAATGCAAGAACCTCAGGGTGGGGTTCGAAGAAGTCTGGAATCTGATACGAGGAGCAGCGGCGGGACGCCGCACGAACTGCAAAAGAAGCTGCCGGCAAGGGCCGGTATCGATGAAGGTTAGAAGTTAGATAGATAGCAGTAAGAAACGAAGGAGGAACCCTATGGAGGGTCCCGAAATCAAGGCCGTAGAGGCCGTTATTGACAATGGATCATTTGGCAAGCGCACGCTGCGCTTTGAGACCGGTCGACTCGCGCAGCAGGCTGATGGCGCGGTCGCCGCATACCTGGACGACGACTCGATGGTGTTGTCCACCACGACGGCTGGTTCCAGCCCGAAGGAAAATTATGACTTCTTCCCGCTGACCGTGGACGTCGAAGAAAAGATGTACGCGGCCGGTAAGATCCCCGGATCGTTCTTCCGCCGTGAGGGACGCCCCAGCTCGGAAGCGATTCTAGCGTGCCGTATCATCGACCGTCCGCTGCGCCCGCTGTTCCCGCACACCCTGCGTAACGAAGTGCAGGTCGTGGAGACGGTGCTCGCGCTCAACCCCGAAGATGCGTATGACGTCATCGCACTGAACGCGGCTTCCGCTTCCACCATGATTTCCGGTTTGCCGTTCTCCGGGTCGGTTTCCGGTGTGCGTTTGGCGTTGATCGACGGCCAGTGGGTGGCGTTCCCGCGTTGGAGCGAGCGCGACCGCGCGGTATTTGAAATCGTGGTTGCCGGTCGTGTGATTGATAACGGTGACGTGGCCATCGCCATGATCGAGGCCGGTGCCGGCAAGAATGCCTGGCAGCTGATCTACGAAGAGGGCCAGACCAAGCCCGACGAGGAAGTCGTCGCCGGCGGTCTGGAAGCGGCCAAGCCGTTCATCAAGACCATTTGCGAAGCGCAGGACGAGCTCAAGCGCATCGCCGCCAAGGAAACCAAGGAATTCCAGCTGTTCCCGGAGTACACCGACGAACTGTATGCCCGCATCGACGAGATTGCGCACGCTGATTTGAACGAAGCGCTTTCCATCGCGGAGAAGCTGCCGCGTCAGGATCGTATCGACGCCATCAAGCAGACGGTGAAAGATACGTTGGCCGGTGAATTCCTCGACATGGACGAGGCCGAGAAAGAGAAGGAGATCGGCAACGCGTTCAAGGAGCTGCAGCGTCAGATCGTGCGTCGCCGCATCCTGACCCAGGATTACCGCATCGATGGCCGTGGCCTGCGTGACATCCGTACGCTGAGCGCCGAGGTCGACATTGTGCCTCGTGTGCATGGTTCGGCGCTGTTCCAGCGTGGCGAAACGCAGATTCTGGGCGTGAGCACGCTGAACATGCTCAAGATGGAGCAGCAGATCGACGCGCTGAGCGGTCCGCAGTCCAAGCGTTACATGCATAACTATGAGATGCCGCCGTATTCGACCGGTGAAACCGGCCGCGTCGGTTCGCCCAAGCGTCGTGAAATCGGTCACGGTGCGTTGGCGGAGAAGGCTTTGGTGCCGGTGCTGCCAGGTCGTGAAGAGTTCCCGTACGCCATCCGTCAGGTGTCCGAGGCAATCGGCTCCAACGGTTCGACGTCCATGGGTTCGGTGTGCGCCTCCACGCTGTCGCTGTTGGCGGCCGGCGTGCCGTTGAAGGCTCCCGTTGCCGGCATCGCCATGGGCCTGGTGTCCGGAGAGGTCGACGGCCAGCACATCTACAAGACGCTGACCGATATTCTGGGCGCCGAAGATGCATTCGGCGACATGGACTTCAAGGTCGCTGGTACCAGCGAATTCGTGACCGCTCTGCAGCTGGACACCAAGCTGGACGGCATTCCGGCCGACGTGCTGGCCGCCGCGTTGCAGCAGGCCAAGGAGGCCCGTACCACGATTTTGGAAGTCATCAACGAGTGCATCGACGGCCCGGCCGAGATGAGCCCGTATGCTCCGCGTATCATCACCACCAGCGTTCCGGTCGATAAGATCGGCGAGGTCATTGGCCCGAAGGGCAAGATGATCAACCAGATCCAGGAAGACACCGGCGCGGAAATCGCCATCGAAGATGACGGTACCGTGTATATCTCTTCCGAAGGCGGCGAAGGCGCGGAGAAGGCCAAGCAGATCATCGACCAGATCGCCAACCCGCATGTGCCGGAAGCCGGCGAAACCTATAGCGGCAAGGTGGTGAAGACCACTAGCTTCGGCGCGTTCGTCAACCTGACGCCGGGCACCGATGGCCTGCTCCACATTTCGCAGGTGCGCAACCTGGCCAACGGCGAGCGTATCGACGCGGTCGAAGACGTGCTCAAGGAAGGCGATACCGTCGAGGTCATCGTGCAGGGCGTCGACGAGCGTGGCAAGATTTCGCTGGCGATCCCGGGTTTTGAAGATCAGGAATCTTCGGCGCCGGCTCGTCGTGAGCGTGACGACCGTCGTGGTGGTCGAGGCCGTCGTGAGCGTGACGATCGTGATTTCGATCGCGATGATCGTCCGCGTCGCCGTCGTGAACGCGATGACCGCGATTATGACGATCGTCCGCGTCGCCGCCGTGACGACCGCGATGATCGTGATGACCGTGACTATGACGATCGCCCGCGTCGTCGCCGCGAAGAGCGCGATGAGCGTGATTACGATGATCGTCCGCGCCGCCGCGAGGATCGCAACCCGCGCTATGTAGCGGACGATGATTACGACGAGTATCGCGCGACCCGCGAGGAACGCGCCGAGCGTCCGCGCCGCCGCGTGCGTCGTGACTTCGATCCGTTCGAGGACTGATCGACAGGCCGATGCGCATAGCCTAGGATGGCTGCGTGCATCGGCCATGTAGTCGAATGAACAAGCCCGTCTGGTGTCATACGCCGGGCGGGCTTGTTCGTTGCGTCGAACGGCTGGGCGGCGTTGTGTCGCGCCGCAATGCGATACGGCGCTATGCTGGTAGCGCACCAATAATGGCGGTCGTATGCGGGGCATACGACGGGCGGCGTCGAATCGGCGCTCCCATGCGTTTGACGAAAGGACAGCAATGACGTTGATGCGTACGTTGGGTTCGGCCACCACTACGGCGGTCGGCTTGGGTGAAATGCCGTTGACTTTGGAAAACAACCTTGGCCATGACAAGGGCATCGAGACGATTCATGCCGCGCTGGATGCGGGCTGCCGTCACATCGATACCGCATGGTCGTATTACTGCTCCGGCGGCGAGGAGCAGACCGGCGAGAAGCTGGTGCGCGAGGCCATGGCTTCGTGGAAAGGGCCGAAGAACGAAGTCGTGGTCGCCACGAAGGTCGGCCATTTCCGTAATTTCACCGATGGCGTGCCGACGTGGGATGTCGACGGGCGTCCGGAAACCCTGATCAAGAACGCCAAGCAGAGCGCGCTGGCGCTCGGCGTGGATGCTATCGACCTGCTGTACTTCCACCGTCCCGACCCGAAGGTGGCGTACAACGAGTCCGTCGAAGCCATCAAGCAGCTGCTGGACGAGGGCGTGGCGAAGGAAGCCGGCATTTCCAACGCTTCCATCGAGCAGATCGACATTGCCCGCGGCATTTTGGGCGACAAGCTGGTGGCCGTGCAGAACCAGTATTCTCCGATTTATCTGGATACGCAGGATACGTTGGAATATTGCGGGAAGCTGGGCATCGCCTTCGTGTGCTGGAGCCCGCTGGGCGGCTATCGTCGCGCCAAGGACGAGACGAAGTTCGACCCGTTCCGTGAGGTCGCCGCGGCGCATGGCGTGAGCTATCAGCAGGTTGTGTTGGCGTGGGAGTTGGCCAAGGGCGATCACGTGTTCGTCATTCCCGGTGCCCATCGTCCGGAAACGATTTGCGACAGCCTGCATGCCGGCGAACTCGAACTCACTGATGAGGAGTTGGCAAAGCTCGGCTGATTGCTCATTCCGGTGGCGCGACCAACCGCTACACTGTGTGACGTGCATATGGAAGATGGTATGAAGCGTCGCGCCAAGCCGGAAGTGCTGGCGCCGGCCGGCAACTTGCGTGGATTGCAAACCGCGGTGGACTTCGGAGCCGACGCGGTGTATTGCGGAGGCAAGTCGTTTGGTATGCGGTCGGCGCCGCGTAATTTCAGTCTCGAGGAATTCGAGCAGGGCGCGCGGTATGCGCATGAGCGTGGGGCTCGCGTGTATGTGACCTGCAATATCTTGCCGCGCAACGATGAAGTGGAACCCTTGCGCGAATATGTGGGGCAGCTCAAAGACACCGGCGTGGACGCGTTGATCGTCACGGATATCGGTGTGCTGATGATGGCGCGGCGTATCGCGCCGAATTTGGAATTGCATGTATCCACGCAGGCAGGCGTTACCAATTATGGTGCGGCCAACGCCTTGTATGAGTTGGGAGCCCGACGCGTGGTGCTGGCGCGCGAGTTGGATTTGCAGGCCGTGCGCGATATTCGGGCGAATATTCCCGCGGATATGGATGTGGAATGTTTCGTGCACGGTTCGATGTGCATGGCGTTTTCCGGCCGGTGCCTTATCTCCAACTATCTGACGGGGCGCGATGGCAATCATGGTGAATGTGCGCAGCCCTGCCGGTGGAAGTATTCGCTGGTGGAGGAGAAACGTCCCGGACAAGTGTTCCCGTTGGAGGAAACCAGCGAAGGCACGTATATTTTCAATTCGCAGGACATGTGCATGTTGGAGCATCTCGACGAACTTATCGATGCTGGGGCGTCCAGTTTGAAAATCGAGGGACGGGCCAAAAGCGCGTACTATATCGCGGCCATGACCAATGCCTACAAGACGGCGGTGAACGAATACATGGTGCAGCGTGGTTTTGAAGGTGCTTCGGGAGAGTCGTTGCGCCCGTTCATCGACCGGGTGCGGAGGGCTGAGGGAGACGAACCGTTGCTGGGTGAGGCTGCCGTCGTCCCCGATACGCCGTCGTCGCCGGCTCCTGAGCCGGTTCGTCTGCCGCAATGGCTGATGCAGGAGCCGTACAAGGTCGCCCATCGTGAATACAGCACCGGATTTTACTATCCGGAGCATCGCGCATCGCAGAACACCGACCGCAGTAGCTATTGCCGGTCATGGCTGGTAGTGGGTGAAGTGTTGTCGTGGAATCCTGATGACGGCGGGCGTGTGACGGTGATGAGCCGCAACAAAATCGAAGCCGGTCAGCACATCGAATTTTTGCTGCCGGGCAAGCCGCCGCTGGCCTATACCGTGCCCGAAGGCGGATTCCTCGACGAGCAGGGCGAACCCGTGCCGATGATCAACAATCCCGCGCACGTATTTTCCTTCCCGTGCCCCGAACCGGTGCCCCATAACGCGGTACTGCGCTCGCGGGCGAAGGCGCCCACGTTGAAAGCCGAATAACGGGTGTCATGGAGCAATGCCAAACAGATACGAAATCGAGAGATGACGACGAATACTAGGGAGTGCATGATGGAGCAGACAGTGCAGCAGAGCCAAAACCAGCGGGGCGAGCACGGCCGGCAGAGCGGACCGCAGTACGACGAAGCGATTATGGACAGCATGGCGATTGCGCCGACCGATGAGGAAGGCCGTCCCATTCCGGTGACCATTCCCATAGCACTTTCGTCGCGCGTGACGGTGACGTATACGACGCGACTTGGCGGCTGCAGCCAGGGGGAGATTGCCTCGTGCAATGTGGGTGGCGTCCAGCATGATGAGGCGGCGCATGACAATCGTGTGGCTTTGTCACGGGCGGTGGGCTGCCCGATTTCGTTGGTCAGCCAAGTGCATGGCGCGTCGGTTGCCGACGTGGACGACATGTTTGTGGATAATGCGGAATTTGGTTCGGATCTGTCGTCGTCATCCCCGCAGGCGGTTGAGGCGGACGCTCAGGTGACAACCCGTCGTGGTGTGGCGTTGGGTGTGTTGGTGGCGGACTGTCTGCCGGTACTGCTGGCCGACGAGCAGGCTGGCGTGATCGGTGCGGCGCATGCCGGCCGCAAGGGACTGCAGGCGGGCGTCATACAGGCCACGGTGCGGGCGATGCAGGCCAAGGGAGCTAGCGTCGAGCGTATGGTGGCCACGTTGGGTCCTTGTATCTGCGGCGATTGCTATGAGGTTGGCGGTGACATCGCCGACGAGTTCGACGCGCAGTTCCCGGGCACGTTCACGCTGACGAAGTTTGCCGGTCCCGGCGTTGACTTGGTGCGTGCCGCATTGCTGGCGTTGCGGGAGGCGGGCGTGGCACCGGAGCATGTGGTGCAGTCACGCCCCCGTGTGGCGGCGGCCACGCAGTATCTGTCGCAGGATGAGGAGTTGGCGGGCATTTGCCGTACCGATGGCGAAGGCCATGAGGATCTTGGCGAACGTCTGGCGCAGGTGCGCCGCAGCATGTGTACGGTGGAAAATCCACTGTGGTATTCCCATCGTCGTGCGACTTTGGCGGGCAAGGCTCGCGAGGGGCGCATGTTGGCGTTGATTGCCATGCGTTGATTGACGTGCGCGCGACGTTGTGCAAGCAGGAACAGGCAGGGGAGGAAGACCGTGGAACAACGAAACGACACGCAACAACCGCAATCGGTGAACCAGACTGGATACTGGCGCATGCACTCCGGCGGGTGCGACGAAAGTGCCGGTGAAGCTCCGGTTATTGCCGTGGTATTGGCGGCAGGTTTGGGCACAAGATTCGACCCGAATCATCCCAAGCAGTTGGTTTCGCTGTATGGCAAACCCATGGTGTGCTGGAGCATTGAGGCGTTTGAGCGCAATCCGCTGGTTGACGATATAATGGTAGTGGTCAATTCGCAGGTGCGCGATACGGTGTGTGAGGCGGTGAAGCAGGCTGGCTACGGCAAGGTGTGCGCGATTGTCGACGGTGGTGCCCAGCGGGTGGATAGCACGCTGGCTGCATTGCATGCGCTTGCCGAACGAGGTGTGGGCGATCGGGCGAAAGTGCTGATTCATGATGCGGCCCGACCTCTGGTGTCCCAGGAGGCGATTGCCGGATGCGTGCATGCATTGGAGGGATATACGGCCGCTACGGTGGCGTTGGCCTCCACCGATACGGTGTTGCTTACCGATGGCGTGGATGGCGGCGAGGTGATTCGCAGCGTGCCGGAGCGCACCCATACCTTCCGTGCGCAAACCCCGCAAGCCTTCCGATTCGGTACGATTGTTCGCGCGTATGATTTGGCGCGTAACGACCCCGATTTTCATCCCACGGATGACACGCGCGTGGTGGTGGAGTACCTTCCTGACGAACCGGTGGCCATCGTGTCCGGCAGCGAGTCGAATATGAAGGTCACCACGCCGGCGGATGTGCCGATGATCGAATGGTGGTGCCGCACGTTGCAGCGGTAGTTGTCGATGATGCGTGCGGCTGCTGCGGTGTCGCCGGTGCGCGTATACACTGGAAGGCATGCAGCAGGTGAAGGTAGTGATTTCCGGGTTCGACCATTACGATGACGTGACGGTGAACCCTTCGCATGAGGTGCCGTTGGCGTTGGCAACCCAAGGATTGGGAGTTGTGGACATCGACGACGTGCTCTCCGAAGTGCAGGTGGATATTCATGCCGTGGATCTGCCGGTAAGTTTCGCCAAGGCGTGGCCGACCCTGCATGAGGTGCTTGCCGAGGTGCGTCCGGATGTGGTGATTGCCACGGGGCTGAAGCATGCGGCGCGAGGCGTGTTGCTGGAGCGTTGCGCCACGAATGTGATGGATGCGGTTCGTCCCGATGCCGATAATGCGCGTCCGCAACGTGAAGCTATTCGTGACGGTGGTCCTGCGGCATATTGGACGCGCCTGCCGTTGCGTTCGATTCTGCATGATTTTTCCGGGCATGGCATTGCGGCGAGTCTGAGTTCGGATGCCGGTACCTTCGTATGCAATTCGCTGTTTTATCATTTATTGGATTGGGCTTCCGTACAAGAGCGGGTGCTGGCGGGATTCGTAAGTTTCCCGATGGTGCCTGAATCCGGGGAACAGCATGGTCTGGCGTTGGAACAACAGGTGTCGGCTTGCCGCGACGTGGTGGGGGAAACGGTTCGCTATTTGCTGCGTCCGTCGTCTGACGATATTTTGCTGGCGTAAGGAAACAGGTCGGGGTGTCCGCTCCGGCGTATGGCGGTTCCTATTGCGACTCAAGTTGCGCGTGCTGTGTGACGATTGCGCATGTCGTAGTGTTGTCGTGACGTTTATGCGATAGAGTTCAAGGCGGGTATGCGTCGGCGGGGCGCATGGCGCGATGGCGAAAGGATGGCACAATGGTGGATCGGTTCCCGGTCGTATTGCGCGGCTACGACAAGGACGCTGTGGATGAGGCGTTTATTGCCGCACAAGAAACGTTGAATGGAGCTCAGGCCGCGGTCAATAGTTTGCGTGAGCAGGTCAAGGCGAACGACGATACGATTCTGCAGCTGCAGGCCCAATTGCAGGAGGAGAAGAATAAGAAGGCTCCTCAGGGCAGTTCGTTTGCGTCGTTGGGGGCGAACGCGCAGCAGATGTTGGCGTCCGCCGAACAGACTTCCGCCGAGTTGTTGGAACGTGCCAAGGCTGATGCCGCATCCACACGTTCCGCGGCTCAGGCGCAGGCGGAGACGCTGATTAACAATGCGAAGCTTGATGCGCAGCATATCGTTGACGAGGCGCGTGCCAAGGCTGATGCGCTCATGCAGAAGGCCAATGCCGAAGCGGAAACGATTACTACGACAGCGCAGGAAGATGCGGCGCAGTTGCGTGCCGAAACGGCGAAAATCGTTACGGAACAGCGCCAGTCGGTGGATTTGGAGCTGACGAATTCTCGTGAGGAACACGATAAGCGCCTGGCGTCCGAACGTGCCACGCAGGAGCGTGAGATTGCCGATATGCGTGCCGAAGCCACTGCGCAGATTGCCCAGCAGCGCAAGGAAGCGAACGCGGAGCTGACGCAGCTCAAAAGCGAAGCCAACGATCAGATTGAAAGCGCGTTGGCTGAGGCGAACAAGCGTTTGGCGGATGTGCGCGAGCAAGTTTCCCGCATGATGACTGACGCGCAGCGCAAGGCCGGAGAGATTACGGATGCCGCACAGGCCAAGGCTCAGGAAATCGCCGATGAGGCGGAGGTGCACCGTACGAAGACTATGAGCCAGGTCAATGCGGAGGTTGAGCAGATTCGCGCCGATATTGCGGCCCAACAGGATGAGGCCACTGCCAAGGTCAATGAGCTGCTGGAGCATTTGGAAGAGCGTCGTAGCGCCGCGAAGCAGGAGGCAGACGAACTGGTGGCGCAAGCTAAGGCCGCCCGCGAAGATGCCGATGAGTATGCATCGAGCAAGCGTCAGGAAGCCGATGATCAGGCACGCGAGACGTTGCGCAAGGCGCAGGAGGATGCCGACGCGCAAATTGAGGAGCGTCGTCAAGCGGCCCAATCCGAATTGGATGGCCTGACTACACATATTGCGCAGTTGCAGGAGCGCGAGGCTACCATCACCCAGCGCGTGGGTGAGTTGCGTGCCATGTTCTCGCAGGCCTTCAGTGGTTTTGGTTTCGCGCAGACTCCGGATGTGCCGGTTGAAGCTCCGTTCGAAGGTGAGGCCGGGGCGGCCGAAGACGACGAGGGCTCGGTATCTGAACGGGACGCCGATATCGACGAGTAACTTACCTAATCTAGGCTTGTGAGCCGCCCTCTGGGCGATTCGCCATGAGGTGGGAGTAGGCTCGGAACGGTGATATGTGCGGCTGTGCTGCTGGAAGCGGCGTGGCCGTGCGCGCAAAAGTAACTGCCGGGGCAGGGACACCGGTGTAGAGGAAATACAGGAGGAACATGACTGAGATCACGTCGTTGAGCGCTCAGACGCTTGACGCTTTACGCAATGATTTTGCCGCCAGTGAGACCAATCGTATGGCGATGAACGCGGTCACGGCCGCGGGCATTGAGAAGGTAGCCCGTAACTATGATCGGGCTCGTTTGCTGCAGCGACGCTTCTCGGTGACGGTGGACAACGGTTCGGTAACCAGCCAGGAACGTTCGGGCCGTTGCTGGCTCTTCAGTTCGCTGAACGTGGCTCGTTTCGTCGCCAAGAAGGCGATGGGCATCAAGGAGTTCGAGTTCTCGCAGAACTATGCGATGTACTACGACAAGCTGGAGCGCGTGAACTACTTCCTCAAGGACGTGGCGGCGCTGATCGAGGCCGGTGAGCCTGCGGATTCGCGACTGATGCAGCATCTGCTGCACGATGTCATGGGCGACGGCGGCCAGTGGACCATGGCGATGAACCTGTACAAGAAGTACGGTGCCGTTCCGAAGGATCTGTATCCCGAAACGCAGTCGTCGGGCAACACCGGCGAGATGAACACCCAGCTGCGTTGCCTGCTGCACACGGCGGTGGCGCACATGTATGAGCGTCCGGCCGATATCGCTTCCATCGTGGAGGAGACGGTGGCTGCCGGCCATCGTATTCTGACGATTCACTTGGGCGAGCCGCCGAAGAGCTTCGATTGGGAGTGGACGGACGATAAGGGCGAGTTCCACCGTGATGGCGAGATGACGCCGGTAGAGTTCTGGAATAAGTACGTGCAGGCTGGTTTGGAAGATTACGTCTGCCTGGTGGACGATCCGCGTCAGGAGCATCCGAAGGGCAAGAAGATCGGCATCGAGCACTTGGGCAACGTGGCTGGTGGGGACGCCACTGAGTACCTCAACGTACCCAACCAGTTCATGAAGGATTGCGTGCGTCGTATTCTGTCCGAGCAGGGTATTCCGGTGTGGTTCGGCGCTGATTGCCACCCGATGATGGATCGTACCAGCGGTGCCTGGGCTACCGATCTGTTCGAGTACGGCAAGGTCTATGACGTGGACTTCGACCTGGATAAGGAGCAGCGCGTGCGTTTCGCCGATTCCGCCATGAACCACGCGATGGCTTTCGTCGGTGTGGATGTGGATGAGGACGGCACGACCACCCGTCGTTGGCGTGTGGAGAACTCGTGGGGTGACAAGATCGCCGATAAGGGTTACTTCACCATGAGCGACGATTGGTTCACCGAGTTCGTGTACGAGGTGGCGGTTCCCAAGAGCATGCTGCCCGCCGAATATCAGGCGGCGCTGGACGAGCCGGCCATCATGCTGCCGGCTTGGGATCCGATGGGCGCTCTGGCCTAAGGGCTCGTACTGCGGCGCCGACACGGCCACGGGTGCGCGGTCCTGAATAGGGATGCGATGCGTGGCGTGCGGCAGGTGCCGGTCATAAGGTCGTTGGATGCATGGTCCACCATGTAGCCAACGACCTTTTGCGTATACGTTGCATCGACTACAGTAGGCAACGTCGTCGTTCGTTTGCCGTGCGTCGCCGGACGGAAGCGGTGTAACGGTTAAGTCGGCGGTTGGTTTGCCGATGGGGAAGTGAGTGTCGAGAGGAGTTGGCGGTGGCGTTGCATCGGCCTGATTACACCATGGATGCGCAGGTATGGGATGACCGGGCGGTGTTCCCGGAAACGGTGGATGTTAATATCCGGCAACTTGACCCCATTCCCGCTCCGCGTGTGTTTCTGCGTGAGCTGCCGCTTACCACCGATATGAGCGCGTTGGTATTGCGCTCGCGCCAAGCGATCCGCGATATTCTGCATGGCAAGGATGACCGTTTGCTGGCGGTGGTCGGCCCCTGCTCCATCCACGATCCGAAAGCCGCCCACGATTACGCGCGGCGTTTGGCGCAGGCGGCGCACGAACTTGACGACCGGCTGCTTGTGGTGATGCGCGTATATTTTGAAAAACCACGCACTACGGTGGGGTGGAAAGGGCTGATCAACGACCCGGATATCGACGGCCGCTATGACATTCGCAAAGGCATGTGGTTGGCGCGCAATGTGTTGGTGGATGTGCTCTCGCTGGGGCTGCCCACCGCCACCGAATGGCTTGACCCCATTACGCCGCAGTATTTGTGCGATGCGGTGAGCTGGGGCGCTATTGGCGCGCGCAATACGGAATCGCAGGTGCATCGTGAGCTGGCATCGGGATTGTCGATGCCGGTGGGATTCAAGAATTCCACGGATGGCTCGCTGACCGCGGCCGCTGATTCGTGCTATGCGGCGGCGTATGAGCATCATTTCCTGTCGATTAATTTGGATGGCCGCGTCATTTCCGCGCAAACCACGGGCAACCCCGATTGCCATGTGGTGTTGCGTGGCTCGTCGTCGGGGCCGAACTACGACGCCGCATCGGTGGCACAGGCGTTGCGCGCTTTGCGTGAACGCGACATTCCAGGCGGTTCCTATGGCGTGATTGTGGATGCTGCGCACGGCAATTGCGGCAAGAACGAGGAACGCGAGGCGCAGGTGGTCGAAGAACTGGCGGAGCGTATCGCGCAAGGCGAGCGCGGTGTGGTCGGCATCATGATGGAAAGCTTCCTGGAAGGCGGCAACCAGCCTGCGGCACCGTTGGCGCAGCTGCGCTATGGCGTGTCGATTACCGATCCGTGCGTGGCATGGGGACGCACCGAGGAACTGCTGCACCGGTTGGCGGATGCGGTGGAACGCCGTCGTTCGCTGGTGTAGATGCGTGCGTTGCGCTCGCCGGTGGGCTAAGGTGGTGAGCATTGGTATGGCGAGGGAGTAACGATGGACGATTTGGCGCGGCACACATCCGATATGACGTACGGCGTCGGTGAGGGTGCGTCCGTTGGCATGCGGCGGTCGGACAGCACGCGTCCGCCCCAGGCGTTGCATACGCCGCAGGAGTTGCACGAGATTCGTCAGGCGGTGCGCGAGGGGCGCAATCCGTTGGTGTCGACGGACGTGCCTCGGTGGGAAGACCAGGTGGGCATCAGCCGCATCGTCAACCGTCGCGTGCTGGAATTGGAACCGTTGCCCACACCGGCGCAGATGCTGGCGGAATTGCCGGTGTCCCAGTTTGGCCGTGATGTGGTGGTCGAATCTCGTGAGGAAATCCGCTCCTGCCTGTATGGCAAGGATGACCGTCTGCTGGTGATCGTCGGCCCGTGCTCGGTGCATGATCCTGAGGCGGCGTTGGAATATGCACATCGTTTGGCGAGGCTGCGTACCCAAGTGGAAGACGATCTGTTGGTGGTAATGCGCGTGTATTTTGAAAAGCCGCGCACCACGGTGGGCTGGAAGGGGCTGATCAACGATCCCGATATTGATGGCACCCATCAGATCCGCAAAGGGTTGGTGTTGGCGCGGCGCACGTTGTTGGGCGTGCTGGACGCGGGTTTGGCGGCTGCCAGTGAGTTTTTGGAACCGACGAGTCCGCAGTTTTTGGCGGATGCCGTCAGCTGGGGTGCGATTGGCGCGCGCAATACGGAGTCTCAGGTGCACCGGCAGCTGGCTTCGGGACTGTCGATGCCGGTGGGATTCAAGAATGCCACCGATGGTAGTGTGCGTGCTGCGGTGAACGGCTGCGTGGCGGCCGCCCGCCGGCATACGTTCTTCGGCATCGACCATTGGGGTCGGGCTTGCGCCGTGCAAACGTTGGGCAATCCCGATTGTCATGTGGTGTTGCGCGGCTCGTCGTCGGGGCCGAATTATGATGCCGCGTCGGTGGCCGCCGCCTTGGCGTCCATTCGTGAGGCCATGCCGGAGGGGTCGGCGGCGTCGCAGGGTGTGGTGATTGATTGTTCGCACGGCAATTCCGGTAAGGATGAGCATCGTCAGGCGCAGGTGGTGCGTGAATTGGCGTCGCGTATTGCCCAGGGCGAGCATGGGATTGCCGGTGTGATGATGGAGAGTTTCCTGGAGGGCGGCAACCAACCGGAGGGGCCGTTGCCTACGTTGACCTATGGGCAGTCGATTACGGATCGGTGCATGTCGTGGGCGACGACGGAACAGTTGCTGCGCGAGTTGGCGCAGGCGGTGGCGCATGCGCGACGTGCGCGGCGCTGACCAAGGTGAGGCTGGAGTTTCGCCGGTGATTGAGGCGCAACCCGGTGTCCGCGGTCATGACAGTAGCAATCGGTGAACGACTACACATGAAACAGTACGGAGGTGCAAGATGACATCGGTGGCGATTATCGGCGCGTTGGAAGAGGAAGTGGCGCATATTGCGGCGGCCTTGCGGTCGGTGACGCATACGCATACGGCCAGCCTGGATGTGGTGTGCGGCGAATTGGATGGCTTTGACGGCGGTGTGGTGTCGGTGGCGGCCACGGTGGGCGGCATGGGATTGGTCAATGCCGCGGCGACCACTCAGCGCATCATCGATATGGTGCAGCCGGATGCGGTGCTGTTTTCCGGTATCGCCGGCAATCTCAACCGTCAGCTGCGTGTCAATGACGTGGTCTTGGGCTCGACCTTGCGATATTTGGATACCGATATGCGCTTGGTGGGGCAGTGGAAGCCTGGAACGCAAGAGTTTCATGGCGATGAACGGCTGCTTGCGGTGGCATCCGACGTGTTGCGTGAGCACGGCATTCATCATCTTGCCGGTGTGATAGCCTCGGGCAATTATTTTGTGGATGCTCCCGAACAGGTGGAGCGCGTGCGGCAGCAGACGGGCGCGGATGCGGTGGAAATGGAAGGTGCCGCCGTGGCGCATGTGGCCGCCCGCAACGATGTGCCTTCGCTGGTGATTCGGGCGTTAAGCGATGATGCCGATACGGATTACGAGGAGTTCCGTTCCTTCGACGTCACCGCGTATGCCGATACGGCCGCCGCCGTGACGGTGGACATTGTGAGGCGTCTGGCATAGGTAGGACAGCCGCCGTGACATATCGGGCGTGCCGGGTGAACGGCAGGCAAACTTCGCATGGCGGTTGCGTGACATTGGGTGTCGCACGGGTTGACGGTCGGTAAGGTGGACGGCGGAATCGGGTAAAGGAGGCTGCATGACGGCAACGGTGGCGGTGCCTTGGTGGGGCATACTGCTTGCGGTGGCGCTATGGTGTGCGTGCGGCGCGGTCTGCTGGTGTTGGGGGCGGTCGACTCGTGGGGCGCGTCATGAGCATAATCGCCATGGCCATGAGCATCGTTGCCTGATCGGTGAGGATGAGTCCAGTGCTATGGAGCGTCGTTTTGTGGGGGTACTGCCGCAGGCGGTGGTGATTGTCGACGCGCATGCCGTGCCGTATTACGCCAGTCCACAGGCCAGACAATGGCATGTGATCGATGATGATTGGCGGTGTGTGCCCGATGTGGTGGATATGGTGGCGCAAGTGGCCGCCGATGGGCGGATTCGTGAACGGGAGATGTCATTTGCGGCATCGCATGGTGAACGGGCGCTCGCGCATACCGAGGGGCGCGGCGTGCAGGCGGGGGCGGTGCTGCCGTCGCGGTCGGTACATGTGCGGGTGCGGGTTGGTTCGCTTGGTGGGGATCGCTTTGCGGTGTTGTTGGCCGATGTGAGCGAGCAGCGTCGGTTCGAGGCGATGCGTCGTGATTTTGTGACGAATGTGTCGCATGAGTTGAAGACGCCGGCCGGGGCGATTGCGTTGCTGGCGGAGACCTTAGTGGATGCAGCCGATGATGCGGATGCCGTGCGGTATTTTGCGGGGCGTATTACCAAGGAGTCTGAGCGGCTTACCGAATTGGTGCACCATTTGATTGATTTGCAGCGGGCGCAGGATTCCCGGGCAATGTTGCAAACGTCGCGGGTGTCGGCGCTGTCGGTGGTGCGCGAGGCTATGGGGGCGAACGCCGCCCAGGCTGAGGCAAAGCATATCGAGGTTGCATTGTCGTGGCAGGGCAAACTGTTCCCGTTGGAGCAGTTGGAAAGTGCCTCTGAAGCGGACGAGCGCGCGGCCGGGGATATTACCGAGGACGCATCGGTGCGGCGGGCTGAGGCTCCTATGGTGTGCGCCGACCGCGAGGCGTTGGTGAGCGCGGTGAAGAATCTGGTGGAGAACGCCATTCGGTATTCGCCGGAGCGCACGGCGGTGACGGTGGAGGTGCTGTGCGCCGACGATATGGTCAAGATTCGCGTGATCGATCAAGGCATTGGTATTCCCGAGCAGTCGTTGGGGCGTATTTTTGAACGGTTCTATCGCGTCGATCCGGCACGTTCCCGGCAAACTGGCGGTTCGGGGTTGGGGTTGTCCATCGCCAAGCATTGCGTGCAGGAGTGTGGCGGCACCATATCGGTGTGGTCGCGCCCTTCGGAGGGATCGACGTTTACCATCGCGCTGCCGCTGGCCTCGGATTGTGCCGATATCAGTGCCGGCAATGGCGCGGGCAATGACACTGCTGCCGACGGTGACGTCAACAACGGCGGCAATGGTAACGGCGAAGACGATGATAATGGCTACGCCGTGGAGGGCGGTGCCTGTGCTGTCACTGACCCGGAGAGGGCATCGATGATGGAGGAGGAGAACTGGTCATGACGAGGATTTTGGTGGTGGAGGATGAGGAGTCCTATCGCGAGCCGCTGACATACCAGCTTACTCGGGAGGGGTATGACGTGGTGTCGGCAGCCACGGGCGAGGAAGGGTTGGATACCTTCACCCGTGGCGGCGTTGATTTGGTGCTGCTGGATGTGATGCTCCCGGGCATCGATGGCGTGGCCTTGTGCCGTCGTATCCGTGAGCAAAGCCGTGTGCCCATTATCATGTTGACGGCAAAAAGCGCGGAGATCGATAAGGTGGTTGGATTGGAGATCGGCGCCGATGACTATGTGACCAAGCCGTATTCCTTCCGTGAGTTACTGGCGCGTGTACGCGCGGTGCTGCGCCGCAACCAGCAGATGCCGCAGAAGCAAGGGGCGGGCAGCGACGATATGCCGTTGGTATGCGGCGACATTGTGATGCAGGTTGGCCAGCATCAGGTGACGGTGCGTGGCCAGGATGTGTTCTTCCCGCTCAAGGAATTTGAGTTGTTGGAGTTTCTTTTGCAGAACAAGGGTCGGGTGATGACCCGCCACCAGCTCATCGACCGCATCTGGGGGTCGGATTATGTGGGTGATACCAAAACATTGGACGTGCACGTCAAGCGGGTGCGGGCAAAAATCGAAAGCAATCCGGCGCAGCCGCAGTATCTGACCACGGTGCGTGGCTTGGGATATAAAATCGACGATATCCAGTAGTCGCGGCGTATGGCATCGTCGTTGTGGTGGGGGAGTTTGCCGCGATGCCTTGTTGCTTGCCGCTTTGCTGCTATGACTTCGCCGTATGGCGCCATGACTCGCTTGCCGCATCGCCACACGGTGTCGACGTATCGTCGCGGATTGTGGTCGCGCGGCATACCCGGCACACGGTCATGTCGTCGATAATCATAGATATGGGCAGAATGTTGAAATTGCCTGATTGTTCATCTATTGTTCACCCACAACGGTTCGTTGGACCCCAGATATTGTCTAATGTGGAAACTGTCATGAATAAGCGCACGCCGTGTTGATGATGGGAAGCGGGGCTTCCACCTAGAGAAAAGGGCGTGCAGACGGCTTCGGGCCGTCCGACCTACAAGAGGGAAAAGACTATGCGTAAGAATGCATTCGTTCGTTCCATGGCGGCTGTTTCCGGCCTGGTGATGTTGGCTTCCGTGGCGGCTTGCGGCGACAATACCGCTCCCACCGCCGACACTGGTACTACCGCCACCGACACCATCTCCGGCGATTTCCAGGGCGCGGGCGCCAGCTCACAGCAGGCCGCCGTCGAGGCATGGATCGCCTCCTACCAGGAGAAGAACCCGGATGCGAAGATCGCCTACAACCCGTCCGGTTCGGGTGCGGGCGTGTCCACCTTCCTAACCGGCGCCACCGCTTGGGCTGGCTCCGATGCCGCGCTGAGCGCTGATGAAGTGTCGCAGTCCTCCAGCGTGTGCGCCAGCGGCACCGCGTTCGACGTGCCCGTGTACATTTCCCCGATCGCCGTCGTGTTCAACCTCAACGGCGTTTCCGGCAAGGGCAAGACCGTGAACATGGACGCTTCCACCATCGCCAAGATTTTCGACGGCAAGATCACCAGCTGGAACGATCCCGCGTTGGTCGAACAGAACCCGGACATCACCCTGCCGAATACGCCCATCACGGTGGTACATCGTTCCGACAAGTCCGGCACCACCAAGAACTTCCTGAGCTACGTCAAGGACACCGCCGGCGCTGACTGGAACTATGAGGTCGGCGAAAACTGGCCGAACGAAGTCGGACAGGGCGCCAAGGGTACCTCGGGCGTGATCAGCACCGTCAAGCAGGCCGATGGCACCATCGGTTACGCCGACGCCTCGCAGGCCGGCGATTTGGGCACGGTGGCCGTCAAGGTCGGCGATGCCTACGTGCCGTATTCGGCCGAAGCCGCCGCCAAGGTCGTGGATGCCTCGCCGATGGACGAGACCGCCACCGAAGCCAATCGCGTGGTCATCGCTCTTGACCACAACACCACCGAAGCGAACGCCTATCCGATCGTGCTGGTGTCCTACGACATCGCCTGCCCGGCGTACAAGGACGCCGACACTGCCAAGTTCGTCAAGTCCTGGCTCACCTACGTCGTCAGTGACGAAGGTCAGCAGGTCGCTGCCTCCGCAGCCGGTTCCGCGCCGATTTCGGACACGCTGCGCGAGAAAGTCATGAAGTCCATCGACGCCATCGAGACCAAGTGATCGCTCGACAATCGCCATTGGCGTAACCATTGTCATGACCTCGACGCCGTCGCCACTCCTTTTGCGGGGTGACGGCGGCGCTCGCGGGTCGGGGTGGTGAGGCGTTACGATGGTGTATGGGCGTTGTCCCGCAACCCTGAGTAGCTCGCACGAAAAGGAGAGTCTGTGAGTTCGCAAGTTGACACGGTGAAGCCGCCGGTTGGTGGCAAAACCGCCGATAAGGTGTTCAAGGGCATTGCGTATGCCTGCGGACTGCTGATTTTGGTGGTACTGGCGGCGGTGACACTGTTCCTGCTGTTTCGTGCGTGGCCGCTGATTGGAGGAGATGCCAAGGCGACAAGCGAGACCATTGAAAGCTTTACGGGTGGCAAGGCGGCGACGTTCTGGGGGTACGTCGGCCCGATGTTGTTCGGCACGGTGTTGGTGTCCGCGCTGGCGTTGGTCATCGCATTTTTCATTGCCGTGGGCATCGCCCTGTTTATTTCGCATTATGCGCCGAAGAAGTTGGCGACGGCGTTGAGTTATGTGATCGACCTGTTGGCGGCTATTCCTTCCGTAGTGTACGGCTTGTGGGGTGGCCTGGTGTTGGTGCCGGCCATGTATCCGTTTTGGAATTGGGTGTCGACGTATCTGGGTTGGATTCCCCTGTTTGCCGGTCCTGCGGCCAATCCGCCGCGTACGGTGGCCACGGTGGCGGTGGTGTTGGCGGTCATGATTTTGCCCATTATTACGTCGTTATCGCGTGATATTTTCCTGCAGACGCCGCGTTTGCAGGAGGAAGCCGCGCTGGCTTTGGGGGCCACGAAGTGGGAGATGGTGAAGCTGGCGGTGCTGCCGTTCGGTCGGTCCGGCATCGTGTCGGCGTCCATGCTGGGCTTGGGGCGTGCTTTGGGCGAGACCATGGCGGTGCTCATGATTCTCTCGCCTGGCTTGTCGTACTCTATCAAGCTGCTGCAGGCGTCGCAGAATCAGACGATTGCCGCGAATATCGCCGCGCAGTATCCGGAAGCGAACGCGTTGGGCGTGTCGGTGCTGATCGCCACAGGTTTGGTGCTGTTTGTGATTACGTTCGTGGTGAATTTCATCGCGCGTAAGATTACCGAGAAAGTGGGTGCGTGATGACTGGCGAGGATACGACGATGCGTCAGGCGCCGACGATTGACTTCGATAAGTTCAAGCCCACCCGTTCCTTTGTGGCGTCGCGCAAGCGTAAGGATGCCATGATGCGGGTGCTGATTGGCTTTGCCTTCGTCATTGCGCTGCTGCCGCTGATTTCGGTGTTGTGGACGACGATTGCCAATGGTGCGAAGCGACTTAATCTCAACTTCCTGTCGTACAACATGACGGGTGTTATTGGCGGCAATCCGACCCCTTCCGGTGGATACGGCGGTATTCTGCATGCCATCATCGGCACATTGCTGATTACTTTGGGCGCGATGGTGATTTCCATTCCGATCGGCCTGCTGTGTGCCGTGTATTTGGTGGAGTATTCCAACCGCGGCAAGCTGGCGAAGGCAATTTCGCTGCTGGTGGATGTCATGAGTGGCATTCCTTCGATCGTTGCCGGTCTGTTCGCATTTTCGGTGTTCACCATTGTGGCGGGGCCCGGCACGATTATCGGTATTGAAGGTTCGGTGGCTTTATCATTGCTGATGATTCCCACAGTGGTCAAGTCTTCCGAGGAAATGCTCAAAGTGGTGCCCAATGATTTGCGCGAGGCGTCGTATGCACTGGGCGTGACCAAGCAGCGCACCATCACCAAGATAGTTTTGCGTACTGCGTTGCCGGGTATCGTGTCCGGCGCAATTTTGGCCATCGCCCGTGTGATCGGCGAAACCGCACCGTTGCTGATGACGGCCGGCTACATCACATCCACGAATTTCAACCTATTCAAGGGGCAGATGACCACTTTGCCGGTGTACGTGTACCAGGAGTACAGCAAGCTCAATGCCAATTGCCCTGCCAGCGCGGACGCGTCCTGCGTGACGACGATTCCGATGGAGCGTGCATGGGCTGCGGCGTTGATGCTGATCGTCATCGTCCTGATTTTGAATTTGATTGGTCGTGTGGTGGCGAAGGTGTTCGCCGTCAAGTCGGAACGTTGATCGTAGGAACAAAGGAATAACTATGGGACAGCGCATTGATGTCAATCATTTGAATATCTACTACGGTAACTTCCTGGCCGTGGAGGATGTGAACCTCAATATCGAGCCGAATAAGGTGACGGCGTTCATCGGGCCGTCCGGTTGCGGCAAGTCGACGGTGCTGCGCACGTTGGACCGCATGCATGAGATCATTCCCGGCGCTCATGTCAAGGGCGAGGTGCTGTTGGAAGGTCGCAATCTGTATGCGAAGGATGTCGATCCGGTGGCGGTGCGCCGTGATGTCGGCATGGTATTCCAGCGGCCGAACCCGTTTCCCACGATGTCCATTCGTGAGAACGTGTTGGCAGGTGTGCGTCTGAACAATCGCAAGATCTCCAAGTCGGATGCCGACGATTTGGTGGAGTGGGCGCTGCGTGGCGCGAATCTGTGGAATGAGGTCAAGGATCGTCTGGACAACCCGGGCATTGGCCTGTCTGGTGGACAGCAGCAGCGTCTGTGCATCGCCCGTGCGGTGGCTGTGCATCCGCAGGTGTTGCTGATGGACGAGCCGTGCTCTGCTTTGGATCCGATTTCCACGCTGGCTGTTGAGGATCTGATCAACGAGTTGAAGAACGATTACACGATTGTGATCGTGACGCATAACATGCAGCAGGCGGCCCGTATTGCGGATTATACGGCGTTCTTCAATTTGAAGGCGGTGGGTCAGCCCGGTCGACTGACGTATTTCGCGGATACCACGACCATGTTCAACAATCCGCAGAATGAGGAGGCGGAGCGTTATATTTCGGGTCGTTTCGGCTGATGTGACAAGACTCACATCTCGATGGGTGTACAGCGTGAGAGGGTCTGCCGGCATGTGTCGGCAGACCCTTTGCCGTATGGGCTTGATGCGGGGCCGGTGGCGTTGCTTACGGGGGAGGGCGTGTGTCATGTTGATATGTCGTGAAGAGTGGTAAAACGTTGTAAACATGATGCGTGTCGCGTCATGTTCACATATCTGACATTGCACGGTGCTATGGTCGGCTGTGTTCGCCGTGGCCATCTGCCCATGCAGTTTCGGCACGCGAACGAGTCGCAGTAACCTCTATGCAAGTTCACGCTTGCTAAACCAAGGAAGAAGAAAGAGATATGGAGAAGTTCTTCCATCTCAAGGAGAACGGTACAACGGTGTCTACCGAAGTCATGGCCGGTCTGACCACGTTCTTCGCGATGTCGTACATCATCATCGTCAATCCGCAGATTCTAAGCCAGACGGGCATGCCGTGGGGCGGTGTGTTCCTGGCAACGATCATCGCGGCAATCGCCGGTACGCTGGTCATGGGTCTGTTTGCCAATGTGCCGTATGCGCAGGCTGCGGGCATGGGCTTGAATGCGTTCTTCACCTACACCGTGTGCTTCGGTCTGAAGTTCACCTGGCAGGAGACGCTGTGCATGGTGTTCCTGTGCGGTGTGGTGAACATCATCATCACCGTCACCAAGGTGCGTAAGATGATCATCCAGTCGATTCCTCCGATGTTGCAGCATGCCATCGGCGGCGGTATCGGCCTGTTCGTGGCCTACGTCGGCATGCTTAATGTCGATCTGATCACCTTCACGCCCGACAAGAAGACGACTGAAGCGGTTGGTGCCACTCCTGGTTTGGCGACCTTCAACAACCCGGTATTGTGGGTGTTCCTCATTGGTCTGCTGCTGTCGGTGATTTTCACCGTGTGCAAGGTCAAGGGCGGTTTGCTGCTGTCTATCGTGATTACCACGCTGGTGGGTATTCCGTTTGGTGTGACCACCATGTCCAATTCGGTATCCATTGGCGATACCTTCGCTCAGTTGCCGCAGACGTTCGGCGCGATTTTCACCCCGGCTGGTTTCCCGGCGCTGTTCTCTGATGTGTCGCGTCTGCCGCTGGTTATTGTGACGATTTTTGCGTTCTCCATGTCGGATACCTTCGACACGATCGGCACTTTTATTGGTACAGGGCGCCGCACGGGCATCTTCTCTGCGTCCGACGAAGAGGCGCTGGAGAACGGGCATGGCTTCAGCTCCAAGATGGATCGCGCTCTATTCGCCGACTCCATCGCCACATCCATCGGCGCTATCTGCGGTACGTCGAACACGACCACGTATGTTGAGTCCGCTGCGGGTATCGGCGCTGGTGGCCGCACTGGTCTGACATCCGTGGTGGTGGCGATTTGCTTCGCGCTGTCGGCGTTCCTGTCTCCGGTGATTTCCGCGGTGCCGTCCGCGGCTACGGCGAGCGTGCTGGTGTTGGTCGGCTGCATGATGGCCGCCAGCCTCAAGGACATCGATTGGTCGGATATCACGGCGGCAATTCCCGCGTTCTTTGCCGCGGTGTTCATGTCTTTCTCCTATTCGATTTCCTACGGCATTGCCGGCGGCTTCATCATGTACTGCATCGTGATGACCTGTAAGGGTAAGCCGAATAAGGTGCATCCGGTGGTGTGGACGGTGGCGATTTTGTTCGTCCTCGACTTCATCCTGCAGGCGACGCTGGTCTAAGACCTGTTGCCGGTGTACGGCCGGTTGGTGACATGGGGCGCTTCGGCGCCCCTTTTTATATTCGTGGTAACAATATGGGCTCTACCAATTCTTGTAAAAAACTGGCAAAAATACGTTTCTGGCATACAGAGGCAGCGTCGGCTGTTATCGTAGCTGTTCCCTATTTCATCGGTTGTCAGTCGGATATTTTTCCACTATGGAGCGTTTTGCCATCAGATATTTCATATGGTGTTGGATTTCGAACGTATACCGTGTTCGATAAAATAGCAGGTGATGTGGTTCTGTCGCCAGAGGGCTGACGGCTGGGTCACTCTGACGGCGACTTCTCCCGCGTCTTCGGCAGACAATGTTTGCCTACCGTAAGAACAACGCGAAGTGAGGAGAATCACGTGCCTAAACAAGGACGATTCACGCGGGCTGCCGCTTGGTGCGCCGCGCTCGCCCTTCTTGCTACGTCAAGCGTGACAGCGCACGCCATGACCGTAGACCATACGGATCAGGACGGTTCGTCATCCGTATCCACCCAAGTCCCTGTGTCCGCCGAACAGACCGGCGAAACACAGCCGCAGCCGGAAGCGTCTGATAACGCTTCCGCAACAACGACACAGGAAGACGCCGTGGGTGATGGTCAAGGTCAGACGTCTGATAGCGCATCCGCTGACCAAGCAAAGGGTTCCGATGAGGAAGCGCCTGCTGCGGCGCAGGATGAACAGCAGCAACCATCCCAAGATGATGTGCAGGATGAACCGGTGGCTGTCCCGGGCGATGCCGCCGATGACGCACAGGACACCAAGCCCGCGGATGTGACCGGTGTTGTGACCGTGCGGTTGATACCTTCTATGGTTTCGTTCGCGCAAAACGCCACGATTAGCATGAACGTCGGTGGTGAACAGGCCACGCTGACGAAGGTTGCTGATCGCAACGAATGGGCAGGAACCGTATCGTCGGTTGCTCCGGGAACGACTGAAGTGCAGGTATCGGGCAGCGGCTATGCCACCTACCGCCAGCAGTTGGAAATAGTGGCGCACACCACGTCAACTATTACACTTACCGATACCGCTTCGAATGCGGCTGCCACTGCGGTGAAATCCGACGGGGGCGACACCTCGGCAACGCTGGGTGTGCTGGCCTATGGCGATTTCGATGGCAACGGTGAGCTCGATCAGCACGATGCGTCGTTGCTGGTTGCCGCCGAGCGTGCACACCGCACTGATGCTGAGGGCGCTCAGCTGGGTGCCGACGCGCGCTTCGATATGAACGGTGATGCGAAGGTGAACCTGACCGATGTGCAGCGTTTCGCGTCGGTGCTTGGCGCCAAGCGTGCGCAGGCCACCGTGCAGCGTGTGATCAGCACCGAAGGAATGACGGTTGAGGCCGTCGATGAGTCTGGAACCACGGTGGAAGGCACTCTGGAAGATGGTCTGGTATTGTCTGCTGAACAGACAATTAGCGCCGAGCATCCCGCCACTGTTGCCGTGACGGTGAACAACGTGCCGATGGGTGGCATGACGCTTGCGCCGAATACCGCGGCCAATGCGGCGAAGGCAGGCTCCATTGAAGTCACCGATGAAAACGATAAGACTGTCACCATCGAATTTGGCAAGACGATGCGCAAGTCTCGTATGGCGCGTTCGCTGTCCACGTCTCGTGCCGCTGCCTCCGTGCAGTCGGATGGCTCGATTGTGGTGGACTTCGGCGGGCAGATTGCTGTGAAGAAGATTGTGATTCGTGTCACCGAGTCGGGCTCCGACAAGCTGGCCGATATCGGCGAGGTCACGTTCCTCAACGACATGGAAGACCGTATTCCGCCGCCCACGATGAATATTCCCGAAGGCTTGCAGGTGCAGGCCGGCGATAAGGAGTTCACCTTGAGCTGGAAGCCGCAGACGAATATCACCGGCTATGAGGTCAAGATTGAACTCGGTGATGCCAGCCAGACGGTGGCTACCTCCGTCAACCGTGTGCTGGTCGACACTTTCCAGGGCAAGAAACTGGTGAACGGCAAGACGTATAAGGTCAGCGTCCGGTCAGTGAACGGTGATTGGTCAAGTCCGTTCGGTGATCAGGAGGATGCGACTCCGCAGGCGACCAAGGTGCCTGATGCGCCTGAGAACGTCACCGTGACGGGTAAGTATCGTGCCATTGCCGTGAGCTGGAAAGCCATGGAGGATGCTCAAACCTATACGCTGTATTACAAGGAGCAAGGCGCTGCATCCTACACTAAGATCGATGGGCTGACGGGTACTTCCAAGACGGTGGAACAGTTGCAAGATGACACTACTTATGTGGTGTATCTGACTGCTTCCAACGCGATTGGTACGTCCGCGCCGTCCAAGAGTTATACGGGCAAGACGACAACCAAGAACGTGAAGGTGCCGTGGTATCGGCTGATTAACCGCAAGGTGCAGTCGCACGATCTGGCATCGCATATCACCTCGGTGACTGTCGATGACTGGAAGAATGGCACCTGCGGCCAAACCTGCGACCCGAATGTGGTGGTGGACGGTGACTACAACACCGCATGGTGGTCGGCCTCGCAAGCACAGTTCCGTGGCGCGACCGTGGAATTCGATCAGGAATATGAGATGGATTCCGTGGCGATCACCACGTATTTGGGAGATGGTTACGGCAATACATCTGGCGTGCAGATCACGACCTGGGATGCCTCGGGCAAGCAGTCCTCGTTTGATTCGAGGGGCGGCACCGCGAGTGTGGCGAGTGTGAGCGGCGCTCCGAATACATTTAAGGCGACGTTTGCGGCCACCAAGGTAAAGAAAATTAAGGTGACCTTTGCGCGGTACTACTACGATACGGTGACCATCTCCGAGTTGGCGTTCTATGAGCATGACCCGGTTGAGGACGAGATCAACGGGTTGTGGGCCGACGCCATGCACGTCACCCTCAGGGACGGCGTGAAGGATGAGGATATCGAATCGCTGCGCACCAAGGTGAATACTCCGGAAGCGATTTCCCAGGAATACAACACCAAACGTAGCCTGCTGTTGGCCGAGCTGGATAATGCCAGTAAGGTGCTCCATCAGCAGAACCTGCGGCCGCAGGTGAGCATTGATGCCAAGGTCTCCAAGTCGTATGACAGCCATGTCGGTTCGCAAGGGCTGAATGCCTGGCAGCCGCTGGGCATCGTGGCGAATGCCGGCGACAAGCTCACGGTGTATGTGGGTGGCGCTGGTATGAGCGCCAATCAGAATACAGAGCTGCGCTTGATCGCCACGCAGTATCACGCGGAATCCAGTGCATGGAACACGACTGTGGTCGATACGTTGAAGATTGGCGCGAATGAAGTGACCATTCCGCAGATCGGTTCTTTGGATGTGGAGCATGGCGGCGCGTTGTACATCGAGTACAAGGGCAACAATACGAATCGCCAGTACGCGGTGCGCGTGGTCGGCGGCACGGATATTCCGGTGCTCGACATCCATGCGGACGACGATGATGCGACGGCTTTGCAAGCGGCCAAGACGTACGTCTCCACTTTGGACGCATACGTGGACGGTTTGCGGACCAAGCATGAGCAGCTGCATAAGGATACGACGTATGACGAGAAGAACTGCGTGCTCAACAGCACCGATATCGTCAGCAAGTATCTGATGTACTCGGTGCCGGCTTCGCAGATCAAGGCGGCGCTGGGTGATGGCGATGTTGATACGCGTGCGCAGAAGCTGCTGACGTCCTTGCGTTCCGGTGACGCCATGATGACCTTGTTCTACCAGCACAAGGGCTTGGCGAACAATCTCACGGATGAGGACAAGAAGGTATATGGCACGAACAATGCTCTGCCAACGTCGCGCCAGAACATTCGCTACATGCGTATGTTCGCCGGTGCGTTCATGTACGCCGGCGGCCTGCATATCGGCGTCGAATGGGATCAGAGCGGCGCGGCCGCCACGTCTCCTGGCGTGACGACCGACGGCAACGGCAAATATGTGTCGGGTAACTTCTTCGGCTGGGGCATCGCCCATGAGGTGGGTCATGAGATCAACCAGGGACAGTACGCTGTGGCCGAGGTGACCAACAACTACTTCTCGCAGTTGTCGGTTGCCAAGGATACCGACGATTCGGTGCGCTTCGGCTGGGATGCCATCTACCGCAAGGTCACTAGCGGAGCCAAGGGCGCGTCTTCGGACGTGTTCACCCAATTGGCGATGTACTGGCAGCTGCACCTGGCGTATGACGACGGATACAACTACAAGACCTACGACACCTACAGCGAGCAGATGCAGAACCTGTTCTTCGCCCGAGTGGATGCGTATGCGCGCAATACGGGCAAGGCTCCGGCGCCGAAGGGCGTGGCGTTGACGTTGGATAGCGACACCGACAACAACCTCATGCGTCTGGCGGCGGCTGCAGCGCAGCGCGATCTGACTGCGTTCTTCGAAGCGTGGGGCATGACCCCGAACGAGAAGACCGTGGAGTATGTCTCGCAGTTCGAGAAGGAAACCCGTCCGATTCAGTACATGCGCGACAGCGCTCGCGTATACCGTATCGAAGGCGGCAAGTCCGTCGCGGCGTCTACGAAGGTGAGCGCTGAGTTGTCTCACGCCAAGAATGACAACCACGTCAAGATCACCATTACCGGTGGTTCCGATGATTCCATGGCTGGCTATGAGATTCGTCGTAACGGCACGGTGGTGGGCTTCGTTCCGGTGGATAAGTCGGGCACCACAGTGTACGACGACACCATCGCAACGGTGAACAACCGCGTATTCACCTACGAGGTGCGCGGCGTGGATCGTCTGATGAACATGACCGAGCCGTTCACGCTCGAGCCGGTGAAGATCTCCACCGACGGTTCCATGAGCAAGGCCGGCTGGGATGTGACGACCAACGTGGTCTCTTCGGAGGATGCACAGGTCGGCGACGAGCACGATCCATGCGAACCGGCTCCGTCCAGGGCGGTTGCCAAGGTCATCGACGGCAAGACCGAAACCTCCTTCGAAGGTACGTTGCCCGAGGGCTCCAAGGATCAGGCGCAGGTGACCCTGTCGTTCAACGACGTGCTGTCGGTGACCGCGCTGAAGTACCGTGCTCCTGCCGACAGGGCGATTGGCAAGTATGAGGTGCAGGTCAGCCAGAACGGCACGGATTGGCAGACGGTGAAGACCGGCGAATTTACGCTGGATGATAGCCGCACCGCCACGGTGTACTTCAGCAAGGAAGACGACAGCTGGCTGTACACCTACGACGCGGCGTATCTGCGCTTGGTCGCGCCGGGGCAGCAGACCCTGTCGATTGCCGAACTGGATGTGCTTGGCCCCACGGGCGACGACATCGAGTTCATCGACAACGGCATCGGCAAGCTGCGCACCGAGGTGTCCATCGGGGGCGGTGAGAGTATTCCTGCCGGTTCGCTGGTGTTCACCGGCACCTACAAGGGCAACCCGGCTTACAACGCCATCAAGCTCTACGATCAGGACAACAGGCTGATCGCCGGCACGCAGGTGATTTTCGCCAAGGTTCCCGACCATGGCGAGTTGGGTGAAACCGCTGATGGTCGCTGGGTGTACTACATCGAGCCTGACCAGCTGGAGGGTATGACGCTGCCGACGTCGGTGCGCGCCGAGCTGTATCGCGTCGATGACGCGCATACCTTGCAAGGCGAACGCCTGGTGGCCGATACGCTGCCGGTGAAGGTGCCTGAGCAATTGCCGGATATCGATATCTCGACCAAGTGAACGTAAGGAGCAACACCATGTCTCAACACACAGTACTCATGGGTGGCCGCGCCGCTGGCATCGCTCGTCGTGCGATGCAGGTCGTGATGGCGTTGGCGGCGGCTGCGATGCTGATGGCGGGCGTTCGTCCCGCGTTGGCGGCGCAGCAGATTCCGGAACTCGCGCCGATCGAAGTGGCGCAGGGTACGGCTGATCTGCCGATCTCGCTCAAGGGATTGCGTGGCGCGCACAGCGTGCGGGCCACGGTGCGGGTAACCACCGCCGATCCGGTCAATCCATTCTCGGTAGGGTCGTTCTCCTTCTCGGACGAGATGACCAAGCTCGCTACCGTGCGCGACGCGCAGGTGCAGAGCGAAGGCAATACCGATGTCTCCATTGTCGTATCGTCGGGCGATCAAGCGCTTGATGACGAAGGTGTGGTGACATTGGGTACCGTGCATCTGCTCGGTGACGCCAAGGATGCCGAGGTAACCGTGTCGATCACGGATCTGCAGGTGCTTGACGAGCGCTACGGCACGTTGGCGGAAGGGTCCACTGAGGACACCTTGCCCAAGCCGCAGGTGCTGAACGTCAATGTCACGAGCAACAACGACCAGGAGGAGGGCGGGCAGCAGCCTGACCCGGATCCCAATCCGAACCCCGGTCCGAACGACCCTGATGCGGGTGGCAACGGTGACTCTTCGTCCAAGGACAACGCATCGAAGTCCCAGCAGAGTGGCAAGGTGTCCGCAACTGGCGCTGCCGTAACTGCGGTGGTCGCCGTTGCTGCGTTCCTGGCGCTGCTGGGCGGTTCGGTGATGCTGACGAAGCGTCGCGGATAATGTCAGACGGTGTTGCCTGCACTGGCATGGTGCGGGCAACACCATGATTATGGTTAGAGGTGGCTCGTCGGTGCATCCGGCGGGCCACTTGCCGTTATGGAGCGCGATTTGGGCGGCGACACGCCGAAGCCACCATCGTCGCAGCCTACGAATACCATACCTATTCGTAAACCACAGACCGTTGGTTGAAGTCGCAAGGCTTCCGAAGTTTGGTTCGCCAAGCCAACGCAGGTTGCAGTATGAACCGTCGTTTGCGACGGATGCCCGTTACGGGTGTGTTGTGCTCTGCCTGCGTGCAGGGCTTTTTTGTTGCCCGGCGAATCTTTCTTGTCAACGGCCGACTTAGGAAGGAACGCCATGAAGAGGCCCGAAAAGGAAGCGGTGGTCGCCCAGCTTACGGCTCAGTTCCGTGAAGCCGACGCGATCTACCTCACCGAGTACCGCGGGCTTACCGTTCCGCAGATTTCCGATCTGCGTGAAAAGCTAGGCCGCGATACTTCCTACACTGTGGCGAAGAACACGCTGACTCGCATTGCCGCTAAGGAAGCTGGCATCGAGGGTCTCGACGAGATCCTCTCCGGCCCGACCGCGGTTACCTTCGTGAAGGGTGACTTCATCGAGGTGGCGAAGACCCTGCGTGATTTCGCCAAGGAAAACAAGGCACTCGTTGTCAAGGGCGGTTACGCTGATGGAACCGTCTACGACGCAGCCGGTGCCATGCAGCTCGCAGACCTCAAGTCTCGTCCGCAGCTGCTCTCCGAGATGGCTGGCGCGCTCAAGGGCACGATGGCCAAGGCCGCATACGTGTTCGTTGCGCTGCCGACCAAGGCGGTGCGCACGATGGACGCTCTGCGCGACAAGCAGGAGAAGGCTGCCTGATTGCGTGCGGCGTCAGCCGCGTCCGTAATCGACAACGTACCAATAAATCAATAAAAATTTCGGTAGCCGGCGCTCCAAGTCATCAGCCGGTTGCCACGAATGAAAGGAAGCCATCATGGCTAAGCTCACCAAGGACGAGCTCCTGGAAGCGTTCAAGGAAATGACCCTCGTCGAGCTCTCCGAGTTCGTGAAGGCGTTCGAAGAGGAATTCGACGTTGAGGCTGCCGCTCCGGTCGCCGCTGTCGCCGCTGCTCCGGCTGCTGGCGCTGCTGCCGCTGAGGAAGAGAAGGATGAGTTCGACGTCATCCTCGCTGCCGTCGGCGACAAGAAGATTCAGGTCATCAAGGCCGTGCGCGGCATCACCTCCTTGGGTCTGGCCGAAGCCAAGGCTCTGGTTGACGGTGCTCCGAAGCCGGTGCTCGAGCACGCCAAGAAGGAAGATGCCGAGAAGGCCAAGGCCGCTCTGGAAGAGGCTGGCGCCACCGTCGAGCTCAAGTAATGTGCGCGGCGTCAGCCGCACCCCATTACGTAGGGTGGGCCCCGTCATTGTTGTGACAATGACGGGGCCTTCCCATATTGCGACACGGCATATTGGCGAAGTCGCTATGATGATAGGGGGAATGGACCTCCGCATTGGTGGAGATTGTGTTCCGACGCGCGTTGTACAGCATTCATGGGTCAAACCATGACACAATGGCAGGTAATGCGTGTCCGTGAAAGGAAGGCCGGCATAGTGAGTGGTGAACGACAAACACAGCAGTGGGTGATTAAGGTCGATGGCGTTGATCTGACCAGCGTGCGTTCGGGAGAGCGCCTAGAGATTGGTCGTAAGCCGTTGCGTCCCTTGCTGTCCAACGGTATTGTGCGTTTGGAAGTTCCTGATGAGACACGCTCCATGTCGAAGCGTCACGCGCTGTTTTCGGTAAATGAGAGCGGTACGGCTACGTTGCGTGATTTGCATTCCACCAATGGCACGTATGTGGTGCAGGAACAAGGGGGGTTGGCGCGGTTGCCAATCGATGCGGATTTTGTGCTGCCTTCGTCATTGGTGCACGTGCAGTTCGGCGATGTGCCGGTTGATTTTATGCGTATGGATGTGGCACAGGACGTGCAGCCGAACGAATCGGTGACTGATTTGTTTGATTATGCGGCCAATGGCGCACGCCAGGAGCCGGATGCCTCGGATATGTCGGTGGATGAAATTCTTGACTTGCGTGCCGGTGAGCCGACCAGCATGTTCCGGGCTCAGGATGTGCGCCAGCAGGCGCAGCAGCTGCACGTGGATCCTTTGGATGCCGTGAAGCATGATTTGCCGGCTGATTTGCCCGATGCGGCCATTGCGTTGTTGCAGGCGCAGCAGCAGTCCGTAGAGGAATCGCTCAACGCCGCGCAGGATATGATTGCCGCCAGCGCTGTGGACGGTGATGTACACGCTCCGGTGGCTGAGCCGGAATCCCGAGCCTTGGATGTGGGCGAAGTGATGCCCAGCATCGATGTGCCGGTGGTGGCTCCGGCTGTCGAGGACGTGGCGGTTGATGATTTGTTTGAGACGGGTATGATTCAGCGGCAAGATACGGATGCGGCTACGGCTGCAGCCCCTCTGCCCGATGCGCCCATGACGAATGCGCCGATGGGCGTTCCTGTGGATGGATCCGGTATCTTGTCCACGCAGGAGTCCCCGATGTCGGAAGAGGACGTTGCCGTGTCTGACGGACCGGTGCTGGCTCAGGATTGGGTGGAGCGTCGCACGGGACCGTTGCCGGTATCGCAGGAAGCGACTCTTGCTGCGTCGTCCGTAACGTCGTCCTCGTCGAGTGCGTTGGCGCCGGTGGCGGCTGCTGCATCGGAGGGTATGACGGTGGAATCCGCGTCGCTTGCCGTATCGCAGCAAAACGACATGCAACCGCAGGCCATGGCGGAAGCGGCGAATCCGGTACCGGTGGAATCGGTTGCTTCGGTGTCCACAACGTCACTTGAAGATTTGCGTGGCGGTGAGCCGGTGTTTACAGCGTTGGACGATGCGCCACAAACGGATGACATGCAGGTTCCGCAGGATCATCAGGCGTATGTGCAGGGTCGAGGTCAGGTTTCTTCGGTATCTCAGGAGGAGACATATACCCCTGCGTTTGAGCCGGGTTCGGTATTCGAGCGTGTTTCCAAGGGCGAGTTCGCGGCGCAGGAGCCGGTGGTTGAGGTTGAGGGGCTTCACTCGGATGATGCCAAAACTACGACGGATTTCTCCACGCAGTTTGCCATGGCGCGTCATCCCGAACTGCTGCCGTTCCTGGCGATGAATCCGTCGTTGTATGACGATTTGTACGCGTGGCTGGCCGCGCAGGGCAATCAGGATATTGACGACGCCTTGTCACGCAATTCAGGATATGACCAGTATCGCAGATCAGTAGGGAAGTGAGCGCATTATGAGCGCACAGGCATCAGGGCAGAACGCGGCGTCGGGAGTGGATCGGCTGCGCGAATGGCGCGAGGAGTATCGCAAGGGGTTGGCACCGTCCGCCTTGCAGGACGTCGAGCAGCTTGGTGCACGGCTTGAGTTGACTCATGCGCATCCGTCGGGCATTGCGCGGCTGTTTGCCAGCGGTCAGGTGACGTTGAGCGCATTGTTCAGGGACAACGGCATGTTGCGTACCGCCGAACGTCGTTTGGACCGAGTGTTGGACGATCGTGCTGCCAAGGGGCGCATCGCCGGATTGGCGGAGCTGTCGCTGGTGGTGGGCGTGGCAACGTGGCGTCATCACCATATGCCGGTGCTGCTGTATCCAGTTGAGGCCAGTGGCAATTCCAAGGCGTCCGCGCATGATGCGTCGGTGACGTTTGTGGGACGTGTGCAATTGAATGCCGCGTTTGTCAGTGCTTTGCGCGAGCGTGGCGTGCGGCTTGATGAGCGCGCATTGTTTGACGGTTCGAATTATGCGTCCGGAACTCCGGAAACATCGGCGGTGTTCGCGGCTATTACCGAGCAGGCGTCGGGTGTGCTGGAGGATTTCTCGATCGAACGGCAGATTATTTTGGGCTGCTTCATGGATCCGGCCACACAACTGTTGGTGGAAAGCCAGACCTTGATTGCCGAATTGTCTGCCGGGGCTACGGGCAATACGTTAGTGGATGCCCTGGCTGGGTATGAGCAGGCCGATAAGGCGTTGCGTGAGGATGTGGTTGCCCAATACAGTCCTTTCGACGGCGATCCGCATGCCGAATACGCCGTGGGAGATGTGGACAACGCTGTGCGATATGCGGCGAATATAGCCGCGGCCGGGCACTCGCTGATGGTGGACTCATCACTGGGGGCCGATACCGCACAACAGGCGGCTGCCATTGCCTCCCGCTGTGTGATGGCGGGTAAGAGTGTGCTGTATGTGCCGGGTGTCGCCGATCAGCGCCGCAGGTTCACGCAGGTGATGAGCAAGCATGACTTGCAGGGATTGATACTGGATCTGTCTGAAGAGCAGATGGCGTCAAGTATTGATCGTCGGCTCATTGAGGCGGTGGGTTTCCGCGGCGGCAACGCCAAAGCCCGATTTGATCAGCTTTCCGATGAATTGGTAGGTGTACGTTCCCGTCTGACCCGCTATTTGGGCGACCTGCATGGGGTGAACGAGCGTTGGGGGGTATCGGCATATCAGACGATTCAGAATCTTGCCAATATTGCCAGCATGCCAACGCATCCGTGTACGCGCGTGCGGCTGACTCAGGATACTGCGCGTTCGATCGCCGGCCATATGGAAGATTGGGTTGGCAAACTGGAGCGTGCCGGCGAAGTTGGCGAATACACCATTACCGAGCAGGATACGGCATGGTTCAAAGCGTCGATTACCAGCGAGGATGAGGCGGTTGCCGTCTATCAGCGCGTGATGAATCTGTTGCAGCAGGTACTGCCTGCCACGCGCGAGCAAGTTACGTCCACGGTGCAGACGTGTGGCTTCTCCATTCCATCCACCGCGCAGGAGTGGGGACGTGAGGTTGCGGTATTGAAAAATCTTCGCCGTGTGCTGGATGTATTCCAGCCGGAGATTTTCGAACGCGACATTGCTGCCATGATCGAGGCCACACGATCCAAGGCCGATCGCAAGGCCAATGGTTCCTCCATGGGCTTCTGGGAACGTCGTCGCCATATGAAGGAAGCTCGCGGGTTGCTGCGCGTGGGCGCGCAGGTGGAGAACTTGCATGAGGCGCTGAAAGTGGTCGCAAAGCAGTCCGAGCAGTGGCATATGTTTGCGCCGCGTGGCGGCTGGCCGGTGTTACCGGGCAAGTTGGATGACATTGTGGCGACGCAGGAGGCGTTGTCCAGCAACATGACGGCGTTGAATGCGGTGTTGGCGACCACGCCGCAGGGCGGTAATTTGGAGACGGCGGACTTCAATGAGGTTGAGGCTCGTCTGAAACGGTTGTTGGATGACCATCGTTCGTTGGATACCTTACCGGAACGTTGTCGTTTGGAACGGGAATTCCAGACGGTGGGTTTGACCGCGTTGGTGGATGATTTGCGTGAGCGTGGCGTGAGCGTGGCTTCGGTGGGTGCCGAATTGCAGCTGGCATGGTGGACTACTGTGTTTGAGGATATCGTGCGCTCGTCGGCCATGATTTCCAATCAGGATGGGTCGGCGTTGCAAACTGCCGCCGATCGTTTCGCCCAAGTGGATGTGGAGCATGTGCGTTCGGTGGGTCCTATGGTGGCGCAGGAATCCATGCGTCGTCTGTGCGATATGCTGTTTGCGCATACGCAGGAAGCGAATGTGCTGCATACCGCGTTGGCGGGGCAGGGGCATGTCGCCTGGGCGCGGTTGCGTCGCGACCATCCGCAGATTATGGCGGCTGCCACACCGGTGTTGATGGCTACTCCCGCGACCTTAGCGGCATTGACCGAGCCTGCGATGATCGCGGATGTGGCGATTGTGGATGCGGGAGCGCATATGCCTTCCGTACAGTTGTTGGCCGTGTTGAGCCGTGTTCGTCACGTGGTGGTGCTGGGACATCGTGAAACGATGACGTGTGAGTCGTTGAAGACGTTGGTGGATATGCTGCCGCGTGTGCAGGTGGATGAGGGCATGGGCTTGCGTTCGCCGTTGGTCGGCGAGTTTTTGCAGGAGCATGGGTATGGTGCGGTGCGCTATGAGGTTGCTGTGGAAGGCAAGCGTGGCGCGGTGCGGTTCCATCAGGTGGAAGCGAATGGCATTCCGGTGATGTCCACTGGCTTGGTGGAAAGCAGCCAGCAGGAAGTCGACGAAGTGGTGCGCATCATTATGGCTCATGCCTCACGTTTCACCATTGTACCGGCGCAGTACACGCTGACGGTGGTGGCGTTGACCAGTGCTTTCCGTATGCGTTTGGGTGCTGATTTGAAGTCGTTGGCGGCGAAGAACCGTTCCATGGGCAAATTCTTACGGCATGTGCGTATTGTGGATATTGCCGATGTCGCCGGAGCATATGCCACTGATGTGATTATTGCTTGTAGCTATGCTAAGACGGCGCATGGTCGGCTGTTGCAACAGTTCGGTTCGATTGAGGGCGACTCAGGCTGCGGCATGCTGTTGGATGCGTTGGCTCTGGCACAGCGCCATGTCGATATTGTGGCGTCTTTCGATGCAGATGATATGGATGACGAGCGCATTCATCAACCCGGCCCGAAGCTGTTGAAGGATATGCTGCGTTGGGCGAAGCAGGCTGGCGAGACGAATGTTGAGGAACAGCTGTGTTCTCGCGGTGAGGATGATGTGCTATTTACGGATTTGGCACAGCGTTTGCGTGCGCGCGGCTTGTGCGCGCAGGTGGAGTATGGCTACGAGCACGGCGACCGGTTGGCGTTGGCGGTTGGTTTGCCGGATAAGCCGTTGATGTTGGCGGTGTTGACGGACAACGCCCAATTTATGGGCATGCAGTCGACACGTGAACGGCATCGTGTGGCGGCGGAGCGTTTGCATCGTTTGGGCTGGTCGGTGATGACGGTGTGGAGCGTTGGCTCGTTCGTCAATCCCGATAAGGAAGTTGATCGTATCGTGGCTCGGCTTGGCGAGCTGTATCGGGAAGCCTGAGGTGTGGAGGACGTTATGACTTCGTCGCATTATGATCCGAACCGGCGCACTGCGCGTGGGCATCGTCGTGTGGTGCGCCAAGGTACGGAGCGTTTTGATGCCGACGGTGTGAAATGGGAACCCTCGGATGTGCTGACCGCCGGTCAACGTGCGGCGGATGATGACCAGCGCATTTTAGGTGAGTTGCCTCCTCACTGGGCGCAGTTCAATTCACGGCGCTAGCCGTTGCCTAGTTGAGCGAACACATAGTGCACGTTACTGACGGCCGTCCTCAAGACGGCCGTTGTCATATTGACGGTCATCGTGGTGGTCGCTGGCGATAAACCAATGGGTGTCGCGTAACGATAGCGCGGTGACGGTGTCGTCGGCGGGCATGGCCAGGGTGAGTGTTGCTGATACATGCCAAGCATGCTCTGGCTCGGATGGCGAGTCATGGTCGTTGTGTGGGACGACGTGAATGCCGATGAGTATCGCATGGTCGCTGACGATACGTGTGTTGGCGTTTTCGTCATTGGTGTTCTCGCTGTGGGCGCGCTCTTCGTTGGTGCCCTCGTGGAGCTCTGCACTAGGGCCTGCGCTAGTGCCGGTCGATGCGTTGATATGAGGATGGGCACGGATGGTCAGCCTGCTGGCAATGGTAAGACCTTCGCTGGCGTTGGCGATGGGCAGATCAACGACGCTGTATCCTGTGGGAATGGCAGGCGCTGTGCTGACGGCACTATCGGGTATGGGGGTATTGGCGTACAATGTGATCAGTGCTGTGGTGCCTTGCGCCTGATCGGCGGAAACAAGCATATGTTTGCTGATGAGGCTGCGTGGCACATACATGGTGACGAGGTTGTCGGCGGTAAGTACATGGCCGCGTTCCACGGTGGTGCTGACGACGATGACGGGGGTGTTTTCTTGCGGCATGGCGATGACCTGCGCCAGCATGAGTGCGGATAATCCGGCAAGTACAGCGATGCAGAGTCGACGCGTGTTACGCCTGACTCGGCGTTGCCGCAAAGTGGCGGGTTCGCGGTAAGGGAAAATAAGCATGCGCTTATCCTGCCTTGGTGGCGCGAACCGTGGCAAGTATGATGGATGAATGTGGTCGAAGGCTTGTTGTTGGCGTGTCGCCGGTGGCGGCGGATGCGTTTATTGACGCATGTACGACCTTATTCCGACTTCGACGAGGACGACGAGGAATCCGTCCGATAGAAACCACTGCCCTTGAATGCGATCGGAACGGATGCATATACTTTGTGCACTTCCGGTTTGCCGCATTCGGGACACACGGTGATGGGAGCGTCATCAAACGACTGATGTTCGGTGAAATCGTATGCGCATTGCTTGCAACGGTAATGATAGGTAGGCAATGTTCTCCTCCGTGCATGTTCCTCGCGTGGCTGCGGGCTTATTCGTATAGTGACCGCTACATATCCTAGTCGGTGTCAAGACACGTGTGGCGGTGCGGTGCAAATGCCGCCCGCATGCGCAGCGTGGTGGCACAATGGAAGTCGTGTCTATGTTGCGTGGTTTGTGCTGGTCTCGTTCCTGTAGCGAGACATCATGGTCGTTGCCGCGGTCTTTGCGTACGTCGATGGGCGGACCTGCTGTTGTCTTACGCCCGCTGACGTTGGATGATGAGGATGAATGGTCGGCGGTACGATGGGATAATCGAGAGTGGTTGGCTCCGTGGGAATCTTCCGATCCGCAAGGTGGTGCCGGATTGTCGTATCGTGCGTGGATGCGCCGGCAGGAGATGATGGCGCGTACCGGGCAGGGCGCGGTGATGGCGATTACCTTGCAGGGACACATTGTGGGGCAGATTTCACTGGGCGCGGTTTCGTATGGTTCGTTGCGTTCCGGCATGGTGGGGTATTGGGTGGCGCAGGACTGCGCTGGGCAAGGGGTTGCCCCCATGGCGGTGGCGCTGATGGCCGATTGGGCGCTGCTTGATTCCAGAGGGCCGCAGTTGCATCGCATGGAAATCGCCATTATGCCGCATAATCTGCGCTCGCTGAGGGTGATGGATAAAGTGGGCGCGCATAGAGAAGGCGTAATGCGGCGCTATATGTACGTAGGTAATCAGTGGTGCGACCATGTGGTGTATACCATGATGTGTGAGGATGTTCCAGATGGTTTTGTCGCGCAATTATTGCTCCGACACGCCATAACACCAAGGACACGAAATATCCATAAAGTCCCCTATTCTTGTTGAATATGGATTACCAATCGCTCAGTACCCTCATTGTGCTGGCGATTGTTGTACTTGTTTTGGCTTGTTGGCTGCCCAATCGGACGGTGAACGGGATGAAACGGGTGATTCAACACCGTGAGGATCGATATTCTCCCTCGTTGCATCTTATTGATGCACACAGTGCGACTCGGTTCTCGGATGAGCGCACGCCGCGTGCGAAAGGGGCTATTATGCAGCCAACACAGTCATCTGCCACGTTGTCCCGTGCGCATATCGAGCATGTACGGCAGTTGCGTCGCTCGGCGGTTCGTCGCCGGCAGATGCTGGTGTTGTCATTGGCGCTGACGACATTGGCTGTGGTCGTCGCGGCGCTGGTATGGCATTTCTCTGCGTGGTTTGCACTGATTCCCGCGGTGTTGTTGGCGGTCGTGGTGACGTTGGGAATGCGCGCGTCGCGTCACGCGAGGGCGTGGGAGCGTCGTGTGGCTCAGCGGTCTCGTCTGTCGGCCCGTGGTCCAAAGGTTGCCGAACGATCCAAAGCCGGTCGGCAACCTCAAGTAGATGCTGTGACTACACATGGTGATGAGCGGGCGCAGCCGGTGGGGCCATTGAGCGAACCGGTAGCCACTTCTCGCGATGATACGCCGACGGATGTGATGGAACAGCGTGAGATTCGCCGTGCGTTACGCCAGGCGCGTGCCGAGGCTCAGGCTGCATTGGATCGTCGTCAGAGTTCGGCGTCCGATATGTCAGATGTGTGTGAAGATCAAGCGTTGCAAGCCCCGTTGGAGCAGGAGTCGACGACGCTGACGGTGCATGATGAAACGGTGGAGCGCGACGCCACCATTGAGCTTCACGAAGTGCATGCGGCTCGTGAGCTTGATGCGGTGGATATGACAAGCTGCCAAGATTTGATTTCGTTCTCGTTGGGAGCCCCGCGCGATGGCGTAGTGCCACAGGTTGCCGAGCCGCAGAGCTTGGAGATTCGCTCCTCTGCCAAGCAGGTAGCGCAGGCCGTGCCTGTGGAGGCCGAGGAAGCTCGTCGTATTGCCGAGTCGGTGCAGCGTGATGACGATTCGGATATGGTTGAGGATTGCGGTGAATTCCATGATCGTGAGACGCATGCGGATATCGACGCGCCGCAAGAGACTTCCGATTCGTTGGGGTCGGGGTTGGAAACCATTCTGGCACGTCGGAATTCCTGAGGTTTCACTCTCAGCGTTAGCACTCAAGTTGGCAGAGTGCTAACAATCGCGCTACGATGGTGTTTGGCGCGAGGGAACGGCGTGTTCGGTGTATACGTCAGCCGCCTGGCACATCGTTTCGTCGCGAATGGTATTGGTTCGTTTCTCTGAAGAAAGAGGAGGCACACCGTGTCGATCTCACTCACACCGTTGGAAGATAAGATTATCGTCAAGCAGGCGGAAGCCGAGACGCAGACCGCTTCCGGTCTGTTCATTCCGGACAATGCCAAGGAGAAGCCGCAGCAGGGTGAAGTCCTGGCGGTTGGCCCGGGTCGTCGTGACGACAAGGGCGAGCGCATCCCGATGGATGTCAAGGTTGGCGACAAGGTGCTGTATTCCAAGTATGGTGGTACCGAGGTGCGTTACGAAGGCGAGGACTACCTGATTGTCTCGTCTCGTGATGTGCTGGCCATTCTTGGCTGAGTGATTTATTCGCTGCATGCAGCGTAGACGGGGTCTGCCGGAGTCGGTAGGCCCCGTTTGTTATACGGTGATTTTGTTTTTTGTGCGGGGTGCTGCTCGCCGATACGGCGACGGTGCAAGAAGGGGAGTCGGGTCAATCCCGGGAAGCGGTCTTGCGTATCTGTAGCCGATGGGGTGCGCGGGGCGGAGGATGCGCTGCTCCGTCGATGCGGGTGTGTTGGGGCGTTGAAGGCGGCGTGTGTGTCGTAACGCCGTGGAGTGTTCGTCGTGGGAGGCGTCTCCGGCATCGGTAAGTGAGATGTATGCGGCGCGTTGCGGTTTTCCGCGCCTATGATGGCAGACATGACTTTCCGATATCGTTCCATCATCGACACTATTCCCTCCTACCGCCAGGGGCGTCCGGCGCCACAGCGCGAAGGGGTTCGCGCATACAAGATCTCCAGCAACGAAAATCCGTTCGCGCCGTTGCCGGGCGTGGTGGAGGCGATTGAAAACTCGGCGTTGGGCACCATCAACCGGTATCCCGACATGCGTGGCTGGGCGTTGGTGGAACGTTTGGCGGCGTTGCATGGTGTCGACCCAGAAGAAGTGGTGTTGGGCTGTGGATCTACGGAGGTCATCACCATGGTGGTGCGCTTGGTTGCCGGCCCCGGTGACGAGGTGGTGTATCCGTGGCGTAGTTTCGAGGCGTATCCGATTATTGTGGCTGACGCGGGGGCCACCAGTGTGCAGGTACCCAATCGTGCCGATGGCGGACATGATGTGGAGGGGATAATTGCCGCCTTGTCGCCGCGCACGCGATTGGTGGTGGTGAATAACCCCAATAATCCTACGTCGGTAAGCCTGACGCGACAGGAGATGGAGCGTATGGTGAGGGCGGTTCCCGAGGATGTGCTCATTGTGGTCGACGAGGCGTATGTACAGTTCAATACCGATCCGGACACCTGCGATGGTATGGCGTTGTTCGCCGAGCATCCGAACGTGGTGGTGGCGCGTACCTTCTCGAAGGCGTATGGTTTGGCTGGCTTGCGTGTCGGCTATGCCGTGGCTCGTCGGGAGATTATTGAGGGTATGCGTAAGGTGGCGTTGCCATTCGGCGTGTCTGATGTGGCGCAGTCAGCGGCCATCGCATCGTTGGATCAACAGGATGCCTTGAACGAGCGGGTTGAGGTCCTTGTACGTCGTCGGGAGTGGCTGGTGGACGAGCTGCGCCGTCAGGGGTGGACAGTGCCGCAGCCGTATGCGAACTTCGTCTGGCTGCCGGTGGGCGATCGCACCATGGATATGGCGGCTGCATGCGAGTGTCAAGGGTTGTCGGTTCGTGCGTTTGACGGTGAAGGCGTGCGCGTGTCCATTGGCGAAGTCGAGGCGTGCGAACGCTTTGTGTCAGTGTGTGCTGGGCTGCGCAGTCAATGGTATGGGGCGAGCGCATAATCGGGGATATGGTGATAGCCGACAGGTGAACCCCCTGCGATAGCAGGACTGTTTGGGGGGATTTGCGGGAGTTGTCATATCACGGCGTGTCGCAGGTTGCGTATGTCGCACTGCCGTGGCATGATAGCCAAGTTGCCGGTTGCGGCCTAGGTTGCACAGGTAACGCGGCGGATTTCCCAAGCGGTCAAAGGGACCTGACTGTAAATCAGGCGCTTCGTGCTTCAGTGGTTCGAATCCACTATCCGCCACGCCTCGATAGCTCAGTGGTAGAGCACTTCCTTGGTAAGGAAGAGGTCGTGAGTCCGATTCTCACTCGAGGCTCTCTGGCGGGATAGCTCAGCTGGCTAGAGCGTACGACTCATAATCGTAAGGTCAAGAGTTCGAGTCTCTTTCTCGCTACAAAGGTCGGCAACGGCCAATACACAACCAACAAGAGGTGAACGACATGGCAAGCAAGAGCGCCGACATCCGTCCGGGCATTACGCTCGCGTGCACTGAGTGCAAGGAGCGCAACTACATCACGACGAAGAACCGTCGCAATACGCCGGATCGTCTTGAGCTGAAGAAGTTCTGCTCCCGTTGTGGCAAGCAGACGCTCCACCGCGAGACTCGTTGATTGTTGCGTAGCGATACGCCGAAAACCCGACCAATCGGTCGGGTTTTTTGTTGTGCGATGCACGAGCTGTCCGCCATGATGGTGTAATGTCGTGTGGCGTGCGCGCGCCCGCTAGGGTGAACGTTTTACAATGGAGGAAGCGACGGCATGGTTGCCGCATTGGTGGGAGGTGCGATGTGTCGATGAAGGCGAATGAGATGCCGGACGAGGAGAATGTCCTGCTGCATACCGCGCTATTCAAACAAGTTTCGCCTGATCAGGCCGAGGAACTACTGCCTGCGTTGCAGCGTGCGGTGTTTGACAAGGGTGATTATATCTTCAGCGAAGGGGATACTGACCATCGTATCTATCTGCTGGAGGAGGGCAAAGTCAAGCTCATCCGCGAATCCAATGACAACCGTGTGCAGCTGATCAGCATCCACGCACGAGGCGAGGTGTTGGGTGAGATTCCGGTGTTCGATCCGCATGGCGGTCCTCGGACTGCGTCGGCGGTGGCGATGGGCAACGGCACCAGCGTGGTGTGGATGGAGCATCAGGCCTTGTTCGCCTGGTTGGATAAGTATCCGCGTGTGGCGGTGGACATGCTGCAGGTGCTGGCTAACCGTATGCGCGCCAATTACGAGCGCATCTCCGACTTGGTGTTCATGGATGTGCCGGCGCGTTTGGCAAAAACGTTGCTTAACCTTGCCGTACGATTTGGCGAACCGGTTGAGGAAGGCGTGAAGGTTCCCCATGATTTGACACAGGAGGAGATGGCGCAGTTGGTGGGCTCGTCGCGAGAGACCGTGAACAAGGCGTTGATGGATTTCGCCAATCGTGGCTGGATTGCCCGTCAGGGTCGTTCCATCATCATCTATCAGCCGGGCATGCTTATTCGGCGTTCTCGCCACTAAGTTTCAGCGAATATTCAGAGAAAATGGCTTTCTGTGGCGCTTCTGTAAGGAATATACGTGCTGATGGCGCAACGCGCCGGTTGGTAGACCCGCCCCTCTAGAATATTCAGCATGCCCAAGAAGAAGACCCTGCTTGTTCGACGTGTGTTTTCGCTCGTACTGTCTTACATCCTGCTGTGCGTCAGTGGCGGTGTGGTAGCCAGTCTGCTGGTAATGCCGGCGGTGCTGGGAATTAATAACGTGGTCAAGTCGGTGGCGCCGTCCTTACAGGTCCAGGGCGTGGATTTTGATGTGACGAATCTGCCGCAGCAGTCGCGGCTGTATGCCTCCGATGGGCAGACGGTAATTGCCACGTTCTATGCACAAAATCGTATCGTGGTGCCGCTTAAAGAGATTTCCAAGCCCATGCAGCACGCGGTGGTGGCGCGTGAGGACCGCCGTTTCTTCCAGCATTCCGGTGTGGATGTGCAAGGCGTGATGCGAGCGTTCGTGCAAACGTATATCAAGAAGGGCGATACGCAGGGTGGTTCGTCGCTTACGCAGCAGTATGTCAAGAACGTGCTGATGGTCAAGGCTCGGGAAGATAACGATCCCATTGCCGAATATCATGCTTCCGAAGACACCATCGCTCGTAAGCTGCGTGAGATGCTGATCGCCGTGCAGATGGAGAAGCAGTATTCCAAGCTGGAGATTTTGCAGGGTTATCTCAACATCGCGCAGTTCGGGAGCAATAATCTGTTTGGTGTGGAAATGGCGGCACGTCGCTATTTCAATACTAGCGCTGCTGACTTGAACATTGTGCAGGCAGCGACCATCGCGGCGATTACCAAGAACCCGGAACGCTACGATCCGTCCATCGAAGCCAATCGGAAGGAATCCGAAGAGCAGCGCAATATCGTGCTTGATCTGATGCTTGAGCAGGGGTATATCACTCAGGCCGAACATGACGAGGCGGTGAATACGCCTCTGGCCGATACCTTGAATATCCAGTCGGTGGAGGCTGGATGCCAGTCGGCGGGCGATGCGGCATTCTTCTGTGATTACGTCACCAACCAGATCCTTAACTCCAAGGAATTCGGTAAGAATGCCGAAGAGCGTGACAAGCTACTCAAAGAGGGTGGTCTTGATATCTACACCACGATGGATGTCAATGCTAATGCGGCTGCCATGAAAGCTGCCCGTGACACCATCCCGGAGAATGACCCATCGGGATTCGAGGTCATGATTGCTGCGATCAAACCGGGGACGGGCGAAGTGCTGGGGTTCGGTATCAACCGAACATATGATGCTACGTCTGCGGCGCAAAATGATCCGACGAAAACTTCCATGAATTATATGGTGGATGAGGCCGATGGCGGGGGAACGGGCTTCCCGACTGGATCGACCTGGAAGCCCATCAATTTAGTGGCGTGGATGCAGCAGGGACATTCCATCAACGAGGTGTTGAAAACCTCTACCCTCTACCAGCAGAGCAGTTTCAATTGCGCAGGTCATTCGTTTACGGGCAGTGCATGGTCGGTCCATAATTCCGAAGGTGGCACGGTGTATCAGGAAACTCCGTTGCAGGGTCTGGTGCGCTCGCACAACACCACGCAGGCGGCCATGGCCTCGCAGATTGGTCTGTGCGCGATTGCGGATGCGGCTAAAGAAGTGGGATACCATAATGCGGCCGCCAATGCGGAGGACGTGTATTCCACCAATTCCTTCCAGCCTCCGATGACCATTGGTACGGCGCAGGCTTCCCCGCTGACCATGGCGAATGTGTATGCCACTTTGGGTGCCAACGGTGTCGAATGCACTCCGGTTGCCATCACCAAGGTGACGAACCAGTCCGGTGAATCACTCAAGGTGCCGCAGGCGAACTGCCATCAGGCTATTGACCCGGACATCGCACAGACGGTGGCGTACGCGCTGAACCAAGGTGTGGTGCAGCCGAACGGCGAGGCGGCGGCCACCCAGTTGGACAATGGGCGCAAAACCTTTGCGAAGACGGGTACCAACGAGAACACCATGATGCTTACCGCCGGTTTCGTGCCGAATGAGGTGGCGGCGTTCGTGGCAGTCGGCGATGCCCAGAATCCGACCCGGAACACTTTTGACAACAAGACGATCAACGGGGTGTACCGTCGTTCGTGGTATGGCATGTATATTGCAACGCCGGCATGGAAAGAGTTTATGAACACGTATCTGGCTGCGGCGAACATACCGATTGACAATAGTTACGGTACGCCTGCCGAACAATATACGTCGACGTCCTCATCGCGTAGCAACGAGAATAAGAGCGATACGCAGAAGCAGGATAGTGGAGGCAATGACCAGCAAACGCAGGCTGACGCCGGGCAGGATGCCACGGATACCAGCCAGCAGCAGGCGACGGTACAACGAGACGAATAGCCTCCGCCTGGCTGTTTTCGCTACCTGATAATCATCGGTATATCGCGGTTGCGCAGCGCATGAGAGGTGCGTGGTATACACATGAACATTGGGCGAACGCTCGTCATGGTGGCGGGCGTTCGCGCATATGATGCGTAGAATTGCACTCGTGGCGGTTGCTGTGTAGGGCAGTAAGACGCCGTTCATCGATACAACAAGGAGGGGCGTGTGGCTGATCGTAATGGCGCGTTGTTATTCGAACCGATGACGTTGCGGGCGCTGACGGTGCGCAACCGTATCTGGTTGCCGCCTATGGATATGTATTCGGCGTATGACTGCGATGGCAAGCCCACGCCGTTCCATTACCAGCATTATGTGTCCCGTGCGCTTGGCGGGTTCGGCATGGTAATCGCCGAGGCGACTGCTGTCAGCGCCGAGGGGCGTATCTCGCCGCGCGATGTGGGGTTGTGGAACGATGATCAGGTTGAGGCATGGCGTTGGATTGTGCGCGATGTGCGGGCTGCCGGTGCGGCGATGGCAGTGCAGCTGAATCACGCCGGACGCAAGGCGTCTACGGGTTGCTTCGGCATCGGTTACGAGCAGGGGAGTGTGCCGCCGGAGGCGGGTGGCTGGCCTACGGTGGCGCCCAGCGCCGTACCGTTTGGCTCGCTGGCCATGCCGCGCGAGTTGCGCGGTGAAGAGATCGACGCTATTGTGTGTGATTTCGCCCAGGCCGCCGCCCGAGCGGTGGCTGCCGGTTTTGATGCGGTGCAGATTCACGCGGCGCATGGATATCTGCTGTCGCAGTTCCTTGACCCGTTGATCAACCAGCGTACGGATGACTATGGCGGCGATTTGCATGGGCGCATGCGCATGTTGGTGGACGTGGTGGATGCGGTGCGTGAGGCTATTGGACAAGATATGCCGTTGTTGGTACGCGTGTCGGCTACGGATTGGGCGGCTGGCGGCTGGGATGTGGATCAGACGGTGCAAACCGCGGTGACGCTCAAGGCGCATGGGGTAGATCTTATCGACGTGTCCACCGGTGGCATGGTGCCGAATGTGACCATACCGGTAAGGCCGGGATATCAGGTGCCGTTTGCGGCGCAGGTGCGCGAGCGCGCGCAGATTGCGACGACGGCGGTGGGACTGATTACCAAGCCTAAGCAGGCGGCGAAGATTCTTCGTTCTGGTGCCGCCGATGCGGTGGAGATTGGCCGTGCCGCGTTGCGCGAGCCGTCGTGGCCGATGCGTGCCGCGCATAAGTTGGGGGTGGCGAGCGAATCGATGCCATACCCGGACCAATACGTGCGCGGAGCATACTGATGCACGTGTGATGCAGCGGTGCGCCTGTCGTCTCGACCTAGCGTCACGTTGGCAGGCGCACCGTCGTAGGCGGACGTGATGTCCACCGGGGCGATTGCGTTAGGCGTCGATGCCGACGGCTTGGCTGACATGGTCGAAGCCGTCTCGTTTGAGCAGTTCGGCAAGACCTCGCTTCAATACGGTGATGTGCTGCGGTCCGCGATACATCAACGCACTGACGAACATGACCAGGCTTGCGCCGCTGCGAATTTTGGCGTAGGCCTGTTCGGGGGTGAAGATGCCGCCGATGCCGGCAATGGAGAATCGTTCGCCGAACTCGCGGTAAGCCTGTCGAATCATCGCGTTGCTGGCTCGGTAGGTTGGTCCCCCCGAGAGTCCACCTTCCCATGTTCGCGGAATGGTCAGTCCGGTGCGGTCCTTTTGCAGGTTGGCGATGCTTAGGCCTTGCACGTTGTGGTCGGCAAGCACGGCGAGCAGTGCACGCATCTCATCCCAAGACTTGTTCAGGGGCAGTTTGACGAGCGTGGGCTGCGGTCGTTGCACGGTGTCCAGTGCGGTGAACAGGCGGTCAAGGTTGGCCGGGTCATCGGTGAAAGGTTCGCCGGCGTGCGTGTTGGGGCAGGAGATGTTGATTTCCACCATGGCGCTGCGGCCTGCGGCGCGCTCCATGGAGATGCGGTAATCCTCGATGCCTTCGTCAAGATCGCCGACGAGCTCATCGTTGGTGCGGGCGATGGAGATGGACATTTGCATGGTAGAAGCGTTGGTCCAGGCGCGTTCGGTGCGGGGGATGACGTGTTCGGAACCGTCATTGGCCAAGCCGACGTGTACGAGCATGGAATCGTATTCGGGAAGCCGGTGGAACCACGGCTTGGGATTGCCGGCGCAAGGGCGTGTGGTGGTGGATCCCACGGTTTCAAAACCGAATCCGATGTGGTCGAGCAGCACTGGCATGTCGCAGTTCTTGTCGAGTCCTGCCGACAGGCCGAAGGGATTGGTGAAATCCACGCCCATGACAGTGGTTTCCAGCACGGGGTCGGTGTAGTCGAGCATGGAGCGCAGTAGCCACATCAGCGGCGGAATTCGCTTGGTGACGTTGCAGAAGCGGATCATGGCATCGTGTGCATCATCGGGCGCTTGGTTGAATACCATGTGCGGTTTGATGATGTGCTTGTATCCGAAGGTGAATAGATCTGTGGTGGCTTTGTTGATGGCGTCGTGCCAGAAGTTGTCGCAAACATAAGTCATGTTCCTATTGTCTCACCCTGTGCGGTCGTATGCCGGCATCTTGGGTTTTGGCATGTGGTTCGAGTGCATGAACCGTGCGCAGTTCGTGTGTGTGGAGATGGCTGGGGGATGGTATGAATGGGCGGTGTTTGACGCAGTTGTCATGATGTGTGTTTGTGCTGTTGGTGTGCGCAATGGTGCGCTATGGTGGTGTTTAGCTAGCGAAACGCTCACGGTAGTTGCTCTTTTGAGTGAATGTGTGCGATAATGTTCATATGATATCGTCGCAACGACAACATTTGATTTTGAGCAGATTGCGTACTCGTGGCGCGGTGCGTATCACCGCACTTTCCAAGGAATTGGGCGTGTCTGCGATGACCATTCGACGCGATATCGCGGAGCTTGCCGATAAAGGACTGCTTAAGCGTGTGCACGGCGGTGCCGTTACCACCAGTACGCTGCTGAGCGAACCGTTGTTCTCGGTTAAGTCGCAGATGGATATCGGCTTGAAGGACGCCATTGCTCAGGAAGCCATCAAGTATGTGGCTCCTGGTGATGTCATTGCCATCGGCGGCGGGACCACGGCGTATGTATTTGCCCAGCATCTCCTCGAATCGCAGCAGTCGTCTGGCATCACTATTTTGACCAACTCCATTCCGGTGGCCGAACTGGTACAAGCTTTGGAATCCAAGGATGTCGAAGTAATCGTCACCGGTGGTGTGATCACCCGTTCCAATTCTCTGGTCGGTCCCATAGCCGACAAGGTAGTGGCATCGCTACGCGTGAACACGGTGTTCTTGGGTACGCATTCCGTATCCATTCCACGTGGTTTCCTCATGCCGAACTCCTTGGAGGCGGCCACTGATATGGCGATGATGGAGATTGCGGACCGCACCATCATCTTGACGGACCACACCAAGTGGAGCTGCACGTCGCTGTCGCTGTTCGCTCGGTTCGACCAGGTGGACACGGTGATTACTGACGACGGGTTGGACGCTGATTCTGCAGCGAAAACCAAAGATTTGGTAACAGAACTCGTTCTGGCACACCAGAGCGAACAACCACAAGAAAGTGAGTGAACCAGTAATGAGCGAATTCGCGAATTACACCCCGGGCGCATATGCGCAGGAGCATATCCGCATCACGCCGACGACGCTGTCGGATGGGCGTGACTTCTTCTATCTGGATGATGACCCGGAATATGTCAGCGGTGCCAAGACGCGTGAAGTGAACGATCCGCGTCCGTTAGACTATCGCTTCGCCCCCCATCTGGATGCCGATGGCAATGAGGTGCCGTATGCGGCTCCCCAGATGCGCCGCGATCCGCTCACCGGCGACTGGATTCCGATGGCCACTGCCCGCATGAATCGTCCGATTACGGCTGGCCCTGGTGCGACGGCAACCGGCAACCCGCTGGCGGCCCGCAAACCCGGTGATCCGTATCAGGATGGCGAAGTGCCGGATACCGATTACAACGTCGTGGTGTTTGAAAACCGTTTCCCCTCCATGGTGCGTGTGCCGGGTGCGGATGATTCGGTGAGCTACGTGGATGGCAATCCGTTGTGGCAGAAGAAGCTGGCCGCGGGCCGTTGCGAAGTGATCTGCTTCGATCCCGATGAGGATGGCCTGCCGGCGAACCTGCCGGTGAGCCGTTTGCGTACGGTGGTTGAGGCGTGGGCGTTCCGTACTGCGGAAATCTCGAAGATGGACGGTATCGAGCATATTTTCCCGTTTGAGAATCACGGTCAGGAGATTGGTGTTTCCCTGGCGCATCCGCACGGCCAGGTGTACTGCTATCCGTTCATCGCGCCGAAGATGGAAACCGAATTGCAACACACCGAAGCGTATTTCGAGCGTACCGGCGGCAATCTGCTCAAGGACATTATGAACGCGGAAATCGAAGCGGCGCAGCGCATTGTCATGCGCAATCACAGCTGGGTGGCTTATGTGCCTGCCGCCGCCCGCTGGCCGCTGGAGGTGCATGTCGCTCCCGTGCGCGACGTGCTGACGCTTGATGAGCTCAACGACGACGAGCGTTGGGATCTGGCAAGCATGTATTCCACACTGCTCAAGCGCGGCAATGCGTTCTTCGACAAGGGAGACGGCAAGGGTATGGATCTGCCGTACATCGCCGCATGGCATCAGGCTCCGATCCATGACGCCCGCCGTGAACACTATCGCATGAACCTACAGTTCTTCTCCTTCCGTCGCGCGGCGAATAAGGTGAAGTATCTGGCTGGTTCGGAATCCGGCATGGCTGCCTGGATCTCCGACACCACGCCCGAGCTCATCGCGCAGCGTTTCCATGAGCTCGGTCCGATTGATATTGCCGACTGAACGGATGCCACTACGAGATAAGGAATGTAATCATGTCAGCTGTTGAATTTATCGAACCGTTGTCCGTCGACGATGGCGTGCGCATTGCCACCGAGCTGTTCCAGGCGACGTTCGGTGAGACGCCGATGGGTGTGTGGGCGGCTCCGGGACGTGTGAATCTGATTGGGGAGCACACTGACTACAACGCCGGTTTGTGCTTGCCTATCGCGTTGCCGCATCGCACCTTTGTGGCCTTGAGTCCCCGTGAGGACACCAAGGTGCGCGTGGTGTCCGATATGGCTCCGGGTGAAGTGAGGGAAGCCGATTTGGCGGGACTGCAGGCCCGTGGCGTCGATGTATGGGCCGCGTATCCGGTGGGTGTCGCGTGGGCTATGCGCGAAGCTGGTTTTGCAGCGGTGCGTGGTTTTGACGCTGCGTTTACCTCCTGTGTGCCGCTGGGGTCCGGACTCAGCTCTTCCGCCGCCATGACGTGTTCCACGGCTTTGGCGCTGGATGCAGCTTATGGTTTGGGCTATGGGGACACCGACGCTGGTCGCGTCACGCTGATTGATATGGCCATCACGTCCGAAAACGATATGGCCGGAGCCTCTACCGGCGGTCTCGATCAGAACGCTTCGATGCGCTGCAGCGCCGGGCATGCCATCCGTTTGGACTGCCGTCCGGGATTGAGTGCTGTGGAAAGCGTATCGCCACAGGAATTCGACCTCGACAAGTACGGTCTGGAATTGCTCGTGGTGGATACTCAGGCGCCTCATCAGTTGAATGATGGACAGTATGAGGCGCGTCGCTCCATGTGTGAGGAGGCCGCGCGTATGCTTGGCGTCGACAATCTGCGTGAGACCGCCGAGGCGGTGCAGGCGGCGACGGATAGCGAAGCCGCTTTGCGGCAAGTGCTTGACCGGTTGGATGACGAGACGATGAAGAAGCGTGTGCGTCATGTTGTCACTGAAATCGCCCGCGTGGACGAATTTGTGGAGGCCTTCGCCAATGGCGATATCGCCACGGCAGGCAAGTTGTTCAATGCTTCGCATGATTCGTTGCGCGATGATTATGAAGTCACTGTGGATGAGTTGGATGTGGCGGTTGACGTGGCTCGCGCCAACGGTGCGTATGGCGCTCGCATGACCGGTGGCGGTTTTGGTGGATCTATCATCGCCTTGGTGGATAAGGGGCGTGGCCATGAGGTTGCGCAGTTGATTGCTGACGAGTTTGAGCGTCGTGGATTCCATGCGCCGCGAGCATTGGCGGCGGTGGCTGCACCGGCAGCGTCGCGCGTGGCTTAGTCGGTGATGCGTTGCCGTACTAGGCTCGTAGGGTGAATCGATCGAATGGGGCGTCTGTCGTCGTACAGTGACGGCAGACGCCCCATCGTATTCTGGGGGATGTCGGGGCCATGGGGATGTGATAAGTTAATCAATTAACTTAAGACACGCCGAATATACTAAAAAAAGCAATGTAATTTCAACGGTTTTGATTATCTGGTATTAGTTATACGTTTAATGATGCTAGACTTGCCTATCGATGTTGCGATGGCCGATTGGTCCGATCGCACATCGGCGATGTATCGGAAGCAAAGGAAAGAAGCATACTGATGACACAACGAGGTGTGCGGCTCGCTGCGATGGCGGCTGCTGCGGCAATGATCGTTCCCCTGGCGGCGTGTGGCGGTGAGTCCACGGTGGATGCCAATGGCAAGCCGATCGTGACAATTATGGTTCGTCGTAACGTCACCGACAATCCCATGGCCCAGACATCATTCTCGAAGGATCTGGAGGCCGCTTGTGACTGTACCATTAACTGGCAGGAAGTTTCCGACAATGCGTGGGGCCAGCAGAAAAGCGCGAAGATGGCCGCGGGCGAGTTCCCCGATATCGGATTGTCGCTGTTCAGCACCACGGATGCAGTAAAATACAGTGATTCGTTCGAAGATCTCAAGCCGCATCTCAAGCAGATGCCGAACGTGGAAGAGTATTTCGAAGCCAACCCGGATGCGCTCAAGTACGTGCGGGTAGGAAAGAGCATTCCGTTGCTGCCCTCCGATCGTGGCAAGGGATATGAAGTGTCGGGAACTCACATGTTCATCAATAAGACCTGGCTCGACAAACTTGGATTGCAAATGCCGACCACGTGGGATGAACTGGAACAGGTGCTCAAGGCATTCAAGAATGAGGATCCCAATGGCAATGGCAAGGCCGATGAAGTGCCGATGAACATTCGCGGCCTCGGTTTTGGTTTGTGGAGTCCGCTGACGCTGATGAATTCCGAAGGTGTGGTGACGTCCTTCATGGGAGGCGGCGCTTCGGAGCAGGGATATTACGTGGATAACGGCAAGGTCAAAAGCTACATGACGTCGCCGGCGTTGAAGGATGTGCTTGCATACCTGCATGAGCTCATGTCGCAGGGGCTGATTCCTAAGGATGTACTTACCCGCGATGCCTCGCAGTACAATGCGCAGACCATTAGCGATGGCAAGACCGCAATTACCGGTGTGTCGTTCGGCTGGTCGAACTATTCCGAATTTGGCGATAGCTTGGGCGACCAGTATGTGACCTTGCCTCCGTTGAAGAAGGACGCCTCGACGCCGGACTCCCAGGTCAAGTGGGATTATTCGCAGGATGCGGCTCGTTGGGCGTATTCCGGTTCGGGTGTGACGGTAAGCAGCACGGCGGCGAACAAGGACGCCATCTTCAAAATCATCAACGCCATGTATGGCGAGCGTCTGTCGGTGGCGGGGTATTTCGGTTCGATTCCCGATATCGTTACGGATGACGGCAACCATACCTACACCATCAATAAGCAGAAGGCATATGCCGAGTATCCCGACACTCGTGCCGTGGCGTTGCAGGATCGTTTCGGCGGTTGGATTCGTGACGACGTGACTATTGTCAATGATACGAATGCCGATCAGGTGACGGCTTCCGATCTGGCGGTTCGTGATGCCCGTTCGCGTGTCGATCCCATCAAGGATGTGATTCCGATTTATGTGCGTCCTGATAGCGATGACACCGACACCTTGCAGAATAACAACACGGCGATTTTTAATTACGCCAATAATCAGTACGCCAAATGGGTGCAAAACGGTGGCATCGATAAGGAGTGGGATTCCTATCTGAAGAAGATCAGCGAACCAAGTCTTGGCTTGGAAAACAATATTGCGATTTGGCAGAAGTGGTACGACAAGTACACCAAGTAGTGGTGTGCCGCTTCTGAGGTAATCGATGTCCGGTGTGCGGCCGGAGTCCTGTACTAGGCGCTTATGCTTCGCTATAGGTTCGGCCGCGCGCGGGGCTGGTAGGGGAACGTCGTTCATAGCAGATATGGGAGAATATATGACATGGCGAACCGCCCGCAGGAGTGCGGGAATCGAGGATGGCATCGCGCGTCGGCGCGATCGTGGTGTGTGGCAACGATTGGTGGACCATGGCGTTCGCTATTGGCAATTATGGGTGTTATGCGCGCCGGCATTGGTGTTTGTGGCGCTATTCGCCTATGTGCCGATGTGGGGCATCATGTTGGCGTTCCGAGAGTTCAATCCACAGGCCGGATTGACGGGAGGGCGATTCGTAGGGCTGCAATACTTTGCGGATTTCTTCCATAATCCGTTGTTTGGCGAGATTATGGTCAATACCGTGCGCATTTCGTTGTGGACGCTGGTGATGGGATTTATCTTCCCGATTATTTTGGCGCTATTGATTAATCAGTTGCATTCCAAGCGGGTCAAAGGATTTGTGCAGACGATTACCTATATGCCGCATTTCATTTCGGTGGTGGTTATCGTTTCCATGCTGAATATCTTCCTGACCCCGAATTCCGGTATCATAGGGCGCTTCCTGGGGGACGAAAGTCTCATGGGCAGCACATCAGCGATTACGGCTGTGTACTGGATCTCGGAAGTGTGGCAGCATGTCGGATGGAATTCCATTATTTATCTGGCGGCGCTGAGCTCCGTGGATACGTCGCTGTACGAAGCGGCCCGCATTGACGGTGCTGGACGTATGCAACTGATTCGTTATGTGGATTTTCCTACGATTTTGCCTACGTGTTCGATTCTACTCATCATGACCATGGGATCGGTGCTCAACGTCGGTTTCGATAAGATTTATCTGATGCAGAATGCGCTGAATCTGCCGGCGACGGAAGTGATCTCGACATATGTGTACAAGATCGGTATTCTCAATGGCCAATATTCATACTCGACGGCCATTGGCCTGTTTAATACATTGGTGAATTTCGTGTTCCTGATTACGGCGAATGCGATTTCCAAGCGTGTGTCGAAGTCCAGTATTTTCTAGGAGGTTGGTGATGTCGGCAGTGCAGGCGAATAATGTGACGCCGAGAGTGGATGCGTCGCAGATTCCATGGAACAAGCATGTGCGTCAACGCCAGAAACCGGCGGATATGGTGGCGTCGTGCATTGTGTATGGGTTATTGATCGTGGTGGTGTTGGCGGTGTTGTATCCGCTATGGTTTGTGGTGATGGCATCATTTTCCTCGCCGAACGCGGTGGCTGCCGGTGACGTGACGTTGCTGCCTAAGGATATAACCTTCGCGGGCTATGCAAAGGTATTCGCCAACAACCGTATCTGGCAGGGGTATCTCAATACCATCATCTATTCGGTAGTGGGCACTGCGGTGAATATGGCGGTCACCATTCCTTGTGCGTTTGCGCTGAGCCGCCGTGAGTTCAAGCCGCGGCGTGTGATCATGTTTCTGTTCACGGTCACCATGTTCATTGGCGGCGGCCTGATTCCGAACTATCTGCTGTATAAGGCGTTGGGCATCAATAACACTATGTGGGTGTTTATTCTGCCGGGAGCGGTGAGCGTGTACAACGTGATTGTGGCGCGTTCCTTCTTCGACAGTTCCATTCCTGAGGAATTGCATGATGCCGCGCAGATTGATGGATTGGCGTATTTCGGATACTTCTTCCGTGTGGTGCTGCCGCTAAGCTCGGCCATTTTGGCGGTGATTGGCTTGTACTATTTCGTTGGCCATTGGAATGACTTCATGACCGGCTTGATTTACATTACCGACGATGGCAAGCAGCCGTTGCAGGTGGTGTTGCAGAATCTGCTGCTGGTTGCCCAAGGGACCGGTACGAATGTGAACGCGGCGGCGCAGCAGCAGGCTGCCGATCAGATTAAGTTCGGTATCATCATTGTGTCGACGTTGCCGTTGCTGATTGGGTATCCGTTCCTGCAAAAGTATTTTGACAAGGGCGTGATGCTCGGAGCGGTCAAGGGCTGATCGGCGATGTCGTGCCGCGTGGATGCGGGTTCGCGCGGCACGAATGCTTATCGGGGGTGCGTATGGCTGGATTTGCGGTCGCTTATGAGCGATGCTGCCGTGCGATACTGGTGGTATTGGTGGTCAATGTCGCCATTGTGATCCATACGATATGTGGTCTGGTGTTGCTGGGTTGGTTTCCGTCGATGACGGCGGCGTGCTCGGTGTATCGTTCGTGGATACTCAGCGAGGATCGCGGATGGGGCGTCGCGCAGACGTGGACGATGTTTCATCGGACGTGGCGTTGCGACATTGTCAAGGCCAACCAGCTGGGATGGTGCCAGGGGTTGGCCGGTGCGCTGCTGGCATATGCGCAGTGGCTGACGTGGCATAACGATATGGGAGTGTATGGCTATGCGTGTGGTGGTGTGCTCCTGCTCGCATCGCTGTGGTATGGCGTATGGTGTCTCGAGTCGTGGGTGATTCGGGCGCATTTTGAGGCAACGAACCGTTGGGTGGCTGTTATGGCATGGCGTATGGTGATGGCGCGTCCACTGTGTACGGTCGGTGTGCTGGGCGTGCTGTTGTTCACGGTATGCGTGTGGTGCACATGGCCTGGCATATTCATGGCCTTTGGCGTGTCTTTGCCGCTGGCGCTAACGGTGGTTCTGGTGTCCGTATGCGGTCGTCTGCCGGGATTGCGGCGTGATGATACGCAGACTGCCCGGCTGGCAAGAGTATGATGCTACCAGGATTATGCTGGTGGTGCGATTGCAGTGGACTACGGTGGTGAATTGTGGTTTCGATGAAGGACGTGGCTCGACAGGCGGGTGTATCGGTGTGTACGGTGTCGTTGGTGCTGAACGGCAAGTACGCGAATCGTGTGGCCGAAGCCACGGTACATAAGGTACGTCGTGCCGCCCAAGAATTGGGGTACGAGCAGAATTCCGTGGCGTTGACACTGAAGACGAAACGCTCGCATGTGTTGGGATTCGTTTCTGATGAAATTGCCATCACGCCATACGCCAGTCGAATTCTGTTGGGTGCTCAGGATGCCGCTCGTCGACTCGGATATATGTTGTTGACGGTCAACACCGGCAATGATGACGAGGTGCGTGACCGTGAGATCGCGATGTTGCGCCGGTACCGCGTTGACGGTTTTCTGTATGCGTTGATGTATCACAAGATTGTGGACGTGCCGCGTCGTTTGACTGATGTGCCGACGGTGGTGGTAGATGGTCAGGACGCCGCGCATATGGTGCCTTCGGCATTCCCCGATGATGAGACTGTTGGGTTTGATGCCACCAATAGGCTTATTGCGGCTGGGTGCGAGCGCATCGCTTATTGTGGGTCGGAGGCTCCCATCGTGGCGCAGGGTGAGCGGCTTGCCGGGTATCGTCGTGCGTTGTCGCAGTCCGGAATCGGAGTGGATGAGTCGCTGATTGTCAACGTGACGGAAGAGGTGAATGCCGTCGAGCGTATGGGACGGCTGTTTGATACGCATCGGCCCGATGCGGTGTTTTGCTTCAACGATAGGCGTGCCGCGGCGGTGTATCGTGCGGCGGCCGCATGCGGTCTGCGCGTTGGCGAGGATATTTCCGTGGTGAGCGTCGACAATCAGCCTTTTATCACGAACGTGCTGTCACCTGGGCTGACGACTGTGGAATTGCCGCACTATGACATGGGTTATGTTTCGGTGGTCAAATTGGTCGAGGCGTTGGATGGTCCTGAAGCTGTTGCTGAGGTGCTGGAAGAGAGTCCGCAGATGCGATGGCCTGACGATCGATGGGCCTATCGGATACGATGCCGCATTATCGAACGCCAATCGGTGAGACAGTGATGGGCGGCCGATAATCGAGGGTCTGATGTGTCGTTCCTCGGCGCGTTGAAAAGTTATACGTTTAATGTTTAAAGCAGTAGTGTCGTGAACATGGGGGATATTCCCCGGAAAGGAAAAGCAATGAACACGGCTCAGGAGCAGGGTGTGCACGCCCGTATATCGAGTGGTCCGTATCGGCTACTGGAGCTTTTCGTTGAGCGGGACGAGCATGCTTCGACATGCCGGGTGCGGGTTGGCTGGGCTGGCGGCGATCGATACCATGATCTGCCTTCGTATCGCAACCGTGAGCATATCGCTCTCGAAGTGCCGCAGCACACCGATCTGGAGGTGGACATCGACGGGGGTGTAGCACGGTTTGGCTATCTGAGCGAATGTGAGGACATCCTCGATCGTGGTATACGCTACGTCAACCTCAATCCCGACGATGCGCAGTGGGATACCATGCCGTCATGGCAGGACGTGTATGGGGGATCTGGTCGTTCCGGCGCGCACTTTGAACCTCCGGCGCGTTGGATGAACGACCCGAATGGATTGTGCCGTTTCCAGGGACGCTATCATCTGTTCTACCAGTTCAATCCGTACGGCTGGGGCTGGGACTGCATGCATTGGGGCCATGCGGTAAGCCATGACTTGGTGCATTGGACGCATCTGCCTGTGGCGTTGGACCCGCAGGAGGCGTTTGCCAAGGATCCGGCGTTGACGGGCGGTGCCTTCTCTGGATGCGCGGTGACGGTGGACGTTGAGGGCAACCCATGCAAGGGCGACGATGCATATGCCATACGGTTCTATCTGACCCGTCATGTGGAAACACGCGGCCATGAGGAGTCGGTGGAAGAATATCAGACAACATGCCTGAGTGTGGATGGCGTGCATATGGGTATCGAGACCCCCGCTGTGCTGCGGCCCGACGATACCTGTGGATTTGATATGCGTGACCCGAAGGTTGAGTGCGCCTTGCCTGAGACGGCTGTCGATTCGAAGCGCGCTTATATGGTGACTGCGACCAACATTGACGAAGATCGGCTTCCCCGTGGCGGTGAAATCGGCGCGGCGGTCGATGACACGCATGGGTGGTTCAGCGTATCACCACAGGGTAAGCCAGGTGAATGGGGCTCGGGGAATACGGAGCGTGTGCCGGCCATCGTGGCGTTTTCGGCGCCGCTGCCATTGCGGCGCAATACGGTATGGCGTTACGAAGGACCGGTTCTGGCCGATCGTGGTCACGCTATCTCGCGTACCTTCGAGTGTCCTGATGTGTTCGCACTGGATGGCCAGGTGGTGGCGGTGGGTGCGTTGATGCATTACCGTGACGAATATGGACGTTTCCAACAGGTGCGTTGGTATGCCGGACAATTGCAAGCAACAGATCAGGGGCCGCGTCTGAGCGTCGAATCGAGCGGATGGTGTGACTTTGGTTCTGGATACTATGCCACGCAGAGTATGTGCGATGACGACGGGCGCCGCATCGTATTCGGCTGGTATACCGATTTTCCGGGAGCTCGTACGGAACGTGGATGTCTGGCCAATGGCGCGATGTCCCTGCCTCGCGAGCTGCATATGAGGGAGGGGCGCTTGGTGAGCCGCCCGGTTCGGGAGGTCTACGAGCGGTTGATCGCAGAGGAATTGCCGGTGGCGCGCGAGCATAATATGTTGGTGGCACGGGCGCCGCGGCAAACGTATTATGCCGATATCCGATTTGATGATGACGCTGATTTCGCCGTGGAACTGGTGCATGGGGAGGTGCGCGACGGTGTGCAGACGGGCGTGTGGCTCAAGCGCGAACAAGGCGTTACGCGTTTGGTAACCCACGGGTTGCAGGTGGATGATGTCGATTTCGTTACGGCTGTGGAGCAAGTACGCCGCGTAGAGGTGTTCATGGACCGGACGATCATCGAGGTGTTCGTCAACGACGGCGAAGACGCGGGCAGCATGCTGTTCGATCCTCAGCAGGCAGAGGTTCGTTGTGCCCTTGACGCTCGCGGCGATGCTCGATTTGAACGGGTGTGCGCGCTGCGCGGCGCTTGGCATGAGGCATAGGCCGAGATAAGAGACGGCGAGGGCGCGTTCGGCATCGGACGCGCCCTCGCCGCTTGGTAGGGGGAGACGCTCGTCTACGGCTCCATGAGTGGTCGTATACTGGTGAGCGGAAGATCGAGGCTTACGCCGGCGTATGCGGGCTGCGGGGCCAACGGCAACCAGGAAGGGTGTTATGAACAAGGCAATCATTACGGTTGTCGGCCGCGATACGGTCGGCATTATTGCCCGTGTGTGCACGTATTTATCTGATCATCAGGTCAATGTGCTCGATATCTCACAGACCATCATCGATGGATTTTTCAATATGATGATGATCGTGGATTGCGCCGCCAATGATGATGACTTTGGTGCGATGGTGACTGATTTGGAAACGTTGGGCGAGGATATCGGCGTGCGTATTCGCTGCCAGCGCGAGGATATCTTCACCAAGATGCATCGTGTCTGAGGGGTGGGCATGCTCAACATCATGGAGGTCCACGAGACCAATCAGATGATCGAACAGGAACAGCTTGATGTGCGCACCATCACCATGGGCATCAGCCTGATGGATTGCGTCAGCGACGACCTGGATCGCTTGTGTGAGAACATTTATACGAAGATCACCACGGTGGCCAAGGATTTGGTGGCCACCGGCGAGGCGATTAGCCGCGACTATGGCATTCCCATCGTCAACAAGCGCATTACGGTGACTCCTATCGCCTTGGTGGGTGCCAAGGCGTGCGCCACGAGCGAGGATTTCGTGCGTATCGCGCATACGTTGGATCGTGCGGGTAAGCAGGTCGGTGTCGATTTGTTGGGTGGCTATTCGGCGTTGGTGAGCAAGGCGATGACTCCGGCCGAGGAGCGGCTGATTCGCTCCCTGCCGCAGGCGTTGGCGCAAACCGACATCGTATGCTCGTCGGTAAACGTCGGTTCGACCCGTACCGGCATCGATATGGATGCGGTGGCGTTGCTGGGTCATGTGATTAAGGACATCGCGGCCGCCACGGCTGATAACGACAGCTATGGTTGTGTGAAATTCGTCGCATTCTGCAACGCGCCTGACGACAATCCCTTTATGGCAGGCGGCTTCCACGGCGTCACTGAAGGCGATGTGGTGGTGCATGTGGGCGTATCCGGCCCGGGTGTGGTCTCGCGTGCGTTGGATGCGGCGCGGGGTCGTGATTTCACCTTCCTGTGCGAAACCATCAAGCGCACGGCGTTCAAGATTACGCGCGTCGGACAGTTGGTGGCGCAGGAGGCGGCCCGTCGTCTGGGCGTGCCGTTCGGCATCATCGATCTGTCGCTCGCTCCGACGCCGGCCGTGGGCGACTCGGTCGGTGAGGTGTTGGAGAAAATCGGCCTGTCTCAGGTGGGCGGCCCCGGCACGACCGCGGCGCTGGCCATGCTTAACGACCAGGTCAAGAAGGGCGGCATCATGGCGTCCTCCTCGGTTGGTGGTCTGTCGGGCGCGTTCATTCCGGTTTCCGAAGACAAGAACATGATCGATGCCGCCAGCTCCGGGTGTCTGACGTTGGAGAAGTTGGAAGCAATGACCTGCGTGTGTTCGGTCGGCTTGGACATGATCGCCATTCCGGGCGATACGTCCGCGGCGACGATTGCCGGCATTATCGCCGACGAAGCCGCCATCGGCATGGTGAATCAGAAGACTACCGCCGTGCGCATTATTCCGGTGGTGGGCAAAACTGTCGGCGAGATGGCGAACTTCGGCGGATTGATGGGATATGCGCCCATTATGCCGGTGAATCAGGCGAGTTGCGAGGCGTTTGTATCGCGTGGTGGGCGTATCCCCGCGCCGATTCACAGCTTCAAGAACTAGTCATGGCGCTTTCGGGCGCGACGTTTGGCGGCTTGAATCCTAAATAGCCGCCGTGGCGTTTCCTCATGTGCCGTTGCGCGATATGACATAGCCTCCCGTATGCGGCTGGCCGCCGAGCGGGAGGCTATGTCATAGAAGATGCTCTGCTTATTTGCCGCCTTGGAATCCGAGCTGGCGCCATGCTTCGTAAATGGCGATGGACGCGCAGTTGGTCAGATTCAGCGAACGCAGGCTTGGCCGCATGGGCAGGCGAACCTGTTCGGCGACGTGCGGTCCGGCCATAATGTCCATCGGGTCGGGAATATCGCCGGGTTCGGGGCCGAACAGCAAAATGTCGGTCGGCCGATATTCGATGTCGGTGTACAGCTTGGTGGCATGCGCCGTGAACGCGATGATGCGCGAATCCGGCATGGATTCAACCAGATGCTCGAAGTTGGGATGCAGCACCACATGCGCCATATCGTGATAATCCAGTCCGGCACGGCGCAGTTTGGTGTCGCGCAGGTTGAATCCCAAGGGCTCGACCAAATGCAAAATGGTGCCCGTGACGGCGCACAGGCGGATGGCCGAACCGGTGTTGCCGGGAATGCGCGGGGAGTAGTAGCACAGATGTGGCGTGACGGTTTGCGCCCTGCTGGCTTCGCTGGCCGACAGCATGGCATCCACCACACTGATGGGATTGCCGTGGGCGTCGGTGACCAACTCGTCCGGGCCATACCCTGATTTGCGGTACCCGTATTCGAACATGCTTTGCATTTGCGATTCGGGATTGGCGTTGTGCGCGTTGCTAGCTTCACTCATGACCCCTAACAATAGGAAGCGTGAGCGACACGGCATGCCCGGCACTATGGCACAATAAGGATGTGGCTCACCAGGAATCCGTTGACGAACGTAAGCAGGCCGAACAGGTCGCCGGGGCGCTGCGCCATTGGTGGCAGGGGCATGCGCGCGACTTGCCGTGGCGTTTCGGCAGGACGACGCCATGGGGCGTGCTGGTGTCCGAGGTGATGAGCCAGCAGACGCAGATGGGACGTGTGGTGCCGTATTGGTCGGAGTGGATGCGGCGCTGGCCTGATGCGGCGACGCTGGCGCAGGCGTCCACGGCGGAAGTGATCACCGCATGGGGGCGGCTTGGCTATCCGCGCAGGGCGCTGCGTTTGCAGGAGTGCGCTCGCGTGGTGCGTGACCAGTGGCAGGATGAACTTCCGCGCACGTATGAGGAATTGGTTGGCTTGCCTGGCGTGGGCGACTATACCGCCAGCGCGGTGTTGAGTTTTGCCTATGGCGTGCGGGTGGCGGTGATCGACACGAATATTCGCCGTGTGCTTAGCCGCGTGTTCGCGGGCGTCGAATCGTTGGGTGGCGCGGCGAGCAAAGAGGAGCGCGCGTTGGCGCAGCGGGTATTGCCGCAGGACGATGATGCGAGCGTGACGTGGAACCAGTCGGTGATGGAGCTTGGCGCCACCGTGTGCACGGCGAAGAAGCCGATATGTCAGGAATGTCCGGTGCGGCAGTGGTGCCGATTCGCGCAGGCTGGATATCCTGGGCTGGGGCAGGGGCGTACTCGGCCTCGGCAGCGGTTTGCCGGCACCGATAGGCAGGTGCGCGGTTTGGTGCTGCAGGCATTGCGCAAGCATCCGGCGGGAACCGTATTGTCCCGTGCGCAGCTGCGTGAGCTGTGGGAGGATGCGGCGCAGTTGGATGCCTGTGTGGCGTCGTTGGATGACGATGGTTTGCTGCATATCGTAGGCGATGGCGGTGTTCGGCTGCCGCAATAAGCAAAGCGCGAAGCCGTGTATGCGGGTCTGATGCCTTGCGTGTGTGTCGTGGCATGTGCGCGTGGCGTACATGTGAATGTGTCGGGTGCGCTCGCCGCGCGGAAGGGCGGTAGGGTGGCGCTGCCCGTAGACTGGGGGTATGCATCAACCCCGTCGTACTGTTCCCGCCAGCGTCGCTCGCCGGCGCATGTATCGTCGTCGCCGCATTGTGGTGGCGGTGGCGGCGCTGTTGGTGCTGTCGTTGACGATATGGTGTGCCTACAGTGTGGTGCGGGGGATTGCTGCGGTGGCGGCGCTTGCCGGAGGCGAGGGCAAGGTGTCGCTGGTGCGCAATCAGGTGCCGCAGCCCAGGCAGGGCGAGCTGATTGCCGATTGCAATGGCAAGACGACGAGTTTGCAGTTGACGGCGGCTGCGCAGTCGATGCCGGTGGGTGGGTCGATGGATTTTACGGCCACGATTGTGCATGAAGGCAACGGCAGTTGCTTGATTGATGCGGCTGATGACGAGCGTGTGCTGACGATTACGTCGGGCAATGACGTGGTGTGGAGTTCCGATGTGTGCCCGGTGGATTCTCGCATGTTGCTGATGGCCAAGGGCGATAAGGATTCGCAGACGATGACGTGGGCTGGCGTGCGCACAGGGGATTCGTGCCAGGACGTTGCTACCTTGCCGAAGGTGGATCGTGGAACGTATGTGGCGCAGTTGCATTTGCGCGAGTATCCCAAGGTGACCAGCCAGCCGGTGACGGTGGTGGTGGAATAGCCTGGCCGCGGCGACGTCGGCGCGAAGGGCGCGGTTGCTGTACGATCGTGTGCTGACAGCGTGTCGTTCTGCTGCATAGTCGAGACCTTGGGGTAACCTGTCTAGGTTACGTGAAGCATGTCATATTGCGGGCATGCCGAGTTGGAACGCCCGCATGGCATATGGTGGTCTGCGCGGTGTTCCCAGAGATTGTGAATCAAGCGAGCGATAAGGAACGTCCATTGGCTGCTACAAAAGCTACGACGAATACCACCACCATCGTCGCACGCGCCGACCAGCATGACATTGACTTGCACAAGGCGTCGGATCGTGTGAACTTCGGTTCCATCAAGGAACCCATTGACGTGCCCTACCTGTTGGGCGTGCAAACCGACAGCTTCGATTGGCTGATCGGCAACGAGCGCTGGAAGCAGCGTGTCGAAGAGGATATGGCGAACGGCACCAACACGGTACCGCACGTTTCCGGCTTGGAGGAAGTGTTCCAGGAGATTTCCCCCATCGAAAACTTCGCGCAGACCATGAGCCTGACGTTCTCCGACCCGTATTTCGAGGAGCCGCGCCACACCGTGCAGGAGTGCAAGGAGAAGGACTACACCTACTCCGCGCCGCTGTACGTGAACGCCGAGTTCGAAAACGGCGACACCGGCGAAATCAAGAGCCAGACGGTGTTCATGGGCGACTTCCCGCTGCAGACCCCGCACGGCACTTTCATCATCGGCGGCACCGAGCGTGTGATTGTTTCGCAGCTCGTGCGTTCGCCGGGCGTGTACTTCGACCGTACGCCGGATCGCACTTCGGACAAGGAAGTGTTCGGCGCGAAGATCATCCCGAGCCGTGGTGCATGGCTGGAGTTCGAGATCGACAAGCGTGATGTGCTCGGCGTGCGCGTGGACCGCAAGCGCAAGCAGTCCGCCATTGTGTTCCTCATGGCCATCGGTATGACCAAGCAGGAGATTCGCAAGGCGTTTGAAGGCTATCCGCTGGTGCTGGATGCCTTGGAGAAGGAAGCTGTGCAGTCGCAGGAAGAGGCGCTGACCGATCTGTACCGCAAGATTCGTCCTGCGGATACGGCGACGCCGGAAGCCGGCAAGAACCTGCTGGACTCCTTCTACTTCAACACCAAGCGGTACGACTTGGCTCGCGTCGGTCGCTACAAGATCAACCGCAAGCTCGGCCTGGAAGCGGATTACAACGATCGTTCGCTGCAGTTGGACGACATCATCGCCACCATCAAGTACCTGGTGACGCTGCACGCTGGCGACAAGACCTTCCCGGGCATGCGCGACGGCGAGGCCGTGGACCTGCGCGTGGATGTGGACGATATCGACCACTTCGGCAACCGTCGTATCCGCCAGGTCGGCGAGCTGATTCAAAACCAGCTGCGCACGGGCCTGAGCCGTATGGAGCGCGTGGTGCGCGAACGTATGACCACGCAGGACGCCGAGGCCATCACACCGCAGTCGCTGATCAACATCCGTCCGGTGAACGCCACCATCAAGGAGTTCTTCGGCACCTCGCAGCTGAGCCAGTTCATGGATCAGAACAACCCGCTGGCCGGTGTCACCAACAAGCGTCGTCTTTCGGCATTGGGACCCGGCGGTTTGAGCCGCGACCGCGCCTCCATGGAAGTGCGAGACGTGCATCCCAGCCACTTCGGCCGTATGTGCCCGATTGAGTCTCCTGAAGGCCCGAACATCGGTCTGATCGGTTCGTTGGCGACCTTCGGTCGCATCAACCCGTTCGGCTTCATCGAGACGCCGTACCGCAAGGTGGAGAACGGCCGCGTTACCGACGAAGTCGTGTACATGACCGCCGATCGTGAGATCGAGCACGTCATCGCGCAGGCCAACCAGGAGCTGGATGAAGACGGCAAGTTCGTAGCCAAGGAAGCCCTGGTACGAGACGCCGCCGGCGAGGCCGAGGACGTTCCGGTCGAGATGGTCGACTTCATGGATGTGTCCCCGCGTCAGATGGTGTCCGTCGGCGCTTCGCTGATTCCGTTCCTGGAGCACGATGAGGGTCACCGTGCGTTGATGGGTACGAACATGCAGCGTCAGGCCGTGCCGCTGATCAAGTCGGAGCGCCCGCTGGTGGGTACCGGCTCCGAATGGCGTGCCGCCGTGGATTCCGGCGACGTTATCGTGGCGGAGAAGCCGGGTGTGGTGACGTACGTGTCCGCGGACATCATCCGCGTGATGAACGACGATGGCACCCAGTCCAGCTACAAGCTGGCCAAGTTCCAGCGTTCCAACCAGACGACCTGCTACAACCAAGTGCCGATCATCAAGGATGGTGAGCGCGTGGAAGCCGGTTCGGTGCTGGCCGACGGCCCTGCCACCGAAAAGGGCGAGATGGCCTTGGGCAAGAACCTGCTTGTCGCCTTCATGCCGTGGAATGGCTACAACTACGAGGACGCCATCATCGTGTCCCAGCGCATCGTGCAGGACGATACCCTGAGCTCCATCCACATCGAGGAGTATGAGATCGACGCGCGCGAAACCAAGCTGGGTGCCGAGGAAATCACTCGCGATCTGCCGAACGTGGGCGAGGACGCGGTAGCTAACCTTGACGAGCGCGGCATCATTCGCATCGGTGCCGAGGTCGAGGCCGGCGACATTCTGGTCGGTAAGGTCACTCCGAAAGGTGAGACCGAGCTGACGCCGGAAGAGCGACTGCTGCGCGCCATCTTCGGCGAGAAGAGCCGCGAAGTGCGCGATACCTCGCTGCGTGTGCCTCACGGCGAGACCGGCACGGTTATCGCCGTCAAGGAAATCACCCGCGAGGATGCCGAAGAGGATGGCGACGAGCTGCCCAACGGCGTGAACCAGATGATCCGCGTGTACATCGCGCAGCATCGTAAGATCACGCAGGGCGATAAGCTTTCGGGCCGCCACGGCAACAAGGGCGTCATCTCCCGCATCCTACCCGAAGAGGATATGCCGTTCCTAGCGGACGGTACTCCGGTGGACATCATGCTCAACCCCTTGGGCGTGCCGTCTCGAATGAACTTGGGCCAGGTGCTGGAACTGCACTTGGGCTGGATCGCTCACTCCGGTTGGGATATCTCCCTCGACCCGGATTTGGAAGCCGAGTGGAAGAAGCATGTGCCGGCTGGTGCCGAAAAGGGCGAGCCGGGCACGCCGGTGGCCACTCCGGTATTCGATGGCGTGCGTCAGGACACCCTCAAGGGCCTGCTCAAGAGCACGCTGACCGATCGCGACGGCAACAAGCTCGTTGGCGACAACGGCAAGGCGGTGCTGTTCGACGGTCGTACCGGCGAGCCGTACACCAAGCCGATCTCCGTGGGCTACATGTACATGCTGAAGCTGCATCACTTGGTGGACGACAAGATCCATGCCCGTTCCACCGGCCCGTACTCGATGATTACGCAGCAGCCGCTGGGCGGTAAGGCCCAGTTCGGCGGCCAGCGTTTCGGCGAGATGGAGGTGTGGGCTCTGGAAGCTTACGGTGCCGCTTACACGCTGCATGAAATGATGACCACCAAGTCCGATGACGTCGACGGCCGCGTGCGTGTGTACGGTGCCATCGTCAAGGGCGATAACCTGCCGCCGGCGGGTATCCCCGAATCGTTCAAGGTGCTGCTGAAGGAAATGCAGTCCCTGTCCCTGAACGTCGAAGTGCTTAACGCCGAAGGCGTGGCCATCGACATGAAGGACGAGGACGACGATCCTGTGTCCTCCTCCGAGGATCTGGGCTTCAACATTGGCGCGCGCCCCGATGCGTCCGCCAAGGTCGACCAGATTGCCGAGGAGCCTGAATATCAGTGATGCCAAGGGCGGGCGTTGCCTGCGGTGACGCCCGCACCTTAGCCGAGACGTGAATGAACCAATTTTCAAAGACAGGACATAAACAGTGCTGGACGTCAACGCATTTGACAAATTGAGGATCGGCCTGGCCACCGCCGAGGATATCCGTAACTGGAGCCACGGTGAGGTCAAGAAGCCGGAAACCATCAACTACCGTACCCTCAAGCCGGAAAAGGACGGTCTGTTCGGCGAACAGATCTTTGGCCCCACCCGCGATTGGGAGTGCGCCTGCGGCAAGTACAAGCGCGTGCGCTTCAAAGGCATCGTGTGCGAGCGATGCGGTGTGGAAGTCACCCGTTCCCGTGTGCGTCGTGAGCGTATGGGCCACATCGAGTTGGCCGCGCCGGTAACGCACATCTGGTTCTTCAAGGGTGTGCCGAGCCGCTTGGGCTACCTGCTCGATATCGCGCCGAAGGATTTGGAAAAGGTCATCTACTTTGCCGCCTACATGGTTACCAAGGTGGATGACGAGCAGCGTCACCAGGACCTGCCCGATCTACAGGACGAGTTCGACACCGAAATCGCCAACCTGGAGAAGCGCCGCGACAATGAGATCGAAGAGCGTGCCAAGAAGGTGGAAGCCGATTTGGCCCAGCTCGAAGCCGAAGGCGAAGTCAAAGGTAGCACACGCTCCAAGCTGCGCAACGGCGCCGAGCGCGATATGGCGGCCATCCGCCAGCGCTTCGACGACCAGATTCAGCGTCTGAGCGCGGTGTTCGACCGCTTCAAGACGCTGCGCCCCGGCGACATGGAAGGCGACGTCGACCTGTGGCGTGAGATGGAAGATCGTTACGGCGATTACTTCGAGGGCTGCATGGGTGCCGAAGCCATCAAGAAGCGTTTGCAGGACTTCGACTTGGAGGAAGCCTCCAAGCAGCTGCGTGAGGAAATCGACACTGGCTCCGGCCAGCGCAAGGCTCGCGCTCTGAAGCGTTTGAAGGTGGTGAATGCCTTCCTGACCACCGGCAACAAGCCGGAAGCCATGGTACTGGACGTCATCCCGGTGATTCCGCCGGATCTGCGTCCGATGGTCCAGTTGGACGGTGGCCGTTTCGCCACCTCCGATCTGAACGATCTGTACCGCCGCGTTATCAACCGTAACAACCGTTTGAAGCGACTGATCGAGCTGGGCGCTCCTGAAATCATGCTCAACAATGAGAAGCGCATGCTGCAGGAGGCCGTGGATTCCCTGTTCGACAACGGCCGCCGTGGTCGTCCGGTAACGGGTGCCTCCAACCGTCCGCTCAAGTCCTTGTCCGATATGCTCAAGGGCAAGCAGGGCCGTTTCCGTCAGAACCTGCTGGGCAAGCGCGTCGACTATTCCGGCCGTTCCGTAATCGTCGTCGGCCCGAGTCTGCGCATGCATCAGTGCGGTCTGCCCAAGCCGATGGCGTTGGAGCTGTTCAAGCCCTTCGTCATCAAGCGTTTGGTTGATTTGAACTACGCGCAGAACATGAAGAGCGCCAAGCGTCTGGTCGATCGCGGCGACTCCGAAGTGTGGGGCGTGCTCGAAGAGGTTATCGCCGAGCATCCTGTGCTGCTCAACCGTGCGCCTACGCTGCACCGTCTGGGCATCCAGGCCTTCGAGCCGATTCTGGTCGAAGGTAAGGCCATCCACCTGCCGCCGTTGGCTTGTGCCGCGTTCAACGCCGACTTCGACGGCGACCAGATGGCAGTCCATCTGCCGCTGTCCGCCGAGGCCCAGGCCGAAGCCCGTACCTTGATGATGGCCTCGGACAACATCCTCAAGCCGGCCGATGGCCACACCGTGACCATGCCGTCGCAGGACATGATTCTGGGTCTGTACTACCTGTCCACCGTGGTGGAGGGCGCCAAGGGCCAGGGCCGCGTGTTCGGCTCGCTGGAAGAAGCCGAAATGGCGTTGGACAAGCATGAGATCGACATGCAGGCCAAGGTGCTGATCCGTTTGCCGGAAGACTTCGTGCTGCCCAAGGATTGGGAACCGGGCGAGGTGGACGTGGTCGATCCGCGTGAGGGTGCCGCGCCAACGGTCAAGGAAATGCGCTTCAAGGATGGTTCGACGCTGTTCGCGACCTCCTATGGCCGTATCCTGTTCAACGAGACGCTGCCGGTGGACTACCCGTTCATCAACGAGCAGGTGCCGAAGGGCAAGCTGTCCAAGATCGTCGACGACATCGCGACGCGCTATTCCACCGCGCAGGTGGCCGCTTCGCTGGATGCCTTGAAGGATCTGGGCTTCACCCGCGCACCGTGGTCGGGCGTGACCATGGCGTTCTCCGATATCGTGGCTCCCGACGAGCGCAACGAAATCGTCGCCGGTTACGAAGATCAGGCCGCCAAGGTGAACTCGCAGTATGACATGGGTCTGCTTACCGATGAGGAACGTCGTCAGGAGCTGATCAACCTGTGGACCGAATGCACCGACAAGGTGGCGGACGCCATGCGTGAGAACTTCCATGATGACAACAACGTGAACATCATGGTGCAGTCCGGAGCGCGAGGCAACTGGATGCAGATCCGTCAGATCGCTGGTATGCGAGGCCTGGTGGCCAACCCGAAGGGTGAGATTATCCCGCGTCCGGTCAAGTCCAACTACCGTGACGGTCTGTCCGTGCTGGAGTACTTCATCTCGCAGCACGGTGCGCGTAAGGGTCTGGCCGATACCGCATTGCGTACGGCAGAGTCGGGTTACCTGACCCGTCGTCTGGTCGACGTGTCCCAGGAAGTCATCGTGCGCGAAGAGGACTGCGGCACCAAGCGTGGGTTGCCGATGGCTGTCGCCGAGCGTGATGATCAGGGCAACCTGGTGCTGGTCAAGGCTGCCGACGGTGGCCCGTACTCGCGTCTGCTCGCTTCCGATGTCGTTGACCCGTCCGATGGCTCCACTGTGCTGTACCACGCCGGTGATGCGCTGTCCATGGACGTGCTCAATGACTTGGTTGCTCACGGCGTTGAGGAAGTCAAGGCCCGCTCCGTGCTGACCTGCGACTCCAAGCGCGGCGTGTGCGCCAAGTGCTACGGTTGGTCGCTGGCCACCAACAAGCTGGTGGATGTCGGCGAAGCGGTCGGTATCGTCGCCGCGCAGTCCATTGGTGAGCCTGGTACCCAGCTGACGCTGCGTTCCTTCCACTCCGGCGGTGTTGCTTCGGCTTCCGATATCACGCAGGGTCTGCCTCGTGTTACCGAGTTGTTCGAAGCCCGTACGCCGAAGGGTGAGGCGCCGATCGCCGAGTTCGCCGGCACGGTTAAGGTGGAGGACACCGAGCGTGGCCGCCAGGTGACGCTGACGCCGGATGATGGCACGGTTGAGCCGATTACCTATCCGGTAACCCGTCGTGCGCCGATGCTGGTCAAGGATGGCGAGCATGTCTCCGCGGGTACGCAGCTGATCGAAGGTTCGGTCGATCCGAAGAAGATCCTGCGCATTCTCGGCCCGCGTGCGGCCCAGGTCAACATTGTGGAGGAAGTCCACAATGTATACCGTTCGCAGGGTGTGGATATCCACGACAAGCACATTGAGGTCATCGTGCACCAGATGCTGCGTCGTATCACCGTGATCGACTCCGGCGACACCACGTTGCTGCCGGGCGAACTGGTGGATCAGGCACGCTTCAAGGAAGCCAACATGGAAGCGGTGAAGAATGGCGGCAAGCCCGCTGCCGGACGTCCTGAGCTCATGGGTATCACCAAGGCTTCGCTGGCCACCGACTCGTGGCTGTCCGCTGCCTCCTTCCAGGAGACGACGCGCGTGCTCACCGAAGCGGCGCTGAGCCAGAAGGAAGACGACCTCAAGGGCCTTAAGGAGAACGTCATTATCGGTAAGCTCATCCCGGCTGGTACCGGTTTGGCGCGTTATCGCAATGCGACGGTTGAACCGGACAAGGCAATCCGTGACACCATTTATCCGAACTTCGGTTTGGGCGGTGATTTGGACGGCGTTGCTGACTTCTCCGACGCGGATATGAGCGATGTCGACTTCTCCAGCCTGGACTTCGGTGATCTGAAGCTGGGCGACGACTTCAACCCGGATGATTTCCTGGACGATCAAGGCGGACAAAGCGACCTTGACAACCTGGGCGATTTGGGTGACGAAGGTCTCGACATGATGTAAACCGACCGGTGCTTCATGCACCGGTATGGTCAACGGCCGGCTGTCGGTATCCACGGATACAAGCAGCCGGCCGTTCTCATATGCCAAGGGGGCTGTGTTCCTGTGCGGAAACACAGCCCCCCCCCCTTATCGGCTGGTCAGCTATTGCCGGCGTGCCAGCATGCTGGCGAATGCGTCAACGAGCATGTCATACGAAGGTTGCCGATCGTCGCCATGTACCTGCCGAAGGCATGGCCTTGCATGACTTGATGCCAGCGAAATACGGGCATCGATGGTAATGGCGTACTCATAGACTCGATGCCCGCAATGGATTATTCGAAGGGATAGCGTAGCCCCCAGCGTTCGCGCAGGGAATCCATCAGTTCCATAATGCGCAAGGTATCGGCATGGGGCATGGCCTCGCATTCGCTTTGGCCGTCCAAAATCGCATTGGCGGCGTCGGCGACCTGATACTCATACCCCGTGAGCTGTTCGGGAACGTCGTGGTGCGCCACCAACGCGTGATTGGCGTCATACACATCAATGCTTTCGACATTGTTGATGTTCTGACACACCAGATAGCCCTTGGTGCCCCACACGGCGCCGCTGCGGTCGGAGGCGGTGAGTATGGAACTGGTGGATACCGCCATCGTGCCGTCGGCATAGTACAGGGTGGTGGAGTTGTGCGCGTCCACGCCGGTGTCGAATGGGCGCATCGAGGTGGTGATGCTGGCGATGTCGCGCGGGCCAAGCACCATGTCGATGAAGTTCAACGGGTAGACGCCGACATCGAGCAGCGCGCCGCCCGCCATGGCCGGGTCGGTCATGCGCGCCTTGCCGCTGACGGGGTAGCACAGGTTCGCGTTGACGGCCTGCACCTCGCCGAGACGGCCGGAGGCGATGATGTCGTCGATGATGCGGCGCGACGGCATATAGCGGGTCCAGATGGCTTCGGTGCACAGCAAGCCCGTTTCATGGGCGACGTCCAGCAGCGCGCGTGCCTGTTCGGCGTTGCCGGTGAAGGATTTCTCCACCAAAATGTTCTTGCCGGCGCGCAGGCAGGCGATGCCTTGTTCGGCATGCAGGGCGTGCGGGGTGGCGATGTACACCAAATCCACGTTCGGGTCGGCCAGAAGTTCCTCATATGACCCGTAGGAAACCGGGAACCCATATTGCGCGGCGAATTGCGAGGCGCGCTGCGCGTCACGGGAGGCCACCGCATAAGGGGCTACCAGCGAGGAATACCGGTCGTCTTGGGACATGCGCACCAGCGTGTCCGCCATGGAATGGGCGATCCGTCCGGCACCGAGAATGGCGACGTTCACGCGGGTGCCGTCGGCTTCGGCCTGTGCGCGCGCTCCGTTGAGTCGGCTCATGACATCCTCCTTAAGGATGGGAAACAATGCGGTCGCATCCAGTCTACGGTCATATGGGGTGTCGTGTCGTCGGCACGCCGTGGCTGTGTGGTGTGCGGATAAAGCCTTGTGCGGGTGAGGGAACAGCCAAACGGCGATGCGTGGAAGTGGGTTTTCGGATGGTCGGCGTTGTACAGGCGCGTCGTCGGTTGGGCAGGATATGGGATAGGCTCGCCTCATGGTGAATTTGCATACGCACACGACAAGGCTGGGTGTGCTGGATATTGGTTCGAATACGATTCATATGCTCATCGTCGATGCGGCTCCGGGCGCTCGCCCCGATCCCGAGGCGAGTGTGAAGTCGACGGTACGGCTGATGCAGTATCTCAAGGACGACGGCTCGATTCGCAAAGCTGGTGTGGAGGCCATTCTCGAAGGCGTGGATAAGGCGATGAAGCTTGCCGAAGAGTATGAGATTTCCCAGTTGCTGGTGATGGCGACGTCCGCCTTGCGTGAGGCCACCAATGGCGGCAAGGTGCTGCGTCGGATTGAGGAACGTATCGACCAGCCGGTGACGGTGTTGTCGGGCAATGATGAGGCGCGGCTGACGTTCCTGGCGGCAAGGCGTTGGTACGGTTGGGATTCCGGCCGTTTGCTGGTATTGGATATCGGCGGTGGGTCGTTGGAAGTGGCGATGGGTTCGGATGAGGAGCCGACGGTGGCGTTGAGTGTGCCTGCGGGAGCGGGGCGGGTCACCCATGAGTTCCTGCCGTCGGGCACAGCTACGGAGGGTGAACTGGATGAGGTGCATCATCAGGTGCGGCGTATTATTGAGCCGATGGTGAAGGCGTTTCCTACGACGAAGCGTCCCAATCATGCCGTGGCCACGTCGAAGACTTTCCGTTCGCTGGCCCGGTTGGCCGGCACGTTGGTGCGCCAGCCCGGACGTGAGGATGCCTGGGTGATGACGCGCGACCAGTTGGAGGATTGGCTGCCGCGGCTTGCGGCCATTGCGCCTGACCAGCGTGCTGCGTTGCCGGGCATTACGCCGGAACGCGCCACGCAGATTGTCGGCGGCGGTGTGGTGGCCGATGAGATTATGAAGGCGTTGGACGTCGACGAGGTGGAGATTTGCCCGTGGGCGTTGCGCGAGGGGGCGATTTTGCGTTGGCTTGACCAGTTCGGTCGCACGCGCATCGGTTTTTAGCTCCGGCTTGTAGCAGCCGGGGTAGTGGTGGCCGTGTATTGGCGCCGGCGTAGGTCAGTCGGTGCCAATATCGGCGGTGATGGCGTCCAACACGGCGATCAAATCGTGAGGATTGATGCCGATGGACAGTCCTCGTTTGCCGCCGGAGACCAGAATGGTGTCGTATGGCAAAGCGCTGGCATCCACTACGGTGCGATGTGCGGTGCGTTGGCCGAGCGGCGATATGCCACCCACCACGTAGCCGGTTTCGCGCATGGCCACGCGAGGGTCAGCCATGGTGGCTTTTTTGACGCCTAGCGCGCTTGCCAGTGCTTTGAGATCCATATGCCCGCTGACGGGCACCACGCCTACGACGCGTTCGTCTCCGGTGTCCGCCATGAGTGTTTTGAAGACTTGGCTGCGGTCGAAGCCAAGTTTGGTGGCCGCTTCCACGCCGTAGCCGTCGTCCATGTGATCGTTGGAATGCTCATAAGGGTGCAGTGTGAAAGCGACGCCGGCCTGTTCGAGTTGCACGGTGGCCGGTGTGCTGGCGTGGCCGGTGTCGTGTCGTGTGCGTTTGCTCATGGCAGTTATCATAGGCCGCGGTGTGGCTGGCGGCGTGTTGGTTTATCGGATGCGGCGGATGGGATACGTTGCGCCAGGCGTTGGATGATCGACGTATCGCGTGCGTGGCGCGGGAGAGCCGCACGGTTGGTACAGGTACAGTGGGTGGTATGGCGGATTGGGATAGGGCATATGCCGTAATTGACGAATGGTTGGCCGACTCGCTGCATGATGGGCAGGGCAAGCCGTGCCACACGGTGGTGATGACGGGTGACCCGGGCAGCGGCAAGACAACCGTGGCGGTGCAGGCGTTGATGCGGGCATTGCGCAGGTTCGGCTCGCAACGTGCGGTGATGGTGGTATCTGGACGTGTCGCTGCCGATCGGCTGGGGAGTGAGGTGATACGCGAACTGGGGGTGTTGGCTGCCGCAAGACCGGTGACGACCTTGTCCGCCGTGGCGTTTCGTCTGGTGACCGCGGCCAGCGTCGCGCAGGATGGGATGCCACCCAAGCTGCTCAACGGCGCCGAGCAGGATGCCGTGTTGCGCGAGGTGTTGGCGGTGCACGTCATGCATGCGCGGCAGGGAGAGTGGTGCGACACCTGCATGATGCTGCGCGAGTATTTTGCCGATGAGGACTGGATGTCCCTGATGGTGTCGCAACGCGGCGCGGTTGAGCTGGATGCGTGTACGCCGGAGCATATGGCGTCGGTGGTGGCGCGCGGCATCAACGACGCGCTGGTCGTGCAGCTGCGCGACATGTTGGCCAGATTGTATGAGCTGGCGGTGGATGCGCCGCGCGAAGCACAATTGCTGCAGGCGGTGGAAGGGCAGGCCTCGTCGGACAGGCTGCGGGTGCAATGGCGTGTGGCGTTCGCCATACGGCGCGAATATGAGGAACTGCTGTCCCGTGAATATACGCATGAGCGGCGGCTGGATGCGTCACGGTTGATTGCCGAGGCATGGCGGGCCGTGGGGCAGGTGCCCGCCGAAGCGGTGCCCGCAGTGCTGGTGGTTGACGACGGTCAGGACGTGACGCTTGCCCAATTGGCGCTTATCGAACGGTTGCGGGACGCCGGTACGCGGGTGCTGTTCGTCGCCAACCCGGACGAATCCGTGCAGACCTTCCGAGGTGCGTATCCGGATTATGTGCTGCGCCGCATGGCGGGCGACGGTGCGGCGACGGCATGGGTGACGTTGCCGTCGCGTTGCGACGAGTCGCATCGCTATATCGATGTGGTGGCGTCCCGTGTGTCGTTGAGCATTGCGTCGGCCACGGACGCGGATGTGCCAGTGGCCGACCGGCCTGGCAAAATGCCGAAACTGCCCGGAAGCTGGCCGCCAATGCCATTGCCGTTTGAAACCGAAGCTGGCGGCGGCGATGGCAGCGTGCGCACGGCATTGTATCGTTCGGACGCCGAAGAGATGGATCAGGTGGTGTGGCGTATCAAGCGCATGCGCTTGGACGGTCAGGCCGCGTGGAATGATATGGCGATCATCGCGCACGACAATACGATGGTGCGCGCGTATGGCGAACGGCTGCGCAGTGAAGGCGTGCCCGTGCGGTACTCCTCGGTGACCCGCCCGCTGCGCGACGAGCCGACGGTACAGGGATTGTTCGCCTTGGTGGAGCTGGCACAGATGCGGCAATCCATCATGGATGAGGGGCGTCAGGCATCATGGGCGTCCATGGCGCGTGAGGTGCGCTCGCGGGTGAGCGCGGTGATGAACAGTCCGTTGGTGGCGTTGCCCGATGTGGGCGGCAATGGCTGGCATCGTGCGCAGTTGTCGGTGGTGCATACGGCTATGGCGGCGGTGTGCGCTATGGCGGCGCTGGTCGGCCGCGAATCAGTTGCGGACGGGGAAGTGGCGCCGGTGGAACGCCTGGTGCGTGGCTGGGATCGGTTGCGTAGCGTGCCGCGCCGTGAGTCGGCGAGCGGCATACGGGTGGATGACAGCGTGATGAGTCCGCAGGGGGGCGATGGCGAGGAACTGCGGGACTTCGATATGGATGCCTGCTATCTGATGCTGGCTTATGGCGATGTGCTGGTGCCGCCGCAGGAGGAATCGGCAAGCGAGCCATGCGGCGAAGACTGCGGGAGGGTGGAAGAGCTATCCGCCCAATGTCTGCAGGTATTGGAGGCCATGTGCGCCAATAGGCGGCAGATGCAGGTGTTCCGTCGTGTGTGGTCACTGGTGGAACAGGTGCGTCAGGCGTTGCAAGCCTTGCCGGAGCGTACCGCGCAATATGCGCTGATGGCGGCATGGCAGGCGTGCGATGTGGCGAGGCAGTGGCAGCGTGAGGCTTTGTTCGATACGGCGCAGGGGCGTGCTGCCAACGATCGGCTGGATGCGGTGATGCGGCTGTTCGATTATGCATCCGGGTCGATGGAACGTCAGCCGATCGGCGCGTTTATCGCGCAGGTGCAGCATATGACCATTGAGGCGGATTCACTGGCCAAAGTCGCGCCTGCGGAGGATGCGGTGACGCTGACCACGCCTTCGGGCGCTGCGGGACGGCACTGGCCGATGGTGTGGATTGTTGCGGTGCAGCAGGATGTGTGGCCCAATCTCATGCCGCGAGGCGTATTGTTCGGCGGCACGGATATGGCGTCGATGATGATGTCCGGAAGGTTGCCCGACTCACGGCGAACGCCGCAGGGCATGCCGGACGAACGTTTGGCTGTGGTGTTGGCGGATGAACAGAAGAGCTGGCTGGTGGCGTTGACCCGTGCCACGCAGACGGTGTGGATTTCGGCCACGGCCAATGATGACACCGTGCCGTCGGATTTTCTGTATACCTATCTGCCGGAGCGGTATTCGCGCACGGGTGCTTGTGCTGCCACGGATACGGGCGTGGTCTCGGGCTTGCATGGCGCCGGTGATGCGGAGCGTTGGCGGAGCATGGGGCTTGATGCCGATCCGCGAGGCGTGGCCACGTTGGCGAAGATGACGCTGTTCGAACGCGATCTCACCGGCGATCGCGCCCGGGATGCGGCGCGGGCGTTGGCGGTGTTGGCCGATCGTGGCGTGTCGGCGGCGACGAGCTGGCAGTGGGCGTATGTCGATCCGGGCACATCGCTGCAGGTGCGGCGGCTGCAATCGGATAAAGCGAGTACGCAGGATACGCCAGTCGTGCAGGCTATGTCAGTCTCGCCGGATGCGCCGGATACGCCAGGCGTGTCGTGGGATGCAGGAGAATCCCGTGATTCTGGTGGTTCTGGGGACGTTGGCGATGCTGGTGATTCGTCGCAGTCGCAGCTGCGCGATCATACGGTGTTGTTGTCGCCCTCGTCGGTGGACTCGTTGTGGCAGTGCCCCGTGTGTTGGAAGCTGGAGAAACAGTGTCTTGGTCCGCAGCCAAGCGGTGCGCAGATGAGCATCGGCTCCTTGGTGCATGAGGTGTTGCAGTGGGCCAGCGAGCAAGGATTGGACCGTATCGACGAGTCCATGCTTGCCAACGGCGGCGAACGGCTGATCGATAAGCTTGCGAAGACGTTGTACACGCAGTATGAGGAGCGGGCTGCGTCTCATCGCGCGGCATGGGCCGCTGATATGAACGCCGAACAGCGGTATGGTCTCGCTGCGAAGCAGTCCAACGTGGAAGCGATGATGCGTCGCGCGGCATGCTACATGGTCAACAGTGCCCGACCTGACTACGGTGGCAAGCTTGGCCCGATCGGCCGTGTGCTCGACGTGCAATGCGAAGTGCCGTTTGCCGCGCAATTCGGTTGGGAACAGATGGTGCAGGCGATGAATGCCGTGGAGGGTATGCCGCAGTGCACCGTGCCCGAATTGATGACGCTGATGGGGGTGTTGGTGGGCGGCTGGCCCGAGGGCATGGACGAGCGGCTGCGTATCCGGATCAGCGGCCGACTCGACCGTTTGGAAGTGCGGCAGATGCCGGACGGACAGCGGCATTGCCGCATCATCGATTGGAAAACCGGCAGCAAACGCAATTCCTTCGACGACCTGCAGTTGGCGTGCTACCAGTTGGGATGGCATTTCCCGGTGCCGGGTGAGCCTGACGCGCTGGCTGATCTGCCGCCGTTATCGCGTTGCATGCTGTTCCATGTGGGCAAGTGTGAGGCGCCCGCATCGTCGCGTGCTGCGGAAACACTGTATCAGCCTGCGATGCTGGTGGACGGGCATATCGACGTGCGGGCCTATGAGCCGCGTCCCTATTTTCCTACCGTGCACAAGCTGATGCCGGGGATGGCGGCTATGCCGTCCCAGGCGCCGGAAGGTATCCGTGACGAACTGTGGCAGGCGTGGCGCGTACTGTGGAACACGCAAGGGCTGTGGGCCCTCACCATGCTGGCGCGTATCTGGTATGCCGCGGCGGCCAGTGTCAGCGACCAGGTGGTCGGCCATCCCGATGGCAAGCACCGCAGCTATTGCCGGTATAAGGAGGTCTGTCCGGCTTGTGGCGAGGGCGTGGCGACGATATTGGAACGGCGGTAAGTGACATGGACGAGCAGGAACATGGCATGGCGTCGGCGCCCGTCGAGGCGTCGATAAGCGAGGTATGTATGGAACAGACGGCGGTTAAGCGCACCGACAGCGTACAGCAGGCGCGGATCATCGACGCGCCCACGGATGACGATGTGCTCGTGGTGGCGGGTGCCGGTTCGGGCAAAACCTACACGATGCAACGGCGCATTACGACGCTCATCGAACGTGGCGTACCTGCCGAGCGCATTGCCGGATTGACGTTCACCCGTAAGGCTGCCGGCGAATTGCAGCAGCGCGTAAGCCAAGCCGTGGCGGATATGGGATCGGCATCCTGGCTCAAACCCACCATCTGCACGTACGATTCGTTTTTCCGCGCGCTGGTCAGTCAATACGGCTTGCTGGTCGGCATGGATCCGAATCTGCAGCCGTTGAGCGCGGCCGGTGCTCGCCAGTTGATGAGCGATGTGTTGGCGGACACCATCGACGACATGATTGCCGGCGGCTATCTCGGCGGCGTAGGCGGCGATGGTTCCGGCGGCAGCGACGACGCTAGTGGCGAGGGCGACGGGCAGCGCAGGTATCCTTCCTGGTCTGGTCTGTGCGCCGACGCATTGCAGTTGGCTGCGGACATGGCCTCGAACATGATCGGCGAAGGCTGTGAGGATATGCGTGCCGCCGTGACCCGGTTGCGCGCGTGGAACGACACGTATCTCGCGTGGCTGAACCAAGCCATCGGCAGCCAAGTGCCGTCCGGCAGCAGTCGCGATATCGGCCCCATGCTGTTGGCAAAGCACGACGCATTGCTAGAAGTGCTGCATGATAAGCGCGTGGAACAATGCGTGAATCTACGGCAGACAGCGCAATATCGGCAGGCATTGCTCATACTGGTGGAAGCGTTCGAACAGCGCAAACGCGAACGCGGCGTCGCGCAATTCAGCGACTTCACCATCGCCGCATACCAGCTGGTGACCCGCCTGCCCGCCATCGGCCAAACCTACCGGGAACGCTACAGCCACGTATTTCTCGACGAATACCAAGACACCTCCACCACGCAGGCCACCGTACTGTCCAAGCTGTTCCACGTGCCCGGCAACCGTGAGACAAGCAGCGCCGTCACGGCGGTGGGTGATCCCTTCCAAGCGATCTACGCATGGCGAGGCGCCAGCCCCGGAGCGTTCCGCATGTTCCTGCGCGACTTCGAGATGCCGCACGCCCGCCCATACTCGTTAAGTCAAACGCGCCGCAACGATCACATGGTGCTCGATGTCGCCAACGCCGTCACCGCCGTCCTGCGGTCCACGCCGTCGCGCGCCTCCAGCGCCGCCTTGAAGGAAGTCGACGTTCCGGAACTCTCCGTATGGCAGGAAGGTGACTTCCAAGCGGGACAAGGCAGCGTCGGCGTGCTGCGCTACAGCACGCTTGGCCAGCAAATCGACGGTGTGGTGCGATTCGCCTGCGATGTCGTGGCGCGTTACCATACGGACGACGAGGGCGGACAGGCGGCACAAGCAGGGTCGGGAGAGCCGGCGGTGGCGATACTGTTCCGTTCCAAAACCGATATGCAACGTTACGCGGATGCCTTGGAGCTGGCGGGGCTGCGCACCACGGTGGTCGGGCGCTCGCAGCTGCTCGAACAGCCTTCGGTGCGTGATGTGCTGGCCTTGCTGCGTATGGTGAGCGACCATACGAACAGTGCCGCGGCGCTGCGGCTGTTGGCCACACCGCGGTTTGCGATGAACGGTGACGATCTGCGCATTGTGGCCGATACGGCACGGCGGCTTGATCTCGAACGACGTTTCCAAGGCCTGGTGGATGCGGGGTTGGTGAGTGCCGCTGATGGTCGGGAGTATTCCTGGAGCGAACGCAAGGCCGCGGTGCGCGAACATGCCCAATCCGTACCGCCGGTGGTACTGCTTACCGATGTGCTGCTGCGTGACGACGTGGACGAGCTGCTTGCCCATACCGCGATGAGTCCGGCTGGGCGGCAGGCCGTCGTTCGGGCGGCGTCCATGATCCGCCGCGTGCACGACGTGGTGGGCCGTCCTGTTGGGCAGGTGATGCGCGAGGCCATTGCCGCGCTGGACGCGGATGTGGATGTTATGGTGGCACAGGCGGTGCAATCGCCTGGGACGCTGCACGATCCGCTGCAGGCGCAGGCGGCGTTGCGGTCGCTGCTGGCGTTGGTCGACACGTATGGCAATGAGCTGTCTGGACAGGGCTTGTCGGTCAGTCTGGCAGGGTTCTTGGCATGGTTGGATGCCGACGACGCGTTGTCCCAAGATGAAGTGCCGACGTTGGACGGCTCTACGGATGTGGTGCTGATGACCGTCCACCAGTCCAAAGGATTGGAATGGAACGCGGTGGCGGTGGTGGATATGGACAAGGACCATTTCCCGCCGAAACGATCGGGGACGCGGATCGACATGGACGAGAACCATCCTGGGGGATGGCGTGACGGTCGCTGGGAGGCACCACGATACCGCGAGCTGGCACAGCATAGTTGGATCAGTGATGCGGTGCTGGTGCCGACTCCAGTGCGGGTGGATGCGGGGATTCTTCCCGCGTTGCCGCCCACCTTCCTCGATAGCGGCGATGCGCGGGTCGATGAGATCGGTGCGATGATGTTCGGTCCGATCCGTACCAAGGATGGCGTGCCGTTGGATGAGGACGGCGAGGCGGTGAATGAGGATGCGTGCGCGCTGTCGCAGGCGGAGGAATATGGCCGTCGTGCGCATGCCGACGAGCGTCGTTTGTTGTATGTGGCGTTGACGCGCGCTCGCCATGAGGTGTTGGTTACATGCTGTGCTTCGCGTTCCTTGCAGCTGACGCCGCAGTCGAGGGGCAAGACGCAACCGTCGGTGTTTTGGCAGGAAATCAACGATATTGTGCGCGGTGTGCAGGGTGTCATGTGTGATTGTCAGGGCGTCGACGTGGCGCGGGAGCCTGACGCCGATGCGCCAAGTTTGTGCGGACGGGGCGTGGCCTTGCCCAGTATGGCGTTGGTGGGACAGCAGGCTCAGCATTGGGCGCAGTGTTTGGTGGAGGACGCGTGGGTCGGGCCGATGGGTACGGTGGCGCGGGCGTGTGAGGAACTGCCGTGGCCATGTCCTATGAGCGATGCCGTTGGCACGTTGCTGCGTGATGCCGCCATGGCGGTTGGCAGGGCGTCGTCGCAGGGCAATGCCGCGGCGGATGGCGGCGGTGATGCGGATGATATGGATAATGCCGGGCCGTTGACCTCCTTGGCGTTGCGGTTGTGCGCCAACGATGACGTGATGGATGCGTATGGCGACGAGGCAAGCGTGCGTCGGCGTGTGCGCGAACGTGGCTTGCATATCGTATCGGCGGGCAGGCAGAATGTGACCGCCTTGCAGGCGCGCACCGGGCAATTGTCCGACGAGCAAAGCGACGAGTATTGGCGTGCGGTGGTGCGTCCGATTCCGCGTATCGCGTCGCCGTTGGCGCAGGCGGGCACGCGTTTTCATGATTGGGCGGAGCGGTTCGTATTGGCGGATTGCGACGCTGGGGAACAGACGGAAGGAGGCGTGGGGACGGTAAGCCGTGCATCGATGCTGGCACAGTTGCAGGCCGACGAGGAGGCTGCGGCGCAGGGGCAGACGACAGTGCAGCCACGGGAGCTTGCATGGCGGCGGCGTTTGGCGCAATCGCGCTGGGCGCGGCGTGTGCCGGTGTGGGCGGAGCGACAGATCGTCACCTGCGTGCGCGAATTGGACGATGCCGTAGTCGTCGGCAAACTGGACGCTGTATTCGCCGGCGGTCTGGGAGAACACACGACCGACGACGAACATGGGGCGCTGTACACAATTGTGGATTGGAAAACCGGACGCAAGCCTCGGGACCCGGAGGATGTGGCGCGCAAATTGGCTCAGTTGGACTGGTATCGGCTGTTGCTGGCACGCATGGAAGGTGTTCCTTTGCATCGGATCGACGCCACACTTTATTATGTAAGCGAAGAGCGCGAGGCGGATCGTGAGCTGCACGCGCTGGCAAAAACCGAGCGGGAAATTCTCGACGAGTTGGCCGATGGCATCGCCGCCCCCGACGACAACGATTGACGGGGCGCAGAGCGCCGCTGTGGTTGGAACGCACCACAGATAGACCGAATGCATGGTGATTCGGCGTATCGGCGGCTGGGAACTGTGTGGGCGGGCGCACGTAGCTGAGAATCCGTAAAACCCTGAGGTACAAGGCTGTCGGGGTGTAGCGATGAATGAATGGAGTAGGTATGGTGCCCGTCGAAACGACACCGAACGAGCAATCGCGCGCGGTGGAGTACCGCGCTGTGCAATGGAGTGACCTGGAGGATATGGTCACGATATTTGACGAGGCGTGGGGGCTTGGCGGAGCGGCGCAGGAGCCAGTGAACAAGGCGTTCTGCCGACGTTTCGTGTTGCATTATCTGGAAGGGGCCACGCATGCGCGCGCGGCCGTCGTCAATGGGGGACTGGTGGGCGTGCTGTTGCTGCGTGTGCCGGGGAAACCGGTGTTGTTCGAGCAAGTGCATCAGGAACTGGCACATGAGGATGCGGTGCTGGCCGGTCTGGGCGAGCCTGGCAAGGTCGCGTTGGCGTCGATGGAATGCCGTCATGCGGCGGAAAACGATATACTGCGCTCCAGCGATATGCAAGGTTCGGATGCCGAAGTGGCGTTGTTCATGGTATCGGCCAAAGCCCGCGGTCGCGGTGTGGGCGGTAGTCTGTGGCGTTGGGCGATGGCAAGTCTGGTCGAGCAGGGATGTAAGCGGTTCTTCCTGTACACGGATTCCAGCTGTGATGTGGGCTTCTACGATCACCACGGTTTGCAATGCGCGGTGAGCCGTTGGGCCGCCGATCATCCTGAGGATGTGGTGGTGCCGGGATGCGACGCGGACGATATTTTCCTGTATGTGGGCAATGCGCCCGAGCTTGCGGAACGGGGTCGCTGATGACGGAGCACAAAACGGCGGGTGCCTCGCAGGGCTCGGTATACGGCAGGCTGATGCGCATTCGTGGAGCCAAGGCGTTTTGTGCCTCCGCCGCATTGGCGCGCCTGCCGATGTCGATGATGAGTTTGGGCATTGTGCTGGCGTTGAACCACGTGTATAACAATTGGACCATTGCCGGTTCGATGAGCGCGGCGTATATTCTTTCCGTCGCCGTGGTCACGCCCGTGTACGCGCGGTTGTTCGATCGGTTTGGACAGCGCGTGGTCGGCAAGGTGGCGCTGACGATGCAGGTGGTGGCGATGCTGGCGTTTGCCTGTGGCGCGTTGGTGCGTGTGCCGCTGCCGGTATTGTTCACCTTGGCGGTGGCTATGGGACTGACCCAGTTCTCGTATGGTGCGTTGGTGCGTACCCGTTGGGCGTATGCCTTGCGCGATGATGAGACGGGTTTGCTCAATACTGCGTATGCGTTGGAGGCGGCCATCGACGAGGTGGTGTTTATCCTCGGGCCGATTCTGGCGGCGTTTTTGGCGACTTCCGTGCATCCGGTGTCGCAGTTGTTCGTGCCGACGTGTGCCACGGCGATTGGTGGCACGACCTTCTTCTCCCTGAGGCAGACCCAGCCGCCGGTGGTACGTGAGGTGGCCGTGCGTTCGGCGGATGCGCGCGACGGCGATGTGCGCAACGCATTGGAGCAGCAGGGCGCGGCGCAGGGCTTGTTCGCTCGTCGCGGCAACAATGGACGCAAAAGCCGCAGTGCGTTGCTGTATCCCGGTATTCTGCCGCTGCTGGTGGTGTTCCTGGTGTTTAACATGAGCTTTACGGCGTTCGACGTGTCGATTACCGCCAGCATGAAGGCAATGGGCTTGGAGCAATTGCTGGGCATTCAGCTTGCGATGTTTGCGGTCGGCTCGTGCGTGGGCGCGCTGCTGTTCGGCTCGCGGGAATTGTCCGGTTCGCACTGGCGTCATATGGTGATGTTCCTGTGCGCCCTCACCGTGGGATTCGTGATGTTCCGCGTCACGATGGACAATTTGGTGCTGTTGGGCTGTATGGAGGTGCTCGCTGGTTTGGCGGTATCGCCGATCTTCGCCACGGGCAATCTGATTGTCAAGGATATTGTGCCGGCGCGTTCGCTCACCGAGGGTTTGTCGTGGGTGACGACCGCGGGAACGGTGGGCGCTTCCTTCGGGTCGACCGTTGCGGGACTGGTATTGGACCGTTTTGATCCGCATATCGGACTGATGGTGCCGTGGATATGTACGGCATGCGCGGTGCCGTTGGCGTTATTGGGATGGACACTGGCCCGCAAATCGGGCGCAATGCGCTAGGCTTGGCACGGAACGCTATCCGTAAATCGTATTCAGAAGGAGCATATGGTGACGCAGCAGACAGCAATCCGAGTGTCGGTGGTGGGTGCGCACGGGCGCATGGGCTCGCATGTGGTGCAGGCGGTGCAGACGGCCGACGATATGCAGTTGGCGTTGACGTTGGATTCCGGCGATGACCTGACGGTGATTTCGCCTGAGAATACGGATGTGGTGGTGGAGTTTACGGTGCCGTCGGCCACCCGATCGAATGTGGCGACGCTGGTGGCGCAAGGCGTCGACGTGGTGGTGGGCACCACGGGCTGGGATGATGCGGGTTACGAGCAGGTGCGCGAAGCGTTGCGCCATGCGCCGCGTGAAGGACAAAGTGTCTTCATCGCGCCGAATTTTGCGATTTCCGCCGTGCTGGCCGATTATTTCGCCACGGTGGCGGCGCGATATTTTGCCTCTGCGGAAATTATCGAGATGCATCATCCGGACAAGGTCGACGCGCCTTCGGGCACGGCGTTGCATACGGCTCATGCCATCGCGCGGACCCGTCGCGAGGCGGGGTGCGCCCCCATGCCGGATGCTACGGCCAGCGACGGCGGTTCACGCGGGCAGAATGTGGAAGGCGTGCACGTGCATGCGGTGCGTTTGCGTGGTTTGAACGCTCATGAAGAGATCTTGTTGGGCAATGCCGGCGAGCAGCTGGTGATTCGCGCCGACAGTTTCGACCGTGTTTCGTTCATGCCGGGAGTGTTGCTGGCGGTGCGCGAGCTGGCCGGTGGCGCGCATCCGGGGCTGACGGTGGGATTGGATCAGTTCCTGTCGCTGTCGTGAGACGCGCCATTCGGCGTGCGTCTTGCTTCCCGCATCAATTGATGTCGGTGCGGCCGAGGAACAGCTCATGAGCGGCGACCGGGCTTGCAGCCGCCCAGGCAAGCCGATTTGCGATATGGACACCGTCCGTGCGGCGCGGTACGGTGAAGGTATGACTGTAGGCTCCATGCATCTTCTTGATTCCGCCCCGTTCGGCCGTATTTTGCCTGCGATGGTAACGCCGATGAAGTCCGATGGCTCCATCGATTATGACACCGCGCAGCGTGTTGCCAAGCAGCTGGTGGAAGATGGCGCGGACGGCTTGGTGGTCAACGGCACCACGGGCGAATCTCCCGCCACGCATATGGAGGAAAAGGTCGAACTGGTGCGTGCCGTGAAAGACGTGGTGTCCGTGCCGGTGATTTCCGGTGCCGGCTCGAACGACACGGTGCATTCCGTGCGTATGGTCGAGCAGACCCAGCAGGCCGGCGCCGATGCGGTGCTGGTGGTGGCTCCTTATTATTCGCGTCCTTCGCAGGAAGGTATTTTCCGCCATTACGAGGCGGTGAACGGAGCCACCGACAAGCCGATCATTGTCTATGACGTGCCGGGTCGTACTGGCGTGCATATTGCGTTGGACACGTATCGTCGCTTGGCGAAGCTGGAGCATGTGCGTGCCGTGAAGGATGCCACCGGCGACATCGCCGGTGCCGTGCGCAAGCGTATGGAAACCGGATTGGCTTGGTATTCCGGCGATGATGGACTGTTTCTACCGTTCCTGTCGATTGGCGCGGTGGGTATTATTTCCGTGACGGCACATGCCGCCGCCGGGGAGATGATGGCGTTGGCGCAGGCGTTCGACCGTGGCGACATCCATGAGGCGCAGGCGTTGTCCGTGCGGTTGGCTCCGCTGGTGGAAGCGTTGAATGGCAATGGATTCCAAGCGGTGATGGCCAAGGCGGCATTGCGTGTGCGCGGGGTGATGGCCAGCTCGACCATGCGTTTGCCCAATGTGGGACCCGGTCCCGATGAATTGGCGCGTGCCGAACGTGGCATGCGCGAGGCTGGCGTATTGCCGGCGTAAAAGAAGACCTCGTCGGCGCAACGGCGTCGACACTGATTACACAAGAGACATACACACTATGGCAGAAGAACAAACAACAACAGTGCACAAGCGCGGTAGCAAGACCGACGCCAGCGCCTCGACGCGACGCTCGGCCTCCGGCAAGAGCTCGTCCGGACAGACGGCCCGCACCCGTCGGGGATCGAGTGTACGCAAGACCGCATCGGGAGCTGACAGTGCGGCCTCCTCGGCTCGCGGCGCTTCGGCTTCCGGCGCCAAGGCCGGCAAGGCATCGTCCGGCAAAACTGCGACTAGCGAAACCCCAGCCGGCAAGACTTCGTCCAGCCGGACGCGCGGCACCCGTGCCGCATCGTCGGGCAGGGGGCCGGCCCGTGGGGCGTCGAACAGGGGAGCCGCTTCGAAGGCTCCGCAGCGCACGTTGATTGCGCCGCCGAAGTACCGCAAGGGCTCGATGCGTATCGTGCCGTTGGGCGGCTTGGGCGAAATAGGCCGCAATATGAACGTGGTGGAATACAACGGGCATATTCTGCTGATCGACTGCGGCGTGCTGTTCCCCGAAGAGGAACAGCCGGGCGTCGACTTGATTCTGCCTGACTTCCACTACATCAAGGATCGCCTTGACCAGGTGGAGGCGTTGGTGCTCACCCATGGTCACGAGGATCATATCGGCGGTGTGCCGTATCTGCTGCGGCTGCGTCCCGACATTCCACTGATTGGTTCGAAGCTGACGTTGGCCTTCGTGGAGGCCAAGTGCAAGGAGCACCGCATCAACCCCACCACCATGCAGGTGCAGGGGCGCGACAAGCTCAAGGTGGGGCCGTTCAGTTTGGAATTCATGACGGTGACCCACTCCATTCCCGACGCGCTGGCCGTGTATGTCAAGACGCCGGCGGGAAGCCTTATCGATACGGGTGACATTAAGCTCGACCAGCTGCCGTTGGATCATCGCGTCACCGATTTGGTGGAGTTCGGCAAGCTTGGCGAGCAGGGCGTCGATCTGTTGATGGCCGATTCCACCAACGCCGAAGTGCCCGGGTTCGTCAAGCCGGAAACCATCATTGGGCCGGCGCTTGACCGCGTGTTCGCCGAGGCAAGCCGCAAGATCATCGTAGCGAGCTTCTCCAGCCACGTGCACCGCGTACAGCAGGTGGTGGACGCCGCGCATAAGTACGGGCGCAAGGTGGTGTTTGTGGGCCGTTCCATGGTACGCAACATGTCCATCGCCGCCGATTTGGGATATTTGCATATTCCCGAAGGCACCGTGGTCGACTTGCGCCAGGCCAGTGACATTCAGGACGACAAACTCGTGTACATGTGCACCGGTTCGCAAGGCGAGCCGATGGCTGCGCTCGGCCGCATTGCCGACGGAAACCACCGCGACATCACCATCAACGAGTTCGACACGGTGATTTTGGCCAGCTCCCTGATTCCGGGCAACGAACATGGCGTGTACAAGGTCATCAACAAACTGGTGCAGATGGGTGCGCGCGTCATCAACAAGGACAATGCCGCCATTCACGTGTCTGGTCACTGCAACGAAGGCGAGCTGCTGTACCTGTACAACATCGTCAAGCCCAAGTGCGCCATGCCGATCCACGGCGAGAACCGCCACTTGGTGGCCAACGGTTTGATTGCCGTGAAAACCGGTGTGGAACCGGGCAACGTGGTGTTGGCGGAGGATGGCGATGTCGTCGACCTGTACCATGGCAAGGCCGCGGTCGTCGGTTCCGTACCCTGCGGCTACGTGTACGTGGACGGCGACTCGGTCGGCGAGCTGACGGACGAAGAGCTGGAGAAGCGCCGTATTCTGGGCACCGAAGGCTTTGTGTCCAGCTTCGTGGTGGTGGATACCTCCCGTGGCGATGTGGTGTCCGGCCCCAAGATCTATCTCAACGCCGTGGCGGAGGACGAAAGCGAATTCGACAAGATTCGCCATCAGATTGTGGAGCAGTTGCAGGACGCGATGATGCAAGGCACGCGCGATACGTATAAGCTCCAACAGATCATGCGTCGCACGTTGGGAGGTTGGATTGCGCGTCAGCTGCGTCGCAAGCCGATGATCGTGCCGGTGGTGGCGGATATCGCCGCCGATGACGATCAGCGGTAACGGGATCGTCAAGCGGGAATCGAACCGTTAGGCGAGGCTGACCGTTGGATGATAATCGAATTGCCAAACGGCGTTCGGATCGCCAGGCGGGAACCGAACCATTGAACGGTTTTCGAACCGTCAGGCGGTAACCTATAAATCAATCTGTCGGCGTGGTGCGTGCCGTGCGATGATTCACGGTCGCGCCATGCCAGCAATAGCGCTCTGCCAGCGGGCGGGGCGTATCGGATAGCAATGAAGGAGAGTCATGCCGGGATCGAATCTCACCCGAGTAGAGGCCGAAGAGCGGTACAGCGTTGTTTCGGCTCCCATTCATTACCAAGTATCGTTGGATCTGACCAAGGGGGCGGAGCAGTTCGGCTCGACCACCACCGTGACGTTCCAGGCCAAGGCCGGTGCCAGCACCTTCCTGGACCTCATCGCCGACGAGGTGGGTGGTGTCGTGCTCAACGGCGTCGAGCTTGATCCCAAGGCCGTGTATGCGGACAACCGCATCGAGCTGGCGAACCTGCAGGAATCGAACGAAGTGGTCGTCACCGCGCTGTGCCACTATTCCAACACCGGCGAAGGCCTGCACCGCAGCGTCGATCCCGCCGACGGCAACGTCTACCTGTACACCCAGTTCGAGGTGCCGGACGCCCGCCGTGTCTACGCGGTCTTCGACCAGCCCGATCTCAAGGCCGTGTTCGATTTCACGGTGACCGCTCCGGAAAGCTGGCTTGTGCTGTGCAACCAGCCGGTTGCCGACGTGCAGCCGGATGAGCGCATGTGCGATGCCGGCACGTTGGGCGATCGCGCCGTGGAAGCCAGCAAGCGTTGGACGTTCGAACCCACGCCGACGATGAGCTCCTACCTGACCGCCATCTGCGCCGGTCCGTACGCCAGCTGGTACACCGAGTATGCGAACGAGGATGGCCGCACCGTGCCGCTGGGCATGTTCTGCCGCCAGGCGCTCAAGGAAGCGATGGCCAAGGATGTGGACTACCTGTTCGACATCACCAAGAAGGGCTTCGCCTTCTACGCCAAGACGTGGGGCGTGCCGTATCCGTACGCCAAGTACGACCAGATCTATGTGCCGGAATACAACGCCGGCGCCATGGAAAACATTGGCCTGGTGACCATCCGCGACCAGTATGTGTTCGATTCGAAGGTCACCGACGCCTATGCCGAACGTCGCGTGGTGACGGTGTTGCACGAGTTGGCGCACATGTGGTTCGGCGACTACGTGACCATGAAGTGGTGGAACGACCTGTGGCTCAACGAGTCCTTCGCTGAGTTCACATCCACGCTGGCCACTGCCGAAGCCACGGATTGGCATGATGCATGGGCGACGTTCAGCTCCGGCGAGAAGAGCTGGGCGCTGCGTCAGGATCAGCTGCCCACCACGCATCCGATCGTCGCTCCGATCAACGATCTGAACGATACGTACGTGAACTTCGATGGCATCACCTACGCCAAGGGTGCGTCGGTGCTCAAGCAGCTGGTGGCGTATGTGGGCCGCGAGCACTTCTTCCAAGGCATCAACCAGTATCTGAACAAGCATGCGTATGGCAATGCGACGCTGGCCGATTTGCTGGCCGAGCTGGAAAGCGCTTCGGGCCGTGACCTGAAGGCGTGGAGCGCCCAGTGGCTTGAACAGGCGAACATCAACACCATCAAGGCCGAGGTCGATGAGGCTGCCGACGGCACCATCACCCAGCTGCGTCTGGTGCAGACCGCGACGCCGGACCATCCGGTGCTGCGTGCGCATCGTCTTGCCATCGGCTTCTACAACGAGGCCGAGGATGGCAGCATCGTGCGTACCGATCGCATCGAGTTGGATGTGGACGGTGAGCTGACGGTGGTTGAGGAAGCAGCCGGCAAACAGCGTCCTGCGTTCATCTTGGTCAATGATGATGATCTGACCTACACCAAGCTGCGTTTCGATGAGTGTTCCTTGGAGTTTGCGGCGCAGAACCTGTACCGCTTCGCCGATGCTCTGGCTCGTTCCGTGGTGTGGTTGTCCTTCTGGGACATGACGCGCGACGGCGAGTTCCCGGCCGAGCGTTTCATCGAGTTGAGTCTGAAGGCTCTGGCGACCGAGCGAGAGTCCACGACTTTCCGTTATGCGTTGGCGCAGGTCGCCACCACGGCGAAGCATTATGTGCGTGCCGACCGTCATGATGCGGTGTGCGCACATGTCGCGGAGGAGCTGTGGAAGTTGGCACAGGCTGCCGAAGCCGGTTCCGACGAGCAGTTCCAGCTGGTGAACGCCTACCTGACGTATGGCGAACAAGGCGATGAGCAGTTCGTGGCTGTGGCCAAGGGTTTGCTGGATGGTTCTGTGTCGTTGGCCGGTTTGGACATCGACAACGATTTGACGTGGAACATCGTCACCGCATTGGCGCGTGTGAATGTGTACGGCGAAGATGAGATCGCCGCGCAGCTGGCCAAGAGCGACACCACCGCGAACCGTGAGTTTGCGTACGGCGCTCGCGCCAGCCGTGCCACTGCCGAGGCGAAGGCTTGGGCGTGGGATGAGGCCATCCGCAACGAATCCTTGACAAATATGCAGCTTGAGGCTGTGGCTCGCGGGTTCGCCAGCGGTTCGGCCGAACTGTCGAAGCCGTATGCGAAGCGTTACTTCGAGGAGGCTGACTGGATCTGGCAACATCGCACCTTCCATATGGCGGAGGCGTTGCTCGAGGGTCTGTACCCGGTGAATGCCGATCCGGAGGTGCTGTGCATCGAAGGCGCCAACTGGCTGATGGCTCATGCCGATGCCGACAACGCTTTGCGTCGTATCATCATCGAGAACGTTCAGGATTCGACTCGTGCGATGAAGGTGCGTAAGTACAACGAATCATTGTGATGCGGTAGTGGTGCGCCATTGCCTGCCGTCGGTGTGAAGCCTATGGCGGTCGGGCTAATGGCATGCTGATATGCGCTCGTGACGTGAATCTCATGATCCCGGTTGCCGGCAACGGTGGCCGGGATCATGCTATAGGCGGGTGACGTCACGTCGGACTGTGGGGTGCGTGGCGTGCATACGCCAGAGCGCGAATCATGACATGCGCGCGGAGGCGAGCCCTCCATCGTTGAACGAAGCCAAGACGGGCGAATAGGAACCGACGTAGCCGCATCACGGTATTCCAATATGTTTGCACACGGCGTGTGTTCCAGACATCCGGGCCAAAAGCAGCTTCATCGGCTTCGCGGGCTAATCGCATCAACAGGTCGCGTTCTTGCGCTCCTGCCTCGAAGCAGCGTGCAATACGTTGCGCCTGTTGGCGTCGCGTGATGTTGCCTGTTGCCCAAGTGTGGTGTTGTTGTGCGGTGATCACGAGCAAGAGCCATGCCGAAGCGATGCATTTGCGGGTATGTCCTTTGCGGCGCGCCACACATGCGTAGACCAACGGCATGGTGACAAGTATGCCCACGATGAGTGCCGTGCCCCAGAGGGGAGCAGTGTATGCGGCTATGGTGGCAAGCATATGCCAGGGAATATGCCAAGTATGATTGGGGGCTGTGGCATTGGTGCCATGAATGGTGGTGTGCCGTGGGGTGGCCGGTGTCTCGTTAGATGGATTGTGCAAGGGTGTGGGAGGCTGCCGAACAGCTGGATCGGGGTTGGTGGAGCGCAGATTGTCATCTTGCGGGCGGCGGTCATCATCAGGAGTGGGGAACAACGGTACCCAGCCGTAGTCACGAAGGTTGACTTCCACCCATGCGTTGATATCCTCGCCGGTGAACACGCGAACATCCGGTGAGACGTTGTTGGCGTCTGCCGGTGTGGTGGGTGTGACGCGTTTGGGGGAACCCGCATGGTTGTCGATATCTGCGCGTTCGGTCTCATCGGACTCGCTCTCGTGTATGACATCATCGTGCTCATACGGTGCAAATCCCACTACCACACGGCTGGGTATGCCGAGGGATCGGGCCATCAAGGCCATTGCCGACGCGTATTGCTCGCTATCTCCCACCATGATGCCTTCGCCAAGCATCGACTCGATGCGATATTCGCCATGCCCAGGAGCGGAAGGATAGTCCCCTTCCATTCCATGTGAAAACCAGCCGTGTTCATGCAGCCACTGTGCCAATGTGCGGGCTTGGGCGCCTGCAGTGCGTTGTCCAGCGGCAATGGACGTCGCAAGTTCACGCACTGAACGCGGAATATGATCAAGTTCGTCAGAGCTGAGCGATGTGGCTGCGGCATTGTCAAACTGTTGTGGCGAAAGATGAGGAGCGGTGCTGCCCTGCAGGCGATAACGCACTGCCTCTCCGGCAGGTCGCTCGCAGATAGCGGTACGAGTTTGCGTGTTGTAATACAGCGTGCAGGAGGGCACGTCGACGTGGGTGGGGATACCTGCTAGCGGGAGCCACGGGTCGAGTGTCGCAGAGCGTTGCAAGGTTGTGTCAAAGGAGGAACTTGCGGGTGTGGCGTCGCCGGTGGGTGGTGTGCGTCGATAGGTTGAGGATGGTGCAGTGGAGGATATGCTCCAGATGTTGCCGTCAAAATGATCCATAACCGCAAGGCGGATGGGGGTCTGCTCGGGAAGACCGTGGACGGTAAGCAACGCATCGTCCTGATGGTGCTTGCGATAGGCGCGCATGCGGGAAAGTGGACTGGTTTGTTCGCGTGCATGCCACGGAGCGTCATAGTGCTCGCGTGCAATAAATCGGTGCTGGCTGACAAGATGGCAGGCGGATAGGGCTGTGGTGAATGCGATGCCGGTAATCATGATGATGGATAGCCAACGTGTGTGATCGATGCGGCGGTGTTTGTAAGCGCACCATCCGATAAGAATGACGGCGGCGATAGCGCCGGACAGGGAACGATGATAGCCGGTGTGGGTGCCGAGGAGGGCGCAGAGTGCATGCGAGGCTACGGTAAGGAGTGCGAGAAGCGCCGAAGCAGGGTGTGCGCGGTATGCCGGTGAGGCGCTCGGTGTTGAAGTGTTCGATGCGGATGCGGACGGTTGTGAATCTGATGGCAAGGGCCTGTGTGAGCCGTGTATGTGTTGCGCGCACAGCATGGTGAGAGCACAGCCCCATAGGGTGATGCTCCATGCGGCTAACAGTGCATCGTCGGTATTGCCGACCGGCGGGTCTGTGGCGAGCATCGAGGTGAAACATGAGAAGATATGGCTTATGTGTCGCAGGACGTGTTCTGGTGCGAACGTAATGCCGTATGGAGTGGGCATGATAGCCATGAGCAGCGGGCCGATGAGTACTTGTCCGGTGATGAGCAGGCCAAGTATGCGCGCTGGATGAGGGGTGGGTGCGGCGAGCGCAGTGGTGGCTGCGAGGGCTACGATGATGGCGGGAACGACGGTGGCAAGCCACGATACTGGGGAGCCATGCACGTCGATAAGGTTGGTCGTGGCGGTGAGGGTGAGTGCGGCGCTGGCGGTCATGTCGATGAGGCGCGACAGACGTGACGCGGCGCGGTGATGCGTAGGCAATCCCGTGGTTTGGGCGGGATTGGGCTGTATTGAAAGAACAGGAGAAGGCCATGTTGTGGCGGTATTCATTGCTATGCCTTTGTCAGTATTGTTGTCAGGCTGGTGGTGAGTGCTGCGAGTGAGGGAATGCGCAGCAATGTGACTTGCCCGCATACCGTATGTAGTTGGGGCAGCGTGGTGGATGTTTGCACGATGATGGTGACGTGCCCGTCGGGCGCAGTACGTGCCAGCTGGCGTAGATTGTCATCGCTGTGTTGGGAGCCGATAACGAAAAAGTGTGTATTGGCGTTGCGTTCATAGGGCAGTGCCAGGTTTGTTGCCGGTGGGTCGTCATGCGGCGTGATGGAGCTGCAAGCGTCCAGAAGTGAGATGATGCTACTCGGCATGCTGCTAAAGGTGCCGTCATGTGCGGCAATGGTGATGCCGTGGCGTAGGCAGTATGCGGATATGGAAGCGTATGCGCTGACGGCAAGTTCAAATTCTTCGCTGGTGCGGTAATGCGATCGATTGGCGTCAAGACTGATGGAAGCGAAGGCGTGCTTATGGGCATCGTAACGACGCAGCATAAGGGTGCCTCGCCGCGCTGTATGCTTCCAGTGGACATGGCGTAAGTCATCCCCCAGGGTATACGGGCGAATGTCAAGGCAATCGAAGTCATCGTGGGTCATCACGCCGCTGGGCGTACCGTCGAGATTGCGCGTATGCTGCGGCATAGTCGTGGTCAGGTCGGCTATGGTCGGATGCACGATGACATTGGCGGTGTCATGACAGTGGGCATGTTGGCGAACCAAACCCCACGGATCGCCTTGGATAATGTGCAGCGGACCTATGAGCACGCTGCCGCGCGAGGCGGCCGTGCATGCGATGGTGATGTGGTGGGTGTGCCGCGCGGGGAGTGAAGGGATGCGTAGGTGATGGGTGTGACTTGCAATGACAAGCGCACCGTGCGCTCGCATGGTGCGTCGGTTGGTGGTATTGGTGATGGTAATGCGAATATGGCAAGTCTGTGCGATGCGTAGTCGTCGTGGCGTGACCTCGATGTTCGCATGGTGCGGCATGGGAGCAAGTGAACAGAGCATCCCGGCGAGCAGCAGCATGGATATGGTGACACCCGCGGCGAGGAGCTCATGCCAGCCCAGCGGGGTAAAGGCAATAAGGCAGGATATTGCGGCGGCAATGGTGCAATAGCCGAACGCGCTGATGCGTGAGGCGATGCGTGGGATACGGTTGCGCAATGTACTCATGGAAGGATCCTTCGGATGCCAGTGCGGGCGAATCGACGTTGCGGTACCTGTGTGTGAGGTGTTGCTGGTGATGACGCTTGTGGTGTGGCTGATGGTGGGCCCGCGAACGGTGGCGTGGTTGACGGGGATGCTGCATCGTTGCTCGCGTGGGTGCTCGTATGGGTGGTGTCAAGCTCTAATGGTGTTGTCGTCAGTGGGTGTGATGAAGATGCCGTCGTGCGTTCGATATGTGGCATCGGTGTGTGTTCTATGATGCGTTCGACGATGTCGTCGGCGCTGATGTTGTCGGCGTGGGCGGAGGCGGTGGGGGTAATGCGGTGCGCCAGAACAGCGGGTGCGATGGTGGTGACGTCGTCGGGGATGAGATAGTGTCTGGCGTCTGCTGCCGCGTTGACTTGCGCGCATCGGGCGAGTGCGATGGCGGCTCGGGTTGATGCTCCGGAGTAGACGTCTGGATGGTGGCGTGTGGCTTCGACAAGGCGCACGATATATTCGGCGAGGGTTTCGCTGACCGTGATGGATTGGGCGATGCCGCGCATGCGCAGGAGGGTTTCTGGTTGCAATAGTGGGGTGAGTGTGCTTGCTCTGTCGGTGTTTGCCGATTGGGTGACGAGTGTAATGGCGCTGTGGTGGTCGGGATGTCCCATAGAGGTGCGAATGAGGAATCGGTCCATTTGTGCGCTGGGCAAGGGATGGGTGCCGAGATGGTCGCAAGGGTTTTGGGTGGCGATGACGATGAAAGGGTTGGGAACGTGATAGGTATGGCCGTCTATGGTGACGTGGTGCTCTTCCATGACTTCAAGTAATGCGGATTGTGTTTTTGGCGTTGCGCGATTGATTTCGTCGGCGAGAACGATGGAGGCGAATATGGGGCCGGGGCGGAAGGTAAAAGTCGAGGAACGCTGGTCGTACCATGTGACGCCGGTAATGTCTGCGGGGAGCAGATCGGGGGTGAATTGAATGCGCTGCAGTGGTGCGTCGATGGCGTGGGCGAGCGCTTTGGCTAATTGGGTTTTGCCGGTTCCTGGTTGATCTTCGAGCAGGATGTGTCCTGCTGCGATGATGGCGGTGAGGCAGTGGCGTATGCTCTGTTGCTTGCCGAGAATGGCTGAGCCAATGTGGTTGGCGAGCTGCTCGTAGCGTTCATGGAAGAACGCAATATCGTCGGGAGATGCGCCGGTGTGCACGGATGTGTGTCCTGCTGCGCGGTTGGCGGATGGTTGTCGGTCGGTTGCGTCGTTATGCGTGTGTTCGGTCATGCGGCGGGATGCATTGCTTGGTGCATGGTTGTCTGGATGACGTTTGGCTGATGGTGTGTCTGATGGAGGCAATAATGCGGTGGTGTATTGCAGATCATGTTGCTGGGCGTACTGCCGTGCTCGATGCGAGTTCTCGTGAGCGACATCGTGTGGTGTGGGATTGCTGATGATGGTGGCATCGGCGTTGGGTGTCTTGCTGGAGATGGCGTGCATGACGGTGTGGTCGTCGAGTGATGGTGTGCCGATGGAGTGAGCGACGGTATCGTCCATGGCCGTGTTGTGTATGGTGGCATCGGGCATGGTTGCGGGATGTATGGTGCCGTCAGGGTGATGTGGAGCGTAGATGGTGGCGTCGCGCATGGCAGCGTCTTGCATGGCGTCGTGATGTATCGTGGCGTCGGCTGGATTCGTGTCATGCGATGGCGTAGTGTGCGAGGTGGCGTCGGTCATGTGCGCATCCTGTGTGGTTGAGGTAGGTAGGGGGCTAATGGAAACGTCGTGTTGCTGACGCGTGGTGGTAGTGCGTTTGGCAGCTGTGTTGGGCTTGCCGTTGCGATGGTGCGTGGTGAAATCTCGCGGCGTGGTTGCGTTGTGTGACGTGGTCATGGGTGCTCCTTGGTGCGGTGGATGAGTTAATTGTTGTTATGCCATGCGTGTTGTGTATGCGGTGGGTGCTGTTGTGACGTTCTTAGGTTGCTGCGTATGGTGGGGGCTGGGTGATGTGGATATATCGGATGCTCCCTTCGGCAGGAGTAGTGGTTGCAAGGGGTGTGTTCGGCTGGCATATGCCCGCTGATGTCTGCTTGGCTGGTGTGTTTGGCTGGTCTGCTTGGCTGGTCTGCTTGGCTGGTCTGCTTGGCTGGTCTGCTTGGCTGGCGTATTGTCGACTGATCTTATGTTGGGGATCCGGCGTTTGCGCGGTGAGTGGTATATGGGGGATGAACCCCTGCTGTGAGCGTAGTTGGGCGAAGGGGTTGCGCGTGCCTCCGACGGCTCCGGTGAGGTCAACGTGGTAGTTGTGGTCTTGGCTGATGCTGATGGTGAGGGTCCATGAATAGGCGTCGGCGGAAGGTATGTTCGTGGCGTCTATGCTGTGATCGTACGGTTGGTATGATGCGGTGTCCCCGTTGATGGTGACGTTATAAGCGGTATCTTGCCCGTACGTGTCGATGCCTCGCCATCCTTCGAGTAGGATGCGATTGCGGCTCGCGTTATCCCATCGTAGGGTGATGGTGCCGTGGATGGTGGGTGCGACGCGGTTCACCCATCCGCTGTTGTCTTGAGCGGTAACAGTGTCGCTGCGGACATTCCCCAGGGTTTGGTATGCCTTGACTGTCGGACATCCTTGCCATGGCGGGGCTTGCAGGGAGGTAGATCCGCGGCGTTGGGTGAATAACTGGTTGAGGTTTCCGGCAGCAAGGTGTATGCCGTCTGCTTCGTCGTTGATCTGCCACACGATATCGCATAGTGCTTGATTGGTGTGACGTGGTTGGATGCTGATAGTGGGAGTTGCTACGGCGTATGTTGGCGTAATGTTGGCGGAGAAGGTGACTTCGGGGACTTGGGGCTGGCGTGCGGCGAGGGTGCCATTGATGGTGAGCGGTTGATTGAGTTTGCTGATGGGCAAAGGTATGGTGAACGAGGAGTTGTCGCAGGATAGGTGTTGCGAGTGCTTGGCGGCATCGGTGATGATAATGCTTGCGCAACCGGCGTTGCGCAAATCGTTCAGAGTGATGGTGCCGGTGACGCTTGGTTTGGGTTTCGTGCTGTGGGTAAGCGTCATGGTGGGCGCGCTCGGCGCGGACCAAGGGTATACCGGTGCGCTGGGTTCTGACAGTGCGCTCCAGTCGGCGGCGTTGTGCGCTTGTATGGTGACTGTGGCCGCTGTGCCATCGTGAATGAGGTTGTCCGGTATGGTCACGGTTGTTGAGGTGGCTGTGCCGCTGGCGGTTGCGGTAAGCGTGGTGCCTGATATGAATACGCACACGCGGTATTGATCGATGCGGCTGAAATTGCCTTCTGGTGTTTGCCATTGCGCCGTGATGCTGTTGTATCCGGCTGTTGCCGTGACATTGGAGGGCGCGGGTGCTGGGACGTCCGGTGTGGCTTGGATGGTGTTGGAAGGCTTCGATTCACCGATGGCATTAACGGCGATAACGTGGAAGGTATAGGTGTTGCCGTTGGAAAGTCGGCTGACGCGGCAGGAGGTGGCGGTGCCGCATGATTGCGAACCGGAGGTGGCGCCATTCCATACGACGCGGTAGTCGGTGATGGGGCTTCCGTTGGCGTTGCCTGCTGTCCATTGGAGACTGACTTCACGGTCGCCGGGAATGCCGGTGATGGGGGCGAGCATCGGAGCGTCGGGGACGTCGACAACGCTAATGGTTACGGTGTTGGTGATGTGTCGGCTAGGGGCGCGGGTTGCGTCCTCGACGATGATGGGTAGTTGTTGCGTAGTGGCTGGCGCGGTGTTGTCGGCATGAATGGTAACCGTGGCGGAGTTGTTGCAAGAGATGCGAACGCCGTCGACTGTCGACGAGGGACATTGTATGATGCGCAGTGGTGTCTGGGGGAAGGGATTGTAGGCGTGTTCGGTAAGGTCAATGGCATGCGAGGATCCGGCTTGTAAGGTAACGGTGGAGTCCGGCACTCTTGCCAAGGGCTGCTGTGATGCCACGATACGAGCGGTAACGCCCGCGTTGGTGGTGCCATAGACGTGTGTGACGGTGAATGGTACGGCGATGATGCTGCCTGGCGTGGCATTGGCTTCGGCCCGCAAGGTGAGCAATCCGGTAGGGCTGATGTTGGTTTCAAGATTCGCCGGTGTGGACTGCACGCTGTAGGTATAGCTTTCGCGCTGATCGGTCTGTGGCGTCGTGAGAAGGGAATCAAGATTCAGTGTGCTGGGTCGGCCTCCGGCTTCCACATCGATAGTGGTGGTGGCGAAGATGGGAGCATGACGGGTGTCGTCGGTAATACTGATGGGCAGGGTGATGGTCGCGGAGCTTATGATGCCAGGGGTTTGCTCGGGTGGCGCGTCGGAGACGGTGAAGCTGATGGAAGCGGGGCCGGCATAGTGTTCAATGGCGGTGAAACGCAGGGTATGGGCGTCGATGATAAAAGCTTCATCGGCACATTTGGTGCCATTGATGGGTGCATGTTCGTCGATGTAGGGGGTTTTGCCGGCTCCGACGCGAATGTAGTCTGCAAGTGCAATGGCGATGCTTGAACCTGCCGCCACTTGGATTGGCGGTGTGTTGGGACGTAGCGTCGGTGGGAACACGCCATATGCGGGAACATGAATGAACGCGATGGAGGTCAGTTGGTGGGAGTTGTTGGTAACGGTGTATGCGATGGATTGGGCATGGTCGGATAATGCAATGGTGATTGCCGTGGGGCTGATCTGTGGCTGCAGGTGGGCCGAGCGCTGCGCTGATGCTTCTACGCCGATGTGTAATGCTTCGGCTGGTCCTGAGGGGTTGCCTATCCAAGGGGCCATATCGACGGTGATGGATTGTTTGCCGATGGTGGTGTGAGCGGGAACATAATAATCCTGGGCTATGGGTGCGGCGATGGGTGCGTCGGGATCGCAGGTGACGGTGAGCACGGCGGTGCTGGTAAGTCCGGAGTCGGTGCGTGCTTGGTAGATGATGTGCGCTGTGCCGGCCTCATGCATGGTGGTGAGGCGTATGTGGTTGTCTTGCACTTGGGCTGTTGGCAGGTTTGCGGATTCGAGATGGTGGTCGAGTTGCAATGTGGCGTTGTTTGAGGCCACGTCGTTGTCGAGCACGGGAATGTCTACGGTGGTGTCCGGTCGTAGGATGATGTGGTCATCGTGTGCCGAGAGATAGAGGTGTGGCTGCGACGAGGAGACGGCGATGCGTATGGTTCCTTCGCTGCGCTGTCCTGCCCAGTCTTCGATGGCATAGGTGAAGGTGTCCGTTCCGTTGGAATCCGGATAGGCTTCATAAGTCATGCTGTGTGGTTCGATGCTGAGGATGCGTCCTAGTCGAGGTGCGGTGTTGCCTAGACCGAGCAACTGCACATCGTCGCCGTCGGGGTCTATGCCTTGCAGTGGTATGGCTATGCGTATGCGAGAGCCTGCATTGGCCTGTGTTTCGACTGGCTGGGGATGTGGGGGCGTTTTGTGTTCGCTGTCGTGTGGGTGGACGTCAATGGTGAGCGTGTTCGAATCGGTGTTGCCGTGTTCGTCGCGCAGCGTGTAGATGAGCTGGACGCGTCCCGCTTGATCTGACGCTTGGTATCGGATGGTGCGGTTGGATACAAATGCAAGTCCGTGGAATGGTTCATGGCGTTGCAGCTCGCTGTCTATGGATATATCGGCATTGCTGTGATGGGGGACATAATCAAGAACGTTGATGCCCACGATGCCGCCGGTTCTTACCTGCGCGTGCAATGGTACTGCCTGCGGGTGCGGTGTTCCGTCGTAAGGCGGGTACAGCAGTATGGTGCCGGTGGCTGTGCCGGTACTGTTTGCAATCGTATAGGTGAGCGTTTGCACCGTTTGCGGTATGAGATGGGTAAGTAGGTGGATTCGCTGTCCGACAATGCCGGCATTCAGTTGAGTGTTGTCGCTCGCGCTATGCACGCCGATGAGGTAGAGCGGTTCTGCGAGAGGATTCTCGTCGTTGAGCAACGGTTCCACGGATGCAGTGCCGTCGGTGGAAAGGAGCGCGATGTCGGTAGTGGCAATGGGGTCGGCGCTGTTGACGGGGATGGTGGCTGTGAACCGGATAAGGCCGGTGGCGGTTTGTGACCCTTGAGTAACGGTGTAGGAAATGTAGTGGATGCCAGGATCGTGCGCCTGAGCGGTAATGGAGGTGGCGTCCGGTGATAGCGCGGCTTCGGTGCCGTTTGGGGCGTTGATGGTGGTGACGATTGCCGCTTGGGAACTGGTGCCATGCAGGTAGGGAGCAAGGTTGATGCGTGTGGGTGTGGATATGGAGCCGTTGATGGCGATGGGGTCGATGTCCGGGGCAAGGGTGTCTTTGGGATGGATGATGGCATACAGTGTTGCGGTGCCGGTGCCGTTGCCGTCGGAGGCGGTGAGCTCGATGGCGGCTTGTCCTGAGGGCATGGCTCCCGCATGGAAGGTGAGCTGTCCATCAGGGCGTATGGATACGGTGGCGTCGGCGGTATTGGTTACACGTGCGGAGACAAGGGCTAAGGGGTCTCCTTCTGGTTCGTCGAACGCGGACATGGCGTTGAGCGTGTATGAGGCTCCTTGTTCGACGTCGATGGTGAGGGGAGTGTCCGATGGGGTGGGCGGCTGATTGGTTTCGTCGGCAATGATGGTTAGGGCGATGGATGCGGTTGCGGTGTGTCCTCGTCCGTCGTCGAGGGTGTAGGTAAGTCGCGCTGAGTCCGACTGGGTGTTGGGGTCGGCTTCTACTTGTAGGTAGCGTCCTGCATATATCGCGGTGGCGGTGAGATGGGATTGCGTGTGGGCGATCGACGTGATGGCGAGCACGGAGCAATCGGTATGTTGGTCATTGCGCAGCGGATCGATGATGGTGGGTTTGCCTGCGCGAATGGTGAAACGGTCATCGATGGCGTTGATGCGTCCTGATTGCGACGAGCAGTGTTGGGTAAGTGACTGATGTGTGGTTGTCGTCGGATTGTCATGCTGCTCGACGTTGTCTCGCTGGTGCAAGGTTTGCCAATCGATGGTGATGATACTGTCCTGTTGCTGTGGGTTCCATACTCGTCCGGTAGCGGTGTCGTTGAGTACCACCAGACGGTGGTTGTGACGTAATTGCAGTGCGCTGGTGGTGGTGATGTCTGGCAGGGTGCGCAATGGTGTGCGCAGGTCGTCCGGCGAGCAGACGCGTAGATAGTTGTTGGCTTGTTGCGACCATGCGGCATGAACGCAGCCGGATATGGAAATGGGGGTTGCGGGCGTGCCGCTGCCGGCGGTTTCCTGGTATGTGGGTTGCTGGTGGGGACGGCGCAGATTGATGCGGTACAGACCGGTTGTGCTCGACACTGCCACCCATCCGTGTTGTTTGTCATCGGATGGAGTGTTCTGCAGGGTGAGATGACGTGAGGTGTGGAGGGTGGCGCTACCTGATGGCCACTGCACAGTTTTGCCGTGCAGAATAACCGGTGTTCCGGCGATGACGGTAAAAGCGTCGGCGGAGAGCGGGCCATTGTGTCCGATGGTGGCTATGCGACGCGTGCCATGGTCGCCTGGGCGAATGGATAGGATGCCAGCGTCTGATGGTCGGTATCCGTACACGGTGCCGTCATGGGCTACGCTGATGCGTCCGCCTGCGCCCAAGCGCATGTCTGGAATGCGTTGTGCGGGTGGTGACGGGTTGGGGTTGTTGAGGTGGTCGATCCAGACCTTGCCGTTCGAGAGGTTGATCAAAGCGATGGTTTCGCCACCTGCGACTGCTGTGGTGTGTTCGTCGAGGGGTATGGTGCTCGTGGTATTGAGCGTTGCCGCGTCAATGGATGATGCGGTGGTGTCGGTGGTGATGATGGTATGGTCGCCGGATTGCAAGAGTTGTGACTGCTGCTGTTCCAACGGTAATGAGCCGGTGGGCTCCCCGACATCCACATTCAGTCGGACCGCTTGGCGGTGCATGCTGGAGCTGACCCATACGCTTGCGTCATCGAGTTGCACTTGTTGACGTGTTGTGATGCGGGTAATGAAGGAGGCGATGCCAATGCATGCGATAACCGCCACTAGGCATAGGTAGGTAAGTCGACGTGTATGGAATCGCGCGAACATAGGGTTGTGGCGCTTGGTGTTGGTGTGCGGTGCGTGCATGATGGTTTCCTCGTGGACTGTGCCGGGTGTGCGTATGTCAGACGATTAGCGGGGTGGCGTATCCGTAGAGCTGTTGTTGGATGTGTTGCAGCTCGGTGGCAAAGGTGAGGGCGCAGGGCGGGCGTTGCGTGGGGTCGTTATTCAGCGCCTTGCGGATCAGTCGGTCAAGCGCTGGCGGGGCATGGGGTTGTGGCAATGATGGAGGGGTCGGAGGTCTAGTGCATGTGTTGCCGGTGGGTGTGGACGTTCGTGAGGTGCGGAAGGGTGACGTGCCGCAGATCATGGCATATAGGCATGCTGCCAGGGAGTAGACGTCGGCAAGCTCGTGGGGTGGTGAGCCGTGTAGTACTTCCGGCGCCGCCCAGGCGATGGAATAGGCGGGGCGGTAAGGGTTGTACAGTGCGTGAGCGATGCCAAAATCCGCGAGTAGCGGTCGCGCATTGGCGTCGATGAGAATGTTGGAAGGTTTGATGTCGCAGTGGATGATGCCGTGGGCGTGCGACGAGGTGACGGCTCCGGCCAGTCGTATGCCGTAATCGAGGGTGGTGGCCACGTCGTAGGGCTTGCGGTTGAGCATGTCTTGGCAAGAGCCGTAAGGCGCGTAATCGGTGATGAGGTAGGACGTTGATTGGGTGAAACCGGCGTCATGTACGGACACGATATGGGGGTGCGCTCCCAATGTGCGCAGTATGGAGAGTTCCTTCCTGGCCAGGAGGCGCTGGTTGGTATGTGCCGACGAAGCGTTGTGCAGTATTTTGATGGCAACGTGCTGGCTGTCTGCTCGGCGTCGGTAGAGGTGCACTTGTGCGCTGGAGCCATTGCCAAGACGGCGAATGTGGTCATATCCAGATATGGGTACTGGCGCGTCGCTGGCTTGAGACGTGCGCAATGCATCGTATGGCGCATCGTGGCTCAGCGTTGAGTGTTTCGTAATTTTTTCAATTTCGACGTATGGGGGCGCGTGGTGTCGCTGTGTGGGACTTGTTGATGGTGTGGGTGGAAGTCTGGTGGTGTACTCGTGCTGGCTCATGGTGGCTCCTTTTTTGCGGTATATCCTTAAAAAACGTTGAAAATATTGCGTTTTTGCTGATGTGTAGGCTGGATTGGTAAGACGAATATCGTAGTGTGTACTCTTGACGGCGGCGTGTGTTTGTGTTGATTTAATGCGCGTGTCTCGGTGTGTTGCGAGGTGCGTGCTAACATTTTTTCTACGGTGTATGCCGCAAATAATGACAATATTTCCTATTTTAGGAAAAGAATTTATTGAGGTGTGATATGGGGATGCGTGAGCTGTTCGAGTGATGTGACGCTGCGGATGTCGTGTGCCCTACGTGCACATTGCGTCCGTTGGAGTAGTGTGATGCGGTTATGCGGGTACGATGGGTTAGGCGGTCGCCGGATGGGCGATGCCGTAGGACGGAAATAGCGGAGGCGAGATCATATGCCAAGGATGTTTGGTACGGATGGTGTACGTGGATTGGCGAATCGGGCGTTGACGGCTCAGCTGGCGCTTGATCTGGGCGATGCCGCTGTGCGCGTATTGGGCGAAGGGCATGACTCCGATAATCGGCGTGAGGGACGTCGTCGCGCGTTGGTGGGGCGCGACACCCGTGTGTCCGGCGATTTCTTGGCGTCGGCTTTGTCGGCGGGCATGAGTGCCGGCGGCTTTGACGTTATCGATGCCGGCATTATTCCCACCCCTGGCATCGCATACCTTACATCGGTGCTGAATGTTGAGATGGGAGCGGTTATTTCCGCATCGCACAATCCCATGCCGGATAACGGCATTAAATTCTTCGCGCGTGGCGGCTTCAAGCTTGCGGACAGCGCGGAAGATGAGATTGAGGCCGTGTTGGGAAAATCGTGGGATAGACCTACGGGTGACGGGGTTGGTCGGGTTAGTCATGATAGCGTGACCGCCACCAACTTGTACATCGATCACCTGGTCTCGACGATTGCTCCGGTGGCGCCGGATAAAACCGAGTCTAAGCCGCTGTCGGGTTTGAAGATCGTGGCGGATTGTGCCAATGGCGCGACATCGGTGGTGGCGCCCGAGGCCTTGCGTCGTGCCGGTGCGGAAGTGGTGGTGATTAATGCGTCGCCAGACGGCTACAACATCAATAAGAACGCCGGATCCACTCATCCCGAACAACTGCAAGCCATGGTCAAGGCGTCGGATGCCGCGATGGGTGTTGCTTTCGACGGCGATGCCGACCGTTGTCTCGCTGTGGATGAAGAAGGCACGCTGGTTAACGGAGACCAGATTATGGGTATTCTCGCGCGTGCCAAACAGCGTGAGGGCAAGTTGGCGAACAATACGCTGGTGGTAACCGTGATGAGCAATCTTGGGTTGCGTTTGGCCTTGCGTGATATGGGTATTGCCACGGTACAGACCGCTGTGGGGGATCGCTATGTGCTGGAGGAGATGCTGCGCGGCGGGTATACGTTGGGCGGCGAGCAGTCGGGGCACGTGATTAATCGAGAGTTCGCCACTACGGGCGATGGTACGTTGACTGCGCTGACGTTATGCCATGAGGTGGTGCGTTCAGGCAAGAGCCTCAAGCGATTGGCGTCAGATTTTCCGCAGCTGCCGCAGCAGCTGGTGAATGTGCCGAATGTCGACAAGTTGTCGGCTTCGACCAATGCGAAGGTGCAGGCCGCAGTGGAGCGAGAAGAACGATTGCTTGGCCAGACTGGCCGTGTGCTGCTACGTCCAAGCGGTACCGAGCCGTTGGTGCGGGTGATGGCCGAAGCGGAAACGCAGGAGCAGGCGGATGCGGTGTGCGAGCGTCTTGCTGCTGTGGTGGCGCAGGAGCTGGCGCTGTAGCCTTCGCGGGGATTTACGTATCTGTCGATGACATAGGTGGGATTGGAAAGGAATGAAGATGTTCGGACGTGCTGGAGTGGATATGGCGTTGAATCGTGATGTCGAACGCCTTATCAGGAGCGCCGGGAAAGATCGTGTATTGCCCATCATGCAGGCGGGGGAACCGGTGTTGCGTGCGCAATGCGAACCTTATGCCGGACAGCTTTCCAAAACGACGCTGCACAAGTTGATCGAAACCATGAGGATGACCATGCTTGAGGCTCCTGGCGTGGGCTTGGCCGCTCCGCAGATTGGTCTTGGCTTGGCGTTGGCGGTGGTGGAAGACCATGTGCGCGATGATGCCGATGATCCGCGTGAGATTGGTGAGATGCCATTCCACGTCATTATCAATCCTTCCTATGAGCCGGTTGGCGACCAGACGCGAAGTTTCTATGAGGGGTGTTTGAGCGTGGAAGGCTATCAGGCGGTGCGACGCCGTTGGCATCGCATTATGGCGTCTTGGCAGGATGAGGAAGGTGTGAGTCATCACGAGGAATTGGTCGGTTGGCCGGCACGTATTTTCCAGCATGAAACGGATCACCTGTCCGGTGAACTATACATCGATCAGGCGCAGATACGGAGTTTGACCAGCGATGACAATTTGGCGGAATACTGGTGTGACGATCCGATTCCTACCGAAGCGTCACGCGAATTAGGATTCTCGTTGGAGCAATAGCGTAGGGCGGCTCGATGGGTTTTGGCGCTCACTACGGTGTTGCAGCGCGGTATGCGCTGTCGGTGGTGGTCTGTGGACATCGCTCTGGGTGGTGAACAATCAGATGGCTCGTGCAAGGTTGGTCAGGCATGGCCATAATCGGGATTGCATAAGGTGATAGGAGACTCATATGGTTGCGGATGTCGCATGGATTGATGATGCGAAATCGGATATTGCCGCGTGGGCTTCATGCCTTGATGCTGACGCCGATGGACAGGCCATTGATTGGCAGTGGGTTCGTGAACTGGATGTGTTGTCGGGAGTGGGCCGTCTTGCCGGAGCCTCCGACGTGCCCGACCTTGAGCAGGCCGTTGAGGCATTGCGTGAGGATTTGCATACGCGCGATCGGATGGAAGCGTTGCTTGATCGTTGTTCGTCGGTATTTATGATGGATCGGGAACGCGCGATATCGTCATATCGGTTGCCTCGGGCGTTGGCGTATGCCAATAGACGGTTGTGCGATGAAATCGACATGATTCGTGCTGTTGGTGTGTCGCGTGGATGGTGGACCATACGCGAGGAGTGGCGTTGCGGCGGTCGGGTGCCGGTGCTGCAAGGCTTGGGGGAAGTTTCGGTCGCATCCATTCAGGATCGTTCTGCTGAACTATCGCAGGAGCGTGCGCGTAGGCGAACCAGTCAGATGGCCGCTCGCCGTCGTGCCCGGAGCCAGCCGTCCTATGATTTGTTTGCGACGCAGTCATCTGATGCGAAATCATCACATGCCGCACAGTCGCAGGCTGAGCATTCGCAGACGGACCGGACAATGCATCGCCAGGCTGGTGGAGATTGGCGTGATGCCTATTTGCCGGGTCGCGATGTCGCGGAAGTGATGGGCATTGATATCGAAACCACGGGGGTTGATCCGGTACGGTCGTACATTATCGACGTTGGTTTTGAATATATGGACATGTCCTCTGATGATATGTCTGCCGCGCCCAGTTTGTCCGATGCCGTGCGGCCGGATGCAGCCTGCCGGCAGTATCGGTATGAGCAGGACAGTTACCGGGCTGATGGAGCCTATGGCCAGTCACGCTTATCGTTTGGTGTTCCCGAACGGCTTGCGTTGGTGGGCAATCCATTCATCGCTGCCCTGACTGGCATCGATGTGCGTGAGCGTGGGCAAGGATATCGGTTGTTTGACGAGTGGAAGCAGGCGCAAGTAGGCTTGTTGACACGGTTGGAGGAGCAGCCGTATGTGGCGCATAACGCTACGTTCGAGCATAAGTTTTTCATGCTGAATGTTGCCGGTTATGCGGAAAGCTACCGCGCGGGCAAGATTACGATTATCGATACGTTGCCGATGAGCCGACGGTGGGATCCTGGCTCGGTGCCTGATGAGGAGCATCCGTATGGCGACAACACGTTGGAGGGCTACGCCAGGCGACAAGGTGCGTTGCCCGAGCATGATCGTGAGCGTCATCTTGGTTTGGAGGATGCGCATATCATGTTGTTGTCGATGAGACATCACCTGCAGGTGCTCAAAGCGCAAGACGCGGGGCCTTGGGGCGGGTGCGGCCGACCTGGCGTAGGTGGAAAGCGGTGCGGAAGCGAATGATGGGCAAGAGCGTGTTGAACAAGGCGGTACAGGGATGACGCGCATGAATGATGGCATGCAAGATACCATGGTTCACATGACGTCGAAGGCAGGATTTTCACCAATGGCACAGGCGATTACTTTTGCGGACATTACCACGATGGGGGTCGGCGGGCCGATTGCGCGGTTCATTGAGCCTGATACCCGCGTTGGCGTTATCGAGGCTGTAGAGGAGGCCGATAGCCGTGGGTTGCCGTTGTGTGTTGTCGGAGGCGGGTCGAATCTGCTGGTTGGCGATGCGCCGTTCGAGGGTGTGGTGGTGCGTGACGCTCGCCGCGCGATTATGGTGCCCGATGAGGCAGCTCCGGTTGAGGGGGCGGATCGCAGTGTGCATGTTGTGGCGGAAGCGGGCTGCAATTGGGATGATTTGGTGGCGTTTTGCGTTGAATTAGGCCTATCGGGTGTCGAAGGTCTTTCCGGTATTCCAGGCACGGTGGGTGCCAGTGTGGTGCAGAATATCGGTGCCTATGGGCAGGAAGTCGCCGATAGTGTGGTGAGCGTGGAAGTTTGGGACCGCCTGGAGAAGCGTACGCTGGAGCTCACCGCTGAACAGATGTGTTTTGGGTATCGAGCGTCGGCGCTGAAAACCAGTATGTATGAGGCTCCCGGTGTGCCTGCGGCCACCATGTTTCCCACGCCGCGATATGTGGTGCTCTCCGTGACGTTCCGTTTGGTGCACTGCGCGACCGGCGTTGTGGGATATGGGCAATTGGCGAACGCGTTGGGCGTTGAGTTGGGCGAGCGTATGGATACTCGTGTTATTCGTGACATGGTGCTTGCCATCCGTGCGGCCAAAGGCATGTTGGAGGACGCGTCGCGGTATGAGCTGACCGCTATGGCTGGCGCAAAGCGCGAACAGCAGCTTGTGTCGGCGTTGCGGGCGCAGCGGTCCTTGACCGACGAGCAGTTGCTGGACCGGCATAGTTGCGGCAGCTTCTTTATGAATCCGGTGTTGTCACTCCAGGAGGCGTCGCGGTTGCCTCAAGATGCACCGCGTTTTGATGCGGTGCGCGGTGATGGCACACCTGGGGTGAAAACATCCGCGGCATGGCTGATTGACCATGCAGGTTTTGCGAAGGGATATCGCGTGACGCCGCAGGCGCGGGCTGCCTTGTCCAGCGCACACACCTTGGCGTTGACCAATCGAGGCAATGCTACTGCCGACGACGTTGCGCAATTGGCGGCGCGTGTTCGCGATGGCGTGCGTGAAGTGTTCGGTGTGAGTCTGGTTCCCGAGCCGGTTACGGTAGGGGTTTCATGGTAGTGCAATAAGCGAGCCTGACGGGTCTGGGGTGTAGTCTTGAAACCATACGACAGTAGTAAATACGGCGATACGAGGGTGATTGAAAGGAAATAGGTCATGCCATATGTGATTGCTGAACCTTGCGTGGATGTGAAGGATAGGGCGTGTGTGGATGAATGTCCGGTGGATTGCATCTACGAGGGCAACCGCTCGCTGTACATCAATCCAAACGAGTGTGTGGATTGCGGAGCGTGTGAGCCGGTGTGCCCCACGGAAGCGATTTTCTACGAGGATGATTTGCCGGATGAGTGGGCATGGTATAAGGATGCGGCGGTGAGCTTCTTTGACGAGGTCGGCGATCTTGGAGGTGCCGCTGGAGCCGGTCCTCTCGGCAAGGATCCCGAACAGGTTGCCGCATTGCCGGTGCGCTCCTAATCGTGTGACGCATCGTTGTTGTGAGACGGTAAGGCATGGTGGTGTGCCGTCGTATCGGCGGGCATGCGGCCATGCCTGTTTTGTTGCTCATATGCCAGTTTTGCCTATGGGCGCACGAGTTGGCATATCACTATGGTGAGGGGTAATACGCTATGGGTTTTCATGAGTTTGCGACACCGTATGATTGGTCGCGGTTGACGCCACTGCGCGAGCGGGCCAATGCGGTTGAAGGTGGTGCCATCGATATGTCGGTCGGTTCTCCTGTGGATGAGGTACCGCAATCGGTGCGTCAGGCATTGGCGCAAGCGGCAGGCGAGCCGTGCGCCTATGGCTATCCGCCGACGGTGGGTATAACGCGCTTGCGCGAGGCCATAACGGCATGGTATGAGCGCTGTCGGGAGGTTTCGCTCCATGTCGTCGATGCCGACGTGCTGCCGACGGTTGGTTCCAAGGAGGCGGTGGCGTTAATGGCGTCATTGCTGCAACTCGGCGAGGGTGATGTCGTGGTCCAGCCCACAGTGTCGTATCCCACATATGAGATTGGCACGCAGTTGGCGGGAGCGAGCGTCTGTAAAGTCGATGACGTGGCGAATGTCGAAAGTTGGCGCGATATCGAGGGCGTCAAAGCCATATGGGTGAACTCGCCCTGCAACCCCACCGGACAAGTGCTGTCCGTGCAGGATTTGCGCCGCATAGTGAGCGCCGCGCGGGCCATCGGAGCCACGGTGTTGTCCGATGAATGTTACGCGCTGCTGCATTGGGCGGATGGCGGGCGTCCCGCGCCTTGCATGTTGGACGTGACCGTCTGCGAGGGCAGTGCCAACGGTATTCTTGCGCTCTATTCCTTAAGCAAACAGTCCAATATGGCGGGGTATCGTGCGGCATGGATTGCCGGAGATGCCGCGATGGTGCGTCGTATGGCCGCATATCGCAAACAAATAGGCCAGATTATCCCCGGACCTGTGCAAGCGTCGATGGCCGCGGCGCTGCGCGATGACGTTGCTGTGGCCGATCAGTTCGCCTGCTACCGACGTCGACTTGACACGCTGGTTGAAGCATTGGGCAATTATGGCTATGATGCACAGATGCCGCAAGGTGGTTTGTATGTCTGGGTCAAGGCCCGCAGTGGTGATTGTTGGCAAGACATGAGTGCGCTCGCGGCTCTTGGCATATTGCCAAGCCCGGGAGAATTTTACGGCGCGCCAGGCTATTTACGATTCTCCGCGACGGTGTCGGACGAGGCTATTGCTTCCGCCGTACGTCGACTTGCCCTAGCGAGGAGGTAGAGAGTGGATATCTTCAGAACGAAGAGTGTGGAGCAGACCATCGCTGAAACCGATGAGGAAGGACGCCGCCTGAAACGTAACCTCACCACATGGGATTTGGCTGTGATGGGAGTCGCCGTCGCAGTTGGTGCGGGCATTTTTTCCGTTGGCGCGCAGGCTGCCGCATTCCATGCTGGACCTGCCGTGATCGTGAGTTTCATCATTGCCGGCATTGTGTGCGGCGCGGCGGTGATGTGTTATGCCGAGTTCGCGTCCATCGTTCCTGTGGCGGGATCGGCATATACCTTCACCTATACCACGGTCGGCGAAATGATTGCGTGGATCATCGGCTGGGATTTGATTCTGGAAATGCTGATGGCCGGTGCCGTGATTGCCAAATACTGGGGTGTGTATCTCAATGATTTGTTCCGATTGTTCGGTCTTCCGTGGAGTACCCATGTCCAGCTGGCGGGAATGCAGTTGGACGTGGCTCCGGTGATTGTGGTGGCCGTGTTTACGCTGCTGTTGGTGTTGGGCACGCGTCTGTCTTCTCGCGTGGATGGCGCATTGACGATATTGAAGATCGGTGTGGTGCTGTTTGTGGTGGTGGTTGGTTTCTTCTATGTGAAGATGAGCAACTACACGCCGTTTGTGCCGCCGAGCCAGCCGGCGGGCTCGGTGCCGGGGGCTGCGCAAAGTGGCGGATTATTCCAGCCGCTGTGGCAGTGGATGACGGGCATGTCGCCCAGCATTTATGGCATTCCGGGCATTCTTTCCGGTGCGGCGTTGGTGTTTTTCGCATTCCTCGGTTTCGATGTGGTGGCAACCGCGTCGGAGGAGGCAAAGGATCCGAAGCGTACTGTTCCGCGCGGTATTTTCTTGGGTATGTGTCTAGTTACGATTTTGTATGTGCTGGTGGCGGTAGTGACTACGGGCATGGTGTCGTATAAGGACTTGGCGGCGGTGAAGGATCCGTCGTTGGCGACGGCGTTCGAATTGGTGGGCGCCGATTGGGCGGCCAAGGTGATCTCCTTTGGCATTGTGATCGGCTTGACTACAGTGGTGATGGTGCTACTGCTGGGGTTGACGCGCATTGTGTTTGCCATCAGCCGCGATGGTCTGCTGCCGCGTGGTTTGTCGAAGACGGGTAATCACAGCACTCCGGCCGGATTGCAAATTGGCGTGGGCGTTGTGGTGGCGTTGGTGGCGTGCCTGTTCGATATTGATGTGTTGAGCGACATGGTGAATATTGGCACGTTGTCGGCGTTCCTGCTGGTGGCGTTGTCGGTGCCGATTATGCGGGCGAAGCGTCCTGATGTGAAGCGTGGTTTCTCGATGCCGGGCAATCCGTGGGTGCCGTTGCTAGTGGCGCTGGCGAATTTGTGGCTGATGCTGAATTTGAGTGTGCTTACGTGGATACGTTTCCTGGTGTGGCTGGCGTTGGGCTTCCTGATATATTTCGGGTACGGATATCGCCATTCGCGTTTGGGAAGGCATGAGCTGGACGGTGGCGTGTTGCCGCAGGACTAGTGTTCTGGCGTATGGCTGCCGAGCCGATGATAGGACGGCGCACTGTGGTCGAGGCCAAGGCTGACCGCTTGTGTGCCGTATCGGCTGCGAATCGCGTCCAAGGCATGTTCCGCGTCGCGGATGCGAGTGTTGCGGGATGTGGCGCGATGGTCGTCCTGCTCTTGCAGCAAATCATCGAGTGACGGCTGCATGCTGACTTGGTTGGCGGGGGTGAGCGCACTGACGCTTACCCCGGCCAGTCGTATGGCGTCGGGTAGGCGCATGGGTTCGGTGCTGCCGCTATTGGCGTTGGCGGAGCTGCTGGCGTTGCCGTAGCCGTCGATGTCATCGATACGACTGTCTGCTGCGTGCCTGTTGCGTTGCTGTGCGTAGCTGCGTAGCAACGCGAGGACGGTGGGATATAGGGTGCCGGCGGTATCGGTGGATTGTTCGAGCGTATGCGCCCGGGTGAGGTATCGAAGATCGGCGAAGCGTAATTTGAGAGTAATGGTGCGTGCGGTAAGTGTTCGTGCGCGTAGGCTGGCGGCCACATCATCGCAGCATGCGCGCAATAGATCGGCTACTTGGCGATAGTCGGTGGTGTCGGCGAGAAAAGTGCGTTCGGCGCCGATGGATTTTTCCGCGCTGTGTGGCGCTACCGGGCGGTTGTCGATGCCACGCGCGGCCCAATATAAGTGTTGTGCGATGGCTGGCGATCCGGTGGCTTGGACGAGGGTGGGTTCATCGAGCGCCGCCATATCGGCGACGGACTGGATGCCCCAACGGTTGAGTCGGTGTTCCAATGCGGGACCAATGCCGGGTATGGCGCGCAGGGGCATGATGTTGACGAATCGTGCTTGTTGATTGCGGGGGATAAGCAACATGCCATCGGGCTTGGCGTTGGTGGATGCCATTTTGGCAATGAGCTTGTTGCTGGCGATGCCTACCGAACAGGTGATGCCGTACTGCTGGTGTACTGCTTGGCGGATCCATTCGGCGATGGTGGTGGGATGGTGCCATTGTAGGAGGGCTCCGGAAACGTCCATGTAGCATTCGTCGACGGACACCTGTTCGACGCGGTTGGTGATGTGTTGGAAGATGGTGCTGAATATTTGGTGCGATATGCTGCGATAGTATGTCATATCGACTGGCAGGAAGATGCCTTGGGGACAGAGCTGGCGGGCGCGTGCGCTGGGCATGGCGGAGTTGATGCCGTATTGTCGTGCTTCATAGCTGGCGGCGGAGACGACGGAGCGGGTTCCTGTGCCGATGATGACGGGTTTGCCTCGGAGCTCGGGATGCCGTGCGATTTCGAGGGATGCGTAGAAGGCGTCCATGTCGATGTGCAGCACGGTGCAGCCGGTTTCGTCGTGTCCCCAGTCGCGTTTGGCGGCTGCGATCCGTGGTGTATTGCTCATACTGTCATCCTAACCGGTGCTCCGGTGCCGATGGCGGAAATTCGTGGTGCGAGTGGGTGGCGATGGGGATGAGGGGATACGTTGGTGGGGTATTTTGTGCGTGTCGGCGGGTCGAGTCCGCAGAAGATGGTACAGTACTGTGATGTTGCGTCAGAGTGATGCAACGTGGAGTCATGCCTGAGTGGCCGATAGGGGCACCCTGCTAAGGTGTTAGTCGTGTAAGCGGCTCGAGGGTTCGAATCCCTCTGACTCCGCCTCCAAGGGGCTTCGACTGTCGTCGGGGTCCCTTTTTTGTCTCTCATGACACTGGGTTATGTTGCTTAGTGGCGGCGTACCATGGTGGTGTTGCGTAACGGTATGAATATGACGGGGAGGTTTATGGTGCATGGGCATGGTGGCCATGGTGATTCGGGTCTGCCGTCGCATGGCCGATTGCTGGTGGCGTTGGGAATGACCTCGCTGGTGTGTGTAGCGGAATTGGTGGGGGCGGCGTTTACCGGTTCGTTGGCGTTGTTTGTGGATGCTGGCCATATGGTTACCGATATTGCGGTGTTGGCGGCTTCGACGGTGACTGCTGTCCTGATGCGTCGTCGTCCGAACGCGGTGCGTACTTGGGGCTGGGCACGTCTTGAGGTGATTACCGCGGCATGCGGAGGACTGGTGCTTTTGGCTGTTGGCGTGTATGCGTTGGTAGAGGCGGCGCTGCGTTTGATTCATGGCGATAATGCGTTGACGCACCAGAGTTTGCCGTTGTTGCTGTTTGGCGTGATTGGTTTGTTGTCCAATGTAGTGTCGCTCGTGGTGTTGCATGCGGAACGATCGGCAACGCTGAATATGCGTGCGGCTTTTTTAGAGGTTGTCAATGATGCGTTGGGGTCGTGTGCGGTGGTGGTGTCGGCTGTGGTGCTGTGGTCTACTGGGTGGGCTGGTTTTGATGCGTTGGCTGGTGCGCTGATTGCCGCACTGATGGTGCCCCGGGCCGTTGTGTTGGTTCGCGCGGCCGGTAGGGTGCTGTTGGAGGAGGCTCCGGAAGGCTTGGATGTGGATGAGGTGCGCCGGCATATGCTGACTGTGCCTCATGTGGTTGCCGTGCATGACGTGCATGCCAGCGCGGTGTCGAGCGGATTGCCGGTGTTGACAGCCCATATTATCGTGGAAGATGGGATTGATGTTGCTGAATATGGCCATGTATTGATGCGATTGCGGACTTGTGTCGCGGAACATTTTCCGGTATCGATTGAGCATTCCACGTTCCAGCTTGAGCCGCAGGCAATATCGTTGCAGGAATCTGAAGCCGTACTGCATGCATGAGGTAGTTCAGTGCCCTCGCGTATGTCGTTGTGGGCGTTGGCTGGATGTTGCAATATCACGTATCGGAGATGTGTCTTGTCTACCGTCCGTTTATACACGGCGAAGCACAGTGACCACTTTACCCATGATATGGGCGTGTGTGCCGTCAATAGGTGAGTAAGCGGGGTTATGGGGGATGAGCCATACGTGGCCTTGTTCGTTGCGGAAGGTTTTGACGGTGGCTTCGTCGTCGAGCAATGCGGCGACGATATCGCCGTTTTGTGCGGTGTTCTGTTCGCGCACCACCACGAAATCGCCGTCACAGATGGCGGCGTCTACCATGGAGTCGCCGTGTACTTCCAGCATGAATAGCGTACCGCCGCCGGTAAGGCGTTCGGGTAGGCGCATCACGTCGTCCACATGTTGTTCTGCGGTGATCGGTACGCCGGCGGCGATACGTCCGACGAGGGGAACATCGTGCGATTGCATGATGGACGTGGAGGTCTGGTCGTCATACGGGGTTACGGTGACGGTTGCCGCCTGCGGCGTTTCCAGCTCCTCGACCAGTTCGATGGCTCGTCCCTTGTTGGCATTCACGCGAATATAGCCTTTGTCTGCCAGGGTTTGCAGCTGGTGCTTCACTGAAGAAGGACTGCGTAGGCCTGCTGCTTCGCCAATTTCGCGGAAGGACGGAGCGAAGCCGCGCTCGCGCACGTGGGTGCGAATGGCCTCGAGCACCAACCGCTGCCGACTGGTGAGTTCCGATGCGGTGGAATCGGAGGAGGGGGTGGTGGTGTTCGTAGGCACGGCTGGCTCCTTTCCTCATGGCGTGTCTTCAAGCATAGCGCGGAACAGAGGATTACTCAAACATCTGTTCGATTGGGTGTGTTGCACTATTCGAACATTTGTGCCATACTTAAAACACTTGTTCGATAGTACAGATGTTCGAAGTGAGGTGTGTTATGGAGCGCAAGTCCATTCATCGCAGGGGTTCTGTGGCTGTTGCGCGCGCCCGTCGTCGTGAGCAGCACCGTCGTGCGGTGGTCATGTTGATGGGGTTTGTGGTGTGTGCGAGCGCCATATGGTCGTTGTTGCTGCCTCCTCGTGCAATATCAGATACTGGACCGGCGCGGTTGACGAGCTATACGGTGCAGCCGGGGGATACGTTGTGGACATACGCGCAAAGCATTACGCCGCGTGGAGGCGATGTGTCGGTGACGGTGGATCGTATCATGGCCATCAATGATTTGTCCGGTGCAAATTTGCAGGTGGGGCAAAACATTATGGTGCCTGTTGAGGGGTAGGGGGTAGCGTGGAGTGGTGTCGTGTGGCCGGGCGCGGTATGGTAGATGCATGCATTGCCCTTTTTGCCAACATGCGGACACCAAAGTCGTCGATACGCGCATTAGCGAGGATGGACACGCGATTAAACGTCGTCGTGAGTGTCCGTCATGCGGTCGGCGGTGCACGACGTGGGAAACCACGATGCTGTTGGTCTCCAAACGTTCAGGCAATGTGGAGGCCTTTGATCGGGCTAAGGTAATTTCCGGCGTGCGCAAGGCATGCCAGGGGCGGCCCATTGATGAAGACGCGTTGAAGATGTTGGGGCAGCGTGTAGAAGAAGACTTGCGTGCGCGAGGATTGGCGCAGGTGCCCTCCGAAGAGGTGGGCAAGGCGATTTTGGCACCGTTGCGTGGCCTCGATGAAATTGCCTATCTTCGATTTGCAAGCGTCTACCAGAACTTTGAAACGGTGGATGACTTCCAGCAAGCCATTGATGATTTGCGCCACCGTTCCTAAGTGCTAGCGGGGCAAGACGCTAACGCACTAGCGGGCCAATAGTCTGACAATAAGTGAATCGGCAATATATGTTGGTTGACGACGATAAGTGAGCGGACAACAATGGGGTTCCGGGCAGATGGGACGTTCGTCAGCCGGTTCGCCGGGCGGTCAGTTTGTCATACAGTTGGCTCGCCGGGCAGCCGTTTTGTCAGATAGCCGGTTCGCCAGACGGCGGCAAGCGGACGATGGGGGCAGGCAACAGTCATGGCTATATAACCGGTTGATGTCTGCTTGATGCCCGTTCAACGCCCGTTCGGCCCGTCTAATACCCGCGGCGTCTACAGCACGCGCAGGCTAATTGTTCCAGGGATATTTGCCAACCGTTCGCACGCTTGCTCGCTGGGGCGGTGAGAAACATCGGTGACCACATAGCCCAGTTGCCCTTCGGTACCCAGTGACTGTGCGGTGACGTTGATGGATTCGCTGCCCAGAATCTGATTGAGTTTGGCAAGCACGCCGGGAAGATTGTCGTGCAAGTGCAGAATGCGCGCGCGATCTCCATGCGGTTCCGTCGTTACCTTCGGCAGATTCACCGACAGCATGGTGGAGCCGTCGAACCAATAATCGCGCAGACGCTGTGCCACAAAATGCCCAATGGCTTCTTGGGCTTCCACGGTGGAACCGCCGACATGAGGTGTAAGAATCACATTGCTATGCGCGGCAAGCGGCGACGTGAAAGGGTCGCCGCTGCGTGCCGGCTCGTCAGGGTAGACGTCAACGGCGGCGCCAGACAAATGCCCGGAGGCAATATGTCGTTCCAAGGCATGCAGGTCAACCACGAACCCGCGTGAGAGATTAATGAATATGGCGTGTTCTTTCATGCGGGCGAAAAGCGATTCGGTGAATAATCCCGCATTGCTGGCGCGGCCATCGACATGAATGCTGACCACGTCGGATTGTTGCAAAAGCTCGTCAAGCGTATGCATGCGTCGTGCGTTGCCCAACGCCAGTTTTTCTTCAATGTCGTAAAAGATGACGGACATGCCCAACGCCTCGGCCAGCACCGACAGTTGCGAGCCGATATTGCCATAACCAATAATGCCCAAGGTTTTGCCGCGCACCTCATGCGATCCGGCAGCGGATTTATCCCACACACCCTGGCGCAGCCGATGCGTATGCTCAGGAATGCGGCGCATAAGCGCGATAATGTCGCCGATCACCATTTCCACTACGGAACGCGTATTGCAATACGGCGCATTGAACACCGCAATGCCATGTTTGGCGGCCGCTTGCAGATCCACTTGATTGGTGCCGATGCAAAAACATCCGATGGCGCGTAGCCGTGGAGCATGCTCCAGCACCGAGGCGTCGATGGTGGTTTTTGAACGGATGCCCAATACGTCAACATCTGCCAATGCTTCGCCAAGCTCTTGCGAGGAGAGCGCTCCCGGCTGGGTGCGCACGGTGAAGCCGCTGGCGCGCAGGGTTTGCGCGGCGAGAGGATGGATGTTTTCAAGCAGTAACGCGGTAGGCATACCCTCACTTTATAGGGGCAGCTGAGCTTCGTCGTGAATTGTCCGCACTATAGACAGCTGCTGCGTGGGCCTGGTCATGGCGACATACAAATCGGCTGCGGCCACCTTGCGCGAGGGAGCTTCCTCTTCAATACGCGAGGGTTGCGCCACGATTACCGCGTCGTATTCCAAGCCTTTAACGTCTTGTGCGCCGCAAATCACCACTTGCGCGTCCCAGGGGCTTTGCTCGCGCAGTCGTCGCGCGGTGTCGGCGGTGAGGGATTGCTCCCAGTGTCGCCATAGACGCTTGCAGGCATCGTCGATCATGCTGTCAGGCAGAATAATCGCCAGGCGTCCGGTTCCATCATCGCCGAGGAATTGTGCAATGGCATGGTCGCTCACGGCGCACAGTTGATCGAACAGGGCGGTTTCATCTGCTGCGGTATGGCGGTGTACGGCGTCGGGCACATCGCGTACTGCGTTGACGGTGGAGATGTATAGCCCTTCGTTGCGGGCAAATTGCGAAGCGGTGTGTGACACGGCCTGCGGGTTGCGGTAATTGATGGTGAGTTCGTTGAGATCCCAGTGCGCCGGGCCAAACATGCGGTCCATGGTACGGTTCCAGGCTCGCGTGCCTCCCAGCGCGGAGGTTTGTGCCACGTCGCCGACGATGGTGAATGAGCGCGAGGGGCAGCGCCGCATCAGCATGCGCCAGTCCATGTCAGTGAGCTCCTGCGCTTCGTCGACCACGATATGCCCGTAGGTCCATTCTCGATCGGCGGCGGCTCGTTGCGCCGTCAGCTCTGGGTCATTGCCGTTGAGGCTGTCAAGCAGCATGGCGGAGGTGACGATGCCACTGTCGATACCGGATTGGGCGAGCGCCTCGCTGGCGTATCGTTCTTCTTCGGCGCGTTGTGCGGCGATGCGTGCTTGACGGGCGGCCATCTTGGGGTCGGGGCCGAGAAGTTCCATGGCTTCGTCCAGCAGCGGAACATCACTGATGGTGAGCGATGATCCGGCAGGGCGCGTCAGCAGGGCGACGTCCTCGTCGGCGAGCCAAGGTGCAAACCGGCGCAATTGTTGTGATTTGCTGAAGAGTTGGTCGATAAGCCAGTGCGCGGTCATGGGAAGCCATGCGAGGTTGAGGGTGATGCGCACGCGGTCGTTCATGCGCAGTTGATGCATGACGTCGTTGAGTTCGGCGCTGTCGGGGGTGTAGTCGAGTTGTTCCAGATAGCGTACACGTAGGGTGCTGAGCATGGAGCGTACGAAGGTTTCGCGGGCTTTGTTGTGTGGTTGGCGTGTGCGTTTCGCGTCGGCGATGGCTTGTTCGAAGTCCACGGCCAGCATGGGGATGGAGAATCCATTGATGCGAATGGTGGGCAGGTTTCGCGGTACGCGCTGACGCGCGGCGACGGCGTTGGCAATGGCATGGGCCATGCGGCGTTGGCCTTTGAGGTAGGCGACTTTGGGTGTGTCGGTTTCGGTGGTGTCGACGCCGGGGATAAGGTTGCCGATAGTGCGGCTGACAACGCCGGTTTCACCGAGGGACGGCAAGACCTGGTCGATGTAGTGCAGGAAAGTGCTGCTTGGGCCGACGACGAGGACTCCCGAACGTTCCAAGGTGCGTCGGTGGGTGTACAGCAGGTAGGCGGCTCGATGCAGAGCCACGGCGGTTTTGCCGGTTCCCGGCCCGCCCTGGACGACGACGGCACGGTTGAGCGGCCCGCGGATGATACGGTCTTGCTCGGCTTGGATGGTGGCGACGATGTCGGTCATTTTGCCAGTGCGGCGTGAGGCAAGCGTTGCCATGAGTGCGCCTTCGCCGGTGAGGGTGCCTGCCGCCTGGGCGCGGCCTACGTGGTCGGCGTGAATGTCGAGTACTTCGTCTTCGATGCCGATGACGTTGCGAAATTGCAGGGTGATGTGGCGTCGCATGGCGATGTCGCCGTGGTGCGATGGTGTGGCTTCGTAGAATGGCCGTGCGGCTTCGGCTCGCCAGTCGGTAAGGATGGGTTCGTGTCGGTCGTCGGATAGGCCGATGCGGCCGATGTATCGGCGCTCGCCGGCAGCGGTGTCGAGTCGACCGAAGACGAGGCGGTCTTCGACGGCGCGCAGTTGCATGAGCCGGTCTTCGTACATGGTGGCGAAGGAGTCGCGTTCGGTGCGTTGGGTGGGCGATCCGTGCGAGCCTGCGGCGCGTACGGCGTCAAGGCGTTCTCGCGCTTGGGCGCGCAGGTCGTCGAGTCGTGTGTAGGCGCGGGTGACGGACTGCTGTTCTTCTTGGATTTGGTCGGAATAGGTCGACATTCCCCTAGGCTCCTCCATGGTTTTTTCGGGCACTCTACTGTATCGCATTTTTGGTGCGTTTGGCGGTTACGACGCGGTGTGTGTTGTGGTTGTGAATGATTGGGCGCGTCGCGCTGGGTTGTTACGTGGGGTGTAGTGGCTGCGCTTAGGGCGGTTGCCGTGTGGTGCGACGCGCCGATGAGGGGAGGGTCGGAGCGTGTAAAACGCGGTTATGGCGGGGATGGCGTCGTGGGCGGCTGGGAAAGGTGAAAAAATATGCTGAAAGTGGGGGATTTTGGTGAGGAGTGGGGTAAAGTGGTGAATTAGTTTTGTTGCCAGTGTATCTGGTCAACGTCGCCGCGGTGTCAAATAAGGAGGTGGAATGATGGACGATATCCTTGCGCAGTCCAGTATTTCCGCCGAATCTCAACCGTCGGCTTCGACGTCAAGTGCGCCGGTGGGCTTGCCGCCGCTCTTGCTTGGCACTTACGCTCCTAAGATCGACGCCAAGGGACGTATGGCGTTGCCGGCGAAAATGCGCGCGCAATTGGGGGAAGGGCTGGTCTTGGCCCGTGGCCAGGAACGCTGCGTCTATCTGTTGCCGGCGCAGGAATTTCGTCGTATCGCCATGCAGATTCAGCGCACGTCGCTAGGCAACCGTGCGGCGCGCGAGTATCTGCGTATTTTCCTTTCCGGTGCCGTCGACCAAGAGCCGGATAAGCAGGGCCGTGTGCTGGTGCCGCAGATGCTGCGCGAATATGCGGGGTTGGGCGACGACATTGTGGTGATTGGCGTGGGTACGCGCGCCGAAATTTGGGATAGGCAGGCGTGGGAGCAATACCTTGCTGACAAGGAGCAAGCGTATGCCGATATTGCCGATGACGTGTTGCCGGCGATGGAGTGGTGATGGAGCGGGATTACACAAAGATTCATCAGCCGGTATTGCTGGACGAGTGCGTGGAGTTGATGGCGCCGGCGTTGCGTGCGCCGGGTGCCGTGGCAGTGGATTGCACATTGGGATTGGCGGGACATGCCGTGGCGTTCCTGCAGGCCGCTCCGCAGGCTACGTTGATTGGCATTGATCGTGATGCCGAGGCGCTGGCGTTGGCGACCAAGCGTATGGAACGCATGGGGTTGGCCGATCGCTTCGTGCCGGTGCATGCGGCGTTCGATGAGGTTGGCCGGGTGTTGGATGGGCGTGGTATTCGTGCCGTGAACGCGGTGTTTATGGACTTGGGGTTGTCGAGTTTGCAGATCGACGAGACGGAGCGTGGTTTTTCCTACTCGCATGACGCTCCGTTGGACATGCGTATGGACATCAGCCAGTCCTTAACCGCGCGCGAAGTGCTGGCTACGTATGATGAGCGCGCATTGGCGAGTATTTTCATGCGCTATGGCGAGGAGCGGTATGCTCGCCAGATTGCGCGTCGTATCGTGCGCGAGCGTCAGGCGCATCCTCTGGAGTCGTCGGCGCAGCTGTCGGCATTGGTCGATGACGTGGTTCCTCAGGTGCATCGACCGTCAGGCAACCCTGCCAAGCGTGTGTTCCAAGCATTGCGCATTGAGGTGAACGGCGAGCTGGAGAAGTTGGCGTGTACGCTGCCGCAAATTGCGTTGCGGTTGGCGCCGCATGGTCGTCTGGTGGTGGAGTCCTACCACTCGCTGGAGGACCGTACGGTGAAAACCTTTATGTCTCAAGGGTTGAAAGTTGATGTGCCTGCCGATATGCCGGTGGTACCTGCCGATGCCCGTCCATTTTTCAGCGAGCTGGTGCGTGGTGCACTGAAGGCCGGCGAGGAGGAGATTGCGCGTAATCCGCGTTCCGCCTCGGTGCGTCTTCGTGCCGTTGAACTGGTTCGTCCCATTCCTGCCCGTTGGCGTGCGTCTTTCCGTCGGGAAGCCGCGCCTGGTGCCGCTACCGGTCCGTCCTTGCGAAAGAAGTGGTAAGCATGTCTGCCTCTGTACGAACGATTCGATCCAATGCGGCGCCCTCCGTGCGTCGAGAGCCGTCGCAAAATCGCCCGGTTGCTCCGGATTTGCGTGTGGTGCGCGGTGGTAAACGGGAGTCTGGTACGTACCGTGAACAGTGGCGCAATGTGGTGGCGTGGACGCGGGCTAGGAGTGCGCCGCTGCTGTATGTGTCGGTGGCGGTGGTGTTGCTATCGGCGTCGTTGTTTGGTGCTTTGGTGCTGCGCACGCAGATGGTGGAGAATTCGTTTGCGGCCGCTGAGGTTACCAGTCACATCAATACATTGACACAGGATGTGCAGGAGGATCAGGCGAAGTTGGATGCCTTGGAGGCGAGTTTGCCGCAGAAGGCGCAGGATATGGGCATGGTTCCTCAGCAGGGGGCGTTGAGCATCGATTTGAACGGCTATCAGCCTTCGGCGCAGTGAAAGCGGGTATGTGATGAATGGACGACGTATGGGGTTGTTGGCCCGCATCAAACGGTCGCTGGATGTGGGCACGGTTATTGCCGTGTTATTGGCGCTTGGTATGTCAATGTGCTTGGGAAAGTTATCGTTTATCCAATTGTGGGATGGTAAGAATGTGGCGTTGGCGGCGACGAAGAGCCGCACGCGCACCATTGATATCAAAGCACAGCGCGGTCGTATTTTGGATACGAATGGTACGGTGCTGGCGCAAAGTGTGGAGCGTTACACGATTATCGGTGACCCGTATTTGGCGTCGACATTCCAAGCGAAGCGGTGCACGAAGAACACTACGTCATCCTGTTATGAGATTGACGGCAAACCGGTAGGGGCTACTGGTCCTGCCGCGGTGGCTCGCTTGATCGCGCCCATTTTGGGGATGAACGCCATGGAGTTGGGGGCGAAGCTTACTGGTAGCAGCCGGTATGTGGTGTTGAAGAAGGATGTGACCCCGGAAGTCAAACGCCAGCTTGACGATTTGAATTTGGGGGGCATCGTATATGGCGAGCTGAGTAGTGAGCGCATGTATTCCAACGGTACGTTGATGGGGGCGCTGCTGGGTGGCGTGGACGACGAAGGCAAAGGTGTCGCCGGTATCGAGCAGATGGAGAATTCGGCGCTTACCGGCAAGGACGGCTACATGCGCTACCAGCAGGGTGGCGGTGGGGAAGAGATTCCTGGAACGCTATCTGAATCCAAAGATGCGGTGAATGGCTCGGACGTGACACTGACTATCGATAGCGACGTGCAATGGTATGTCAAACAGGTGCTCAAGGAAGGGCACGATACCTACCACGCCAAGTGGGGCATTGCCGTCGTGCAGGATTTGCAGACGAACCAGATCGTGGCATTGGCGGATACCGATGATTATGAGGCGGGTAGTGATGCGGCGAAGTTGAATGTGTCGCGTGCGGTGAGCCAGACGTTCGAACCGGGTTCGATTGGCAAGGTCATTACGATGGCCGGTCTGCTGCAAACTGGTCTGCACAAGGCTTCCGACCAGTTTGTGGTCCCGTACAGCTATACGCATAATGGTCAGGAGTTCCATGATGCGGAGCAGCATGGCAATGAGCATTGGACGCTGGCGGGCATTATTGAGAATTCGTCGAATCCGGGCATCGTGATGGCGTCAGAGGATTATACGAATGAACAGCGTTATGAGTTCTTGACGAAGTTCGGTATCGGACAGTCCAGCGGATTGAATTTGCCGGGTGAGTCCAAAGGCCAGTTATCGTCTGCTTCGTCGTGGGATGGCCGTACTCGTGACACGGTGTTGTTCGGTCAGGGCTATTCCACGAATGCCTTGCAACTGACGAATGTGGTGGCGACGCTGGGCACGAAGGGCGTGCGCCATCAGCAGCAGATCATTAAGTCCATTACCGATGCCGACGGTCATGTGACCGAGCCCGATCAAGGTCAAGCGGTGCGCGTGGTGGATGAGCAGGTAGCGGCCGACGTCATGAATGCAATGGAATCGGTGGCCGAGCATTACAGCAAGGTTGCAGGTGTTGACGGATATCGGGTTGCTGCGAAGACCGGTACCGCCGAAGTGTCCGATGGTTCCGGTGGGCTGACCTCGATTATCAGTGACTGGTCAGGTATCATTCCCGCTGACAATCCGCGTTTTGTGGTGACGGTGGTGCTGAAGGATCCCGTTGGTTCGTATGGTGGTTTGACGGCGGGTCCGTTGTTCGCCAAGATTGGTGAATTCCTTATGCAGAAATATAATGTGCCCAAGTCATCGCCGCGCACGGATGCTATTCCAGTGGATTGGTGACCTCGTGACAACGATGGTTGCCGTGTGATGATGGTGGTAGGAAAGGCGTGGGCTGATGAGCACGGTGAGTGAGTCCATCACTCGGCGCATGACCCTTGGGTATGTGGCGCAGCGGTATGGTTTTGATTTGGTGCCGCCGTTTGCTTCTGGGGTGACGGTGACATCGCTGGCTGATGATGTGGAGTCGGTGCGTCCCGGAGCGTTGTTCATGCCGCTACATCCGGTTGATCCGGCAGTTGTGGAGCAAGCGCGTTGCCGTGGGGCGTATGCTGCGTTGTTGCCGCTTGCCATGCGCGAGCAGGTGGACGAAGCTGCGTTGCCGGTGTTGTTTGCCGACCCTGATGCCCATCAGGTGGGGGTGCTGGCGTGTGATATCGCCGGTTCTCCGGCGGATACCTTGGCCGTGTTTGCGATCTGCGGTAGCAATGCGCCCGATGTGGCGGCGAGTGTGAAGTCATTGGCTGGTTTCTTGCATATGTTGGGCAATCCGGTTGGTGTGATTACGGTGGGGGATTCGTCGTCGCTGGATCGGTATGTGGAGCTGTCGTATCCGTTGAATGTACTGGATATGCAACGTATGTTGGCCGTGTGTGCCGAGGATGGGGCGGCGGCGGTGGTGATTGCTGTGAACGAGGAAACGTTGGCACCTGATGCCCTGCAAGCGGTGAATGTTGATGTGTTGGGATTCGATGTGTTGTCTGGCGTGGTGGATTCGCATGATATGACGCGGCGTGTATGCGATATGTATGGCTGTCCGCAGGAGAGTTTGGCGCATGTGGTGTGCCGCACGGATGAATCGGATGTGATGGCAGCTCAGGCTACGTTCGTGTATGACCAGGCGAATGTGCGCCGGTTGTCGTTGGCGATTGCCATGTCGATGGCTGCTGGTGTGCGTCGGAACAATATCAAAAGTGCGTTGCGCGTCTCGCATGACATGCGGTGAACGACGCGCGGCGTACTGAAGGAGGATGTGTATGCTGCCCATGTGTGTGGCGCAGGTTGCGCAAGCGGTTTATGGCCGGGTGGTGCCGGTTTCTGGGGAGTCTGGTGACGATGTAATGGTGACCTCGGCTCTTACCGATTCGCGCGAGGTGTGTGCTGGGTCGCTGTTTGTGGCCATTGTCGGTGAACGGGTGGATGGCCATGAGTTTGTGACGCAGGCTGCGAGCCGGGGCGCGGTATGCGCGATAGTTGACCATGAGCTTGCCGACGTACCTATTGTTCAGGTGGTGGTGTCGGATACGGTGGAGGCGTTGGGACTGCTGGCGAAGGACAATATTCGCCGTCGCCGCGCTGCCGAAGAGCCGTTTGCGGTGGTGGGTGTCACCGGTTCGGTGGGCAAGACCACGACGAAGGATATGTTGGCTGCGTTGCTGTCTCGATTGGGGCCGACAGTGGCGCCGGTTGGGTCGTTCAATAATGAGATTGGCTTGCCGCTGACTGCTTTGCGGGTCGATGCGCACACGCGGTTTTTGGTGGCGGAGATGGGGGCTAACCATGTCGGTGAGATTGCCCGTTTGACGTCGCTGGTGCCGCCTGATATGGCGGTGGTGCTGAAGGTTGGCGTGGCCCATGTGGGTGAGTTTGGCTCGGTGGAGCGCATTGCCGAGGCGAAAAGCGAGATGGTGCGTGGTTTACGTGCGGGCGGTGTCGCCGTGTTGAATGCGGACGATGCCCATGTGACGGCAATGGCCGAACTTGCGGATGGCGATGTGCTGTGGTTCGGTATGCATGATGATGGTTCGCGCACCGGATTGTTCGCCGACGAGGTGTGGGTGGATGCGCAGGCTAGGGCTACGGCCGTGTTCCATGACGCTGATGGTGGTTCGACGTCGGTAACGTTGGGTGTTCGCGGTGCGCATAATGTGATGAATGCGTTGGCGGCGGCCAGTGTGGCGCATGCGTATGGCATGCCGATGGCGACGATTGCTCAAGTGCTGCATGATATGGACCGTATGAGCGCGCATCGCATGGCGGTGATTGATGTGCCTCAGGGGGCTGGTTCGTTTACGGTGATTGACGACTCCTTTAACGCCAATCCTGATTCGATGCGTGCTGGTATTGAGGGGTTGTGTGCGTGGGGCGGCGAGAATCCGGTGTTCCGTGTGGCGGTGTTGGGCGCCATGCTGGAATTGGGGGATGATGAGATGGTATTGCATGAGCGTATCGGCGCGCTGGCCGTTGAGCGCGGTGTGGATGCCGTGGTGGCGGTTGGCTCGTGTGATGACGGGCATGTGGATGCGTTGGCGGAGGCGATTGCGCGTGGTGCGTGCATGGCTCTCGACGATGGGGCATCCGTATCGGTAGACTTGGTGCATGACATTGAGCGGGCAGACGCGCTGGTGAGGCGTTTGTCCGACGAACACCCAGGCATGGTGGCGCTGCTGAAAGGCTCCCATGCCTCGGGGTTGAGCGCGTTGGCGTCACGATGGTCTTCGGCCCGGTGATGGACGCGCGGCAGGTATTCGAGGCGGCCCCAACCGTCCACGACGAATGGAGAGCATAGGGTGATTTCCGTAATTATCGGCATCTTGGTGTCTTTGGTGGTTACCATCGTGGGCACCCCGCTGTTGATTCGTCTGGTGCATAAGTTGCATTACGGACAGTACATTCGCCAGGATGGCCCGCAATCCCATCAGGTTAAGCGTGGTACGCCGACGATGGGCGGCGTGGTCATCAATATCGCCATTGTGCTGGGGTGGGCGGCTTCGGCATTGTATCGCGGGTTGGCTTATGGCGACATGCCGTCATGGAGCGCCATGTTGGTGCTGTTCGCCATGTTGTCGATGGGATTGTTGGGATTCATCGACGATTTTGCCAAGGTACGCAAGAAGCAAAATTTAGGGTTGTCGGTTTCGGCGAAGTTCATCGGGCAATTCTTGTTGGCGACGGTGTATGCGGTGCTGTCATTGATGGTGCCGACTAAGTCGGGGCTTCCCAGCGCTCAGGCGGGCATCAGTTTTATCGAGCATCCGTTCATTACGTTTGAGGCGGCTGGTCGGGTGCTGGCCATTGTGTTGTTCGTGATTTGGGTGAATTTCCTCATGACGGCGTGGACGAACGCGGTGAATTTGACGGATGGATTGGATGGTTTGGCTTCCGGCTCGTCGATGATTGCGTTTACCGGCTATGGCCTGATTGCGTTCTGGGAAAGCTACCATGTGCAGGGCGGCACACATGCGGGATTTACCTATGCGGTGTCCGATCCGTTGGATTTGACGATTATTGCCTTGTGCGCGGCGGTGTCGTGCTTTGGCTTCCTATGGTATAACTCCAATCCGGCGTCGATTTTTATGGGTGACACCGGCTCGCTGGCGTTGGGTGGCTTGTTCTGTGCGCTGTCGATTGCCACGCATACCGAGTTTTTGGCCGTGATTATTGGTGGCTTGTATGTGATTGAGGCGATGTCGGATGTCATTCAGGTTGGCTATTTCAAGATGACGCGCAAGCGCGTGTTCAAGATGGCTCCGATTCATCATCATTTTGAATTGTTGGGCTGGACCGAAGGCAAAGTGGTGGTGCGTTTCTGGATGGTTGAGTTGATGTTTGTGCTGATCGGCGTGGTGATTTTCTACGGCGATTGGGTGGTGCGTTCGGGGTTGCTGCTGGGCTAGTCGGTATGGCGTTGCCGTGATGTCGGCACACGTCTGATGGCATCTGTCAGCGACCTGTGTTCGGCTGGTGCGGGCGCGGATGAAAAGAGGCGAAATGGAATTGCAAGGCGCGACGGTGGCGGTGGCTGGCCTGGGTGTGTCAGGACGGTGTGCGCTTACGGTATTGGACGGCGTTGCAGGTCGTGTGGTCAGTGTTGATGAGCGGCAGGAGGAGGCCGATTATCACGATGGCAATGCCGTGCCGTGGGATTCGATGGATGCCTTGGTGGTGTCCCCGGTGTTTGCGCCTTCGACGTCATGGCTACGGCATGCCGAGTCGCAGGGCGTTGCGGTGATGAGCGAAGTGGAGCTGGGCTGGCGGATGCGTGTGCCGTCGGAGCGCACCGGCAAACCGGCCGCGTGGATCGGCATTACCGGCACGAATGGCAAAACCTCGACGACGCAAATGGTGTCGGCCATGCTGACGGCGTGCGGGCTGGACGCTCCGGCGGTGGGCAATATCGGTGTGCCGGTGTCGGGCGCGGCGTGCGAGCCGCAGCATGATGTGCTGTGCGTGGAGTTGAGCTCCTTCCAGTTGCATTACACGCATGGCATGGCATTGGATTGCGCCGCGATTACCAACATCGCCGATGACCATTTGGATTGGCACGGCGGCATGGAAGGTTATGTGCGCGATAAGGCGCGGGTGTATGATGGCGTGCGTCGGGCGTTGGTGTACAACGCGGACGATGTGCGGGTGAGTCGCGTGGCGAGCCAAGCGCATCGTGCCGAGGGCTGCCGTATGGTTGGTGTGACCTTGGGGGAGCCTACGTCGGGGCAGTTGGGTGTATGCGACGGCTGGATCGTCGATTGCAGCGGCGTGGCCGGTGGCAAGCCGAGAGAGCCGGTGCGCGTGTTGGAAGTGGCGCGGTTGGAGCATTTGCGAGAACCGGACGGCACGGTGTACCCGCATTTGTTGGCCGATGCGCTGGTGGCGCTGGCATTGGTGTTGGGCTACGGTGCTGATTGCCAGTTGGCGCTGGATGGATTGGTGTCGTTCGCTCCCGGGGGGCATCGCATTGCCACGGTGGCGCAGACACGCTTGCATGATGGTGCAAACATACGGTTTGTGGATGATTCCAAGGCGACCAATGCTCATGCAGCGGCTGCGTCGCTGCATAGTTTCGCGCCTGGCAGTGTGGTGTGGCTTGCCGGAGGTTTGGCCAAGGGCGCTCGCTTCTCCTCGGTGGTGCGTGAGTGCGCCGACCGTTTGTGTGGCGTGGTGGTGTTGGGCGTGGACGGCGAGCCTATAGAGTCGGCTTTGGCTGACGAAGCACCGGATGTGCCGGTGCGCCGCATTGACCCTGAGGATCGTGCGACGGTGATGCGGCGTGCTGTTGAGGCCGCGGGGGCATTGGCGCGCGAGAGTGGCGTGCGTGATGCGGTGGTGCTGCTGGCACCGGCTTGCGCGTCTATGGATCAGTTTGTGTCGTATGCTGATCGTGGCAATCAGTTCGCGCAGTGTGCGCAGGAGTGGGTGAAGTTTCATGGCTAGGATTCGTCGCAGCGCCTCCTCGGGGGCTTCTTCGTCCCTGTCCTCATCGTCTCCATCCTCGTCGCGGTTCAGGCTGTCGTCGTCCGCCGCTTCGTCTGGTCCTTCGTCGTCTTCGTCGCGTGGCACGTCGAACGATGTGGATATCGCCGCGTTCAACCAATACACGGGTATGCGCAGTCTGCTCAATCCGTTGTGGTGCTACCACGGGTTCCGGGTGACGGTGCTGTTGCTCACGTTTTTCGGCGTGGTGATGGTGTTTTCCAGCTCGGTGGTTAGCCAAGTGTCGCAGGGTGGGTCTCCATGGGGAGAACTGTTGAGTCAGGGACAGTTCTGTGTGTTGGGCTTGGTGTTGGGCTTTATAGCTATGCGGGTGCCGGCCGCTTACTATCAGCGGTGCGGTGGTGCGGTAGTGCTGTTTTCTATGCTGTTGCAGTTTCTCACCATAACTTCGCTGGGGCGTGGCGCGAACGGTAACACCGGTTGGATTTCGGTGTTCGGTTTGTTTAGCATGCAGCCTGCGGAGGTTATGAAGTTTGCATTGTGTATTTGGATGCCCCATGCGATGATGGTGGGGCGTGAGCGTTATAAAAATAGCAATTTCATCAATGCGTTTGGTTTCCCGCTAGCGGTATTTGCCGGGTGCATCGGGCTGGTGCTGTTGGGACATGATATCGGTACGTGTATTGTGGTTGGCGGTGTTGGCGTGGTGGCGATGCTGCTGGGTGGTTTCCCGTGGAAATATGTGTTGGGTACGGGTCTGGTGCTGGCTATGGGGTTCGTCGGATTGGTGCTCATGAGTCCCAATCGTTTGAATCGTGTGTTGGCGACATATGGTGGTTGCGACGCCAGTTCGATGCAGGGTGTGTGCTATCAGTCGTTACACGCGCGGTATGCGATGGCGTCAGGTGGATTATTAGGCGTTGGCATTGGCAATTCCAAGGAGAAGTGGAATTATTTGCCGGAGGCTCATAACGATTTTATTTTTGCGATTATCGGTGAGGAAACTGGGTTTATCGGCGCGGCAATGGTGATGGTTCTGTTTGTCGTGTTGGGATGGTGTTTGCTGTGGGTGGCTCGGTGCTCGCCGAATCATTATTATGCATCTGTTTTAGTGAGCATTATGGCATGGCTAATCGGACAGGCATTGATGAATATTATGGTGGTGATTGGTTTTCTGCCGGTTATTGGCGTTCCTATGCCGTTCGTGTCTGCTGGTGGTTCTTCGCTGATTATGTGTTTGATTGCTTCGGGGACGGCGTGCAGCATGATGCGTGCGCAGCCGCAGATTCGGGCAGAGTCCTCGGCATTAGGTCGTTGATTCTTGTGCTTGCTGGCGGTCTGATGGAGCGTCGGCTCTATCGTCATGCGTTGACGGGATGTTGCAAGCAGTGCCTCGGTAGCTTGGGTGCGCTAAGCTCGACGGTATGAACAGTGCTCCTCATATTGTGCTGGCAGGCGGTGGCACTGCCGGTCATGTCAATCCGTTGTTGTCGGTGGCGGATGCTTTGCGTCGCCAATGTCCCCAAGTGCAATTGAGCGTGGTGGGCACCGCGGTGGGGTTGGAGCATGATTTGGTCCCTGCGGCGGGGTTGCCGTTGGATGTGATTGAGAAGGTGCCGTTCCCGCGTCGGCTGAATCGGGCCGCGCTGGCATTTCCCCGGCGTTGGCATCGGCAGAAGGCGATGTGTCGGGAGATTTTGCAGCGTCGCCATGCCGATGTGGTAGTGGGTTTCGGCGGCTACGCCTCGGCTCCGGTGTATTCGGCGGCGCAGGGCATGGGTATTCCCATCGCCATTCATGAACAGAATGTTCGTGCCGGCATGGCCAATCGTTTGGGAGCCCGTTGGGCGCAATATGTGGCGACGGCCTATGAGCATACGGGCTTTGCGGCACGTTCTGGGCAAACGGTGGAACGTATCGGACTGCCGTTGCGTCCGGCGATCGCGCAGTTGTGTGACCAGCGTGAACATGATGCGGCTGGCGTGCGTGAACGTGCCGCTCAAGCATTGGGGCTTGATCCGGGCCGCCCGGTAGTGGTGGTTACCGGCGGTTCGTTGGGGGCGGTGCATGTCAATGTGGCGGTTGCCTCGAGCGCCGATGCGCTGTTGCGTGTCGCCCAGGTGGTGCATCTGACCGGTAAGGGCAAGGCCGAGCAAGTACGCCAGTTGGTGAGCGAGCATGCCGGCGAGGGTGTGTTGTCCGCGTTGGGTGAGCGCGGCGGGGACTACCATGTGGCGGAATACAGCGAGCGTATTGATTTGGCGTTTGCATGCGCTGATTTGGTGATTTGCCGGTCGGGTGCGGGCACGGTGAACGAATTGAGCGCGTTGGGATTGCCTGCGGTGTATGTGCCGTTGCCTATCGGTAACGGCGAGCAGCGTTTTAACGCCCAGCCGGTGGTGCAGGCGGGTGGTGGCGTGTTGGTTGAGGATGCCGAATTTACGGATGCTTGGGTGCGTGACCATGTGCTGCCGTTGCTGTCGGATGCTGGGCGGCTCGCGGCCATGGGACGGGCGTCGTGGGAATACGGCGTGCGTGATGCGGCGCAGGTAATGGCCGATCGCGTGTTGCATATGGTGAAATGATGTGGTTCTGCTTGTCTGGCCGTGTCAGCGGTCGGGCGCGACCATAATGGGGTAGGCGAGTCGCTAATAGAAGGAGTCGGTGTCGTGTCGCAAACGCAGCAAACCGCACAGTCGGTATTGGATCCTACGGTGGCGCGGTGCGCCTGCCTCGATGATGTGCGTGAGTTGGGGGCTACGCATTTCATCGGCATCGGAGGGGCGGGTATGAGCGTGCTTGCGGAAATGTTGCATGAGCGCGGTGTCGCCGTGTCCGGCTCGGATCGTGAGGAGAACGCCAAAACCCAGCGTTTGCGTGAGTTGGGGGTGCGCGTATGCATCGGGCAGCGTGCCGATAATGTACACCATGCAGACACGGTGGTGTATTCCAGTGCCATCAAGGCGGATAATCCTGAATTGGCGTATGCGCTGGCGCATGATATTCGTGTGATTCACCGTAGCGACGTGCTTGCCTTGCTCATGGTTGGCAAGCAAGGCGTGACCGTGGCGGGGGCGCATGGCAAAACCACGACGAGCTCATTGTTGGCGCATCTGTTCGAGCGCGGCGGTGAAGGCGAGCTGGCTGACCCGAGTTATGCCATTGGCGGCATGTTGCAATCGGCTGACGGCGTGGCTCGTGATGGCGGACATGCGGGCAGCGGTGTGGTGATGGTGGCGGAAGCGGACGAATCCGACGGCAGTTTCGCCAAATATCATCCCTCCATTGCCATTATCACTAACGTGGAGGCCGATCATCTTGACCATTACGGCACGGTGGAGCGGTATAGGCAGGCGTTTGTCGAGCACGCCGGGCATGCCACGCGCTGGGTGGTGTTGTGCGTCGATGATGAAGGATCGTTGGCGGTGCTTCGCGCGTTGCCGCAGGACGTTGCATCTCGTGTGGTGGCGGTGACGACGAATGCCGACACGCAATGGCGAGCCGGTGTGGTCGATGGAGTGCGTGTGGCCGCGTGCGTGGGTATCGATGAGGCGAGTGAGCAGGCTGGAAGCGGCAATGAACATGCCGTGCTGTCGGTGCCTGCGGCGGTAACGGGGCAGGATGCGTGCCGTGTGCCGATGGTGTTGTCGATTCCTGGTGTGCATAATGCGCGCAATGCTGCTGCGGCGATTACTGCGGCATGTTTGTTGGGAATGCCGGTGCGGCGTGCGGTTGATAGTGTGGCTGACTTTTTGGGGGCGTCGCGTCGTTTTGAGGTGCGTGGCGTGGCCGATGGGGTAACGGTGGTTGATGATTACGCGCATCACCCCACGGAGATCGAGGCATTGTTGAAAGCGGCTCGCGGCCGTTACCCGCAAGCGGTGTTGCGTGTGGTGTTCCAGCCGCATTTGTTCTCTCGCACGCGCGATTTTGCGCCGCAGTTCGCCCAGGCGTTGGCGTTGGCGGATGATGTTACCGTCACCGATATTTATCCGGCGCGTGAGCGTCAGGAAGATTTTCCCGAGGTGTCAGCGGCAAGTATTGTGCGGGAATATGATTCGGCTGAATCGTGTGCGATGCGGGTGATTCCCGATGCGCGCGAGGCGGCGTTGGCTGTAGCGCATGAGGCTGGTGAGGGTGACGTGATTATCACGGTTGGTGCGGGCGACATTGTGCGGCAGTGCGAGGTGCTGCTGACGGCGCTGCGTGAGCGAGAAGGCAAGGTGGCGTAGTTATGGCGCGGCGGGTGCGGTCGGCGTCATCCGGCGAGTCGGGCGGTGCGCAGTCAGCGCAGCCAGTGCGCTCAGCGGGGCGTGTGGCTTCTGGTCGTGTGGCATCGGGGCGGGCGTCCACAGAGCGTATGGCGTCAGGTGCGATTGCCGATAGCGCTGTTGATGTGACTGCTGCGGAGGCTGCTGACACAGCGGCGAATGCTCGGGCGAAAGATTCGGCGAAAGCGTGGATGCAGGGAGTGTCCGGCAAATTCGCCGGCAAACTAGCCGGCAAGCTGCCGAGGCGATTGCGCGGCAAGGCTGGCGAGGTGTCGCAGCAGACGCCGCAAGACGATTCGCAAGACACGCATACTGGCAATGCGCCACATGCTGGTTCGGTGCGTTCGATGCGTTCGGTGCGCACATCGGCAGGAACGTCGCCGTCGAAGACATCGCCGTCCAGTCGTATGCTCGCCGGGCGTACGACGAAATCCACGGCTTCGGCGTCGCAACGTGAAGCCGGGGGCAATGGGGTGGCTCGTCGGGCATCATCGTCCGGAGCGTTTGTGGATGCCCGTTCCTTGCAAGGCGATGATGTCGTGCGCCGCACATTGGATGAAACGGCAGGCATGCTGGGTGTGATCACACGGCCTAAAATCGTGGATTTCAACGCTCGTTTGAAGGAACGTAAACGCGCGGGCATACGGTCTATGGCGCTGCGCATCGGTATTGGCGTTGCCGTGGCAGTAGTGCTGGCGGCGGTGACATGGCTGCTGCTGTGGTCGCCGGTATTCATGCTGGAACGCGATCGTATTGAGATTTCCGGTGGCAATGAGTGGGTGAGCGAACAGCAGATTATGAGCATTGCCGAACAGCAGGAAGGCAAATCGTTGTTCTTGGTTTCCACGGGAACGGTGGAAGATCAGCTCAACCAAATACCGGGCGTTACGCAGGCTCAGGCGGTGAAACAGTATCCTAAGAGTTTGCAAGTGACGGTGAAGGCGCAAAAGCCAGCGGCGATGTTGAAAACTTCCGATGGCACCATGACCGCCGTGGACAGCAAAGGGCGTGTGCTTAACGCGGTAAAAGATGTTTCGGTAGATGGCATTCCGGTAATTCAGGTGCGCAATGTGGAGTTGGGACTGCGTAACCGCGCCGTACAGGCGGCATTGAAGATTTTAGGGTCGCTGCCTGAATCGTGGCGCGTGGACATTGCGGAAGTCACTGCGGACACGCAGGACTCCATTACCACGCGCATGAAAACCGGTGACCGTACCATCGTATGGGGCGATGCCTCCGAACTGACGTTGAAAAAAGCGGTGGTGGATAAGATCATCAACGATCCGAATGTGATCGGCGACAAGCATAATGTGGATGTTTCCGCACCGCTGCGCCCGATCATCAAATAGGGTGGGGTGTTTTTGCGTCTTGTCCGCCGTCTAGTGCAGATGGTCGGTGTCGATGGGAATGGTGACAGGCCCGTCGTTGACCAGGCTCACTTGCATGTGTGCGGCGAACTGACCTTCGCGCACGGTCACGCCATAGACGCGTAACGCCTCGTTGAAGGCAAGCCATAGGCGTTTGGCGTGTTCGGGGTTGCCGGCCTCGGTGAAGCTGGGGCGGTTGCCGTGTTTGACCGCGGCGAACAGCGTGAACTGCGAAACGGACAGTATCGAACCGCGCACCTCGAGTACGGAACGGTTCATTTTGCCTTGGTCGTCTTCGAAAATGCGCATATTGGCGATTTTGCGTGCCATCCATTCCACGGTCTGCATGGTGTCGGTGTCGCTGACGCCCACCAGCGCCACCAGACCGTGGTCGATACGCTGCACTGGGATAGTGGAATCCGCGTCACCGGTGGCTTCGTCGATGATGCTGACCTGGGCTTGGGAGACGCGCTGCACAATAACCTTCATATGCGCAAGGCTAGCGCAAGGTGTGCTCGGTATATGCGGGTTGAGCATGTTGCGCAGTTGTGCAAAAGCAGCGTATGCGGATGGGGTGTGTGAGCCGGGCGGCGCGCTGTGCTTGTGGCGAATCGGCAATGTTGGGCGCGATTATGGTGTACAGTGGAAGTCCGGCATTACGCCGAGCTTGATAATTCAAGATTGGGGCTGATCGGTTTCGACGGTGACCTGTTCGTCGCAGGGAAGCGTGCCGAGAACGCGGAGTCCGCTCGTGGATGTCCTCCGCAACAACAATAAGTGCCAAATCTAACAGCACTGAGTTCGCTCTCGCTGCCTGAGCTTCGCGCCAGATATAAACCAGCGAGCAGCCGCTCCGTTCACTCTCTCATGTCTTCGGGGAGATGTTGAGCGTCGTTAAGAAGACTAGCCTCACGTATTGGGCCGCAGGGCGCGTGAGGGACACTTACTGTGGATATGCCCGCCGCCGGTTGTTTGCGACATAGGCGGGGGCAGAATACTTGCCATCTGGCCAGCAAACTACGCACGTAGAAGACTGAGGGTACGGTTATCGGACCGGGGTTCAATTCCCCGCAGCTCCACCAGAAGAGGAAGCGTCGAACTCTTCTTCATCAAGAATGAGTTCGCGCTTGTGTATAGATTTGGGGATGCCCTTTAGGGCGTCCCCTTTTCGTTTTTTTGACGCTGTATTTTGCGTTTTAAGATGTTTTAAGCCCGAGGTGGTACTTGTTACCCTTCGGGCTTTTCTGTGCCGTAAAACGGCCCTGAGGACATTTTGAAGAGGATGTGGGGGCACAACCTGCATCTCGCTTCGCTTGATGCGGAATTAGATTCCGAGTACACGGTGAGGAGAACATGCGTTTCGGTGGTTTCCTGCATGTCACAACTTTTTGGCACAACAAAGTTGTGCCAAAGTTTCGAGCTTAGACAATCCGCCCTTTTCTTCTGTACGACGATTTTTGAGACGAGCAATTTTTTGTCGGCGTTTCCGCTCATTTATGGCGGGAAACAGCGTCGGACAAGCCCCTGACCTGCGTAAATGCGTGCTTCAGTATTGCTTTTTCGCGTTGAATGAAGTATAATGAACAAGAATAGATGTATTCGCGACATGATTGCCGATGGATAGCGGCCGGGATATACCGACGTAAGCCTATCTGAGACCGAGTCTGAGGCTCGGGAGGAAGCCGCTGAGGGTCTGCCCTCGAAACTGCGTCGGTCTGACGAGCCGATTTGGGAGGCAACAGCGTCTACCCGTCCAAATAGGACGGCAATCGCACGAACGTGACGAGCGGCGAATCAGATTTCAGCTTGATTGCCGGATTCTGGTTCGCCGCTTTTTTGCGTTTATAGGCAGAAAAAGGAGGAATGGATATGCCTACTGTTAATAACAGTCCGATTCTGGGCCGCAAGAAGAAAATCATCGGCGGCAATGAGCTGACGATGGAGGAATACGCGGCGTACCTGAACGCTCTTCAGGTCAAGCCGTTTCTGACTGCCGTCGAGGCGGCCACCCTCTTCGATATCGGGGTGACCCGTGTACGGAAGCTGATGAACAAAGAGGATGCGAATTTCGTCATGATGACGGGCAATTCCCGCCGCCGTCGTATCCATCGTGAGACGTTCGAGAAGTACCTGATGTCCCATGGCATCGAATAAGGAGGTGAGGTTATGAGGCAAAAAGAAAACCGCCCCGGCGCTGGCGACGCTTACGGGACGGTACCTAACAACTGTATAAATGATATCACAGATATGTGCGAAAGTCAATCCATAGCGTACGACGACCTGCTTGAGGCCGTGACGCTGGCGTATCTGTCGGATATCGATACAGATTTGTCGCCTGATTTCTCGACCGTCAAGGTCGAGTTGCTTGAAATAACGAACGATTGCATCGAGAAGTACAACTTGGGACGTCCGGATGAGAACGTACCTACGACCGCTAAGAAGAGCGAGCGTTATCCCGATGCGAAGAAACCAGAGGCGCGCTATCGCCGCCTGACGGCGCTTCACCCTTTGCAGATTGCGATTCTGATTAGGGAGTTGCACCACGGCGTGGGCATTCTCTGGAACAAGGCCGAGAACGAGGGAACTTCGATATCGGAATCTACCAGACCGACGGCGAGAACGAGGGATGCTACGACACCCGAGACGAGACTCTGGAGCGCCTGATTCGCTCGTACGACAAAACGATGTCCTTGCGAGGCGTGGACGAGACGGTCGCAATCCTACGTTCCATCTGCAAGCGGGTCGAGCGCTGTTCCGACCGTGATTTGATTCCGGTCAACAACGGAATCTTTGACTACGGGAGCAAGGTGCTCCTCGGTTTCGACCCGGAGTATGTGTTCACGAGCAAGTCGAAGGTCGATTTCGTCCCGAATGCCCAGAATCCGGTCATCCACAACGATGACGACGGTACGGATTGGGATGTGGTCTCGTGGATGAACGAGCTTTCGGACGACCCTGAAGTCGTCGACCTGCTCTGGGAGGTCATGGGCGCGACGATTCGCCCCGCAGCGAGCTGGAACAAGACCGCATGGTTCTACTCCACGTCGGGCAACAACGGCAAGGGAACGCTGTGCATCCTGATTCGCAATCTCTGCGGTCGAGGGACTTGGGCCTCAGTGCCCCTGAAGGCGTTCTCCCAGCAGTTCATGCTGGAACCCCTCTGCCGTGTTTCCGCGATTATCACCGACGAGAACGACACGGGCACCTTCGTTGACGATGCGGCGGCGCTCAAGTCGGTAATCACGCATGACCCGTTCCAGATAAATCGCAAGTTCAAGGACCCGAGGACGTTCATGTTCCATGGGTTCATGATTCGGTGCGTGAACGAGTTCCCGAAGCTCAAGGACAAGTCGGAATCCATGTACAGGCGATTGCTCGTGATTCCGTTCGAGAAGCGATTCGAAGGACACGAGCGCAAGTACATCAAGAATGACTACCTGCATCGCAGGGAGGTCCTTGAGTACGTGCTCTACCGCCTGCTCTACGAGACGGACTATTACGAGTTGACCATCCCCCAGACCTGTAAGGACATGCTGACGGATTTCAAGACGTACAACGACCCGATTCGCCAGTTCTGCGAGGAGGTTCTTCCCGCTGTTTCGTGGGATTTGCTCCCGTGGGATTTCGCCTACGAGCTGTACTGCGCGTGGATGCAGAAGAACCAGCCTTCGGGCCGCCCCATCGGCAAATACGGGTTCAAGAAGGATTTGGCCGCTCTGCTCTCGCTCTGGCCCGAATGGTCGTGTACGGAGAACGCGGTGCGCTCGCAGGGGCAAGGCCGCGAAGGCGACCCTGTCGATGGTGAACACGGTGCGGGAGATTGCGGGGTTCCCGGCTGAATAACCGCAGGTCAGAGGCATGTTGGGTCTCGACAAATGAGACGAAATGATGTATAATTGTACAAATGATTAAATGATTAAAGGAGGCTAAGCCATGGCGAACATGTTCGAGAAATACGCTGCCGACCGCGAGGCCGAGCAGAAGAAGATAGAAAAGACCGTTTCCGCAGATGCTCCCGCCGCAGATGAGAAGCGCACGACCCTCTCGCTGTCCCTGACGGTGAGCGACAAGAAGGCGCTCAAGATGATGGCGGCTGAGAAGGAAACGACGATTGCGGCAATCATTCATGGGTGGATTGCTGAGCATCTGGAGGAGGTGGCTGAGTAATGGCGAAGAAGGAAGTCAGAACTGACTTATGGGTGGCCAAACAGCTCGATGAATGCAAGATTCACTTCGATGCGCAAGGCAGTGAGGTCAAGGAAATTGACGAGGCTTTGAAGAGCGCATCCAAGCGAGGAACCGGGAATGCTGGATTCCCTGAGTACGTGGCGGTCATCGGGGATTTCGTGCTTGTCATCGAAGACAAGGCCGATATTGACAAGCAAATCAAGCTGACGGATGAAGGAATCATCGACACGAGCGTGAAGGCAATCACCGATTACGCCGTGAACGGTGCCTATTTCTATGCGAAACATATCGCGCAGAACAGTTCGTTCAAGAAAGTGTTTGCAGTAGGTGTTTCCGGAGATGCGAAGCATCATGTCATCACTCCTCTGTGGGTGGATGACCGCGAGGGATACAAGCAGCTTGAAGATATTGAATCCTTTACTTGGTTCTCCGAGCAGAATATCGGCGAATATTACACGCGATATGTGCTCGAAGAGGCGACAGATATCGAGAAAACGACCGAGCAGATTCTGAAAGATGCCGCGGAGCTTCATGAGTACCTGCGCACATACGGCACGTTGAAAGACCAAGACAAGCCGCTGGTTGTTGCCGGTATTCTGCTGGCGCTGGATGAGATTGAGTTCGGTGGATTCAATATCTCCGCCTTGACTGGCGACCAGCTTGCTGGGAATCGTGATGGCGACAAGCTGATGAACGCCATCAGAACGCGTTTGACACGCTCCAATGTCGGACCGGACGCGAAGAAAGACAAGTTACTTGCCGAGTTCGCGATTCTGCAAACGAGCTTTCGCTTGAACGAGATGAACGATACGCTGGGCAAGACCCCTTTGAAGTTCTATACCGAGTTTCTGTACGAGCATGTGTTCAAGAACATCAAGTACCAGAAAACCAGCGAGGATTTCATCGGGCGTTTCTACGGCGAGTTTATGAGCTATTCGGGTGGAGACGGACAGACGCTTGGTATCGTACTCACGCCGAGCCATATCTGCGACCTGATGTGCGATTTGCTGGACATACAGGCGGACGACACTGTGCTCGACCCGACATGCGGAACGGCCGGATTCCTGATTTCGGCGATGCACCGCATGTTGACGCTTGCAGATACGGACGCTCAGAGGAAGAACATCAAGAAGAAACAGCTTCATGGATTTGAGTTGCAGAGCAATATGTTCGCGGTGGCAGCTGCGAACATGATTCTTCGCAAGGATGGAAACAGCAATTTGGAATGCTGTGATTTTCTTCGCAAGAACCCCGCTCAGGTACAGCTCAAGGGAGCGACGGTCGGTCTGATGAATCCGCCTTACTCTCAGGGCACTAAGGCAGACCCTGAGCAGTACGAGATTTCGTTCATCGAGCACATGCTGGACTCGCTGGCAATCGGCGCACGAGCCGCTGTTATCGTGCCGCAGTCTTCAATGACGGGCAAGTCGAAAGCCGAGCAGGCATATAAGGCGAGCATCATGAAGAAGCACACGCTGGAGGGTGTTATCACGTGCAATACCGATACATTCTACGGGGTCGGCACGAACCCTGTTATCGCGGTTTTCACGGCGCATGAACCGCATGATGAGGACAAGGTGTGCAAGTATCGACTTCCGTGATGACGGTTACGAGGTACGTGCCCATGTCGGTCTGGTCGAGGGCGATTCGGCGAAAGACAAGAGGCAGCATCTCCTCGATGTGTGGTTCAGTCGTGCCGAAGCTCCTTCCAAGTTCTGCGTCGAATCCACGGTGAAGGCCGATGACGAGTGGTTGCATTCGTTCTACTACTTCAACGACGAGATTCCGACGGATGAGGATTTCGAAAAGGCTATCGGCGATTACCTGACTTTCGAGTTCTCGATGGTTATGCAGAATCGCGAGTACCTGTTCGAGGGAGGTGACGAGGATGCAGAGTCTTGATGAGAAGGAATGGGAGCGTATTCCGATAAATAGCGTGTTTGTTATCGGACACGGGTTCTACAACAAGAAACCACCAATGAGTTCTGATGGAAAAGTACCGTTCATTGGTGCCTCAGGTATTAACAATGGCGTTACGGGTTTTTGTACTTTGCAGGCTGTTGAGGATAATTCAAAGGTGGGTTATGGGCCAAATGAACCTATTGAGCGCAAATTGTTCAATAAGGGTTCAATTTGCGTAGTAAACAACGGTTCCGCTATCGGATATAGCTACTATCAGCCGAGGCAATTTACGTGCACGCATGACGTTAACCCTCTCACACTACGTGACCACACAGCGAGTAAAGATGAAGCGCTTTTTCTTGCTCGAATGATTCGTCAACAAGGCGATTGTTTCATCTATGCTCGGAAATGGCGCCCTTCCCGTATGGTCAGTTCGCAATTCTTGCTTCCCGTTAATCATGCCGGAAAACCTGATTATGAATATATGGCAGCGTATGCGCGTCAGAAACGCGAAGAGATGCAGGAAAAATATCGCAAGTATGCCGAAGCGCGCGTTGCAGAGCTGGGAGAGCTTGTAGAGATTCCTGCGTTAGATGAAAAAGAGTGGACCGAGTTTCGCATTGGAGAGTTGTTCGAAGTAAGCCGTCCAATGGCGCGAAACAAGGACGATTACCGAGCGGGCGGAGTCCCATTTGTTGCGTCGGGAAGTGCGAGTAATGGGGTTATGAAGCTCTGTGAACCGTTAGATGGTGAGCCGTTGGATAAAGGCTGTTGTATTACGGTTAGCCCTGTTGATGGCAGCACATTCTTTCAACCGATGGATTTTCTCGGTCGCGGAGGTGCTGGCTCGTCAATATTGATACTGCGTTGCACTGGCTTAAATATGTATCGCGGTCAATTCATGGCACGGGCCATCAGGCAAACATGCTCGAAATACACCTATGGGCACATGGGCAACAAAGATAGTATCAAACGTGAACGAATCATGCTCCCCGTTGACGATTCCGGCGAACCTGATTATGCGTATATGGAGCAATATACGAAGAACATGATGCTCCGCAAGTATCAGCAGTATCTGGCGTACGTCGAGCGCAATTCGCACTGATAAAATCGTGAATGCCTGTCGCTCCTGTAAGCGGCGGGCATTCTTTTGAATTAGCTAATTGTATAATTGATTAAATAAGTAATTTGGAGGTGATTCGTTTGGCGAGAAAGAAATCAAAGCTCAACGACAACAATCTCGGCATCGCTATCGCTACTCCTCCCACTCGCAGAACGAGGCGAGCATCGACCAGCAGCGCGAGCTTGCCCACGAATGGGCGGACGCGCACGGACTGAAAATCGTCCGAGAGTACGAGGACGCGGCCATATCCGGCACAAAGGAAGACCGTCCGGGATTCCAGCTGATGCTGTCGGAGGTCGGGGAAATCCGTCCGAACGCTCTCATCGCGTGGAAGACCGACCGTTTGGGTCGCGATAAGTACGTGCTGGCGATGGCGAAGAAGACGATTCGCGACGCGGGGTGCGAGATACACCTGCTGGCGGCGAACATTCCGACGGATACCGCCGAGGGAATCCTCATCGAGGGGCTGATGGAGGCTCTGGCGGAGTATTACAGCCGAAACCTGTCCGTACACATCCAACGAGGGATGGACTTCAACGCCGAGCACGCGAACTGCAACGGCCACAAGGTGTTCGGCTTCAAGACGGAGAAGGTGGACAAGAAGCGCAAGTACGTCATAGACCCCGATACCGCGCCGTTCGTACAGCTGATGTTCGCGAAGTACGCCGAAGGAGAACCCATGCAGTCCATCTGCGACGAGTTCAACGAGGCTGGTCTGCGCGCGTCGAGGGGCAATCCCTTCGGCGTGAAGACCATGCACAGGATGCTCAAGAACCGCGCGTACATCGGCGAATACAGGCCGGCGAGTTCGTCGTTCCCGGCGGGATGCCCGCTCTGGTCGACGAGGAGACGTTCTACCGGGCGCAGAAGCGCCTCGCCGAGAACAAGCGCAAGGGTTCCCAGAGGGCGCGAGGAATGGGCGAGGATGGCGCTCCTCGCTACTGGCTGACCGGGAAGCTGTACTGCGGCGAGTGCGGGGAGACGATGCAGGGTGTCTCGGGTACGAGCAAGACGGGGCGCACGTATTACTACTACTATTGCTCCGCCCAGCGGAAGAAGCTGTGCACGAAGAAGAAGGTCAAGAAGGACTAGATTGAGGACCTCGTGACCGACGTTCTGAAGTACATCATCGATGACTCGGAGAACCTGATGTCCCTTGCAGTGGACGCCGCCGTGTACTACAAGGAGCATTACAAGGAGACAGGGTACCTCGAAAGTCTGGAGGCGAAGCGTAAAGAGGTCGAGAAGAGCATAGCGAACCTGATGAAGGCAATCGAGGGCGGTGCGCTCAGCGACACCCTCATAGAGCGTCTGAACCAGCTTGAGGTGCAGAAGGCATCCCTGAACGACGCGATACAGGCCGAGAACGTCAAGGTCTCGCTGTGCGAGGATGAGCACAGCATCAAGGCGTACTTCGAGAAGTTCCTTCATGCGGACTTCGACAACCCGGAGACGCGCGACCTGGTATTGGAGTATTTCGTTGATAAGATTTATATCCACGACGAGAAGCTGGTCGTGACCTCGTGGTACTTGGAGGATAAGACCGAAATCACGTGGGATATGCTGAAAGGAGCGGACGGCGACCCTTTTGTTAAAGGGGAAGCCGCCGAGTTAGACTGCTTCCCCTTTGGGTCCACTACTTAGACGCTCATTGTGATACATTGCTTAGGAGTGCCGGGCAGTGTGTCAGGATGGGCGTTTTTGTTTGTTATCGCGGGTTTCTGGCGGTTGGTGGGAGTCGTGGTGGGCGCTTGAGGGAGTGCGAAGGCGCTCTGTGGGCGAGCTCGGTACGGCATCGAATTTGCTCTGGCATTTGCAATGCCACTCTGTATCTAAACCTGACGCTAATGAAGCGCTGGGGTTGAACCCGATTATCAACAGCTTTCCTGGTACGTATACGTGGGTTTATACGCCCGACCGCGCACAAGGAGCTACCCAAAATATGCGTCTCAAGCCTTCACCTGTAATTCTCGAGCTCGTGACGCTACTGAGTAAAGTTCAGTGCCTTCCAAGATCTGTTATGGCAACACACCTATCAAGTACGTTCCCGCACGTCAATCTTGCAAGAGTTGGAGAATTTCTCTCTCAACTAACAGGGATAGAGTTCCTGCTGGTTGCGGACAAATCGAATTGTGATATAGACGCCTCTATGCCAAAGTTCGATGGTGATGTATGTGATCCGATTGGTTCGCAGGCTCCGACGCCTTACGCGGCAATCCGTCGTCGTAATGTCTTCTCCGTTCCTCCCGCAGGCGAAAGAACCATGCCTTCCGATCATCGCATCTGAATTGCTCCAGTCCAACAAACGACGCCCAGTTCAATGGTGGACCTGCAATCCCATGCCCCGCCCAACCCAAGTCCGATTACGACCGCGAAAGTGCGTGTTTCCACCATTGGTGGGCGTTGTTTTGTGCGTGTTTATACCACTCTGGGCCAGAAGGTGCGTGTTTACCACACTCGTGGAATCCCGAAACCGGCCGTACGGATGTCGGAAACACGCACTTTCGGGTTTGGGAACGGAGAAAAGCGCGGGATTGCGGCTCCACCGATGTCACAAACACACACTTTTGGGAGACGGGGGGGGGTATGTGCGGGATCGTGCCCCCACTGGTGGTATAAACACACACTTTGGCGAGGGATTCGAGCAACCGGTTTGGAAACTGTGCTTTCACCCCACTGATAGGGGTGGTTTTGTGTGCATATACCATACTCGGAAGTGGAAAATGTGCTGTTACGACACCCGTAGAGACCCAAAACCGCGTCTGCGGGTGGGGTAAAGGCACAATTTCAAGTTCAGGGTCGGTAAAAGCACAGAATTTTGGCCGTATCAGTGCGGTAAATGCACAATTCCATCGAGGGAAACCTGGCCGGGGCGCTGTGCCAATACAACGTGCCCACTATCGATAAGGCTCCGAGTCCTTGAGGATTCGGAGCCTTATCGTATTGTCAAAGTCGCGGTGGTTTTCGGTACGGGCGCCGGGTTGCCACCGCGTGGCAGCAGCGCCCGCCTGTATCACGCTTCGCCGTTGAGGTAGTCCGGAATGCCTTCTTCCGGGTATGCGGGCCATGCGCCGCTGGCGGTGCACACGTATGCGGCGGTGTTGACGGCCGCGCGGTGTGCTTCGGCGAGCGAGGCGCCGGTGAGGATCTTGGCGGTGAAGGTGCCGGAGAAGGAGTCGCCTGCGCCCACGGTGTCCGCTACTTCGACGTGTGGGGTGGACAGGGTGGAGACTTCGCCGCCGCGAGCGGTGATGGTGCTGAACGTGGAGCCGCCGGTGAGGATGATGTAATCCAGGTTGAAGGTGTCCAGGAACCAACGGCAGGCTTCTTCGTCGGTGTCGCCGGGAATGTCGAACAGGTCGCGCAGCATGAGCAGTTCCGCGTCGTTGAGCTTGAATACGGTGGCGAAGCCGAGCAGCTCTTCGATGAGTTCCTTGGAGTAGAAGTCGCTGCGGATATTGATGTCGAAGAACTTCATCGCGCCGGGCTTGGCATACTTGAGCAGTTCGACGATGGTGGCGTGCGATTCGGGGGAGCGCAGGCCCAGCGTGCCGTAGCAGATGGCGTCGGCTTTGGTGACCAGGTCCAGCAGTTCGGTGGTCAGCAGCAGGTGATCCCATGCCACGTTCTTGACGATGGTGTATTCGGGGATGCCGTTGGACAGTTCCACGTCCACGGTGCTGGTGGGCCAGGCGTTGCGCTGTAGCACGGAGGTGATGCCTGCCGCCTTGGTGGCTTGTTCGAGTTCGTCGCCGAGCGGGTCTTCACCCACGGCGCTTACGGAGTAGCCTTCCGCGCCGTTCATGGCGGCATGGTAGATGAAGTTGACGGGGGCGCCGCCAGCGCGCTTGCCGCCGGGCAGCATGTCCCACAGGAGTTCGCCAAGGGAGAGGACGAATGGCTTGGTCATGGGTGTTTCCTTTCTGATGTGTTGACGAGATTACCGTGTGGTGTCGTCAGGTGATGGCGCAAAAGCGCGATGGATGATGGAGGAATTGCGTGATGGCGATGGACGCGGCGCCCAATACTGAGGCGTCCGTGCTTAACGTCGTCAAGCTGATGGTGGTGGACTCGTTCAACGGGGCGATGGCATGTTGCGCCACGTATGCGCGCACATCGTCGAGGAACGTTGCTCCCGCTTCGGAAACGATGTCGCCGATGACGATATGTTCCGGATTGAACGCGTTGATAATGGTGATGCAGCCTTGCGCCACGTAGCGTGCCACATCATGCATGATTGCGCGCGCTTCGGGATTGCCTTGCCGTGCGGCGGCGAATAACGCCTCGCACGCCTGGGCGCGCGTCATGCGCTCGCTGCCGTCGATCAGATGGCTGTCGGTGATGCGCTGATGGATGGCGACGGCGGAACAATACCGTTCCAAACAGCCGTTGTTGCCGCATTCGCAAGGTATACCATCGATATTCACGCTGATATGGCCGATTTCCGTAGCCGCGCCACGCGAGCCGTTCAGCAGCGTGCTGTGATCAAGCACACCCAAGCCCACGCCTTCGCCAACAAGATAATACGCAATGCAATCAGCCGTTACCGTCGGATTGAACAGACGCTGCGCCAACGCACCCGCCCGGGCATCCTGCTCGAAATACACGGGGACGCTGAACGCGTGTGCGAACTCATCATGAAAATTAATATCCCGCCAGTCCGGCATCGAAGAAATAATCGCCGCCTGTCCGATGTCGCGCAAATACGGGCCGGGTACGGCAATGCCCACGGCAATAATGCGCGTGTCGTCGTGCAACATGCTGGTGATGCGCTCGCGGATGGTGGCGAGTGCGGTGTGGGTGTCGCCGTCGTTGGGTGTGGGGATGTCGTCGAGGTGTAAGGGTGTGCCGTCGAGGTCGAAGATGCCGAATTGCACGCGCGTGCGGGCGAATTTGACGCCGAGTACGTGGAATTGTGCGGCGTTGATGCGTAGGCCTATGGAACGGCGGTTGTTGATGCCTTCGATGTCGCCGGTTTCGGTGAGGATGCCGGCGTCGATGAGACGTGCGGTGATTTTGGTGATGGCTGCGGGGGTGAGGTGCAGCGTTTTGGCGAGCTGCGCGCGCGAGCAGATGCCATTGAGCTGAAGGTGACGTAGGATGCGTGCGCGGTTGAGATCGGCGTCGCTGCCGGTGTCACGGTGTGCGCGGCCGCGGGTGGTGTCGCGGGATGGTGGCGTTGCCATGGTGGGGACACCTCCTTGGGTCGCGGTGACACGTAGTGTGTCGTGAACGGTGTTCATATATTAACGCGGTTAATATAGTGCGGCAACCGGCGGCGTGTTGCGTGACGCGGCGGCAACGACGCGGTGCGTGCTAAGGTAACGGCGAGGACATCGCAAACCATGAGGGATTCGATGCGTGAATGACATTGCGACCGGCGCTGGACGCAGTGCGGCGAAAGGTCGGGTCGGCAAACGGAGAAAAGGAGAGTGGCCGATGACGGTGGAAATTGCAGTGCAGGATGTGCAGGGCGCGCGCGTGGCGTGCGACGAGGGCGCCGATCGTATTGAATTGTGTGTGGCGTTGGGGGCTACCGGTGGCTTGACGCCCAGCTACGCGCTGATTGAGCGTTGTGCGGCGGTGGGCTTGCCGCAGGGTGTGCAGGCGTTGGTTCGTCCGCGTGGAGGCTCGTTTGTGTTTGATGACGACGAGAAGCTGGTGCAGCTTGATGATGTGCGTGCCGCGATTCGCGCCGGTGCGGCCGGCGTGGTCGTCGGCGGTTTGCTGTCGGATGGCTCGCTTGATTTGCCGTTCGCCGAGGACTTGGCGAAGGTCGCCCATGCTGCGGGCGAGGAGTGCGGGCGCAGGGTGCAGGTGACGTTCCATCGCGCCTTCGATGTGGCGGCCGATCGTCATGCGGCCTTGGATTCGTTGGTGGATTTGGGATACACCCGTATTCTCACGTCCGGCGGTGCTCCCACCGTGCCGCAAGGCCTGGAAGCGTTGGGTGATTTGGTGGCGTATGCCGAAGGCCGTATTGAAATTCAGGCCGGTGGCGGTTTGAAGCCCGAAGGCATCGCCGATGCTTGGGCGGTTGGCGTGCGTGCCATGCACTTGTCCGCCAAGCATTTGGTGGCTTCCGATGGCGGTCCTGGCGGCGGCGGTGACGATGCGTGCATCGAGCGCACCGATGTGTCGACCGTGCGTGCGGCGGTGGCCGCCGAGCGGGCTTGCCGCGCCTAGTTCACATTCGTATTGGCGTGGGTGGCTTGGGTCGCGGTATCTTCGCGGCGCAAGCCACCCACATACATATCGTCCGGGGATATTCTGCTGGTCCCGAGATTGTTGCGCGGTTACAGCGAGTACAGGTATTCACGCACGACGCAGATGGCTTCTCCACGTAGGGTGATGTCGTCGTCCTGCGTGCAGCGACGCAGTCGTGTGGGAACGTGGAACGATGACCGAGTGTCGTGGTCGAGTTGCTCTTGCGCGGCGTCAAGGAAGGCTTGGGTGATGATGTCTTCCGGGCCGTTGATGCACACGTCCGACATGTCGAGCATGCCAATGGGCGTGGCCAGTGCTTTGGCGAGGTGACGCCCCGCTTCGGCGAGGATGGCGTTGCGTTCCTCGTCGCTGCCGGCCTGCTCCAGTCGCGGATACAATGCGGTGGCGGAGACCAGGCGTTCCAAACAGCCGCGTTTGCCGCATGCGCACTGTGGGCCGTCGGGATCGATGACAATATGTCCGATTTCACCGCCCGCATTGTTTTCGCCGACCAGTGGAATATCGTTCACCAGAACGGCGGCTCCGATGCCGCGTCGAATCCGTAGGAATACCAGGTCGGAGTCGGCCTGGCCGAAGAATCGTTCGGCAAGCATGGCGCTGTCGGTATCGTTGTCGACGGTGGTGGGCAGGCCGCAGTGGCGCTCCACGCAGTCTTTAAGGTTGACGTCGCGCCAACCCAGGATGGTGGAGGCGCGCACGATGGCGTTGTCGACGATGACGCCATCGTGCGGCGATGCCGATACCGATGATGTGTTCCGCGCGTCCAATCAAGTCGTCGATTAGAGCAAGGATGTCATCGGTGGTGACGTGGTTGATGGTGTCCAGGTGGATTTCAGTGCGATGCACGGGCGTGCCGAGTAGGTCGGTGAGTGCGCCGATAATGCGATCTTCGTTGGATAGGTCAATGCTGATCACGCGCAGTCGCTGCGTATCTACGGCCAGCAATGTGCCGCGTTTGCCTTTGCGGGAGTTGACTTCTTGACCGCTTTCGCGAATCAGCCCGGTGTCCAGCATGTCGGCGACTACGTCGGAGGCGGCCACGCGTGAGAGTCCCGATTGTCGGCCCAATTCAGCGCGTGACAGAGCTCGGTTGGGAAACAGTAGTCCGAAAATAAGGCGGCGGTTATTGCGGCGTACATCCGATGGGCTGGCTTTCAGCACGTTGCCAGGAACCGCCAGGGGGAGTTGTTCGGCGCGTGAGGTTGAGCGCATGGCTTGCAAATCCTTGTCTAATTGGGGTGTTCGATGATGCTACTGGAACATCATTGTAATGGGGCGTTGGCGAAAATATATGGCGACATGCCCGGGTTGTGTAGATGATGTCGAGCGCCGTATAAGCTATGAAGGACGGTTTCACGGACGCCGCGCGGGATGTAATTGGCGAGGAAGTCGCGATGGAAAGCGACTCAAAGGTCAAGCTGGAAATTCGGGGGTGGGGTTGGCGTCGTCACATAGATCGCTGCGGCGCTGGGCAGGGTGGCTCCTGGCGTGGTATCGGCTTCTGTGCTATTTTCCCTGCCGGTCGTGGTGTTCTTTATGATTGTTCAACGCAACATTGCCGGGGGGGGGGATCACCGCAGGCTCGGTAAAGTAGCGTATGATTAGTAAGGGAAAGTTACTTATGGTCGTACGCCGATGTGTTCGATACGCGACGGTATGCGATGAATCGACATAGAGAAAGGGATGCCATGCTTCCGGAACGACGATATGCCGGTGCCGCACCGGCTGACATTCGTGCCCGCAACCGTGCGGCTGTGCTGCGTTGCTTGTATCCCGAAACGTGGCGCTCGAGGGCGCAGATAGCCGGCATCACTGGGTTGAGTAAAGTTTCGGTGTCGGAGGTGGTGTCCGAACTTATTGCTGATGGTCTGATCGTTGAGGGCGGATACAAAACGTCATCGCGGCCAGGTAAGCCAGCGTTGATGTTGGGATTTCGCGCCCAGTCTCGATGTGTATTGGCGGTGGATTTATCTGGCATAGATGTCATTACCGGTGTTGTCAGCGATATGACCGGGCATGTCCGTGAGCGGTTGCAAGTGCCAATGCCTTGTGAAAGAAGCGATGGCAGCGACAAGGTGGAGGCGGTATTGCGGGCGTGCGAAAACTTGCAAACGCAGGCTGGCTGTCCAGTGCTCGGTATTGGGGTGGCGACGCCTGGCGCGGTCACACGGTCTGGTGAGGTGCGCGAAGCGTCGAACTTGGGGTGGTCGTCGGTGGAGTTGGCGCAGTCCATACGGCAACGTTGCTCAGGTTTGCCGGTGTATGTGCTCAATGATGCTGATTCTGCGGCTTTGGGGGAGCGGCATTTTGGAAATGGCGCAGCTGACAGCATCGTTGTGCAAATAGCGGGTGGCGTCGGTGCCGGCATGTTGGTGGCGGATCATATTGTGCATGGTCCGGGCTTTACCGCCGGAGAAATCGGCCATGTCGTTGTTGAAGATGAGGGCATAGCTTGTCGGTGTGGCAAGCGAGGCTGTTTGGAAACCATAGCCTCGGCAACCGTCATTCACGAACGGATGAAAGGATTGCCGACGGCTCAGCGTGACGAGGTGCTGCGTCAGTCGGCGCAGGTCTTGGGCAAGGCGTTGTCGATGCCGGTGGGCATGACCGATATCAGCGATGTGGTGGTATTGGCGCCCGATGACGTGGCTACGGACGGCTTCATCGAATCGATGGAGAATGCCATCAACGAGCGCGTGCATTCGCGGTTCTTGGACAACATTACCGTTCGCCGCCCGCAGCGTGGTGCCGATGTGGTGGTGCTGGGAGCCGTGGCCGCAGTGTTGCGCCGTGAGCTCGATGTGATGTAACCGGCTGGTGTATACGCGACAATCACAAAGGAGTAAAGTATGGCGAACGAATGGTGCGGCGAGCCCGGACGATGGAGCCTGGTGCCTGCCCCGAAAACAATACGACAAACCGGGTCAAACATGATGCTGCCTGCAATGGGACGCATTGTGGTGGTTGACCGTATGCTCGATTCGTATGGCGTGTTAGCCATGCAATTGGCCGATGATATTGAAGCGGCACAAGGCCTGCGTTGGGATATCGCCGTGGGTGAGCGTTGGGCTGGCGATATCGAGATACGTCAAGACAGGCAGGTCGCCGCGCAAGGGTACACGCTTGATGTTACGGCGGCGGGAGTAATCATTAAGGCTTCCGACGCGGACGGAGCGCGTAATGGTGCGCAAACCTTACGCCAGCTCATTCGCCAAACTGCGCCGGCGTTGCCGATCGTAGCTATCGAGGACGAGCCGGCATATACGGTACGAGGATATTACTTGGATGCCACTCGCGGACGCGTGCCTACGCTTGCGTGGCTCAAACAATGGGCCGACACGTTGTGCCTATATCGCTTCAACCAGTTGCAGCTCTACATTGAGCACACTTTCATGTTTGAGATGATGAGCGAAACGTGGCGTGGCACCAGTCCGCTCACGCCCAGCGATATCATTGCCTTCGATCAGTACTGCGCAGAACGCGGCATAGAACTCGTGCCCTCGGTCTCGACGTTCGGGCACCATTACATGGCGCTGCGCACCCACACGTGGCGGTCGCTTGGCGAGTTCCCCGAAGACGCGGAGCGCGCCTATAGCTTCGTCGAACGCATGGAACACCACACGCTCAACATCACCGAACCGAAATCATTTGAGTGGTCATGCCGCCTCATCGATGAATACATGGGGTTGTTCCGTTCCAAAAAATTCAACATCGGCGCCGACGAAACCTTCGATCTTGGTAAAGGGCGCTCGCGCGACGAAGCGCAGCGTCGTGGGGTGGCGTCCATGTATGCCGATTATGTTTCTCGGCTATGCAGGCATGTCAGCGAGTCTGGGCGTGAGCCCATGTTCTGGGGCGACATTGCCATTGAAATGCCGCAGATTCTGGACATGCTGCCTACCGACGTCACGCTGTTGAATTGGTTGTACGATCCCCAGGTAGATGACAGCAAGGTGCGTCTGGTAGCGCAGTCTGGTGCGAAACAGTATGTGTGCCCTGCGGTGTGGTGTTGGAATGCACTGTTGCCGCGTGTCGATGACGCATGGAACAACATTAGCCGTATGGCGTTGTATGGCGTGGATCATGGGGCAGTGGGTTTCCTGGTGACAGATTGGGGCGACTTCGGCCATGTCAATGATCCGCGCATGGCGTTTGTCGGTATGGCGTATGCGGCCCAGTGCGCATGGAAGCCAGTGCCAGTCGAGGCGCAGCCGCAGGTGGACGAGGCTCTGGAACTGGTGGCATTTGGCGCGGCCGCTGGTCCGGTGATACGCCATGTGCGGGCGTTGGGTGAACAGGTGGCGTTCGGCTGGGATGATGCGGTGCGTTATCTGGAATTGGATGATGGCAGAGGCGGCTTGAATGATGACGTGCTGAATGTGGTGGCGAATACCTATGATGCCGATGGGCGTGAAGGTGTGCGCGACGCCTCGAGCGTTGAGCAAGCTCGCGTGTGCTTGCTACGGAGAATGCGGCAACGGCTGTCTTGTGTCGATGTGATGAATAGTGAACTCGACAGGCAGATGATGGCGTTGGCGAAGGTAATGCCGCGTGCTGCGGGTGCCGAGTGGCTGCGCCCGATGTTGATTGCTGCGCAAGGTCAGCACTTGCTCAACCAGTGGGGAACATACATGGCCGTCCATCTTGGCGTTGAAGTCAGCGTCGATGATACCGATGGCATGGCGCTGGCGCAAGCGTTGGAATATTGGTGTGAATCGTATGGGCAATTATGGCGTCAAGTCAGCCAAGAGTCGGAATGGCGTCGCGTGGCGTCGGTGGTGTGGCGTTGCGCCGATGCGGCGCGTGCTGTTGCAAGGCGTTGAAAAAACTTAGGAGGGAGTCATCATGGCAGAAGAGGAACGTCGTATGCTGGTCGGCGTTGATGTCGGCGGTACGAAAATCGAGGCGGTGGCGGTTGATGATGCCGGCACTGTGCTTGGCAGCGAACGAGTGCCGGCGAGGCCGGGCGCTGACTTGGTGGTGGATGATGTCGTAGCTGCGGTGACCGTGCTGTGCGAGCGTGTCGGGCGTACGCTGTCAGCAGTCGGCGTAGGCATTCCCGGACAAGTCGATAGTGCGCGCGGTATTGTGCGTTCGGTGGTCAACCTCGATATTGACGAGTTGTATTTGGCGGATCGGCTGCGTGAGCGCCTGGGTGTGCCGGCGTGTGTGGAAAATGATGTGAATGCTGCGGCGTTGGGTGCTGCCGTGGTGTTGGGTGAGGTCGGAAGTGGAGGCGATGGCTCGGCTGAACCTTCGCCGGTGGTGCTGCTTAATTTAGGTACGGGCTTGGCTGCCGGTGTGGTTGAGCGGGGGCGTATTCGTCATGGGTTCAGCGGCGCTTTGGGTGAAGTCGGGCATATTCCGGTCGATCCCAACCAGTTGCCGTGTCCCTGTGGGCAGCGTGGATGCTTGGAGACGGTGGCTTCTGGTGGGGCGGTGTGCCGGTTGTGGCCGCAAGCCGATCCACCGATGCCTGATGTGCTGCGACGCGCTGCCGAAGGGGAAGGCGAGGCGATTCGTGTGCGTGATATCGTCACGCACGCCATTGTCGATGCGTTGCAGATCGTGGTGCAGGCATATGACCCGCGGCGAGTGGTCATCGCTGGAGGCATGGCTAAAACCGGGCAGCCGTTGCTGGATGCGATTGCGCAGCAGCTGCAGGTCCGGGAGCAAAGCTGTCCCTTCCTGACTGGTTTGCGCATAATGAAACGGGTGAGTTTGGTGCCGTCGAGCGAGCCGGTTGGGGGCATTGGCGCCGCTTTGGCTGCTCGGTCGCGTGTCGCGCAATGACCGCAAGTGGGCGTATGGTTATTTATGACAAGAAAGTTAACGATTACCGAATGGCCGGGAATCGTAGTCAATGAGGAAAGGGTGAGACATGCCTGAAATCATTATCGTGAAGGATGAGCAGGAGGCTGGCGAGATCTACGGCCGTTGCGTAGCCGATTTGATCAAGTCCAAGCCGCAGGCCGTGCTAGGTCTGGCCACCGGTTCGAGTCCGCTGGCCGCCTACAAGGCGTTGTCGAAGATCGTCAAGGAGGAGTCCATTGACGTTTCCAAGGTGCAGGGCTTCGCCTTGGACGAGTACATCGGCTTGCCGTTGGGGCATCCGGAGTCCTATCACAGCACCATTCACCGCACGGTGGTCGAGCCTTTGGGCATGAACCCCGAGCTGGTGCATGTGCCGGGCGATGTGCTCGACGGTGCTTCCCTGGAGGATGGTGACCGCATTCGCAACGCCGGCGTGAACTACGATGCGGCGATCGAGGCCGCGGGCGGCATCGACGTGCAGATCCTTGGCATCGGTACGGATGGCCACGTTGGGTTCAACGAGCCGGGTTCGTCGCTGTCGTCGGGTACACGCATCAAGACGCTGGCCGAACAGACCCGCGTTGATAACGCTCGCTTCTTCGACGACGACATCAACCAGGTGCCCACCCACTGCATCACGCAGGGCATCGGCACGATTCTGCGTGCCCGTCACTTGGTGCTGTTGGCGTTCGGTGCAGGCAAGGCCGAGGCCATCGCGGAAACCTGCGAAGGCGGTATTTCGGCATTCTGCCCGGCTTCGGCGTTGCAGCTGCACCCGCATGCCACGGTGATTGTAGACGAAGCGGCGGCGTCGCGTCTGCGTCACAAGGACTACTACAAGTATTCCTTCGAGCACAAGCCTGCCTGGCAGGGCATCTGATTGCCCGCGATTGGCGTGTGTGGAAAGGAACGCTGACTAATCATGACTGCATCTCGTGAAGAGATTGTTGCTCGGGTAACCGAAGCTATCGAGGGAAAGCCGGGCCTTGTCGCCATTCGCGGCGCTCGCAAGATCGATGCCCGTGGCGTGCAGGATCATTTCTGGCTGGTCTCGCGCGATGGCGTCATTGTGGCCACTGGCACCGATGACGAGGGTTTTGGGCAGGCATGCCGTGGTATCGGTATCGATCCGAACGATGAAGCGCAGGTGGTGGATGCCCACGGTCGCGTGATGACGCCGGGCTATGTTGACATTCATGCGCATGGCGCGTGGGAGAAGTCCTTTGACGATGGTTTGGACGGCATTGCCGTTGCACGTGCCGGTCATGCCATGCACGGAACTACCCGTCAGGTGTTGTCGCTCATCACTAATCCCATTGATGTGATGTGCGAGAACCTGCGCAATGTGCGCCGTTCGATGGATGCACGCCCCGACGTGTTGGGCGCGCATCTGGAAGGCCCGTTCCTGGCGATGAAACGCAAGGGAGCCCATGATCCTGAGTGTTTGAAGGATCCGGTGCCTGAGCTGGTGGACAAACTGCTGGAGGCTGCTGATGGCTGCCTGCGCCAGATCACCATTGCGCCGGAACTGCCGCACGGCTTGAGCGCCATCCGCCAGTTTGCCGAAGCGGGCGTGGTGCCTGCGGTCGGTCATTGCGATGCCGACTACAGCATGGCCAAGCGCGGCTTCGATGCCGGTGCCGGTTTGATGACGCACATGTTCAACGCCATGAACGGATTGCATCACCGCGAGCCGGGCCCGATTCCCGCTGCCGTGGAGGATCCGCGCGCGACCATCGAGCTGATCAACGACGGATTCCACGTCGCAGATCCGATGCTGCGCTTGGGCTTTGACTTCGCGCCGCATCGTGTGGCCTTCGTGACGGACGCCATGGCTGCCACGGATTGTCCGGACGGCTCCTACAAGCTGGGTGCCTTGGATGTGAACGTGATGGACGGACATGCTCGACTGGTGTCCAACGGAGCGATCGCAGGGTCCACGTTGCTGCTGGAGGTGGCGGTGCAGCGTGCGGTGAACGTGCTGGGCATGAGCCCGGTCGAAGCGGTGGAAGCCGCTACGTTGACTCCGGCAAAGGCGTTCGGCTATGACCGCGAGAACGCGGTGACGGGCGCCCCCTTGGGCTTGTTGGCTCCGGGCTTTGCGGCCGATGTGCTGCTTACCGATCCGCTGTCGTGGACGGTTGACGAGGTCTGGTGCGCTGGTCGCAAGCTTAAGTAAGCGACCATGCCGACTAACGTAAGGGGCGGGTGTTCATGGGAACGCCCGCCCCTTCACTTGCAACTTCAGATGTTAGCGCAGCTCGCCGTGTACCGCGAATAACGCATGCCGGTCTCCCTGCTCGGCGCGGCGCAGGAAGTCGCGAACGTAGCCGATACGCTCCACGCTGGAAGACGCCATCGGCGAGGGCAGGTCATCGGGGGAGAACCAGCCTACGGTAAGGCTTTCGTCATCACCCACGAACGGGGTGCCGTTGCCGTTCGGGTCAACGTCGCACAGGAACAAATGATCCATGTACATGGTGCGGTCGCCGTTGTCGTAGACTAGTTCCCGGTCGCTGGACTTGACGCCGACGAAGTCGCTGACCACCGCATCGATGCCGGTTTCTTCCTTGATTTCGCGTACTGCCGTATCCGCCGGTTCTTCGCCGGGTTCCACAATGCCGCAGACCAGCGCCCACAGGCCGTTGTCGGAACGTTGGCCCAGCAGCACGCGGCCTTGGTCGTCGCGCACATACGCGGTGATGCCCATCATCCACAGCAGGTCGTGGCCGATTTTTTCACGTAGATCCAATACAAACTGCGGGGTTGCCATAGTGCCTCCTGACATTGTGACGATATTCGATGGCGGCCGCGCGGCGAGCCGTCAGCCCAGGTGCGCCTGGTCGCGCATCCACTGCTCGACGTCGGCGACGCTCTTGGGGATGTCGATGGACATCCATTCGGGGCCATGCTCGGTCATGAGCACGTCGTCTTCGATGCGCACGCCGATGCCGCGGAATTCGGGCGGCACCAGCAGATCGTTCTCCTTGAAGTACAGGCCTGGTTCGATGGTGAAGATCATGCCGGGCTCGATGGTGGCTCCCTGATATGCCTCATAGCGGGCTTGGGCGCAATCGTGCACGTCCAGTCCCAGGTGATGGGCGCAGCCGCAGGCGTGCCAGCGGCGATGGTGCTGTCCTTCGGGGGAGAGCGATTCTTCGACGCTTACCGGTAGGATGCCCCAATCGTGCAGTCGTTCCGCGAGCACACGCATGCAGGCGTGGTGGATGTCCGAATAGGTGGCGCCGACTTGTGCGGCTTCAAATCCAGCGTATTGCGCGCGCAGCACGGTTTCGTAAATGTCGCGCTGCAGCGGGGTGAACGTGCCGTTGACGGGGAAGGTGCGGGTGATATCGGCGGTGTACAGGCTGTCGGTTTCCACACCTGCGTCCACCAACAGCAGATCGCCGTTGCGTACCACGCCGGTGTTGCGCATCCAGTGCAGAATCGGCGCATGCGGTCCGGAGGCGATGATCGAATCGTAGCCGACGGTGTTGCCCTCCTCGCGGGACACCGAATTGAACGCGCCTTCCAGCATGCGCTCGGAACGAGGCTGGTCCACTACCTTGGGCAGTCGGGTCAGCAGACGGTCGAAGCCATGCTTGGTGGCGGCAATGGCCTTGCGCATTTCGCGTATTTCATAGTCGTCCTTCAACATGCGGGCTTCTGCGGCGAATTCGTGCAGCTTGTCGTCGTCGGCGTTGTTGGCATTGGCGTCGGGGTAGCCGTTGCCTTCGCGCACCTGCTCGACCAGCGCCGTCACCGACGGGTCGGCTGCGCGTACCACGCGTACGCGCACGGCGCCCGTTTCGTTGCCAACGTCCTTGCTCAACGCGTCGGGCAGTTGGGCAATGTCATAGGTGGCGATGCCCGTCATGGAGGCCAATTCAACCAGACCGGCGCGGGCGCCCACCCAATACTCGCCATAATGCGCGTTGGTGTAATACTCTTCGGTGCTGTTGTCGGCGCGGGGAGCGACGAACAACGCCGCGGTGTGCGTCTGCCCTTGTTCGGCTTCGGCGCTGCCGGGTGTCACCGGGTTCAGCACCAGGACGGCGCCCGCCTCATAATCCTGACCCAGACCGGTGTAGTACGCGAACGTGGTGTCCGGACGGAACGCGTAATCGCAATCGTTGCTGCGCACCTTGGGCTGTCCGGCGGGAATGACCAGACGCTCGCCGGGGAATCGGCGTCCCAGGGCCGCAAGTCGTGCGGGAATGTAGGCGCTGGATTCCAGCGGTTCGGTATCTGGCTCCTGATCGTCCCAGCCGGAGGTCATAAACGTTTTGAATACGTCGCCGGTGGGGCGCAGCGTGCGATTGTTGACTCGGTCGTCGACGCTTTGGTCGTCGCCCGGCGCCATTGCCGCCTCCTGTGCCTCGTAAGCCTTGTCCTGTGCGGTAATGACGTCGCTCATGCTCGCTCCTCATGCATCATGTCGAATTTCTTGATGTACCGATTCCTATGGTAGTGACACCGATGTAATTGCGCGTGTTTGCCCCGGCAACGTTCGCCATATGGGCAAGATGGGCGGCGGATCGAATCGGCGTGCGTCGCCCGTGCCGCCACGTTCAGGCAAGGCACTAGAATGAGGTGGGTTTGCAGCAGGGCGTCACACGCCCGTTACGGGAAGGCGGCGAGGGAATCGTGTCATGGGAACATCCGAACGGTGGACAGTTAAACATTGCCGAAGTGGAACGTGCCATCATGGGGCGCGCTCCGGAACATAACACCACGAATCTTGACCTCGACCGTATGACAATGATGCTGGATTTGTTGGGGCATCCCGAACAGTCGTTCCGCGTCATCCACATCACCGGCACCAATGGCAAAGGCTCGACCGCACGAATGGCCGAAGCGATCTGTCGCGCCTACGGGCTACGCACCGGACTGTACACCTCGCCGCATGTGGAACGCATCAACGAGCGCATCGCCATCGACGGCCAGCAGTTGGATGATGAGACGTTCGTGGACATGTGGGAGCAAATCAAGGATATGGTCGCCATGGTGGACGCCGCCATGGAGCGTGCCGGCAAACCCGCGATGAGCTTCTTTGAAGTGCTTACTGCGATGGCGGTATGGGCTTTTGCCGACGCTCCGGTGGATGTGGCCATTGTTGAGGTTGGCATGGGCGGCGCATGGGACGCAACGAACGTGCTGGACGCGGATGCCGCCGTCATCGGGCCTATCGACATGGACCACATGCAGTGGCTGGGCGACACAATCGAACAGATCGCCACCGAAAAATCCGGCATCATCAAGGACGGATGCACGGTAGTGGTCGGCCACCAACCGCACGCCGACGCCGTAATGCCGATATTGCAGCAGGCAGCCGGTGAGCATAACGCTGACATGATATGCGACGGCGACCAGATGGAAGTGGTGTCGCGCATGCCGGCGGTAGGCGGCCAAGTGGCGACGCTGCGCACCCCGCTCGGTACCTACGCCGACGTACCCATCGCCAAATTCGGCGCCCACCAGGCCCATAACGCCTTGGCGGCGCTCGCGGCCTGCGAGGTGGTGCTGCCGGTGGCGGGTGCCTTGGACGGCGATGTGGTGGGCGAAGCGCTGAGCGGTGTGATCGTGCCCGGCCGTATTGAGCAGGTGCGTTCGTCGCCGACCATCATCGTCGATGGCGGACACAATGTGCATGCCGCTGGGGCCTTGCGTGATGCCATTGAGGAAAACTACGACTTCCAGCAGCTGGTCGGCGTGGTCGCCATGATGAAGGATAAGCAGGTCGAAGAGTATCTTGGCGTGCTTGAGCCGCTGCTGAGCCATGTGATTGTGACGGAGAATTCGTGGCGTGAGCGCGTGATGCCTGCCGATCAGTTGGAGCGGCTTGCGGTGTCGGTGTTTGGCCGTGACCGTGTGACGTGCGAGCCGTCGTTGCCCGATGCCATCCAGGATGCGGTGAACATGGTGGATGCCGACGACGAATTGGGGGTGGGCTACGGGCACGGCGTGTTGATTGCGGGCAGTTTCGTCACTGCCGGTGATGCGCGTGCTATGTTGAAGGAGCGGGTCAATCCTGAGCTGATGAAAACGAAGGCGCAGCGGGTGCATCCGGATATGGAAACGCCGCACGCGGAATAGGCGGCAGCATGTATCTCAAGGAACTCACGTTACGTGGCTTCAAATCGTTCGCGTCCGCCACGACGCTGCGGTTTGAGCCGGGCATTACGGCGGTGGTGGGGCCGAATGGTTCGGGCAAATCCAATATCGTCGATGCGCTGACGTGGGTGATGGGCGAGCAGGGTGCGAAGAATCTACGCGGCTCGTCCATGGAGGATGTGATTTTCGCCGGTACGTCGAGCCGTCCGCCGTTGGGTCGTGCCCAGGTGTCGTTGACCATTGACAACAGCGACCATGCGTTGGATATCGACTATACGGAAGTGACGATTAGTCGTACGATTTTCCGTAATGGCGGGTCGGAGTATGCGATTAACGGCTCGTCCTGCCGTTTGTTGGACATTCAGGAACTGCTTAGCGATACCGGTTTGGGCCAGCAGATGCATGTCATTGTCGGTCAGGGGCGGTTGGATGCGATTTTGAAGGCCGATCCCAGCGGTCATCGCGCGTTCATCGAAGAGGCGGCCGGTATTCTCAAGCATCGCAAGCGCAAGGAACGTGCGTTGCGCAAGTTGGCCAATACGCAGGCCAATGTCGACCGGTTGGATGATTTGCTGCGTGAGATTCAGCGTCAGCTGGGGCCGTTGGGTAGGCAGGCTCGTATTTCGCGGCGTGCGGACAGTATTCAGGTGAGTTTGCGTGACGCCAAGTCGCGTATCTATGCGCAGGATGCCAGTGTGGTGATGCATCGGCGAGAGCAGGCGATGCAGGCGTTGCGTCAGGCGCGTGAGCAGCTGCGGCAGGTGCAGCGAGACATGGCTCGGGTCAACGCGCAGATCGAGCAGGTGGAGGCGTTGAGCGCCCAGGCCAATCCTGACATCGACCGTGCCGATGCGATGTGGCATGCGTGGGAGCGGGCGCAGGAGCGGTTCCGTTCGGTGGCGTCGCTGGCGCAGGAGCGGGCGCAGTCGGTGCGTGGGCAGATTGCGCCGCCGGGCGGCGAGGATCCGCAGATGCTGTTGCGTCGTGCCGATGAGTTGGAGGAGCAGCGGCGCGATCAGGAACGTCAGGTTGAGGATGAACGGTTGGCGTTGGACAAGGTGACGCAGGAGCGTGCCGAGCATGAGCGCCGGTTGGCGGCGGTGCGCCAGACGTTGACCGAAGTGCGTAAGGCCATTCAGCAGCATGACGCCCACATGGCTGGTTTGCGCGAGCTGGTGGCCAAGGAGGAAGGCGCGGTGCGGCTGCAGGAATCGCGGCAGCATGATTATGCCGAACAGTTGCAGGCTGGCGAGGAGCAGCTTCGGCAGGCGCGTGATGAAGTGGCTCGGTTGGAACGTCAGACGCATGCCGATGAGGATGATGGCGGTGCGGCGTTGGACGCGGCTTGTGAGACGTTGGCTCGTCGGCAGGAGGAGTTGGACGCCGCTCAGGGCGCGTGCCGTCAATTGGACGATCAGGTGATTGCCTTGCAGGCGAAGGCGGATGCCTTGCAGGATACTTTGCAGGCCCGCGATGCCAACGGTGTGTTGCGTCAGGATGCCAAGGTGGGCGCGTTGGGCAGGCTCACAGACTTCCTGCAGGTAGTCGAGGGTTGGGAAGAGGCGGTATCGCATGCTTTGGAGGGGTATGCCTCGGCCATGGTGGTTCCTCATGCCGAGGCCTTGCGGTACGCCCTATGGCGTGCGTGTGAGGATAAGCTGGGCAAGGCTGCTGTATTGCATGCCACCCCCGGTGGTGATGGCGTTGATCATGACGAGGTGCTGGTTGACGGGACCCTGATTGACGGGGTAGGGGCTGGCGGGGAATCGGACGATATGCCGTCGTTGGCGCGGATGGTGACGATGCGTGACGGCGTGGCCGACGAGCATGTGGCTCGTGGGGTGGTGGCCTCCGTACGTATGCTGTTGCGCGATGCGGCCGCTGTGCAGGATATGGATCAGGCGTGGCGGGCGATTGAAGCTGGCTGGCATCGTGCGGTGACGATGCGCGGCGAGGTGCTGACCGCTGGCGTGGCCGCGGTGGGTGGCTCGTCGTTGTCGCATAGTGAGTTGGCGTTGGCGGCGCGGCGCGACAAAACATTGGCGCAGATCAAGCAGGCGAATGAGCGTCAGAAGTCGTTGCGTCAAGACGAGCGTCGGTGCATGCAGGCGCGTGACGAAGCGCGCCAGCAGGTGGAGCAGGAGCGTGCCAAGCGTACGGAGATTACCGTGCGTGCCCGTCAGGCGCAGCAGGCGTTGCAAGAGGCGCAGCAGCGTGTGGTGGCGCAGGAGAAGCGGCGTGATGACATTCATGCCCGTATGGCGCAGGCGCAGGAGGAGCTGCGTCGTCATCAGGCGGCATTCGAGGATGCGCGGCAGGCGTTGTCGTCAGCGCGTGAGGATGGACGTCAGGAGCTTGATCTTGAGGCGTTGCACGAGCGTGAGCATCGTTTGGAGCAGGAGCTGATCGCTTCGCGCGAGCAGGAAACCTCTGCGAAAATCGCGTGGGCGCAGGCTGCTCGGTCGGTCGAATCGCTGCAACGGCAGATCGGATTGCTGCGGGACAATGCCCAGGAGGCGCAACGTCGGCGTGAGCGGGTGGCGCAGCAGAATGCGCGTCGGCGTGAGCGGGCCGACAAGTTGGAACGGCTCGCCTGTCAGGCGCGGGTCATCGGCGAGGCTGCCGCGTGTTGTGCGCAGGCGATGAAGAACCGCCGCGAGGCGTTGCGGGCGTCGATGAGTGAACATGACGGTCGGCTGCGCCAGTTACGTGCGAAGCGCAAGGAATGGGAACCGCAGGTGGCGCAGTGGACGAAGCGCGAGCACGACTTGGATATCGAACGCGAACGGTTGGCGGGCGAGCAGGGTGCCATCGCCCAGCGCATTGCGGACGAATTGGGGTTGGACGTGGCGCAGTTGGTGTCGTCGTATGGTCCTGACCGTCCGGTGCCGGTATTGGATGAGTCTGGTCAGTTGGTGCCTTTGCCACATGCCGAATCGGCGCAGAGCGGGGAGATGGAAAGCCAGCAGACGGACGTTCATGCGAGCGAGCCTGTATCGATTGCCGACGTCGATCCGAGCCGGTATCGCACAGTGCCCTATGTGCGCGAGGAGCAGGAGGCGAGGCTGCGCAAGGCGGAGCGCGATTTGGCGGCGTTGGGCAAGGTCAACCCGTTGGCGGCTGAGGAATATGATGCGTTGCAGACGCGCAACCAGTATCTTCATGACCAGCGCAACGACGTGGTGCGCAGCCGCGATGATTTGCTGACTTTGATTCGTGACTTGGATACGACGATGGTGGAGGTGTTCAAGTCGGCGTTTGAAGACACGGCGCAGGCGTTCGAGCGGGTGTTTGCCACGTTGTTCCCCGGAGGACGCGGCAGGCTTCGGTTGGAGAATCCCGACGATCTGCTGACCACCGGCGTGCTGGTGGAGGCCAGTCCTGCGGGCAAGCGGGTCAAGCAGTTGAGCCTGCTGTCCGGCGGCGAGCGGTCGCTGACGGCGCTGGCCTTGCTGTTGGCGATTTTTACCGCCCGGCCCAGTCCGTTCTATGTGATGGATGAGGTGGAAGCCGCGCTGGACGATGTGAATTTGAATCGTCTGATTGCCGCGTTTGAAGATTTGCGCGAACATGCCCAGCTTATTGTGATTACCCACCAGCAGCGCACGATGGGTATTGCGGATGCGTTGTACGGCGTGACCATGCGTGCCGATGGCATTACGGCGGTGGTGAGCCAGCGTATGGCCGACCATAACCGTGAGTCGGAACGGGGCGAGGTTTCGCCGGCGTCGTAGGGATGCGGTGTTTCGTAACGGCGTGCATGGCGTGGCGTGCGGGACAATGGATGTAACGCCGTACATGATGGTGTGACGGCCGGGAGGTGGTTCTGGTGAGTGCGTTGTGGGATGATGCGTCGGTGTTGCCCTTTCTGCCGTTGGCGCAAGGTGATATCGACTATGCAGTGGATGCTCGCGGCGATATGGATGCGGTGTTGGAGGTATTGCGCCGGCCCGCGACCACGGTGATGCTCACCCGTTCTGGCATGGTTGCCGTGCCGAAGGGGCAGGGAAAGCCTTCGATATTGTCGGCGGACGGCATGCGGTTGGCAACGTTGCCCGGCAGCTATGTGGAGCGTGAAATCGGCCAGGTGCATGATGCCATCGCCATGGTGTTGGGTACCTATGGCGGGGTGCGTGACGAGCATATCGTGGCGGTGGATATCACCCATGTGGGTGAAGGGGAGCGCGGTTTTGCCGTGCCTGATGCGGCGCATGAGGGGGTGGACGATGAATTTGATGAGGTATCGTCGCCGTGCGCCCCGATGGCGCAGCGTCCCATGTTGGAACAGGCCGTGCATCGTTTTGATTGGGCGGATTTGCGTACGTTCGCGCCGCGGGCCAGCGCCAGGGAGGCAGGACAGGCCACCACGGCGGTGACGTTGGGATTGTGGCATGCGCGGCAGCGGCATTGCCCGATGTGCGGCAGTCGCGTGCAGCCGGCGTTATCCGGCTGGGCGCAGCGGTGTACGTCGCCGCAGGATGGCAATCGCGTGGTGTTTCCTCGTATCGAGCCGGCGGTGATTACCGCGGTGATGGACGATGAGGAACGGCTGTTGGTGCAGCATAACCGCGCGTGGTCGGACGAGCGGTTGTATTCGGTGTCAGCCGGATTCGTCGAGGCGGGTGAGAACCTCGAACATGCCTGCCGGCGTGAGGCATTGGAGGAAGTGGGCATCACGGTTGATGCGGTGCATTATGTAGGTTCGCAGCCGTGGCCGTTCCCGGCGTCGCTGATGATGGCGTTTATGGCGCATGCCGCGACCACTGCCGTGCGTATTGATGGCCGCGAGGTGACGGATGCGCGTTGGATGTCTCGCGACGAGTATCGACGGGCGATTACCGACGGTACGATGGTGGCGCCCGGCAAGGCCACTATCGCACGGTATATGATCGAGCACTGGCTGGGACACCCGCTGCAATAATGTGTGCGGGCTGTGCGGCTGGCGTGGGGGGGGGTCACGGGTTGGTGTTGCGGGCCGCAAGGCCTGTGGGCGGCGTTATGTCTGCAACGGCCGTAAGCCTGCAAACCCGCGCGCCGCGCGTATGCCGCGCATAGGCTTAGGGGCTTACTGGCGCAGTTGGCGCGCCAACCGGATGGTTTCGTCCACCACCACGGATTGCGCGTCGATAAGCGGCCAGTCGTCGTGGGGGAAGGCGTCGTTGAGTACGCTTAATTCCGTGCAACCGAGAATCACCGCGTCGCAGCGGTAGTGGCCGTCGGCGTCGAGCATGGCATCCATGACGGCACGGTAGTGGCCGTCGTCGAGCACGCCGCTTTTGACGTCCTCGTAGATCAGCGCGTCGACTTGGCGTTGCAGTGCCTCGTCGGGGAGCAGATACCGGTAGCCCGCGGATTCGATGCATCGCTGGTATACGCCGGCGACGCGCGAGCCTTCCGTTCCCAGGAATCCTATGCGCGGATGGGTTGCGGCCGGATAACGCCGTTCGAGGGATTCGACCGCCAGCCGGGGCATGTGCAGAATCGGCGCACGGGTGAGCGATTGGAAGCGTTCGTAGTCGTAATGCGCGGTATTGCAGGTGAGTACGAGGAATTGCGCGCCGAGGTCACCGGCCTTGCGAATGTCGTCCGCAATGGCGTCGAAAGGGTCGCTGGCGTCGGGGCGTCCCAGAATGTAGGCCGTACGGTCGGGCACGGACGCGTCGTTGAACACGATGTAGTCCAGGAATTCCTGATCGGTATGCGCCTGCGTGCGTGCGTTCAGCACGTGGATGTAACTTTCGGTGGCCAAGGTGCCCATGCCGCCGAGTACGGCGAAGAACGGTCGCATCATAGGCGTGGCGTCCCGTCGGTGGTGTCGCCCGTTTGGTTGGCAAGCGTTGACTTGTCGGTGAAGCAGGCGTCGTAGTTCTTGCGGTAGATGGCGAACATGTGGCGCAGCATCAGCCAGCGCAGCGGATTCATGTCCTTGCGGTATTCCAAGGTGGTGCCCCAATTGCCTGCGTCGAGCATGGCCAGTCCGCGCGCCTTGTCGTCGCCTTCGCGCACATAGTCGCGGAAAATGGATTGGGGGATTTCCAGCCACAGCTTATCGCCTTGTCCGATGAGCGGTTCGCCGTCGAACGGCGTGTCTTCGACGAGGTCGTCGACGAAATAACGGGCGAGGTTGAAGCCGTTGAGCGTGACGAAATAGCTGGAGCGTCCTTGACGCAGGTTGATTTCAAAGAGTTTGTATTCGCCGTCGCGTTCGTCGTATTTCATATCGAAGTTGGCGACGCCCTCATAGCCGATGTCCTGCAGGAACGCCGCGATGCGACGGCATAATGCGGGATTGTAGTCGGGGATGATGGCGGCGTAGTTGCCCACGGCGATCGGCGTGGGGTCTTCCAGCAGCGGGTGGCCGAGGAACATCATGCGCACGCGGTGATGCTGGTCCACGTAGGCGTTGAGTACGCGCATGCGTGAGTCGTCGCCGGGAATGAAGTCTTGAATCACCATGGTGGAGGTGTATCCCGCGTCGTAGGCGCGGCGAATCATGGTGTCCAATTCGTCGGGGTTGTCGAAGATATAGGCTTTCTTGCGCCCTTCGAATTCCACATGCAGCCATTCGACGCTGTTGGCGGGCTTCATGGCCACCGGATAGCCGAACGGCAGGTTGCGGTGCTTGCCGGCGGCTACGTCTTGGGCGGTGACGCAGTAGGTTTGCGGGTGCGGTAGGTCGTAGCGGGCGCACAAATCGTAGAAGGACGATTTGAGCGAGAGTTTGCGGGCGAGCGCGATGTCCAGCGTGTTGTACACGAAATATTCGGCGAGGTCGTCGCCGCATTGGCTGAGCAGATTGGCGTACAGGTCGCCGCAGGGAATGAGCAGCAGCACGCGGTCGGGGTCTTCGCGCTTCATGCGCTTGCCCTCTTCGAGCATCGTCTGACGGAAGGTGACGAAGTTGTTGAAGTCGGGCACGATGGTGATGTCCACGATGCGACTGAATTTGGTGGGGCTGAGCTGGAAGTACGCGTAAGCCTTGGAGCGAATGCCGTAGGCTTCGTGGAACGCGCGTGCCATGCCGTATACGTTGATGTCGCTGCCGAGCAGAATCGGTTGGAATCGTGTCATAGTCGTTACCTTACCTCAGAACCGGTGCTTGCCGTGGTGTCGCCGTGTGCGAGAAGCCGGCGCACGATATGGTCGTCGCCTTCGTAGGGCTCGTGTTTGCCGTTGATGGTGATGTATCGGTCGTCGCCTTTGCCGATGACCAGTACGACATGGTGTCGTGTGTTGCCGCCTTGTTCGCTGGCCTGTGCGGCAGCTTGTGTCGCGGCCTGTGCGATGGCTTGTGTGATGGCTTGTTCGCGGTCCTCGATGTAGGTTACCGTTGCGCGCTCGTCGGTAACGTGCCGGGCCATTTCATCGGCAATGTCGCGGGGCTGTTCGCGGTCCGGGTCATCGGTGGTGAAAACGAAGGTGTCTACCTTGCCGTCAGCGGCCTGGACGATGCCGGCGCGGCGGTCCAAGCCTTTGCCTCCGGCCGATCCGGTGACCAGGGTGATGCTCGGGTCGTCATACCACTGGCGCACGGTGTCGATAAGCGTGCGGCAGCTCAGATAGTTGTGGGCGAAGTCCACGACCACGGTGAGTCCGTTCGCTTCTTCGAAGCGTTCCATGCGGCCGGGCACGCTGACTTGCTCAACGGCGGCGAGCGCGCGGTGGTTCTCCGTCCATCCGAGCGCACGGGCGATGGCAATGGCGGCAGAGGCGTTGTCGTGGTTGAAGTCGCCTGGCATGGAGAGGTGATACTGTGCGCTGTCGTCGCCGTCGAACAGCTGTATCGGAACCTGATGTGCCTGCGCATCCTGCTCGATCAGCGGCAGGTAATCGGCGTGCGCGTTGACGACCAAGGTGCGGCTGTGGGCGATGATGCATCGCTTGCAATACAGGTAATCCTCGAAGGTGGGATGCTCGATGGGGCTGATGTGGTCGGGGGAGATGTTCAGCAGCGCGCCGACATCGAAGGTGAGCCCGTAGACGCGGTGGACTTTGTAGGCTTGGGAGGAGACTTCCATGATCAGATGGGTCATGCCTTGGTCAACGGCCTGGCGCATCATCCGCAGGGCATCCAGGGATTCGGGCGTGGTCAATGCCGAGGCTTGCCAGGTGCGTCCGTCCAGACAGTTGGCGACGGAGGACAGGAGTGCCGCATGGCCGTCGGTGGCTGCTGCGGCGATGGCGTGGGTGAAGTAGGCGGTGGTGGTTTTGCCTTTGGTGCCAGTGATGCCGACAAGTGTCAGCTCACGGTCGGGGTGTCCGTAGTATTCGCCGGCGAGTACGGCCAGAGCCTTGCGCACGTCGTTGACGATGATGCCGGCGGTGTTTGTATGCGCAGAGAAATCGGTTTCGGCGACATACGCGTATGGTGTGCCGGGAGTGGACGAGAGATATTCGGGGCGGAACTGGCCTTTGCATACCAGCATGGCGCCGTCGATGGCGTCGCGGCTGTCATAGGTGAGTGTGCTGATGGGGTCGTCGGCATGCGCGATGTCGTCGGGATTCAGCGTCCATTGCGTGCCTTGGATGACCTCGCGCAACAGATGATGCTCGTTCAGCGCGTCGAGGGCGCGGCGGATGGTCAGCGTCGGCTGGTGGATGGTCATGGTTCGCCTTCTTGTTGAAATCATTGCGGGCTTGTGCTGGTTCGCCCTCGACGATGGTACTCCTTGGGGAGCCTTATCCGCATCATATCGGCATTTTCGCCACGGTTCCTGCAATACCCCGGCGGGTGGCTGTGCTCTCGAGTGCCACCGACGTGGGCGGCCAGATATGTCAAGTATCCTCACAATTGCGCATACGCGCCGCTTGTACGACATGGATACAATGGCATTGTGACTGATGAGCGGCGGGAAACCTTGGGAGAGCGACGGCGATGGTTCGAGCGGTTAGCGATGCCGGCGGTGAATGCGTTGTACCGCCAGGCGATGAAGTTTACGAATAATACCGATGATGCGCAGGATTTGGTGCAGGATACGTTTGAGCGTGCGTTCAAGGCCTTTGATTCGTTTGAGCCGGGCACCAATATCGAAGCGTGGATGATGACCATTGAGCGCAACGTGTATTTCAATCAATATGCCAAGGCGAAGCGTCGTCCACAACGGTCCAACGATGCTACTGGCGAATATGACGATTGGGATATCTACACGGCGTCGGGACATACTTCCGAAGGACTGAAATCCGCCGAGCAGCAGTATCTTGATACGTTCGCTCCCGAAGAGATTGTGGCGGCGTTGGGCCGGTTGTCTCCCGAACGTCGGCAGGTGTTCATTGACACGGCCATTGATGGCAAAACCTATCAGCAGGTGGCGGACGAGCAAGGCGTGAAGATTGGTACGGTGATGAGTCGGCTGAACCGCGCCAGAACGCAGTTGAAACGCGAACTTGCGGCATATGGCCATGAGCGCGGGTATGGTCGTACACCGGCCGGTGGCGCATCTGATCGTGTGTGGGACGGCCGGCAGTCGGCGTCCGGTGGTGCGGCGGATGCGGTGGATGGCAGCCAGCTGCGGCGTTCACCATCTGCGAACGTCGGTGAGGGGCAAGGGCGATAATGGACGCAGGGACGTCCTTGAGGAAAGGAGCGGTCATGGGTGGCTCGGTGGAACGGCATAGTCATGTTGCGGTGGTTCGTCATGACCGCGATGGTGTGACGACGCGCACGGATATTCACGTAATGTCCGTGGAAGATGGCGACTGTTTCGATCCGGAACGCTGTTGCGACGAATACGAGCGTGAGGTGATCGCCTTGATGCGTAATTATTTGCGTCCCGACCAAGCGCCGGAATGTTTGCGCCGTCGTTTGCGTGAGATGCTGGATCGCTGCTGCGGGGAGTGCGACTAGCGTCCGACGGCCGTGCGGCCTGTTGCGCGGGAGAAGTCAGTCGTTGTCTACGATGCATTGGCTGGTGGCGCTCGCATATTGATGGCAATGTGAGACATACCAAGGGCATATACGAGAACCCCGCCGGTGCAGCCTGTGCACTGTCGGGGTTCATGGTTGTGTGGTGCGTTGCACCGACAAGAATCAGGCGTTTGGCCTCTTGCCGTGGTTGGCGGCCTTCTTACGGCGATCCTTGCGCTTACGTCCGCGCATGCCCATGATGGACTCCTTTACTACTGATTAATAAGCCTTCCGCATTGTTGCACATTGTCGGGACGTTCACAAGTCCTGTGGTGCTTCACGCGCGGTTGGCCTTGATGAACAGGCGGGTGCTGGTGTGTTCGCCGGGCTTGATGACGATAAGCTCATTGCCGGTGTTGAAGGCGTTGGCGTAGGCGGTTTGCGGTTCGACGGCCACACCTGCCGGGTGTGACTCGGCGGGGAAACCGGTGCCGGTGCACACTTGGAACGAGGTGATGGTGTCATCGCCGCCCACACGCACCTGCAGGCCGTCGGGTCGGGTGAACACTGCGGTGACGGTACCGTCGGCATCGTGGTGCAGGTCGGTCCAGGCGTCGTCAAAGGGCTGTTCGGTGAGCAGCGGGTTGGTGCGCAAGTCGTACTTGGTACCATCCACCGGCTCGGTGCCCGTGGGCAGCAGGCGGTCGTTGACGGTGACGTGTGTGTCGGCGGGCACGGTGAGTCGGCATTGCGCGTTGTGGCCGTCGATTTCGTCGCCGTATCCGTTGAATCCGTTGGCAAGCCAGGGGTGGATGGCCAACGCCCACGGTGCGTTGACGTCTCCGTTGTTCATGGCGGTGACGTTCAGGTGCAGTCCGTCGTCGTCCAATTCATAGGCGGCGAACACGATGACGTCGAAGGGGTAACCGTTCATGTTGGGCACACGCCAGGAGAGGGTGACGGAGGTTTCGTTCAGGCTGATCAGCTCCCATGCGCTGCGGTAGCCGTAGCCGTGGATGGCATTGTTGCGGTCATGCTCGTCGATGGGCAGCGTGTAGGTCTTGCCTTCGAAGGTGTAGGTGCCGTCTTCGATGCGGTTGGGGAACGGGATGAGGATTTGCCCGTGGCAGCAGGTGACCAGATCGTCCGCGCCCAACGGCACGACGATGTCCTCACCCTGATAAGTCAGGCGGCGCAATGTAGCGCCAACTTGGGTGATGGTGGCGTGGTAGTCGCCGTGGCTAATGGTGTATTGATGTCCCGAACGTGGCGAAATGCCGGTCTTGCTCATAATCACTCCCATAGTGAGTATTGAAAATGTTACCGCTCACCATCCTACTGCCGTCACGGTTCAAACGCGCGAATGCACGGCAACAAATCGCTGCTCGCAACGCTATGCGGCGCGTTCGGCACTGCCGCGGCGCGCCAGGGTGTATGGCAACTCTTGGGTACGTGGCGCCAGTGTGGTGTCCCGATGCTCGAGTCGGGAGAGCAGCAAATCGAGACAGGCCCGGGCGGTGACGGCCGGGTCGATGACGATGCTGGATAGGCCTGGAGTGGTGTATTGGCCGTCCCTGACCCCGTCGAAACCGATGACGGCCACATCCCGAGGTACGTTCATCTTGGCGTCAGACAAGGCCTTGAGCGCGCCTATGGCTATCGGATCGTTCAGGCAGCACAGCGCGTCGAACGGTACGTTGCGCGCGATGAGGTCCGCGGTGACGACATAGCCTTGTTCCCGATCCCATCCACAGGCGATCACCATGTCCTCGCGGAAAGCGACGCCGTGCCGCTTCAGCGCATCCAACGCGCCATGCAGGCGCAAGCCGGACGAGGTGTTCGGTGGGGACGCAAACGCCTCGTCGGGGTTGGCGCCGATGATGATGGGTCGGCGATAGCCTTGTTGCAACAGATGGTCCATGGCGGACGCCATGCCGGCGCGGCATGGCGTCAGTACGCAGTCGACGCTGGCGCTCATAGCAAAGCCGTCGAGCACCACCAAAGGGTGCGCGGCGGCGTATCGGGTCAGGGCTTCCACGTCGCTTGACGGCCAGCAGACCACGGCGCCGTCGCAGAGCTGCGCCACGGCATGGTCCAGCATGGTGCGCTCGCTATCTTGCGAGCATCGGGTTTGCTGGGCGAGCACCTGATATCCGCGTCGGCCCGCCTCATCGGAGAGGCAGGCCGCGAGGTCGGCGGGGAAAATGAGGTCGAAGTCGGCCACGGACAGTCCGATGATGTGGCTGCGGCCCGAACTGAGCCGTCTGGCGGCAAGATCGGGTCGGTAGTCCAGCTGGCGGGCGGCTTGCAGTACGCGCTGCGCGGTTTGCCGACGTACGCAGGTTTTGCCGCGCAGCGCATTGGACGCCGTCATCCGTGAGACGCCGGCCAGCCGTGCCACATCATCGAGTGTCGTCATGGTCACAGTATATCGGCCAGGCCGTGGTCGCGTCCGTCACGGGCATAGAGTGGCACGACATCGATGGGAGCGTCGGCCTGCACCCAGGTGCCTCCTTCGATGGCGTTGCCGGTGCGCACATCGGTCCAGGTGGCTCCTTCGGGCAGGTAGACGCGGCGTGCGGTGGCGCCTGCTTCGGTGACCGGTGCCACGAGGATGTCCGGGCCGAAGAGGTATTCGTCGGCGATGTCGGATGTCGTCTCGTCGTTGGGGAACTCGTAGAACAGGCCGCGCACTATGGGCTGGCCGGATTCGTGGGCTTGTTCGAACAGTTCGCGCGTGTGGGGTCGCATCGCCTCGCGCACGTCGATGTAATGGCGTACCACGCGTTCCACTTCGGGGCCGAAGCTCCAGGGTTCGTTGTCATCGCCGGTATGCACGTGTGTGATGGCGTTGCCACGTTGGTCGAGCACCGGATGCGAGCTGGGGCCACGGTCGCCATGGTTGCGCATTACGGGGCTGAAGCAGGAGAACTGGCACCAGCGCATGTACAATTCCTTGAAGGCATCCGTGGTGATGTCGCCGCCCATGAAGCCGCCCATGTCGGTGGTGAACCAGGGGATGCCGGCCATGCCCATGTGGATGGCGCAGGTGATTTGGGCCTTGAGGTCATCGAAGGTGGAATGCACGTCGCCGCTCCATACCAGGGCGCCGTATCGCTGCGATCCCGCCCAGGCCGCGCGGGCGAGGCTTACGGTTTGTCCCTGCCGTCCCATGCGCTGCTGTCCGTCGTAGAAGGTCTTCGCGTACAGCTGGGGATAGATGTTGCCTACCTTGTGCACCGGGCCGGCATGGAACAGGTAGTGCGCGTAATCATAGTCGCCGCCCCACTCTGGTTCGGCTTCGTCCAGCCAGAAGGCGTCGATGCCGAGGTCGGCGTAGTTGCGGCGGCATAGGTCCCATACGAATTCGCGCGCTTCGGGATTGGTGGCGTCGAAGAACTGGCTGTCACGCGGCCACCACATGCCGACGTCTTTGCCCTGGCGCGTTTTGGCGAGGAAGTTGCGGCGTTTCATGGTGCCGTGGTTTTCGGACTCCAGGTCGATTTGCGGACAGACGGACACCATGACTTTGACGCCCATGTTGTGTAGCTCGTCGCACATGGCCTTGGGGTTGGGCCAGAATTCCTCGTCGAAGCGGAAATCGCCCATCAGCGGCCAGTGGAAGAAATCGATGACGATGAGGTCGAGCGGGATGCCTTCTCGGTGGAAGCGGCGCGCGGTTTCCAGCAGCTGCTCTTGATTCCAGTAGCGCAGTTTGCACTGCCAAAATCCCATGCCCCAGTCAGGCATCATGGGGGCATGGCCGGTGGCGTTGGCATATTGGGCGAGGATACGGGCGGGAGTGTCCGCCGCGGTGATCCAGTAGTCGATTTGGTCACTGGCACCTGCGGTCCAGGTGGTGCGGTTACGGCCGAAGCTGACCTCGCCTACGGCCGGATTGTGCCATAGGAAGCCGTATCCGGCGCTGGATACGACGAAGGGCACGCTGACCTGCGAGTTGCGGTGGGCGAGTTCCAACGTGGAACCTTTGAGGTCCATGATGGGCTGCTGGTATTCGCCCATGCCGTACAGATGCTCATGGTGCGGGCTGACGAAGGTGACGCTGGGGGATGCGGTGCCGTACTCGGTGGGATGATGCGCGCGCGCCCGCCAGCGTAGGGCACCGCCGTCGCCTGCCTCTTGCAGGAGGGTGTCGCCGTGTTGGTTGAGGAAGTGCAGGCGGCATCCGTTGGCGTCGGCGTCGGCGTCGGCGTGCAGCACTGCGGTGATGTCCCCGTATCGCAGGGCGGCAGTTCCGTCGTCGATGGTGCAGGAAAAAGCGCTGTCGTCAAAGGGCTGGTCGAGCAGGGCCCAGGTGGTGTCTTCGGGTGGGGTCATAAGGCGTGCGCGTACGCGGAGGCTGTTTGCGCCCCAGGGGTCGACGCGCAGATATTCGCCGTCGCCGGTCCAGGTCAGGCTGTGGTCGTGCAGTGTGAATCCGTAAGCGTTCGGTGTGGTCATGTCGCTCCTTGCGTGGTGTTGTCGTCGGAGATGGAGTTCGGTGTTTCGCTGCTGTGCGAAAGACATGAACTTCATCGTTGTTGTTCATAATTGTAGCGCTACAATTTCGATGATGGCGGCGACGCGCGTGCCGTCGCGTGCGAAGCGTGAAGAATGGGTGTGCGGCGGATTGCGGGCCCGTCGGCTGGTTATGATGGCTAAGGCCGGCGTGCAGTGTCGGCGTTGCCACCATCGCAGTAAGGAGCGGAAACCATGACGGCTGACCATGCAGGGCGCATCATCCTTGCCGATCCACGGGGTTTTTGCGCGGGCGTTGATCGGGCCATCCTGACCGTGGAAACCATTGTGAAGACGTCGCGGCGCAAACCTGGTGACGCCCTGCCTCCGGTGTACGTGCGTCGACAGATTGTACACAACCGTCATGTGGTGGACGAGCTGTCCGCTCGTGGCGCCGTATTCGTTGAGGAGCTCGATGAGATTCCGCAGGAAGCGGTTGATGCCGGAGTGCCGGTGGTGTTTTCGGCGCATGGCGTCTCGCCGGCGGTGCAGGAGGAAGCCCGTCGTCGGGGTATCCATATTGTGGATGCCACCTGTCCGTTGGTGAGCAAGGTGCATCGCGAGGTGCTGCGATTTGTGCGTGAAGGCTATGAAGTGGTCTACATCGGGCATGAAGGCCACGACGAAGCTGTGGGAGTGATCGGTGAGGCTCCCGAACACGTGCATCTCATCGAGCGTGCGCAGGATGTGGCGTCGCTGCCCTTCGCCGAAGGCACCAAGCTGGTGCTGCTGACGCAAACAACATTGAGCGTGGACGAGACGGCGGAGACCATTGCCGCGCTGAAGCGGCGCTTCCCGTGGATTGAGGAGCCTGCTACCTCGGATATATGCTATGCGACGTCCAACCGTCAGGCGGCGGTGACGTTGGTGGCGGAGCAGTCAGATTGTGTGGTGATCGTCGGCTCGGCGAATTCCTCCAACTCGGTGCGCTTGGTGGAAGTGGCGCAGGATAAGCTCAGCGAACGTTTCGCGGGCGAGACGGATGACAATATGACAGGTCGTGGCAAGGCTCGTCGTGTGGATGATGCCTTCGAATTACGTGACGAATGGTTTGACGGCGTGCGTACGGTGGGTATTTCATCGGGTGCGTCCGTGCCCGACGAACTGGTTGCTGGCGTCATCGAGGCGCTGAAGGGGCGTGGGTACACAAGCGTTTCCACCATCGAAACCATCAAGGAAACCATGCATTTTGTGTTGCCGTCGCAATTGCGCCAGGCATCGCGCTAAGCGGCACGAGGAAGGATCGTCCAACGTTCGCGGATGTGCCGTGCCGAAGGCATGCTGGTGACGGGCATATACCTATGACGGCGGCATAACGAAGGGCCGGCATCGCATGATACCGGCCCTTGACGTTGGTCGGTGTGTCTGACTTGTCAGGCACACCTGCAGTCTCACTCGGAGATCTCGGCGAAGTACAGCAGCGTACGCACCATGTTGGAGGTGAAGCCGTACTCGTTGTCGTAGAAGGAGACGGTGCGCACCATGTGGGTGCCGTCCACTTCGTTGACGTCGGTCTGCGTCGGATCGAACACGCCGCCGTGGGTGTCGCCGACGATGTCGCCGGAGACGATACCATCGGCGTTGTAGCCGAAGTACTCGCAGTCAGCGAAGGCCTTCTTGAAGGCTTCGTTGATCTCGTCGGCGGTGACTGGCTTCTCCAGCACGGAGGTCAGCTCGGTGACGGAGCCGTCCGGAACCTGGATGCGCTGGGCGTGGCCCTGCAGTTTGCCGTCGACCTCGGGAACCACCTTGCCGATCGCCTTGGCAGCGCCGGTGGAATGGGCGATGGTGTTGATGGCGGCGGCGCGCAGATCGCGGCCGTTCTTCTTGCCGCGCGGGCCGTCGAGGATCATCTGGGTGCCGGTGTAGGCGTGGATCGTGGTCATGAAGCCGACCTTGATGCCCCAGTTGTCGTTGAGCAGCTTCACCATGGCGGCCATGGAGTTGGTCGTGCAGGAGCCGGCGGACACGATGTTGTCGGAAGCCTTGAGGATGTCGTGGTTCACGCCGAACACGACGGTCGGTGTGGTGTCGTCCTTGGCCGGAGCGGAGATGAGCACCTTCTTGGCGCCGGCGTTCAGGTGGGCCTGCGACTTCTCGGCAGAGGTGTAGAAGCCGGTGCATTCGAGCACGAACTCGACGCCGTCGTTCTTCACCCACGGGATGTTGTTCGCGTCGGGCTCGGCGTACACCGGGTACTCCTTGCCGTCCACTACGATGGCGGAATCGGTGGCGGAGACCTCGACCGGGGTGCCGTCGACGTGCTTGAAGGTGCCGTGCGTGCTGTCATACTTGAGCAGGTACGCGAGAGCCGAAGGCGAAGTCAGATCGTTGATGGCGGTCACTTCGATGTCGCCAGCCTGGCCGCCCTTCTGCTGCAGTTCGAAAATGCGGCGGAAAGCGAGACGACCGATACGGCCAAAGCCGTTGATGCCAATCTTAACTGTCATGTAATTCTCCCTTGAGGGTAGGCCACACCGTGCCGCGGCGAGCCGCGAGCGGCGGTGGCCGTTGTGTACCAACAAGGTTCACTGTAGTGCGCCGCCTGTACTTCCGTCCATCGCGATATCGCCTATGGCGTGGCGTTGCCAGATAGGGGGTTACAGGGGTGTGAGCGCTCACGACATGGATGATAGCTGGTAAATCGTCATGCGGGGCAAAACGCTGTGGAGGCGCGGTGCGGCAGATGGGACCGACGCCGCGCGTGAATATGGTTTTAGTGCGTCGCTGCGGCGTTGAGCAGTGTTGATACCGCGATGTCCAAAGGCCCCAGGCTGTCGGCGGCGCGAACAGTGCCTTGCCAGTGAGGGGTCGGGGCGGTTTGCGGGTAGGTGACCATCAGGGTGCCTTCGCGCGCGCTGATACTGCAGGCAAGTCCGTCGACGAATTCATTGCTGACGCCCAATGCGTGGTCGTTGTACAGGTCAACGTCATGCACTTCGTATTTAAGTCCTTCGATGCTGACGCCGTGGCTGGCATCGTCGTGGGAGAATACCGACACCATGCTGCCCGCGGGCAGATGGTTGGCGGCAAACGTGAGGGAAGCGTTATGCAACGCGGTGAGCACGACGCCGTCGCCGTGAATGAATGCTGCGCCGCCGCTGCGCGCGATGTGGGCGATGAGCTGCATATTGGCGATGCTGTGATCAAGCCGTCCGCCCAGCGCTCCGTAGATATGAAATACGCGGCATCCGCGTTGCCAGCCCAGCACGGCGGCCTGGTGCATGTCCGTATGGTCTTTGGCGGCCGGCAGTCGGTGAATTTCCACGCTGTCGGGCAAGTCATGGACATCGTGGCGAACCGAATCGAAGTCGCCGACAACCAGATGCGGTGTGTACCCATAGTGGCGTGCCTGATCCAGGCCTCCGTCGGCGGCGATGACCAACGGCGCGGCATTGTCGCATGTTGTGGCGGTTACGGTTGTGTCGGACGTGGCGGGGTAGTCGCCCGCTCCGAATATCACGCATACCTTGCTCATGGCTGATACTGTATCGCAAGCCGTGACTGCGAGGCTGAGCGAAGTAGGGAGGATTAGTCCGCGCTGTGCGAAGAAGGGATTTGGCTGATCAGGATTGCCCCGAATACCAATGCAAAGCCAATGCCGGCGGTAAGCGTGACCTGTTCGCCCATCAGAAGGACGGCGACTAGCAGGCTGAAGACGCTTTCCAAGCACAGAATAATGGATGATTGTGTGGCGGGAACACGTGGCAATGCAAGATTTTGCAAGCCTTGTGCGCCAATGGTGGCGCCGAACAGCAGATAGACCAACGAGGCGATGGTGGTCAAGTCAAGGTGGGTGGGATGCGGCAATGGTTCGGTGAACGCCGCACCGACAAGGCAGCACGCGCCCGAGACAAGGAATTCACCGAAGGTGAGCGCTATTGGGTCGATGCGCTGCCCGTAGATGCCGAGGGCGACCAGGCATACTGCGTAAATGGCGGCGCAAGCCAGCGTGAGCCAGTCGCCGGCGGCAATGGCGAAGGTGCCTAGTCCCGAACTCATGGACACGAATCCGACGCCGGCCAGGCATGCCGCCGCGCCGATCAGATGTTGCGGCCGGGGGCGTTGCCGGGTGGCGATCCACGACACGAACGGGACGATAACGCAGTAGGCGGCGGTAAGGAAGGCGCTGCGGCCGGACTCGATGGTGGTCAGGCCGATCATTTGCAGCAGAAAACAGGCATAGTAGGTGAAGCCCACCACCAATGCCGGAATGATGAAGCGGCGTGTAAGCCAGGAGCGGATACGGCGATGGAATATGGCGTAGGTGAATGCCGCGGCAAGCAGCAATCGGCAGGCAAGCAGCCATTGGACGCCCACGGCTTGCATGGCGATTTTGGCAGTGGCGTAGCTTCCTCCCCAGAGTGCGGCCGCAAGCACCAGCACGAATCGTGCCTGTCGGGCGGTAAGAGTGCCGCCGTCGGCGCTCGGCATTGCTTGGGGGCTTGGCAAATCAGCCATGGCTTGCTCCTTGCGCAGTGAAAAGGTGGCATAGTGGCGTTGGAGATATATGCGATGCCGTTGAGTATATATGAGTATATACGGGTGCATGTAGCGGTGGTGGGATCGTGACGCGTACGATGTGTCGATGTTCCGTGTGTATGTTCTGCACATTGAGCTATCAGCTGTGGGGATACAGTGTAGACTGGCGAGGTGAGGGCATCCAGATTTCTGTAAGCGGCTCTTCGGTGAGCCTTCAGTATACTGCTGATAAAGGGGGTAGAGGCGTATGTGTGGCATCGCTGGTTTTGTCAATGATGATGACGAGGATCACAAACGCAGGATATTGCAAGAGATGACGGATGCCATAGCGCATCGGGGGCCGGATTCGTGTGGCATTCACATCGATGCGCATGCGGGGTTAGGATTCCGACGGTTAAGTATCATCGACTTGGAGGGAGGGGACCAGCCGATATACAACGAAGACCATTCGATGGCCATCACGTTTAATGGCGAGATTTATAATTTTCGCGAGTTGCGAAGAGCATTGATTGCGGCCGGACATGTGTTTACCACGCAAGCCGATACCGAGGTCGTGCTGCATGGCTATGAGCAATGGGGCGAAGATGTGCTCCGTCGGCTTCGGGGCATGTTCGCCTTTGTCATCTGGAATTCGCGTACGCGCACGTTGTTTGGTGCGCGTGATCATTTCGGCATCAAGCCGCTGTACTATGCGCAGATGAACGGTACGTTCATGTATGCTTCCGAAATCAAGAGTTTGTTGCGTCATCCGGACTTTGTCAAGGAGTTCAATGACCAGGCGCTGCGCCCGTATCTCACTTTCCAGTATTCGGCGTTGCCGGAGACATTTTTCAAAGGGGTATTTAGACTTCCGGAAGGACATTGCTTCACCTACGCTGACGGCACGTTGCATATTCGCCGGTATTACGACGAGTCATATACCGAATCCAAACAGTCGCTGGATGAAGTGGTGGATGCTATCGATCGGACAGTCTGCGATTCAGTGCATGCCCATCAGATAGCCGATGTGGAAGTGGGATCGTTCCTGTCCAGCGGTGTCGACTCCAGCTATGTCGCATCGGTTGCGCGTCCCGAGCATACGTATTCCATTGGATTTGGAACAGGCAAATACAACGAATCTCGACAGGCGTCGGAGCTGGCGTCGCTTATAGGCTTGCATAATACTACGAGGACCTTGGATGGTGATGAGGCTTTTGCCGCGATTCCGCTTATTCAATGGCATCTTGATGAGCCGGATGCCAATCCGAGTTGCGTGCCGTTGTATTTCCTCTCTGAGTTGGCCAGCCGTGATCTGCGCGTGGTGTTAAGCGGTGAGGGGGCCGACGAGTTATTTGGTGGTTATATCGATTACGGTGTCCACACCAAATCCAAACTCATCAAAATGGTGACCCGGGCATTGACTCACGCGCCGTCCGTAATGCGTCATGCGATTGCGTGCTTCGCCCATCATCACCGGTTTCCCGGATCGTGGCATCTGTATGCAAATTTGGCGCCCGCTGAGGAATCCTTTATCGGACAGGCGGAAGTGTTCAGTCCCGAACAGGCTGATGCGTTGGTCAAACCACGGTTCCATAATGCTCCCACCGTGCGTGATATCGTGTCCCGTATATACGGGCGTCTCGCCGGTAAGGCAATGAGCGAACTCAAGAAGAAGCAGTATTTGGATATGCATCAGTGGATGCCGGGGGATATCTTGCTTAAGGCAGACAAACTCACCATGGCGCATTCATTGGAGTTACGTGTGCCTTTGTTGGATAAGGAACTCATGGCTGTTGCTCAGCAGGTGCCGACCAAGTATCTGATTACGGACGCCAATACCAAATATGCATTTCGTCGTGCTGCGGCACGGCATATTCCCCGGGATTGGTACGACCGTGAGAAACTAGGTTTCCCGATCCCCATTAGAGACTGGCTACGCGAGGAACGGTATTACCGCGTTGTACGTGGTGTGTTTTCCGGAGAATCTGCCGATCGGTTCTTCGATCGCGAGCGTCTGTTGCGTATGGTGGATGACAACTACGCCGGACGTACGGATGACCGGCGGCGTATCTGGACGGTGTTTGTATTCCTTGTATGGTATGACGTTTATTTCATCCAGGACGGATTCAAGCCGAGGCCACTGAAACTTGCCGTATGATGTGCTTGGTCTAGGGGTGTGCTACACTGACCAAGGCTTGAGTAATCAAGAAAGCGGGAAACCCCCACCTGGAGGCCTGTTGCGGCTTCGGGTTCATGACCTGCATGGCATATGGCCGTGCGGTTCGGCGATGATGTATTGTCGATGCGCCTGTTGGATGTATCCAACGTGACGATGTTATGAGCGCGGAGTGGTATCGGGCATCCACATGGGTCCGCTACGGAATATGAGGATTGGAGTCATCATCAGCGACGAACCACGCATTAACGACGAGATTCGCGTCTCCCAAGTACGCCTGATCGGCCCGAAAGGCGAGCAGGTGGGGGTTATCGCAACCTCCGTCGCTCTGAATCTGGCGAAGGAAGCGAACCTCGATCTCGTCGAGGTGGCGCCTAACGCGAAGCCTCCGGTCGCCAAGCTCATCGATTACGGCAAGTTCAAGTACAACGAGAAGATCAAGGCTCGTGAAGCTCGCCGCAACCAGAGCACGGCAGAAATTAAGGAGATTCGTTTCCGTCTGAAAATCGACGACCATGACTTCGACGTGAAGAAGGGTCATGTTGCACGATTCCTCAACGGCGGCGACAAGGTGAAGGTCACCATCATGCTGCGCGGCCGCGAGCAGTCCCGCCCGATTGGCGGCGTCGAGTTGCTGCAGCGTCTTGCCGAGCAGGTGGAGGATTTGGGCACAGTGGAGTCCGCTCCCAAGCAGGAGGGGCGCAACATCATCATGACGTTGGCGCCTAAGGGTAAGAAGGTGCACGCGCAGTCCGAGCAGCGTCGTCGCGGTGCGGAATCCCGTGCCGAGAGGCAGGCGCGTCAGGCGGCGCGCTTGGCGGCCAAGCAGGAAGCCCAGGCCAAGGCGGCTGCCGTTGCCAAGGCTGCGGTGAACGTATCGACGTCCGCGAATACTACAACAACCAAGGAGGGCAGCAATGCCGAAGATGAAAACTAATTCCGCCGCTTCCAAGCGCATTCGTCGCACTGGTTCCGGCAAGTTGATGCAGGCGGGTAGCGCCATGCGTCACAATCTGGAGCACAAGTCCGCCCGTAAGCGTCGTGCCCTGTCCACCGACCAGGTGCTGGCTCCGGCGCAGGCCAAGAAGATCAAGAAGCTGCTGGGCCTGTAAGCCGTCCCGTTGATTGAGTCGTTGAAAGAAAGCTGAGGATATAAAATATGGCACGTGTCAAGCGCGCAGTAAATGCTCACAAGAAGCGTCGCGTTGTTCTCGAAAGGGCTTCTGGCTACCGTGGCCAGCGTTCCCGCCTGTACCGTAAGGCCAAGGAACAGCTGCTGCACTCGTTTAACTACAACTTCCGCGACCGTAAGGCTCGCAAGGGTGATTTCCGCAAGCTGTGGATCCAGCGCATCAACGCTGCTGTCCGCGCCGAGGGCATCACGTACAACCGTTTCATCCAGGGCCTGCGTCTGGCTGGCATTGAGCTCGATCGTCGTGCTCTGGCCGAGCTCGCGGTGTCCGATCCGGAGACCTTCAAGGCTATCGTGGCCGAGGCGAAGAACGCTTTGCCGGCGGACGTGAACGCTCCGGTTGCCGCCTGATTGCATCAGTCGACGCGATAATTCGCGTGCAAAGAACGGGCTCCCGTGTGTCGGGGGCCCGTTCTCATATATCGGTGGTGTGTCGGTAAGGAGGTGCTGATGGTGCAGTGGACCATGGCGCAGGTCATTGACCGCTTTGTGGTGTATATCGCCGTGGAAAGGGGCTTGTCTCAGGCTACGGTCTCTGCGTACCGTGCCGATGCCCGCGCGTATGCCACATGGTTGGCTGAACGTGGGGTGTCCGATATCGGTCAGGTCGATACATCACTGGTGGAATCGTATGTGGCTGCGTTGGCCGATGCCGGTCAACGTGAGCGCAGCAAGGCCCGCCGCCTGGCAAGCGTGCATGCCTTGCATCGTTTTGCCGTGCATGAGGGTATGGTCGCTGATGATGTGGCGGCTGCGGTGAAGGCTCCCAAGGGTTCGTCGGTTCTGCCGGATGTGTTGAGTGTTGATGAAGTGGCTGCGGTAATTGCTGCCGCCGGCGAAGGATGCGACGATCCGGTGTCGCTGCGGGACGTGGCGTTGCTGGAGATGCTGTATGCCACGGGCGCTCGTGTATCGGAACTGGTACGGCTTGACCTTGATGATATGGATGATGAACAGCGCGTGGTTCGTCTGCTCGGCAAGGGCGACAAGGAACGTTTGGTGCCGTATGGCGCTATGGCGCAGGAGGCAATGCACCGGTATGTGCGCCAGGGGCGCAATGCCTTGGTATCTCGTGCGAAGCGGCCGGAATACCGGGCTGTTTTCGTGAACAAGCGCGGCGCGCGGTTGTCGAGGCAATCGGCGTGGGAAGTGGTGCAACGTGCGGGGGAACGTGCCGGTTTGGGTAGGCCTTTGCATCCGCATACGTTGCGTCATTCGTTCGCCACGCATTTGATTCAAGGCGGTGCTGACGTGCGCACGGTGCAGGAACTGTTGGGGCATGCGAGCATCACCACCACGCAGCTGTATACCCATATCAGTCCCGAATTGCTGATGCAAACGTATGTGACGTCGCATCCGCGGGCGCGAGGTTGAGGAAAAAGATGTCGGGGGCGCTTCCCGTGTGTCCGACTCGCGCGAAGGTGTGTTATTGTCGCATTGGCGGTGTCGCGGCGGGTTCGGCGGTAGCATGTGTGAAGAATGATGGCGCGCTGCGCGCGCCGATGGAAGGAGACCGGATATGGCGTTGCCACGGGCGGCTGAAGCATGGCGAGGCGAGGGCGATACGCGCTGCCGCCAGGGAGCGTTGCCTATTGGCGGCACGTATGTGTGCCCGCCTCCGGTGAGCACACCAGTTGATAAGGTAACCACTATGCCTACGGATTTACTTGGACGCACCTATGAGACTTTTCCCGCTCCGGCGGCGCTGCAGCAGCATGGCCCGGCGAGGGTTATCGCCATGTGCAATCAAAAGGGTGGCGTGGGCAAAACCACGAGTTCCATCAATATCGGCGGTGCGTTGAGCCAGTATGGCCGCCGCGTGCTGATTGTGGATTTTGATCCGCAGGGTGCCGCCACGGTTGGATTGGGCATCAATGCCAATGCGGTGGAGCATACGATTTATACGGCGTTGTTCAATCCCGGCATGGATGTGCATGAGGTGGTGCAGCATACCGATTTTGAAAACTTGGACATTATTCCGGCCAATATTGATTTGTCGGCTGCGGAAGTGCAGTTGGTGACGGAAGTGGGCCGCGAACAGGTGTTGGCCGGTGTGTTGCGTCAAGTGCAGGATGAGTATGACGTGATTATTATTGACTGCCAGCCATCGCTGGGTTTGTTGACGGTGAACGCACTGGCAGCTGCGGACGGCGTGATGATTCCTGTTGCCGCCGAATTCTTCGCGTTGCGTGGTGTGGCGTTGCTTATGCAGTCCATCGAGAAGGTACGCAGCCGCATTAATCCGAAGTTGCAGGTGGATGGCGTGTTGGTCACCATGTTTACCAAGACCTTGCATTGCGACGAGGTGCTGCAACGTATTTACGAGGCGTTCCAAGACAAGGTGTTCCATTCGGTGATTTCGCGTTCGATTAAGTTGCCGGATTCCACGGTCGCTGCTGCGCCGATTACGATTTACGCGCCCGGACACAAAACGGCGAAGGAATATCGTGAGGTGGCTCGCGAGCTGGTGGCTCGTGGCGTGGTGGCCTGAGTGCGATGTGATTGACGCACGATGACGGATCATACGGCACTGCCTGACATGCGGCAGACGGCGGATCTTGACGCTGAGGCGTTGACGTCCGGATTTTCGGTGAAACTGGACGTGTATGCCGGTCCGTTCGATGTGCTGTTGGGACTGCTGGCCAATCGTAAGCTGGAGCTTACCGAAGTGGCGCTGTCGGCGGTTACCGAGGAGTTTTTGGCCTATGTGCGCACGCTGGACTTGTCTGCCGATATGGATGAGGCCAGCGCTTTCCTTGATGTGGCGTCGGTGTTGGTCGAGGCCAAAAGTGCGGCGTTGCTGCCGCGTGACGAATCAGCTGCGGATGATGAGTTCACGATGGAAGCGTTGCGCGAACGCGATTTGCTATTTGCACGGTTGTTGCAATATCGGGCGTTCAAACAGGCGGCCGGTGATTTTCGTGCCAGATTGGCCGCTAATGCCGGGTACTATGCGCACCCCGGGGTGATGGATGCGGCTTTGGCGTCGATGTTGCCCGAACTGGTGTGGACGGTGGGGCCTGAGGATTTGGCGCGGATTGCGGCGCACGCTTTGGCCAATGCACCTACGCAAGAAGTCTCACTGCATCAATTGCATGTGCCGTTGGTGAATGTGCGTGAGCAGACCGCTCTGGTGGAGCAGCGCTTGCGCAGTGCCGCGCGTGATGCCGTGGTTACGTTCGCGCAGTTGGTGGCTGATGCACGCGGTCGTCTGGAAGTGGTCGCACGGTTCTTGGCGGTGTTGGCATTGTTCAAGCATGGTGTCCTGAGACTTCGTCAAGAGCACCCGTATGGTGAGCTGCAGATTCGCTGGTGTGAGAATGAGCGGTCGGAAGGTGCGCCAGATGATGCAGCAGGTGATGTGCCGGATAGTCTACCGGAAGGCAACACACCCACGGCCGCGCAATCGGGGCAGAAGGAGCACAACGATGAATGACATGAGTACCCGCGGCGAGCGAGACCAGACAGTGGTTCCGCAGCCGCAGGAGTCGATGCACCAGGACGTAGAGCGTGAACTCCAGCAGGATCAGGCATGGAGCGTGGATGATTTTCCGGGAGGATTGCTCTCCTGCTTGGAGGCGCTGCTGATGGTGTCGGACGAGCCCTTGTCGGTCGCGGATATCGCGCGTATCGTGCAGGTGGACGAGCCTGACGTGCAGACGGCATTGGAACAGTTGCGCGCCGAGTATGACGGCGACGGGCAGGGCGCTCGCATGAGAGGGTTTACTCTGCGGTGTATGTCTTCGGGTTGGCAATTTGCTTCTAGGGCGCAGTTCGAGCCGGTGGTGTCGAGGTTGGTGCAAGATGGACAGGTGTCTCGTCTGTCGCAAGCGGCGCTGGAAGCCTTGGCGATTGTCGCCTACCAGCAGCCGGTGACGCGCGCGCAGGTGGCCGCGATTCGAGGCGTGAATTCGGATGGCGTGTTGCGCTCGCTGTCGGTCCGCGGATTGATACGAGAAGAGGGCGTGGATTCGGAATCACGTGCGTCGTTGTTGGTAACGTCGGCGCTGTTCCTCGATAAGTTGGGATTGGGATCACTGTCGCAGTTGCCGTCGTTGGCGCCGTTCCTGCCGCAGTCTGTGGCAGATATGGAACCGGAAGCGCGTGACTGATCATTCGTTGCATAATGTGTATACATATGGTGTTAATGTGACTGATTTTTCTTACTCTTCGGCTATTTTGGGAGTAGCATTCCGATAAACCGTATGGCGTGCTGCGAGAACTGCCGATGCTCATACGGGAAGGCCCGATATCGCTGAGGAATTACAAGGGAGTGTTATTATGGGCGTGAGTGAAGAGAAGAATTCTGTCCTGACCGTTGAGGAGCAGGGCATCGACACTATTGCCGAATCCGAGCGCAAGGGCACCCCACGTGGGTTGTTCTGGCCCTGGTTTGCATCGAATATTTCCGTATTATCCATGTCCTATGGCGCGTGGGCTTTGGGTTTTGGCATTTCCTTCTGGCAAGCCACGGTGGCAACGCTGATTGGCGTGGTGGTGTCGTTCCTGCTGGTAGGTGTGATTTCCATCGCCGGCAAACGTGGTAACGCGCCGACGATGGTACTGACCCGGGCCACTTTTGGCGTGCAGGGAGCCAAGGTGCCGTCGGTGCTGTCATGGATCGCCACCTTGGGGTGGGAGATTTCCTTGACGACTACTGCGGTGTTGGCCTTGTCGTCGTTGATGGAGCGCTTGGGGTGGGGCTCCGGCAGCGCCCCGAAGATTATCTCCACCATCGTGGTGGTTGGTTTGGTCGTGATCGCCGGCATTATCGGATATGACCTGATTATGAAGTGCCAGCAGGTGATCACCATCGTGACGGCGATTGTGACGGTGGGATATTTCATCCTGGCCTTTTCCTCGATTGATTTTTCCGCAATCACTTCCGCTCCGGCCGGTGGCTTGCCGGCGGTGCTGGGCGCTTGCTTCTTCGTCATGACCGGCTTCGGTTTGGGCTGGGTGAACATCGCCGCCGATTATTCGCGGTATCTGCCGAGGAAGTCGTCCAATGGCGGCGTGGTGTTCTGGAGCACGTTCGGCGCGTCCTTGGCTCCGGTGCTGTTGATTGCGTACGGTTTGCTGCTGACGGTGACCAATGGCGATCTGGCGGATAAAGTCGGCCAAGATCCGATCGGCGCCATGGGGTCGATTCTGCCGACGTGGTATCTGGTGCCGTTTACCGTGGTCGCCGTGCTGGGTCTGATGTCCGGTGCGATTATGGACAACTATTCCAACGGTTTGGCGTTGCTGTCGTTTGGTATCAAGCTGCCCCGCACGGTAGCGGCTGGTTTGACCGCTGTGCTGACGGTGATTGGCGTGGTGTACGTGACGTTCTTCTCGGATACGTTCATCGGACCATTCCAAGGTTTCCTCATCACCCTGGGCGTGCCGATGGCGGTGTGGACCGGTTTGTTCGTCGCGGATGTGCTGCTGCGCCGCAAGGATTACGATACGCACGATCTATACGACGAGTCCGGGCGCTATGGCGCATGGAATATCAAGGCGCTGGTGATTTTGGTGGTCGGCACCGTGATTGGCTGGGGGCTGGTGGTCAACACTTCCGCCAGCTGGTTGGAGTGGCAGGGGTACTTCCTGGGATTGTTCGGTGGTAAGAGTGGCAATTGGGCCACCGCCAACCTGGGGGTGATTGTGGCGCTGCTGATTGGATTTATCGGCGCGTTGACGTTGCAAAGCGGTGACATCAAACGTCAGGAAGCGCTGCCGTTCCACGACGGACAGGAGTAGACGACGGCGTTAAGGACCGCAGGGGAAGCAGGCTCGTCGGTGCTATAGCAGTGGCAGTGGGTGGTGTTCCCCTTTGCGTCGAAAGGAGAACATAATGGCGGTATTGGATGACGAATGGCTGGTGGTGATTGACCGTCAGCGTGTGTTCGCCCAGGATTCCGATTGGGCGTGCCCCGATGGCTCGTTCCATGATACGGACGAGGCGTTCGAGCGCTTGGCCCGTGCGTACGGCGACCGGGTGGTATACACCCGGTATGTGGCGCCCGCTGAGCCCAAGGATGCGTGGGTGCCGTATTTTGCCGATTGGCCGCAATTCCTGGTGGCTGATGATGATCCCATGTACGACCTGACCGAGGAGACGGTTCCTTTGGCACAAGGTCATGCGGTGGTCACCGAAACGACGTTTGGTAAGTGGGGCGCGCAGCTATCGGCGGCCATGCATGGCGCCAAGCGCATGGTGCTGTGTGGCGTGGCGACGGATTGCTGCGTGATCGCCACGGCATTGTCGGCGGCCGATGCCGGTGTGGCGGTTCGGGTGGCGGCTGATGCGTGTGCGGGCAGTTCTGCGCAGAATCATCAACGGGCTTTGGATGCCATGGCGATGTTCGAACCGTTGATTACGGTGACGGACTCGAACGCCATTCTTGGTTGATGGCGTGACATATGAGGTGAAGCGGGTTCGGCTGTGTAGTGCGGTGCCGGACCCGCTTTGCTATGGCAGCTTGCTGATGCTTGGCTGTAATCGTTGCGCCGACGGTGCTGTCAAGGAATATGGGTAGGATTGGCTGGGTTTGTGCGCAGCCACCTATGGTGGTGTTTGTGATAGAGAATGCGCCGACAGTCGACAAGAGAGGTTTGTGTGATGGCAGTTCGTGGCGATATTAGGAATGTGGCGATTGTGGCGCACGTCGATCACGGCAAGACGACGCTGGTCAATGCCATGTTGCAGCAGTCGCATGTGTTCAATGAGCGCGAGGAAGTGCCGGATCGTGTGATGGACTCCAATGATCTGGAGCGGGAGAAGGGCATCACCATTCTGGCCAAGAACACCGCGGTGCAGTATACCGGACCGTTGGCGCAGAAGAATGGATATCCGGAAGGCATCACCATCAATGTGATCGACACGCCCGGACACGCCGACTTCGGAGGAGAGGTGGAGCGTGGCATTTCCATGGTGGACGGCGTGGTGCTGTTGGTGGACGCTTCGGAAGGGCCGTTGCCGCAGACGCGTTTTGTGCTGCGCAAGGCGTTGGAAGCCAAGTTGCCGGTGATTTTGTGTGTGAATAAGGTGGACCGTCCTGACTCGCGCATCGAGGAAGTGGTGGGCGAGGCTTCCGATCTGCTGCTTGGCTTGGCGCAGGACGTCATCGAGGAAGGCGTCGATCTTGATCTCGATGCACTGCTGGATCTGCCGGTGATTTATTGCGCCGCCAAGGCCGGTTATGCTTCGGTGAATCAGCCCGCCGATGGCGGTCTGCCGGACAATGACAATCTCGAGCCGCTGTTCGACTCCATTATCTCGAACATTCCCGCGCCACAGTATGAGGAAGGCGCCGCGCTGCAGGCGCATGTCGCAAATATCGATTCCTCCGACTTCCTGGGGCGTTTGGGCTTGGTGCGTGTCTACAACGGGACCTTGGAGAAGGGCAAGACGTACGGCCTGTCGCGTGTGGACGGTTCGATCGAAAGCTTCCGTGTGTCCGAGTTGCTGCGCACGCAGGGTCTGGAGCGCCAGCCGGTACAGTCTGCCGGTCCAGGCGATATCGTGGCCGTCGCCGGCGTCAATGACATCATGATTGGCGAAACCATCGTTGACCCAAGCGATCCACAGCCGTTGCCGCTGATTCATGTGGATGATCCAGCCATTTCCATGACCTTCGGCACCAACGATTCGCCGTTAGCCGGCACGGAAGGCAAGGATCATAAGCTGACCGCCCGTATGATCAAGGATCGTCTTGACCGCGAGCTGATTGGTAACGTGTCCATTAAGGTGCTACCCACCGAGCGTCCGGATGCTTGGGAAGTGCAGGGCCGTGGCGAATTGGCCTTGGCGGTGCTTGCTGAGCAGATGCGCCGTGAGGGATATGAGCTGACGGTGGGCCGCCCGCAGGTGGTGACCAAGACCATCGATGGCGAGCTGTGCGAGCCGATGGAGAACACCACCATTGACGTGCCGGAGGAGTATATGGGCACGGTGACCCAGCTGATGGCTGACCGCAAGGGGCGCATGGAATCCATGAGCAACCATGGTTCCGGCTGGATTCGGCTGCAGTTTACGGTGCCAAGCCGTGGTCTGATCGGTTTCCGTACGGCGCTGTTGTCCGCCACGCGCGGCACCGGTATTGCCTCCTCGCTGTCCGCTGGCTATGCACCGTGGGCCGGCCAGATTGTCACCCGTCAGAATGGTTCGATGGTGTGCGACCGCAAGGGTGTCGCTACGCCATATGCCATGCAGCGTCTGCAGGCGCGCGGCAACTTCTTCGTCGAGCCGCAGTCGCCGGTGTACGAGGGCCAGGTTGTCGGCGTGAATAATAAGCCGGACGAGCTGGATGTGAATATTACGTTGGCGAAGCATATGACTAACATGCGTTCCTCTACTGCCGATGTGTTGGAGACTTTAACGCCGCCAATCAAGATGAGCTTGGAGGAGTCGTTGGACTTTGCCAATGAGGATGAGTGCGTGGAGGTGACTCCGGAATCTATTCGTATCCGCAAAATCATTCTCAACCGCGAGGATTGGTATAAGTGGCGTGCCAAGCAGCGTCGCCAAAATAACCAGAACAAGTAGTGCTCTTCGGTGCGGCGTACAAGTCACCGCATCTGATGGCGCATTACGTGATATGTTGCGTGGCGGATCGTCGAAAGGCGGTCCGCCACGTGGCATTGTAGGCAACTGAATGGCTGATTCTCGCATGATGACGAGGTTTCGCGGCATACTGGAATCTATGGTCAATACGCAGAAGAAATCAGGATTGCCATGGTCGTATCGCAATACGACTGTAGCGGTGGTAGTGACGGTGATTGCAGCCGTTGCCTCGGCGATGGTGGGCAGTGTCGCGCATCGTCTTGGCGCAAGTGTCAACTTGCCGTATGGGTTGGTGCTGTCGTTACTGCTGGTGGCGTTAAGCACATGGTGTGCTCGTATGCGTATGCCCGTATTTGGAGGGGTGTTGCACGTATTGGTATCGGTGTGCATGGCATGGTGGCTGACCGGTGCTGGAGCCGGTGGGTCGGTGCTGATTGTGGCGGGATTCGGTGCTCCCGTGCCGTGGTGGTCGGCGCATGTGGGGTACTGGTGGCTGTACGGCATGGTGGTGGTACAACTAGTGGTGGTGTTGATGCCCCGTCGTTGGTGCGTGATGCCGCGTGATACGCCTGCTGGCGAATCGGCGGATGAGTCGTTGCAGGTGTATGAGAATGGCGCTGAAGTCGGGGACATTGGAAGCGGCGAAGACGTTGGGCAGGGCGGAATGATACAGTATTCCGATGAATATCGCTCCGACACGTTCAGAGGATCCGTTGGGTCTGGTGCGTCGGGAGAGATTGCTGCGGCTGTCAGGGGGCGCGCCGATGGTGAGTGACGCGGTGCGCGTATGGTATTTGGGGCCGCAGGGTTCGTTTACCCATCAGGCGGCGATGGATGCGGTGCCGATGGTGGCGGCGCGTGAATCGGTGTCGCCGGATGCGGTTGTGGTACTGCCGTGCGCCGATGTGCCTGAGGTGCTGCGGCGTGTGCGTGCCGGCGGCTATGGCGTGCTGGCTTGGGATAATACGGTGGAGGGCGCCGTGATGCCCAATGTCGATGCCATGTTGGACGACGACGAGGTGGTGGGCATTGGCAGGGTTCGTGTGCCGGTGGTGTTTGATGCGATGATGCGTGCTGACGATGAGGAGGGGACGATTGTGCGGGTGAGTGCCCATCCGCATGGATTGGCGCAGTGCACGCAGTTTATTCGTGAGCGTGGATTGTCCTGCATGCCGGCGGTTTCGAATGCGGCGGCGTGTCAGACGTTGCCACGCGGCTGCATGGCGCTAGGACCGTCGGCGTGCGCCGAAGTGTATGGGCTGCGTGTGGTGGCTCGTGCCGTGCAGGATTACCATGCTGCGGCCACGGATTTTCTGGTGGTTGTCTCACGTGACGTCGCATCGCGCTGGTGCGAGCGGAGTTCGGACGCCGAACGGCTATGGGGGTCGGTGGTGGCTATGGTGCCGTTGCATACGGGTGCCGGCGTGTTGGCGGATATGTTGGACGTTGTGCGTGATGCCGGGGTGAATATGACCTCGTTTATGTCCCGTCCGATTAAAGGTCATGCGGGGTTGTACAGCTTCATTGCCACGATGGATGCCGCGCCGTGGCAACCGGCACTACACCAAGTTTTGCGTCGGGTGATGGCGCAGGGTGACTGGGTGAAGACCTTGGCGGTATATGAGCGCGAGCCGTCGGCGGCCTCTGAGGTCGATGTGGCATTGTTGCCCGGTGGCGGCGTGCGCGGAGAGACTGATGCATATGAAGGTGCGGGCGCTGCGGCAGATGTCGCGGGTCGCGCGCTGTTGTGGTAGACAAGCGAGCGTGGGTAGGAGTAGTGATGGTGTCCGAGGTGGTGCGGAAGAACCATGTGGCGGTGGTGGGTCTGGGGCTGATGGGAGGATCGTTGGCCCGTCGTCTGCTGTGTGCTGGTTACCGGGTGTCGGTGTGGAACCATCGTCCCGATCCGTATGAGCAGGCCGCACGCGAAGGCTTGTGGTGCGCGGATTCGTTGGCCTCCTTGTTGGCGCGTCGTCCGCAGGTAGCGGTGGTGTGTACCTCATTGCGTGCGATGCCGCAGGTGATCGATGCGATGGCGCCGCATATTGATATGGAGTCGACCACACTGACGGATGTCGGCAGTGTGAAGGTTCCGGTGCGTGCCATGGTGGCTTCGGCGGGGCTGTCGGCGTGCTACGTGGGTGCGCATCCGATGGCAGGCAATGAGCGGTCGGGTTGGGGCAGTGCCGATGCGGCGTTGTACGACAATGCCTTGTGGGCGCTGACGGTAGATGAACAGACGGATTATGCGCGGTGGCTGTCGGTGGCCCGACTGGTGACGGACGTGCTGCGCAATCAGGTGGTGGTATGTGACGATGCCGCGCATGACCGTGCGGCGGCGTTGATTTCACACATGCCGCATGTGCTGTCTACGGCATTGATCAATGCGCTGGTAGATGATGGCGGGCGTCAGTTGGCCGCGGCCTTGGCTGCGGGGTCCTGGCGCGATATGACGCGCGTGGCGCTAACCGATCCGCAGCGCACACAGGCGATGGTGCAAGGGGATGCGGCTAATGTGGCGGCGCTGCTGCGCGATATGGCGCGACGCTGTACTGATGCGGCGCAGGCGTTGGAGCAGGGCGATGTGGCGTGGTTGGATGAGTTTTTCCGCCACGGCGATCCGTTCCGGCGGTATCGCGAGCACCAGGCCGGCGCATGTGATACATTGCAGGAAGGAGCGCTGCGTCGCACGATGACATTGCATCCCGAAGACTGGCGTAATCAGTTGTGTTCGTGGACGTTGCAAGGGTGGCGCATACTGGCGGTGCGCGCCGATGGCAGCGTGGACTTGGAACGTCGCCTAATTGATTGAGAATGTGCGGCGGGGCGTCGTGCGTCGTTCGGGGACTGGTTTGAGTCGCACGATGCTGGCGGCATCGATGGTGACGTCACTGGCTGGGCGGCGGCCGTTGGCGCTGGCGTCTCGGTGCATCAGCAACGTGGTGCCGTCCCAGGATTGCACATGTCCGACGATATCACGGTAAACCGGACGCTCGGTGTGGGGGTCGATGCCGTCGCCGATGCGCACGACCAGGCGCGATCCAATCGGAATGTGGGGTGGTAGAGTGCTCATGCGTGGCATCGTATCCCTGCGCGTGGGACAATGCATATAGGAGACAGAGCCATGGACGAAGATAGTGATGCGCGAGTAGGCGAATGCGATGGGCGGATGCTTGTGGCGTTTGCCCGATATCTGCGTGCGAATCGTGGTTTGTCGGAGCATACGGTAACCGCCTATGTGTCGGATGTGCGTGCGTGGATGCAATCCATGCGCGAGCATGGTGTCGTTGATATCAATACGGTAAGCGCCAATGATGTGCGCCTATGGCTGGCCTCGCGGGTGCAGGATCATAGCCGTGCCACTATGGCACGTAACGTCGTGGCGATTCGGGCTTGGTTTTCCTGGGCACATGAGCATGGCGTGGTGTCTGGCAATCCGGTGGCCGATATGGCCACTCCCAAAATGGCGCAGACGTTACCGGTGGTGTTGAACGAACGACAAGCTGGTCAATTGATGGATGGCGGCGAGACAACTGCCGAAAACGATGACCCGGTGTCGATTCGGGATGCAGCTATGTTGGAATTGCTGTATGGTACGGGAATGCGCGTGGCGGAATTGTCGGGGCTTGATGTGGGCGATGTGATGTTCGCCAATCGTACGGTGAAAGTAATGGGAAAGGGACGTAAGCAGCGGGTAGTACCGTTCGGCGTGCCCGCCGATCAAGCGTTGCGTCGTTGGTTGGACGTCCGTGCCTCGCTGACTGACCTAGGTTCGCGAGGTGCCCTGTTCGTTGGTGTACGCGGCGGTCGCATCGACGTGCGGGTGGTTCGGCAGGTGGTGCATCGGTATGCCCGGATGGCGGGAGTGCCGGATGTGTCGCCCCATGCGCTGCGACATAGCGCGGCCACTCATATGCTCAATGGCGGCGCTGATATTCGCCAGGTGCAGGAGATGTTGGGGCATTCGTCGTTGACCACAACCCAGCGGTACACGCATGTATCCATCGAACAGCTCAAGCAGCGGTACGGTCAGGCGTTTCCTCGAGCATAATTAGGCGTGGACGTGGTGGGAACTGCGTGTTCTTGGTGTGTCGCAGCGTTATGAGCGTTACAATCGCATGCGGCTTTGCGGCATTGTCGCCGTTGGCAAGAATTAACCTTGTCGTAACATGACGGTCACCAAAACCACGGTCGAATCGTAATGATTAGTACTGCCCGTACGGTGTAGCTCACGGGTGTCATGCTGTGAAAACCCTGATTTTTCTAAGAGAAAACGCTGTTTGTTGCATGTGGAGAACGCAGGAGGAGTGGCGCTGTCCACAATCTGTATTCATGGTTGCGGCTTCGATTGTGCCCGTGCCACCATGGAGACTATCAGCAATGGGGTTGGTGACTGTGCGGTATGCCGTATATGGTCGCCGACCCTTTTGTGTACCAACGGTTTGCTGGTCGCACCGTGCGGCCAGCACCCAAGCAAAGGAGAACCATGGTGATGAAGAAGAAAGCACTCGCCGTAGCGGCGGCCGTGTGCGCCGCGGGCATGTTGCTCAGCGGTTGCGGCGGTTCCGGATCCGGCGGCAGCACTGCCGCTGAAGGCAACGTCATGAAGGTGTACGGCTGCGAGCCTCAGCATCCGCTGATTCCGACCAATACGAACGAAACGTGCGGCGGCAATCCGCTCAGCTTGCTTTTCGCCAATCTGGTGGCTTTCGATGCTAAGGGCAACGCCAAGAATGAAGTGGCGCAGTCCATCGAGCCGAATGCCGACAACACCGAGTACACCATCAAGCTCAAGAGTGGCTGGAAGTTCACCGACGGCACGCCCGTGACCGCTGAATCCTTCACCAAGGCATGGAGCTATGGCGCCAACGCCGCCAATGCGCAGGTCTCGTCCAGCTTCTTCAATGTCATCAAGGGTTTCGAAGATTTGCAGAAGGATGGGCTCAAGGGCGACGAGCAGCTCTCCGGTCTGCAGGTGGTGGATGACACCACGTTCACCGTTCAGCTCAACGCGCCAAGCTCGACGTTCCCCATCATGGTCGGATACAACGCTTATGCGCCGTTGCCGGAATCCTTCTACAAGGATCCCAAGGCATTCGGCAATAACCCGGTGGGCAACGGTACCTACAAGTTTGAGTCCTGGACACACAACCAGAGCATCAAATTGGTGAAGAACACCAATTATAAGGGTTCTTTCCCCACAAAGAATGACGGCATCACCTTCCAGATGTACACCGACCCGCAGCCGGCGTATGCCGACGTGCAGGCGGGCAACCTGGATGCGATGGAAACCGTGCCGTCCTCGGCTTCCAAGACGTTCCAGACCGATTCGCAGGTTCAGGCCATTAATGAAGCCGGTTCGGTGTTCCAATCCTTTACGTTCCCCTCGACCATGGAGCATTTCAAGCTTGATGAGGAAGGTCGTCTGCGTCGTCAGGCGATCTCCATGGCTATCAACCGCCAGCAAATCATCGACAAGCTGTATAACGGTCAGGGCACCGCGGCCGTCGACTGGACCGCGCCGATCATCCCGGGTTACTCGGCTGACCTGCCGGGCAACGAGGTGCTCAAGTACAACGCCGACAAGGCTAAGGAACTCTGGGAGCAGGCGAACGCAATCAATCCGTGGAAGGACACCGACGAGTTCCAGGTTGCCTACAACTCCGATTCGGGCGGCAAGGACGTCTACGACGCCATCACGAACTCCATCAAGAACGCGCTGGGCATCAAGGCTTCCTCAGTGGCTTATCCGACCTTCTCCGAATTCCGTAATACGGTCCTCAAGCGCGAGATGAAGATTGCCTTCCGTACTGGTTGGCAGCCGGATTATCCGTCGCCGGAAAGCTACCTGGTGTCCCTGTATGATTCGTCCGCCGCTGACGGCAACGGCTCCAACGATGGCGATTACAAGAACCCTGAGTTCGACGCCTTGATGGATCAGGCCGCTCAGGCTCCGGATGAGGACGCCGCGAACAAGCTCTACCAGCAGGGCGAAGAGCTGCTGTTCAAGGACATGCCTGCCGTGCCGCTGTGGTACAGCAACAACAAGGGCGTGGCGGCGCTCGGTGTCAAGGGCTTTGCCATCACGTGGCAGGGCATCCCGGATTACCGCGAGCTGACCCGCTGACCTTGTTGAGGTCCCGATGATGGTCTGTAATCGGCCATCACACCGAGAGTGATTTCTGGGGCCGGACGCCAGTAGGCGGCCGGCCCCTCACCTTATCGAAGCGCCGTGCCTCTCGGGATGACAATTGTGCGGATAGTGTCCTAATGTCCGCGCTGGAAGTAGTATGGTGCTTCAACGATTTGTTTTCATGCCCCAGCTTGTGGCATCGTCGGTTGGCCGCTGGCTTGCGCCGCGTCTTGGAATCGACAGATTTGCGTCGTTGTCGCTGGTTAGGCATGAGTCGGATGTGCTCATGGGATTTGCACCCGAGAGCATGTCATGTGCCGTTGTCGCTTTTGCGGGCGTCGTGGCACCGCAAAAAAGGAGTTAGCCGATGCTGAAGTATTTGTTGCGGCGTATCGTGCAGATGATACCCGTGATTCTTGGCACGACGCTGTTGATCTACGCGCTGGTATTCGCGCTGCCTGGCGACCCGGTGGCCGCCATGTTCGGCAGCAAGCCGGTCAATAAGGCCGTCGAAGCGCAGATTCGTGCCGAGTACAACCTCGATAAGCCGTTCATCGTCCAGTACCTGTTGTTCCTGGGCAACGCACTGACCTTGAACTTCGGTCAGACGTTCTCGCAGCAGCCAGTTATCGACGTGATTGGACGCGCATTCCCGGTCACCATCAAGTTGGCGATCATGGCGTTTGTGTTCGAGGCGATCTTCGGCGTCATCTTCGGTGTCATCTCCGGCTTGAAGAAGGGCAAGTGGTATGACTCCGTCATCCTGATTATTTCGTTGCTGCTCATTTCGGTGCCGACCTTTGTAACCGGCTTCGTCATGCAGTACCTGTTGGGTGTCAAATGGCGCATTCTGCCGGTGACCGCCGGCGCAAATCCCGGTTTCTTGGATCTGCTGATGCCGGCAATGGTGCTGGGCAGCGTTTCGATGGCATCTATTATTCGTCTGAGCCGCAGCGAAATCACCGAGAACATCGCCGAGGATTACGTGCGCACGGCGTTTGCCAAGGGTATGTCACGCAACTCGGTAATGCTGCGTCATGTGCTGCGCAACTCGTTGATTCCACTGGTCACCTATCTGGGCGCCGACTTGGGAGCATTGATGGGTGGTGCCATGATTTCCGAGCGCATCTTCAATATCCAGGGTATCGGCAACACGTTGTACCAAGCGATTTTGCGTGGCGAAGGACCACTGGTTGTCTCCATCGTCACTCTGCTGGTATTCATCTTTGTGATTTGCAACCTAGTGGTGGACATGCTGTACGCCGTGCTTGATCCGCGTATCCGTTACGGCAAGTGAGAGGTGTGAACGATGAGTGATAAGAATCTCGAAGCCGTGATTCCCGGCGAGGCGATGTTCATTGAGGCATTGCCCGGACAGGAGCGCATGGTTGCTCCGCTGGAGGAGACTCCGTTGCATGAGGTAGACTCCTTGGACGATTCCATGCCGCCGACCAGTATGTGGGCGGATGCATGGCGTCAGCTTCGCCGTAATCCGATGTTCATTGTCTCTGCCATTTTGGTGGTGATGGTGCTGATTGTAGCGCTGTTCCCGCAGCTATTCACCAAAACCGATCCGGCGGCTTGCGATTTGATGAATTCGTTAAACAAGCCGAGCGAGGGCCATCCCTTCGGCTTCGATATGCAGGGCTGCGACGTGTATGCCCGCGTGGTATACGGCGCACGCGTATCGGTGAGCATCGGTATCCTCACCACGCTGATGGTGACGGTGATCGGTGCTTTGCTGGGCGCGCTGGCCGGCTTCTTCGGTGGCTGGGTCGATGCGATCATTAGCCGTTTGGTCGACATCTTCTATGCCGTGCCGTTGCTGCTTGGTGCCATCGTGCTGCTGCAGATGTTCCGTGATTCCTCATCGATTTGGAAGATTGTCTTCGCGCTGTCGCTGTTTGGCTGGGTGAGCATGGCCCGTATTACACGGAGCGCGGTGTTGGAGGCGAAAAACCTTGAGTTCAATACCGCGTCCACAGCATTGGGCTCCTCGCCGATGCGCAATCTGTTCCGTCATATTCTGCCGAATTCCCTAGCGCCCATCATCGTGATGGCGACTATGTCGTTGGGCGGATACATTGTGTCCGAGGCGACGCTGAGCTTCCTGGGCATTGGCTTGCCGAGCACCGTGGTGAGCTGGGGTGGCGATATTTCCACCGCGCAGACAGTGCTGACGACGAATCCTTCGGTGTTGTTCTATCCGTCCGCCGCGTTGGCGATCACCGTGTTGGCATTCATTTTGCTGGGTGACTCCGTCCAGGACGCGCTGAACCCGAAGAGCCGTAAGGCGTAAGTGTGGAGGAAGCTATGAACGAAACAGCGATGAATACACAGCGTTCCGCCGAAGGCTCCTTGCGTGGGTTGCAGCTGGAACAAGGACCGCTCCTGGAAGTCAAGGACCTGCAGGTTGACTTCACCTCCGGCAAGCACACCGTGCATGCCGTGCGCAGTGCCAACTTCTCCGTGTATCCTGGCCAGTGGGTCGCCATCGTAGGCGAGTCCGGTTCGGGCAAGTCGACTTCCGCCATGGCGGTGCTCGGTTTGCTGGCGGGTACCGGCAAGGTTGTTGGCGGCAGCATGAAGCTCAACGGCGAGGAACTCGTCGGCAAGAGCGATAAGGAATTCAGCAAGCTGCGCGGACGTCACATGGGCTTGGTTCCGCAGGACCCGATGAGCAACCTCAATCCAGTGTGGCGCATTGGCACGCAAGTCAAGGAGGCGCTTAAGGCCAGTGGCATGGACGTTTCGCACGAGAAGCGCTCGAAGCTTGCCAAGGCGCTGGCGGTCGAAGACGTGCAGCTGAAGGATAACGACGATGAGTTGTTCCTGGCGGCCAAGGACCGTGATGGATTGATGGCGGCGGCGCGTGCCGCGTTGAGCTCCGCCGGTGTGACAGATATCGATGCGCGCATGGCGTATTTCGATGAAGAATGGGTCCCTGGTTCGGAAACTCGCTGGCGTGTGGCGCAGGACCTCATCCAGTCTGGCGTGCAGGACGATACCGCATGGTCGCTGGCCAAGCAGTATGTCAACGGTTCCAATATGGAAGACCGCATTGCCGGTTTGCTGTCGGAGGCTGGTTTGCCGGATGCCGCCACGCGTGCCCGTCAGTTCCCGCATGAGTTCTCGGGCGGTATGCGCCAGCGTGCGCTGATCGCCATCGGTTTGGCGTCTCGTCCTGACCTGCTGATCGCCGACGAGCCGACGTCCGCGTTGGATGTGACCGTCCAGAAGAAGATTCTCGACCACCTGCACATGCTTACCGATTCATTGGGCACCGCAGTGTTGTTCATCACCCACGACTTGGGTCTGGCCGCCGAGCGCGCCCAGCACATTGTGGTGATGTACAAGGGCCAGGTCGTCGAGTCCGGTCCGTCCTTGGAAGTGTTGCAGCATCCGCAGCATCCATATACCAAGCGTCTGGTTGCCGCGGCTCCGTCCTTGGCGTCCCAGCGCATTATCTCGGCCAAGGAGCGTGGCGAGGATGCCTCCGCGCTGATGGAACATCACACGGTGGGCAACGACGTGCTGGAACGCAGCGAGCACATCATTACGGTGGAGCACCTGACCAAGGAGTTCAAGCTGCCGCGCCGCAAGGAGATGTTCAAGGCTGTGGACGACGTGTCGTTCTCGGTGAAGCGTGGCACCACGCTGGCCATTGTGGGCGAGTCCGGTTCGGGCAAGTCCACCGTGGCGAACATGGTGCTGAAGTTGTTGGAGCCGACCAGCGGTGAGGTCACCTACGAGGGCAAGAGCATCGCCGGCTTGAAGGGGTCGGCGCTGCTGGACTTCCGTCGTCATGTGCAGCCGGTGTTCCAGAACCCGTATGGTTCGCTCGATCCGATGTACTCCATCTTCCGTTCGATCGAAGAACCGCTGCGCATCCATAAGATCGGCGATGCGAAGAGCCGTGCGGCGCGTGTGCGCGAGTTGCTGGACATGGTCAAGATGCCCGAATCCGTGATGACCCGCTATCCCAACGAGTTGTCGGGCGGTCAGCGTCAGCGTATCGCCGTGGCTCGTGCCATGGCACTCGACCCAGATGTGATCGTGTGTGACGAGGCCGTGTCCGCATTGGACGTGTTGGTGCAGGACCAAGTGCTGCAGCTACTCAACGATCTGCAGGCTGAAAAGGGTCTGAGCTACCTGTTCATCACCCACGATTTGGCGGTGGTTCGTCAGATTGCCGACGAAGTGGTGGTGATGCAGCACGGCAAGCTCGTGGAGCATGCGACCACCGACCAGGTGTTCGACCATCCGCAGCAGCAGTACACTCGTGATCTGCTGGACGCCATTCCCGGCGGCAAGCTGCAGCTGGGTCTGGATTAAGCGAGCGGCTGCGACGAGTAGCGTATCGTAATGGTGAGGCTTGGCAATGTGCCAAGCCTCACATTGTTGTGGGCCCCACGAGGCGTCAGCGCTGGTATGCTCGTATCCATGAGCATTACAGTGACGACTTCCAATATGAACGGCATTCGCGCGGCGAAGCGCAAGGGGCTGGAACACTGGGCATCGCAGAACGCTCCCGACGTGTGGTGCATGCAGGAGGTGCGTGCCCCGCAGGAGGATGTCGACGGTATCTTCCAGGAGCTGGCGTTCACGTATGCCACGTCGTCGCGTCTGCGCGACGGCGAGTTGCAGACCATGAACGAAGTATGTCGCGTCAAGGGTCGTGCCGGTGTGGGACTGCTGTCCACTTTGCCGGTGCTGGAGCGTCGGTACGGGTTGCCGGGGTTGGAAGAGGACGTGGACTCGGGGCGGTGGATCGAAGCGGATATCACCACGCCGCAGGGGTATACGCTGACGATTGCCAGCGTATATGTGCACGCCGGCAATATGGACGATCCATTGAAGATGGAGCAGAAATATCGCTTCCTGGACACGATGCTGCAGCGTTTGGGCGAGCTTCGCCACGAAGCTGCCAATGGTGGGCGGCAAACCATCTTGTGCGGAGATTTCAATATCGCGCATACGCCGTTGGATATCAAGAACGCCAAGGCCAATGAGACCCATGCCGGATTCCTGCCGCAGGAGCGTGCCTACATCGACCGGTGGCTGGAAGAATACGAGTTCGTGGATGTGGTGCGCGATTTGGCCGGCGATGTGCAAGGCCCGTATACCTGGTGGAGCCAGCGCGGCAAGGCGTTTGACAATAACATGGGCTGGCGTATCGACTATCAGTTTGCCACGCCTGAGCTGGCACAGACAGCTCGTGGGTTCGTCATCGACAAGGCTCCCAGTTACGACGCCCGATGGTCGGATCACGCGCCGCTGACCGTCACCTATGACGTGTGAGTCGCGGCATGGCGCGTGGCGTGCTGACGCGGCGCGCAAGGTGGAAGTGCTAGGCTAGTCACGGTTGCAATCGCATATTGACGAAATGAGGAATCATGGGATTGTTTGGATTCGGCAAGAAGAAGCGTCACGATGAGGAGACGGCAAGCCAGGTAGACTCCGCTGCAGTGGAGCAGGGCATCGAGTCGGGGGAGCAGGAGACGCAGGACGATGCTTCCATGGGCGTCGGTATGTGCTATGAGGGTCGTGGACAGTCTCGCGGCCCCTGGGACGTCAATGACGAGGACGTTCCCGATTATGACGAATATCTGGATTTGGGCGCGTATTATCTGCCGTTCATGCAAGGCATCGGCTTGGGAATCAAGGCAAGCCGTGAAACGCGTCAGGTGTTGGGATCTACGATTACCTTCGGCACGTCCAGCGTGGAAATCGAGGCGTTCGCCGCGCCGAAGACAGCTGGCTTATGGGATGATGTGCGCCAGGACTTGTTGGAGGGCAACAGCCAGGCCAGCGAGCATGAGGGCGTGTTTGGTATGGAAGTGGCCATGCCGGTGACGCTCAAGGACGGCAAGACCGTGATGACACGCATTGTCGGCGTGGATGGGCCGCGCTGGATGCTGCGTGGTGTATTCTCCGGCGCTGCGGCGCAGGAAGGCACGGATGACGCAGAAGCATTGAACCGATTCTTTGCCGATATTGTCATCGAACGTGGTGAGGAGCCGTTGGCGCCGCGTGATTTGATTCCCATGCATCCTCCCGTCACGCCGGGCGAGCGCCGTGCGGCGCAGGAAGGCGACGAGGGCGACGAGAAGAGTGCGCCATCTATGCCTGAGCAGCCCAAGGGACCGTTCGATTCCGATCAGCAGACGGAAGTCAAGACCACCCTGTCGCGTGGTCCGATGTTCTCTGAAGTTCGATAATCATGGAGCAGCCTCGCAAGAATACCGGTTTGTCGGCTTTGGCCGCAGCTGGCGACGGTGCCGAGTTTTCGGTCATCGAAGCGATTGGCGGCGTTCGTGGTGTCGTGGAATCCATGCTGCCGGGCGTGCTGTTTGTCGTGCTGTTCGTGATAACCCGTGATGTGCAGGTTACGGTGATTGCTTCGGCGGTATTGGCGGTGCTGCAGGTTGTGGTGCGCTTGGTGCAACGCCAATCGGCATGGGGAGCGGTGAGCGGACTGATTGCCGTCGGCATTTGCCTGGTGTGGGCGTGGCAAAGCCATGAGGCGCGCAATTACTATGTGTTCGGTTTTCTGACCAATGCGGTGTATGCGGTGCTGCTGTTGGTGTCGGTGTTGGTACGGGTGCCTGGATTGGGGCTGGTGGTGGAGTTCATCCGCTCGATGCCCACCGAGCGTTTGGGTGAATGGCTGCGTGCCTGGCGCTCGGATAAGGCCTTGCTTCGTGCCTATACGGTTATCACCGTGCTGTGGATTGGCGTGTTTGCCCTGCGTTTGCTGGTGCAGGTGCCGTTGTATCTGACGAACAACGTAGGCTGGCTGGGCACGACGCGGTTGCTGATGGGCATTCCGTTCTGGGCGGCTGCCATTTGGGTGTCGTATCTTATCATTGCTACGCCTTTGCATCAGCATCGTGTGCGCGAGCGGCAGCGGGCCGAAGCGGCGCAGGAAGCGTCGCAGCGGCGTGAATCCGGCGAATCGGGGCGGTAGTTCACGCTGGTACCAGTGACGTGCGGCGGCATATCGGCCGTGTGACAGTGAGCATTGTTTCAAGCCGTGCTCAGAAGAACGAAGGAGAACACGAGTATGCAGATGACCGTCCGTATGGAACGCTACGCCGATCAGGGGCGGTGCGTGGCTCATGTCGATGGCCGTGTGGTGTTCGTGCGATTCGCCTTGCCGGGAGAATTGGTGCGTATCGAGCTGGATGAGCCGTGCGACCGTACTGACCGTTTTTGGACGGGCGAAGTGGTGGAGGTGCTGGATGCCAATGAGCATCGGGTATCGCCGCCGTGGGCATTGGCCGGTCCGTTGTCGCAGGGCGGTGGTGTCGGCGGGGCTGATCTGATTCATGTGGATTTGCCCGGTCAGCTGGCATGGAAGTCAGCGGTGGTGCACGAGCAGATGGCACGGTTGGGGCATTGCGAGCTCGATGACCTGACGGTGGGGCGCATGGCGGGTGATGACGCCTTGGCGGGCTTGCACTGGCGTACGCGTATCGAGATGATTGCCGATGAGCACGGTCGCGTATCCATGCACCGGCGCGGCACCCATGTGCGCGTGCCGATCGACGATATGCCGTTGGCGAGCCGTGCTTTGCTGGCAGTGGCAAAGCGCGAGGGCGTATGGGAACGCACGTTTGCCGCTGGAGCACAGATTCGCATTGCCGTCCCCCAGCCTCGGCATATGGATGACATAGCGGCTGACGATGAGACGCTGCTACGGGCCGTCGGTGACAATTATGCGGTGCTGGTGGATGGCGTGCTGGACTCGGGCAACGCGCGACTGCATGAGTGTGTGCCGTATGACGGCGTCGATTACCACTATGAGGTTGCCGCCAAGGGGTTTTGGCAGATGCACCGTCAGGCACCGTTGGCATTGTGCGGTGCGGTGATGGATGCGGTGCGTGAGGCTACGGCCGGTAATGACGCTCCGGTGCTGTGGGATTTGTATTCGGGTTCGGGATTGTTTACCGTGCCGATGGCATGCGCGACGGCACCGCACTCGCGGGTGTTCGCGGTGGAAGGTGCCCAGCCTGCGGTGAGCGCCGCGCGGCGTACCGTGCAAGCCATGGGAGTGGACGGGCGCGTGCACCTGCACTGCGGAGATGTGTCGGCCAGCTTGCGCCAGGTGCCGCAGGCTTTGAGCAACCCTGATGTGGTGGTGCTTGACCCGCCGCGCGCAGGTGCCAAGGCGCAGGTATGTCGCCAGATTGCCCGCAGCGGTGCGCCGGTGGTGGTGTATGTTGCCTGTGATGTGGCCAGCGTGGCCCGTGATACCGCCACGTTGATGTCGTTGGGCTATCAGACTCCGGCCGTGCGGGCTTTCGATGTGTATCCGATGACGCATCATGTTGAGGTGGTCGCCGTGTTTCGGCGTGAGCGGTCGCAGGCAGGCGCACGGTGATTGGCATATTAGGCAGGTGCGGCGCAACGGGCAGTCGCGTTGTGGGCATACTTGCGACCTTGGCGTTGGGTCTGGGGCTATCAGCGTGTACGCCTGCCGGACAAGCGGTTGGTGACACGCGCAGTGCGGCTGATGTGGCGCATGATGAACCGCGGCGTATGGAGATGACGCTGGGGTATATCGGTTCGTCGGATACGGCGTTTGATGCGTCGGTGCTCGCATGGTTGCAGGAACGTGGATTGCATACGGTGTATGCGTCGACGAATGATGTGGATAATCCCGTAGTGGCTGGATGCCAAGGATTGCGCGATATGGCGAATCGTCAGGTCAATCTGATTGTGCTGTCGAAGCTGGCGTATGACGACGCCCATGCGGCTGCATGGCGTGCGGCGCTACGATATGTGCGTGAGGCTGGGGTGGCGGTGGTGCTGCTCGATCCGCAGCGCTTGCCGAAACGCGAGACATTATTCGCCGCCGTGTTGCGCAGTGACAGTGACGCTTCGGCGCAATCATTGGACGACGTGTTGGTGACGGTCGCTGCCGATGAGCCACACGCACGCACGATTTCGGTACGGCTTGACTGACGGGAATGCAGGCAGCGGTGTTGGTATGTGGTATACCACGGACGCGTGTTCTGTTGGTGTGCTGTCCGTATCGAGCGGGGCTCAGTGGCGTTCGTACCCAAGCCACGGCATAATGGGTTAGAGATACAGGGCACGTGCTGCCTTTTTCGGACGGTAAGGACGCTGATGACGCTACGACAGGATGACGCTCATATCCAGGCACCTGATATTGCGGGATTGTCCGCGGTCGAAGTCGATGAGCGTGTGGCACGTGGCGCGGTGAATGTGACGCATGATACGACGTCGCGCTCGGTGGCGACTATCATTCGTGCCAATGTGTGCACACTGTTCAATGGCATTATTGCGGTGGCCATGGTATTGGTGCTGCTGACGGGCTCATGGCGCGACGCGGTGTTCGGCATGGTGATCATCATCAACACCGGCATCGGCATCATTACCGAGTTGCGGGCGAAGCGCACGCTGGACCGCTTGTCCATTTTGGTAGCCTCGCAGTATACGGTGCGACGCGACGGTTGTGATATGCAGGTGGGTCATGACCACATCGTCATGGATGACGTGTTGTGGCTGCATGCGGGTGATCAGGTGCCTGCGGATGCGCAAATCTTACGCAATTGGGGATTGGAACTCGACGAATCCATGTTGACCGGCGAGTCACGCACGGTACATGGCGTAGAAGGCAAGACGGTGTATTCCGGCTCATCCGTGGTGGCGGGTGCCGGTTTGGTACGGGTGACGGCTGTGGGCGCCAGTAGTTATGCGGCGAAATTGACGGCGCAGGCCAAGGTGTATCGCAAGACGATTTCTGATTTGAACCGGGGCATCAACACCATTTTGAAATTCATGACCATCGTGGTGGTGCCGTTGTGCGTATTGCTGGTGTGGTCGCAGATGCACGCGCTGGGCGGTGTGTCGGTGGCATGGCAAACCGGTCAGTGGCGTCATGCTGTGGTGTCCGCGGTGGCCGGTGTGGTCGGCATGATTCCTGAGGGTTTGGTGCTGCTTACCTCGCTGAATTTTGCCGTGGCGGCGATGCGGCTGGCCCGTCGGCAGACGTTGGTGCAGGAGTTGGAATCGGTGGAGACGCTGGCGCGCGTCGATGCCTTGAATCTGGATAAAACCGGCACGATTACGGACGGCGGCATGGTGATGTCCGCGTTGGTGATGCTGCGTGAGGATTATGCGGATGATACGCGACAGGCGCTGTACGACGTCTGCGACGAACCTCAGCCCAACGGGACTGGTGCCGCGGTGCTGGCATATTTGCGCGGGCAGGGGGTGGTGCCCGGTGCGGTGGACGAACGGGTGCCGTTTTCGTCGGCTCGCAAATGGAGCGCGGTGCGCGTGCGCGATACCTGGTGGTATATGGGAGCGCCGGAAATGGTGATGGCGGCGCTGCAGGATGACGTGGTGCGCGAGGCGGCGAGCCAGGTGTCGCAATTGGCGGGGCAGGGCCATCGTGTGCTGGTGGTGGCCCGCGCCACCGATGGCGGGGCTCATGAGGGAAACGCTGGCGTTGGCGAGCCTGTGATAGCGTCTTCGGCGGTGCCCGTCGCCTTGGTGTTGTGTGACGAGCATGTGCGCGAGGATGCCGAGCAAACGCTGGCATGGTTCAGGCAGCAGGGCGTGCGCTGTCGGGTGATTTCCGGAGACAATCCTGTGACGGTTGCCGCCATCGCCCGTAAGGTGCGGCTTGCCGGGGATCGTGATCCGGTGGCTGTGGATGCCCGCACGTTGCCCGACGATCCGCAGGAGCTTGCGCGGGTCTTGGAAGAGATCGATGTGGTGGGGCGCGTGCTGCCGGAACAGAAAAAAGCCATAGTGGACGCGCTGCATACGCGCGGGCATGTGGTGGCGATGACTGGTGACGGCGTGAACGACGCGCTGGCCATCAAGGAGGCTGATCTGGGTATTGCGATGGGCAATGCCGCGCCGGCCACCAAAGCGGTGGCGCAGGTGGTGCTGGTGGATTCGAAGTTTTCGCATTTGCCCGATGTCGTGGCGCGGGGCCGTCAGGTGATGGCGAATATGGAGCGTGTGGCCAGCCTGTTCCTGGTCAAGACGGTGTATTCGGCGCTAATTTCCTTCGGGGTGGTGCTCACGCAGATTCCGTATCCGTATCTACCCCGGCATATCACCTATGTGGGTGGGCTGACCATTGGCATACCGGCGTTTTTGCTCTCGCTGGCCTCCAATACGCGCCGTTATATTCCCGGATTCCTAGGCAGGGTGGTGAGGTTTGCCTTGCCGGGCGGCATCGCCACGGGGTTGTCCGTGCTGTTGACGGCATGGTTGCTGCCGGTGGTGATGGGCTGGCACGTGCTGGACTCCGCGTATGATTTGGCTCAGCTGCGGGCGACCAGCGCCATCCTGCTGTTTGTGATGGGCGTATCCGTGTTGAGTTTGGTGGCACGGCCGTTGCATACCTGGCGCGGACTGTTGGTGTTGGCCTGTGCCGCATGTGGAGTGGCGGGCATGGCGATACCGCTGGTGGCGCGGTTCTTTGCGCTGCGGCTGCCGTCGGGGGATCTGCTGCGTCCGACAGTGGTGTCGTTGGTGATTGCCGTGGCGATGTTCATGCTGTGCCATTGGCTGTCGCCGTATGTGCAACGGGCGTGTGCGCGGGTGAATCGCTGGTGGGTCGCCCGTCGCCGTCTCACCTAGAGAGACGTAACTGGCGCAATTCACCTTGCCGTAGCATTGGTGGCGCATAATCGGCGGGATAAGTACAGGTACATTGTTGTCCTAAGCCGGGAGGTGCTATGACGCTGCGTGATGAGCGACGAAGTGTGATAACCGTTGCAAATCGTTCTTATGTCTACTGGAATATCGCCGATATTCCCGGAATGCGGCGTCTGCCATATGCGTTGCGCGTTCTGCTGGAACATACGGTGCGGGGTATGGCTCGCGGTGTGGTGGGCGAGGACCAGTTGGAGGTGTTGCTGCGATGGGATCCGCAGGCGCAGCCCGATACGGAAGTGCAGTTCACGCCCAGTCGTGTAGTGATGCAGGATTTCACCGGCGTGCCCTGTGTGGTGGATTTGGCCACCATGCGTGATGCGGTGCGCGATCTTGGCGGCAATCCGTCGGTAATTAACCCACAGGTTCCGGTCGATTTGGTAATCGACCATTCCGTACAGATCGACGCGTACGCGCAGACGGATGCGTGCGAACGCAATATGGAGCTTGAATATCAGCGCAATCACGAACGCTACCAGTTCCTACGCTGGGGGCAACGTGCCTTCGACGGTTTACGTGTGGTGCCGCCGGGCACAGGCATCATTCATCAAGTGAACCTGGAGCATGTGGCGCAGGTGGTGATGGTCGATGAGACGGGAGACATGCCGACGGCGTATCTGGATTCCTGCGTCGGTACGGACTCGCACACCACGATGATTAACGGTTTGGGTGTTCTGGGGTGGGGCGTCGGCGGCATCGAGGCGGAAGCGGCGATGCTGGGACAGCCGGTATCCATGCTACTGCCCAAGGTGGTGGGTTTCCGTCTGACCGGCAGTATGCGCGAAGGCGTGACCGCCACCGACGTGGTGCTCACCATCACCGAAATGCTGCGGCAACACGGCGTGGTGGGCAAGTTTGTGGAATTCTATGGCGACGGTATAGCGAACATGCCGTTGGCGAACCGTGCGACCATGAGCAATATGGCGCCCGAATTCGGGTCCACCTGTGCGATATTCCCCATTGACGAAGTCACTATCGCCTACTTGCGCGATACCGGGCGCGACGCCACACAGGTGGCGTTGGTCGAAGCTTACGCCAAAGCCAACGGATTATGGCACGACGTACACGATCCAGCCTATGAGGAACCGCGGTATTCGGAGTATCTGAGCTTGGACTTGTCAACGGTGGTGCCGTCCATCGCCGGACCGAAACGTCCCCAGGATCGCATTGCCCTTAGCGACGCGCGGCAGGCGTTGCACGAAACCCTACCCACGTACATCGCACAGCGCGGCGATCAGCATGAGCGTTCCGTGCCAGTGCATAGCGTGCGTCTCGGAGACTTCGACTTGCGTGACGGTGCCGTGGTCATCGCTTCCATCACGTCATGCACCAATACCTCGAACCCCAGCGTCATGATGGCGGCGGGGTTGCTGGCGCGCAATGCCGTGCGCCGAGGACTGCGCCCGCAGCCGTGGGTCAAAACCTCGCTGGCGCCTGGCTCTCCCGTGGTAGCCGACTATCTGCGCAGCAGCGGACTGCAGGACGATTTGGATGTCTTGGGATTCAACGTGGTTGGTTTCGGATGCGCCACCTGCATCGGCAACTCCGGACCGTTACCGGAGGACATCAGCGCCGCCATCCATGAGCATGACCTGGCGGTAAGCGCCGTATTGTCCGGCAACCGTAATTTCGAAGGCCGCATCAGCCCGGATGTCGCCATGAACTATCTGGCGTCTCCGCCGCTGGTCATCGCCTATGCGCTCGCCGGCACCATGGATATTGATTTCGCCACGCAGCCTGTGGGTTACGACGAGCACGGCGAGCCGGTGATGCTACGCGAACTGTGGCCGTCCAACGATGACGTGGCCGCATGGGTGTCGCGTACCATCGACCGTTCGATGTTTGAGCGGGATTATGCATCGGTGTTCGACGGCGACGAGCGGTGGCGCGCCCTGCCGGTCCCGGACGGCGAGCTTTTCGCCTGGGATGAGACGTCGACCTATGTGCGCCGCCCGCCGTTCTTCGAGGGGATGGGTGCGACGGTCGACGCGGTGCGCGATATTCAGGGCGCTCGCGTGTTGGCATTGCTCGGTGACTCGGTGACCACCGACCATATTTCCCCGGCGGGCGCGTTCGCCGCGGACAGTCCTGCCGGCGAGTATTTGCGCGAGGCGGGAGTCGAAGTCAAGGACTTCAACTCGTATGGTTCGCGCCGAGGCAATCATGAGGTGATGATGCGCGGCACCTTCGGCAATATCCGTCTGCGCAATCAGCTGCTGGGTTCCCTGGGGCTTCCTGAGCGCAGCGGTGGATACACATATGATTTCCTTGCGGATCGGCCCACGACGATATGGCAGGCCAGCGTGCATTATCGCCAGCAGGGAGTGCCGTTGGTGGTGTTGGCCGGCAAGGAGTATGGCACCGGATCGTCGCGCGATTGGGCGGCAAAGGGCACGATGCTGTTGGGTGTTCGTGCGGTGATCGCGCAGAGTTTCGAACGTATCCATCGCAGCAACCTCATCGGTATGGGCGTGCTCCCGCTGCAGTTTGCCGAAGGCGTCAGCGCGCAGTCCCTGGGGCTGGATGGTACGGAAACCTACGATATCGAGGGTTTATCGGCGTGGCAGGCGCCTGAGGCGCCGCGCACGGTAACGGTGCGGGCGAGACGTGCGGACGGAGGCGAATGCCGTTTCGAGGCTGTGGTGCGCATCGACACTCCGGGTGAGGCTCAGTATTATCGTCACGGTGGAATTTTGCCGTATGTATTGCGTCAGCTTATGGCAGGCGAGGCGTCTCACTAAGCGAGGCTGATCGTAGGCCGGTTCGTCGGGGCTGGTTGCACGTGCGTGCTTACGCCGTGCAATCGGATTCGGTCGGGGCCGGCAGGTCGGCGCGTTCGACGAGCCTGGCCATGGCGATCCGTGACATGCAGAGTCGTTCGGAGGCGCTGGAAAGATGTGCTTTGGCAGTGCGTTCGGAGATGAACATGCGCGCCGCGATTTGGGTATTGGTCAGGCCTTCGGCGGCGAGGAGCACGGCTTCGCGCTCGCGCTGGGGTAGGGTATCGAGCAGTTGCCGGGCTTCGTCGCGCCGATATTGCGGCTGCTGGCTGCGCAAGGTCTGCATGAGATGACGTTGGCTGGCGTCATTGAATTGCGGCACGCTGTCGCATACGGCGACGATGCGGTGGATGATGTCTTCCGGCGCATCGGTTTTGGACACGAAGCCTTCGGCACCCGCCTCGATGGCCTGTTCCACGGTGTGCGCAGGGCTGAGCGAGGTGAGCATGATGACGTGCGGGGGCTGGTCGAGTTGGCGGAGCCTGCGGGTGGTGGCGATGCCATCGATTCCCGGCATGGCGATGTCCATGAGCACGACGTGAGGATGATGGGCGATGACGTCTCGCAATACCTGGTCGCCGTCGGTGGCGGTGGCCGCCACGATGATGCGGCCATGGGAATAATCCTGCAAAATCATGCGCATGGCCTGGCCGATCAAGGGATCGTCATCGGCCACGCACACCACGATGGGTGTCTCGTCTTGCGGTTGCAAAGAAGTGGATGCCTGCACAGTCGCTATTCTACTGGGCTGGCGTCGCAGTCCAGGGAAGCGTGGCGCCGAGATGGAATATGCCGTGTTCGTCGGCGCCGTATTGGCATGTGCCGTTGGCTTGCGACACGCGTTGTCGTATGCCGGCGAGTCCTTCGCCGCTACGCGTGCGTGTTGCGGCGTGGTGTGTGGGGAATGGCATCGGGTTGCTGATATGGATATGGATGCCGCTGTCCGGGGCGGCGCTTACGCGGATAGATACCGGCTCGTGGGTGGCATGCCGTCTGGCGTTGGTGAGGCCTTCCTGCACGATGTGATAGGCCAGGGCGCTGAGAGTATGGTCCAATTCGCTTAACTGCCGAATGTCGATCCACGTGTTGAGCTGCATGCCCGCGTTGCGGTTGTCGCGTAGCAGTTCGTCCAGCGATGCCTGCGTCAGGTCCACCGATTCCGGTTCGGCCAGTTGTGCGCTTGCCTGTTCGGGGTGGCGTAGCATGTCGATGATGCTGTGCGCCTCGTCCAGTGCTCCGGCGGCTTGCCGTCGCATATCCGCGGCGGTACGGGCAAGGGTTTCGGCTTGCTGGCGTGCGTCGCTATCCGTTGGGTAGGCCTCTTGCAGGATTGCCGCGTGATGCTGCAACGTGTTGGCGTTTAAGGCGATGAGCGACAGTGAGTGGGCGAGGGTATCGTGGGCTTGCGCGGCAATGGTGTCGGTGAGTTGTTGGTTGACCAGATCGGCTTGCAGCGTCGCCGCTTGGTGGGTGGCGGCTTGAGCCTGCGCCCGGGCGGTGTAGGTTATCGCATTGGCGCGGATGTGCAGGCCGATCATGATGGCCGCCGCTGCGGCGGCAAGTCCGGTGATACCGGCGACGGTGACGATGGTGCCTTGGGGGGTGGTGACGACGCCGGAATCGGTGTCGGCGAACAGTATGCCCCATATGCTGGCGTGATGGGGCTGCAGGGCGTCGCGTATTTGCGTGCCGGCACTGATGATGGCGCCGATGATGCAAGAGGTGCGTATTAGGGTGGGGTTGCTGCGTCGGGCGACCAGTGCCGTAAGTGCCATCAGCATCAGCATTGCGTCATAGGGCATGATGATGACGATGGCGCAGGTGACGACGAAGATGATGTCCGGGTATTCGTCGCGGGCCACGAGGAGAAAGCCTACGGGCAGGCTCATGATGGTGGCGAATATCGCCCACCGGAATCCCGGTGAGTTTTGGCTGAATTGCTGGGCGTATATAGCGGTGTAGGCCAGGGTCATCACATCCGCGCCGATGATCATAAGCACGGTGCACAGCCGTCGGGTGACGATGGCCACATCGGGGTATTGCTGTGCGGCCTCACCCGTGCGCGCTGCGTCGGATTGCGAGTGCGGGGATGTCGTGCGGTATCGGCGAGGTTGAACGGTCATACTCACCATTATGGTCGATTGCCGGATGCGCGCCATTGTCCGATGGGGTATGAGGCAGGGGAAACAGGTGCCTGAAGGGGCAGTGAGAAATGTCCGAACGGTCAATGTTGCGGTGCCGTCAATTTCCGTATGGTGAACCTTGTGCCTCACCGGCGGTGCATGTGGATGTGCCGGCTGTGTACGACTGTGGGGCGAGACTACGAAGGGAATGGATATGGTGAACGAATCTGCCAATACCAATGTCGACTCGGCGATGCCAGCGGGCGGTAATCCTGCAGGCAAGACGCCATCGCAGAGTGCGCCTCAACAGACTACGGTGTGCGGCATTATCACAGTGATTTTGGGTATTTTGGCGTTGGTGTTGTCGATTATTCCTATTGTCAATAATATTGCCGCCGTATTTGGCGTAATCGGCGCGGTGTTGGGCATTGTCGCCATGATTGCTGCTTTCCGTGGCCGTAAGCGTGGCAAGGCGCTGTCGGTGGTGGGCACCGCATTGTGTGTGCTGGCCGTGGTGGTTACGCTGAATATGCAGGCGGCGGCCTCAAAGGCTCTTGACGATGCGTTTGCTGATGAGACGAACAGTCAGCAGTCGGCAAATGGCGATACAGCTAGTGAGACAAACGGCGATACGGCCGCGACGGATGATGCGGAACAAACAGATGCCTCTGCGGCGCAGTCCCAGCAGGAGGAGGTGCCGGCGGATTGGCGGTCGGCGCTGCGTCAGGCGACTACCTATGCGCAGGATATGGCCATGTCGCGTCAGGGTGTGTATGACCAGTTGGTGAGCGAATACGGCGGACAGTTCTCTGCCGAAGCGGCCCAGTATGCCATTGACCATGTGCAGGCGGACTGGCAGGCGAACGCCGTGCAGCAGGCCAAGCAGTATGAGGAAACCATGGCCATGTCGCCGGAGGCCATCCGCGATCAGCTGACCAGCGAATACGGCGGCAAGTTCACCGCCGAGGAAGCGCAGTATGCCATCGATCATATGCATGACTAGCGGCACTGTGTAGCGCATAACAAAAAACGGCGGGAAGCAACGTTTCCCGCCGTTTTTACGCTGCCGTTAGTCGCGGCTGCCGACGAAGCGTAGCATATACAGGAACAGATTGATGAAATCAAGATACAGGTTCAGCGCGCACAGGATCGAGACCTTGCTGAGCATGTCCGGATCGGACTGCTGATAGTGGTCCATGATGGCGCGGGTGCGCTGCGCGTCGTATACCGTCATGCCGGCGAACAGCACGACGCCAATGGCGCTGACCACCATCAGCGTGGTGTTGGTCGGGGCGATGAACATGAGTACCATTTGCGAGACGATGAGCACGATCAGGCCGACGAAGAGAATTGGTCCGGCCTTGAGCAGATTTGCCTTCGTGGTGACGCCCAGCATGGTCAGCGCAAAGTAGAACACCGAGCAGAACACGAAGGTCAGCGCGATCGAACCCAAGTCATACACCATGAAAATGGTGCTGAGCGTAAAGCCCATCAGCGCTGCGTACCCATAGAACAACACGCGGGCGGTGGCTGGCGACATGGTGAGCAGGCGGGCTCCCAGGTAAATGGCAAGCCCTACTTGCGCGACGATGAGCGCGATCATGCCGAACAGTCCTGTGGCAGCAATGAATGTGACATAGGCGTTCGTGGCCTGGGTGAGGAACGCGGTGGCTGCGGTGATGAGCAGTCCCACCGTCATCGCACCGTAGGCTTTGGTGACAGAGACACGCCGCGTGCGCTCGTACACGTAGGCGGTTTGCGCATCATAGACATTCGAGCCGTAAGGCTGCTGTGGCGCGGCGGAATATGGTCCGCCTTGGGGTTGGGGCGCGTAGGTCATGGATACTCCTTTGACGCAAGTATTGACATAAAAACGATATGGTCACATTGTACGGGGAGAAGGATGAAGATTTGCTGGGAAATTCAGCTCGGGGCGAGAGCCGTCGCCATCGGATGCTCCCGCCCCTGCCGTGCGGCGTTACGAATGCAGGGTTTCTTCTTGAGGTGCGCCGTTGATGTCGCGGTGGATACCCTGCATCTGCACTTCGATGTTTTGCAAGGAACGCGCACAGTCCAGCAGTGTCTGCGAATGTTCGGAGAGTTTGGCGTCGGGTAAATCGGTTTTGTAGCGCAACGCGTGTTCCAAGCTGGCCCAATAATCCATGGCGATGGTGCGGAACTGCACTTCTACCGGTGTATAGTGTGCGCCTGAGGACAGGAACACCGGCACGGCGTAGATGACGTGCAGGCTGCGGTAGCCGTTTTGCTTGGGGTTCTTGATGTAGTCCTTGACGCGCAGTACCTGGATGTCCGACTGTGTGGACAGGTAGTTTGCTACGGAGTAGACGTCGTCACGGTAGTTGCAGATGACGCGGATGCCAGCCACATCGAAGAGGTTATCTTTGATGGACTGGATGGTGATGGGCAGTTCGCGACGTTCCAACTTGCCGAGAATAGATTTGACGGATTTAAGCCGCCGTTCCATGTGGTGGATGGGGTCATGGGAGAACCGCACTTGGAATTCGTTGTCGAGAATCTCCAGTTTGGTGCTGATTTCGTACATGGCACCTTCGTATACCTGCATGAGATCGATGAAATCGGTGGCTTGCTCGGCCAAGAATGTGGCATCGCCCCATTGGATGCTGCTTAGTCGTGCACGTAATTCTTCGGAATTCAAACGATTATGACGGTCTAAAATCACACTGTCCATGATAACCATGGGTCTTGTCGTCGGTCTGTACGTATGCTGAATGTTGCCCCCTTGTGTAAGGGGTCCATCGTTGTGTTTATCAGCGTGGCGCGGCAGGGGCTCCCGTCGGCGCGTTGCTGTGCGCGGTCTCGGCTAGCATGGTGGCTTATGAACGAAGACATGATGACGCAGGGCGAACGGAGCATGGCGACGCGCGGCGAAGACACTTCGGTCGATCGCGGACGCGGGGTGTTCTATGTCCATACGTTGGGCTGCCAGATGAACGCGCATGATTCCGAACGCATTGCCGGCGTGTTGGAAAACGAGGGATATGTGCCCGCCAATGACGAACAAGTCATGGACAAGGACGTGGACCTCATCGTGCTCAACACCTGCGCGGTGCGTGAGAACGCCGCCGAGCGTATGTACGGCACCGTGGGATTGTGGGCCGAGCTTAAGCGTCGTCGTCCGAACCTGCAGATTGCGGTCGGCGGGTGCATGGCACAGTTGGATCGTCGGCGTATCGCCGATCGTGCGCCTTGGGTGGACGCCGTGTTCGGCACGAAGAACATTGGCTCGTTGCCACGCCTGCTCGACCAAGCCCGCATCGAAGGCTCCTCACAGGTCGAGGTCAAGGATGATCTGTCGTATTTCCCCAGCCAGTTGCCCACCGCACGGGCATCGCGTGTCTCGTCGTGGGTGTCGATTTCGGTGGGGTGCAACAATACCTGCACATTCTGCATCGTGCCGACCACGCGTGGCAAAGAACGTGACCGTCGACCCGGTGACATCCTCGCTGAAATACGCGCCTGCGTCGAAGGCGGCGCCAAGGAAGTGACGTTGCTGGGGCAGAACGTGAACTCCTATGGCTATGCCATGGGGGACCGGTATGCCTTTTCCAAGCTGCTTCGTGCCTGCGGATCGATCGAAGGGTTGGAGCGTGTGCGATTCACCTCGCCGCATCCGGCGGCCTTCACCTATGACGTCATCGATGCCATGGCCACGACGCCCAACATCATGCATCAGCTGCATATGCCGTTGCAATCGGGTTCGGATCGCGTGCTGCGCGCCATGCGGCGCTCCTATCGCAGCGAGAAGTTCATGAGTATTCTTGACAAGGTTCGTACTGCCATGCCGGATGCACAGATTTCCACGGATATCATCGTCGGCTTCCCCGGAGAGACCGAAGAGGATTTCCAAGACACCTTGCGCGTAGTGGAGCAGGCTCGGTTCTCATCTGCGTTCACTTTTGAATATTCGCCGCGTCCCGGCACGCCTGCCGCCTCCATGGAGCAGCTGCCCAAGGATGTGGTGCAGGAGCGGTTCGAACGCTTGGTAGCTTTGCAGGAACGCATTACCGAAGAAGAAATGAGGCGTTTCGAGGGCCGTGACGTCGAAGTGATGATCACCGGCACCCAGGGCAAGAAGGATGCCGCCACCCATCGCGTGACCGGGCGCGAACGCACCGGTGTGCTGGTACATATCGGAGTGCCGGAAGGCCAACCGCAGCCGCAAATCGGCGATTTCGTCACGGCAACTGTTACCCATGCTGCCCGTCATAACCTCATTGCCGATCCCAATCCCCAGGCTGGGCAGACGTATGTCGTGCGACATTGACACGCCCGAGGACTCGGGACCCCGTGTCATCAGTATCGTTGGTCCTACGGCGTCGGGCAAGACCGGACTATCCATCGCATTGGCCAAGGCGCTGCGCGATCGCGGTCAGGATTCGCATATCGTCAACGCCGATGCCTATCAAATGTATCGCGGCATGGACGTGGGCACCGCCAAACCCACCATGGAAGAGCGCGAGGGAATCGAGCATCACATGCTTGACGTCATCGAACCGCAGGACAGTATGTCTGTGGCACGGTTTCAACGCATGGCGCGTGAGATTATCGACGACCTGCGTTCGCGGGGTATCCGCCCCATTCTTACCGGAGGCTCCGGATTATATGCGCGTGCGGCGATTGATGATATGAGTTTTCCTGCCACTGACGCCGGGGTGCGCGCGCGGTTGGAGGAGCGTGCCGAGCGTGAGGGGGGCGGGGCGTTGTTCGCGCAATTGCAGCGTCTTGATCCACAGGCCGCCGAACGGATGGATGCGCGCAATGTGCGTCGCACTATCCGTGCCTTGGAAGTGATAGAGATTACTGGCAAGCCGTTTTCCGCGTCGTTGCCACGATATCGGTATGTGATGCCGTCGGTGCAGATTGGGCTGGATCTGCCCCGTGAAGATTTGGACTCGCGCATCGACCAACGTACTGCGTTGATGCGCAAGCAGGGATTAGTGGATGAAGTGCGTGCCATCCGGCCCACTCTTGGTGTGACGGCCGCCCGCGCCTTGGGGTATCAGCAGATTGCCGACTATCTTGACGGGCTATGGGGCCAAGATGAGGCATTCGCAGACATCGCGCAAAAAACTAAGCGCTTGGCACGTAAGCAAATGGGTTGGTTTGGGCGCGACCCACGTATTCATTGGGTGAGTGCATTGAGTGACCACCTGCTTGATACGGTGTTGGCGATTGTGGAACATGCCGACGCGGGCGATTATGATGCCATCGATGCACGGGCGGACGACTATGTGCAGCATCATTTGGGCGATATTGCCTGACATGCGTGCTTCTGGGCGTGGTTGTCGGTAGAATCGACCTCGTTATGGCACGTACATCTTCTTCTTCCGGTAAACGACAGTCCACGCGTTCTTCGGCTCGTTCCGATGGCCGAGTCCCACAGGAACGCCCTCAATCCACCATTGCCGAGCCTTGGTGGAAGCGCGCGTTGTTGGCGATTCCTCGTGCCCTGGGGGCGGGCGTGCGTGCCGTGACCGGAGTGGGGGAATATGATCCGGTATATCGTCGGGATGGGTTGTGTTTCTTCCTGCTGGTGTTGGCGGTGCTGCTGTGCGCCTCCGAGTGGTTCCGTGTGCAGGGAGTGTTCGGTGTGTTTCTTCATGCGGTGTCATCGGGTGTGCTGGGCATGATGAGCGTGGTCCTGCCGGTATTGCTGGTGGTGGTGGCTGTGCGCTTGATGCGCAATTCCGGGGCGGCTTCGGATAATCCGCGTGTGGTTACCGGCTGGGTGATGCTGCTGTGGTCGATGTGCTCCATCATCGATGTCGTGATGATTTCCGACGAGCATACTTTTGACATGCGGTTGCTGCAGCGGGCTGGTGGGCTGTTTGGATTCGTCTTGGGTTCGCCGTTGGCGTGGGGGCTGTCCAAGGCATTTGCCGTGGTGGTGTTCGTCGTGGTGGCGCTGTTTGCCGTATTGATGGTGACGCGCACGCATGTGGACGATATCCCGTCGTACATAGACACTGTGCGTGGCTGGTTGGGCGGGCGCTCCGGACGTAAGGCGGAAGAGGCCGAGGAACAGTTCCCCAACGAGGTGCGCGTGGGGGATACGACGTTGGCGTTTGCCGAAGGCGTGCCCACTCATGATGGCGATGACGAGGAAGAGGGTGAGCCGGCGAAGCCGTCGTGGTGGTCACGGGTGTTCTCGCGTCGCAGCAAGCGTGTGGACGAAGGACTTGACCATTACGAGGGCGATGATCCGTTCGCAACAGCCGCGCAAACCCATGGCGAGGTGATATCGACGGCAGTGGGCGAGGCGTCGGGGCGCGTGGTGTCGTCGGCATCCGGTTCGGATATCCAGGAGACCGGCGTATTGCAAGCTGCCGGGCGTACGCCTCGCAGTGTGTCGTCAATAGGCGGTACGGCCGCTATACCGCAGGGACTTGCCGATGGTGATGGCATGCAGGAGAATGCGGCGTTGGGCCTGGGGGTAACTCGCGTGGTGCCGTTGGCAACGCAGGATCCTTGGGCGGCGATTGCCGATGATGGTACGACGCATGAGAGTGATGAAGCACAATCATCTGGCGGTTCTTCCGGCAGCGTCGCGGTGTTGGACGGTGCGGATGATATGTCCGTGTCGGATGATGAATCGGATACGGCTGCCGGCGATGACGAGCCGAACGCGCCGTATCAGTTGCCTGATCTGTCGTTGCTGGCGAAGGGGCAGCCGCATGCGGCGCGCACGGCCGCCAATGATGCGGTGATTCAGGCGTTGACCAGCACCTTCCAGCAATTCAAGGTGGATGCGAAGGTGATTGGTTTCCTGCGTGGCCCATCGGTGACCCAATATGAGGTGGAATTGGGAGCTGGCGTCAAGGTGGAGAAGGTGACGAATCTGCAGAAGAACATTGCCTACGCGGTGGCAAGTTCGGATGTGCGTATTCTTTCGCCGATTCCCGGCAAGTCAGCCATTGGTATCGAAATTCCGAATGTGGATCGTGAAATCGTGCATTTGGGCGATGTGCTGCGCTCTGCGGAGGCAACGCAGGATCCGCACCCGATGGTCACAGGTGTGGGCAAGGATGTGGAAGGGCATTTCATTACCGCCAATCTGGCGAAGATGCCGCATTTGCTGGTGGCGGGTGCGACCGGTTCGGGTAAGTCGAGCTTTATCAATTCCATGCTGACTTCGCTGATCATGCGGGCGACTCCCGAACAGGTGCGTATGATCATGGTTGATCCCAAACGTGTGGAACTTAGCGCGTATGCGGGTATTCCGCATTTGCTCACGCCGATCATCACCGATCCGAAGAAGGCCGCTCAGGCCTTGGAATGGGTGGTTAAGGAGATGGATGCCCGATATGCCGATCTGGAATTCTTCGGGTTCAGGCATGTCAACGATTTCAATGAGGCCGTGCGAGCCGGCAAGGTGCATGCGCCGGCCGGCTCGAAACGCAAGGTCGCTCCGTATCCGTATCTGTTGGTAGTGGTCGACGAGATGGCCGATTTGATGATGGTGGCCAAGAACGACGTCGAAAGCTCGATTCAGCGCATCACGCAGCTGGCCCGTGCCGCCGGCGTGCATCTGGTGTTGGCAACACAGCGGCCGTCTGTGGATGTGGTCACTGGTTTGATCAAGGCCAATATTCCGTCTCGTCTGGCGTTTGCCACATCATCGGCCACGGACTCTCGCGTGATCTTGGATACGACCGGTGCCGAAACCTTGATCGGTCAGGGTGATGCGCTGTTCCTGCCGATGGGATCGGCCAAGCCCATGCGCGTGCAGGGTGCGTGGGTGAATGAGTCGGAGATTCGCAAGGCCGTGGAGTTTGTCAAAACCCAGCGTAAGCCGCGATATCGGGAGGATATCGAGCAGATGGCGCGTGAGGCGGACAAGCGTGCGATCGAACCAGCCGAGGATATCGGTGGCGATATGGATGTATTGCTGCAGGCTGCTGAGCTTGTGGTGACCACACAGTTTGGCTCGACATCAATGTTGCAGCGCAAGTTGAGGGTTGGTTTCGCCAAGGCTGGACGTTTGATGGATTTACTGGAGTCACGTGGCGTGGTCGGACCCTCGGAAGGTTCGAAGGCTCGTGAGGTGTTGGTGCAGCCGCAGGATCTGCCCGCGGTGCTGGCATTTATCCGAGGCGAGTCGGATTCCTTACATGTCTCCTCGGATGTTTTGCCGCAGCAGGGTGCGTTTATGGACGGTGATGGGGTCGATGACGGAATGTGATGCGAGATCCTACACACAGGTTATGTTCAGTTTGCTGTAATGAGTGTGTTGTAACGTTGCGCCTATGCAGAAACAGGATTCGAACAAGTCGTCGTTGTTGGTTGGCTGGAATAGTGCGCCCAATGTGGTTACATATGTGCGCATCGCACTGGTGGTGGTGTTCATTGCGCTGTATATTGCGGCGGGCGCGTGGGGTGAGACTCGGTTGAGTTTGCGCTGGTGGGCTGCGGCGCTGTTCATCGTGGCTGCTTCCACCGATAAGTTGGACGGATGGATGGCCCGCCGGTTCAATCAGGTTACGGAGTTGGGCAAACTCATGGATCCGATTGCCGATAAGTTGCTGATTTGCGCCACGCTGGTCGTGGCTTCGGTGTTTGACGAGATTGCGTGGTGGGTGACCGCACTGTTCCTTATTCGGGAAATCGGCATTACGGTGATGCGTTTTCTGGTGATTGATACCGGCGGTACGGTGATTGCGGCTTCGCGGGCTGGTAAGTACAAGACGTTGACACAGTGCGTTGGTTTGGCGATGCTGCTGTTGCCGGTGTGGGCGCTGGATGTGCGCCAGCATGAGCCGCTGTGGATGACCGTGTATTACGTGGTGGCCTATGCCTTGGTGTATTTGGCGCTGGTATTGTGCTTGTATTCTGGTGCCGCTTATGTGGCTGGCGTGGTGTCTGCGCATCGTCAGGCGCGTGGCGAGGGATCGGTTCCTGCCAGTCGCGTTCCTGATACTACGGTTGACGCTGTGGTCGGTGATACTGCCTCTGGTATCGGCGACGCTGGTGCGTCCGAGATGAGTGAGGCGGAGCGCTGAACGATATGATTGCGGCAACGATTGATGGTGTGCCGGCGCATGTGGGACAAGATGATGCGGATGCGGTTGCCGCGTCGATATTGTCGTCATGCGTTGGCTCCGGCATGCGCATCGCCGTTGCCGAATCGCTGACGGGCGGATTGGTGGCCGATGCACTGGTGCGGGTGCCTGGCGCGTCTCAGGTGGTATTGGGGTCGGCGGTGACGTATGACATTGCTGCCAAGGCATCTGTGTTGGGGGTGGAACGCGAGTTGTTGCTCGATTGTGGCGCTGTAGACCCCCGTGTGGCATGTCAGATGGCGCGTGGGGCGGTGCGACTGTATGGGCAGCCTGATTATGGCGACACAGTGATAGGGGTGTCGACGACGGGGGTTGCCGGTCCTGGTCCTGACGGCGATAAACCTGCCGGTTTGGCGTATGTGGGAGTGTATGTGCCTCGGGTGGGGGGCGAATCGGTCTCTCGCTCCTATGAGGTGCATGTGCGCGGAGACCGTCAGCAGGTGCGCCGCGGTGTCGTGTGCTGTGTATTGGAAATCATCAGCGGATTAACAGCAAGTTTTCAGGAATAATTCTCTCTATCTGCCTGTTGTTCATGGTGAGACCACTGAACATACTGATATACCGAAAGGGGTTGGGCAGATGGAAGCAATGACCCGATATGACGAGCAGGTGGCGACCGCAACGGTTGCCCCGAAGACGGGTGTCGCACGCATGCGTGAGCTGACACCGGCTCAGCGCCGTGCGGTGATGTTCGCCCAGCAGCAGGTGCTGCGTGCGCGCGCCGCCAAGCAAGCCAAGGATGAGCGGCGTGCCGCCTTGGAGCGTATGTGGATTGAAGAGGATGCTGATCATGGTCGTCCGCGTTCGCTGTCGCGTCAGCGTGAGTTGAACGGCGAGCCGCGTGATGTTTCGTTACGTGAGGCGATTGGCCAGGTGCTGCGCGATTTGCGTACACGCGACCACAAGACGTTGCGTGAGGTAAGTGAGCGTGCCGGTGTGTCGCTGGGCTATTTGTCGGAAGTGGAACGTGGGCAGAAGGAAGCCAGTTCTGAATTGTTGTCGTCCATCGCACAGTCGCTGGGACTGTCTACCGCGCAGATGCTGCGCATGGTGGCGGATTATTTGGAGACTGCGCAGGCGTGATTGGTGCTACGCTGGGATGTCATGCGTGAGCGTGAATTCTGGCAGTTGGTGGAAGAGGTCTTCGGTCGTTCCTACGGCCGAAGCCTTGCCCATGATCAGGGGTTGACGGCCTTGAGGGGGATGACGGTTGTGGAGGCGTTGGCCAATGGTGAGGAGCCGCGTGTGGTGTGGAATGTATTGTGCGATCAAATGGATGTGTCTGATTCGCGTCGTTGGGGAAGTGACCATAACGCGCCGCCGTTGCCGGCTCGGTAGGATAGTGCGTTCGGGTATTGTCGGGGCTGCGGCGACGATGGCCGCATGGTGATGGTCGACGCAAAATGTTCGAACAAATGTTCGTATAATGTGCTATAGTAATCGTCAGGTGATTCACCGTCCGATGGTTTCGCGAAAGTACCAGTCGATAAGCCTTCGACCACAACGGTCGATTATGTTGGTACGTTCGTTGCGCGCACGGTAGCGTGGGTCGTGTTCTTGCAAACTTCTGAACGAACAAGGAGCGAGTGTATGGCACAGCAGACGGAAGCGTCGGCGCAGGAAGCCCCCAAGGGTATTGATCCTCGTCGCCAGGCGGCGTTGGAGACGGCGCTGGCACAGGTGGAGAAAAGCTTTGGCAAAGGGTCGGCGATGCGTTTGGGCGATAGGCCCGAGCAGGATGTCGAGGTCATTCCCACCGGCGCGTTGGCGTTGGATATGGCATTGGGTATCGGCGGTTTGCCCAGGGGGCGCATCGTTGAGGTATATGGTCCCGAGTCGTCGGGTAAGACGACGTTGGCGCTGCATGTGGTGGCCAATGCTCAGCGCAATGGTGGTGTGGCGGCATTCATTGATGCCGAGCATGCGTTGGATCCGGTGTATGCGCGTAAGTTGGGCGTCGACACGGATTCGTTGATCGTTTCGCAACCTGACAACGGCGAACAGGCGCTGGAAATTGCGGATATGCTGATTCGTTCCGGTGCGTTAGACGTGATTGTCATCGATTCTGTGGCGGCTCTGGTGCCTAAGGCGGAAATCGAGGGCGATATGGGCGACAGTCATGTCGGCTTGCAGGCGAGGCTGATGAGCCAAGCGTTGCGTAAGATGACTGGTGCGTTGTCGCAGGCTGGAACTACGGCGATTTTCATTAACCAGTTGCGTGAGAAGATCGGTGTGTTCTTCGGTAATCCGGAGACCACCACCGGTGGCAAGGCTTTGAAGTTCTATGCTTCGGTGCGTATGGATATTCGTCGTATTCAAACTTTGAAAGCCGGTGACGAGGCTATTGGCAACCGCACCAAGGTCAAGGTGGTGAAGAACAAGATGGCGCCGCCGTTCAAGTCCGCCGAGTTTGACGTGTTGTACGGCGAGGGTATTTCTCGTGAAGGCTCGGTGCTCGATATGGCGCTACAAACCAACGTGGTGAAGAAGTCAGGCTCGTGGTTTACCTATGACGGCGACCAATTGGGGCAAGGACGCGAGAATGTGCGTCAGTTCCTCAAGGACAATTCTGCCATCACGGACGAAATAGAGCGCAAGGTGAAGGAAGCGTTTGGCTTGCTGGAATCCGAAGATCAGTTCGCTGAAGGCGAGAACGCCGCACACGTCGAGGAGACGTCAGCCTCCTCGACGCGCAAAGGTGTTGGTTCTGGAAAAGCCGCATGATTGATGCCGAACACTTCCTTGCCGGTCGTGGACTGCATGTGAGCGATGTGCATGGAGCCGATGATGTCGTGGAGCATACCGAATGTCATACGGTTGATGAGGTCGAAGAGCGGTGCCGTCAGACGGCGTTGCGTTCATTGGATAGGGCTGCTCGCTCTTCGGCTTCGATGCATGCCCGTTTGGTGGAGAAAGGGTATGCCGATGATATCGCAGGTCGTGTTGTTGTATGGCTGTGCGCCAACGGATATATCGACGATGAAGCGTATGCCCGGGATGTCCTTGCTCATGGTATCCAGCGTGGTTTGGGAAGACGTGCGGCGATGGAGCAATTGCGGCAGCGATGCATACCGGACGCCATCGCTTTGTGCGTTTGCAACGAAGCGCAGCATCAGGGATTGTTCGTGCAAGCGGCATATGAGCTTGGTGAGCGAGTGGCGCGACGTACTCTAGGGAAGCCATATGATGTTCGTCGCCGTCGCTGGTGGTCAGCGGCCAGAAGCAAAGGTCATGACAGCGAGATTATTCGTCAACTTGAACATGAACTCTTCGATGACGCAACGCAGGGAATGTGAGACTGATAGGTGTCAGATACTTGGCAACGGGCGAATGTGCGACATGAGGGCATCGGTGGAAGAGAACAGGAAAAAATGAGACCTCTCATACCCCGGGTTCTGTCACGTGATTGCTCACGTGGATGGTCATCCATCTCGACCTGACGTTGCCGCCAGGCTCTAGCAGCCTACCCGAAGACTTGGGCGAGCAGCCCTCAAGCGTCTTCTGCTTGGCCTTGCTCCCGATGAGGCTTGCCGTGCGACCGGCTGTTACCAGCGGTCCGGTGGTCTCTTACACCGCCGTTTCACCCTTACCCACGCGAACGCGGGCGGTCTATTCTCTGCTGCGCTATCTCTCAGGTCACCCTGGGCGGACGTTATCCGCCATCGTGCTCTATGGAGCCCGGAAGTTCCTCAGCCCCGCCATATGGTGACGACGCCGCGACCATCGAGAGGTCTCAAACGCACAAGCATAGCGCAGTCGTGGACATGGCGTTGCCTATGTTCGCGCCCGGCATGGCGGGGCGCGCCCGAAACATAGTGTTCGATAGTCTCTGGAAGTCCGAAATCACGCGGTTTTGGCGGTGATATTACGTGCGATGCGGCTGTGAGCGCAATCATGTCGACTACAATGAAAGTACCTGTTGGCGATGAAGCCGGCGGGCCGTCCAAAGCGGTGTAAACCGCTTGTGTTCTAGGGAGGTTCATATGGAAATCGTCGTTACCGGACGCCATACGCAGATTAGGCAGCGTTTCCGTGATGTCGTCGAGACCAAGATGAATCGTGTGACCGCTATCGCCCCCGATGCGCAGCGGGTGCAGATTGTCGTCAGCCATGAGGGAAACCCGCGTCAGGTAGATACAGCGCAGCGAGTGGAAATCACCGTCATCGCCGGGCGTACTGTGGTGCGTGCTGAGGCGTCGAGCGCCGACGAGTACAGCGCGTTGGATATGGCGTTGGACAAGGTCATTTTACGCTTGCGCCGTACACGCGACCGTCGCAAGGACCATCGTCGTGGGTACACGTCGTTGACGGCGGTGGATATGGGCGCTGTCGAACCCAGGGTGCAGGAACCTGCCGAAGAGGAGATTAACAACAGTCCTCAGGCCGCTGTGTCATCGGATTTGGGACCAGGCGAGTCGGTGGAGGTGCAGGTTGGTGACACGCCGATTGTGATCCGTCGCAAGTTGCATGTTGCCGAGCCGATGACCATCGATGAAGCATTGTACGAAATGGAATTGATTGGGCACGATTTCTTCCTGTTTGTCAATAGGGAGACGAACCGTCCTTCGGTGGTGTATCACCGGCATGGTTGGAGCTATGGCGTGTTCGAAATCGATACACCCGAGCATGTGAACGCTCGTTAGGTACGTCATGACGCGGGAGTGTCCCGTGGTACCGGGGCGGCCAGCCGCGCAACACGCGCGGCTGGCCGCCCCGCCTGTTGAGGAGCGAGAGGCGCATGGATGGGAAAATAATGGAGTTTGGACGTGTCGCCGTATGGGAAAATCGGCTCTATCGCGTAGTATGAATGAAGTTTGTGTCTAGCCGTGCTGACGGTTAGGCTCTGCTCGTGAACGAAACCGGTAAGGGAGCGAACGTGGTAGATATTGTCGACAAAGCCCTGCGTATGGGTGAGGGACACCAGATCAAGAAGCTGGAGAATGTGGCGAAAGCGGTAAACGCGCTCGAAGATGAGATTACCGCCATGAGCGATGAGGAGCTGCGTGGGCAGACCGGTCGTTTCAAGGAACGTTTGGACAACGGCGCGTCGTTGGACGATATCATGGCTGAAGCCTTCGCCACGGTGCGAGAGGTGTCGCGTCGTACCCTGGGACAACGACACTTCGATGTACAGCTGATGGGCGGAGCTGCTTTGCATTGGGGCAATATCGCCGAAATGAAGACCGGTGAAGGCAAGACCTTGGTCGCCACGCTGCCGAGTTACCTCAATGCTTTGGAAGGCAAGGGCGTGCATGTTGTTACGGTGAACGATTACCTGGCGAGCTACCAGAGCGAGCTGATGGGCCGTATTTACCGTTTCTTGGGGATGTCGGTCGGCTGCATCATCACCGAGCAGAAGCCGCCGGAGCGTCGCAAGCAGTACAACGCGGACATTACCTACGGTACCAACAACGAGTTCGGCTTCGATTATCTGCGCGACAACATGGCGTGGGAGCGCGGCGAGCTGGTGCAGCGCGGTCATCATTATGCCATCGTCGACGAGGTCGATTCCATCCTGATTGACGAGGCGCGTACCCCGTTGATCATCTCTGGTCCCGCCGAAGGTGACGTAACCCGTTGGTACCGCCAGTTTGCGCGTCTGGTGCTTAAGCTCAGCCGTGACGAGGATTATGAGATCGACGAGAAGAAGAAGGTCGTCGGCATTCTCGATCCGGGCATTACCAAGATCGAGGACTTCCTGGGCATTGACAACCTGTATGAGCCGAACAATACCGCGCTGATCGGATACCTGAATAACGCCGTCAAGGCAAAGGAACTCTTCCTACGTGATCGTGATTACGTGGTCACGCGCGGCGAAGTGCTGATCGTCGACGAGCATACGGGTCGTATCCTGCCGGGCCGTCGTTACAACGAGGGCCTGCACCAGGCCATCGAAGCGAAGGAAGGCGTGGAAGTCAAGGCCGAGAACCAGACCTTCGCTACGATTACCCTGCAGAACTACTTCCGTATGTATGACAAGCTGTCGGGCATGACCGGTACCGCAGAAACCGAGGCCGCCGAGTTCATGGGTACATACAAGCTTGGCGTACTGCCGATTCCGACGAATCGTCCGATGATTCGTGAGGACAAGGATGACTTGATTTTCCGCACGAAGAAGGAAAAGCTGGCCGCCATCGTCAAGGATGTTGCCAAGCGTCATGCCAAGGGTCAGCCGGTGCTGCTGGGTACCGCATCGGTGGAAAGCTCCGAGGTTGTCTCCTCGCTGCTGGATGTCGCCGGTATTCCTCACCAGGTGCTGAACGCCAAGCAACACGCCAAGGAAGCCGCGGTGGTGGCGGTTGCCGGCCGTAAGGGCGCCGTCACTGTGGCGACCAACATGGCCGGTCGTGGTACCGATATCATGTTGGGCGGTAATGTCGAATTCCTGGCTGACGCCAAGTTGAAGGCAGACGGTTATTCGCCGGAGGACACGCCGGAAGAGTATGAGAAGCGTTGGCCGGGCACCTTGGAGGAAGTCAAGGAGCAGGTTAAGGACGAGCATGAGGAAGTCACCCAGCTGGGTGGTTTGTACGTGCTGGGTACTGAACGTCATGAGTCCCGTCGTATCGATAACCAGCTACGCGGTCGTTCTGGTCGTCAGGGCGACCCGGGTGAATCGCGCTTCTACTTGAGCTTGGAAGACGATCTGATGCGTCTGTTCAACACACAGTTGGTGGCGCGCTTTATGGCCAAGGGTCTGCCGGAAGGCGAGCCCATCGAGTCCAAGAGCGTGTCCAAGGGCGTGCGTGCCGCACAGAAGGCTGTCGAATCGCGGAACTTTGAGATTCGTAAGAACGTCTTGAAGTACGACGACGTGATGAACAAGCAGCGTACCGTTATCTACGCCGAGCGTCAGGCTGTGCTCAAGGGCGAGGATATTCACGAGGATATCGAGCGTTTCATCGCCGATACCGTGGAAAGCTACATTCGCGGCGCCCAGCAGGGGTCGGATAAGCCCTCCGGCTGGGATTGGGATGGCCTGTTTGAGGCCCTGAACTCCGTGTTCACCGTGCATGTGGATATGGACGAAGCCAAGGAAAGCCTCGCCAAGCTCAAGGGAGACAAGGCGATTGCGGCATTGCGTGACATGATTGTCGACGATGCCAAGACCCAGTATGCGGCGATGGAGGAGCAAGTCAGCGAAGAAGGCATGCGCCAGTTGGAGCGTCGCGTGGTGCTGGCGGTGCTGGATCGCAAGTGGCGTGAGCATCTCTATGAGATGGATTACCTCAAGGACGGCATCGGTCTGCGTGGCATGGGCCAGCGCGATCCTCTGGTTGAATATCAGCGCGAAGGCTACCAGATGTACAACTCCATGGTGGAAGCCATCAAGGAGGAAAGCATCCAGCTACTGTTCCATGTTGACATCAAGCAGGTGGCTCGCACCGAGGATCCTGAATCGAATGAGCAGGAAGATGCGGTAATCGAGCGCACCGAATCTGCGCTGGGCATTGAGCGTGAGTCCGTGGCTTCTTCTGCCGACGAGATTGATGTTGATGGTGACAGCGAATCCACCGACACCGAATCCGCTGAGGGTGACGCCGCGGCTGAGGAATCCGCTGACGAGGCCTCCGACGAGCAGGAAGCGGATCAGGAGTCCGCGGCTGACATGGATGATGCGGATGATGCCAACAGCGAGAAGTCTGCCGACGACACGGTAACGTCGGACGACCAGGCTGACGAGCATATCGAGCCCGGCATTGTTGGTCCCGCGCCGTTGAGCCATGCCGAAGGCAAGGTGCCGGTGAGCAAGCGTCCTAAGAGCGAGGAACTGCATACGCCGTGGGCAGATGGCAAGACCTATCCGGGCACCGGCAAGAACTCGCCGTGCCCGTGTGGTTCTGGTCGTAAGTACAAGATGTGCCATGGCCAGAACGAGAAGTAATTCTTCACGTCTTGCAGAGCAACGATAAGGAGGGTGCCACCCACAAGGGTGGCACCCTCCTTATCTGTATCAATATATGTAGTATTTCGTATTCACGCATTGCGTGCGGCTATGGCTTTAGGCAGGGCTTCAGGTAGAGCCGTGCCTAAAGCCATACGGAACTGCTACACGCGGGCGCCGTCATCGTCTGGGTCGGTGCGCGTGTCGTGGAATCCCCGCAGTTGCGCCAACAATCCCGCGCCGCCTATGAGGAGACACAATCCGAACACCGTACCCAACACGCCGATGGCTGCGGGGAGCAGCGTGGAGGCGATGATACCGAACACGCCTATGAGAAACAGCACCCAGCACAACAGTAGCGAGAACCGTGGCTTGCCAAAGGAGGGATGCGGTGGCACGAAATCGTCGCCGTAGCGATCCATGACATTGTCGGTGTCCAGCCAGCTCGAACCGGTGAAATCACGGGGCCCCCGTGCGTGTGCGGTAAACGAGTCTTCTTTCAGGTCATGGACGGACAATAACGCTTCCTTCTCCTGACGTGCCGCCTGCTTGGAGAACTGTTTGGCGTCCTTGGAGCGTTCGATGGCACGGAAATCCTCGGCGTGCGCCTGCGCGAATTGCGCCCAAGCTTCATCATCGACGCTACCGGTGTTGCCGCCGGGTGTTGGCGAGGTTGAATGCTCGTCGTCATCGTTGGTATTGTTGAGTGCAGTCATACTTATTACTGTAGTCAAGCGGGAAGTCAATCCGCTGGTGAGGAAACGACGTGCTGTACTGGTTTTTCGTCAAGGGACTGGGTCCCATTGCCCGTCATCGTTTGAAGCCCACGGCCAAGGGAGTGGACTGTATTCCACGTCAGGGCGGTGCTATTATCGCCGCCAACCATCTTGCGGTGATTGACGATGCGTTGCTGCCGTTGACTTGCCCGCGCATGATTCATTTCATGGGCAAGGCGGAGTATTTTGAAGGCAAGGGCTTCAAGGGCAAGTTCAAGAAGTGGTGGTTCACTTCCGTGGGCGTGTTCCCGGTGGATCGTTCGGGTGGTTCGAAGTCCTTGGGCGCATTGGCTCACGCGCGTGAGATTTTGGAGGCCGGACATTTGTTTGGCATTCATGTGGAGGGGACGCGTAGTCCTGACGGGCGGCTGTATCGCGGGCATACGGGTGCGGCGCGTCTGGCATTTGAAACAGGATGCCCGATTGTGCCGACGGCGATTATCGGTTCGCGTGAGTTGCAGGAGCCGGGGACGGTGATTCCTGCCAAGGGTCGCACGACGGTGATGTATGGCAAGCCGATTGAGGTGGAGCGCAAGCGTCCCGACGAGGTGACGCATGAGGAGCTTCGTGCGCTGACCGACCGTGTGGTGGAGGCGATTCGCGCCATGAGCGGTCAGGAATACGTGGATGAGTACGCTCAGACGGTGAAGCGACGGTTGCAGGAACGGCGTGGACAGGAGCCTCGTTAAGCGGTCGGGCCACCCTGCTCGGCCGTATCGTGGGTAGCGGCCAGATACCTTGCCGATAGGCGGGTCTGCCTGGCTTATTGGCGGGCCGCTAGGTACGCCACCAAGTACGTCGCTGGCGAGCCTAGTAGCAACGGGCAATGCGGCAAAATGGCCGTCAGTATGGTTGTGGGCGCTTCTCTCAAAGAGGAGCGCCCACAACCATATATAATCACGTGGTGCGTGCCCAGCGCGGTGTGCTGGACCTACACGATGGTGAGGGTAATCACCGTAGGCTTGCCATTGGTATCGCGCAGACGCACGGTGCCACCGTCGCTGAAAGACTGGTCTCCGACTTTGATGTCGCGCACCGTACCGAATAATCCGCCAAGAATCTTGTTGCTGGTTACGCTGAATCCAAGCTTTTCCAACTGACTGGTGACGTCCTCTTCTTGCTTGCCGATAAGCCCGGAGGGAATGGTGGCGGTTTGTGGTCCCTTGGACACGGTGAGGGTGACGGTGTCGCCCCAGTGCAGTTGCGCGTTAGTCTGTGGCGAAGTGGAGATGACATCGCCTTGTTCGATGGAATCGGAGAAATCTTCGGTGGTGGTTACGTTCAGCTTGAGTTCGGCGAGGGTATTTTTCGCATCGTCGAGGTTGGCGCCGACGACATTCGGCATGGCCACGGGCATGGGGCCTTTGGACAGCACTACGGTGATGGGGGTGTTGTAATCAGTGGTGGTTCCAGGGGCTGGATCAATGGAGATGAGGGAACCGGTTGGATGATCCATCGAATATTCGTCCTTGGATTCATCATGATTGACGTGCGTGAATCCGGCTTCTTTCAACGCTGTTAGGGGGTTTTTACCGTGTTCGCTGTTGGTGTCGAGCATGTCGTCGGGAATGGTAGCTTGTTTGATGCCGCGCGACACGGTGACGGTGAGGGAGCCATGGCGTTTGCTCACACGGTCGCCTACGTTGGCGGGCGACGTGGTGATGACTTGTCCTTCGGCGATGGTGTCGTCGTAGGCGTGCTTCACCGTATAGGGAATGCCGGCCACGTTCAGTGTGGCGGCGTAGGCGTTCCACGATACGTCACGAATGGGGCAAGTCGATTCTTGGTTGCAGGAGGCATCGATGGGTGCGGGAAGCGTCCAATAGCTCCCGGGGCCAAGGAAATACCACCATGAGCCGCCTCCGGCGCATAATGCCACGACGAGTATGGTAATGATGGCAACGAGCCAGGGCGTGCGCGAGTGGTGGCTCCGTGTTGTGGTTGGCGTGGATGTGTCAGCCAGATCGGCGAGTTGTTGGGTCCATGAGTAGGCGTCGTGCCCTTCGCTGCCGACGTCGCCGGTGGTGATCATTTGAGTGGGTGCGTCAGCGCCGGCCATATTGGTGACGTCGACGGCACTTGAGGCGCCATAGACGGCGGTATCCGCGGATGTTGCCGTCGGTATCGCCATGGTGGCGTCACTCGATACGGTGTTGCTGGTTGAGGGTGCGCTGCCTGTGGACACTGTGGTGTTCATCGGTATGGTATTGTCTACCAGCGCATTGTCGGTGCGTGTGGAAGCGTCATTATTGACAGGGATAGTGGAGTCCAATGAGTTGCCATCCATTGAGACGGTGTCGGTTGGCGGTGCCGGTACAGGCGGTATGGCGCCGGCGGGGGCCGTGTTGGGCATCGTCATGGTGCGTTGTTCGTCAAACGGTTGCGTGGCTATCAGCGGCGCGGCGGGCTGTGTCGGCGTAAGGCGGTACTGCCAGTCGTCCACGTTGAGCTGCGAGGTAATGGTGCGCAACTCCTCAAGTGCCTGCGTGGCGTCCTGGGGACGGGCATCGACGTGTCGTGCGGTCAGATGTGTGATGAATGTGTCCACCTGCGGGTTAATGCCGGGGCAGCGTGTGGTCAGGGAGGGGATGTCCTCGTGTACGTGTTTGAACACGAGGGTGATGGGATTGTCCGAAGCGAACGGCACTTCGCCGACCAGCATTTCCCAAGCCATCACGCCTACGGAATAGAGGTCGCCCTGTGGCGTGGATTGATTGTGCTCAATCATTTCGGGAGCCAGATAGGCGGCGGTGCCCAGCAGCATGCCGGTGGACGACAATGTTGCCTGTGACGCGGCTCGTGCCAAGCCGAAATCGGTGATTTGCACGTGTCCGCGTTCGTTGATGAGGATGTTTTCCGGCTTGATGTCGCGGTGGACGACGCCTGCCTGATGTGCGGAGGATAAGCCGTCGAGAATTTCCGACATGATACGCAGGGTGTCGCGTACGCTGAAGGTGCGTTGTTCGTTCATCTCATGGCGCAGGTTGACGCCGTGAACGTATTCCATGACGAGGAAGTCAAGGCCGTTGAATTCACCGGTGTCGTACACCTGCACGATGTGCGGGTTGGCAATGGCCGCGGCTGATTGGGCTTCTCTGCGGAATCGTTCCACGAATTGTTCGCGATACGGGCCTTGTGCCAGTTGGGTGTGCATGATTTTGATGGCGACGGGCCGGTTCAGGCGCTCATCCAATGCTTGGTACACGGTGGCCATGCCGCCTTCGGCGATCTTGCGCTGAATGCGGTATCGTGCTTCGATGACTTGCCCTGTGGGCGCAAATGCGGCTTCACTCATGGTTATGTATACGATTCCTCGATCGGGTGTTTGCTTGCCAGTCTACATGGCGTCAAGGGTGTTGGGGCGCTGATGATGTGGAAATTCGGGGATAAAACGTTCGCATGCGCGGCATAAGACGTCGTGTTGTGCGTCGGACCATTGCAGTTGGATGCTCATATCGTGCAACGCACGGTGCGCTTGTGTGGCAAGTTCGCCGATGCGTTGGCGCGAGCGTTCGATCGCACCGCTGTCGGTGAAGATGGTGATGGCACGGGCCACGTCCTGCTCGCTACGGTGGTCGGCCTGGAACATGGCGATGAGTTCCTGCCGGTGGGCCTCGGTGCCGTAGGCCAGTGCGTCGGCGAGCAGTACGGTGCGTTTGCCTTCCTTGATATCGCCGCCGATGGGCTTGCCGGTGCGGGCGCTGTGTCCCACCACGTCGAGAAGGTCATCGGCGAGTTGGAACGCCAATCCCAGAGGGGTGCCGATGTCAAGCGCCCAACGATGGGACTTCTCGTCGTCGATGCCAGCGGCAAGCAATCCCAATTCTAACGGGGCGATGGTGGTGTAACTGGCCGTTTTCCAGCGAAATACATGCAAGGATGCTTCGGCTAGGGTGCGTGGGTCGTCCATATCGTTCAGTTCGATGGCCAAATCCAGCACTTGTCCTAATTCGACGTCTCGGTGCATGGTGAGAAACGCGTTGGTCAGCGCATGGGCGTTGGGCAGGCGGCTGGCGGCGTCGTGTGCGATGGCGATGCTGGCGGTGGCGAGCATGTCGCCCAGCATGATGCCCAGTCCTTGGCCGATGTCAGCACGGTGGAAGGTGGCGCTCAAGGACCGGTGTGCTGCTGGTTTGCCGCGTCTGAGGTCGGAGTCATCGATGATGTCGTCGTGGACGAGCGCGGCGGTTTGCAGCACTTCGATGGCGCATGCCACGTCGAATATTGCGGCTGCGGTGTCAGTGGTGTCGCCGCTGGTTCCGTCGGTGTGGGGACGTGCCGCTGCGGCTTCGTAGGCGTTGAGGGCAAGCATGGCCCGCAATCGTTTGCCGCCTTCGTTGGATTGCAGTGCTTGGCGCATGACGGCGTCCACGGCGTCGGCGTCGATGCCGAGTTCGTGCGCAGGCGGGCACCAGCGCTGCAGCAGGGTGGCGATGCGCGTTTCGATACGAGATGCTTGTGCGGTTGCGTCCATACTGACGAGCCTATCTACAGGTGTGGGCGAGGCGTTCGACCACAAGGTCGTGCCGAGGGCATGCCTTCGACCACCGAGGGGCGTTGGCATTGCATGCAGCGTGTTGCGAGGGGCACAGTGGGCGTGTCGAACGTGACCTGCGTTCGTATCGGTCCGACGTATGAGGAAAAGGAGCGGCGTATGGGGCAGCAGCCGGTAGAGGTAGCCGAGGAAGTATGTGCGGGTGGCGGCTGGCGGCCGGACGACATGCGGTGTCTTGTGGGGAAGTATCGCAGTTTGCGGCGCGAACATGGGTGTGTCCAGGCAGATCGGCGGTGGACTCGCAAGCCTTTTGGATGGTGGTTGAAGGCTTTGTCTGATCCGCATGGTGAGCTACTGCCGCTCGATGATGCTGACGGGCGGGATATGGATTGCGATGCCAAGCGGGCGGGAGGGAGTGGCGATCACAGTGCCGACGTCGTTGCCTATGGTGGCGGGCGGTGGCGACCGGGCCGATACGCCGCAGCGGAGCCTGCCATGCGTGCGTTGATAGTAGGTATGGGGCAAACCATGGCGATTCGCGACGCGATGTTGATGTCCATGCTGCTTACCGACGAGGAGTCGTTGATACGGCAATTGGCGTGCGAGCCGCATAATCCGCAGGTGTCGCAGCGTATGTATGAGCTGATGGCGCAGGCGTTTCATGATACAAGCTGGCGTCCGGATATGGATCGGGTACGTCGTGGGTTGGCGTTGCTGTCGTATATGGCCAGCCGTGCGCCGCGGGATATGCGGGTGCAGCCTATGGCGGTGATGGCGTATGCCTTATGGTGGTTGGGCGATAAGCGTGCCGATGATTATGTGATGCAATCGCTGGCCATTGACAGCAAGTGCTCGTTGGCGAGCATCGTGCTCTCAGCGCTGTCTCGCGGTGTCGGCCCGGCCTGGTGTTGGCCAGACACGCCGTCGCAGTCCAATATGCCGTAAGTGGGAATAATCGTCCGTGCGCAGTGGTTAACTCCAATACAGAAGTAATTTGCCCTTGCCATAACTATGCCCTTGTGGTATATAAGGCGGGCGTTGCCTATGCAGGAGGATTAAGCTTGGCTACGAAACGTACGGCGAATCAGCAGCGCTCCGATGAGCCTGAGGAAACCGAAGGCAAGACCACGAAGCGGAATGCTTCCGCCTCCAAGGAGGTGACGAAGACGCCGAAGCGCAGCACGGCCAAAAGTGCTGCTGCCAAACATGCCAAGCCTGCGGATATGGACGAGGAGCTGGACGACTCCGATGTTGAGGATGTCGATGGCGATCTTGAGGACTTTGACGACGATCTTGACGAGGTGGATGTCGAGGATCTTGATGATGACGAGATGAACGAGTCCGAACCGGAACCGGAAGAAGATGACGACGACAAGCCCGCTGAGCCGGAAACCCCCAAGGAAAAAGGCGCGTACGTGGTGCGCGATGATGATGACGACGACAATCTCACGCCGTCGGGTAATCCCAAGCGTCGCGTGGTCGCCGCCGGTGCCACGGCCGACCCGGTCAAGGACTACTTGAAGCAGATCGGCCGCGTCAGTTTGCTGAACGCCGAGCAGGAAGTTGACCTGTCCGAGCGTATCGAAGCTGGTTTGTACGCCCAGCACATTTTGGACACGGAAGCCGACGCACTGGATTTCAAGCGTCGTCGTGAGCTTAAATGGGCTGCCGCTGACGGTAAGAAAGCCAAGGATCACCTATTGGAAGCCAACCTGCGTTTGGTGGTGTCTCTGGCCAAGCGTTACACGGGTCGCGGCATGCTGTTCCTCGATCTCATTCAGGAAGGCAACCTTGGATTGATCCGCGCTGTGGAAAAGTTTGACTGGAAGAAGGGCTTCAAGTTCTCCACGTATGCCACGTGGTGGATTCGTCAGGCCATCACGCGAGCCATGGCCGACCAGGCGCGCACCATTCGCGTGCCCGTGCACATGGTCGAAGTCATCAACAAGCTCTCGCGTGTGCAGCGTCAGATGCTGCAAGACTTGGGGCGTGAGCCCACACCGGATGAGCTGGCCCGCGAGTTGGATATGCCGGTGGAAAAGGTGCAGGAAGTGCAGAAGTACGGCCGCGAACCAATTTCCTTGCATACACCGCTGGGCGAGGACGGCGATTCAGAGTTCGGCGATTTGATCGAAGATACCGATGCCATCGCGCCTTCGGATGCCGTGGCATTCTCGCTGTTGCAGGAGCAGTTCAAGCAGGTGTTGGAAACGCTGTCGCCTCGTGAAGCAGGCGTGATCAAGATGCGTTATGGCCTGGAGGATGGGCAGCCCAAGACGTTGGACGATATCGGCCGCGTATATGGCGTGACGCGCGAGCGTATTCGCCAGATTGAGTCGAAGACCATGTCCAAGCTGCGTCACCCGTCGCGCTCGCAGACCTTGCGTGACTTCTTGGACCAGTAGTCGTCACATACTGCGACCGCGCGTGGCGCGTGTCGGTGAAGAAGGGTGGAGTGGCGGCGCCGCCAATGCGGCGCCGCTGCTCTGTGTGAATAACCGTGTGTCGAATGACGGAAAGTAGGGACGCTCATGGCGGGCAAAGGGTACGGTGCCGACAGTCTGACCGTGTTGGAGGGACTGGATGCGGTGCGCAAGCGTCCGGGCATGTATATCGGTACCACGGACAGCCAGGGATTGATGCACTGTTTGTGGGAAATCATCGACAATGCGGTGGATGAGGCTCTGGCCGGGGCCTGCGATCACATCATCGTGACCTTGCATGACGATGGCTCGGTGGAAGTCGCCGACAATGGGCGTGGCATTCCCGTTGACATCGAACCGAAGACCGGGCTGAGCGGCGTCGAAGTGGTATTGACCAAGCTGCATGCGGGTGCGAAATTCGGCAATGCGTCGTACAACGCGGCCGGTGGTTTGCATGGCGTCGGTTCGTCCGTGGTGAACGCTTTGAGCGTGCGTTTGGACGTCGAAGTCGACCGCGATGGCAAAACCCATCATATGGCGTTCCATCAGGGTCATCCGGGTGTGTATGACGATTCCGACCCAAGCCATCCTTCGCCCGATGCGCCATTCAAGCGTACTCGGAAGAATAAGCCTACCGAGTTGGCGATCATCGGCAAGGTTGGTGCGAAAACCACGGGAACGCGCGTGCGTTATTGGGCCGATCCGGAGATTTTCAACGCCACGGCACAGTTCAGCTACGAGCAGTTGATCGAGCGTGTGCGCCAAACCAGTTTCCTGGTGCCCGGTTTGAAGATCACTGTCATCGACGAGAACGTGCGTGAAGAACACGCTAGCGAAGAACGCGGCGGTGACGAATATGGCAACGATGAGTCGCTAACGTCAGCGCAGGCGGCGCAGGAGAGGGACGCCGTGGTGGCGGACGAAGATGGCGCCCCGGCCGAAGCATCGTCGCAGGCCGACGAGTTGGCGTTCGACGATGTTACCGTATCTGATGAAACGGCTGACGAGCCTAACGAGGGCACGCACGATGCAGTCGAGTTGGCGTCGCACACGATGGAGCAAGCCTCGAAAGCGGGCGCTGGCGAGCATCCCCGCGTGGTGGAATTCGTGCACATGGGCGGCGTCAAGGATTACGTGGAGTTCCTCTCGAAGGGTGAGCCGGTATGTGACATTTGGCGCATTACGGGCGAGGCGACCTACGACGAGGAAACACAGGCGGTTGGTCCTGGCGGCGAATTACATGCCGAGCACGTCAAGCGCACGTGCGGCGTCGATATTGCCTTGCGATGGGTCAACGGCTACGACACCACCATTCGCAGCTTCGTCAACGTGGTGGAAACGCCGGGCGGCGGCATGCATGTGGATGGATTCATGCAGGGGCTGACCAAACAGGTGCGCAAAGCCGTGGAAGACAATGCGCGCAAGCTTAAAGTGAATCTTAAAGACAACGGCACGCGCATCGAGCGTGACGACATTATGGCCGGTCTGGTCGCCGTGGTGACGGTGCGCATCGCAGAACCGCAGTTCCAAGGCCAAACCAAGGACGTATTGGGTACGGCCCAGGTCAAGCCCATCGCCACGCGCATGACCGACAAGCAGTTCGGTGAGATGATCGCCGGCGCCAAGCGCGGCTACAAGGAGCAGTCCGGGCGTGTGCTGGAGAAAATCGTTGCCGAAATGCACGCACGTATTCAGGCGCGTAAAACCAAAGAGGTGACGCGCCGTAAGAATGCGCTGGAATCGGCTTCCATGCCGCCGAAACTGTCGGATTGCCAGCCGGGCAACGACGATGTGGCCGAGCTGTTCATCGTCGAGGGTGATTCGGCATTGGGCACCGCCAAGGCCGCACGTAATTCTGGCTTCCAGGCCTTACTGCCCATTCGCGGCAAGATTTTGAACGTGCAGAAGGCCTCGCTGAGCCAGATGCTGTCGAATAAGGAGTGCGCGGCCATCATCCAGGTGGTGGGCGCCGGCTCTGGCGCCAGCTTCGATATTGAGCAGGCGCGATACAACAAAGTCATCATGATGACCGATGCCGACGTGGACGGCGCCCATATCCGCATTTTGCTGCTGACACTGTTTTACCGGTACATGCGTCCGCTTATTGAACATGGGCATGTGTATGCCGCCGTGCCGCCGCTGCATCGCATCGCGCTGACTGGCAAGCGTAAGGGCGAGTACTTGTATACGTATTCGGACGACGAGTTGGCAGGAAAGCTGGCGGAACTTGACCGGCAGCATATTGCCTATGACGACGATATCCAGCGGTATAAGGGCTTGGGTGAGATGGATGCCGACCAGTTGGCGGACACCACGATGGATCCGCGCTCGCGTGTGCTGCGACGTATCCGCATGGAGGATGCCGAAGAGGCAGCGTCGATATTCAGTTTGCTGATGGGCGATGACGTCCCTCCACGCAAGCAATTCATTGTCGATAACGCCGATGATTTCGACCGTTCCAAGATCGATACCTGATACCGCAACAGCGAGTGCCCCCGACTGGACTCGAACCAGCAACCTGCGGATTAGAAGGCCGATGCTCTATCCTTTGAGCTACGGGGGCGCACGCATGTATCTTACACCAGCACATGACAGAAGCGTGGCCACTCGCGCATGGCGTGTGGCATCGGCTATTGCTCGCGTGATGGCGCAGTTCATAGTGCAGCTCTGCAGTGGCGCAGTAATGCGGCATCATGGTGTGCCATCGCACGGACCGAGCATGCCGGGGCGATAGCATGAGAGGCATGGACTCGGCAGGAGGATGGCATGGCTGATAGCGCAATGATTGCGGTGCGCGGGCTGACCAAGGATTATGGCCAGGGGCGTGGAGTGTTCGACGTCGATGTGTGCGTCAGGCAAGGCCATACGCTGGGATTTTTGGGAGCCAACGGTGCGGGGAAAACCGTCACCATGCGCACGCTGATGGGATTCATCGCACCGCAGCGCGGTAGCGCGCGCATTGCCGGTATGGATTGCTTCCGCGAGCAGGCCGCGATACAACGCATGGTGGGGTATGTACCTGGCGAACCATGTTGTCCGGATGCTATGACGGGGAAGGGGTTTATCAGATTCATGGCACGTATGCGCGGATTGTCGGACGAGGGGCGTGCTCATGAGCTGATCGAACGGTTCGAGCTTGATCCCACGGCGAAAATCGGCCGTATGTCAAAAGGTACGAAGCAGAAGGTGGCCTTGGTGTGCGCGTTTATGGCGTCACCGAGCATCCTGCTATTGGATGAGCCGACCAGCGGGCTGGATCCGCTCATGCAGGAACGGTTTCTCGACTTGGTGCGCGAGGAGCATGAACGTGGCGCAACCATACTGCTGTCGTCCCACAGCTTCGCCGAGGTGGAACGGGCGTGCGACGAGGTGGTGTTCATTCGCGCCGGTCGCGTGCGGCGTGCGCTGCCCATGGCGCAGGTGCATGAAATGCGGCAACGGGTGTATGAGGTGACATTCGCCGACGTCGACACTGCGCGGCGGTATTGCGCTGTCCACGATGGCGCGTCGCCGGTCGTGGGGCGTGCTGACACGGTACGCGTTGCGGTTGGCGGCGAGGTCGACGCGTTCATCAAGGATATGGCGACTTATGCGGTGCGTGATGTTACCGTGCGCTCGCAAGGGTTGGAAGACATGTTCCTCGACATATATGGGCAGGATGCTGTAGGTAAGGGGCATGGGGGAGATGACGGGTTTGCGTCGAATGCGCGAGCTGGGGAGGAGTGGCGATGATTGCGGCGTTGTGGCGGCAGCAGTGGCGCGCAAATATAGCACTGGTGGCGGCGTTCGCCGCATTGTTCAGCTTGTATGTGTGGGCGATCACTGCCATGTATGATCCGCAAACCAGCGCCATGCTGGAGGCGATGACCGAGAGTATGCCGCAGGTGTTTTCGGCGTTTGGCATGGACGAGGCTCCGGGCAGTTTGGATGGGTTCATCGTCAATTATCTGTATGGGTTTTTGTTGGTGTTGCTGCCATTGATTCTTATGGCGCTGCTGGTGTATCGGCTGCTGGTCAGGCCGGTGGAGCGCGGCAGCATGGCCTACGTACTGTCTGCCGGTCGGACGCGCCTGCAGGTGGTGATGACGTTGCTTGCGGCATTGGTGAGCTTGATGCTGGCGCTGATGGCATGGGTGACGTTGATGGAAGTGGTGGCGGGCGCTACGTTGGCTTCGGGCGAGCTGGACGTGTGGCCGATGGTGCGCGTCAATCTTGGTCTGGCCGCATTGTGGCTGGTGGTCGCCGGTTTGCTGTGGTGCGGAACGTGCGTCTCGCCGCATGTGGGCAAGGGACTATGGGCTGGTGCGGGGTTCTGCTTGCTGTCGTTTATTCTGCAGATGGTGGCCCAGTTGGGCGATGATCTTGCGTGGGTGCGGTATCTGACGTTTCTGACGTGTTTTGACCGGTACGGTTTGCTGGATGGCGAGGCTGCGGCCTGCTGGCAGGCTGGTGTCTTGGCTGGCGCAGGTGTGCTGTTGTGTGCGGTTGGCACGGTGGCTTTCGCGCACCGGGATATTGCCGTATGACGGTTACGTCGTAAGCTGCGAGCCGTGGTGCGACGTGCTGGTGTGTGCGGTGGACTGCTTCGCTGAGCAGCGGGCCTATCCGGTCCTTGGCGCAGTGATGCGGTTCAGTGTTCGAGCGCGTCGAGAATGCGTGCCGTCAGGGCATGTTCTGTCAGGCCGTAACGCTCGCACAGCTCGCGCAAAGGCACGCGGTCGGTGAATTCTTTGGCGCCGGCGGCATTGAGCACGTGCATGGCACGCATGCGAGGATCGGTATGGTTGGCATACCATGCGGTGATGGTGGTGCCCCAGCCGCCGTCTTGTTGGCCGTCCTCCACAGTGACGACCAGGCGATGGTTGTCGGCGAGGCCGCAGAGCATCGTGGTGTCCAAGGTGTCGTATCGGTGCGGGTCGACGATGGTGGCGTCGATGTGGTGTTCGCGCAATGCCCGTGCGGTGCGTGCGGCCAGCGGCTGGCAGTTACCAAGTGCGATGAGGGCGACTTGCGAACCATGATGGAGGACGGTGGCATGCGCGTAGTCCTGCGTCTTGTCGCACGCGCAGGTGCGCTCGTCCGATAACCCGTTGCGTCGTTCTTCGGCAAGAATATTGTCACCGGGTACGCGAATCACTACTGTGCCGTGGTCGCGGTTGGATACCGACCAGTCCAGCATGGCGAGGAATTGCTCGCCGCTGGTGGGAGCCAGGCATTGGATGCCTGGAATATTGGCGAACATGGTGATGTCGAACGCGCCGGAGTGGGTATTGTCGGCGTTGGAGAGTCCCGCGCCAAACACCAGTAGGGTGACCGGCGCGCCGTTGAGGGACAGTTCCTGCTGAATCTGATCGTAGGCGCGTTGGAAGAACGTCGCGGAGGTGGCGAGCACGGGAGTGCCGCCCGCTGCGGCGATGCCGGCGGCATAGGCGGCGGCGTGTTCTTCGGTGATGCCGGTGTCTACGTAATGCTCGCCTGCGGTCGCGCGAAATGCCTGGGTGATGCCGTTCGAGCCAGGGGTGGCGGGGGAGATGACCACCAGACCGGGAATCTCTCGCCAGCGCTCGCGCAGTAGGGTCATGGCCTGTTCGCCGTAGTGCTTGCGCGCGCCGGGCAGCTTGTTGGCGTCATGCAACGGGTTTTGCCAATGGTTGGCCTCGCATGATCCGGGAAGCAGTCCGGCTTGGGCGTCCTCCTCGTCCAGTCCCAGACCCTTGCAGGTGTGGATGTGCAGCACGATGGGGTGGTCGATGTCGCGTACCTCGCGCAGCGCCTGTTCGAGTGCGGCTTCGTCGTTGCCATGCTCTACGTAGCGGTATTGCAATCCAAACGCTTCGAAGAGGTTGGGCTGGTAGGTGCCTTGGGATTTGCGTAGCTGTGCCAAGGTATCGTACATGCCGCCTACGTTGTCGGCGATGGACATTTCGTTGTCGTTGACGATGATGATGAGGTTGCCGCCCTGTGCCGCGGCGTTGTTCAGGCCTTCAAACGCCACGGCCGAGCTCAACGCGCCGTCGCCGATGACGGCGATGACGTTGCCGATAGGCTGCGCGGGACCGGGCTGCCCGTTGGATGTGGTGCGGCAGGCGTTGACGTCGTCATTGTCGTGGTGCGCCGCCATATCGCGCGCTTTGGCGATGCCGCATGCCAGGGAAATCGACGTGCCGGTGTGGCCGAGCACGAAGTGGTCGTGTTCGCTTTCCGCTGGATTGGTGAAGCCGGTGATGTCGTCGGCATGGGATGGGTCGCGATAGGGACGGGCGCGTCCGGTGAGCATTTTATGGACGTAAGCTTGGTGCGAAACGTCGAAGATGATGCGGTCGCGCGGCGAATCGAATACGCGGTGCAAGGCCACGGTGAGTTCTACGACGCCCAGGTTCGAGCCGATATGCCCTCCATGGGTTTTGCCGTAGGAGACCAAGGTGTCGCGGATTTCGGCACACAGTTCACTTACCTGCGGTTCGGCAAGGGTTTTGAGATCCTGTATGGACGTAAGACGTTCCAAAATGCCGTGCATGATGTCCCTTCCGTGCGTGAAATCCAACGGCGAAATTATAGGTGACATGTCGATTTATTGGATCGTGAGCAGTAAAATGCCCGCAAGTTCTCCGTAAAACGGCGTGGCGCAATCGTGGGTCGCGGCGGCGTCGCGCACAATGGAACATGGCGTGACCGGTGGTTGTTGCATGTCGGCGCTTGCCGTGATGGTACCAGCGCTCGACGAGCGACAGCCAAGCCGGCGCTCGTGCGGACGGCGATGGAAAGGAACTGCGATGCGTGCGGTATATGCCAATGGAGTGAACGCGCAAGACCCGCTTTCGATGCTGAGGGTGGGGGAGCGCCCCGAACCGACGGTGCGTGAGGGATGGTCGATGGTCAGGGTTGCGGCGGCCAGCGTGAACCATCATGATGTGTGGAGCCTGCGCGGTGTGGGACTGCCAGCCGAGTTGACGCCGATGATTTTGGGTACGGATGCTTGCGGCGAGTTGTGCGACGACATTCCCGGACTCAAGCTCAAGGCCGGGGACGCCGTGGTGGTGTACGGCGTGATCGGACAGCATGCGGTCGGTGTGGATCCCGGCGAACGACGCAGCATGCTCTCCGAACGCTATCCGGGTACGATGGCGCAATATGTGGCGGTGCCCAGTGCCAATATCCTTCCCCAACCCGCGCATCTGGACGCCGGCGAAGCTGCCGCGTTGGGTACCAGCTGGCTCACCGCCTATAGCATGTTGTTCACCTCGGCCGCGCTCAAGCCCGGCGACGCCGTACTGGTGCAAGGTGCGGGCGGGGGTGTTGCCACGGCGTGCATACAGTTGGCTCATGCCGCCGGCCTGGAGGTATGGGTGACTTCCCGTTCGCAAGACAAGCGCGAACGTGCCATCGCCCTTGGCGCGGATGAGGCTTTCGAACCGGGCTCCAGACTGCCGCGCAAGGCGGACGCGGTCATGGAATCGGTGGGATCGGCGACGTGGCACCACTCGGTGACAGCCGTGCGCCCCGGCGGCACGATAGCGGTATGCGGCGCGACCACGGGCGACCAGCCCGGTGCCGAACTGACCAGGATATTCTTCCAAGACATTCGCGTACAGGGCACGACCATGGGCACGTTGGACGACATGACACGACTGCTGCGGTTCGTGGAGCATACGGGATTGCGTCCGCTCATCGACACGCGCTACGCGATGGATGACGCGCCACGGGCCTTCGCCCGCATGGAACGAGGCGACATGATGGGCAAGCTCATCGTGAACATCGACCCGCGTGCGTAGAGTAGACGCCATAACCCATAACATACAGTGTTGGAGGTAGGCATGGCAGAAGCGACCCCGCAAGTGGCGGTCATCATGGGTTCGGCAAGTGACTGGGATACCATGAAACATGCATGCGACATGTTGGATCAATTCGGCGTACCCTACGTCAAGCAAGTCATTTCCGCCCACCGAACCCCCGAACTGATGGGCCAGTTTGCGCATGAGGCGCGAAAGCGCGGCCTGAAGGTCATCATTGCCGGAGCTGGGGGTGCCGCTCACCTGCCCGGCATGGTCGCCGCGCAAACCACCCTGCCTGTCATCGGCGTGCCGGTGCGCTCGCATGCCTTGTCTGGATGGGATTCGCTGCTCTCCATCGTGCAGATGCCCGGCGGCATCCCCGTGGCCACCACGGCCGTAGGCAATTCCGGCGCCACCAATGCCGGTTTGTTGGCGGTCAGCATCTTGTCGACGACGGATGAGCGGCTGGCCCAAGCGCTGCAGGAATATCGCGACGGTTTGAAGGAGAAGGTGGAACGGTCCAATGCCGAGCTTGTATGAGGAAACCAAGGGCGCTCGCCGTCGCTTGATGCCGGGCGACACCATCGGCATTGTCGGCGGCGGCCAGTTGGGACGCATGATGGCGTTGTCGGCGCGCTATATGGGATTGCGCGTCGGTGTGCTCGATCCGACGCCGGATTGTCCCACGGCGCAGGTGGCGGATTTTCATATCGTTGCCCCGTATGACGACCGTTTGGCGATTCGTGAGTTGGCGCAGCGCTGCGATGTGCTGACGTATGAGTTCGAGAATGTGGACGCCGATGCGTTGGATGCGGTGCGCGATTGTGTGGCTGTGCCGCAGGGTACGGATTTGCTGCGGGTGACGCAGCATCGTGTCAGGGAGAAGACGTTTATCAACGACCATGGTGTGGGCACGGCTCCGTGGCGGGCGGTGAACGGTCGGGCGCAGCTGCGTGAGGCGGTTGACCGGCTTGGCTATCCACTGGTGTTGAAAACCTGCGAAGGCGGGTATGACGGGCACGGCCAGGTGGTGCTACGTGGCGAGGAGGATTGGGAGAAGGTGTGGCCTGACGATGACTTCCCGCCATCGATCGCGGAGGGTTTCGTCGATTTTGCGTTTGAGGCGTCGGTGCTGGTGTCCGGCAACGGCGAGGAGTACGTGACGTTCCCGCTGGTGCGTAACGAGCATCGGCATAATATTTTGCATATGACGCTGGCTAGCGGTGATGTGGATACCGATATTGCCCGGCGGGCGACGCAGCTGGCGCTGACGTTGGCGCGTGGGTTTGCCTTATCGGGTACGTTGGCGATCGAGCTATTCGTGATGCCCGATGGCCGGGTGCTGGTGAATGAGATGGCTCCGCGTCCGCATAATTCCGGACATTACACGATTGAGGCGTGTTCCATCGATCAATTTGAGGCGCATGTGCGCGGTGTGGCTGGCTGGCCGTTGCCGTCACCGGTACTGTTGTCGGATGCAGTGATGGTCAATGTGCTGGGACAGCATGTTGGGCCAGTTCGTGCAGCACTGGGCGAGCATCCCGAGTGGCATGTGCACGACTACGGCAAGGCGCAGGCGAAGCATAATCGCAAAATGGGTCATGTGACGGTGCTGTGTGACGACGTGCGACGCGCGGTCGAGCGCTTGCAGGCCAGCGGATGCTGGGATGATGTCAGGCGGTCGGCATGACGCAGGTGCAGGGGCGCGTCACGCGCCAGACAAAGCAGAAGGATGCGGTGCGCGATGCGTTGCGTGAGGCCGGTGACTTCATGTCGGCGCAGCAGTTACATCGGGTGTTGGAGGCCGATGGCGTGAGCATTGGGTTGGCAACGGTGTATCGCCAGCTCAATGCCATGGCGCAGGACGGACAGGCTGATACGTTGCGCTTGGATGGCCAACAGCTGTTCCGTTTGTGCGGCGAAGTGGGGCACCACCATCATTTGGTGTGCCGTCGGTGCGGCCGCACGGTTGATATTGAACCGCCGAGCGAGGAATGGCTGCGAAGCGTGGCGAACCAGCATGGTTTTACGGTGGAGACGCATACGCTGGAAATGTTCGGCGTGTGCGCGCAATGTCGTCAGGAATCCTTGTAATACCAGTCTTTTCGGCACGTTGTTTCTGCGATTGTATTGTTGATATTGAGAATTATTCTCAATATATGCTAGGATGCATCATACGCCCACAACGTGGGGTTAATTCTGTGCAACGAACAACGGTTCGGAAAGGACATAATGATGCATACCGTAATTCGCAAGACGCTTGCCATGGGTGTTGCGGCATTGGCATTGGTGGGATTTTCAGGTTGCGGCGGCGCGAGCGCGTCTGCCGAAACCATCAACGTGGTGTCCAGCGTCAACCAATGGGGCACCATGGCGCAGGCGCTGGGCGGCGACCACGTGCAGGTGACGTCGCTGTTGAGTAATGCCAACGCCGATGCGCATGATTATGAGCCAACGAGCCAGGATATTGCGGCGATTTCGCGCGCTCAGGTGATTGTGGTTAACGGTGCCGATTATGACCATTGGGCGAGCAAAGCAGCGGAAGGCACTAAGGCTGTGGTGGTGGATGTCGCTGAGGCTGCCTCGGTCAAGGAGGGGGCCAATCCACATCTGTGGTTCTCCGCACAGGCCCGTCAGGCCGCGGCAAAGGCCATCGTCAAGGCGTATCGCCAAGTGGATCAGAATCACGCCAAGGCGTATGACCGGCAGCTTGCCCAGTGGGACGAGCAGGAGCAGGAGTTGGAGCAGGATATGGCGGCTGCGCGTGAGTCAATCGCCGGCAAGCCCTATGCCGCTACGGAGTCGGTGGCCGATTATCTCATGGATGATTTGGGACTTAAGGATGTGACGCCGCGTGGGTACGCGCAGGCCGCCGCCAACGAAAGCGAGCCGACCCCTGCGGATCTGCGTACGTTCAGCGAGCTGTTGACGGCACGCGAGGCGTCTGTGCTCGTAGTGAATACGCAGGAGGGCGGCGCTACGGTATCACAGCTTTCGCAGGCGGCGAAGTCGGCGAACGTGCCCATCGTGGAGGTCAGCGAGCATATGCCGCAACAATACGATGACGTGCATGCCTGGATGCGCGGATTGGTGAAGGACGTGCAAACAGCGCTTGCCTAGGCGTGTTGCCTGAGCCGGATCGTATCGCACTGCGCATATCAGGAAACACTCAGGGTTTGTCAGAGTTGTTCTACGGCTTGCCTGAATTACAGTGGATTGTTGGCATTGATTGTAAAAGAACTGTTCACGGGCTAGGCAACTATCGTTCGGCGCGGCATAATATCCGACGGACAAGAAACGGGGTGATGCGCGGGAACGCCGCGCTAGCCCCGTGTGACGATAAAACGATAGGCGGAGCGATTACAGCATGAGTGATACGAAATTCAACGCTTCGATTGAGGAACTCAACATCAGCCGCGCGACGGCCGAGACGAAGGCGAAGACAGTGCGCCGTGCATTCCCCGGCTGGTTGTATGGCGTGCTGTTTGTGGTGTTTGATTTGCTGGCGGTGGTGTTGCTGCAGTGGGGCGTGACCTTGAGCAGCACACGCGTGCAGCTGTCCAGCCCGCTTAACGGCGTGGGTGATTTCATCGCGAAAATGTGGACCAAAGGCAATTTCGTAGTAGTGCTCAACCTTATTGTGTTGGGAATCATCTACCTCATCTTGCTGATGCTTACCAACCGGTTTTGGATTGCCACGCCGATCTTCATAGCGGTAGCGTTGATTATTGCGGTAATTGAACGCTTCAAAGTGCAAATTCGCTATGAGGCGATTCTGCCCGCTGATTTGAATTTCCTGCATTCTGACGCGGGGAGTTTGATTAGTTTCATGCCACCGGGAGCGCATTGGACGATACTGGGAGCGGTCGTGGCCTTCGCGGTGTTTGTGGCGCTGTTCGTGTGGCTGAACCATATCGATGGACGTCACGGGCGCATGATTCGCAGTGCCAATCCCGCTTTGGGCGCGGTAGCCCGTCTGTTGCTGATTGTGGTGCCGGCATTGTTCTTCGGCCTGTTCACCGCGCAGGTAAGCACGGTGGATTCGTGGGCGAACCGGTGGAGCAAGTGGATGGGTGATACGCCGTCCATGTGGGATTCGGTGTATGATGCGCAGCGCAATGGTCCGGTGATTTCATTCATGCGACAGCTCAATCCGAAGGTGATGGACGAGCCGGAAGGCTACAGCGAGTCCACGATGAAAGCCGTGCTCAAACGGTATCAAGAAGCGGCGAAAACCATTAATGCCTCTCGCAAGACATCTTTGACGGATAGCACGGTGGTGTATGTGCTGTCGGAATCGTTTTCCGATCCGTCGCGCGTACCGGGCCTGCAGCTGAACAAGGATGCGATTCCCAACATTCGTGCCATCAAGGAGAATACGACTAGTGGCTTAATGCTGTCGTCCGGCTATGGTGGCGGCACCGCGAACCTTGAATACATGGGCTTGACTGGATTGAGCATGGCGAATTTCGACTCGTCGTTGACCAGCCCGTACCAGCAGCTGGTGCCCAATGAGCATTGGACACCAACCATCAATCAGATGTGGGGGGCGACCAGCCATTCCGTAGCATTCCACCCGTATGAGCCATCCATGTATTCGCGTGCCATCAACTACAAGAAGTTCGGTTTCTCCCACTTCTACACGCTGGAAGGTGACGATATCATCGCCCATCAGGACAAGATCGATGATTCGCCATATGTGTCGGATGCCGCCACGTATCAGAGTGCGTTGGATGAGATTTCGTCGAATTCGACGAACCAGTTCATCCAAATCATCACCATGCAAAATCACATGCCGTACAACGGGTGGTATCGCAACAACGACTTCAAGGCGACGAGCACGGATGCGAACGAACCGTTGGGCAAGGACGAGACGAAGTCCATTGAAACCTACGCCAAGGGTGCCAGCATCACCGATGAGGCGACGAAGGATTTCCTGGACAAGTTGGATGCTTTGGATAAGCCGGTGACGGTGGTGTTCTACGGTGACCATTTGCCCGGTATCTACTCCACGGCCGGCGCGAATGACGACAATTCACTGGCCTTGCATCTGACCGATTACTTCATTTGGTCGAACAAGGCTTCGGGTGACCAAGGCAACAAGGTGGAGAACAGCGAGTATTCATCGCCGAACTTCTTCGTGGCGCAAGCTGCCGAGCATATGAACGCGAAGGTGTCGCCGTACCTGGCGTTCCTCACTGAATTGCACAGCAAGGTGGCCGCCATGGAACCGCCGGTGGTGAATAACATTCAAGGCTGGGATCGTATTCCCGAGGGCCAGTCGATTTATTTGGACAGCGACGGCAAGCCGATGGTCGAATCCGACATGGATAAGGAAACCAAGCAGCTGCTCGCCGATTACAAGCTGATTCAGTACGACATTACGGCAGGTAAGAACTATCTGAAGAATACGTCGTTTATGGACTTGCCGAAGTCGTAGGCAGACGGTATCGCCGGATTGCATATGAGCTCCTTGCGCGGTTGCGTGAGGGGCTCATGCGTATGGGCATGGGCATTGGATGTGTCTGTATCGGAATGCATGTGCGCGTTGAGTGCTTGTGTATTTTGGAGTGCCCGTGTGTGTTGTAGTGTTCGTGTATATCGAGGCGACCATAGGCGTTGGGGGCATGTTTGACGGGGCTGGCCGCTGTTTTCGGTGAGAACTGGTGTCGTCGCAGACCTCTGTTTTCGGTGAGAGCTGGTGTCGGCTGTCTCGTGCCATTGGTGTGTTTTCGATATCGGTGCGGGCGCGGAACTGTGCATGTGCCGTACCTGTAATTGGAAAGTGTGTGTTTTCCACACCGGTGGAGGCCGGTTTGGGCCTGTAGGAGTGGTGGAAACACGCACTTTTGGTCGTGGAATGGTGTAAGCACACACGAACCAGCTCCTAACAATGGTGTAAACACACACCGTCGGACGCGGCTCGCCATCGATGCCGAACACATACTTTGCCCCGAGCTCGAGTTCCGGGCACAGATTCTGGTGGCGAGCAAACTCCTGCAGGATCTACGTGCACGGCATGCTCCGTGTATTGTCTGAGTGAGCGGTGAACTCGTGACGTTTCTGCAACAGGCAAGGGGTAGGCCACTGCAATGTAGTGGCCTACCCCTTGATAGTCCGGGATATATAGGCTGTTGATGCCATCCAACCGCTTATTGCAGCGCCTTGGCTCCGATGTCGTGCCGGTAGAACATGCCGGAGGTGTCCACGCTTTCGAGCATCGTGTACAGCCGCTGTTGGGCTTGGCGAATATTGTCGGCCGTGGTTTGCACGAGCAGTACGCGGCCGGAAGCGGACTGCAGGCCGTGCTCGCCGTTGGCTACACCGGCGTAGTACACATGTGTGTGCTCATCCACGGGGAAGTCGGGGATGAGCGCGCCAGTGGTCAGCTCGCCTGGGTATCCGTCAGCGGCCAGTACCACGCCCAGCGTGGTCGCGTCGTCGCGCCATGTGAACTGCGGGTCGCCGCCTTGCATCAAGGTGGCGATGGCGTTGCCGAAATCGCAGGTGAGACGGGGGAGAATCACTTCGGTTTCCGGATCGCCGAAACGTGCGTTGAATTCGATGACCTTCGGCCCGTCTGCCGTGGCGATCAGTCCCGCGTAGAGAATGCCGCGGAACGACGTGCCTTCGGCAACCATGGCTTGCACGGTGGGACGCACAATGGTGTCGATGGCGGTGTCGATGACGTCTTGTCCGATTTGCGGGACAGGGCTATACGCACCCATGCCGCCGGTGTTGGGGCCTTTGTCGTTGTCGTAGGCACGCTTGTGGTCTTGCGAGATGGGCATGGGCCAGAAGCGTTCGCCGTCCACGAAGCTCATGAGCGAGAATTCCTGGCCTTCCAGATATTCCTCGATAACCACTTTGGCACCCGCCGTGCCGAAGCGATGGTCGATGAAAATATCCTCCAGCGCGGCTACCGCCGTGTCGATATCCATGGCTACGGTCACGCCTTTGCCGGCGGCCAATCCGTCGGCCTTGATGACGATGGGGGCGCCCTCGTGCAAGACGTATGCTTTGGCGGGATCCAGCTCATCGAAGGTGCGATAGCGTGCCGTGGGTATATGGTGCCGAGCCATAAGCTGCTTGGCGAAGTCCTTCGAGCCTTCGATTTGCGCGGCGGCCTTGGACGGGCCGAACGCCGCAATGCCAGCCTGTTCGAAATCGTCGACGATACCTTCGATGAGCGGCACTTCCGGTCCAACGAATACCCAGTCGTAGCTGTTGTCGTTGACGAAGTCGATTAGCGCGGCATGATTGGAGACATTGAGCTGCGTAGTGCGTATGCCGTCGCGTTCCATGCCGGGGTTTCCGGGGGCGACGGTGACTTCTTCGACGCTTGCCGAGCGCAGTAACGTGTGGGCGATGGCGTGCTCTCGCGCGCCCGAACCGATGACCAGTACCTTCATGTCGTTTCCTTCCCGTTGGCCGCGTTACGCCAGTTCCACGTCATCGCCGTTCTTGGCGATGACCGAGCCGATGACATAGCCCTGTTCGCCGTGTTCACGCAACAGCTCCAGGGTGTGCGAGGCCTGGTCGGCGTCAACTGCCAACACCATGCCGATGCCCATGTTGAAAATGTTGAACATTTCCGCATGATCGATGCTGCCCGCGCGTTCGATAACGTCGAAAATCGGCAGGATGGGCCAGGAGCCTTGCTCGATGCGTACCGCTAGAGTGTCGGGAATCATGCGCGGAATATTTTCGATGAATCCGCCGCCGGTAATGTGGGCGACGCCCTTGACCACGCCGGCCGCAAACAGTGGCTTGAGGGCCTGCACGTAAATGGTGGTGGGAGTAAGCAACACGTCGCCAAGCGTACGGCCGTCGCATTCGTCCAGCACGGTGTCCACCGTGTAGCCGGCTTGTTCGAACAAGGCCTTGCGGACCAAGGAGAAACCGTTGGAATGCACGCCGCTGGAGGGCAGGCCGATGAGCACGTCGCCTTGCGCGATGCTCGATCCATCGACGATGGCGCTGCGTTCCGCAACACCTACCGCAAAGCCGGCCAAGTCGTATTCGTCGGCATCATACATGCCGGGCATTTCCGCAGTTTCGCCGCCGATAAGCGCGGCGCCAGCCTGCACGCAACCGTCGGCCACGCCGGATACCACGCGCTCCAGCAGCGCCGGATCGTTCTTGCCGCAGGCGATGTAGTCGAGGAAGAACAGCGGCTGGGCGCCTTGCGCGGCGATGTCGTTGACGCACATGGCCACGCAGTCGATGCCGATGGTGTCATGTTTGCCGGCCATGTTGGCGACCATGAGCTTGGTGCCCACGCCGTCCGTACCGGATATCAGCACCGGTTCGCGGTAGCCTAGGGAAGCGAGGTCGAACAACCCGCCGAATCCGCCGATGCCGCCCATCACCCCGGGGCGTGCGGTGCGATTGACGTGCGAGGTGATGCGTTTGACGACTTCGTAGCCAGCTTCCACGCTGACTCCGGCGTTTTCATAAGCGTGTGGCATGAGGAACCTTTCTGTGAGTGATGCCGCGTGTGGCTTGTGCTGATTGCGTGGAACAACAATACGCGGTGTTCGACCTGTCGTGTCGAACACCGCGAAGCTGTTATCTCAAGGTATATTCGTTACCTTCGTAGTCGCTGTCGGTTTGGGCGAACCGTGGTAGGCGCACTTGGTCCTCCGGGGTGAGAGAAGCCAGGAAATCGGCTTCGTAATCATCCAAGGCGGTGGGGTAGTCGCCGTTGAAGTAGGCTACGCACAGGCCGCCGTAGGGCGCGTCATCGTGCATGCCGATGGATTCGACAAGTCCGTCGAGACTCAAGAATGCCAGCGAATCGGCGCCGATGTAGTCGCGAATTTCTTCGACGCTTTTTTTGGCGGCGATCAATTCGCGGGTGGTTTGAATGTCGATGCCGTAGAAGCAGGGATATTTCAGTGGCGGCGAGGAAATACGCATGTGTACTTCAGACGCTCCGGCTTCGCGCAGCAGTTGCACGATGCGTCGGGAGGTAGTGCCGCGCACAATGGAATCGTCGAGTACGATGACGCGTTTGCCTTTGACCACGCCGCGCACGGCGGAGAGCTTCATGCGCACGCCCTGTTCGCGTAACTCTTGGGTGGGTTGGATGAACGTGCGGGCTACGTACTGGTTCTTGATCAGACCCATTTCGTTGGGGATGCCGGTGGCCTCCGAGTAGCCAGAAGCTGCGGACAGCGAGGAGTTGGGGACGCCGATAACCATATCCGCCTCGACCGGTGATTCTGCGGCCAGCCGTGCGCCCATGCGCTTGCGGGCGGAATGGACGTTGATGCCGTAGATATTGGAGTCCGGGCGGGCGAAGTAGATGAATTCCATCGAACAGATCGCCAGTTGTGTGCGGTCGGTGTAGGTGTCGATGGTGTAGCCGTCGTCGTTGACCACGACGATTTCGCCGGGGCGGATGTCACGCACCAGGTCGGCGCCGACGATATCCAGCGCGCAGGTTTCCGAGGCGAGTACGTAGGCACCGTTTTTCATGCGGCCCAGGGAAAGTGGTCGGAAGCCGTTGGGATCCAGCGCGCCGATCATGGCATCGGGTGTCATCAGCAGATAGGCAAAGCCGCCGTGTACGGTGTTGAGCGCTTCCTTGAGCTTGTCCATGAACGTGGGTTGTTCGGAACGACGGATCAAGTGCATGAGCACTTCGGTGTCGGAATTGGAGTGGAAGATGGCGCCTTCCTGTTCGAGCTCGCGCTTGAGCGCGCGGCAGTTGGTGAGGTTGCCGTTGTGTCCCAGAGCGACGTCACCGTCATGGAACCGGAAGATGAACGGCTGGATATTGTCGGTGGAGCCGGAACCGGATGTGGCGTACCGCACATGGCCGATAGCTTTGTCGCCTTTGAGTCGCACGATGTCGCGTTCGTCGGAGAATACTTTGGTGAGGAGCCCCAGCCCTCGGTGACCATGCAGGTGGCCGCCGTCGTTGGATACGATACCGGCGCCTTCCTGTCCGCGGTGTTGCAGTGCGTGCAATCCGAAGTAGGTCAGACGAGCGGCATCAGGATGCCCCCACACGCCAAAAATGCCACATTCCTCATGGATGTCTTCGAGCTCAGCGGACATGCCCAGCGACTTCCTTTCCGTTGGTTGTAAGGATGCAAGGAGTATCGCCTGTCGATACCTCTTCACCTTACCAATCAGGGCTAACAAGCGTAGGCGTTGTGGTGTCGCGTGACGGCAGGTCCAGGATTCATGGCATCGGCATGCGGTGTTACCGTGGAACGTATCAATCATGATGGTATTGGATGTCGCAAAGCTGTCTGGCATCTATGCCGGCGCATGTACCGGAAAGGGAACCGCTATGGGTATGCCGTTAGATTTATATGTGATTCGTCATGGCGAATCGGAGGCAAATGTTATTGTCAAGGCTGGCGAGCGGGGGGATAATTCGCTGTTTACGCAGGACAATGTTACCGTGCCTGACCGTTCGTGGCGTCTTACCGCGGTGGGGAGGCGGCAAGCGGATTGCATCGGGCGATGGTTGGTCAGCCAACAGCCAGTGTTCGACCGGTATCTGGTTTCGCCGTATGTGCGCACGCGCGAAACTGCGGCGACGATGGCGCTGCCCAAAGCCAAGTGGGAGGAGTGCCGGGTGCTGCGCGAACGGTCGTGGGGCGAAATCAGCACCATCACGCGAGACGAGTTTCGGGACAACTATCCGCGCAATTGGATGTTCAAACGCACCGATCCGTTGTATTGGCGTCCGCCGGCGGGCGAGTCCATCGCCGATGTGGCGGAGGATCGCGTGCATAACCTGCTTACGTCGCTCAACCGCCGTGCCGAGGCGCAAACCGTGGTGGCGGTGTCGCATGGCGACTTCATGCAGGCATTGATGCTGACGCTGGAAGACATTGTCGACGAGGAGTTTTTGCGGCGGTGCGAGGATGACGCCTGGCAGATCACCAACTGTACGTGTTTGCATTATTCGCGCCGCGACCCGCATACGGGACTGACTTCATCACGTATGTGCTGGGAGCAGACTGCCCGTCCCGTGGTGGATGAGCAGGGGCGCTGGCATGTTCAGGTCGAACCGTGGCGGCATTTCGGCAAGCCGATGATGTCCAACGGGGACTTGGTATCGGTGGTGCACGCCGTCAATCCGCACCTATAGTTACGATGCCGTCCGGCGTTTGCCCCCAGACGGTTACCCCCGCGATTGTTGCGGACGGCCGCCCATGGCCGGGGTGTGTCTCGCATGCCACCAAGCCCACGCGAGACACACCAATGGGTGGCGTTACGCGGTGAAGTACGCCACGCCGGCTTCGAACAGCGGCTGGTCGGTGTTGCCCGGAACGTTGAGGTACAGGCCCTGCCCGGAACGTTCCGAATGACCCATCTTGCCAAAGACGCGGCCGTCCGGGCTGGTGATTCCTTCGACCGCAAGCATCGAGCCGTTGGGATTGACGTCCAGCGCCATGCTGGGCTGGCCTTGCTCGTCGACGTACTGGGTGGCGATTTGGCCATTGGCGGCCAGTTGCGCCAGCATGTCGGGCGAGGAGACGAAGCGTCCTTCGCCGTGCGAAATGGCCACGGTATGCACGTCGTCGACCTGGGTGCGGGCCAGCCACGGCGACAGGGTGGACGCGACGCGCGTGCGCACCAGACGGCTTTGGTGCCGTCCGATGGTGTTGAACGTCAGCGTCGGGCAGGAGGCATCCATGGGAGTGATGTCTCCAAACGGCACCAGACCAAGCTTGATCAACGCCTGGAAACCGTTGCAGATACCCAACATCAGGCCGTCGCGGTTGTGCAGCAAATCGCGTACCGCATCGCTGACCTGCGGCGCGCGGAAGAAGGCCGTGATGAACTTGGCCGAGCCATCCGGTTCGTCGCCGCCCGAGAAGCCGCCGGGAATCATGACAATTTGGCTGGAGCGGATGGCCTTGGCCAAAGCATCGGTGGATTCGGCGATCGCATGGGCGTCGAGATTGTTGATGATCAGCGTGTCGACCTGTGCTCCGGCGCGTTCGAAGGCCGCGGCCGCGTCATACTCACAATTGTTGCCGGGGAAGACGGGGATGACGACTCGCGGCTTGGCGATGGACACTCCCTTGCGGGCGGTGGTGCTGCCGCAGAAGCGCACGGTGGGCACTTCCTCGCCGTCGGCGCGGTAGGGGAACACGGTTTCCATGCCATGCTCCCATACTTCCTGCAATTCCTGCATGTCGATGGTCTCCTGCGCGGTGCGCAGCGCGTATGCCGTAGTGGTGACGCCGATCTGCCGCACGTCGAGCAGTCCGGACAGCGTTTCGGGTGCGGTGGGCATTGCGGCGTTGTCGGTAAGTTCGACGAGGAACGAACCGTATGCCGGTGCGAATAGGGAGTCCACATCCACTGTGTCGTCAAGAGCAACGCCTAGTTGGTTCCCCAGCATCATGGAGAACAAAGCGTGTGCGGTGGCGCCGTATCCGGGGGTGCTGATGGCTTTGGCTGCACCGGAACGCACCAGCTGCTCCACCAGGGTGAAGGCGCCCAGCAGCGCCTCGCGGTCGGGGGTGAGGCCATCTTCGCCATAGCGTGGCGCGATGCGGATGATGCGGTGGTCGCTGCTCTTGAGCTCGGGTGAGACGATATGGTCGACCTTATCGACCGCCACGGCAAAGCTGATCAGCGTGGGTGGCACATCGAGGTGCTCGAAGCTTCCGCTCATCGAATCCTTGCCGCCGATGGCACCTACACCCAGATCGAGCTGTGCCATCAGTGCGCCCAGCACGGCGGCGACGGGCTTGCCCCAGCGCTGTGGCTGGTCCAACAGCTTGCCGAAATACTCTTGGAAGCTCAGGTAGGCGCGGGTATGGTCGAAGCCGGTGGCCACCAGTTTCGACAGGCTTTCGACCACGGACAGGTACGCACCGGTGAATTGGTTGCGTTCCATGATGTACGGGTTGAACCCCCATGCCATGCCGGAGACGGTGTTGGTGTGGCCGAATACAGGGAATTTGGCGACCATGGATTGCGCGGGGGTGAGCTGACGGCGTCCGCCGAACGGCATCAGCACGGTGCCCGCGCCGATGGTGGAGTCGAAGCGTTCGGCAAGACCCTTGTTGGAAGCAAGGTTGATGTCGCTGACCAAGGCATGCATCCGCTGGGAGAACGAGCCTTGCTGCCACGGCGTGGCGTAGCGTTCGCCGTGCTCGACGTGGGCGTCCATATGCTTGGCCGCTCCGTTGGTGTTGAGGAATTCGCGGGAGATGTCGACGATGGTGTCGCCGTTCCATTCCATCACCAGACGCTGTTCCTCGGTGACGGTGGCGATGACGGTGGCTTCGAGGTTTTCCTCGCGTGCGTAGGCGAGGAACGTGTCGACGTCTGCGGCGTCCACGGCTACGGCCATGCGCTCCTGGGATTCGGAGATGGCCAGTTCGGTGCCGTCGAGGCCTTCGTATTTCTTCGGTACGGCGTCGAGGTTGATGCGCAGACCGCCGGCGATTTCGCCGGTGGCTACGGACACGCCGCCCGCGCCGAAATCGTTGCATCGCTTGATGAGGCGGCAGGCGTCGCCGCGGCGGAATAGGCGCTGCAGTTTGCGTTCGATCGGGGCGTTGCCTTTTTGGACTTCGGCGCCGCAATCCTGCAGGCTTTCGACGTTTTGCGATTTGGACGATCCGGTCGCGCCGCCGATGCCGTCACGTCCCGTGCGTCCGCCGAGCAGGATGATGGCGTCGCCCGCGCCGGGCTCTTCGCGGCGCACATGACCGGCGGGCGTGGCGCCGACTACCGCGCCGACTTCCATACGTTTGGCGACGTAGCCCGGATGGTAGATTTCCTGCACTTGACCGGTGGCCAAGCCGATTTGGTTGCCGTAGGAGGAGTATCCGGCCGCGGCGGTGGTGACGAGCTTGCGCTGGGGGAGCTTGCCCGCCAGGGTATGCGATACCGGCACGGTGGGGTCGGCAGCGCCGGTGACGCGCATGGCCTGATACACGTAGGAGCGTCCCGACAGTGGATCGCGGATGCAGCCGCCGATGCAGGTGGCCGCGCCGCCGAAGGGCTCGATTTCGGTGGGATGGTTATGGGTTTCGTTCTTGAACAGGAACAGCCAGTCTTCGTCCTTGCCATCGACGTCCACGGTAACTTTCACCGTGCAGGCGTTGATTTCGTCGGATTCGTCAAGATTGGTCAGGATGCCTTCGTGCTTGAGCCATTTGGCGCCGATGGTGCCCATGTCCATAAGGGTGACGGGACGATCGTCGTGTCCCAGTTCCCGTCGGATGGCCTGATAGCGTTCGAATGCCTGGCGCACGGTGTCGTCGTCGATGGTGACATGGTCCAGTTGGGTGCCGAAGGTGGTGTGGCGGCAGTGGTCGGACCAGTAGGTGTCGATGACCTTGATTTCCGTGATGGTTGGGTTGCGGCGTTCGGCGCGGAAATAGTCGCGGCACAGCAGCGCGTCGGCCACGTCCATGGCCAGGCCTCGTTCGGCGATGAAGGTGCGCAGGCCTTCCTCGTCCAAATCGATGAAACCGTCGATGATTTCCACCGGTTTGGGCTGCGCCACATTCATCGTCAGGGTGTCCACCGTCTGCAAGCTGGCTTCGCGTGCTTCCACGGGGTTGATGACGTAGCGCTTGATGGCGTCGATGTCATCGGCGCTGAGCGTTCCGGAGAGCACGTATACTTTGGCGCTGCGTACTGTGGGGCGTTCGCCTTGGCTGATGAGCTGAATGCACTCGCTGGCGGATTCGGCACGCTGGTCAAACTGTCCGGGGAGGAACGCTACGGCGAATAGGGTATCGCCGCCGACCTCGGGAAGCTCACGGAATACGCGGTCCACCTGCGGTTCGCTGAATACGGTGGGTACGGCCTGATCGAAAAGCGCTTCGCTGAGGCCTTCGGCGTCGTATCGGTTGATGATGCGCACGCCGGTCAAAGCGTCGATGCCCAAAATGTCGGTGAGTTCGGTTGCCAGCTGCGTCGCTTCGACGTCATAGCCAGGTTGCTTTTCCACATATACGCGAAAGACCACGGGTATTGTCCTGTTCTCTTGGTCGTGTCGGAGTTTGTATTGATCGGTTGAGAAGGGGAAAGGAAAACCCGCGTGGGCGGCTGCCCGACGCGGGTTTTCTTGATTATTCGGAAGGTACGATGCCTCGCGAGTCGGCAAGTGCCTTCAAGCGTGCGTAGATTTCCTCGTAGGCGGGAATGATGTTGCCCAAGTCACGTCGGAACAGATCCTTGTCGAGATGCTCGACGGCGTCTCCACCGTGCTTGCGGTCCCACAGACGGCAGGTGTCGGGCGTGATTTCGTCGGCGAGCAGGATGGTGCCGTCGCTGGTGATGCCTTCTTCGATTTTGAAATCGACCAATTGCACGTCGACGGCGCCGAAGATGTCGAGCAGTGCGTCGTTGACGGCGCGGGCCTGACGGGAGATTGCCGCAAGTTCGTCCTCGCTGGCGACCCCTAGGGCGACGATGCCGTCATCGTTGATGAACGGGTCGCCCAAATCGTCGGACTTGAGGCAGAATTCTAGAATCGGTTTGCGCAAGGGCGTGCCCTCTTCGATGCCGTAGCGTTTGGCGAACGAGCCGGCGGCGGTGTTGCGCATGATGATTTCCAGCGGGAACATGCGCATGGAACGCACCAGCTGTTCGGTATCGCTGATCCGCTTGATGAAGTGGCTGTCGACGCCGCTGGCCTTCAAGAGGTCGAATATCACGGAGGTGATGCGGTTGTTCAAACTGGCCTTGCCTTCGATTTGGGCTTTTTTCGCGCCGTTGCCGGCGGTGGCCTGATTCATGTATTCGACCCAGAGCACCTCTGGATCATCCGTTGCGTACAGTTTTTTGGCTTTGCCTTCGTAGAGGCGTTCCAACTTCTCCATGACGTGCCTTCCCGTATTGTGTGTGGGTTGGATTTCAGGGTGTCTGACGTGTGCAAGGCTAGCAACGGGAGGCTACATACGAAGATGTGTCGCGTGTATTTATACGTTTGCCGTCTGAGTGTCTCATTGTGGAGATGCGCAGACGGCAAACAGCGGTGACGGTCGGCTTATCGTACGTCACCTGGAGTGGGAGGAATTATCACAGGATTGGCCGCACGGCGATGGCAAGGTGCTCGGCCACGTTGGTCGCACGCTCGCGGGCTTGCCCCTCGTCGGCGCCAATCGCCAGCGTGACGGCCATACGGCGGTGCCCGTGGACGGCGGGCTTGCCGAACAGCCGAACGTCGGTATCGGGCTCACGTAAGGCATCCGCCATATGGCGGAACGTCACTTCGCCGTCGCCCTGCACTACCACGGCATGGCTGGCAGCCACCTCACCTTCGCGCAACGTCAACGCCACATGTCCGTCGGTGACGGGCAATCCCAGCACGGCACGCGCATGCAGGGCAAACTCGCTCAGCCGCTGCGACATCATCGTGACCATACCGGTGTCATGCGGTCGGGGGGACACTTCGTTAAACAGCACGCTGCCGTCGGTAAGCACGAACAGTTCCACGCCGTAGACGCCCCAGCCGTATTCGCCGTGCATCAGGGCGTCGGCCACCAAGCCCGACACAGCTTGGCGGGCGATGTCGCTGGCCTGCCGCACCACCGCGTCAGGCACCTGCGCCGGCTGCCAGGACTCACGATAATCGCCATGATCCTGTCGCTGACCGATGGGAGCGCAGGCCACAATTCCCGCACTGGACGCGACAGTGAGCACGGTAAGCTCATACGCCAACGGCACCAAGGTTTCAACAATGACGCGGCACACATCGCCCTCATGGGCGGCGCGACGGCCCTGCTGCGCCTCCAACCATGACGCCTCGATGTCTTCGGGGCTTCGGGCGATCGACTGGCCGTGTCCCGACGAACTCATCACCGGTTTGACGACGCAGGGATATCCCACGGTTGCGGCGCCATGTCGCAGTTCTTCTAGCGTTGCAGCAAAACGGAAATTCGTGGTCGGCAGTCCAAGCTCGTCATGGGCGAGCGTGCGCAGACGTTCGCGGTCCATGCAGATGGCGGCGATATTGGCGCTGGGCACCACATGCGTGCCGCGTGAGGCAGCGGCTGACAGTTCCGAAGTGGCGATGGCTTCGACCTCGGGAATGATGATATCGGGATTGATCTCGTCGAATAGCGCGCGCAGCGCGGTGGCGTCGCTCATGTCAAGTACACGGCATGCGTTGGCGACGTGATGCGCAGGCGCGCCGGGATAGGAGTCGGCTGCGCATACCCAGGCGCCCAATCGCATCAATTCGATGACGACTTCCTTGCCCAGCTCTCCCGAACCGAGCATCAGGACCCGTGTGGCGTGTTCGCTCAACGGCGTTCCCAGTTCGCGGTCTACGACCGCAGGGATGCTTGTGTCGGATGCATCGCAGGCCGGACATGACGGTGCGGTGGCATTGAGGTTGGTGGAATCATGTGATGCATGGGCGCAAGATTGGTGAGTGCTCATATTGCGTATTGTGCCATTGGCACGCGAATTTTATATGGTGGCGTACGATGTAAAGCATGGAGGAGAGTGAACAGCGTCCGACGCGCCCGTTAACCGTGGTGATGGTGATGGACACGGTGGATACGCAGGGTAATGGCACGTCGAATTCAGCGTTGCAATGGGCGCACGAGTTGCGCTGTCAAGGTCATGAGGTGCGGCTTGTGGGCATTGGCGCGCCTCGGTATGGAGCCAGGGAGCGTCATGTGCCGGTGGCATCGTGGCTGGCGCATAAGCAGCAGATGCGGTTTGCCGAGCCGGATGAGGCGTTGTTCCGCGCCGCGTTTCAGGGAGCGGACATTGTGCATGTGTATCTGCCATTCGCTTTTGGCCGTAAGGCGTGCCAGGTGGCGCGTCGCATGGGTATCGCCGTGACGGCTGGTTTTCATGTGCAGCCGGAGAACATCATGTACTCGGCCGGTCCGTTACGCAAGCTGCCTGGGATGAGCGCGGCGCTGTATTGGCTGTTTCGCCGTTGGCTGTACGATAAGGTGGATGCCATTCACGCGCCGACGGAGATGATTGCCGCCCAGTTGCGAGCCCATGGGTATGACGGCGAACGCATTCGGGTAATTTCCAACGGCTATGCTCCGCGGTTTTCGCCCGATCCTTCGGCGCTTACCGCATCGGCGCATCCGTATCGTGTGGTGGCGAGCGGACGGTTGACCCGTGAGAAGGATCACATTACGTTGATCAAAGCGGTAGCGATGTGCCGTCATGCGCAGGATATCGAATTGACGATTTGCGGTACGGGACCGTTGCGGCGGTATCTGCGGTTCCGCTCGTCGCGGCTGCTGGCGCGCCCGGCCAGTATTGGATTCCATCGTAACGACCAAATGCCTCAGGTACTGCGTTCCTGTGATCTGTTGGTGCATCCGTCGATTGCGGATATCGAATCGTTGAGTGTTATTGAAGCGATGGCGTGTGGTTTGGTGCCGATTATCGCGTCGTCGGAGTTAAGCGCCACCAGCCAGTTTGCCTTGTGCGATGAGTCGTTGTTTGCGGTACGTGACTGCGCGATGCTGGCGAATCGCATCGATTGGTGGCTGGATGACGACGAGCGTCGCCGCCAGTGGGGGCAGCGGTATGCCGAGCGTGCGCGGGAACGCTATTCGGTGGCTTCGTCGGTGCAGGCGTTTGCTCAGATGGCGCGCGATGCGATGGAGCGGGCCGGCACGCGCCGGTGATGATGCGTGCCGGCTGGTTTATTACAGCAGGGCGATAAGCTCGTCCACTTGTTCGTCAGTGGTGTACCAACTGGTGCAGATGCGCAAGATGACATGTTCGTCGTCCAAACGTTCGGTGAATCCCAATCGCACGCGCTGGCGGAGCGCCTCGGCGGTGGCGTTGTCCACGGTAATGAAGATTTGGTTGGTGGGCGAGTCGAACGACAGTGTATAGCCTTTGTCGCGCAACGATTGTCGGATGCGCTTGGCGGCGTCGTTGGCGTGCTGGGCGATGGTCACATAAAGGTTGTCGGCGAACAACGTCTCGAACTGCAGGCCCAACAGCCATCCCTTGGCGAGCAGTGCGCCGTGCTGCTTGATACGTGTGAGGAAATGCGCGGGGGCGTCGCCGTGGGGGAACACCACCGCTTCGCCGAACATGGCGCCGACTTTGGTGCCGCCGATGGTGAATACATCGGCGAGCTCGGCTAGGTCGGACAGCGACACGTCGTTGCCTTCGGCCGTGAGCGCGTAGCCCAGTCGCGCGCCGTCGACGAACAGTTTCATGCAGAACTTGTCGCAGATCTGACGCAGTTGGCGCAATTCCTCCAGGTGCCATAGTGTGCCGTATTCGGTGGATTGCGAGATGTAGACGGTGGTGGGGAACACCATGTGATCGTGGTTGTCGTCGCCGTAGAAGGTGGCGCAGTAGTCGAACAGCTGCTGCGCGTCGAAGGTGCCTTCGTGGTGCGGCAGGGTCAGTACTTTGTGTCCGGTGTATTCGATGGCTCCGGCTTCGTGAACGTTGACGTGTCCGGTGTCGGCGCTGACCACGCCGGCGTAGGGTGGGGTGATGGCGTCGATGACGGTTTGGTTGGCTTGGGTGCCGCCTACGAGAAACCACACCTGGGCGTCGGGGGCGGCGCAGGCGGTGCGGATGCGTTCCTTGGCGCTGTCGCATACCGCGTCGCTGCCGTATCCCGGATAGGCGGTGGTGTTGGTTTCGGCGAGTCGAGCCAAGATGGCGGGGTGCGCCGCGCAGGAATAATCGTTGTCGAACGACAGCATGATGGAGCTCCTTAACGAGGTAAGGGTAATCAGTTATGCGTTGTAATGCGTGATGCAGTGTATCGCGGTGCGGGGAAGTCCTGCGGCAATGTCTTGCGACACGCCGTTGCCATGTCAATATGCCCTTTTCGCAAAATCGTGTATAGTAACCATCTGTTGCGCCAGGCCGTTGCAAGACGGTGGTGCCACATGGTGGATATAGCTCAGTTGGTAGAGCATCTGATTGTGGTTCAGAAGGTCGCGCGTTCGAGCCGCGTTATCCACCCCATCAACCCGTAGCTGTTGAAGCTGCGGGTTTTTGTTGTTGCGGAATTACGATATCGGCGCGTCCTTGTCCATAGCGTCAGTATCATAAACATTCGTGTGTGCCAACGGTACGCCTTATGTAACAGGTGTACGCGTTGGGATATCCCCGTCCTCGGTGAAGCCTCGCAGTAATGCGTGCGCCGAGGGGAAGGGGCCATCGGGCCGGTGGACTGGGCTGTTTCGCTATGTCGACGATTCGTCGGGAGTGAGGCGCAGTGTGGCGGTCTCACGACAGTAGAAGAACCAACGAATCGGAGAACTTAAGTTGCCTACGATTGAACAGCTCGTCCGTAAGGGACGTCAGGCCAAACCGAAGAAGTCGAAGACTTTGGCCTTGAAGGGCAGCCCGCTGCGTCGCGGCGTGTGCACCCGTGTATACACCACCACCCCGAAGAAGCCGAACTCGGCATTGCGTAAGGTTGCCCGTGTGCGCCTGAGCTCGGGCGTCGAGGTCACCGCCTACATCCCCGGTGAGGGCCACAACCTGCAGGAGCACTCCATCGTGCTCGTGCGCGGCGGCCGTGTGAAGGATCTGCCGGGCGTGCGTTACCACATTGTGCGTGGTGCACTCGATACCCAGGGCGTCAAGGACCGCAAGCAGGGTCGTTCCCTGTACGGAGCAAAGAAGGCGAAGTAAGCAATATGTCACGTAAAGGACCCTCCAAGAAGCATCAGGTGCTGCCCGATCCGATCTACGGTTCGACGGTCGTGGCGCAGCTCATCAACAAGATCCTGCTCGACGGCAAGAAGTCGATCGCCGAGGACATCGTCTATTCCGCGCTGGATATGGTGAAGGAAAAGACGGAGCAGGAGCCGGTGGCCGTGCTCAAGCGCGCCCTGGACAACATCCGCCCGAGCCTTGAGGTGCGTTCCCGCCGCGTCGGTGGCGCCACCTACCAGGTGCCGGTCGAAGTCAAGCCTGCCCGTGCGAACACGCTGTCGCTGCGCTGGCTGACCGATTTCTCCCGTGCTCGTCGCGAGAAGACCATGGCCGAGCGTTTGGCCAATGAGATTCTCGACGCCTCCAACGGTCTTGGCGCCTCCGTCAAGCGTCGTGAGGATACCCACAAGATGGCCGAGGCGAACAAGGCCTTCGCTCACTACCGCTGGTAATTAGGCCAAACGAGAGTAAGGAACACTCATGGCACAAGACGTGCTTAACGACCTCAATCAGGTTCGTAACATCGGCATCATGGCGCACATCGATGCCGGTAAGACCACCACTACCGAGCGCATCCTGTACTACACCGGCAAGAACTACAAGATCGGTGAGACCCACGATGGCGCTTCGACCATGGACTTCATGGCTCAGGAGCAGGAACGCGGCATCACCATCCAGTCTGCGGCTACCACCTGCTTCTGGAACCGCCAGACCCATGACGCGGATCAGAAGTTCCAGATCAACATCATCGACACCCCCGGTCACGTGGACTTCACGGCCGAGGTGGAGCGCTCTCTGCGCGTGCTCGATGGTGCCGTTGCCGTGTTCGACGGCAAGGAAGGCGTGGAACCGCAGTCCGAAACGGTGTGGCGTCAGGCCGACAAGTATGGCGTTCCGCGTATCTGCTTCATCAACAAGATGGATAAGCTGGGCGCTGACTTCTACTACTCGGTGGACACCATCAAGGAAAAGCTGGGCGCCACTCCGCTGGTTGTGCAGCTGCCGATCGGTGCCGAGAACGAGTTCGCCGGCGTCGTCGATCTGATCCGCATGAAGGCCTACGTCTGGAATGACGTCAAGGACGACATGGGCGCTCACTACGACACCGTGGATATCCCGGCCGACCTGCAGGACAAGGCGGAAACCTACCGCGCCGAGCTGCTCGACATGGTTGCCGAATCCGACGAGGCGTTGCTGGAGAAGTACCTTGAATCCGGCGAACTGAGCGAGGACGAGATCCGCGCCGGTATCCGCAAGCTCACCATCGCCCGCGAGGCGTACCCGGTGATGTGCGGCTCCGCCTTCAAGGACAAGGGCGTGCAGCCGATGCTTGACGCCGTGATCGACTATCTGCCGTCTCCTGAAGACGTACCGTCGATCAAGGGCTTCGATCCGAAGGACGAGTCCATCGAAATCGATCGCCACCCCTCGGTAGACGATCCCTTCGCTGCTCTCGTGTTCAAGATTTCGACCCACCCGTTCTACGGCAAGCTCGTGTTCGTGCGTGTCTACTCCGGTGCCGTCAAGCCCGGTGATAACGTGCTCGATTCGACCAAGGGCAAGAAGGAACGCGTCGGCAAGATCTTCCAGATGCACGCCGACAAGGAGAATCCGGTTGATGGCGCCGAAGCCGGCAACATCTATACGTTCGTTGGTTTGAAGAATGTATCCACCGGTGATACCTTGTGCGACGAAAAGGCTCCGATTTCGCTCGAATCGATGACCTTCCCCGATCCGGTGATCGAGGTGGCCGTCGAGCCGAAGACCAAGGGCGACCAGGAGAAGATGGGCATCGCGTTGGCCAAGCTGTCCGACGAGGATCCGACCTTCCAGGTCAAGACCGACGAAGAGTCAGGCCAGACCCTGATTTCCGGCATGGGCGAGCTGCAGCTCGACATCATCGTCGATCGTCTGCGTCGTGAGTTCAAGGTCGAGTGCAACGTTGGCAAGCCGCAGGTTGCGTACCGCGAGACCATCCGCAAGGCCGTCATGAACCAGGAATACACGCACAAGAAGCAGACCGGTGGTTCCGGTCAGTTCGCGAAGGTCCTGATGAACTTCGAGCCGCTGGACACCGAAAATGGCGAGACCTACGAGTTCTCCAACGAAGTCACCGGTGGCCACATCACCAAGGAGTTCATTCCGTCGATCGACGCTGGTGTGCAGGAAGCCATGGAATCCGGCGTGTTGGCCGGCTTCCCGGTGGTGGGCGTCAAGGCGACCGTCACCGATGGTCAGACGCACGACGTCGACTCTTCGGAAATGGCCTTCAAGATCGCAGGCTCCATGTGCTTCAAGGAAGCTGCTCCGAAGGCGAATCCGGTCATCCTCGAGCCGATTATGGCTGTGGAAGTCCGCACGCCGGAAGAGTACATGGGCGACGTGATGGGCGACCTGAACTCCCGCCGCGGCAGCATTCAGTCGATGACCGACGCCACCGGCGTCAAGGTGATCGACGCGAAGGTGCCGCTGAGCGAGATGTTCGGCTACATCGGCGATCTTCGTTCGAAGACCCAGGGTCGCGCCATGTTCACCATGCAGATGGATTCGTACGCCGAGGTTCCGAAGAACGTCGCGGACGAAATCATCAAGGCCCAGCGCGGCGAGTGACACGCGCAGCCGCATAGGTGGCAACTGTCCCCAGTCAGCGCTAGTATTCTGTAGCGTTGACTGGGTGCGGGCACCAATGTGGCACATAACCCAGAAACCCAGTACACTGTAGCGAGTGCCCTGCGCACGGCATGGGCAAACTACGAGACGTCCAGGAGGACAACACAATGGCAAAGGAAAAGTACGAGCGTACTAAGCCGCACGTTAACATCGGCACCATCGGCCACGTCGATCACGGCAAGACGACCCTGACCGCGGCCATCTCCAAGGTGCTGCACGAGGAGTACCCGGATGTCAACCCGGCTTACGACTTCAACCAGATCGACGCCGCTCCGGAAGAGCAGCAGCGTGGTATCACCATCAACATCGCCCACATCGAGTACCAGACGGAAGAGCGTCACTACGCTCACGTCGACTGCCCGGGCCACGCCGACTTCGTGAAGAACATGATCACCGGCGCCGCGCAGATGGATGGTGCCATCCTCGTGGTGGCCGCCACCGACGGCCCGATGGCTCAGACCCGCGAGCACGTGCTGCTCGCCCGTCAGGTTGGCGTTCCGAAGATCCTCGTCGCGCTGAACAAGTGCGATATGGTCGAGGACGAGGAGCTCGTTGAGCTCGTTGAGGAAGAGGTCCGTGACCTCCTCGACGAGAACGGCTTCGATCGTGACTGCCCGGTCATCCACACCTCCGCTTACGGCGCGCTGCACGACGACGCTCCGGATCACGAGAAGTGGGTTGAGTCCGTCAAGGAACTCATGAAGGCTGTCGACGAGTACATTCCGACCCCGGTTCACGATCTGGACAAGCCGTTCTTGATGCCGATCGAGGACGTCTTCACCATCTCCGGCCGTGGTACGGTTGTCACCGGTCGTGTTGAGCGTGGTAAGCTCGCCATCAACACCACCGTGGAAATCGTTGGTATCCGCGACACGCAGAGCACCACCGTCACCTCCATCGAGACCTTCCACAAGCAGATGGACGAGTGCGAGGCTGGCGACAACACCGGTCTGCTCCTGCGTGGTCTGGGCCGCACGGATGTTGAGCGTGGCCAGGTTGTGGCCGCTCCGGGCTCCGTGACCCCGCACACCAAGTTCGAAGGCGAAGTCTACGTCCTGACCAAGGACGAAGGCGGCCGTCATTCACCGTTCTTCTCGAACTACCGTCCGCAGTTCTACTTCCGTACGACGGACGTTACCGGTGTCATCACCCTGCCGGAAGGCGTCGAGATGGTGCAGCCTGGCGATCACGCCACCTTCACCGTAGAGCTGATCCAGCCGATCGCTATGGAAGAGGGCCTGACCTTCGCTGTGCGTGAGGGTGGCCACACGGTTGGCTCGGGTCGAGTCACCAAGATCCTCGGCTGAGAGATCGGTATGGTGTAGCTGTCTGTTCGCATCTCCGCGAGCATGGCAAACACCGACGTAACGGCAGGAAGCCCCGCTGGTTGCAGCGGGGCTTCCTGCTACTTGTAGGGGCAATACGCATAGAACAGTACAAACTGCGTCGCAGAATTGCGCCGTTACGTTTCCCTTACGCGTTTGTTCATAGAGAAATCATGCGTAACGTACTCTTACATGGCGGTAGGGGTAATCAATAAGGTGTGTCATCGGTGTGTGTGGTGAGGAAGCGTGATTGAATGTGACAGGACTTGCAGGAACCTCATGGCGGTACGCCGCCGAAGACGGACGTAGGGGAGGGTACGAATGGTAAGCCTGTTATTGGGTGTTATTTATTTGGCATTTATTAGCTTGGGGCTTCCTGACGCGCTGTTAGGTGCCGCTTGGCCAACCATGAGCCAGGATTTGCATGCTCCGGTATCATGGGCAGGTGGTATTTCCATGGTGATTTCCGCTGGCACTATCATTTCGGCGCTGCTGTCGGACCGTATGACGCTGCGTTGGGGAGCGGGGCGTGTCACCGTGGTGTCCGTGGCAATGACGGCGTTCGCCTTGGCGGGTTTTTCGATTGCGCCGAATTACTGGACATTGGTGGCGTTGGCAATACCGTATGGGCTTGGTGCAGGTGGTGTTGACGCCGCGTTGAACAATTATGTGGCAGTGCATTATGAAAGCCGTCATATGAGCTGGCTGCACTGCATGTGGGGTGTGGGTGCTTCAGTAGGCCCGTACATTATGGGGTACGCCCTACAGCATGGGCAAGGTTGGCCGTGGGGATACCGATATATTGCCATCATCCAGGTGGTGCTGACTATCATGTTGGTATTCAGTCTGCCGCTGTGGAAGGGCCGCTCTGCGGCGGTTTCTGGCACCCATCAGTCGCAGGAGGGCGATGCGCCTATAGCTGACAAGCCGTTGGGATTGGGGCAGATTCTCGCCATATCCGGTGCCAAGGAAATTCTAGTGATGTTCTTCTGCTATTGTGCTATCGAATCTACGGCTGGATTATGGGCAAGTAGTTATTTGGTGCTGTTCCGCGGTGTGGATCGTGTGACGGCGGCCAGTTGGGCGAGCCTGTTCTACGTGGGCATTACCATAGGGCGTTTTATCAGCGGTTTTATGACCATGCGTTGGTCCGATCCGGTGATGATTCGCATCGGACAGGCCGTATTGCTGACTGGTGTGCTGCTGGTTGCTATGCCAACTACCGTCACTGGTGTGGCATTGGTCGGTCTGGTGGTTGTGGGGCTGGGCTGTGCGCCGATTTATCCGTGTGTGATCCATTCGACGCCCGCTTATTTTGGCGCGGATAAGTCTCAGGCTATCGTCGGTGTGCAAATGGCCAGCGCTTATATCGGTTCGTTGGTGATGCCACCTGTGTTCGGAGTGGTGGCGCAAGCGACGTCAATTGCTTGGTATCCGGCGGTGCTGGGTGTGCTGCTGGTGGTTATGGTATTGATGCACGAGGGGTTGCGTTGCAAGCGTGCGACCGTCATACAGTGACCATCATCGCATCGATAGCCGGACATATCGCAGCATCGCATATCGTGCACTGACACGGTGTACACCAGGTGTGATGTATTGGCTGTCAAGGCATCACATCCAATACATCACCGCTTATCCGATATGTGCGATAGGCGCTTCCAACTCGGTTCCCGAACCGTCACGGCGCATATCGGGCTTAGGTAGGGCAATGGGATGCCCTCCGTCGCTAATGGCCCGTAAGGGATAGACACCTATGGCGGCCCGAATCAGCGTGTTTTGCCCCTTGAGGAAGCGTTGGGAACGCACGCCGCCAGTGCCTCGGCCCTTGGTGGGATACATGTCAAGTGGCGTAAGCTTGGCGGCACCGTTCTCTGTGCCAGGTAGTGCGTCGCTGTCACCGGCCACGGTAAGCACCACGGCACCTGCCGCACTGAACAGTCCGTTGTCGCCCTCATCATAGGTCCAGGTAATATTGCCGGCTTCGATGGCATTGAATGCCACGACACGACAGCCTTCGGCAAGACGGATGCCGGCCATGCCTCCTGCGGTGCGTCCCTGCGGGCGTACCTGCGACGCAGGGAAGGTGAGCAGGGACGCGTCCGAGGCAATAAATACCAGTCGGTCATCGTCACTGGCGGGAGCGGCGAACACCACCCGATCGTCATCCTTCAAATCGATGATGCTCCACGAATCCATCGTGGTGGGAGACTCACGATTCCAACGCTTGACCACACCGTTGACGGTGCCGATGGCCAGAGGCGTGTCGGCGTCATCCATGGAGCAGGCGGCAACAACATGTTCGCCGTGAATCGGTTCGGTGCTTTCAGTGAGTCGCAGCAATTCGTCGGCACGCACGCCACCGGCGACGCTTATCATGCCGTTGTCATACGGTACGACTGGCAGGTCGGCCACGTGGGCGAGCACCAAACGGCCTGCGGAGGTAATCAGTGCATACGAAGCGCGTGTGGAGCTGGCAAATAGTGCCAACAGCGGGTCTGATCCACCTTCGGCGCTTGACTCATTGCCACGCGCATGCCAAGCTTGCACGGCCTGCATGCTGGTGCGTGCGATAAGCCCAGAGGCGTTGAGTACTACCGCACAAGGCTCGTCATCCAGTTGGAGTGCGGCTGCGGCGGCTTCCTGCGAGCCGGCCTTGCGGGCTGCGGCGGCTGCGGCGACGTCGGCTGCAGCCGACGAGACGTGCGATGCGGCACGTGCTGCCGCCAAAGCGGTGGCGCCCACACCATCTTCGCCTTCCAGCGCCACCGGCACTAGCGTGCCGTCAGGGTCTTCGTCAAGCAGTACGGTGCGTCGTGGCGTGCCCCATTGTTCGACCGCTTCGTCCATTTCCTGCTCGACCACCGTATCCAACGCTTCGGCGGAGGAGAGCACTTGCTCCAATTCGGTGATGCGCTGGCGCAGGTCATCGCGTTCGGCTTCCAACTCGATACGGCTCATCTTGGTCAGTCGACGCAAGCGTAGGTCAAGAATGTATTGTGCCTGAATGTCGTCCAAATCGAATACCGCGATCAGGCGGGACTTCGCGTCGTCGGCGTCCTGCGAGGTGCGGATGACCTGAATGACTTCGTCGATATCCACCATGGCCAGCAACAGGCCTTCGACCAGATGCAGTCGTTCCAGCGCCTTGTCTCGACGGTATTCGCTGCGACGGCGTATGACGTCACGGCGATGGGCAATCCATACATCGAGCAGTTCACGCAGCCCTAAGGTGTGGGGACGGCCATTGACCAGCGCCACATTGTTGATGGTGAAGTTGTCTTGCAACGGTGTGTGCTTGTACAGTTGCGCCAGCACGGCGTGCGGGTCGAAGCCGGTTTTGATTTCGATGACCAGACGGGTGCCATGATGACGGTCGGTAAGATCGATGGCACCGGAAATACCGTCAAGCTTATGGTTTTTCACGCCTTCGGAAATGCGTTCCAGCACGCGTTCTGGGCCTACCATGAACGGCAGTTCGGTGACGACGATGGCTTTCTTGCGGGCGGTTATGTTCTCGATATGGGCTACAGCTCGTGTGGTCACGGTTCCGCGTCCCGAAGCGTAGGCGTCGCGGATGCCGTCTCGCCCGACGATGATGCCGCCTCCCGGCCAGTCCGGACCTGGGACATGGCGCATGAGGGTTTCCAGCGGCGTGTCGGGGTGGTGCATGACGTACTTGGCGGCCGATACCACTTCGGCGAGATTATGGGTGGCCATATTGGTGGCCATGCCCACGGCGATGCCGGTGGCGCCGTTGACTAGCAGGTTTGGAATTGCCGCTGGCAGCACTTGCGGTTCCTGCAGTTTATTGTCATAATTCGGGGTGAAATCTACGGTGTTTTCGTCAATGTCCGCATTCATGCCCAATGCGGAAGGAGCCAATCGTGCTTCGGTATAACGGGAAGCTGCCGGCCCGTCATCCAGTGAGCCGAAGTTGCCGTGGCCGTCGACGAGTGGCAGGCGCAGTGCGAAAGGCTGCGCCAAACGCACCATGGCTTCGTAAATGGCGGAGTCGCCGTGGGGATGCAATTTACCCATGACTTCGCCCACTACACGGGCGGATTTCATATATGGGCGGTCAGGAGTCAGGCGCATCTGCCCCATTTGGTAGATAATGCGGCGTTGTACCGGTTTGAGCCCATCACGGGCATCGGGCAAAGCTCGCGCGTAGATCACCGAATAGGCATATTCGAGGAACGAGGTGCTCATTTCTTCGTTCAACGGCGTTTCGACGATGCGCTCTTTGACGGTTCGAGGGTCGAAGGACGAAGCGGACGAAGTACGATGCGCAGCCATGCAAAAGCTCCCTGTCATGAATGATTGAACGGATTTATCCTATCGAATCGGCTCGTCAAAAGGGGTGGCGCGCCACGGCATGGCGCCAATGGGTGGTTTTTCGCTGCGCGGTGATTCAATGGGACTCATGGTGATTGATGTGCCCACGATGGATGAGTTGTTGACGTTGGTGCCGGTGGCGTCGTATGGCGACGCCTTGGACCGGCGCGGGGGAGCGCGGCATATTTCTGCACTGTTGCCAGCGGCGTGTGCGGCGTTGGGCGCGCCGGTCGCTACGCGCATCCATCATGATGGCGAGGCATTACGTCGGGCGTTGGGCATACCGTATGCTCGCGCGATGGTGGTGGTGCTGGTTGATGGTTTAGGGTGGTGGAATATAGCCATGCGGGTGGGACATGCGCCGTATCTGCGTTCTTTGTTGTCTGATAGCGCGAACCAGCATCCTATCAGTACCTGTTCGCCAAGTACGACGGTCGCTGCCATGGCGACATTTGGCACGGGTACTTGCCCGGGCATGACTGGCATGGCTGGGTATACGCAACGCAATGTCGACACTGGTAAGCTGTGCCAACTTATTCAGTTCACGGATGCGCCCGAACCTAGGGATTTGCAGCGCGAACCCACCATATTCGAACAGCTGCGTATACAAGGTGTCCGTGCCACCAGTGTGGGACTGCCGAAATTTAAGGATTCGCCGCTGACGCGTGCTGCGTTGCGCGGCTCGCTTTATTGCGGGTCTGGCCGTCCGGGCGAGCGCATCGCCAAGGTAGCTCGCTCGGCGAATGAGCCTGGTTTGACGTACTGGTATGTGCGTGATACCGACAAGGTGGGGCATGCCTATGGATGGAGCGGCGAACAGTGGACAGCTGCGTTGGAGCATGTGGACGAGCAGTTGCTGGCCATGCGTCGCGGATTGCCCGCAGGTACGGTGGTGGTGATTACCGCCGATCATGGCATGATTGACGCACATCCCGAACAGCGTATTGACATTGCGCAGGATGAAGCGTTGCGCGAAGGCGTGGCGATGGTTGCCGGTGAACCGCGAGCGTCAATGATATACGTGTGTGAAGGCGAGGATCTGGAGCGTGTGGCTGCGCGTTGGCGTGAACGATTGCAGGGATTGGCCGTGGTTTGGACTCGCCAGGAGGCCATGGCCGCCGGTGTGTGGGGGCCGGTCGATGAGCGCGTCATGCCGATGCTGGGTGACTTGTTGGTGATGGCGATGGGCTCGGTGACTATCGTTGACTCCCGGGTGCATAGCGAGCAGGGCATGACGTTGCCCAGTGTGCATGGTTCGATGAGCCGTATGGAGATGGACGTTCCCTGTCTGATTGACGTTGTCGACTGACGTTGCGGCCTGGTTGATTGCATTGCGGCGATTGCTATCGGGCACACGGCATAATACGCGATGTACTGCTGCGCACTACTGTGGCGGCGTATCACATGGCGCAGGTATGACTGTGCATGGCACTGTCTCTCTATATGACTGTGGGACGATACAAGCAGGGACGCATCGCTGCGACCGTGTTCGGTTTAGTCGCCGAAGAGGATTTCGTCCCAGCTGGGAACCGTGGAACGTCCCGGACGGCGTTTGGTCTTGGGAATGACGGCTTCTTGCTGCTGATTGGCAGTGGTGGTGCGTTCGGGTTCAGGAGCCTTGGTCGGAGCGGCCGTGCTGGCCGTTACTGTGCCGGATACTGTGGCAGGCGTGGTGTGTGGTTGAGCGACCACCGGTGTGGGAATGATTGGGTTGGTTTGGCGTGGCTGCGTCGTCCTGGCTGCCGAGGTTCCGTCGGTGCGTATTGTGGCGCTGTCATCGGTGCCGGGCGACGATGATGGGCGTGTCGACATGCGCGTGGCGGGCGTGGTGGTCGTGACCGAAGCTGCAGTGCTGTCGTTGGAGTTCCATGCCGACACGGTTTGTTCGATACGGGCCGAGCGGGCGGAATCGCCGGGCAATTGCAGCGGAATCGACAATCCGTCATCGACTGCGGTGTCCTGATCGGTGTTGGTGCCTGCGGTGGAACGATCGCCAAGCAACTTCTTGGCGGTGCCGTTGACACACAGCACGGTGTTGTCGTGCATATCCCACATCCACTCGGCGCTGATGGCGCGTCCGGCCACTTCAAAACGTGCGGTGACGCGCCACGGTTCCAAACCGCGTCGCGTAGCCCGCCATGTTACCGATTCGGAAGGCACGCGTGCGGCGGCTAGGGAACGGTCGATGAGCGCTGCCAGGGAATGTGCGCGGCTTTCCTTGGGAGCCGCCACCGCCAGAAATTGCTCAATGGCATACTGCTTTTCGGTTTCCACCGATGCGGAGAAGCGCCGCACCAAAGGCTCGCTCAATCCATAGCGCTCCGCGACACGCGCGGGTTCCGCTCCGGCACGAATCAGGGATTGAATTTGCGAAATCGGCAATGACGACTGTGGACGCGGCTGCGGCGCGACATGTTCGGCGCGCATTTGCTTGGATTCCAAAATGGCACGCTCCAGCGTGTCATCAACCGTAACGGCGTAGCGCGTGTCGCCGGCAACGAACACCAAATCACCATGTTCGTCGAGGTGGTCGAAACGAGCTGTTTTGTACGGCTGGTCGGGCATGAGCGCACCACTTTCTTTCACGGACAACTGCTTGTTCCATTGTGCCCCACCCAAAGGATTTTGCAAGTATTTCGGCGCGCATATGCTAAGACACGGTAAAGTCATGTATCCTATGGCGCAGAGATGCCATCATGATGGAAAGGATAGCCATGGCTCAGGATTATGATTCGCCCCGCAACAAGGACGAGGATGAGGAGTCGTTGCAGGCTCTGGGCAAGAGCTCTCAGAACACTTCCAACGACATGGACGACGACGAGAACGCCATTGCGGAGGACTATGAGCTTCCCGGTGCCGATTTAAGCAACGAGGACGCCTCGGTGACGGTGATTCCAATGCAGGGTGACGAATTCATCTGCTCGGAATGTTTCTTGGTCAAGCATCGCAGCCAGTTGTCCGAGGAGTCGGCTGAAGGGCAGCCGATTTGCAAGGAGTGCGCTGCGTAACTATGGCATACGACGAGTGTTACAACGAGCCGGAAACCATCGATGTGTTGGTCAAGCCGGTGGAACCGAATACCAGTGTTGACCTCGTGTATGCCCATGCCGGAGACGCCGGCGCGGATTTGCGATGCACCGAGCGGGTGACCTTGCGTCCCTTTGAGCGGGCATTGGTGCCTACGGGGGTGTCCATCGCATTGCCTGCGGGCTATGTGGCGCTGGTGCATCCTCGTTCGGGACTCGCTGTCAAGCGTGGTGTGACGGTACTCAATGCTCCGGGAACGGTGGATGCGGGATATCGTGGCGAAATCAAGGTGCCGCTGATCAATCTCGATCCCGAACATACGGTGGTGTTTGAGCCGGGGGATCGCATTGCGCAGATGGTGATCCAGCGATATGTCGAGGCGAAGTTCGTGCCTGTCCAGCAGCTGCCCGGTTCTGACCGAGCGGATCGTGGCTTCGGCTCGACGGGGGTATCCGCATAGGGTTCTGCGGCTTGTCGCCGTGTGTCGGCGAGTAGGATGGTGACATCACGGAGAGGAGGTGGATTGATGGCCGATGACAGCGATCGCCGTGCCGCGCGTCTGTTGGGGTGTGAGATTAGCATGAATCCGTTGGATCCGTTACTGCCCATTCTCTCGATGTGCCAAGCGCATCATCCCGATGATGACATGACTGTGCTGCGCCGTGCGTATGAGCGTGCGGTGGCACAGCATTCTTCGCAGCGGCGCAAGTCTGGCGAGCCATATATCATCCACCCTCTGGCAGTGGCGCAGACTTTGGCCGATTTGGGTATGGGCGCCTCCGTGGTGGCTGCCGGCCTGTTGCACGACACCGTGGAAGACACGGAGTACACCTTGGAAGAGTGCCGCGCCGAGTTTGGCGACACCATCACCGGTTTGGTTGACGGCGTGACCAAGCTGTCCAAGATGGAATACGGCGATTCGGCACAGGCGGAAACCATCCGCAAAATGGTAGTGGCCATGAGCCGTGATGTGCGCGTGTTGGTCGTCAAGCTTGCCGACCGCGTGCACAACGCGCGCACCTGGCGTTACGTCAAGCCTACCAGTGCTCAGAAGAAGGCGCGTGAAACGTTGGACGTGTACGCGCCGTTGGCGAATCGTCTGGGGATGAATGCGATTAAGACGGAGCTTGAAGAACTAAGCTTCAAAGTGTTGTATCCCAAGATTTACAACGAAATCGTCGTGCTAGTGGCGCGTCGCGCGGGGCAGCGCGATGTCTATCTACGGCAGATTCTTGAGGAAATCAACGAGGATTTGACCGCCCAGCATGTGGATGCCTATGTGACAGGACGGCCAAAGGACTATTTTTCGATTTATCAGAAGATGATCGTGCGGGGGCACGATTTTGAAAATATCTATGATTTGGTTGGCGTGCGCATCATTGTGGACAGCATTCGCGACTGTTATGCTGCACTGGGGGCGGTGCATGCTCGCTGGAGTCCGGTGCCCGGACGGTTCAAAGACTACATCGCCATGCCCAAACTCAACATGTATCAGAGCCTGCACACCACCGTGGTCGGGCCGGGCGGCAAGCCGGTGGAAATTCAAATTCGCACGTGGGATATGCATCGGCGAGCCGAATTCGGTATCGCGGCCCATTGGAAATACAAGGCGAACGGTCAGGCCGGTCGGGCGTTAAGCGCTCCCGACAAGCAGGACATGAAGCGCGATACCGACAATCAGGAATTAAGCGAAGCCGATAACCTCAAGTGGATTCAGCAGTTGGCCGATTGGACCAGTGAGACGCCGGATTCCAACGAATTCCTTGGCTCGCTCAAAGAAGATCTCGGCTCGGCAGAAGTGTATGTCTTTACGCCCAAGGGCAAGATTGTCTCGCTGCCGGCACATGCCACGCCGGTGGACTTTGCCTACGCCGTGCACACGGAAGTTGGACATCGCACCATGGGTGCGCGTGTCAATGGTCGGTTGGTGCCGTTGGACACCACGCTGGAGAATGGCGATACGGTTGAGATTTTGACGGCGAAGGCCGATAGCGCCGGTCCGTCGCGTGATTGGCTGAGCTTTGTCAAGAGTCCCAAGGCACGTAATAAGATTCGGCAGTGGTTCACCAAGGAACGGCGTAGCGAAGCCATTGAGGAAGGACGTGACGATTTGACGCGCGCCATGCGCCGTCGTAATTTGCCGGTGTCCTCGTTGCTGACGCTGGAAGCGCTGATTGCCGTAGCGGATGAGCTGAGCCTTCCCAATCCGGATGCTGTGTTCGCGGCGATTGGCGACGGTCAGATTTCCACCCAAAACGTCATCGCACATCTGGTCAAGGACGCGGGGTCTGACGAGGTCAACGAGGAAGTCGAGCAGGAGTTGCTGCCGCTAAAAACCTCGCAGTCTCGCACCAAGACCACCAATGCGCTTGGCGTTTCGGTGGAAGGTATCGGTGATGTATGGGTGAAGTTGGCGCGATGCTGCACGCCGGTTCCCGGAGATGACATCATCGGATTCGTCACGCGCAGCCAAGGCGTATCCGTACACCGGACGGATTGCCAGAATCTTGCGGATTTGCGCAAACGTCAGCCGGAACGCATCATTGAGGTGCAATGGACGAGCACCAAGGGTGTGTTTATGGTCAAGATTCAGGTGGAGGCATTGGATCGTCCGCACCTGCTGTCAGACGTGACGCGTGTGCTTTCCGACCACGGTGTCAATATTATTTCCGGAGCAATCTCCACGGGCTCCGATCGTGTCGCCACCAGTCAGTTCTCCTTTGAAATGGCCGATCCACAGCATTTGAACACACTGCTGTCGGCAGTACGCAAGATTGATGGCGTGTTTGATGTGTATCGCATTACCGGTGCCAAGGATTCCGCGGAGCCACGTTTACGTAAGATGTAGCTGTATCTTGTGCCGATCATTGACATCTTTTGCCGCGTTTGATTGCGGCGGAACGACGAACAGGTATGGCTGTTCAATGTTCCTGTGATAGAAGTCAGCGCAATCAGTGCTCGTATAGCTTGACTGGATATGAGTTATACGCCAGGTGGGGGCGATCCGATGTGGAACGCCCCCACCTATATGGAATCACATGTACGTGAATCGTTTATTGCACTTCAATGGAGATAATGCCTACCGGTTCCAGCGGCGCATCGCGGCGGTCGGTGGGAACGGCTTCAAGGCGGTCGACCACGGCCTTGGATTCGTCATCGGCAACCTCACCGAAAATGGTGTGATGGCCGTTAAGCCACTCGGTCGGCACCGTGGTGATGAAGAACTGCGAGCCATTGGTGCCATGTGGCTTGCCGTCCGCACCACGACGCAATCCGGCGTTGGCCATGGCGAGCAGATACGGACGATCAAAGGTCAGGCTAGGGTCGATCTCGTCGTCGAAGTCGTAGCCGGGGCCGCCGGTGCCGTTGCCCAACGGGCAGCCGCCCTGGATCATGAAATCCTTGATGATGCGATGGAAGGTCAGACCATCGTAGAACGGTTCGTGGCTGGGCTGACCGGTCATCGGGTCAATCCACTCGCGCTCGCCGGTAGCCAGTCCCAAAAAGTTGCTCACCGTTTGGGGAGCTTGTTCATCGAACAGATTCAGGGTGATATCACCTTCAGAGGTGTGCATGATAATAGTGGTCATGGTTTTAAGTGTCTCATGGGCTTGAGACCGGTCGGAAACCCTAATCTCTTTATGTGAGGTGCTGGACGGGGAATTGGATCTGGATGGAATCACGGCCGGCATGAAACCGGATAAGGCACTTTTTGCTGTACCCGAGATTCGGCTCTCGACCGGCATGTCGGGATTGAAGGGGCTGACAAGGAACCTGGGGGAACCGGCACCTATCAAGGCACCTGGCTTTTCGGCAAAAACTCCATATTCGAGCGACTTTGTATATCCAGCCTCGGCTTTGCTGAGAATTGTGTCATCCATTAGGGCACTCGGCGTGACGCCTAGAAAATCGGCGGTCGCGACAAGATCACTTACTGACCATCCAACTTTGCCGCACATTTTCATGGACATGGCACTCTTGGTAATGCCCAAAGCTTCCCCAAGCGCCTTTTGTGTTTTTCCACTTAGTCCTAGATAAACTCTTACGTTGGTCGGGATCGTCGCTTCAGCGCGCTGTCCTTTATCCAAAGATGTTTCTGATGAGACTTCCGATATGGACATATGATCACTTCCCAAAATAGTTCAGAATTTCTTAATTAAGTGTCTCATACGATTTGCGTTCAGTCAAACTGTACGTTATAGTAAAGTACAGTAAAAATGAACCAAGTTAGAAAGAAAGAACTATGAATGGAGTGACCCAAAGGATAAGTGCTTTGGTAAAGGGTGAGGGACTTACTTGTACCCAACTTGGTTCATTGCTTGGTTTGTCGAAAACCTCGGCGAATGGGAAACTCTTGGGGCGCATTGGTTGGACAACTTCAGACATCGTTGTGTTGTCCGAGCATTTCCATGTATCTACCGACTATTTGCTAGGGCTTGATGCCGATCGTGCGGAGGTGGTGCGATGCTCTGATCCAATTTGAAATTCTCTCTTCTTCTACAACCGATAAAAGAAAAGCGCCCGTCCCTGATGCTCCAACATCAGGGACGGGCGATGCAACCAATATTCCGAGCGTTCGCGGATCCCGTATCTTGCCGGATCCCGGTCCGTGACCGCCCAATGCATTGTCTTGGAGTAGTGATCACACATGAACGACTTTACTAAAGCCGCCGTCCGCATGTCTTGCTCTGTGTTTCCCGAGTGTAACCGGGGATTCCGTAAGCCGGTTTGGACAGCGCCGTCTGTCAATGGTCAGGTCCATGTCCGGGCCGGGCTCGTTGATTGCCCTCGGCTCGCGTCGATGATGGTGCACCCGTCTATGGCAGACGGGGCGCGCAAGGAGGTTCGACCGTGAGCAACATCGCACTGTCATGGTCCTTCAAATGTCATGTCGGCAACGCCAGCGCGAAGGCCGTGCTCGTCTATCTTGCCGAACGCGCGGACGATGACGGCACCGCCGCCTATCCGAAGATCGCGACTATCGTCAACGTCACGGAACTCTCGGAGCGTACCGTGCGCTCCGCGTTGAAGACGCTTCAGGAGCGGGGGTTCATCCGCCGTGGAGACCAACGGTACGCTCGTCTCGGCAAAGGCGGACGCAACCGACTGCCCCAGTACTGCCAGGTCGTGTGGGACCTCGCGGTGGAAACCGACCCGTCGACCCTCACGTGGGTCAGGGAGACGCACGCCGCGGAACAGGATCCCGCGACCATGAGCGCCGACGTGGACCCCATGGCCTCGACCGTGGTCGAAAACAGCGACTCGAAGGGCGTGATGCCGGAAGGCGCTGGAACGAAGCGGATTGCCGGTACTGCAAATCTCGCGGGGCTGAAAAGCGAGCCGAACCCAGCACTGCAAATCTCGCACCCCCAGCACTGCGAGAGCTGCACCCCCAGCACTGCAGATGCCGCAGGGCTGCTATATAAGGATAAAACCCTCCAGGTAAACCCTCCAAGTGAACCTTTCCCCTCTGCCCCTACGGGGCATCTCCCCGCAAGCGGGGCGACCGCGGCGAAGGACGGGAAAAACGACGACGGGGCCACGGTCGTGCTGGACCATCTCGCGAAGGTCCGCTCCAGGCTGTCGCTGACCACCGTAGCGCCGACAGGTCGGGACCGCGACCGCGTTTCGAAGCTCGTCGACCGCGTCGCCGAGGCCCACGGCGGCGATCGTGCTGCAGCCCTGAGGCTCGTCCTCGCGGTCATCGACTGGATGCCGGCGAACACGTACTGGCTCCGCCGCGCCGACAGCCCTCGCCGCTTCGTCGCGGACTGGGAGCGGATCGCGAACGATTGGACCGTCAGCGAACTCGAACGGCATCGCGACGTCGGTACCGAGGCCCGTGGCCGCGACCGCGGCCCGGAGACGAAGCCCGCGCCCTGCCCGCCTGTCTACCGGCCGGAACCGCACTCGCACACCTTCGCGTGCGGCCACGTTCTCGCCGCCATGAAACCGCACTGGTACGAATACGGTCACGAAGGCTCGTACCGGACCGGCAATCCCAGCGAATGGCAGCTCGCGTGCCAGAGGCTCGCGGACGAACTCAACCGGCGGGACGCCGAGAAGGTGGGTGGCGGTCATGAACGCTCGTGACATGATGCCGGCCTGCGCGCGGATCGCCGCGGTCAGCCCCGACCTCGCTGACCGCATGTGGAACACCACGACGGATAGCGAAGGCCGGGATCTGGTCGATGAACGGATGCGCGTCAAGGGCCGCGTGCTGTGCTCCGCGTGCCCCATGCGCCTCGACTGCATCAGCCGTGCCCTCGGCAACGGCTGGAAGGACAAGGCAGTGTACGGCGGCCTCGACTATTCGAGCCGCTGGAGCCTGGCCCGGCTGATCGCCCGCGACCTGCATGTTGACGTCAACGGCCTGCACCGGATCCCGCAAAGCCGGATACGTGACTGGCTGGCCGCCCACCCGGATTGGGACGACCGCATGCGCCGCGACGGCCGGGACTACTGGCGGCTGGTCAAACGTCGCCAACGCTCCCGCCGCGGATACACGCGCGACGAGCCCCTGTTCCTCAAGCCCGAACCTGTGCCCAAGGGTCTGGTCCAAGGCAGCCTTTTCTGACCGCTTCGCCGCGGTCCGCGCGGACCGAGGCATGAACCGAAATACCGAAATACCAACTAACCGAAATACCGAAATACCGAAATAAGGAGAAAACGATGAATGACGAGGAGAACCGGAAGCCGATGGTGATTGCATTGGCCACAGGCAAGGGAGGAAGCATGAAGACCACCAGCGCCGTGTTCCTGGCCTGCGCACTCGTGGACCAATCCCAGGGCGAGCAACGCGCGCTCGTCGCCGATGCGGACGTGCAGGGCGACGCGAAGGACTGGTGGTACCGGTCCGCCGAGCTCGACGACCCGCTGCCATTCGACGTGATGTCCGCCGCGCCAGCCGATATCGCGCACCTTCATGGGGTCAACGCCAGTCTCGACGACCCCGTCGACTGGGTGCTGGTCGACTCCGCCCCTTACGGACGCGCGCTGGACGAATCGTTGAACAACGCGGACCTCGTGGTCATCCCTTCGAGTCCCAGCCGCATCGACCTTGACCAGGCCGCCGGAGTGAAGAGCCTTTGCGACCGGCGCGGCATCCCCGCCGCGATTCTCCTGTGCCGCACCGAGGCCCATACGACCGCCCTGCGCGACGCGCTGGCGTGGATCGACGCCGCGGGCATAGCGTGCTTCGAAACGCTGATTCCGAAACGCCAGGACATCCTCAACGCGAAATCCACGCGTCCGCGCGGCGCGCGCCTGCACGAGTACCGCGCCCTGGCCGCCGAACTCAAGCGGACCATGCGACAGCTCAAAGGAGAGGGGGAGCTGTGAGGAACATGAACCTGACGCCCCGACCACGCGACCTTACCATGCTGCTCGGCGGCGACCGGTCGGAACCGGCGGATACCGGAAAACCGGAATCGGTGGAAACCGAAATACCGGAATCGGTGGAAACCGAAATACCGAAAGACCAGAAGACCGTGAAACCGAATGGCGCGAAGGGCTGGGTGAAAACCAGCGTGAGCCTGCGCGCCTCAACGCGGCGCAGGCTCAAGACCTGGGCCGCCGAGCATGACATGCGGATTCAGGAAGTGGTCGAGACGGCCATCGAAATGTACCTGGGCTTTTGAAAAGGGAGGGAACGATGGACCTAGTCATGTTCCTCGGTCTAGATTTCGATGCCGCCGCGTCCATGCGTGGCGCGCGCCGGAGGAACCATGCGGGCGGCTCCGCCGATTTGATAAGCTGTGAACCAATGGACGAGGAGGGAAAATGACAGAGAAAGAAAAGGCCGTCGAGGATGAGACCATCGGATTCGCGGCCGATTCCACGGAAGAGAGAACGAAGAATCCGCATTGCAAAAAAGCCGTCGTCATCGTCGTCGCCGTCGCGCTTGCGTTGCTCGTGGCGGTCGGCGTCGCATGGAAGGCGCGCTCGGACCATCTCATGGCCTTGGCTAGGGAGGACTGCTCGGCCGCGTCCGAACGGCTCCGCGTCGTGATGGACGACTACAACACGTTCCTGAACGGACAGGCGGCACGGGTCGCGAAAACGGATGTAAAGAGCGTGAAGGACGCGAATGCCTTGGAATCCCTAGCCAAGGCCATGAAGGCATCCAAGCCGAAGACCGTGCCCTGCAAAGTGGATTCAAGGGCCGGAGTGCAGAAGGCCACGAAGGCCATCAACGCGAACGCGGCATGGTACAAGGCCCACACGAAGTCCCTGAACAGGCTCACGGAAGAGGTCGAATCATCCAAGCTCGACAAGACCGTCGACGACGCTAACGCCCTGTACAAGGAGACCGACGGCAAGGTGGAGGACGACGCGACCCGTGCAAGCCTGCTGGACGCCATCAAAGAGCGTGACGCCGAAGCGATCGCGAAGGCCATGAAGTCGGTGAACGATTCGAAGGCGGCGAAGGAGAGGGCCGATGCGGAGGCGAAGGCCAAGGCTGAAGCCGAAGCCGCCGCGGCGGCCGCCGCGGCGCGGCAGGCGCAGGCGTCGCAATCCCAGACATATTCGGGCGGCGGCTCATACTCGAACCGTGGTCACTCGTATTCGGGTGCGTCCTCGGGCGGCTCCGACTTTCACATCATCATCGGAGGTGGCGGCATCCCCGCCCAGAATGGTCCGAACCACGGAGAGCCCAACATCTGATGGTGATCTGACGAGTTTTTTCGCCGACGAAGCGGATGTCCAAACCGGAGTCCGTGAAATCGGGTTGCAATGGTATCGGGCGGAGATCGGGATCCCCGCCCGATACCATTTGCGACAAAGGAGAAACCATTGAGGTTCACACCTAAGAAGAAGGCTCTGAAGGCGGTGACCGGCATCGCGGCCATCGCAATGCTGCTCACGGCCATGCCGGCGTACGCCGGCATCGGCTCCGGCGGCGGAGGGATCAACGGCGGGGGCGGCGGCGTCGGCCCGAGTGGGGACATCCTCTACCTTCAGGACGACAACACCTACACGGATTCACCGATCCAGGGATGGGGGCGGGCATCCATCGACCATGCGCTCCAATCGATGCGAAACTCCGGGTACAATATCCCTACCGGCGACAGCTACGCCATCGTTTCCCGAATCAGGAGTTCCTGCACCGAGGCGATCACCCGGGCCGTCTCGGACAAGTCCGACGGCGACGCCACCCAGGCGCGCGTGATTGGTGTCGCCGCGACCGTCGCCGACGGTTCCGGAGGATTGGTTCCGTGGGGAACCAACCCGACCGACTTCCGCAAACGATTCGACGCCAACTGGAATGCTCTGGGCGACAAGAGCGGCGACCTCAAGGGGTACAGCCGCGCCTGGGTCCAGAAAGTCTATGACAAGTTCACGAATCAGATCACTACGACCGGAAACCAATACCCGGCCGGCGTGCAGGTCGTGTGCGTCGCGGTCAACAACCAGCAGCCGCCCCGCGACTACGACCTGACCGTCACCACCAACCACAGGCAGAGGACCGACCTGAAGGTCGGCTCCACCGATCCGATCGGCGACACCCTGCACGCGAGCAACAACGGCAGCGGCGTCAAAGAGATTTTGAAAGGCGCCGCGATCATCCACTACGAGGGCCAGAAGAACGGCTACGTCGCCGCCAAGACGATCAGCAAGCCGATCACCTTCGCGAACTCGGCCGACACCCCGCTCGACAACCTCGCCACTCCGGCGGACTTCGGCATGAGCCACTGGCAGGAGGGCCAGTACTGGATCGACATACAGGTCGCCAAGCAGGGCAGGATGAAATCGGGCGTCGACACGGCCGACAGGGACCCGTCCGAGACCTGGACCGTGAGCGCCGAACCGCCGTCCTCGCCGACCAAGACCATCGACGAGGGCGTGAGCGCCGACAGCATGACCAACCGGACCGTCATCAGTTACGGCACCGGCAAGGGCGGCTACGAGATGACGCTCAGGGACAAGATCACGGCCAACGGCGTCGACTACACCGTCGACAACTACAAGCTCGTCGACACGACCGACAACGACCGCGACGTGTCCAATGAGTTCACCGTCACCTGGGATCGCAAGACGGACACCGTATCGGCCGCGCGCACCGCCGACAAGGGCGAGATGCCCCTGGGCCACAGGTACGAGTTCAGCTTCGATATCACTGTCAGCAAGCCGAAGGACTTCAAGAAAGTCAAGGACCGCGCGTTCGGCAAGTGGAACCAAGATCCCGAGGCCATCGCCGGCAGCAAGGAATTCGACACCTGGCAGCCCAACCCCGACAAAAGCTGGGTGTACGAGCAGGACGGAAGATGGCAGGCCGTCATCGACCCGCAAGAGACCAACAAGACCGGCGGCGACTCCCGCACCTACGTCGACGGCGACAAGATCGGCAGCGTCATCAACGGCACTGTTGGCAAGAACCTGATCCAGGCTCCGAAACAGTTCGCCCTCACCGATGACTGGACGGCCTCCGACTACATCTTCGACGCCGACACTAAGAACATCCGCGTGTATGAGGCGACGGCCGGCACCGACCGCGAAAGCAGCGTGAGCGACATCGTCAATACCGGCAGGGACGTGACCGGCCAGTTCGACATCACCGTCGACGGCACCAAGGCCACCGCCACTGCCAAGGCCTCCTACCTCAAGGGATTGAAGAAGCTGAAGGACCCGAAGCAGGTCACGCTTCTCATCCCCGGCAAGATCAACTTCGCCAACGGCAAGGGCGCGGCACGGGTGCGTGCCGACTTCGGCAAGGCCGCGGGCGGCGAGCTCACCTTCTGCGCCGCGCCGAACGGCAAGAACCTGACCAACAGCGGTTCCGAAACCGTCAACAACCACACCGTGCCGACCAACGAGCCGCAGATTTGCGGCTACATTCCGCCAGCGAAGAAGGACGTCGTGAGCGAGGCGAGCCAGGGCGGCGAGCAGGAGAGCGTGGATGGCAGGGTCGTGCAGCCCGGACAAAAGGTCGAATACCAGCTCGACACGCAGCCGCAACTGCCGTCCGACCTCGCCTACGAGGTCAAGTCCGTGAGCTTCACCGATTCCTACGATTCCTATCTGAAGCCGGACAAGCAGACCCTGGAGATGATGGACCTGAATACCGGCAAGCCGGTGTCCAAGAAGAAGTACACGACGAAGTGGGATGATTCCAAGCACATGTTCACCCTGCTCGCCGGCCAGGAAACGATCAGCCAGTGGCGCGCAGGCGCCATCCCGCGCCTCCAAGTCCGCTTCGAGGCTACCGTCGCCGACGACGCCCCCACCGACCACAAGGTCGGCAACAAGTGGGTGCTGACCCTCAACAACTCGCTGACTCCGAGCAACGAGGTGTTCAACATCCCGCCGAAGATCGACCCGGCCAAGAAGGATACGCAGAAGGATCCGACGGTCAGCATCGACGGAAAGGCCGTCCTGCTGGGAGACGAGATCTACTACCGCGTCGACATCGACGCCAAGCAGGACAACCAGGCTTACAAGGTCTGGAGGCTCGGCATGACCGACGACTACGACGACGAGTACCTCAAGCTCGACGCCACCAAGGTGGAGATCGCCGACGAGACCGGCAGGGACGTGACCGACAAGTTCAACATCCAGGACAAGGACGGGGTGTTCTACGCCTACGCCAAGCTGGTCGACACCGAGATCCCCGCGACGGGAGAGACCGTCAAGGGCGACCCGCAGCCGACCGACCTCAGGTCCTACAGCGAGTCCGACGAGCATGACCCGCTCGCGCGGCCCGCCATCGACCAGACGCTCCTCGGCCACACGTACACCGTGACCATGCCGATGAGCGTCGTCAAGGTGACTGACGGCTATGTCGTGAATAACAAGGCCGTGCAGGTTCTCAACAAAGTCCGCAAGGACACCAACGAAGTCACGAACCCCCTGAAGCCCATCAACCCGGCCAAGGACGTGACCGTGAAGGTCGGCGGCTCGTCCGCCGACGGCAAGAGCATCTACAAGGGCCGCGACTTCCTCTACCAGCTCGACAGTTCCATCCTGCCGGCCGACCGCGCCTACCCGCAGGTCGACAAGTGGAACATCGTTGATTCTCTCGATCCGGCCTTCGACGAATACACCGGACAGTGGGCGGTGTACGCGACGCGCGACCTGATCTCAGGCGGAAAGGTCCTCGCGGCCAAGGGCGACAGGATCGCCGGCTCCGGCTTCGACTCCTCGAAGCTCGGCGGTGACCTCTTCACCCTCTCCACGGCCACCGTCGAAGGTCGCAACGCCGTCGCCGTCGAAGCGACCGAGCGCTACAGGGCCCTTGTCTCCGACGGCTCCCATGAGGCCGGCTGGCGCTCCTACATCCAGTGCAAGCGCCTGGCCGTGACCGCCCGCCACGAGAACCGGTTCACGGAGCACTACAACGGCCGGCACCTCGAATCCAACGTCGTGTGGACCCGCACCCCGGACATGACTCCGAGCATCTCCGTCGAGAAGTGGGACCGCAAGTCCGGCTTGCCGAACGGCGACCGCGACAATTCGAAGGACGCTTTGACCGTCACCGGCGACACGGAGATCGTGTTCACCATCGCGAACACGAGCAAGACCGACCCGGATACGAAGCAGGGCGCGGTGTTCCGCACCAAGGATCTCAAGCTCGAGGACTCCACCGTCGTCGGCGACGGCGAGGTCGTGGACCTCAAGTACCCGTCCGACTGGGACACCGAGGTGCTCAAGCCCGGCGAGAGCGTCGAAGTGACCGGCACGCTCAAGGGCGTCACCAAGAACCACACCGACCGAGCCAAGGTCACCGGCACGCCGTTGACCGAATGCCCGGTCGACGCGTCGGCTCCGTTCGGCGACGGCACCTCGGATGCCGCTGCCGGCTACGCCGGCTCCAAGTCCGACGCCAAGACCGAGAGCAAGTCCGATGACGTCGTAACCATCGGCGGCAAGGACTACTGCGCGGACACCAAGGTGGAGTCCGCCACCGACGATTGGAACGGCATGAGCGTCAACCTTGCCACCACCGGCTCCGTGGTCTACGGCATGGCTGCGTCGGCCGCCGCGCTTGCCGTCGCTGGCGTGGCGGTCGCCGTGGCGCGCCGCCGCAGGAAGGCGATGCTGGACGGCGCGGAGCGCGCCTCCGACTCCCGGAGCGGTGAATAGCTGAAAAGCGACTGAACGGGGGCGCGCCCTGTCTCCGGGCGCGCCCCAGCCCGCGCGGGGATAAGACACGCTTCTCTCAATCCATTTTCCCTATATCCAAAGTGGCTCCGGGTTTGAATCCCTGCGAGGGCGTCGGAAGCGGGCGGCATCATTCTCCTTTCGGCGGATCGGTTCTACCGTCCCAAATACCTCTGGTTCGGCGTGGGTGTCCAAACCGGAGCCTTTTCGCCGGCCATACCGTGGTCATGTCATCAAAACAAGTCGAAAGGAAACAATTATGTACGGAATCACCGTCGCGGCGGCCGGCAGCAGCATCGTCACCAGTGCGTTGCAGCTTTTCAGCCAGTTCGCCACCATCGGCGGCGGCCTGTGGGCCTTATGGGGCGTCATCACCTTGGCCGGAGGGCTGAAGGACCAGAACGGCCCGGCGATGCAGTCGGGCGCCTGGCAGCTCGTCGGCGGGGGTCTGATTATCGCCGCCGCGACCCTGTTCTCCAGCATCGCCCTGTAAGACGGGAGACACATGGTCGATTTCATCGTCGGCATCCTCAATTCTATAGCGTCCGGCGTCGGCGACGACCTCGTGGCCGATCTGCTGAAGACCCCGGCCGAATACAACGCCGGCATGTACCAACTGAGCCTGACCGTCGCCCGCTCGGCCGTCAAACCCATAGCCAGCACGGTCCTCGCTATCATGTGCGTCTTGGAACTATCCAGGGTCAGTTCCAAGGCTGACGGCGACCGTGAGCTGGGAGTCAAGCTCGTCGCCATGGCGATGTTCAAGCTCGCACTCGTGTTCACCGCCGCGCAGCATAGCGAGCTCATGCTCCAAGCCGTCGACGAGATTGGCGGCAGTGTGCTCGGTGGCATCCATTCGGCGGTGCCCGCTACGGGCGCGTCGTCGGCTCTCGGCCTCGGAGACAGCATGCGCGATGCCATTGCCTCCGTCGGATTGCTTGGACAGATTCCATGCCTGGTGTTGCTCTTCGTGCCGTTTCTCGTCTCCAAGGGTGCGACCATCGTCGTCACCGTCGTCATCCTCCTGCGTTTCGTGCAGATATACATGCTCACCGCTTTCAACCCGTTGCCTATCGCGTTCATCGCGCAAGAGGATACCCGCCAATGGGGTATCAATTATTTCCGTCAATACGCGTCGCTGGTGTTCCAGTGCGCGACCCTCTATCTGGCGCTCCTCATGTACCGCACGCTCGTCGGCGGCATGCTCAACCCGAGCGAGTTCAAGGCCGGTGACAGCCTCTCCGGCTGGGTGATGGACAACTTCACCGGTCTGCTCTTGGCGAGCGTCATGCTCATCGGCGTCGTCATGGCGGCCAACTCGGTAGCCAAGAAGCTCTTCGGCGGCGAATAGACACGCCGCAGTCCACGAAAAGGAGAAATCGTCATGGCGTTGCAGATGCCCGTCTACAGGGAGCTGACCACCATCGAGTCGAAGGTGTTCATGGGAATGAGCTGGCGGCAGTGCCTCGCCGCCGTCATCCTCGCGATCGTATGCGGGGGAGGGTATGCCGGCCTGTGGTTCGGTCTGGGAATGGATCCCAACCTCGCCATGTACCTGATCTTTCCGCCCGGCCTTCCCATAGCGGTGTGGGGTTGGGTGAGGCCCAAGGGCCTCATGCCCGAGAGATATCTGAAATACATTTTGCGTCACTATGCGCGGCGAGAGATTTACCTGTTCGACGGTCCGGCCAGACCATACCGTACCGGCGTGAAACCAACGATCAAGGAAAGGTGAGGAATGTTCGGCAAGAAGAAGAGCCGCGGCGCGGGCGCGGCCGAGGCCAGGGCGGTCGGACGCAGGAAGAGGGCGACGCGTCTGCCGAAGGGCGTCAAGCAGCTCATCGGATACGACGCCATGCTGCGCAACGGGATAGCCAGCCTGGGTGACGGAAGGTGGAGCGCCACCATCCTCTTCCAGGACATCAACTACCAGCTGAGTCCCGAATTCCATAAGATGGAGATCCTTGATCGTTGGGCCAAGCTCATCAACAGCTTCGAGTCCGGGCAGAGCGTGCAGATTGCCTCATACACGCGCTCACGCGGCATGCGCGAGATCCTCGCCGACGTGATGATGGACGAGCGGGGCGACAGCCTGGACCACTACCGGCTCGACTACAACCGGCTCGCCCAGGGCAAGCTCGAATCCGTTAGCCGCGACGCCAGCACCGTGAAGACCCTGACCGTCACGGTCCGGGAGAGCGACGAGCATGCCGCCGTCGCGAGCCTGAACGCCCTGTGCAACAACCTCGTCAGCCAGATGCGTTCCATCGACGCGTGCAAGGCCATCCGCCTCGACCGCGAGCACCGGCTGCGCCTCATGTCCGAGGTGCTCCGCCCGGGCGATGGGTTCCGGTTCGACGAACGGCGTTTCGAACGTATGCCCGGCAAGCCCGACACCAAGGATTTCGTCTGCCCGTGGAGCATCGACGCGCGCAATCCGACCATGCTCGACATCGAATCACTGGACTCAACATACCTGCACCGCACCATGTGGGTGTCTAATCTGCCGCCGGAATTGTCAGACCAGCTGGTCAACGACCTGACCGGACTGCGCGCCCGCGTCGACGTCAGCATCCACCTGGCCCCCATGGACCGTGGTGAAAGCATGACTCTCGTGCGCCGCAAGAACGCCGAGGTCAAGATGCAGGTCATGGACCAACGCCGCAAGAACCGCAAGCAGGGTCTCGACCCCGACGACCTGCCCGATGATCTGGCCGACCAGCAGGAGCAGCTCGGCCAATTGCGTGACGAGCTGCGTTCCACCAATCAACGGCTCGTGAACTCGATCATCGTGATCGGAGTGTCGGCCGCGAGCCAGGAGGAGCTGGAGGTCGCGTGCAGGGACGTGAAGGCCAAGGTCAACGCCCAGTCGTGCACGGCCGAAAGCCTGAAGTTCATGCAGATGGAGGGATTGACGGCCGAACTGCCGCTGGGCAACAACCCGCTGCCCATGAAACGCACCCTGACCACGAACAGCGCCGCCATCCTGATCCCGTTCACCACACAGGAGGTGTTCGAGCCGCACGGCCTGTTCTATGGCAGCAACGCACGTTCCGGCAACCCGATCCTCGCGGACCGGCGCAGCCACATGAATTCGAACGGGTTCGTGCTCGGTACGTCCGGAGGCGGCAAGTCCTTCACCGTCAAGCAGGAGATCGCCGGCATGTTCCTCAACAGGGACGACGAGGTGATCGTCATTGATCCGGAACGCGAGTACCTCGCCCTCGCTGCCGCGTTCGGCGGGCAGATCATCCAGATCAGCGCCGGCACCGGCACGCGCGTCAACCCGATGGACATCGTCCTGGACGACGACTCGGCCTCCGATCCGGTCAAGGACAAAACCAACAACGTGGTCTCCATGATCGGTGCGCTCATCGGCGGCATCGACGGACTCGACCCGCTCCAGAAGGGTTTGGTGGACCAGTGCGTCAGCAACCTGTACACGCGCTACCGCAACCATGGCGGGGGAGTCCTGCAGCCCACGCTGCAGGACCTGCGCGACGAATTGCAGTCGGCCGGCGACCAGGTGAGCAGGTATCTCGCGGACGCGCTCGGGCCGTACATCACCGGTTCCATGAGCGGCTTCAACGGGCAGACCAACGTCGATCTGAGCAACCGTTTCACGGTGTTCGACGTGTCCGGCCTGTCCGGCGAACTGCGCATGTTCGGCATGATGGTAGTCATTGACCAGGTGTGGAACCGCGTGATCCGCAACAAGGCCAACGGCCGGCGCACCTGGCTGTACGTCGACGAATTCCATCGCTTTTTCTCCAACCAGTACGCGGCCGCGCAATTCAAGGACATCTACAAAAGGGCGCGTAAATACGGGCTCGGCGTGACCGGCATCACCCAGAACGTCGAGGAGATCCTCGACCTGCAGGACGCGCGCGAGATGCTGTCCAACTCGGACTTCCTCATGCTTCTGTCTCAGAACAGCACCGACGCGGACGCGTTGTGCGAGCTGCTGACCCTGAGCGAGGAGCAGCGTCAGTACTTCACCGGCGTGCTGCCCGGGCAAGGCTTGATGAAGATCGGCAGCGCCTATGTGCCGTTCGACGGACGAATCCCGGCGGGCGGCGACCTCTACCAGCTGTACTCCACGACCTTCCAGGAAGGAAAGTGAGCGCATGAGCGGAACCCAAGCCCACCGTGCGGGAGGTACGCGCGCCCGTATCGGACGCGCGGCCACGGGCGTGGTGTCCAGCGCCGCGCAGTTCGGCGCGGACCGTACCGACATCGCCGATTCCATGGGCCACGCCACCGCCGAGATGGCGGGGCGCGCCGGCATGTACTGCGTCGTGCGCGGTGTAGGTTGGGCGGCCGGCAGGACGCGTCGCGTCGTGGATCGCGGCAAACGCGGCCTGCGGTCGGTCGGTAAACCCAAGGTGCTGTCCGAGGCGAAGCCCAGTGAGAGTATCGGCAAGTTCGCGGCGAAAGGCAAGGCGAGCCAGCGGATCGGCAAGCGCGTAGGCGCAGGCTTTGGAAAAGCCGGCCGGGGCGTCAAAAGGATGGGATCCACCGGCATGGGCTGGATGGACGAGGCCGGCGCGAGGGTTGCCGCTGCCGACGACGACTTCGCTTCGAAGCTGGGAAGCGGCGCGCGCGACCTGTCCTTCAAAGCGACGCGCACGGGCGTGAGGGGCGTCAGCTCGTCGGCCAGATTCATCTGGCGGCACCGTCGCGCGCCCGCCAAGGCGGCGGGCGGTGCGAAGGCGGCCGGACAGGCCGCAGTGCGTACCGTCCGCGCCGCCGCGAATTTCGTGCGTATGGTCGCATCCCGTGTCGTCGCGGGTGCCGCTGGCGTCAGTCTTCCCGTTCTGCCGGGCATCGCGGTCCTGCTCGCGGTGTTCGGCGTTCTTGCGGCCGTCATGGGCGCGTTCCTGGGATCCAGCGCCAGCGATTTCACGGGCGTGGCGAACGTGCCTGCTGAATACGAGGCCGACGTGATCCGCGCCGGATCCATCTGCCCGGTCGTCACGCCGAGCATCATCGCCGCCCAGATCGAACAGGAGTCCAATTGGAACCCGGAGGCCGGCAGCCCCGCCGGGGCTCAGGGCGTCGCCCAGTTCATGCCGGACACGTGGACTACCCACGGTCTGGACGGCGACGGCGACGGCAGGGCCGATATCCTTAACCCGCACGACGCGATCTGGACCCAGGGCAACTACATGTGCGATCTCGCCTCGCAGGTCGAGATGGCCAAGAAGTCCGGAAGACTGACGGGCGACATGCTCCACCTGGCCCTCGCCGCCTACAACGCCGGTCTTGGAAACGTCCTGAAATACGGCGGCATACCGCCCTTCACGGAGACCACGAACTACGTGAAACAGATCATCGCCCTGGCCCGGGCCAAGTACACCTCTTCGGGCGGCGGCGATTCGGGGGTGACCGTCGGAGCGCTGAGCCCGAAGCTCGTCATGAGCGACGGATGGCACGTGGACATCGAGGCCATGGGACTGAGCTACACGCGCTTTCCTGACTACGACACCTATCAGTGCACTTGGTGGGCCGCGATGCGGCGCAGCCAGATCGGCAAGCCTGTCGATGCGCACATGGGCGACGGCGGCCAGTGGAACGACACCGCCGCCCGCCTCGGATACAAGTTGGGTCGGAGTCCGAAGCCAGGTGACGTGATCTGCTTCGAGCCTGGCGTGCATGGCTCTTCCAATGTTTACGGTCACGTCGCGGTTGTCGAACAGGTCAATTCAGACGGATCGATTCTCATCAGCCAGTCCGGCACTGGCTGGATGACGGTAGTCACCGAGACCATCAGCGCGGCCGACCTCAAGGCCATGGGCAGCGGCGTTAGCTTCATCCATTAGGAAGGGAAAAGAATGGACCAGCTCAAAAGGAACGGCAAAAGGAACGTCCTCATCATTGCGGCCACGACCGTTGCCGTCGTCCTTATGGTAGTCGCGAACATCGCCTTCATCCTCATGCATCCGGCCGAACCGGAAGGCCGGGGCAAAGCCGTGGCGTCCGAAACCAAGACGGGGGAGCCGGCGGCCACGCCATCCGTGAGGCACCAGAAACCGTTGGAGGTATGCGAGAAGCTCGCGCCGAAGGCGGCCGCCGCCTACACCAGCCATGCCGTAGACCGTGACGGACTCATCAAAAGTTACTTCACGTCGGACGCGCGTGGATTGAACATACCCGTCGACCGAATAGCCGAGCAGTCCGGCGTGCAGGCGTCCGGTGGCATGAACGCCGGTACCGACACGACCGCGACGTGCAGCGTCTGGACGGGACTCGAATCGCCATGGAACCTCACATGGCGATGGACCGCCGACAAGGGATGGAGATGCACCGGGATCAGCGGTCCGCTCGAAGGCGCGTACACCGTCCTCGGCGACAAGGTGCCGGCGGACGAGGACGACGAGAAATGATCAGAACCGACACGAAGACGGGCGAGCCGATCCTCAGCGCCAAACTCACGGCCGACCAATTGCACGCAATGGCCAACGACCTCGGCTGGAGGCCATGGATGCGCCTGGTCGCCGAGCATCCGCATGCGTGGCCCGAGCTCATCGAATGGTGGCACGCTGCGCAGGAGCAGGGCTTCGACGCGGTGGGAGCGGCGCCGAGGCCTCCCGAATCCATGCGCCGTCGCCGCCGGAAGACGAACCAGGACAGGAACCCGAACAGGTCGCCGACCCGGAGCCAACCACAATGAGCCTCCCGTCCATATCGGAACCGGTACCGACGGAAACCAGGAAAACCGAGAGACCAGGAGGGCTGTCGGCGGCCGTCACCTACTCGGCCGATCTTGACGACCTGAAGGTGCGCCGTGCCTTCCCGGTCGGCAAAGCGCTCGTCGCGCTCATCGTGGCTGCGGGTCTCCTCGCCATTTTTTGGTTGGGACTGCAAGCCGCAAGCCGCCACGCCGCCGCCGTGCGGCAAGAGGCGCATGAGACCGCAGTCAACGCATGCGATTCGGCCGAAGCGACACGCAAGACCGTCCAGTCCGCCCTGGACGGGGCCGCGGCCGAGGCCTCCAGACTGTTGAAGGACACCAGTCGCGGACAAGTAGAGAATCCCAAGACGCTTGACTCGCTGGAACGGCTTCTGGACGCGAAGACGACCGCCGTCAAGGGTTCCTGCGCGTCCGACGCCGCCACATCCGACGTGGACAGGACCACTGAGGCGCTGCGCAGAACGACCAAAGACCTCAGGGGCCGTCTCGCCGGTCTCAAGGCCGCGACCAAGGCCGTCACCGACAGCAAGCTCGACAAGACCGTCGCCGACGCGCAGTCCCTGTACGATTCGACCGCCGGGAAGGTCCAGGACAATAAGACCCGGGAGGCCTTGCTGAAGGCGGTCAGGTCGCGTGACGCCGAAGCGATCGCGAAGGCCACGAAGGCGGTCGACGAATCAAAGTCCGAGAAGGAGGAAACCGACGCGGAGGCGAAGGCCAAGGCTGAAGCCGAAGCCGCCGCGGCCGCCGCGGCGCGGCAGGCGCAGGCGTCGCAATCCCAATCGTCTCCACGGCGGCAAACACCCCCATCCTCGGGAGGAAACCGATCCCAATCCCAAGGCGGGTCCAGTTCGGGAACCTCGCCGGGATGGTCCGTGCCCTCGCCGTCGGGCGGGGACGCCGGTCTGCCCGGCAGCGATCCAGGTCTCTGGTAGAACAACCGACGTTGCGCGAATGCGGCGATTGGTTCCGGCGGCGATTCCCGAGCAATGAATCCATGCTATTCAGATCCGTGAAGATGATGAATTTCCCTTTGTCTACGTCGATGGCGCTGGCGTCGGGCCTGGTCACGCATCCCATCCTTTTGAGTGTCTGAGCGTGGATTTCGGTGTGGCGATGGCCGTTCCCGGCCATGCCTTACGGCTGAGGAACGGGTGCAGTCCTCGCAGGTTGTAGATGCATTTGTCGTTGTCCAGTTGCGCGAGCTCGTCCGGCGTGAGGAGCTCACGTCCGGTGCGCTGGTAGTTGATAGTGTGGCTGCCGGTCACTCCCTTCGAGTCGCTGGTGGTGCGCAGGTCGATGGTCTCCTTGCCGAGCAGCTTGCTGAGCCACTCGGTGGTGGACTGCTCGTTGCCGCCGAGGAACAGTACGTTATCGCAGTTGCCGACGATGGTCTCCCACGAGTCCTTGTACATGGTCTTCAATTGGGCGATGGTCTGGAGGATGATGCTGACGCTGACCTTGCGCGAGCGGATCGTGGCGATGAGCTTGTCGAAGTTGGGGATGCGCCCCACGTTGGCGAACTCGTCGAGGAAGCAGTGCAGTGGCGTGGCGAGGCATTCGCCGGGGTAGGTGCGGCAGCGGCGGATGATGCTGTCGAAGAGGCATTGGTAGCAGATCGCGGCCAAAAAGTTGAAGGTCGGGTCCTCGTCGGGCAGGGCGAGGAATATGGCCGTCTTTCTGTTGGGATGCCTGTATCCGCCCTCGTGCTCGTCCTGGTATCCGCCGATCCGGTCGATGCCGAGGCTGTCGTCGGAGAGGATCTCGCGGACCGGGCCGACGGTCAGTGGGGCGAGGCGCACGCCGAGGCTGATGATGATGCCCTTCTTGGTCTCTCCCGCGCCCTGGGTGAAGGGCCGGTACTGGCGGGCGGCGAACTTCAGGCCCTGGGCGAGCCTCCATGCCTCCCGCAGGTCCGGGTCGTCGTGGTCCGCGCCCTTGCGTTCCCATTCGGCGCGGGTCTCCTCGTATATTTCAGTGGCGGTCCGGGCGACGGCATCGACCTGGCTTTCCTTGGTCTCGTCCTGTTCGCTGGCCTCGAGCAGGTCGCGCATGTCGGCGACCGCGTTGAGGGTCTGGCCGGCGTCGATGTGCAGGCAGTCCTTGAGGATGTCGTCGGGCAGGTAGTAGACGAACGCGGTGAGCGCGGTCAGGAGGCTGCGTTCGGATTTGGTCCAGAAGTCGTCGGTCTGGTGCTCCTTGGGTGCGGAGCCGTTGGTGTTGTCCATGATGTTGGTGACGAGCCGCATGATCGCCACGTCGGGTTTCGTGGGGTCGATGTAGCGCATGGGGTTGAATTTCGTCTCGCTGGTCAGGTCCACCAGGTCGAGCTGTTTGACCGTGTATCCCATTTTCTCCAGTTTCGCGCCGGTGCGTGCGTAGAGTTCGCCTTTCGGATCGGTGCACGCGTAGTTCATGCTGCCCTTGAGGATGTTGGGGATGACGTGCGTGGCGGTCTTGCCGGAACCGGAACCGCCGATCACCGTGGTGTTGAGGTTGCGGCCCGTGGCCTGCGCGTCGAGGCTCAGGCCCTCGGTAGCCGTCATCTGGAGGTTCTGTCTGGTGTCGTTGTCCGTGTATGGGGCCATCTCCCGGCTGGCGGACCAGCGTGCCGACCCATACTCCTCTCCTTCGCGCCAGTTGCGTTGGCTCATGCTCCACCGGTAGAGATGGAACAGGCCGACCGCGCACGCGCCTGCCACTCCGCACAGGAGGCTGGTCCGGTCGAGTCCCAGGGCGGTCGGACGTTGGAGCATGGTCGTCATATCGTCCATGATCCGTTCCGCGCTTTCGCCGGCGGCGATGCCGTCCTGGACGCGGTCGGCCGCGAGATCGGCGATCCAGAATCCCGCGAGGATGGTCAGCGTCTTGATGACGATTCCTCTTATTCGTTGCATGATGGTTCCTTTTCTACTGTTTTCTTTCGGCGAGGTTCTCGTTGAGCCTGCTCCTGAACCGGTCGTACAGCTTCCTCCTGTTGGTGATCCTTCCGCCGTCAGGGTCTGTTCCGTTCTTGCCTGCCGCGCCGTCGGCTGCTTCCGTGTTCCGCGTGCGGGCCGCCGGGGGTGAAAGGGGCGTGATGATGGTCATGCCGGCTGGGTCCACGGCGATGCTGAACGGCCGTCCGTCGGCCATGAGCGTGGACATGAGCCGGCCGGCATGGCCGTTGATGTCGATCCATGCGCTGTCACCGGCCTTGTCGGGTTTGTCGGCGCTGACTGTGGTTCGTGTCATCGTTCCCCGTCCGGCTCGGCGTGGCTGGGATCGAACGCGAGGCTCTCGGCTTCGATGTCGATGCCGGACGCCTCGTCTCCTGCGGTGCCCTTGACTATGAGGCGGGTCCCTTCCCCTGCGTTGCGACGGATGTTGTCCGCGTGGTCCCTGCCGCTGGCATGGATGGTGATTTTCCTTGCGGCGTTTCCCACGGCCATGGTCTCGAGCAGCCAGTCGTCTGGTATTCCGTGTGGTTGCGGGTCTCTGATGAGAGTGCCTTCGAACCAGATGACGGGTTCCGGGGGCATGGTGGGGTGTTCTTCCGTTGTCATGCGTTCCTCCTGTCGCTTGCATAAGGTGAGGCGTGGTTCGCTCTTCCTATAGTGCTTTCCGCTGTCCGTGTTTCATGTCGATGCCGGCTTCGGACGGAGCCGCGTTGAGACCGGCGAGGTTCTCCCTGAGCCTGATATGGAATCGGTCGAGCGTTGACTTCAGGTCCGTGTGCCGTCGTTCCGGATCGGATGCCGCTGCCGGTGAGCCGGTCCCTCCGTGGCCCCGTTCCTGTTCCTCCGCCTTGTCCGGTTGCGTCTCGTTCGGGTCTGTGTCCGTGGTGGTGTCCGTCCTGACGGCTTCCGGCGCGTCCCGTTCGATGTTCGTCTTGTTTCTGGTCTGGGACGGTTCCTGCGTGCCGGCGAGTTCCTGGATGAGCAGTCTGGCGGCCTGTCGGCGTTGGCGGTGGTTCCACCGTCTCTCGTCCGGGCCGGCGGTCCGGTCGACGAGTCGGCGTGCCCATTTCAACGCGACGGCCGGCTTGTATGTGCCGTCGCGCTGGTATTCGGCGAACCGGCCTTGCATGCGTTCGATCTGCGGCCAGGATTCCTCCACGGTCTTCGAGGCGAGTTCCAGCGATGTCGTGTCGAGCGTCTCCTCGGCGTCGCGGTTGCGTTTCTGCGCGTCGAGGATCGCCTGGACGAGCGTCTGCGGGTCAACCTGCGTGGTGCGGCGTTCCGTGCCGCGGCCGATGAACAGTTCGACCGGGGCGTCTGGTCTGAATCTGAGGTTGACGGCCCGTCCATCGTTCTTCTGCCTCTGGTTCTTCCTGCTCATGAACATGTCGGTGGCCCAGCCGGTCAGGTCCCGTCCGTCGATGACGGTGCCGCGGGGGAGGCCGACTATCATCTTCGGCCAGTCTCGTCCGTCCTTCGCGTGCAATATATAAGTGTGCGCGAGGCTGTTCGCCACCCATGCGTTCGGCCAGACGTGTCTCGTGGCCGCTCGCGTCGGTGCCTGTCGTTCCGGGGCGTCTTCCGCGGAATTGGCGTCCCGTCCGGGCTGCTCCTGCTGGGGAAGCGCGGGGGCCGGTGAGACGGGACGTCCCTGGAGAATGGATATGGCGGCCTGGTCGGTGAACTCGTTCCAGTCCGGGGCGCGCCTGCCGTCGTTCAGGTTCAGCAGAGGCTTCTGTTCCAATCCCGGTTTGAGCAGTCCGCTGCGCGCTACGCGGCCGGTCATGCCCCGGGCGTCGGGGCCGCCGTCGTGTTCACGCCAGGACTGGTATTCGTCCCGGTAGATGAGGCTTTGGGCGAGCAGTTCGCCGTCGCTCATGGTTTTTGCGGGGAAGGATTCCTTCATGTCCTCGCTGTGGCTGATGGTCGTGACCTGCATGCTCAGGTCGTCGTATTGCAGGTGTTTGAATGTCATCGCGTAGAACAGTCCCTGCTCGTTCTGGTGCCAGGAGAAGACCATGAGGTCGTACCCGTTGTCCTCCAGGAAGAACACGCAGGGACGCGGCTCGTGTTCGACCGCGTTCTGCATGAGGCTGGCCTGGAGCAGGTCGGGGTCGAGACGTCCCGCCGCGGACGCGGCCACGGCGAGGCTGTCGCTCCATCCCATCGGGAGTGGCCTGCCCGTCGTCGGATCCGTCATATGGTACCGGCCCGGCTCGGCCACGGTGTCCCACTGGTCGGGATGGCGGTGGTTCCACCGTTCGATGTCCGTGAGCATCGCATCCATCGGGCTCTGCCCTTTCTCTGGCCTGATGGCGAAGGACTCGGTGGCGCGGGTGGTGTCGCCGGCGATTGTGTTCCGGTGCGCGATGGTGTCGCCGGGTCCGTAGATCATGCCTACCGAGTCCTCGCCTGCCGTCCTCGCCGTGCCGGCCGTCCAGATCGTGTCGCCGGATGTGGCCCACATGGACACGGGCCATGGTGTGGGGTCGTTGGTCCCGTTGATGGTGTCCTGGAAGATCGCTGCGCGTTTCGTCGCCTGGTCCTGATGGTTCATTGTGTTTTCCTTTCAACGGCTTTTGCGGGGCGCGAGGTCCCTGTTCTGGGTGGGTGGCATGTGGTTCTTCTGTCCGGCGAGGTTCTCGTTGAGCCTGGCCTTGAAGCGTTCGAGCAATGCCTTCTTCGACCGGATGGGCTTCGGCGGTTTGGTCTTTCCCTCCGGCTTGGGGGCGTTGTTCCCGGACAGCGCATGCTGTTGCTCGGTCTGCGTCCGGGTTTCGTTCGGCGCGGGTTCCGGTTCGTTTGCCGGCTGCGATGTCGGTGTCTCCCCGCTTGGTTCGGGTGTCTGCGCGCGGGTCTGCTCCTGTGTCTGCGCGCCCTGCCCGTAATCGTTGCGTAGGATGGTGTCGAGTTCGTCGCGCAATGTCGGATCGGCCGCGGCCTTGCCGATGATTCGGTCCGTGAAGTCGCGTCCGGTCTGCTCGTTCCATGTCGCGTGGTCCATGAGCTTGTCCCATGAGAGTTCGGGGTGGTGTGCGGCGAGGCTGTTGGCGGACATCTCCATGACCTCCGGTTCTACGAAGTCCCAGGCTATGCGCTGCGTCGGCATGGGCTTCGCGGCCGGTTCGACCGGTGTCTCCCGTATCGGGGATTCCGGTTCGCTTCGGGACTGTTCCGTCTTCCTTTCACGCTGTTCCGTCTGCTCGACGGTGAAGTCGTCGTCGGCGACGTCGAGGTCCATGTTCCTGAAAGCGCGTTGCACCGCGTGTCGGACGTGGTCCTCGTCCCTGCCGGCGAAGTGCAGGATGAACTGGCCTTGGTCGGTGCGTTCGAGGTGGTAGTCGATGCCGGTCTGCTTGAGACTGTGCTGCACCTCGCGCATGGTCGAGTCGTCGAGTTGCAGTTCGTGCAGGTCGCCGTCCTTCTTCTTCTGCAATCTTTTCTCGGACATCTCGCCGCTGCCGATCTTGTCCTTCACGATCACGCCCGCGGCGTGTACGCCGGTCTTGGCGAGCTTCAATCCGGAGCGGAGCATCGCCATGGCCACGCCCTTGGGGATTCTGAGCGTGAGTCTCGCGCCTCCGGCGATGATGCTTTGGACGGCGTTCTGGATCTTCTCCTCCATCTGTTCCTCGATGGGCATTGTGGTTTCCTTTCTTGTTGTCGGTTGGTTTTTCTCGGGCGGTTCAGATGGACCGTCCACGCTTGTGCCGTTGCTGCCGTTCATGCTGTTCGGTCTTCGTTTGATCGAGGTCGCGGATCGTGTGGATCTCGTGTTCGATGGCGGCCAGCTCGCCCTCGTACCGGTCGCATAGGGCCTCTTGGTGTTCCATTTCCTCGCGCGTCTCGGCCGCGAGGTCGTGGTCGCCGCGTTGGATCGCGTCGTGCAATGCGACGACGGCGGCCTGGAGTGCGTCGTGCGATTCTCGGACCTTCGCCCGCAATAATTTGAGTCCCTTGGCGCTGTCGCCGTCCGCGAGGCGAGTCCCTCTGATCGCCGCATTCAGCGCCTTCGCCTCGCCGGCGAGCCGGTCGAGGCGTCTCGCCTGCGCCTGGTAGTAGCGCTGCTGGGCCGGACTCACCCCGTAGCGCAGGGGCAGTCGTTCGGGCGTGGTCTGCGGTTCGAGACGGCTCGTTGGCTCGCCGAACCACTGGTAGAGGCCGGTCGTCGCGGTCTTGCCGGCGTACCGGTTGGACGGGTCGAGGATGATCTGGTCGCGGTCTCGGGGCAGGAACGCGCGCAGCGTGGATCCGCCGTCGTCCACGAGACGACTCGCGTCGAACGTTATCTTTTTCTTCCGGTGTGTGCCGGGCAGCCACACGGTGATCGTTTTTCTGGTCCGTTTGGAGACGAGGCGGCGGTTGAATGTGATGGGGATGACGGGCGTGCTCTGCAGTCCGGCCATGATGTTAGTCATGTTGTAAGCCTGGCCGAGCTTGGTGTCGCGGATCTTGAAGCCGGTGTCCTTGAGTGTGTATGTGAGGTGCTGGCCGCGTACTGTCACGGCCACTCCCTGCACGTTGAGCATGTCTCTCCAGTCCTCGTAGCTCTCTGCGCCGGCCAGGGTCAGGCTGATGATCATGCGCATCCGGTCCTTGTTTCCAATGCCCTTCGCGGCCGCGTAGATTTCCTCCATGGACATGCCGTAGCGGCGTTTCGCCGGCGATTGTGTTCCGGTGCGCGATGGTGTCGCCGCGCCTGGTTCGGAAGTCTCTTCGACGCGCTTGGGATCGCGGTCCCGGGTAGCCGGGTCCTCTCCCGCCGCGGTCTGGTCGTCGCGCATTTTGCGCGCGGTCTGCTCGGTGACGGGGTTGAAGATGACACTCAGTCCCTCCCTCGCGCACATTTCGTTGGCGACGACGCGTCACCGTTCAATGATGTCCTTCGGCAGATGCGCCTTGAGATGTTCTCCGTATCGGGAGGCGGCGCACACCACGATGTGGTTGTGCAGATGGTGCCGGTCGGTGTGCGTGGCGACCACGAACTTGTATTCGTCTCCGGTGATTCGGCGAGCGAACTCCATGCCGAGCTCGTGCACCTGCTCGGGCGTCACGGGGTCGTCGGGGCTGAAGCTGAGCTTGATGTGGTAGGCCAGCCGGCTGTTTTCTTGGATGCCTTTGGGCGAGTCCTCGTTGTCTTTGATCATGCCTTCGGCCAGCGCATCGTAGTCCGTCCTGGTCCGCTCGTAGTTCGAGCCGACCAGTCTTCCTCCGTCGGTCTTGGCGGGATCGATGACGTATGCCATCGCCCCGTTGTCGCCGCCGAGATTCGATTTCACCGGCCTGCCGAGCTTGACCACCGCCATGCTCACGCGTCCTTCCGGGCTTCGCTCATGTCGGCGAACAGGTCGCCGAGCAGACGCTCGATGCGGTCGAACGACGCGCGGATCTCGGCCACCTGCTCGGCCGTTATATGCTCGTTCGCGTTGGCCCAGTGGGCTATCTGGTTGACGTTCACACCGATTCGGCCGATCTCTTTTGCGAGCGGCTCGGGGTCCGTCCGCGGCGTGATCTCGATGACGCGGATTTCGCCATCGGTCAGCATTTTGCGCGCGAACACGGTGAACGAACGGTATCGTGTCGTGCACCTGCTCACCCTTTTGTGCAGCGCATTGACGCGTCCCCACTCGTCGGGAGTGAACGTGACGAGCTTCTGCACGCTGCGTCGGCGCTTGTTAGACCAACTCATTCCGCACCTCCAAGAGAGATATGGGGACAGGTTTTTTTGTAGCCGCGTGAGCGGTCTGGAGGCTTTGCCGACTACGGGGTCTGGGTCTCCCGAGCAAGTCTTTTCGCACGGCGAAAAGAGAGAACGTATATACGTTCGCGTCACTTGCTACTCCCATATCCATTTCATGGATTGGGAGCGATTTCGCACGGCATGATTGCGCAATGCCGTGAAGGATAATCGCGTTCACCCCTCGCTCCTTTCGCCCATGGCCTTGAAGGGAAGGCCGGTGTCTTACGCCAATCGTCCGTCGTGGAAACGGCGTCGGGTTTGGACACTCGGAGCGCGGGAAATGAAAAGGCCCCGCGAAAAAATCGCGGGGCCGGTGGGTCGTTGGTGGCGCGTCATATCCGTCATGCATGCGGGCATGAAAAAGCCCCGGCCGTCTTGATGACGGTCGGGGCAGGGCGCGCGGGTTCCTAGATGATTTGCATGTCGGAGCGGACACGTTCCGCGGCGATGTCGATGTCTCCGGGCCATGAGGGCACACCGAACGCGAGTCGCACGCGGTCGAACGTCTTCGGGTCCTTGAGCGGTTTGAACATGCCGCGGTCGACGTATCGGGACATGTCGAAGATTCCGGTCGCGCCGTCGGAGCAGGTGACCTTGAGCTTGTATCCAGGCATGGGCTCGCATTGGGTCACTTTGATTGAATAGTCGATGGTCATGTCCGTTGCCTCCTTGTCAGCGTAGCGGGTCGATTCTGAACGGGCGCTCGAGGTTGAAGGCCAGCTCCCAGTCGGCTTCCAGCTCTTCGGCATGCAGCAGCACCCATGCCTCGACCAGTTTGCGCTGCTTGCGCGGGAGGTCTCCCTTGAGCAGATTGCCATCGAAGGTGAAGGACGCCTCATGTCCTTGGTATCTGGCGTGGATGTGCGGCGGAACATGGTCGTCCGCGTTCATGGCGATGATGATTCCGAAGAACATGCTGATGACCGGCATGTCCGCCTCCTTGTTTTCGTTGTCTTCCATTCTAGGATATTTTTCTTTTGACCGGATGGTCAAGCGAAAGCGCTAGCGGTGGTAGCGGGTTCCGTCATGAGAACGCGTCGAAACCACGGGTTTCGCTGCGCGGGCGTTGACGGGTTCCGCGTGCCGCTATGATCAAGGCGTCAGCCGGCCGGTCAAAAGAAAATCCTCGGGATGCGCGCGGCATTGGTGCCGTGCTCCGTTTCCCGCCGGCGAGACGTGGCCTCCGTGCCACGGCGACGCCCTGTCGGGTCCGGGAACGGTTCCCGGCGCGTGGAGTCCAGAGGACGGTAGTCGTCCTCTGGCCGCCGGAGGCGCCGCCCGCGTCATGCGGGCGGCATCGGTCCCGGGCGTCACTTGGCCGGGAACGGCGATGACGTTTAGTCTTCGACGCTTGTCCAGTAGAGTCCGTCGTCAGGGATGTCGTCGACCTCGTCCCACATGGCTCGCGCCTGTTCGTCCCACCATGCCGTGTCGGCCCAATGCGCGTCGGCCTCGTCGTATCCGACGCTGCCGTTCGCCAGAGTCGCGTACCGGTCGAAGTCGATGCCCGTCGGGCATATGGCCTCCATCTGTTCGGCGGTCGCATAGTGGAGGCTGTCCAGATGGTAGGCCTCCTGTCCGGGTTCCAAGTCGTGTGCGGCGAGGTTGGCACGTGCCGTCCCGGCGAGCTCGTCGTGTTTGGCCCGGAACCATTCCTCGGCCCTGTTCTTCTCCTTCATGTCCATGTCTCCTTTCATTCCGCGCGCTCGAACGGTTCGTCGGTGAACCACCAGTCCCTGATGACGAGCATCCACCCGTTCCTTTCGAGCAGCGGGTCGAGGTCGTCGGGCGTGATGATGTCGCCCGCGTGGTTGACCCATACTGTTTTCTCGATGCTGCATGGCGGCCATCCACCGTCGCCGCCCCTGACGGCGTAGCAGTGCCATCCGTCGGGAATGTCGCCCGCGTGGAGACGCACGTCGCTCCACATCGCGTCGATTCGTCCCCCGTCGGTCTCAAAGACGGCGTGCTGCAATTCCATCGGTTCCATCTGCATGGTTCCACTCCTTAGTGTCCCGCCGGCGTTCCTGTTTTCCTTTCGCCGGACATGGGGCAGCCTCGCGGTCCCGCCGCGCGGCGGAGGACGCGTGGGCCGTGCCCGCTTCGGGATAATCGGGCGAAGCCCTCCCGGAGCGGAGCATGGAACACGCAGTTCCGAAGACGCGGGCGCGGGGCTGTGATGATGAACCATGGCCGGCCGACCGTTCCCTTCCAGGCGTCGACGCCTGGAAATCCCGGAAGGGTCGGCGAAGATAGCGCGCGGCCCAGGGCCGCTCTCCGTTTCCGGCGAAGCCAGGATCACAAGCGTGTGATCCTGGCAGAGCCCGACTGTCCAAACCGGCATGTGTCCAATCGCGCGACCATGGTTCCAGCCGGATCGAAACCGGGACCTGATGAAAACAAGACTGGAAAGGAAACGGACCATGGCATCCGATTACGTGGACGACTTCCTGCGCGACGAACGCGAGTCGTTCAAACGCAAGGAGACGGCAGCGAAGAAGCTTGATGGCCGCCTCGACAATTTTCGCAAGAGCGCGCAGGCGCTGCGCGACGCGACGAGGCAATTCGAGGAGGCATTCCCCGGCATGAGCCGGACGACGATCGCCGACAAGTTGGCGATGACCGGAACGGAGAAGAACGTCGCGTTCGACGCGAAGGGCGATCTTGTAGCAGCACCGGCCGGAAGGAAAACCAACGCCGCGCCGGATCCGGAGAAGACCGGGTCCGACATGCGGGCGGATGACGGTGCCGCCCCGCAGGAGCCCGCAGCCGAGACGGACGCCTCGGATGACGCACGACCCGTGTGGCGTCCGGCAACTACTGATGGGATGTGATGCGAGATGCGACTGATCATCGCCGAAAAGCATTCGGTCGGCCAGGCGATTGCCCAGGCGATCGGAGGGCACGCGGAAAAGCACGACGGCTACGTGCAGGTCGGCGACGACCTGGTCACCTGGGCGCAGGGACACCTCGTCGATCTGGCCGCGCCCGACGAATACAAGGACCACGACTGGGGCAAGTGGAGACTCGACGCGCTGCCCATCGACCCGACGCCCGACTGGCAATGGAAGATCAGCCGGGATAGGGGAGCGGACCGACAGTACAAGATCGTCGCGGAACTGATGCGGCGCGATGACGTCGGCTCGTTGGTCGACGCTTGCGACCCCGACCGTGAAGGAGAGGCCATTTTCCACAGGATCGTGGCGCATGCCGGCGTCGACAAGCCGATGCGACGCCTGTGGGTCGCATCCTTGGAGGAAGAAGCCATCCGCGACGCCCTCGCGTCTATGAAGGACGAGACGGAATACCGAGGACTCGCCGACGCTGCGATGATCCGCGCGAAGGCCGACTGGCTGATCGGCATGAACGCCTCTCGCGCATACAGTCTCGTTTACAACGCGAGATTCACCGTCGGCCGCGTGCAAACACCCACGCTCGCCATGATCGTGGACCGTGACCGGCGCATCGCCGGCCACGTGTCCCAACCTTACTGGAAGGTCGTCGCCCCGATGGGCGGATGGAGGCTGTCCGGCGAACGCCTGGACAAGCGGGAGGACGCCGAGAATCTGCTGCGGATCGTCAACTCGGACGACTTCACCTTCCAGATCCTCAAGGCCGAACGCAAACAACAGCACGACGCTGCGCCGCGTCTGTACGACCTGACCGGATTGCAGAAAGACATGAGCAAGATGCACGGCCTGACCGCCGCGCGCACCCTGTCCGCGCTGCAATCGCTTTACGAGAAGCGTCTGACCACATATCCGCGCACCGATTCGCAGTACATCACGCACGACGACCTGGACACGCTGCGCGTCCTCACCGAAGGCGACCGCCTCGTCACCGGCTTCATCGACCCAGCCGTGAAACCGGAACGGCCGCGTCTCGAACTGACCGTGGACGACGCGAAGGTCGCCGGCCACACCGCAATCCTTCCCACCATGCAGGCCGCCGCGAACGCGCTCGACGAACTCTGCGACGACGAACGCCTCGTGCTTGTCCGCGTGGCCCGCCGCATGTGGGAGGCCGTGGGAGACGACTACGTGCACGACGTGACGAACGTCGTCGCGAACATCGATCCTGCCTGGATCGAACGGCACCCTACGGACGTCGCGACGCTCGACGAATCGTGGACTAGATTCACCAGCCGGGCCGACCGGTCCGTCTGCCTCGGCTGGCGCTCCATCGAACACGAAGGCCAGCGGGAGGAACACGACGATGACGACCAGACCGCGGGCAATATCATTCCCGCGAACCTCATCGCCGGAGTCTCCATCGCTCTCGTCCCGCAATGCGGCGCGACATTGTCCGAGGGAAAGACCAAACCGCCGAAGCCGTTCACCGAGGCGACGCTGCTCGCCGCGATGGAACACGCCAGCCGCTGGATCGAGGACAAGGAACTCAAGGCCGCCCTGGACGACGACGAATCCCATTCCGGCGGCATCGGCACCCCGGCCACGCGCGCCGACGTGATCGAGAAGCTGATCCGCACCGGATACGTGGAACGCAAGGGCAAGCAGCTGCGCTCCACGGACCAGGGCCAATCCCTGATCGACGTGGTCGCCCCGAAGCTCAAGGACGTGGCATTGACCGCCGACATGGAACGGCGGCTCTCGGATGTCGAACATGGCCGGTCGGACGCCGCGAAGGTCGAATCGGAGTTCCGCGGCCTCGCCGCGGACATTCCGGCGGACGCGCAGGCCACAGTGCGGCAGGACCGTGTGCAACGGAGGGCACGCGACATGGAATCGTTCGGCCCATGCCCCCGCTGCGGGGAACCCGTCGTCAAATCCGGCAAGGTGTTCCAGTGCGTCACCAACCGGCGCGAGAAACAGCCCGACGGCACATGGAAGACCACGGAAGGATGCGGCTGGCGCGTCTGGACGACAATAGCCGGCAAGACCATCGCCGACTCGACCATGCGCGGACTGCTCGCCGGCCGGAAGGTAAGTCTCAGGGGCTTCACTTCGAGGAAGGGCGGCAGGTTCGACGCCGCGCTCCTCATCGACAAGGACAAGGGCATCGCATTCGACTTCGGCGACAGCAACAAGGAAAGGAAAAGGAAATGAACGAAACGCGGCAGCCCATGACCGAATTCACCCACGCGCCGGGGGAGGCCGGTTTCGTCGGCCGCCGGTTCATCCCGTCCGTGGTTATCTTCTGACTCAAGGCCAGCTCGCCGCGAGCGACATGCGCGCGCAGTACAATGGATTAGAAGAGAGAAGGAAGGCCAACCATGCTCGGACTCTATATGCTCGCGATATACCTGATCGTCGCCGTCATCGCCGTCGCCGTTTCCGCCCTGCTTGTTGTCGTCGCGTTGGCGACGGGACTGGTCACTCATCCCATCCGTACGCTCGCTCTCGTGTTCCACAAGCTCGCCGCCCTGGCCGGCGGCCTGGCGTTGATCCTGGCGTTGGTCCTCTGGTTCTGGTACGACCATGCAAAGCCGGACTTCGTCCCGGACTTCTGGGGTTCCATCGGTGTGATCGTCTCTTCCATCCTTGTCCGCGCGTGCGCTGAGTGGATTCTCGAACGGCCCACCAGGGCCGAACGCCGCGCCATGAAACGCGATGCCGCGCAGGAAACCGGCAGGGTGACGATGTGCATGCCGGTATCGGAAGAGGTGGCCACGGCGTTCGAATCGACCCGGGAAGGGCGGCGCGACTCTCTGTGACATGCAGTCCGCAAGGTGAAACGGATCGTGGCTGGAATAATGGACTTTGCAACCGGAACACGAAAAGAGGAGCATGATGGTCAATCCCGAGCTGTCGCAGCGCATACAGGAACTGCCCGAGGAACTGCTCGACCTTGAGCGCGAGCCGGGAACCGCCGAGCGCCTACGGAGGATCGACTCGCTGAAGGACCGGTCCCACGCGCTGGAACCCCTGGATGGCGTCGAGGATATGGCGCTGGCGGATTACGACCGCGACTGGCTGGTGCGCTATACCTACAACTCGAACGCCATCGAGGGTTCCACATTGACTTTGGAGGACACGTCGCTGGTATTGGAGGGCGAGTTCGTCCCCTCGGACTCGCCGGCCAGATACGTGTTCGCGGCGCGCGGCGTCGCGGACGGCATGGCCTACGTGCGCGAATACGCCAAGGAGGGCCAGAAACTGGACGAGGAGCTGATCCGCCGCGTCCACGAGGTGACCGCACTGGATCTCCAGCCGTTCGCCCGTGGCACGTTTCGCCCCTACGGATACTTGGCGAGGATCACCGCGACCCGCGTCAAGACCGCGGACCCGCTGGAGATCCGCGACGACCTACGGGCCCTGATCGACGGGCTGGACGGCTGCGCCGCTCATCCGCTGCTCAGGGCCGCCGGCTTCCACGCGATGTTCGAGAACATCCATCCGTTCATGGACGGCAACGGGCGTACCGGCCGCCAGCTGCTCAATTTCATATTGCTCGGGCATGGATACCGCCCCGTGGCCATCAAGTACGACGCTGGACGCGCCTACGCGCGCAGCCTGGAAGCCTGGCAGGTGGACGGCGAGCCGGATTCGTTCTGCTCCATCTTCCTCGACTGCGTGGAACAGGAGGAGCGCGCATTCGTCGAACTTGTCGAAGGATTGCGTCGGAAACCTGACTCCATCCGCAACAAGACGGATCTGCTGGACAGATTCGGCGACACGCTGCGGAAGAACCTCGACCGACAAGACGGGGATGGCAAGAGAGCTGGGATCGATCATAGGGGCCCTGTGCGTCATAGGGGTCAGTAGACCGAAGGCTATACTTTGTGGTTATACCGATTCCGTGAAGCAACGAGGAGAAACGGGTCGGGGTCGATAAGTCCCGCCGCGGGGATGCCAACTCGGTTCTTGAAGCGTCCGGTTATGGACCGTGATGCCGTCAGCCCTTTTCGCGCAGGATCTTCCTGAGTTTGTACACCTCGTTGCGGAGCTTGTCGATCTGACGTTCCTTCTGGTCTATGACCGTGCGGATCACAGTCGGATCGTTCGATGGCATGTACAGGTAGGCGAGGAGTTCCACGGTGTCGCGGTGGTGTTCCCCGACTATGCGCTGGTAGCTGTCCACCGCGACGGTGAGGCTGGTGTGTCCGAGGTCATCCATCGCCTCACGCATGGTGCCGCCCGCAAGGACGAGCATGGTGGCGTGCGTGGCGCGCAATGAGTGGAAGGTGATGTCGCGTCGTCCGATCTTTTCACGGGCTACGCGGAACGTCCGTTCGATGGTCGTGGGTGGGAGCAGCCAGTCGTCCAGCATGGGCGAGTGGAACAGCATGGTGTCGGGCTGGAGGTTCTTGCAGAACCGGCTGATATGGGCCTCGATGAGCGGTGCGAGCGGTTTCGGGATGGGTACGACCCGCTTGCTGCTTTTGGTCTTGGGCTCGCATAATCGGTACTTGCCTCGGTCATCGGGGCCACGGTTGACGGAGTGGCGGACGTGGAGTTGTAGGTTCTCCAGGTCGATGTCGCGCAGTTGCAGGGCGCATACCTCGCCGAGGCGCAGTCCGCCGACCAAGAGGGAGAGCCAGAGCGCGAGCCGCTGATAGTCGGGGAAGAGCGCGGCCAGCTTGTTGATTTCGTCCGCGGTGACCGGTGGTTGGTCGCGGCGGGCGGATTGCGGCTTGATGACGCGATACCGGCAAGGGCTCGCCGGGATGAGTGGCGGGGTGCCCTCGGCTTGTTCGGTAGCGGCGGCGAGCATAATACGTTTGAGCGTGCGTGCCGCCTGCTCGAACGTCCATGCCGTCAACGTGTCATGGGCGTTCTTGTACCATTCTTCTACCATTTGCCGGGTGATGCGGTCGAGTGGGGTGTCGCCGAACGTCTCGTTGAGCCGGCGTAGCACGATCTCGTTGCACCGGTTGGATCGTCCGGATAGCTTGCTGCCGTCAGGTTTGCGGTATTTGTTGAAGTAGTCTTTGGAGTATTCCCTGAATGTGGGCATGGAGTTCGAGCTTCGCTGCGATGGGTGGACCCATTGTCTGATGCCTTTGTTGTGGAGCGTGACGAGGTAGTGTTCCTCGTCGAGCCACTTGTAGGCTTCCGTCTCGTATTCCAGTCCGAAGTTGCGGGCAACCTTCTTGGGTGGGTCGAGCGGGTTGACATATCGCGCCTGGAAGCTGGTCGGGGTGCCGTCTGCGTTCCTGCGGACGATCACTGATCCCCATTTCCTGCGCCTTTTCGCCTGCGTGTTTTCCATTGACTTCCCCCTTGGGTGGACGGTATGGTTCCGGGCATCCATCATCGGCGGGAGGTCTCGAATGAGCATCATGGGACGGCTGATGATAGCCGGCCGGTGGGATGGGAATCAGTCGAGATTATTCTTGGTGCCTGTAGGTGCCTCGTGAAAAACGAGGGTAATCGGCAGGTTTCCCAAAAATGAAAAAACTTGGAACAAAGCCAAAAACAGCTGACCACTATTATCATCAGAGGTGTGCATGATAATAGTGGTCATACTGCTGATTCTTTCATAGGTTCACGACGGAGCACGCCTTGGCGCACGAGCGTCGCCGTCATACGACGTCGTCACGTTCGGCGGGGCGTGGGGAGTGTCTAGAGAATGTCGAAGTGCTGCAAGGCGTGCAGAATACCGTCATGGTCGACATCGTCGGTCACATAGTCGGCGGCTTGCTTGGCTTCTTTGGTGGCGTTGCCCATGGCGACGCCAATGCCGGCGTAGCGCAGCATACTCACATCGTTGCCGCCGTCACCAAAGGCGATGCACTGCTTGGCCGTCCATCCACGTCGGGACAGGATGCGGGCCATACCATGGTCTTTGCCTCCGTCGGCTGGAATGAGGTCGGTGAAGTCCGGGTGCCAACGCACGCCTTGCACGTTACGGCAGCGTGCGATGAGTGAAGCTTCATCCTCACAGTTGATGAATGGGCTGATTTGGAACGTGTCGTGTGTCAGCGCTCGCTGGTGCGGGTCGTTAACGTGTGTGGCGGGCGCGGTTTTGCCCAGCTGCTTCCATGTGGCGCGCATGGCGTCGGTGATCTGGTTGAAGTATACGTAGTCACGCTCGCAGAAATTGGAGACGACATCGGGATGCTCATCAAGCCAGGCGATGATAGTGGTGATGTCTTCGGGGGCTAGGGAATTGGCGTGGAGCACGCCTGTGTCGTCGAAGCAGTATTGCCCGTTGAGGCAGACCACGCCGTCGAAGCGGATAGGCAGCATGTTCAGTACCACGTCCATATGTGAGGGCGCGCGTCCGGTGCATAGATAGATGGCGATGTCTTGCTGGCGTAAACGGTTCAGCGATTCGATGGTTGAATCCGGAATCTCATGGGTAGTGAAGCTGGTAAGTGTGCCGTCGATGTCAAAAAATGCGGCGCGAATGGATTGGTCATGCGCGGATGCGGAAGAGGACACGGGAACTCCTTGCAGATGCGTAGCTGATATAAGCTGTCGACTGTTAGTCTACGACCTGTGCATGAACTGACATGCTTATGGCGTAATCCTTGTCATAGCAGCGATTGAGTACGTGTTATCAGCAATGGTTATAGGGCAAAATGGGCTTGTGCGTAGGTCGCGTGCTCGTGGTGCCGTATGGTGGTGTGCCGGAGGCGTTGCCTTCCGGGGTCGCGGGATGCGACGCCGATACGGTACATCATTCGAGGACGGAGCATTATGGGTTCGCAGCCATCGTCGCCATTGCCATTGGATACCACCAATCCTGTGAGGGTTAATCACACGCCACGCAACGTGGCTATTGTGGTGATGGTGGTGGCAATGATGGTGGCCGTGGTGTTCGGCGTGTATTGCTTGATCGCCCCGAATACTAACGCTCCCAAGGGGTCGGCTTCCAATCCGGTCAATATCGGTGTGGTGGGCGCCACCGATCCGCAGTGGACAGCATTCCGTGAGAAAGCCCAACAGGCCGGTATCGCCGTTAATATCGTGGATTTCCAAGACTATACGTCGGAAAACCCTGCGGTTGATTCCGGTGAATTGGATCTCAACGAGTTTCAGCATTTGCTGTATTTGGCGAACTATAACGTGAGCAATCACAAGGATTTGCAGCCTATCGGCGGCGTGGCCATTTACCCGTTGGGTGTGTATTCGCAAAAGTATCGGAATATCCGTGACATTCCGGCGGGCTCGACCATCGCCATTCCCAATGACGAGACGAACCAGGCGCGTGCCATCGGCGTGCTCAAGTCGGCGGGACTGATTGCCATGAAAGATGAGTGGACGGCGTTTTCGACGCCGGCCGACATCGATGAGTCGAAGTCGTTAGTTAAGGTGACGGCGTTGAAGGCGGAGCAGGTGGCGAATGCGCTGAAGGATCCGCAAATTGCCGCGGGCATCATCAATAACGATTATGTGGCGGATGCCGGGTTGTCAATGACCGAATCCATTTATCAGGATGATGCGTCCAGCGAGGAGGCGCATCCATATATCAATGTGTGGGTGGCCCGTAAGGCTGATGTCGATAATCCCATATACCGCAAGGTGGTGGAACTATTCCAGTCCACCGAGGTCTTAGACAAGCTGCAGGAGAACGCCGGTGGCACGGCCGTATTGGCAGATGGATTCAGCGCCAAGCAATTGCAGGGTTATTTGGCGGATATCGAACAGGACATCAAGGAGCGGTGAGCAGATGAGTACACGGCAGGAACAGTCGACGGATGAGACGATCATCGCGTTCGACCATGTGAGCAAGCGGTATCGTTCGCGCGCATCCGGCGACGACGTGAAGGCGGTGGATGATGTGAGCCTGGATATCCGCCGCGGCGAGGTGTTCGGCATCATAGGCTATTCCGGTGCGGGCAAATCCACGTTGGTGCGCATGATCAACGCGCTGGAACGCCCCACCGAGGGCGAAGTGACGGTGTTGGGCGAACGTTTGGCTGGTTTGGGCGAAGGCAAGCTCAGGCCTATCCGTCAGAAAATCGGCATGATTTTCCAACAGTTCAATTTGTTCTCCACCAAAACCGTGGCCCAGAACATCGCCTATCCGTTGCAGTTGGATCATTGGCGTAAGGACTACCAGCGGCAGCGGGTCAAGGAATTGCTGGAATTCGTCGGGCTCAGCGAGTATGAGCACGCGTATCCTTCGCAGCTGTCGGGCGGTCAGAAGCAGCGTGTGGGCATCGCCCGTGCGTTGGCTACCTATCCGCAGATTCTGTTGGCCGATGAGGCCACCAGCGCGTTGGATCCGCAAACCACCGGCGAGGTGCTGGATCTGCTGCGCCGGGTCAATGAGGAATTTGGCATCACCATCGTGCTCATCACCCATCAAATGGATGTGGTGCAGCGAATCGCTGACCGTGTGGCCGTAATGTCCGGCGGGCGCATCGTGGAGGAGGGGGGCGTGTACGACGTCTTCGCCGCGCCGCGTGAATCGGTGACCAAACGCTTTATCGGCACCGTCATGTCCGGCATTCCCGACGAATCGCATATCGAACGACTGCATCGTGAATGGCCTCATCGTGTGGTGACCGTGCTGATTCGTCAGCGCGACACGCATGTGGCGCATGACGGGCGCGTGGTGACTTCGTCGGGGCAGAATATTTCGGCTTTGATCGCGCGGTACGGCATCGCCAGCAATCTGCTGTTCGGCGGTATCGACACGGTGCAGGGCGTGGCCATTGGTTCGATGACCTATGAATTCGTCGCCGAGGAGCCGCGTTTGGCGGAATTTCTGCGGGAATTGCGTGCTAACAGCGATGTGGTGGACTTCGGCACGGCGGCAGATCCGTGTCCGTACGATCGTGCGGTGGCGCAGGTGCGTCACGGACGGAAAGGAGAGGAACAATGATCCTGGCGAATGCGCGAAGCGACTGGAGCGTACTGCGTCCGTTGCTGTTCCAATCCGTGGGACAAACGTTGGCCATGGTGCTGATCACCCTAGTGGTGGGTGGCGCGTTGGGGCTGCTGTTAGGCGTGGTGCTCTACGGCACGCGCCCAGGCGGCTTGTTCGCCCAGCCGGTGGTGTATCGGGTGCTTGACGTGGCGGTGAATCTGATCCGTCCCATTCCATTCATCATTTTTCTTGCGGCGATGCAGCCGGTGACCATAGCGGTAGTGGGCACGTCCATCGGTACGGTGGCGGCGATATTCCCCATGATCGTCATGTGTACGGTGGCGACCTCACGGTTGGTTGAACAGAATCTGGTGCCGGTGGATCCCGGCATGATCGAAGCGGCCCGCTCCATGGGGGCGAGCATCTGGACGATTATTTGGACGGTACTGATTCCCGAAGCCTTGGCCCCGCTGATTCTGGCCTACGCCTTCCTCTTTATCGGCGTGCTGGATATGTCGGCAATGGCCGGATATATCGGTGGCGGCGGTTTGGGCAACTTCGCCATCGCCTACGGCTACCAAAAGTTCGATCCTGTGGTGACCTGGACGGCGGTGCTTATCATGATCGTACTGGTGCAGCTGGTGCAGGGACTGGCCAACGCCGTGGCGAAGCGCCTGCTTAAACGCAAGCGCTAAGATGTGTGGCGACGTGTCGGCAATCGTGGGTGCGACTGCCGACACGCGGTGCGCGCAGGACATCGCCGGCTTGTGCGACGGCTATGTGGGGTAAGACCGACAACTGTGGAAAGAGGACGGATATGGTCACGCAAGTGCAGATGGATATCGGTGAACTGACGGCAATACGGCATTGGCTGCACCGGCATCCCGAACAAGGATTCGAAGAATATCGCACCAGCGAATACCTCGCCGATCGTTTGCGCGCATATGGCGTCGAGATCGTGCCCACCTCCATGGGCACCGGTGTGATCGGCGTGATTCAAGGCGGCCGGCCGGGCCCGCATATCGCATTGCGTGCCGACATCGACGGACTGCCCATCGAAGAAGACAGCGGATTGCCGTTCACCTCGAAACACCACGGCACCATGCACGGCTGCGGCCATGACTTGCATATGACGGGTCTGTTGGGCGCGGCGCAATGGCTGAGCGCGCACCGCGAGCACATCGCAGGCACCATCACCTTGGTGTTCCAACCCAGTGAGGAAACTGGACAAGGTGCGCGTGCCGTACTGCAAACCGGCGTGCTCGATGGGGTCGAAGCCATGATCGGTACCCATAACAATCCACTGTATCGCCCCGGTCAGCTGGCCATCGGCGCCGAACCCATGATGGCGGGATGCGTGCGGTTCCGCGTCGACATTCATGCAGAAGGCACCCACGCCGCCTATCCGCATCGCGGCACCGGGCCGATTGAGGCGCTCGCGGCGATGGTGTCCTCATTGCAAACCATTGCCAGCCGCAATGTCTCGCCGTTTCACCCCTTTGTGCTGTCCGTGACGCAAGTGACGGGCGGACAGGTGTGGAATGTGGTGCCCGACCATGCGCAGCTCCAAGGAACGGCCCGCTATTTCCATGCCGAAGACGGGGAGCTGGCCGGCCGGCGTTTCCGTGAGGTGGTCACGTCCACGGCGGCGGCGTTCGGAGTGAGTGCCGAGGTGATGTGGGATGATTTCCAAGATCCGCTGGTATCCGACGCCGCGTTGGCGCGGGCAGTAGCGGAAGAGGTCGGACAGTGCGCCGAACTGGTGCCCATCATCCCGTCGATGGCTGGGGAGGATTTTTGCGAATATGGCAAAACCATGCGGTTGGTGTTTGCGTTCGTCGGCTCGAACGGGCGGGAGGGTTGTGCCGCCTGGCATAGCCCGCAGTTCGTGGGTTTGGATGAATCGTTGCCGACGTTCGTGCGGTTCTATGCGCATGCGGCATTGCGTGTGATGGAGGAGCTGCGCTGACGGCTGGCCGTGTTGACGTTGGGTCGGTAGCCGGACGTGTTTCGGCGGTGAGTGCCCCCGCGGGTATTCGGCGTGCGCAAGCCGTCTGACGCACTACACTGGGAAGCTATGACTCAGATTGTGTGTGCGATGGCACAGATTGATACATGTGTGGGAGATTTGCAGGCCAATACGACGGCGGTGGTGGCATATGCACGTCGCGCGGCGGAAGCGCATGCCGATATGGTGGTATTCCCGGAAATGACGGTGACGGGCTACCCCATCGAGGATTTGGCTTTGCGCGGTACCTTCCGCCAGGCGGCCGCCGAAGCCGTGGAGACGTTGGCGTACCGTTTGCGCGAGGAGGGGTTGGGGTCACTGACGGTATTGGTCGGCACAGTCGGCATGGGTGATGACGGCAGGCCTCGCAATCGGTTGGTGGCTTTGCGTGACGGCCAGGTACTGGCCAGCTATGACAAGCATTTCCTGCCTAATTACGGTGTATTTGACGAGTTTCGCATTTTTGGTTCCGGCCAGGAGTCGCTGGTGTTGGACGTGCGGGGTGTGCGCGTCGGCGTGGCAATCTGCGAGGATATCTGGCAGGAAGGCGGGCCGGTCGCCGCACTGGCGCAGCTTGGCATTGACGTGTTGGTGACGATGAACGGCTCACCATATGAGGAGGGCAAGACGCATGTGCGTCGTGAGCTGGCGTCCCGTCGGGCGACGCAAGTAGGTGCTCCCGTATTGTATGTCAATCAGGTAGGCGGTCAGGATGACCTGGTGTTCGACGGTGGCAGCTTTGCCGTGGATGTGGATGGCACGGTTTTGTCGTCGTCGCCCATGTTCGTCGAGGCGATGAGCCTAGTGCGGATCGACACCGATGCCAGCCGCCAGCAGGTGGGAGACATCGCGCCGTCCTTGGATGGCGACGAGGAAGTGTACTGCGCCTGTGTGCTGGGACTGAAAGACTATATGCGCAAGAATGGCTTCCGCGGCGTGTGCCTGGGGCTTTCCGGCGGTATCGATTCCGCTTTGGTGGCGGCGATGGCGGCCGATGCGTGCGGCGGCGAGCAGGTGTGGGGCATTTCCATGCCGAGCATGTATTCGTCGGATGGTTCCAAGGATGATGCCGCCGATTTGGCTGCGTTGTTGGGAGCGCACTACGATACCCAGCCCATTGCATCCTTGTTCGACGCCTATCAGCGGCAGCTTTCGCTTGAGGGCGTGGCAGCGGAGAACCTGCAGGCTCGTATTCGCGGCGTGTTGGTGATGGCATATTCGAACAGCAAGGGGTTGCTGGCTCTGGCTACCGGCAATAAGTCGGAGTTGGCGTGTGGGTATTCGACGATTTACGGCGATGCAGTAGGCGGATATGCCCCGATCAAGGATTTGCTCAAAACCCGCGTGTGGCAGTTGGCGCGGTGGCGCAATCGCGCGGCTGCCGCAGGGATTGGCATCGGTGGTATTCCCATTGTGGGCAATGAGTCGGCCGATCGCGGTGTGCCGTTGCCGCAGGGGGTGATGATTCCGGTCAATTCGATTGAGAAGGCGCCGAGTGCGGAGCTCAGGCCGGGGCAGAAGGATTCGGATTCGTTGCCGCAGTATGATCTGCTCGATCAGGTATTGGCGGCGTACATCGAACATGCGCATGGCCGTGCGGATCTGCTGGAGGATGGCTTCGACGAAGATACCGTGGATACGGTGATGCGATTGGTCGACCGCGCGGAATGGAAGCGCCGACAGTATCCGTTAGGGCCGAAGGTGACTGCGTTGGCGTTTGGTCGTGACCGCCGTCTGCCGGTGACGAGCGCGTTCCGTGAGTGAATCCACTTCTGGTGGCAATAGTCAATATGATCGCGGATGAAGGATGTTAACGATAACAAAATGTGAGGAAGCTCACGTTATCTCTCCGCTTGTGCATCTGACACGTTGGCTACAATGGGCAATTGTAGAGACGACGTAACGATGCGTCGCCACCAACACCCAGAAGGAGTGGATATGACAGCAGTTGATGCAACGGCGGTCTCCGCGGAGGAACTCCAAGCCAAGGCTTGGGAAGGTTTCGCCGAGGGTAACTGGCAGAACGACGTCGACGTTCGTGACTTTATCCAGAAGAACTACACCCCGTACGAGGGCGACGAGTCCTTCCTCGCTGATGCGACGGACAAGACCAAGCATTTGTGGAAGTTCTTGGACGACAACTACTTGGCGGTCGAGCGTAAGCAGCGCGTCTACGACGTGGATACCCACACTCCGGCGGATATCGACGCTTTCCCGGCTGGCTACATCGATAGCTCCGAAGTCGACAACGTTATCGTTGGTCTGCAGACCGACACCCCCTGCAAGCGAGCGATGATGCCGAACGGCGGTTGGCGCATGGTTGAGCAGGCCATCAAGGAAGCCGGCAAGGAGCCGGATCAGGAGATCAAGAAGATCTTCACCAAGTACCGCAAGACCCACAATGACGGCGTGTTTGGCGTGTACACCAAGCGCATCAAGATCGCCCGTCATAACAAGATTCTCACCGGTCTGCCGGATGCCTACGGCCGTGGCCGCATCATCGGTGACTACCGTCGTGTGGCGCTGTACGGCGTGGACGCGCTGATCAAGTTCAAGCAGCGCGACAAGGACTCCGTGCCGTACCGCAACGACTTCACCGAGCCGGAAATCGAGCACTGGATCCGTTTCCGCGAGGAGCACGACGAGCAGATCAAGGCACTCAAGAAGCTTATCGCCTTGGGTAATGAGTACGGCCTGGATCTGTCCCGCCCGGCGCAGAACGCCAAGGAAGCCGTGCAGTGGACGTATATGGGGTACCTGGCCTCAATCAAGAGCCAGGATGGCGCCGCCATGTCCATCGGCCGTCTGTCCGCATTCTTCGATTGCTACTTCGAGCGTGACCTCAAGGCCGGTCTGATTGACGAAACCGATGCTCAGGAAATCATCGACAACATCGTCATGAAGCTGCGTATCGTGCGCTTCCTGCGTACCAAGGATTACGACAACATCTTCTCCGGTGACCCGTACTGGGCGACGTGGTCCGACGCCGGCTTCGCCGACGACGGCCGTCCGATGGTCACCAAGACCTCCTTCCGTCTGCTCAACACGCTGACGCTGGAGCACCTTGGTCCCGGCCCCGAGCCGAACATCACCATCTTCTGGGATCCGAAGCTGCCGGAAGGCTACAAGCGTTTCTGCGCCAAGATCTCGATCGATACCTCGGCCATCCAGTACGAGTCCGACAAGGACATCCGTAGCCACTGGGGCGACGACGCGGCCATCGCTTGCTGCGTGTCCCCGATGCGCGTCGGCAAGCAGATGCAGTTCTTCGCGGCTCGCGTGAACTCGGCCAAGGCGCTGCTGTACGCGATCAACGGCGGCCGCGACGAGATGACCGGCATGCAGGTCATCGACAAGGGCGTGATCGAGCCCATCGCTCCGGAGGCCGACGGCTCCCTGGATTACGAGAAGGTCAAGGCCAACTATGAGAAGGCTCTCGAGTGGCTGTCCGAGACCTATGTCCAGGCGCTGAACATCATCCACTACATGCACGATAAGTACGCCTACGAATCCATCGAGATGGCGCTGCACGACAAGGAAGTGTACCGTACCTTGGGTTGCGGTATGTCCGGTCTGTCCATCGCCGCCGATTCGCTGGCCGCCGTCAAGTACGCCAAGGTCTATCCGATCTACAATAAGGATGCCAAGACCATGGAAGGCCACGAATATGAGTATGTCGAGGGCGCTGAGGACGATCTGATCGTCGGCTACCGTACCGAGGGCGAGTTCCCGATCTACGGCAACGACGACGACCGCGCCGACGATTTGGCGAAGTGGGTCGTCAGCACCGTTATGGGCCAGGTCAAGCGTCTGCCGGTGTACCGCGGTGCGGTTCCGACGCAGTCCATCCTGACCATCACCTCGAACGTGGAGTACGGCAAGAACACCGGTTCCTTCCCGTCGGGCCACAAGAAGGGCACCCCGTACGCTCCGGGCGCAAACCCGGAGAACGGTATGGATTCGCACGGCATGCTGCCCTCCATGTTCTCCGTCGGCAAGATCGACTACGACGATGCGCTGGACGGCATCTCGCTGACCAACACCATCACCCCTGATGGCTTGGGCCGCGACGAGCAGGAGCGTATCGGCAACCTGGTCGGCATTCTGGACGCCGGCAACGGCCATGGTCTGTATCACGCCAACATCAACGTGTTGCGTCGTGAGACCATGGAGGATGCCGTCGAGCATCCTGAGAAGTACCCGCACCTGACCGTGCGTGTCTCCGGCTACGCGGTGAACTTCGTCAAGCTCACCAAGGAGCAGCAGCTCGACGTGATCTCCCGTACCTTCCACCAGGGTGCGGTCACCGACTGATTTGCGGTGCATAGACGTACAGGTCATGTGAAGTAAGAGGGGCGGGGCGGCAAAGGCTCCGCCCCTCTTACTATGGTGCGTGCGTCTATGGTGGCATGTGCGTATGTGGCGCATACGATATGGTGTTGATCGAGGCGTGTATGTGGCGTGAGAGCAAGACTTCTTATCGGGAGAGTCGCCGCAGAAACACGCAACCGTGCGCATCGGACTTTTCGTGCCGGAATGTGCGTTGCGTCACCATGCGTCAGCTCGCCCCGGCTGTTACAGTGGGCATATTGGCTAGCACACCAGACAAAGGAGTATCTCATGGCGCAGGGCACTTCATTTCGCACCACGACGCGGCATATGCTGAAGGCGTCGCAGGAGTACACCAGCCAAACGTTGATGGGAGGCCTGTCCGGGTTTGAATCTCCAGTGGGGCTTGACCGTCGTGACCGTATCGCGGCGTTGAAAACCGGCGATATCGGTTTTGTACATTCCTGGGACATTAATACGTCGGTGGATGGTCCGGGCACTCGTATGACGGTGTTCATGAGTGGTTGCCCATTGCGGTGCCAGTATTGCCAGAATCCCGATACGTGGAAGATGCGCGATGGACAGCCGGTGTATTTGGATGCGATGATCGCCAAGGTATCTCGCTATGCCGATCTGTTCAAGGCTACGGGCGGCGGGATTACCTTCTCGGGCGGCGAATCGATGATGCAGCCCGCGTTCGTGTCTAGGGTTTTCCGTGCTGCCAAAGAGATAGGAGTGCACACGTGCTTGGATACTTCCGGTTTCTTGGGGAAGAACTATACCGACGAGATGATTGATGATATTGATTTATGTCTGTTGGATGTCAAGTCGGGTGACGAGGATACGTATCGGGAGGTGACCGGTGGCACATTGGCACCGACCATAGCATTCGGCAAGCGCCTGGCGGCGCGTGGCAAGAAGATGTGGATTCGTTTTGTACTAGTGCCAGGTTTGACCGATTCGGAGGAGAATGTAGAGCGTGTCGCTCGCATTTGCGAGGAGTTCGGCGATTCGGTGGAGCATATCGATGTGTTGGGTTTTCATCAGCTTGGACGACCCAAGTGGCATGAGATGCGCATTCCGTACCCGCTGGAGGACCAGAAAGGCCCGTCGGCGGCATTGAAGGCCCGGGTGTCCAAGCAGTTCGAAGACCACGGATTCGTGGTGTATTAAAACGATCGGACAGGGTGCCGTGCATGGCTGTGCGATATCAGGGTGGGTAAAATCCAAATATTGACAAAAATAGCGGTATTATAGAAATATGCACGCTGAAGTGTTGAGTTTTCCGGAAGGAATGGGTCGCGATGATCCGTCGCGGGGGCGTCGGAGGCGATCCCGCCCCGAAGGTGTGCCTGATGGTGTGTGGGATGCGGTGGAGCAGCTGCGCGCCATGTCTCGCGTACCGGGGCTGATGTATCGGGAAGTTCCGTTGCACCTGTGCTCCGCACGTTATGCGATTGCGGTGGCGCTGCAGACGTCCGGTGAACACGATGGGGCTCATGGATATGCGTATGCTCGTGGTTGTGATGCGCAAGGCTGGATCGCGCTGTTATATTCGCTGAATCAGAACGGATCGCTATGGAGATGCGTCGCGTATGCACGCGCTTTGCTTGACTGCGAAGATCCTGATGATGTATTGCGCGAATACTATTGGGCAGCGATGCAGCGTTATGTCGAACCGTGTGGGGTCGAGAAGTTGGGTGGCACGGTAAGTTTGATCAAAGATACGGCGTGTGGCGAGTTGGAAGCGCCATCGCGCACGGCGTGTGAATTACGGGTGTCGTGGAGTGCGCCTACCGTTGCGGGCGGTACGACGAACGCCGCTGCTTGGGTGAATGCATGGGCGCGGTTCGTTCGGTCATTGTCGGCGGACGAGGAGGATATGCCCGGTGAATGACGAGCCTCGGCTATGCAGGGAGCCTCGCGGAGGCGTTCCTGAGGTCATCGATGCACCCGAGGAATTCATACAGTGTTGCGAACGCTTTGCTGCGGCGAGTGGACCGTTGGCGGCCGATGCCGAGCGTGCCAGCGGCTTTCGGTATGGACATGATGACTGGTTGGTGCAGTTCAAGCGCGAGGGGGCGGGTATCGCGCTCATTGATCCGGTGGCACTGCGTGCGATGGGGATGACGATGCGCCCGTTCGCCGAGGCCGTGTCCGATGCGCAATGGGTGGCGCATGATGCGACGCAGGATTTGCCCGGTTACGTACAATTGGATCTGATTCCTCAATCCTTGTTCGACACCATGGTGGCGGCTCGCCTGTTGGGATTGCCGCGAGTTGGATTGTCGTCCGTCACGGAGCATGTATTAGGACTGGCGCTGGCGAAGGAACATTCGGCGGCGGATTGGTCGTATCGGCCGTTGCCGAGGGATTGGCGTAACTATGCGGCCCTGGATGTGGAATTGTTGCTCGATCTTCGTGAGCGTATGGCGCGTGAGCTGCGTCGCCAAGGCAAGGAGGACTGGGCGCGCGAGGAATTTGCGCATGTGCTGCGCAAGGGATTGACGCCGAAGGTGCGCCATAGCGATCCGTGGGTGCATTTGTCACATATCAACGAATTGCATCACGACCGCCGTGCGTTGGCGGTGGCCCGTGAATTGTGGATGCAGCGTGACGCGTTGGCGCGTGAGCATGACATCGAGCCTACGTTGTTGTTAAGCGATGCGGCAATTCTTGAAGCGGCGAAACGTAAGCCGCATAACATCCGTGAATTTCGCGCGATTCGTTCGCTCAACGAACGCGTGCGCATATCGTTGGGTGATGGTCGCGACAAGATGTTCGCGCGGTATGCGCCGATTCAACGGTCAATCAAGTCGACGGTGTGGAAGCAGGCGATCCAACGTGCGTTGGCATTGCCTGACGAGCAGTGTCCGAGCGTACCAAGCGTGCCGTTTGAACCCACGATCAATGCTCCAAGGTCCATGGCATTGTGGCGGCAATCGTATCCGGAGCGCTATGAACGTTTGCAGGCGGTAAAACGGGTGATCAATCAGATTGCCCAAGATACGTCGACACCGGCTGACGTACTGATAAAAAGCCGGTATCTTCGTAATCTATGTTGGCAGGAACACCCTGCTCGCGTGGACGTGGAGGAATTCCTGCTGGAGCAGGGGGCTCGCGCGTGGCAGGTCAAGTTGCTTGCCGCGTCCGTAACTCGCGCTATTATGTAACGGTTGCCGTAACGGCAGAGTTAGTAGACTAGCTATAGTTCAGGAGCGCAAGCGTGAAAATCAGCGTCAGGAACCTTGAGCCCACTAAGGTGAAGCTCACCATCACCGTCGATTCCGAGGAGTTCGACCCGTATCTGGACGCCGCCCGCAAGGAGATCGGCAAGCAGGTCACCGTCCCCGGCTTCCGTAAGGGACATGTGCCCGGTAAGATCATCGACCAGCGTATCGGCTTTGCGGCCGTCGCCGGCGAGGCCGTGAACAACGGCGTGCCGGAGCTGTATTCCAAGGCTTTGGAAGAGAAGAAGATCCGTCCTATGGGCCAGCCCGAGCTCGACGTGCAGGAAGTGCCGCAGTCGGCTTCCGACGAGACGAAGTTGAAGTTCGTTGCCACGGTGGAGCGCCGTCCGGAAATCAAGCTGCCGAAGATTGCCGGCATGACCATCGAGGTCGCCAAGCCTGAGGTCAGCGATGAGGATGTCGAGCGTCGTCTCGAGACCCTGCGTCAGCGTTTCGGCACCTTGGTCGGCGTGGATCGCCCCGCTGCCAAGGGAGACTTCGCCAACATCGATTTGGACGCCCAGATTGATGGCGAATCCGTCGACTCGCAGGAAGGCGTGAGCTACGAACTGGGGTCGGGCACCATGCTGGACGGTTTGGATGAGGCCTTGGAAGGCCTGTCCGCCGGCGAGGAAACCACCTTCGAAGGCACGCTGGAAGCCGGCGAGCACGAAGGCCAGAAGGCCACAATTAAGGTGAAGGTGAACTCGGTGAAGGCCGAGGAGCTGCCGGAGCTGAATGATGACTTTGCGCAGGAAGCCTCCGAGTTCGATACGTTGGACGAGCTCAAGGCGGATATCCGCAAGGCATGCGAGAACGATGCCCAGGGTCGTCAGGCCACCGAGGCGCGTGATGCTTTCATCGCCAAGCTGCAGGAAGATGCGGAGATTGCGGTTCCCAAGGGGGTCAAGGCCGATATGGTTGCCGAGCACCTCAAGGGCATGACTCCCGATCCGGAAAAGGCCACCAAGGAGCAGAAGTCCGAAGCCGAGCAGGCGGTGGAGAAGGAACTACGCGATCAGATGGTGCTCGACGTGCTCGCCGAAACCATGGACGTGCAGGTTTCCCAGGCTGATGTCACCAACTTCCTGGCGTCCATCGCCCAGCAGTATGGCATGGATCCCTCCGCGTTCATCAGCGCCATCGTGCGCAATGGGCAGCTGGGTTCCGCCGTGCAGGAAGTCGGCCGTTCCAAGGGTCTGTTGGCCGGTATGCGCGCGGTGAAGTTCGTGTGCGACGGCGAGCCGTTGGATTTGAGCGCCTTCTTGGGTGAGGACGAGCAGAGCGAAGAATCGCAAGCTGTGGAAGCCGCTTCGGCTGCCGCCGCTGTTGCCGACGAGCTGAGCAAGGCGGATGACGCCGAGTAAGGTTGTATCAGTTGATTGATGCAATCGGCGATTGATGGCATGTGGGCTGGAATCAGTATGGTTCCAGCCCACATGCGTATCCGGGCGCATCGGGCCGTGGTGAGATGACGTGTAGGGGAATGAGGCGACATGCACGAGAAGCATACGATAGGTAATGCATCTGCCGAGAGAGATGATGGACAGCATCAGCAAACCGTTACGTATTGGTATCGTTATGCGCTGGTGTTGTCAATCGTGGGTGTCGTTGTCGGGGTAGTATGCGGTTTGCTCACCTTGATGCTGTATGGCGTCGAATATGTGGCCATGGGATTCATGGAAAGTGTGCAGGAGCCCGGCCCCATGTCGGTGGAACCGTGGCGCAGGGCGCTGTCGGTGACAGTGGCCAGTCTGGTGGCGGCCGTGATATGGTGGTTGCTGCGCACACGTACATGCAAGGTTCCGTCGGTGTCCGCTGCGGTGCGCGGCGAACGGATGCCATGGTGGCAGACGGTGGTGCATGTGGCATTGCAGATTCTCATCGTTGGTTCTGGTATGTCGATCGGACGAGAGGTGGCTCCACGTGAGCTTGGTGCGTTGATAGGTCAGCGTGCGGCAGCGTGGCTTCGTTGTGATGCCGCGCAGTCTCGTATGATGGTGGCGGTTGCCGCCGGTGCCGGTTTGGCGGGTGTGTATGACGCGCCGTTGGCCGGCGTGTGTTTCACCGTCGAACTGTTGTTGATGTCGGCATCCTTGCCGGTGGTGGCCATGGGATTATGGTGTTCGGCATTGGCTGCATGGGTAGCGACACTCGTGAAAGGGCGTCATGCGTTCTATGCCATTGCCGCGTTACCGGATGCTTATTCGGCGTGGCTGGTGGTGTTTGCCGTCATAGCTGGTGTGGTGATGGGCATGGTCGGCACGTGGTTTCGTGCCGGTTCGTCTTGGGCGGCGAAGCACGCGGCCAAGGGAACCGCACTCCTGTGGCAGTTGCCGCTGGCGGGAGTGGTCACCGGCGTGGTGGCTATAGGACTGCCACAAGTGATGGGCAACGGCAGGGCTACGGCTCAGTGGGGATTTTCCGCCGGTGCTGTTTGGGACGTGGCCGCGCTGTTGCTGGTTGCATGCGTGGCCAAGGGCTTGGTGACAATTATGACAATTCGTGCCGGCGGTTCTGGAGGCGTGTTGACACCGGCCATCGCCATGGGCTCATCGCTGGGCGCGGCCATGGCGGTGGTGTGGTGGCATGTGCTGCCGCATGACGGCATGACAATTGGCGCGTGTGCGTTGTTGGGGGCGTGTGCGTTGCTGGCGGCATCCCAGCGTGCGCCGCTGATGGCGATGTGTTTGGTGCTGGAACTGTGCGACGCTCCGTTGTCCATGGTGCTGCCGGTGGCGCTCGCGGTGGGCGTGTCGTCGTGCGTGGCGGTGTTGCTGTGTCGCCAAGACCGGCAGCGAGGTATACGCAATAAGCAAAATATGAGCGTTTCGGTCGAATCGGGACGGTAGGCTCGAAACCATCTGTTGTTGAATCGAAGGAGAGCAAAGGTGAGCATTCCCATGGCGACCCTGCCCATGATGTCGGATGAATCGGCGCCCGGCATGGTGGCGGATCCTATTTTCCATCGTCTGCTCAAGGACCGCATCATTTGGATGGGCGAGGAAGTGCGCGATGACATGGCCAATCGCATTTGTGCCCAGATGCTGATGCTGGCGGCGGAAGATCCGCATAAGGATATTTGGCTGTACATCAACTCGCCGGGCGGTTCGATTACTGCCGGGATGGCGATTTACGATACCATGCAGCTGATTGAACCGGATGTGGCGACGGTAGGCATCGGTATGTGTGCGTCAATGGGACAGTTTCTGCTGAGTTCAGGTACTCCGGGTAAACGGTTCCTCACGTCTCATGCGCGTGTGCTCATGCACCAGCCTTCGGGTGGCGTTGGCGGCACCGCCACGGATGTGCGCATCAATGCCGAGCTCATTATGGATATGAAGAAAACGCTGTCCGAGCTTACCGCCCAGCAGACAGGACATACGGTGGAGGAAATCTACCGTGACAACGAATATGACCATTGGTTCACCGCGCAGCAGGCGTTGGAATATGGTTTCGTCGATAGGATCGTCACCACACCGGGGACGATGAGCGCCAACCAAGGGGAGTGACATGGCATCTGAGGAAGCACAGTTTGTAGCGCGCGCGCAGCGTTTGTCCGGTGCACGAGCAATGTCCGGTGTGATGCCGAGCAGCCGTTACGTGGTGCCGCAGTTCGAGGAAAAAACACCGTATGGTTTGAAACGCCAAGATCCGTATACTCGTCTGTTTGAAGACCGTATCATCTTCATGGGTGTGCAGGTGGACGACACCTCAGCAGATGACATCATGGCGCAGTTGCTGGTATTGGAGAGTCAAGATCCCAACCGTGACGTCATGATGTACATCAATTCTCCTGGTGGTTCGATGACCGCCATGACGGCGATTTACGACACGATGCAATACATCAAGCCTGATGTGCAGACCGTGTGCCTCGGGCAGGCTGCTTCCGCGGCGGCGATTCTGCTGGCTGCCGGCGCGCCGGGCAAGCGTTTGATGCTGCCCAATGCGCGTGTGCTCATTCACCAGCCCGCTATGGGGCAGGATTTCGGCAAAGCGACAGAGATTGAGTTGCAGGCCAAGGAAATGCTGCGTCTGCGTGAATGGTTGGAACATACGCTTGCCAAGCATACGGGCCAGGACGTGGAGCGTATTCGCAAGGATATCGAAGTGGATACGATTCTCACCGCACCGCAGGCCAAGGAATACGGCATGGTCGATGAAGTGTTGGAGCGCCGCTCCTGATAGGCCTGAGATGGTGTCACTTTGTGAACCATGGTCGGATAAGGCAGTGTTGTTCGTCCCTGATGGAGCCGCAATGCGGTAATCTTCATCAGGGACGTTGTTGTTGGCATGGACGTCGTCATGGCTCGCATCGATGACGCAGAAAGCGAGGAGTCACCATGGGACGAGTGGTGAGTTACAACGAGGACGTGCAACGGTGTGCATTCTGCGGGAAAACCGAACGTCAGGTGCGACGTATTGTGGCAGGGCCGGGAGCTGCGATTTGCGACGAATGTGTTGCGTTATGTGTGGATATCATTGCGGAGGAGCGACGCGGCCAGCATGAGGAACAGATATTGCGTGTACCTAAACCGGCGGATATCGCCGCATATCTGGACCGTCATGTGGTGGGCCAGCATGAAGCCAAGCGAAGCTTGTCGGTCGCGGTGTACAACCATTACAAACGGGTAGCCATGGAGTCGCGCGAGATGGATCAGCGTCAGGATGGCGATGTTCAGGATGATTTACGCACAGTGAAGGTGCTGAAATCCAATATTTTATTGGTGGGCCCTACTGGCGTGGGCAAGACTCATTTGGCGCAGACATTGGCGTCAATGCTTCGGGTTCCGTTCGTGATTACCGATGCCACGACGCTTACCGAGGCGGGATACGTGGGCGACGATGTGGAGACGGTGCTGCAGCGACTGCTGCAAGCGGCGGATGGGGATGTGGAGCGTGCCCAGCATGGCATTGTGTATATTGATGAGATAGATAAAATCGCCAGAAAATCGGCGGAAAACACGTCCATTACGCGTGATGTCAGTGGCGAAGGCGTGCAACAGGCGTTGTTGAAGATTGTGGAGGGTACCATTGCATCGGTGCCGTTGGAAGGCACGCGCAAGCACCGTGACCAAGATATGGTCAATATGGATACGCGAGGCGTGTTGTTTATTTGTGGTGGTGCGTTCGTGGGCTTGCGTGACATCGTGGAACGGCGTTTGGGGGCGCATGAAAGTGGATTCGGAGCATCTTGGCGTAAACGTGAGTGGGATGCGGACGCGCTGTTGGAGCAGATGACGCCTGATGATTTGGAAGAGTTCGGCATGCTGCCCGAATTTGTGGGGCGATTGCCGGTGGTAAGCGTGCTGCATGAGCTTGATGAGGATGACTTGGCTGCAGTGCTGGTTGAGCCCGAGCATGCGCTGACCAAGCAGTATCGTAAGCTGCTTGCCGCAGACGGCGTGGATTTGGAGTTTACCGACGAGGCCATACGTCGTATTGCCGCTTTGACGGTACAGCGTGGCACAGGGGCGCGCGGACTACGTACGATTATCGAGCGTACGTTGGAGGATGTCATGTTCCGCGTTCCCAGCATGCAAGGAGTAAGCCGCGTGGTGGTGGATAAGAACGCAGTCGATGGTGACTGCGCGCCGCATATCATTATGGACGATGATGCGCAATTCGACCATCGACGCGCAAGGGCGTAACATGCCCGTAGCGTCATGGCATATGATGCCGACACGCCGGCGTTGAGCCTGTCGCCGCAGAGAGGTATCTTATTCGAGTTGCCGCAAGGCAGCTTGCGCGAGTAGCCCAGCGGATTAGAGCAGCTGACTACGGATCAGCAGGTCGCAGGTTCGAATCCTGTCTCGCGCACGATAAACCCCTCGGTTGCACATGCTTCCGAGGGGTTTTCCAATATTTGCGCTCTTATGAGAGGTGCTGCCATGGGGTGTGGGTCTCGTAATGCATGTGGCACTAGGAGTGGGTCTGGCGCACATGCTTGGCAATAGTGTTGCGGCAGCGCCATTGGCGTGATTCGGATTACAATAGCCAGTTGGCGTACAGCGACACGGCATACAATATACAATGGCCGATTATCGTAAGCGCGCACGGAGAGTGACATAAGGAGATACCATGAGCAATCTGTTCACGTGGAAAATTCACGGTGACGGCAAAACCTTGCAACCCGGCGAAGTGGTCGAGCCGGATGAACGTTTGACGTGGGGACGTACCGCCGGTATCGGTGCGCAGCATGTCATCGCCATGTTCGGTGCCACGTTCCTGGTGCCGATTCTGACGGGCTTCGATCCGTCCACCACACTGTTCTTCACCGCGCTGTCCACGGCGTTGTTCTTGCTCATCAATCGTAATGTGCTGCCGAGCTACTTGGGGTCGTCATTCGGTTTCATCGCGCCGATTACGGCAGTGACCACCGCTCATAAGGGTATTGCGGTGGCCAGTTTCGGCATTCTAGTGACTGGCGTGCTGTTGGCGCTGGTTGGCGTGCTGGTACACTTCGCAGGCTCGAAGTGGATCGATGTGGTCATGCCGCCGGTGATCAACGGCGGCATTGTGGCCATTATCGGTTTCAATTTGGCGCCGAATGTGTGGACCAATTTCCAGGCGGCACCTGATACCGCCATCGTTACGCTGGTGGCGGTGCTGTTGGTGGCGGTGCTGTTTAAGGGATTGCTGGGACGCTTGAACATTCTTATCGGCGTCATCATCGGCTATATTTACGCGTGCATCCGTGGGCAGGTGGATTTTGCCGCGGTGGATCAGGCCGCATGGTTCGGCTTGCCGCAATTCCACACGCCACAGGTGGATTTCTCGATTCTGCCCATGTTCATTCCCGTCGTATTGGTGTTGGTCGCCGAGAACGTTGGGCATGTCAAGTCCGTGGCACAGATGACCGGTCGTGATTATGACTCCCAGATGGGCACGGCATTGCTGGCCGACGGTGTGGGTACGGCGCTGGCTGGTCTTGGTGGTGGTTCGGGGACCACCACATATGGTGAGAACATCGGAGTGATGGCCTCCACCAAGGTGTATTCGACCGCGGCTTATTGGTGCGCTGCCGGATTCGCCTTGATTTTGAGCCTGTGCCCGAAGTTCGGTGCGATCATCAATACCATTCCCACGGGTGTGCTCGGTGGCGTTACCACCTTGCTCTACGGCATGATTGGTATGATCGGCGTGCGCATTTGGGTGGAGAACAAAGTGAACTTCGACAAGCCGGTGAATGTGATGGTCGCGGCCATTGTGATGATTATCGGCATCGCCAACTTCGCGTTCGCGATTGGCGATGTGCAGTTCAATGGCATCGCCATCGGCACGGTGGTGATTTTGGTGGTCTACCACGGCTTGAAGGCCATCGGCAAGCTCACTGGCACCATCGACCGTGACGATCCGGATGTGAGGTAAGCCCTCCCTGAGCGACCATTGCGGTGCGCGGCTGTCGCGTGCGCTGCAAGAATAGGAGCGCCGTTCCACTGTTGTGGGGCGGCGCTTTTTGTGGTGATGCTGCCCATGCCGGAATGGCGGATGCTGGAACATGGCGGCGTATGATGGGCTCGGATAAATTATGCCTATGGTAAGGAGAGAAGTATGGATGGATTGGCCGTGATTACGGGCAGTGCGCGGGGGCTGGGACGTGCGCTGGCACAGGTGATGGTGGAGAGAGGCTGGACCGTGTGCGGTATCGATATGGATGCCGATGCGCAGCGCGACGCCGAGGCTGTGTTGGGGAGTTTATATGTACCCTATGTAGGTGATGTGTCCGACGAAGCATTTGTGCAAGCCTCCATGCGTGACATTGAGATGCGGGGTCATGTCGATGTGTTGGTGAACAACGCCGGGCAGCCCTCGTTCAAAGTGCCGACCGAATATGTGGGCGCGGATATGGATCGTTGCCTCAAAGGCCTTAAAGGTATGATGCTGTGGAGCGTGGCAACTTTGCGGGCTACAGGCGAGGAGCGTCTGAAGATTGTGAACGTGATGAGTACCGCGGCCACGCGGGGCAATGCGCATGAATCGGTATATTGTGCCGCGAAATGGGGCGAGAAGGGATATACGGAAAGTCTCAAGGCGGCATACAAAGGCAGCACGGTCAAAGTGGTGGGTGTGTATCCCGGAGGCATCGATACGGCGTTTTATCGCGATAGCCGCGACTATGTGTCGTCAGAAAAGCAGCGTACCTTCATGGATCCCGATGAGTTGGCGACGGTGATTGCCAACGCGATATTGTCGCCGGCGAATCTGACGGTGTCGGATATGCTGATCGAACGTAATTATCAATGATTGCCGTCGGCATGATTGATGATCTGGACTGCTGATTGATTGTATGAAGGGCGGTGCTGGCTGGCTGTCGATATCGATTGGTGGTCGGTGTTCCTATGCGAGCGGGGCGGCATGAGTCACATGCCGCCCCGCTCGCATCGATAGGTGTATGTTCGTCAGGCTTTGGTCCGACGCAGGGCGGAATCGATAATACCGCACACAATGCCGATGGCGGCGGGAATCATCCAGGCGATTTGCATGGATTGTCCGGGCACTCCAGCCAACGCGTCATGCAGATATGGCATCGTCCAGCCGAAAGTCTGGGTGATGGTGTCGATCAGACCGATGACGCCGAATGCGCCGACTAAGCCAATTGTCCATACGTAGATGCGCGGTGCATGCGACGTGAGCGGACGATGCACTAAGGACAGTACCACCAGGACGATGGCCACCGGATAGAGCGCCACAAGCACCGGCACAGAGACGGTGATGATAGTGGACAGGCCGGCATTCGATATCATGAAACTGAACAGCGCCATCACGGCGGTCCAACGTCGGTAGCTCATGCGCATTCCGGCAACGCTCGGCATCATATTGTGGAAGTACGTGCTGCAGGTGCATAACAAGCCGGTGCAGACGTTGAAGCAAGCTACGACGAACACCAGACCCAACAGTGCGGTGCCGGGAAGGCCGAACGCGCGTGAGGTGAGGTTGGTCAGCACAGTGGCACCGGTGTCGTTGGCCGGGTCGATGGAGACCATGGTGCCGGATACCATACCGACAAAGGCCAGCGCGGCGTAGACAACCGTGAGCAGTATGCCGGTGCCTATGCCTGCCAGTGCGGTTTCCCAACGTACGGCATGTTCGTTGTCGATGCCCATGGTGCGAGCATTGGCGGAAATGACGATGCCGAAGTACAGGGCGGCCAGCAGATCCATGGTCTGGTAGCCATCAAGGAATCCCTGGGCGATTTGGCCGTGCTCGTAGTTCCCCATCGGAGCGCTGAACGAGCTGGGAAGAATAACCAAGCATGCGATGAACAATACGACGATCAGCGCTACCAGCAACGGGCCCATGATCTTGCCGAATGCTTTGGAAAGTTTTTCTGGGTGTTGGGCGAGTATGAAGGCCAGTGCGAAGAATACCGCTGAGTACAGTAGCTGCGTCAGCCACGTGGGCAGCGAGCCGGCAAATGGGGCCACCGCCATTTCATAGGAAGTGCTAGCGGTACGTGGGATAGCGAAGCAAGGGCCGATAGTGAGCATGATAAGTAGGGAGAGCACTCTAGCGAAGGTTGGGGAGATACGGTCGGCAAGATGCTCGAAACCGCCGGCGAAGGACACGGCCAAGACACCTAGGATGGGCAGGCCTACGGCGGAGACAATGAAGCCAATCATGGCGGGAATGCTCAAGCCTCCCGCTTGGGCGCCGATGAATGGCGGAAAAATAAGATTGCTGGCTCCGAAGAACATGGAGAAGAACGTAATGGCCAGCATCATGCGGTGGCGCGGCGAGAGCCGCCGCCCGTTCGACGAGGGTGTGGTTTTGGTTGATGTTGGTGTTGTGTGCATTGCTTTACGATAGGGCATGCGGACGGATTCATCGAAATCAATGTCAACATAGTGGACACGGGTTTGGGGCCGCTTGGCGTTGCGCCCAGAGCTATAGCGTTGTACATGCGTGTAGATTTCCCATAATATGGACGTGGGGGTAATGAACCGTGCCCGTGATGCGGGTAGAAGACAAGGAGTGCAGCATGCAACAGAAGCAAGTGGAACGCGCGGCATTGCGGGTGGGTATCATCGCCAATGCCTTTATGGGAACTGCCGGCATGGTGGTGTTCTTTATGACCGGATTGGAGGCGCTGTTTTTGGACGCGGCGTTCACCATTGTGGCGTTGATTTCCGGCATTGTTGCCATCGTGATTTCCAAACAAAGCATGAAAACCACGGATCGTTTTCCTAACGGCATGTTCGCGCTCGAACCATTGTATGCGGTGGCCAAGGCATTGTTGACCATGGCGTTGCTGCTTTTCTCCACCATGACCGTCACGCGAGAGGCCGCGGTATATCTGGCCACTGGCGATGGGGACCCCATCACTGTGGGGCCGGTGGTGTACTACGAGCTGCTTATGGTGGCGATTTGCTTAGGTATGGTGTTGTATTACCGTCGCCGCAACCGTAGCATCGGCAATGTAAGCACTATTTTGGATGCCGAATCGCGCACCACATTGGTTGACGGCATTCTATCCGCCGGCATCGGCATTGTGGCGCTGGTTATTCTGTTCATTCCCATCGATTCGCCGTTGGGATTTATGCACTATTTGGGTGACTTCTTTATCACCATCGCGTTGGTGGCCTACTCGGTCAAAGAGCCGATCGCCGTATTGCGCAATGGCTTGGTCGAACTCATCGGCGGCGTCGTCGTGGACGACGAAACCATAGGATTCGCGCAAGGTGTGGCCTGCACCCATATTCCAGGCGGCACTACGTTCGACCATCTGCACGTCTTCAAGCAAGGCATGAGCCATACCGTGGATATTTATCTGCGATGCGAGAACGACACCATCGACGTGAGCCACTTGGACGAATGCAAGCGCAGCACCGAACAGGCGCTCGCCGGACGGCTGCATATCGTGGACGTCAATTACATCTTCGACTAAAGCTTGTACGAGGCCACGCGTGGCACCGAGATCCACCGTGGGATAACAACCGTCGGTCAGGGCATACGGCTAAGGTTGGGGAGCCCGGCGCTCGCCGTGTTCATTCATCGACATAGGGAAGGCCAACGTGCCCAATACCGCAGTTTCTTCGCGCAATGCGCTTCGTCGTCATGCGAATCATCATCATATGGATACTCACACCATCGAGAATTGGGAAGCGGGGTGTGGCGACGGCGACGCCGATTACGGCGACAGTCGACCGCAAGACGATGCCGTGCAATCCGTCCGCAGCGTACCGTCGCAGGATCGGACAATAGGCTTTGCCGAGGTGGGTGTGCCCGAGCCCTTGGTGCATGCGTTGGCGCTGGAAGGCAAGCACGAACCGTTCGCCATTCAACGGCAGGCCATTCCCGATGCCCTGGCAGGGTGCGATGTGCTGGGGCGGGGGCGTACCGGTTCAGGAAAAACCTTGGCGTTCTGCATTCCTTTGGTTGCCCGTTTGGGTGATGAATGTCTTGGGCGGGGAGCGACGATGGCGGCACAGGCCGAAACGTCGCTGCCCAGTCCACGCGGGTTGATTCTCGCGCCGACACGTGAGCTGGCCAACCAGATCAACGACGTGTTGACGCCGTTGGCCATGGTCTACGGTCTTCGTTCGGTGACGATTTACGGCGGCGTGAAGCAACGCCAGCAGGAGCGGGCCTTGCATCGCGGTGCCGATATCATCGTGGCATGCCCGGGTCGTTTGGAGGATTTGCTGTCCCAGAAGCTGCTGTCGTTGTCACAGGTGCGCGTCGCGGTGCTGGATGAGGCCGATGAGATGGCTGATATGGGATTCTTGCCGGCGGTGACTCGGTTGTTGGAAGCGGTGCACGACGATGCGCAGTGCCTACTGTTTTCCGCCACGCTTGACCATGGTGTCAACGATGTGGTCGAACGTTTTATGCATGAGCCGCGTGAGCATAGCGTGGATAGTGCCGCGCAAAGCGTGGATGCCATGACCCATCTCGTCTGGCAGACTACACGCGGCGATAAGAACGAGCTAATCCGCACGTTGGCCGGCGGTGTGGATCGCAGTATTTTGTTCACGCGCACCAAATACCAGGCAGAAAAACTGGCGAAGCATCTTACGCGCAACGGCATGCCGGCCGCGCAGTTGCATGGCAATCTCAGCCAACGCCAACGAGACAACAATCTGCGGGCGTTTGAAACCGGGCAGGTGCGTATTTTGGTGGCCACCGATGTGGCGGCAAGAGGCATCGATGTACCTGAAGTACGGTTGGTGGTGCAGGTCGATCCGCCGGATGACATCAAGGCCTTGGTGCATCGTTCCGGGCGTACCGCGCGTGCCGGGCAGACCGGTACGGTGGTGACGGTGGTGTTGCCCGAGCAACGGCGGTATACGCAGCGGTTGATGCGGCAGGCTGGCTTGCGGGTTGAGGTACAGTCCGTGAGTCATGATGACGAACAGGTCCGCGCATTGGCCGGAGAGCGCGCGCCCATCGTGCATGATTGGACGTTGGATACCGGCGATGTCGATGGCGAGCGTGAGCGCGGTGGCCGTCGCCGTCGGGGACGTCGTGACGATGCTGCGCAAGAACGCCGTCGGTCGCGCGGGAATCGGTCTCGTCATGAAGACAGTCATAATGGAGAGCGTGATGCCAGGCGTGGCGCATTGCGCGACGATGCCGAGGTTTGGCGTGACGCGGCTCAGCGTGCCCGGCGAGATGATGCGTCCCGCGAACAGATCAGCGATACGGTCAAGGAGGCGGTGAATCGTCCCACCCGTGGAAGCGGACGCATCCACCGCAAGCCCATCGAGGTCATCAGTGACGAACGGGGTGAATCGGTGAAGCGGCATGAGCGCAGGATGCAAGCCCGGCGTGAACGTACGCAGCGGCATGACTACCGTGCGCGCCGTCATGATCGTGCGTCGCAACCCAAGAAGGAATCGCGTTCTGCAACGCACAAGCGCGCCGATCACATCGATCGTGGTGTATCTATCAAGCGGGATACGCGTCGCGATTCGTCGACAAAACGACAATCATCCCGTCATGATGAGCAGCGTCGGCAAGTGTCGATGAAACGCTCGCGCAAAACCGGGCACGGCAAACGTACGCCTTTTCGTATGGCGCCATCCAGTACATCGCGACATGCCTCAGGCAAGCGCCGCTAGGCGCTAGACACGTCTTCGTGGGGATACCTGCTGTCCGGGCGAATGGGCATCGTAATCGCAGGCACCCTGTCGCATGGCGTACGAGCAATGCGACAAGGCGCCTACAGGAGTGAGTCGTCGTGCACCGCGCAGAGTGCGGCTATTGCCGTTCCCGGCAGGTTTGTCCGAGTTTGCGTGACAGTGTGGCGACATCCAGCAACTCGTTCAGTTGATCGTCGGTAAGTGAAGTGCGCACACGCGCCACGTCGCGCACGCTGCGGTTGGTGTCCACCGCTTCCTTGGCGATGGCCGATGCCGCTTCGTAGCCGATGGCTTCGTTCAACGCCGCACCAAGCGACGGGGAATTCTGGGCTTGGGAGAGTCCCGCTTCGATATTGATGGTGAGACCGATAAGGCATCGTTCACGGAACATATCCATGGCCTTGGTCAATAACGTCATGCCGGTGAGTAATTCATGCACGATGATCGGGTCGAAGGCATTGAGCTGAAGCTGGCCTTCGGCGGCCGCCCAGTTGACGGTGACATCCATGCCGAAAATCATGAAGCAGCACTGGTTGACGCATTCGGGAATCACCGGATTGACCTTGCCTGGCATGATGGATGATCCGGCTTGGCGTGGGGGAACCGTCACGTCGCCGAAGCCGCATCGGGGGCCGGAATTGAGCAGACGCAGATCGTCGGCGGCTTTCTTGAGATGGATGGCGAGATTCTTCAGCGCCGCGCTGACGGCGATGTAGGCGCTCATGTCGGTGACCGCGGCGATGGGGTCGGGAGCGATGGCGATGGGCAGGCCGGTAATGGTCGCCAGATGTTCGGCGGCGGCATGACGGAAGCGCAGGTCGGCGCAAATGCCCGTACCGATGGCGGTGCCGCCCAGGTTGAGTTCGCACAACGGCTCGACCAATGCCTCGATGGTGGCCAGGTCATGCTTGAGGAACGAGGCGAAGGCGTGGAACTCCTGCCCGAACGTCATGGGTACGGCGTCCTGCAATTGTGTGCGGCCCAAGGTGACGTCATTGGCGTGTCGGTCGGCTAAGTCATGGAAGGAGCGGGCGAGCGCCCGGCACGATTGCGCCAGCGGGTGGATGGCGTCCACGATGGCGAGTTTGCAAGCCGCGGGGTAGGTGTCGTTGGTGGATTGGGAATGATTGACGTGGTCGTTGGGGTGGATATGGCCGTAGTCGCCGCGCGGGTGTCCGGACAGTTCCAACGCCCGGTTGGCGATGACTTCGTTGACGTTCATATTGCAGCTGGTTCCCGCGCCTCCTTGCAGGACGTCGACGGGGAACTGGTCGGCCAGGTTGCCGGATTCGATGTCCAGACAGGCGGCGCTGATCCAACGCGCGATGTCGCCGTCCAGCAGGCCGAGCTGGGCGTTGGCTTGTGCACAGGCGCGTTTGATGGTCGCGTAGGCTTTGATAAGTCCGGGATGTGAGGCATCCGTGATGCCCGATACGGGGAAGTTCTCGATGGCTCGCTGCGTATGGATGCCCCAATAGGCATCGTCGGGAACAGCCAGTTCTCCGATGCAGTCGTGCTCGATGCGCGTGCGGGAATCGTCGTACGCCGTGCCATTGTGGGTCATATCAATACCTCCTGTGTGTGACGATACCGCATTCCATCATGCGCAACGCGCGTTGGACACGCCACGGCATGCCGATGATTGCGCCACGGGCGCAAAACCTCGCGCATATTGCATGTGGTAGCGCGCTACTTCCGTCGTTGCCAGTAGGCTAGAGACCATGAGTTTTTTCGACGCCTTTGGTATGATGTTCGACCCCGAGAACGATCCGCGCAAGCGTGGCGAACGTTCCGGGCAATCTTCGGATGATCCGGTGATTTTCGATGTGCAGGTGGATGGGGATGAGCCTCGCGCGTCAGACAAAGGTTCGCGTTCCCGCGCGCCCCGCGCGCCGCGGGTAACTGCGGGAGGCAAGACCACGGTGGTCGGCGGTCGGTTTACCGCATGGTTCATCGGGATTGTCGCGGTACTGGCCGTGTTGGTCGGTGCGTTTTTCGCGTTGGCGCGGTTCATTACGGATGTCATGTGGTATGACCAGCTGGGATTCGCCAGTGTGATCTGGACGCAGCTGGGCGTCAAGGTCGGCTTGTGGGCGGCGTATGCCGTGGTGATGGCGTTGATGACCTATGTATCGGCCACGTTGGCGATTCGGGCGCGGCCTGCTGGCGCCGACGGGTCCACGTTGCGCATCAACGGCGACGTGGTTGAGGTCGGCAAGAGCGTGAGTTCGAGGAAGGCCCGACTGATGGCCGTGGTGGCGGCGTTGCTGGTCGGCGTGCTGTTCGGCTCCCAGTTCAACGCGGATTGGACGCAGATTCTGCTGATGTTCCATGCGCAGTCCTTCGGGGTGAGCGATCCGCAGTTTGGCATTGACAACGGCTTCTATGTATTCGTCTTGCCGGGATTAACGCTGATGGTGTCGGCGTTGCTCATACTATTGGCCGTGGCATTGGCCTTCAGTGTGATTACCCATGTGCTGATGGGTGGTATCGCCATTACGATGCCCGTACATGGCAAGGGATTGTTCCGCATATCCACTCGTGCCCGCCGGCAGCTGGCGATATGGCTGCTGCTGACCATGCTGTGCGCGGCGGCGCGTCAGGTGCTGGGAGTGTTCTCGCAGCTGACGGTCGAGGGGTCGCGTACCACTGGCGCGGGATATACGGCGGTGCACGCCACCATTCCGGTGACTTTCATTATGGCGGCGATTACCGCGGTGCTTGGTGTGGTGCTGGCTGTATGGCTGATGCGTTCCCATGCCCTGCGTGGTCCCGCTCCGGTCAGCGTGCGCGCTTCGGCGGCCTTGCGTGCTTGGCGCACGCCGGTGATCGCCATCGCCGTGGGCGTGGCGGCGTCCGTGGTGCTTAACGGTGCCTGGCCCGCGTTGCTGCAGCGTTTCGTGGTCGATCCCAACGCCCAGGAAATGGAATCCGCGTACATCCAGCGCAATATCGACGCCACGCGCAAGGCGTACGGACTCGACGGGCTGAAGGTCGAACAGTATCAGGCCACCACCGAAGGCAAGAGCGGCGCGTTGGCGCAGGACGCCGAATCCACGGCGCAGATACGTTTGCTGGACCCGCAGGTGGTTGCACCCACCTTCAAGCAGCTGCAGCAGTCGAAGCAGTACTATACGTTTGCCGACACCTTGGCGGTGGATAAATACGACATCGACGGCGTCAGCCAGGATACGGTGATTGCCGCCCGCGAGCTCAACCTTGCCGGCAACGACAACCGCAACTGGGTCAACGACCATACGGTGTACACGCACGGCTATGGCATCGTCGCGGCGTACGGCAACAAGGTGACGTCGGACGGCCAGCCGGAATTCTTCGAATCGGGCATCCCCACGCAGGGCGTACTCACCGATACGCAGCATTATGAGCCGCGCATTTACTTCTCGCCGAACGCGCCGGAGTATTCCATTGTGGGCGCGCCCAAGGGCACGCAGTCGTGGGAGTTTGACTATCCCACCGGCTCGCAAGGCGCCACCAATACCTTCGACGGCGATGGTGGTCCTTCGGTGGGTAATCTGTTCTCCAGGTTGCTGTACGCGATTCGTTTCGGTTCCGATCAGATTCTGTTCTCCGACCGTGTGACGTCCGACTCGCAGATTCTCTATGACCGCAATCCGCGCGAGCGTGTGGCCAAGGTCGCGCCGTATCTGACGTTGGACGGCCGTGTGTATCCCGCGGTGGTCGATGGCCGTGTCAAGTGGATTGTGGATGGCTACACCACTTCCGATGCCTACCCGTATTCGCAAACCACGGATTTGGGCAGCGCCACGCAGGATTCGACAACGGTGACCTCCTCGACGGTCAAGGGCTTGGGCAGCCAGCGCGCCAATTACATTCGCAATTCGGTGAAGGCCACGGTTGATGCCTATGACGGTTCGGTCGACCTGTACGTGTGGGATGATTCCGATCCGGTGATCAAGGCGTGGTCGCAGATTTTCCCGGGGCAGTACCACAGCATCAAGGATATGTCCGGCGATCTGATGAGCCATATGCGCTATCCGGAAGGGTTGTTCAAGGTGCAGCGTCAGCTGTTGGCGAAGTACCATGTGACGACGGCCAGCCAATTCTTCTCCGGCGAGGATTTCTGGCAGACACCGGTCGATCCGACCGAGTCGAAGGAACAGCAGCGTGAGGACGTGCTGCAGCCTCCGTATTATCTGACGTTGCAAACCGGCGGTACCAAGCAGCCGGTGTTCTCGCTGACCTCCACCTACATTCCCGCGGGCAACGCGACCAGGGAGATCCTCACCGGGTTCCTCTCGGTGGATTCGGATGCGGGCAATAAGGCCGGTGTGATCGGCAAGAATTACGGTACGTTGCGCTTGCAGGAGCTGCCGAAGGATTCCAACGTGCCGGGACCTGGTCAGGCGCAGAACAACTTCAATGCGAACGCCGACGTGTCCAAGGAACTCAATTTGCTGGAGTCCGGGTCGACCAAGGTGAACCGCGGCAATCTGCTCACCTTACCGCTGGGCGGCGGTTTGGTGTACGTGCAGCCGGTGTATGTACAATCCAGCGGTTCGACGAGTTTCCCGTTGCTCAAGAAGGTGTTGGTGGCGTTCGGCGATCAGGTTGGCTTCGCCGATACGCTCAATGAGGCGCTGGACCAGGTGTTCGGCGGCGATTCGGGAGCCTCGGCGGGTGACGTCCAGAATGCGGGCGGTCAATCGCAGGGTGGCGGAGCTGCAGGTGACGCCACTGTGGACGACGGTAATGCGGGCGACGGTAAGAACGACGCCTCATCAGGCTCGCCGTCAACGAACGAAGGAGGCGACTCCACCGAGCTGCGGCAAGCGTTGTCGGATGCTTCGCAGGCCATGAAGGACAGCGACGCCGCCATGCGTTCGGGCGACTGGAGCGCATACGGCGAAGCGCAAAGCCGTCTGCAGGAGGCGTTGAACCGCGCGTTGGCGTTGGAGGACTGACTGCGGCAGCGGGCTGTCGACCGGTCGTCGTGACCGGGCCGTCGGACATGCGCGTGCGAGTGGCAAACGAGCCCAACGCGTGCGCATGGTCGTATGTGGGCCAATCGCCGGCATTGTGCTGTCGCGGTAGTGTGGCACTACGGCAGTCCGGCATCGTGTGTGGCGGAGGTGGTTGACAGGTGAGTAGACTGGTCGCTCGGTAGACTGGCAGGTCGGCGGCTCGGTGACTATGCTCAGACCCATGAACGCATCCGTTTCCGAACATGTCGAAGCATCCGTACCGTTGATTCGAAACGCCGAGGACGGCGATATCGACGCCATTACACGCATCTACAACCAGGCGGTGCTGCGGGGCGGGTCATCGGCCGATCTGACCGCCCGCTCCGTCGAGCAGCGCCGGGCGTGGGTGCAGGCGCATGCGCCGCGCGATCGTTACCCGGTGGTGGTGATGGAATATGACGGTATGGTGGTGGGGTTCGGATCGCTGTCGGCATTCCATGAACGTGCCGGCTACGATGGCGTGGCGGAATTAAGCTACTATCTGGACGAGCGCTGGCGCGGGCGCGGCTGGGGACAGCGCATGGCTCAATGGTTGGTGCATGCCGCGGTGCAGCGTGGCTTTTCGCATGCCACCGCCATCGTGTTCGACGACAACGAGGCTTCCAAGGCCGTATTGCGCCATCTGGGATTCACCTGTTTTGGCGTGTTGCCGCAGGCGGTGCGCAGCGGCGACGGCAAGGTGCGCGACATGGGATACTGGTATCGCACTCTGGCAGGCTAACCGTCGATTCGGCTGGCTACAATGGTGGGGTTTTCTTGATACGTGAGTTGTACGGCATGTGAGGAGTGAAGAGCATGGCCGATATGTGGTTGATCGTCGGATTGGGCAATCCCGGCGCCAAATACGAAGGCACCCGGCACAATATGGGATTCATGGTGGCCGACGTGCTGGCGCAACGATGGTCGGTGTCCTTCTCTGACCACAAAGGTCTGGCCTTGCTGGGCAAAGGCGTGATGCAACTGTCGGGACGCATGGTCAAATTCATGCTGGCCAAGCCATTGACATATATGAATGATTCCGGTGCCGCAGTATCGTCCATCAGCGCTTACTACCAGATCGAACCGGACCATATCGTCGTGGTGCATGATGATATGGATCTGGACTTTGGTCGTATCAAGCTCAAGGCGGGAGGCTCCGCGGGCGGACACAACGGCATCAAATCCATCGACCGTTCGTTGGATACGCCCAAGTACGCGCGCGTGCGTATGGGCGTGGGCCACGCACAACGCGGTGCCCGGGCGCACGACAACACCATCAATTGGGTACTCGGAGGCTTCGGCCCTGAGCAGCGCAAGCAATTGCCTGAATTCTTGGCCGACGGCGCCGATGCCGCCGAAATGGTGATCATCGAAGGACTGCACGCGGCGCAGGAGCGATTCCATGCCCGCTGAATCCACGAAACCACAAGTGTCCTATGGCGCGTTGGCGCAAATACTGGAACGTCTTGACCTTGATGAAGCGCTGCAACGATTGGTACGCGGCGAAATAGACCCTGACCCTCAGGACGGCGAACCCGGTATCGTCGTCGGCGCGGTCGACGGCATCCGCCCGGCGATCGCGGCGCAGGTCGCTCACAGTCGTCCGGTGGTCATGGTGGTGCCATCAAGCCGGGACGCGCAAGACATGGCGGCTTCGTTGCGTTCGTGGTACGACGGCGATCCGAATGACATCGCCCAACTGGACGCATGGGAAACCCTGCCGCACGAACGCCTGTCGCCGCGGGCCGACACGGTGGCCAATCGCATGGCCGTGTTCCGTCGTCTGGCGCATCCACATGGGCACAGTGACATATTCGGTCCGATTCGCCTGTTGGTGATGCCGGTGCGCTCGCTGATTCAGCCGGTGGTGTCGGGCTTGGGCGATATCGAGCCGCTGGTGTTTCGCCGCGGCGAACAGATCGCGCTCGAGGATGCGGTGCGCCGCGTGGTGGAGCATGCGTATACGCGGGTGGATCTGGTGATGGATCGCGGCGAGTTCGCGGTGCGTGGCGGCTTGATCGATATTTTCCCGCCGACATTGCCTCATCCGGTGCGCGTGGAGTTTTTTGGCGACGAGATTGACGGTATTCGGCAATTTCATGCGTCGGACCAGCGCACGTACGGCGAGGACATCGATGAGGTGTGGGCCACGCCATGCCGCGAATTGCCGCTGACCGAACAGGTGCGTGAGCGTGCGCATAGCCTGATCGGCAGCATTCCCAATGCCGAGGATATGTTGGAATCGATTGCCAACGGCGTTGCGGTGGAGGGCATGGAATCCTTGCTGCCCGCGTTGGTGGACGATATGTCGCCTGTGGCGAGCCTGCTGCCTGGTGATGCCGTGGTGATGCTGTGCGATGTGCAGCGTTTGCGCCGAGCGGCCGAAGATTTGACAGCTACGGCGAATGAGTTCTTGGCGGCAAGTTGGCATGTGGCGGCGTCCGGGCATGGCTCGGGTGCGCCGATCAGCTTCGATCAGGCAAGCTTCCTTGATTTTGCGGATAGCGTCGACAGCCTGTCTTCGCGCGGCTGTGAGATATGGCGGCTGACGAGCTTGAGCGTCGATGGGACTCGTGCAGGTCGTGTGGCATTGCCGGCGCGCGGTGCGCAGGAGTATCGCGGTGATGAGGCGAAGGCCGCCCAAGGGCTGACCGGGCTTATCGACGAGGGGTATGCGGTGACGTTGACCGCCGCCGCGCAGGGCACGTTGACTCGGTTGTCCCGCGCGATACAGCTTACTGGCGTGACGGCGTTCGAGACGGTGCGCGCGCAGGTGAGCGATGGTTTCATCGATGAGGCGGCTCGCGTCGCGGTGCTTACGGAGCGCGATCTGACTGGACGGTCGGGAACCTCGGCGTCTTCGGCCGCTCCCAAGCGTCGTCGCAAGGCGCTGGATTTGGTGGAGCTGAAGGCCGGCGATTATGTGGTGCACGAACAGCATGGCATCGGGCGTTTCGTGCAGATGCGCCAGCGTGACATCGGCACGGGGGCGAACAAGACCACCCGCGAGTATCTGGTGATCGAATACGCGCCGAGCAAGCGTAATGCGCCGCCCGACAAGCTTTTCATTCCCACGGATCAGCTCGATCAGGTCAGCAAATACATCGGTGCCGACACGCCGAAGCTCAATAAGTTGGGAGGCTCGGATTGGGCGGCCACCAAAGCCAAGGCGCGCAAGCATGTGCGCGAAATCGCCGACGATTTGGTCAAGCTGTATTCGACCCGTCAACGTGCCGCCGGTTTTGCGTTCAGCGCCGATACGCCGTGGCAGAAGGAATTGGAGGATGCGTTCCCGTATCAGGAAACCGCGGACCAGCTGACCACCATTGATGAGGTGAAGGCCGATATGGAAAAACCGGTGCCGATGGACCGGTTGATCTGCGGCGACGTGGGATTTGGCAAAACCGAAATCGCCTTGCGTGCGGCATTCAAGGCGGTGCAGGATTCCAAGCAGGTGGCGGTGCTGGTGCCGACCACGCTGTTGGTGCAGCAACATTACGAAACCTTCAGCGAGCGTTTTGCCGGATTCCCGGTGCATGTGGCGGCGATGAGCCGTTTCCAGACGGCCAAGGAGATCAAGGAGACGGTCGAGGGCTTGCGCGAGGGCACGGTGGATGTGGTCATCGGCACGCATAAGTTGCTCAACCCTTCGGTGGCGTTCAAGGATCTGGGGCTGGTGATCATCGACGAGGAGCAGCGGTTCGGCGTGGAGCATAAGGAAACGCTGAAGGCGCTGCGCACCAACGTGGACGTGCTGTCGTTGTCGGCGACGCCGATTCCGCGCACATTGGAGATGGCGGTTACCGGCATTCGTGAGATGTCGACGCTGGCCACGCCGCCGGAAGATCGTCTGCCGGTGCTGACGTATGTGGGTGCCTACGAGGATGCGCAGGTGACGGCGGCCATCCGCCGTGAGCTGCTGCGCGGAGGACAGGTGTTCTACGTGCACAATCGTGTCGAGGACATCGGCTCCGTGGCTGAGCGCATTCACGGGTTGGTACCTGAGTCGCAGGTTGCGGTGGCGCATGGCAAGATGGGCGAAAAGCAGTTGGACCATGTGATTCGTGATTTTTGGCACCGTGACATCAATGTGCTGGTGTGTACGACGATTATCGAGACGGGATTGGATATTTCTAATGCCAATACGCTCATCGTCGATCATGCCGACCGCTTCGGTCTAAGCCAGTTGCATCAGTTGCGCGGCCGTGTGGGACGCGGGCGCGAGCGTGCGTATGCGTATTTCCTGTATGATCCGGGCAAGTCGATGACCCAGCAGTCGCATGACCGCCTGGCGACTATCGCGCAGCATACGGCGCTGGGATCGGGATTTGATGTGGCGATGAAGGATCTGGAGCTTCGAGGCACGGGCAACCTGTTGGGCGATCAGCAGTCGGGGCACATTGAGGGCGTGGGCTTCGATTTGTATGTTCGTATGGTGTCCGAGGCGGTGGAGCAGATCAAGGAGCCGCAACGCACCGAACCCGTGGCGGTGAGCATCGACCTGCCCATCGAGGCGTCGATTCCCGTGGACTATATCGATTCGGATAAGTTGCGTCTGGAGGCGTATCGCAAACTGGCCGCGGCGCGTACGGAGGACGATTTGCAGGATTTGCATGACGAGCTTACCGACCGCTATGGTGTGCCGCCTAGTGAGTTCGCGGCGTTGTTCGCGGTGGCGAGGCTACGCAATCATGCGCGGGCCATGGGACTGAGCGATATCATCGCGCAAGGCAAGTCGGTGCGCGTGGGCAAATTCGACCCGCCCGAATCCTTGCAGATGCGCATGTCACGTATTTATCCGGGAGCGCAATACCGTCCGGTGACCCACATGATGACCATTCCGGCTCCCTTCGCCGGATCATTGGGTTCCAAACCGATGGATTCCGATGAGGTGCTGGCCTGGACGCAGCAGTTGTTGGACGATTTGTCGTGGACTGCACAACCGGCATTGGTCGGTCGGTGACTCGCCGTGTGCCTCGTCCACAAACCGCATTATTGTGGAGAGCGTCATCACAACCTAAATTAAAGGAGTAGTTGTGGCAGTAATTGAAAGCGTATACGCGCGTCAGATTCTTGATTCCCGTGGCAACCCGACCGTCGAGGTCGTGCTGGATACCGAAGACGGCGCTCAGGGCCTGGGTCTGGTTCCTTCCGGTGCTTCCACTGGCGAGGCCGAGGCTTGGGAGCGTCGCGATGGCGACAAGTCCGTGTACCTGGGCAAGGGTGTGCTCAACGCCGTCAAGGCCGTGAACGAAGAGATCGCGCCGAAGGTCATCGGCATGGATGCCTCTGATCAGCGTGCGCTGGACGAGGTCATGATCGAGCTCGACGGCACTCCGAACAAGGGCCGTTTGGGCGCTAACGCCATCCTAGGTGTGTCCTTGGCCGCCATCTATGCGTCGGCCGAGTCCGCCGGCATGCCGTTGTACCGTTACCTGGGTGGCACCAACGGTCACATTCTGCCGGTGCCGAACATGAACATCATGAACGGTGGCGCGCATGCTGACTTCGCCACCGACATCCAGGAGTACATGATTTCTCCGTACGGCTTCGAGACCTATTCCGAGGCGCTGCGTGCGGGCGTCGAGGTGTATCACACCCTCAAGTCCGTGCTCAAGAAGCAGGGCCTGGCGACCGGTTTGGGCGATGAGGGCGGCTTCGCTCCGAAGATGAAGTCCAACGAGGATTCCATCAAGTTCATCATGGACGCCATCGCTGCCGCCGGCTATGAGCCGGGCAAGCAGATCGGCATCTCGCTCGATGTGGCTTCCTCCGAGTTCTTCAACAAGGAGACCGGCAAGTACCGCTTCGACGGTGAAGAGCGTGAGTCCGCCTACATGCTGGACTACTACGAGAACCTCGTCAACGAGTATCCGATCGTGTCCATCGAGGATCCGTTCCAGGAAGAGGGCTGGGAAGACTGGGCCGCCATCACCGCGCGCCTGGGCGACCGCCTGCAGTTCGTCGGCGATGATTTGCTGGTGACCAACCCGGCCCGACTGGCCAAGGGCATCGAGCTCGGCGCCGCCAACTCGCTGCTGGTCAAGCTCAACCAGATCGGCACCGTAACCGAGACACTCGACGCGATCGAGCTGGCCACCAAGAACGGCTTCACCTCCATGGTGTCGCATCGTTCCGGTGAGACCCCGGACACCACCATCTCCGACTTGGCGGTTGCCAAGAACACCGGACAGATCAAGACCGGTGCTCCGGCCCGTGGCGAGCGCATCGCCAAGTACAACCGCTTGCTGGAGATCGAGGAGGAGCTCGGCTCCACCGCGCAGTACGCTGGCTACACCGCGTTCAAGGCCTGCAAGCAATACATGTGATCCTAGGCCGGCATTCGTTCGGCTTTAGGCATGTATAGCGCAACCCGCCGCATTCGATTCGTCGAATGCGGCGGGTATTTTCATAGGCATGGCATCATCGACATCGAAGACCGCGCGTGGTAAGCGTTCATCGTCCAAAAGCAGCGCGGGGCCCATAGCGTTTTTTGTGTCGTTGTTTATCGTGGCCATCGGCGCGATTCAGCTGGTATCCACGTTTCAAACCTATGCCTTGAATCTTTCGCAGCTTAATGCACTCAAGCGTCAGGAAGCGTCGCTGGTGCAGAAGAAGCAGGATTTGGAAAACGAGATCAAGCGTTGGGATGACAAAGCCTATGTGACGGCTCAGGCTCGTGAGCGATTGGGATTTGTGTTCCCGGGCGAACAGGCCATTCAGGTGGAACATCCAGAAGCGGTAACGGGGCAGAGCGACGATGAGTCGAGCAAGAATACGCAGTCAGGCGAGACCCGTACCTCATTGCCGTGGTATAGCGAGCTGTCATACGCCTTCCAACAGGCCGATAAGCCGGATGCGGCATCGGAGGGAAGTGAGGCTACGAATACACATGACACAGCCAGTAAGAAAGATGCAGCCACGGATCAGCGTGCTGCTGATGGTGCCCACCAGTAAACGGAATCAGTAAGCGGACAAAGGACAAGGGATGACGCAACAAGGCATGGAGCATCGTGTGCGCGCTATGGTCGACCAATGGTGCGACGCGCAGGTCGATGAGCGTGATATCGCCATCGTGGAACGTCAATTGGGACGTTTTCCCCGTGGTATGGTCGCCGTGGGAGCCCGCTGTGTGTGTGGCAATCCGTTGGCGGTGGTGACGCGGCCTGTATTGCCCGGTGGCGTACCGTTCCCGACGACCTGCTATTTGACCAGTCCTGAGGCGGTTAAGGCGGTGTCTCGCCTTGAGGCGGATGGCTGCATGCGTGCTTACGCCGATATGCTGGAAAATGACGATGACGTGGCGCAAGGCTATGTGCGGGCGCATGAGGCATATTTGATGCTGCGTCATGAACTGGCGTCTCGCCTGGGTGATGATGAGACGCATATCGAGGGCATTAGCGCTGGTGGCATGCCGGAGCGGGTGAAGTGTCTGCATGCGTTGATCGCTCAATCATTGGTGATGGGGAGTGGCGTCAATCCGATAGGCGACTTGGTGTTGGAACGTGTGCACGGGGAATTTGATCCGCAGGTGTGTCGCTGTGCGACGCTATGACTGGTATGCGGCGACGTTAGGCAGCTCGTGCCGTGGCACCGTATGCCGCGTTGGTGAGGAAAAGGAAGGGAACGTATGGAACCGGCGATAGTGGCGGGGATTGATTGTGGCACGAATTCCATTCGCCTGAAGATAGCCGAAGTGGATGGGCATGGCATGCGTGACGTCGTGCCGCGTATGCTGCGGGTGATTCGTTTGGGGCAGGACGTGGATACGGCTCGTCGTTTTGCGCCCGAGGCTTTGGAACGCGCGTATGCCGCAGCCCGTGAGTTCGCACAGGTGCTGGCGCGGCATCGTGTGGATGCGGTTCGCTTTGTGGCGACGTCGGCTACGCGTGACGCCCGTAATCGTGATGAATTTGAATCGCGGATGCAGGAGATTCTTGGCGTGCGCCCCGAAGTGATTAGCGGGCGCGAGGAAGCCGATTTAAGTTTTCTGGCCGCGACGAGCATTGCCGACCGCAGTATGTTGGAGCCTCCGTTTGTGGTGGTGGATTTGGGCGGCGGTTCGACGGAGATGGTGTTGGGCGGCGATGGTGTGTCGATGCCTGTTTCGCAAGTGCAGCATGCCTATTCCATGAATATCGGTTCGGTGCGTATGACCGAACGGCATTTGTTGGATGACCCACCCACGCAACGCCAGATCGACGCGGCCATCGTTGATATCGACGCCCATATCGATGAAGCAATGCGTCGTGTGCCTGTGGGTAAGGCGCGTACGCTGATCGGCGTGTCGGGTACGGTGACCACCATGACCGCGTTGGCGTTGGATTTGCCGACCTATGATCATCGGCGGGTTGACGGCGTGCGATTGCCGTTGACGACGGCCTATGAGGTCAACGACCGTTTTTTGCGCATGTCGCGTGCGCAACGTGCACAATATGCCACAATTCATCCCGGGCGTATTGATGTGGTCGGTGGTGGTGCTTTGGTGTGGAGCCGGGTATTGCACCGCGTGTCGCAGGCGGCGCGTGAGGATCACGGCGTGCCGTTGGACTCGTTTGTCGCCAGCGAGCACGGCTTGTTGGATGGCATTGTATTGGATTGTGGGCGTCGCGTGCTTGCGCAACGCGGCGAGCTGTCCTAATATCGACGCTGACGGGTATTGCCCGTCGCAAGCCCCCTTGGCGGAATCGGTAGACGCAGTGGACTTAAAATCCATCGCCTTTTGGCTTGCGGGTTCAAGTCCCGCAGGGGGTACCGAGGTTTGGTCAGTTGCGCGGTGCGGTTTGCGCCTGACCGGTTGGATGCGGGAGGCGTTCCGTGTCGGCGTGTGCAATGTCATGCGCAATCCATGGCAAATCGTCGTGTGGCTGTGTGCCGCGGGGAGTGATGTCTGATGTTCAGCGTGTTGGAAATGTTCAAGATCGGTGTGGGCCCCAGCTCGTCGCATACCGTGGGGCCGATGTGCGCGGCGCAGGCTTTTGTGGCGAGTTTGGATGACCGCAGTCTGCTGTGGCGTGTCGCTCGGGTGCATACGACGTTGTACGGTTCGCTGGCGCTTACCGGATTGGGGCATGGCACGGATCGTGCCGCTGTGGCTGGGTTGGAAGGCAACATGCCTGATACGGTGGATACCGACCATGTGCTGACGATTCATGAAGAATGTGATCGCCGTGGAACGTTGACGTTGTTGGGCAAGCATACGATCGCCTTCGATTTTGCACAGGATGTCGAGCTTGACGGATGGCATCGTATGGCTGTGCATCCCAACGGCATGCGTTTCGTCGCCTACGACGACCAAGAGGCGGTGGTGGACGAACAGGTGTGGTATTCGGTTGGCGGCGGTTTCGTGCGGCAGGGCCATGTAGACGATCCGGTTATCGGCATGCATGAGCGTGTGCCTCAGGAAGAGACGATGCTGGAGCAGTCTGGCGGCGAACCGAACGATCCGGTGCCATTCGATTTCACGTCCTGCGACGAACTGATAGCCATATGCCGCGAGCATGACCTATCCATTGCGCAGGTGGTGTGGCGCAATGAGCTCACGTGGCGCAGCGATCAGGAGATTCGCTCGATTTTGCTGCATGCGTGGGATGTGATGCGTGATTGTGTGGAGCGTGGATGCCATAGCACGATGGCTGTGTTGCCGGGTGGTTTGCAGGTGCCGCGTCGCGCTCCTGGTATGTATCGGCGCTTGGCCGCACAAAGCGATGTGCTTGGCGCGTCGCGTCGCGCACGTTCGTCAGCGTTGCAGGATTCGGATGCAGCCTGGGTTGATCTGTTTGCGTTGGCGGTGAACGAGGAGAATGCCGGGGGCGGTCGCATTGTGACCGCGCCGACCAATGGTTCGGCTGGTATCATGCCGGCGGTGATGTCGTATTACTGGCATTTCGTAGATCATGCGGATGAGGACGGCATTGTGGAGTTTTTGCTCACGGCTGGTGCGATCGGGTATCTGTTCAAACGCAATGCGTCGATTTCTGGCGCCGAAGTCGGGTGCCAGGGCGAGGTTGGTTCGGCGTGTTCCATGGCTGCCGCCGGATTGTGCGCCGTGATGGGGGGCACGCCTGAACAGGTGGAAAACGCGGCGGAAATTGGTATCGAACATCATTTGGGGCTTACGTGCGATCCGGTGGCGGGCTTGGTGCAGGTGCCATGTATCGAGCGTAATGCGATGGCGTCGAACACCGCCATCAATGCGGTGCGTATGGCGATGCTGGGAGACGGTACCCATATCGTCAGCCTTGACCAAGCCATCAAAACGATGAAGGATACCGGTGAGGACATGATGGCCAAATACAAGGAAACGTCGAAAGGCGGTTTGGCCGTTAACGTGGTGGAGTGCTAAACGACGCTTCGCCGACATGGCTGAGGGCGAACGTGCGCGGATATGCGTCGGTGCCGTCGGCAAGAGTGCTAGTGTAGGTCACATTATGTCTTGTGGAAGGAGACAACAATGACAGGTATGCCTGAGGTGAACGCGGACTTTGGCGCGACTCCGGTGATTACGTTCCCTGGAGAGCAGCCGCCTGCCGGGTTGAAGGCCGTGGAATTGGTGGAAGGCGACGGCCCGATGGTTCGTCGCGGAGATACCGTGACGGTGAACTATCATGGCGTGGTCTGGGGCAAGTCCGACCCGTTTGACTCCAGCTTCCAGCGTCACCAGCCGGCCAGTTTCGGCATTGGCGTGGGCCAGGTTATCAAGGGGTGGGATCAGACCGTGGTGGGGCATAATGTCGGATCGCGTCTGGTGGTGTCGATTCCGCCGGAGTACGGCTATGGATCGCGCGGCGTGCCGCAGGCAGGCATTGGCGGTGGCGATACGCTGGTGTTCGTAATCGACATCATTTCGACGCGATAAAGCATCGGCCGGCGCTACGGACGCTCCGGCGGACAACGAAGACCACTGATCTAAGGAGGGATGATGGCTGAGGAAAAAACAATTCTGCTCACGCAAGAGGCGTACGACAAGCTGAAGGACGAATTGACCTATCGTGAAGGCGAATATCGTGAGGAAATCACTGAACGTATCGCCGCGGCGCGTGCCGAAGGCGATTTGTCGGAGAACGGCGGCTACCAGGCGGCTCGTGAGGAGCAGGGCAAAAACGAAGGCCGTATCAACGAGCTGACCGTGAAACTGCGCAATGCGCAGATTCTCAAGGCCCCTAAGGCCGGTGTGGTCGGCAATGGTTCGGTAGTGACCTTGGATATGGCGGGTCGTTCGATGACGTATGTGCTGGGATCGCGTGATATCGCAGTGGCGACCGATTATGACGTCATCAGTCCCGAGTCGCCGATTGGTGCGGCGATTATGGGAGCGCACGAGGGCGATCAGGTGAGCTATCAGGCTCCCAACGGTCGTGAGATCAGTGTGACGATTACGCAGTCCAAGCCGCTGAACTAGCGTGTGGCCGGCGTACGGCGATGATGGGCGGAGCGCCACCATGCCCCGCCCATCATCGCCGTACGGCTGTTTGACGTGCGCATTTATGATCCAGTCTTGGTGATGTGGTGATGGGGTGTGGCTATCTCGCGTTCCATAGGGCCACGATCACCATGTAGATGGCGACCATATGGCAGGCGTATCCTGCGATGGTGCCTAGGTGGAAGATTTCATGGAAGCCGAAGACACGCGGCCACGGGTCTGGCTTGCGTAGGGCATATACGATGGCGCCGGCGATGTAGCTGGCGCCTCCCGCGGCAAGTAGTGCGACGACGGGAATGCCGGCGTAGGGGGAAGTGAGGAACAGTCCCATGAAGCCCACACCGGCCACGCCGAAGACGATGTAGACGATGACGTATAGCCACCGGGGTGCGCTGATCCAGATGACATGGATAATAAGTGCCACCAAAGTACATGACCAGATACCCGCGATGATGGCGTTGCGCCACGATGGATCCAATGCGAATGACACTGGTGTATAGGTGCCCGCGATGAGAAGGAAGATGTTCATGTGATCGATGCGGCGCAGGATGTCAGTGACGCGCGGCGACCAGTCGCCGACATGGTAGAGCGCGGAGTTGCCGAACAGAATCAACGAGGACAGCATGAAGACGGCGCAAGCCCATTTGAGTCCGGTACCGTGTGCCAGACAAATCAATACGATGCCGGCGGCTAGTGCCAAGGGAGTGGCGCCGAGATGTAGCCAGCCGCGCATAGAGGGCTTGGGTCGGCCGTGTACGTCAAGACGGATGCGCTTGGCGGGCTGGGTATCGCTGCCTTCGAGCCTGGCTATGCGCTGGTGTGCGCTGGCCAGGATGCGTAAGGCTTTGAGGTCGGCTTTGCGGCGTATGCGTTCGGCTTTATGCTCGGCATTGGTGCGTATAGCGTCGATGCGCGTCTGGCGTACTTGCTGGATGAGTTGGGAGCGTTGGTCTGTGGTGTGTTCGCTCCCGCTCGTTGCTGATGTGTGCATGGGTCCTCCATCGTAGGTTACGCAACCGTAACCTACGATACCGTAATATCGTTATTGCTCGCACCATTGGCATGTGGTGTGTCGTGTGATTATGCGTGTTCGTCCGATTGCCTTGCGTATCATGGTGTGCATGGCAGATTTTTCACATATTTTGGCGACCCGTCCCGATTTCGATGAAGAAGACCGCGAGTGGTTGCACCATTTGGTCGCCGATTGGCAGGTTATTGCTGATTTGAGTTTTGCTGACCTGCTGCTGATTGTGCAGGATGGCGAAGGCCATTACGTTATCGCCGAGCAATGCCGTCCTTCCACGGTGATGAGTCTACGGGCTGAAGATGTGGTGGGTAAAGTGATGACCGAAGATATGACCGATGAGTTGGACGCCGCCATACAAGGGGAGGGCATATTCCGCTCCACTGTATTGCGCAGCATCGGTAAGTCCACCGTATGCAATGTGTATGCCCCTGTTCGGCGCCATGGCAAGACGCTGGGGTTGGTAGTGCGTGAAACCAACATGGCAACCCGTGAGTCCAACGGCCGGTATGAATCCGAAAGCATCAACGCCGGTAAGCAACTGTACGAGATGATCGCACGAGGGCAGTTCCCGTATGTTAATCCGGTGATGAATCAACGTCACAATGCCAGGGTGGCCGATGGATTTATCGTGTTGACCAAAGACGGTGTGGTGCGGTACGCCTCGCCGAATGCCATCAGCTGTTTCCGCAGGCTGGGGTCCGTGAGTACGATGCAGGGCCAGTATTTAAGTGAAATCGGCACGCAGCTGCTACGTCGCAACGATCCCGTTCCGGAAACGTTGCCGCTGGTGCTGACTGGCAAGGCTGCGGTGGATTCGGAGTTGGATGCCAATCGGTCCGCGGTTTCCATGCGTTCGTTGCCGCTCTCCGATCCGCAAGGTCGCTGCGGCGGCATCGTGCTGTGTCGTGATGTGACGGAATTGCGTCGTCGCGAACGTGAATTGCAGACAAAGGATGCCACCATTTCCGAAATTCACCATCGTGTAAAGAACAACTTGCAGGCAGTGTCGGCACTGCTGCGTCTCCAAGCGCGCAAAACCTCCTCGCCGGAAGTGAAGAAAGAACTGGGGGAGGCGCAGCGTCGTGTGCAGACCATCGCCATGGTGCATGAAGGCTTGAGCCAAACCGCCGATGAGATTGTGGATTTCGATAAGGTGATTTCCAATCTGCTTAAGATGAGTGTGGACTTGGCAACGATGCGCGACCAGCATATCAGTATTGATTTCGTCGGCAAGTTCGGCATGATGCCGGCGCAGGACGCCACACCGTTGTCCTTGGTGCTTACCGAGTTGATCACCAATGCGGTGGAGCATGGTTTCGAGGGGCGCCATGAGGGGCATATTACCATTTCCGTGGGCCGTGGCGGCAACAATCTCAACGTCGTGGTTGAGGATGACGGCTCGGGGCTGGAAACCGAGGAGCGACAGGGTATGGCCCGTTCGTCCGGGTCTGGCTTGGGTACGCAGATCATCAATACGTTTGTGACCAACGATTTCGGAGGTACGGTGCGTTGGGAGTCCCGTCGTGAGGGCGGTACTCGTGTGGTGCTGGATATGAAATTACGTGCGGCACAGGCAGAGTAGTGTCTGGTGTCGGTGTACGTGTAAAGATGACGTTCGAAGAAAAAGTGGGCACATTTTCCACGGAAAATGTGCCCCAACTACTTAGTGTCGAATGTATTAGGCTTGCATCTGCATGGCCTGCGAGCGACGGGCGCGCATGGCGCGACGCTTCAATGCGCGTCGCTCATCCTCGCTCAGACCACCCCACACGCCGTAATCCTGATTGGTATCCAATGCGCATTTCAGACAGGCGTCGATGACTTTGCACGTACGGCAGACTTCCTTCGCCTCGTCAATCTGCTGATACGCGGTACTGGTGTTGCCCACTGGGAAAAAGAGTTCCGGATCTTTGTCTCGACACGCAGCCTTGGCACGCCAGTCAAATGCACTGCTCATACAATGCCCTCTCTTGATTTAGTTGGTCATCCACTCATTGACTCATAACAGATAACCACGAATGGGGGGATTAATCAAGAGGGGACACGGTGCTTTTTTTGTGTGATGTCAACATTGACGGTTTCGTCAAGGCATGGCGCATTGCATCAGGTGTACGCCGTGAGGTTCGATTAATACGGCGCGTCCGGGCGTGGCGGCATCGCGCATGCTGATGTCGTTGATGATGCTGGCTGGTATGCCGTTGAGGCTGTCGGTGGCGCGATCAGCTGTGGGGAATACCATACGGGTCGGCCAGTCGTCGGGGATGCGCAGCGACCGAGCGCTATGTACGGCGATGATTACGGTGGTGTTGCTGTCGTGTATGGCGTCGAGCCACTGTTGACGCAGCGGATGAGAGGCCATCGGGTCGGCGAGCAGATCGGCGTTGTCGATAAGCCACAATGCGGGACGCGACGCGCAAGACGGTATAAAAGATGTGGCAGCGGGCGAGAACGTCGTGCAAGACGGCGAATCAGGCGAGGGTGAACTGGGCATTGTCGGTGGTGACGGCGGCAATTGGACGCATGCCGGGCACGATGCGACGCTGTCGCTCGCATACGGAGTTTGTGATAAGGCAATCGTGTGCCGTACATGGTAACCGCGTGAGAGTGCTGCCGTATGCAGCGTGGACAAAGCGGTGCTGGTGCCTCGCGAGGGCGGTCCTAACAGGAGGATATTGCCGCGATGGGGGCAGAGTGCAAGCGTCGATGTACGGACGCCGTCGTCGCCCAGCCCGCAGGGCACATCATCCTCATGACAGGCTCCCTCATATGTGACGTGGGCAATGTCCGGCCATGCGACCTGTGTTGGTAGGGGAGCGGTGAAAAGGTCTTGGGGCGGGGAAATGTGATGGAATCGGGCTGCGGTGCATATTGCGTCGACCAGACGATCGAGGCGTTCGCTGGCGGCGCAGCGAAGTGGAACAAGTGCATTGCCGTCCTGACAATACGCCGTGCCAGGCTGGTATGGGCTGATGGAAGCGGCACAAGGCGATCCAAGCAGTTCGAGGGACTGCGTGGAATCGCGCACGCGTAAACACAGATTGAGCGTGATATTCGCTTTCATGGTGGCGCTGACCTGCGCCATGGGGTGTTGGGTGCATACGATGAGATGGATGCCTAGGGAACGTCCTATGGAGGCGATGTGCATCAAGCGTTCCATGGCGTCGGGCAGGCGTTCTTTTAAGGCGTGGAATTCGTCGAGCATAACCACGAGTCGTGCTGGTGGTCGGGCTAGTGCATCGATGTCGCTGGTGTGAGCGGTGGCCACCATGCGTTCACGTCGTTCGAGCTCACGTTCCAGCGCCCGTATGGCGCGCATGGCATGCGCGAGATCCAAGTCGCACACATTGCCCACGGTATGGGGCATCCGTGCCAATTGACGGAAGGTGGCGCCACCTTTGAAGTCTAGAAAAACAAATTGCACGGCATGGGGCGAAAGTTGTGTGCACAATGCCAGGCACCAGCTTTGCAACAGGACGGATTTGCCCGATCCGGTGGTGCCGGCGACTAGTGCGTGTGGTCCTTGGCGGGGCAGGTCGAGGCCCCAAGGTTGACCGTTATGGGTGGCGAATACGGCATGGAAGTATGGAGGGCATAGCCATCGGTAGGTGATGGATTTCCACGGTTGGGAATCGGATAGTCCCAGCAGCTCTTCGAGGCTGCGCATAGGTAGGATGCATGTCGATGCTGAAGCCGGCGCAGCTGCTGGTATGTGGTCGGAAATGGGGGAGGAAATGGGGGCGTCGGGGGATTCGTCGCCGCTGGCGTGATCGCGCCGCATGGCGTTGCGTTGCCGTTGGCGTCGTAGGGATGCCACCACCGTACCGCCGGAGCCAACCAGCGCCGAGCCCATCATCAGTGCGAACATCCATTGTCTTGCCAGGCACAGGGTGACCAGCAGAGCGAGATGGGCGATTAGTGGCAGACAAGTAGCGACATATATGCCCCATTGGGCAAGGATGCGGTGACGGGGATGTGCAATAGGCATACGGCGAGTATGGGCCAAGGGCATGCATGGATACAAGTGTATGTGACTATGGTGGTCGAAGGCCTGACGAGATATTCGCATAGCGATCAGGCGTATTGGTAAAAGAGGTGATAGTCGGGCGGGTGATTACTGCTGCGACTCGGCCAGTGTGCCGACGGTCCCAGGCTCGTGGGTGCCGTCGGCCAAGCTATTGAACAGCGCTGTATTACGGGTATCGTCGAGCAAGACAGTCGATCCCACGCCATTGACATAGTAACCCGGATCGGTCCAATATACACTGCCGCTGATGCCCTGTTGCGAGGACGCGTTGCGGAAGGTCATCATCATGCTCAGCAAGGTCATGGGAGTGGTGCGGTTATCAACGACTACGGCGTGCATGGCAGCTTCTCCCACTTTGCGTATGGTGGCGGGATTGGTCATGACAGATTGTGATGTGGCCTTGTGAACAATGGCCGCAATGACCTGACGCTGCCGTTCGGTTCGTCCGAAGTCACCATTGGCGTCGGCGTATCGCATGCGAGAGAAGGTCAATGCCGTAGCGCCGTCGGCCATATGGCAGCCGGCTTGCCAGTTCATACCGGAATAGGGGTCGTTCACATCTTGGTCGTAGCATAGTTCGACACCGCCAAGGGCGTTGACGATGTTTTGCAGACCTCCGAATTGAATCTGCATGACATGATCGACCTTATGTCCGGTGATGTGCTCCACTTGCTCCATTAAGACATTCATGCCTCGCAGCTCGGAGACAGCGTTGAGTTTCATGGACGTGCCATCGATGTTGACCAAGGAGTCACGGGGGATGGAAATCAAGGCGCTGCTGCCGCGATGGGGTTTGATCAGTACGAGAATGGTGTCGGTGCGCGAACCAGGGGTGTCCCCGCTGGTTTCCGGAATGCTGCCGTCACGTTCATCCGAACCGAGAATCAGCCACGTGGTGGCGTTGGAGGCTGGAGTGCTGGTAGACCAATCGCGTTTGGTGAGGTTGTCGTTAACCCAGTGCCATATGCCAAAAGTACCGAAACTCAGCAGGATCACTATGACTGCGATGATGGCGGCGACGATGCGTGGCCAGCGATGCCGGCGTACGGACGTCGCGCAGATGGGAGGTTGCGCCATGCCCTGCATTGGATGTGTGGCATGCGGCGCAGACGTAGCTGGATGGATGCGCGATGCGTTGGCCGTCGAGCCGCTGCGACGTCGTGCCGCATTCACGGGAGGGAAACTGCTAGGTGTCTGGGTGCTTGGAGCCGATGGGGAGCCGCTGCGACGTGCGTTGCCAGGGCTGAAGCTCGGGGGAGTTGCCGTTTCGGGAGCGGGGGCATCGTTGACGCCGTTGCGTCCTCGTCGCGAGGGGTGCGACGGTACGAAGCTGGGGGGTGTGGACCCTGGTTCCTTGCCGTCGTGCTCGCCGTGGCTCATGATGCTCCTCTTCCATGGATTTCGCCGGGGTGATGGTCGTACTCCATCACCCGTTGTACATGTGCTGTGTGCCAGTGGTGGTTGCTTGAGCTATTCCTGTGCAGGAACGGCACATACCGTGGCGTATAGATACTGGTTGGCGATACCGATGTACTGTCCTGTATTCGGGTCGTGGATAGTGCCGTTGTCCGGATCGACGTATCCGCCGGTGTTCGGATCGACAAGCTTGCCATTGGCCTCGGTGATCAATCCGGTGTTCGGATCGATGGTCGGCGTCTGAGTTGTGGTGTTCGACCCGCTGTCTGTGTTAGTGTCCGACGATCCGGAGGACGATCCCGATTGGTCGGAGGAGCCGGAGTTGTCGGTGGAAGGGGTTTGATCTGTCGTGTTGTCGCGTTCGGTTAACGCACGTGACTTACGCAGTTTGGCCCAAACGTCGTCGGCAGTGCTGGACCAGACGACGCGCGCTGTTGGATTGCTGGGATCGGGTACCACCGGCACGGTTTGTGCGAAGATGTTGTTGGTGGTGTCGAGGTTTTTCAGGCTCATGGCCAGGCCTACCAGTGTTGCGGCGTTGGCGAGTCCGGGGCTCATGTTGAGTGATTGCAACGCGGACTTGGCCAGCTGATAGAGCTGCCCGCTTTGAGTGAACAAATTTTTTTGCATGGCTTGTCCGAGCAGGGCTTTGATGAGATATTGCTGGCGCGTGGTGCGCATGATATCCGAGCCGTCCGTACCGGTGCCGTGACGCATACGGGCGTACTGCGTGGCTTGGGTGCCGTTCAGATGCTGCAGGCCGCGACTGAGCTCGAGACCGGTATATCGGTCTTTGGTGTCGGTGGGGATGCACAGGTCAACGCCGCCGATGGCATCGATCATGTCGCGCAAGCCGGAAAAGTCGACGACGATGAAGTTTTGCAAATTCAGTCCCGTCAGGGCATTGACAGTATTCATCGTGCAGCTGGCCGCAGAGGAAAGGTCGCCGCCTTGTTGCCATGCGGTGGCGAACACCGAATTGAACATGACGTTGTATCGTGCGGGAACTGTGCCGTTGCTGGTTTGGCAGCTGGGCGCATCAATCATGGAATCGCGCGGGATGGAGACGATGTTGATCCAGGATCTGTCCGCGGCGATCTGCACCACCATGGTGGTGTCGGCGTTGTGCAATCCCGAGGAGCCGCCGCCGCCGAAGGTGGAATTGTCCTCCCCATCGCGGGTATCCTGTCCAATGGCTAGGAATTCGATACTTTGCCCTGCGAAGGGGTCGATGGGATCGGCTTTGGCGGTGTGCGTCTTGCTTTGGGGGATGACCTCGATTTGGTGCTGTTCGATGGTGGCGTTCAGATCCACCCAGGTTGCCGCGGCGGCGGTGCCGGCGAAACAGAACAGAGCGATAACCGTGCAGGCGATGGCGGTACGCACGCGGTGGCGCACGCAGTATCCGCGGCTATGCATGGGTTTGGCATCGCGCGTTCCCGCGAGGTTGGGCAGTCGGTTCTTGCAACGGTGGGTGGACACGCTGTTCGCCTTTCTGGTGTGCGGTATGCGACACGCATGCCGCTGTCGGGCATAAAACTCCTCGATTGTATGTCACCGTCCTGAACGTTGCCTTGATGCGGTGCGATTGATGATGTTTTTTCACGTAACATACGAATATTTTGGGGTTCGGGGAATGAATCCGGCGTGTTTTTCGTGGTGAGTCTGGTTGACACGCGCTTTTCATTTGACAAACTGTGAAGATGTGTGTGTAATGTAAAACGTTGCATATACTACCCTGGGCAACAGGGGATGGGAGAGTGCGTATGTGGAGCATCACTGGCGATTGCACCGAGGCGCGCGTAGGAGAAATATGGGGCGTGTTCGACGATGGAGATGATGTCGCGTGGCATCATAAGGCGTTATGTTCGCAAACCGATCCAGAAGCGTTCTTTCCGGAGAAGGGAGGATCGACGCGTGATGCCAAGCGGGTGTGCGCGCAATGCGAGGTGCGCGAACGTTGTCTGCAATGGGCAATCGATCATGATGAACGTTTCGGCATATGGGGTGGCATGAGCGAACGCGAGCGTCGTCGGTACAAGAAGGAGTGTCACGAACACCTGGCGTAGGCACCCCTCGCGTACACTGAAACCATGAGTGCTTTTGACGACAGCGATATTCGCGCCGTGGTGTCCCGTATATTGGCCGACCGGCAGGGGGGTTCGCAGCGGGTGGACGATACGGTGGCGGCGGTCGTCACCGTCGAGCAGGATCGACGGTTTTTCTGCGAAACTTTGCGTTCGGTGGTGCATCAGCGTGTCGTGCCTGGCGTCATCGTCATAGTGGATTGCACGGGAACGGTAACGCAATCGTTGCAGTCGACGTTTACACCCCAGACGGTTCCAGATGCCCGTGCGTTGGTCGGCGATCCGGTTTCGGTGTCGGTCAGAATCGTGGGCGTCGATAAGGCGCGCTCCTTTGCCGATGCAGTTCGTCAAGGCCTTGAACTGGCGCATGTGGATGAATCGGTTCGTGCGCTATGGATGCTGCATGACGATTCGCGGCCCGCCGATGATCGCTGTCTGGATACTTTGCTGGAGGCGTGGGGCAATACGCCCACCGCTTCGGTACTGGGTTGCAAGCAGTTGGATTGGTCGGGAAAGAACTTGCATCATGTGGGTTGGTATGCGGGTCGGCATCGCATCCGAACCTTGGTGGTGGACGGCGAACCCGATCAGGAGCAATACGATGGTCGGCAGGATGTTTTTGGCGTTTCACTCGCCGGTGCATTGGTGCCTACCGCGGCGTTGCACAGCGTTGAAGGCATTGATCCGTGGTTTGGTACCATGGGGGAATCGGTTGATTTTTGCCGGCGCATCTGCCTTTCCGGAGGGCGTGTGATGGTGGTGCCCAGTGCCCGCATCGCTCACCGGCGCGCACGGTTCGAGGGGGTGCGTAGTCGCTCTGGTCAACCTATCCAACATGGTGCGGTGCATGCCGACATGAGTGCGTTGGATGGTGCCAGACGCTATCGAAGTACCGATATCGCGGCTTGGACTTGGTTATTCGCCTGGGTGGCGGCCGTGTTGCGTTCGCTTGTGGGAGCGCTGTCCCAATTGTTCAGCAAGCGTCCTTACCGGGCCTGGTGCGTGCTGTGCATGCCGTGGAAGGCGTTGTGCGATATCCCTTCGTCCTTGCGGGCCAGGCGTCGTGTGACGAAGCAAAGCTCGGTATCGCTGTCGGCGTTGCCGATGCTGACGGTAACCCATGCGCAGTTGGCCCGTTGGCGGGACCGGGTCCGCGCCTTCGATGACCAGCGTCACCGCATGTTACTCGGTCCGTTGGCGATGGATCATCTGCGTCAGCGTTTGGTACGTCGTTGGATTGGCGCGCTGGCAATGGCGATAATCGCGCTATCGGTGGTGTTGTGGGCGGCGTGGACGCCGTTGCGGGCAGCGATGACAGGTGAGGCGTTGTATTCGTCGTCGTTGGTCTCTACCGATGCCTCATTTGCACAGCTGTTGCGTGCGGCCAGCACGTCCTGGGCGTATGGCGTCGGTACCGGGGTAGCCGTGCCTGCGGCCCCGTGGCTGTGGGTGTTGGTGCTGGCATCGTGCTTCACGCTTGGCCATGTTGCGGCGGCAGTGGTGCTATTGTATGTGGTATCCGCTCCGGTAAGCGCGTTGTCGATGTGGGCGTTATCCGGTATTTTCACCCGTTCCAACATGGTGCGTGTTTGCACCGGTTTGCTGTGGGTGGCGTTGGGATTGGCGAGCGGATGCTATGCCGAGGCAAATATGCCGATGCTGACTATGATGATGTTCCTGCCGGCGGCGTTTGCGTTTGCATTTCGTGCTGTGGGTATGTATCGCACCGAAGATCCGGTTCGTTCTCATTCTTCGGTACAGGCAGCCGCTTTGGCGTCGCTATGTTTCGTTCCGGCGTTGTGTGCCGAGCCGCAGCTGCTGGTTGCCTTGGCGGTGTTGTTTGTGGTCTGCGTGGTTGCGGTTCGTTCGCATCGGCTGATGTTGTTGCTCATGCCGGTGCCGTCGCTGGTAGTGATGTGGCCGACGTTGTGGGATGCGTTGCGCCATGGCATGGATGGTTCGTGGCGGCAACTATTCGCGGATATGACGCTGCCCGTCGGCGCCGATCGTGGCGCGCCGAAGTCGAACAATCTTATTGATGTGATAATGCGCGCTTTTGCGCAGGCATCCTCTAGTGAATGGTCAAGTCCTGCGGATTACTGGTTGTTGGCGGTCTTGGTCTTGGCATGCGTGCTGGTGACGCTGGCGTTGGTGTCCATGGTACTGCCCGATATGCTGCGTGAATCACGCATGATGTGGGTGGTGATGTTGACTGGCGCGTTGACCGCCATGATCTCGTCAGGTGTGTCTGTGTCGGTGGATATCGAGGGGCCGGTGGCTGGTTCGGTGTTGCCCGGTGTCATGCTCATGATGATGGGCGCGTTGTCGTGCGTGTGTGTGTTGGCTGGTGCGGCAGTGCGGCGGTTTGTGCCGTTACGAGTATCGTTGTCGACGCAAATCGACAACGATAGAAGTAATCGTATTCCGGTACGGCTAGTGGCGGCTCGCATGGGTCGTGCCGTATTGGTGCTAGCCTTGGTGGTAGGCATCGTGGTGTGTTCTGGCTATGGCGTGTTCCGTCGTGACAGCAGTGTGGCGTCTTCGTCGGATGCGCTGCCAATGGTGGCGACGGATTATCTGCAAGGTGACGACGCACATCGCATCGTTGCGCTCAGCGTGCCCAGCGCCAATCATGTGACATATACGATGATGCGTACCGCGCGCGGTGATTTGATTGACATATCACCGGCATGGCAGGTCGAACAGGCATTGGGGCATCGGCTTGACTCCGATGACGCCGTGGCCAAGGCGGCGGCGCGCTTGTTGGCAGCGGCGGACGATGACGCCGTGGCATCTTTGGATAAGCTCGGCGTGGGTGGCATTTATGTGGTGCGTGATGATCAAGGCGACGTTGATGCCACTGATCAGTTGATGGCGCATATCACCGCGTCCGACGGCACTCAGCTGGTAACCGGTGCAAGGCAAGGTAGCTACTATCGCATTACCTTGCGGGAAGTCAATCGGCAGGGCATCGCCACCGGCAAACAGCAGCGCGCGCAACAGGAACCTGGCAGATCGCTATGGCTATGGACCTCGGGCGTGGTTGTGTCATTGTATTGCGTGGTAGCCGTGCCGCGTCCACGCCGCAGCGTGGGGGAGGAAGTATGAGCAAGAAGCGTCAACGGAACTCAGATATGAATGGTTCGCTGCGTGTGGTGGGGGCTATGGCATCTACCGTGGTGTTGGTCGCTGCGTTGGTTGGTGTGACGCTGGTGCGTCCCGTGTCGTCGGTGGCTGACCACACTTCAGGACCGACCTCGATGGTGCGACAGACGGTTAGCCCCACGCGATTGGAATACTATTGCCCGGCACGCATGGCGCTACCCGATGCGGAAAGCTATGGCGACAGCCAATTCCAGGCTTCTGTCGGCGACATTACTGCTGCAGCGCGTTATGCCGCTTTCGGTGATGTGTACGCGGTGTCGTCCGCTGCGCTGGCGCAAACGACCTCCGGCGAGCAACAGCAGCGAGACCCGGCTGATATGTCGGCGGCATTGGTAGCTGATGTCAACATTTCCGACCAATCGCGGATGCTGATCGCCCGCATCATGCAAGCCGCTACAGGCACAGGTGTGGCGGCGACTTCGGCGTCATGGGCCAGTCAGGGAGATTTACGTGGCGTGGCGGCATCATCGTGCGTCATGCCCGCCATGAGCCATGCCTTTATACTGAACGGGACCGATACCGGCACCACGCAACAGCTCGTGGTGTCCAATCCTTCGGACAAGCCTACGACCTTGCACGTGCGCGGTTGGGCGTCGAGTTCGCCGGGTGAGCGCACGCTGTCGACCGGCGCGACGATTACGGTGTCTGCCCATGGCGAGACCACTATGAATCTGTCGGCAGCCCTTCCCGATGAGCAAGGTGCCTATGTGACGATAACCAGCGACCAGACGCCGGTCGCCGCCGTGGTGCGCATGGTTCGATCGCAGGGATTGACGCCTTTGGGATCGGAGTTTGTGACGGCCACCTCGGCGAAGCGTGGTGTGTCCGTCATGCCCGGTGTGCGTGAATCTGATGCGGTGACGATACGTCTGTTTGCCAAGAGAGCCACTTCGGTACGGGTGTCATGGGTCGGTGATTTCGGGCAGCGGCACATCGATGATGTGCATGTTCCAGCAGGGCAAGTCGTGGTGCTGGATGCGGCAACCGCGCCAAGCGGTACGTTGGGAGTGATTGTCGATGGCGGTGATACTGCGGTGAGCGCCGACGCCGTGTTGACTCGTTCGGGCGACAGTGGGCAGCAGGATTTCGCGGTGGTGCAAACCGCACAGGTGGCCGCGTCCTCTGGGCTGAGCGTACCGGAAGGGCTCAATGCGCAACTTACTATGATCAATACCACGGATAGCGACACGCAGGTCGCTATTGAAGGCTATACGGCGCAAGGCAAGCTTGTCGGAACCACAACCGTGGATATTGCGGCATCCGCCGCTCTTGCTGTGCCGATGGATGCGCAATTGCGCGATGCTGTTGTCTTTCGACTTAAGGACAAACATGCCGCCGTGGCATGGAATCTGCGGCTTGGCAGTTCGATGGTAGATAATGCGCATATGGCCGGATTGGCCACCGTGAATCCCACGGTCCTAACCAAGGTGCGCACGCAAGTGTCGGCAAGCCGAGATCCGGCAATCGTGCGATAAGCCCCGCAACGAACCGTGTGACACGCTACATGTTCCACTGCGGGTCGATATCTTCGGGATGCTTGCCGTACAATTCGGCCAGACGACTGACCAGTTCGTCGCGAATGGCAAACTGCACGTCCTTCCGGTTACGGCAACGCGATTGCAATGGCAGACGATACAACACGATGCGAGCGGGAATGCCATGTCCGGCGACAAAACATTGCGAACATACGCTGGGTCTGTGTTCCCATGGTGCCGGATCAGACGGTGGCACATCCTCCACCGCAAACTGCACCGGTTCGACCAACTCACGCCATGCGCCGTGTAAACGACGGATTTGCGCCGCCACCATATCGTCAAACATGCCCGAACGTGTGCGATAACGGGGTAAGCGAGTGCCGAACATAGGGGTGCGAACGCCACGTCCATGACGATTGCGATATACGGGAGCGTCCCAAGGTGGTTGCTGCATATCACCACCATAAGCCACGGCACGGGCAAAATGCGCTAGTATGGCTTACGTTCGATGACAGCGAAAGGAATCGGCATGGGCATAGTGACGGTTCCCCGATGGGATGCGGTGGACATACGGTCATGGTGCGCGCCTGTGCGCGCCATCGGCTTCGACTTGGATGGCACCTTGGCTCGTTCTCGCCAGCCGATGAATGATGACATGGCCGACGTGTTGAGCGAACTGACCACAATCCTGCCGGTCGCCATTATTACTGGCGGCAGCATGGCGTTGGTGTGTTCGCAAGTGTTGCGAAGGCTTACCGAGCGGGCCCGGTTGGATGATCTGCATGTGATGCCCACCAGCGGCACCAGTTATTACCGGTGGCTTGAGGGGCGGTGGCAATGTGTGACGGTGCATGAGTTGTCGTCATCTGATCGTCTGGCTGCCAAGCGATCTCTGCGACGTCGTGCCATGGAGTTGGGACTGTGGCATGAACCGGTATGGGGAGATCGCATTGAGGACCGCGTCGGGCAGGTGACGTTTTCCGCGTTGGGACAGAACGCTCCCGAATCGGCGAAGGCTGCATGGGATCCGAGCAATGAGAAGAAGGCGGCGTTGGTGGCTGCGGTAGCGCGAGACCTGCCGGGATTACGTGTGCGTGCTGGTGGCTTGACCAGTGTCGATGTGTCGCAAGGGGGCATTGACAAAGCCTATGCGGTGCGGATGCTGGCGCGCGAGTTGGATCTTGACGTCTCCCAGATAGCGTTCGTTGGCGATCGCATGGATGAACGTGGCAATGACTATCCGGCGGCGTGCGCGGGCACGCGGGCGATTCGCGTCGAAGGTCCGGAGGATACGGCGGCATTGTGTCATGCGTTGGTATCCCAGTGGACTGTGCCGCAGTGACCCTGCGTCGTGAAGGAAGCCTTCGACCACAAGAACGAGTATGCCTTGTTCGGAGGTTCCTCACGTGCCTAGCATAAGTGCATGGTACCTGATATGGACGATGCTGGCATGCGAGAGCGCATGCGGCGACGTGGTGAGATAGTACGGTTATGTTGGCGGCAGGTGTGCGATGTGCTGTGGCCGCGAGGCTGTGCGGGTTGCGACGAACCGGGGTATGTGATATGCCCTCGCTGCCAAGGACAATGGCGGCAGATGATTCGACGTGTCATGCCTGGCGGAGAAGGGGCTACGTGGGTGTGGGCATGTGCACGATACGCCTCTACGGTACGTCGCATTATTTTGGGCTGGAAAGACCATGATGATCGTGAGTGCACAGTGGTATTGGCCGGCCATATGGCCCGGTGTGTAGTGCAATCTTTGCAATGCCTTGCAAATGAGGGAGTATGGAGAGAGGGGATGGAGATGGTTTTGGTTCCGGTGCCGTCGTCACCGCGATCAGTGCGCCGGCGCGGCAGACGCCATATGGTGCAGTTAACTGCAGCCACAACCCTCGTACTGAGGAGGCACGGTATGGCGATGCGGATGATGGATGTGTTGCGTACTCGCGGCATTCGTGATAAAGCGGTGCAACGGGGAACGGCTCATGAGCGGGCGCGACGCATGCATGACGCCATCGAACTGAGGCCGCATCACGACGTGCGGGGTATGCGTGTCATAGTGGTCGATGACATTATGACCACGGGCAATACCATGAGCCGTGCTGCCGCGGTGTTGCGCGAACATGGGGCGATAGTACTTGCAGGGGTGGCATTGGCCAGCGTGGCGCACGATCACAGTAATGTAAATACCTAAAAAGCGTCAGAATGAGATTACGAGGGGAGTCTTGTACAGTGTACGGCGAGGCATATCAGCCGTGCCAGGTTGGTGCGGCATCCTGTTCATGAGGCTCGTGATGGGAAGGAATGATGATTTCAAAATTAACCCCCCGTGGGTCATCAACAACCTTCACCGAACCGCCGTGCAGCTGAGCAGCCCATCGGGCAATGGACAGGCCCAATCCAGTGCCGCCCGACTCAGTACCTGGACCGGACTTGCCTTTGACAAAGCGTCGGAAGATGTCGGAACGATCGGAAGCAGGAATCTGTGAACCGAAATTTACCACATTGGTCACAATCATGCCGTCATCGACGCGGGCACGGGCCTCAATGAGCACGGCAGTACCATCAGCGGAATGTTTGAGCGCGTTGGCGATGATATTGGTATACAGCTGACGCAGACGATCCTGATCGCCTTCCATGGATAACCCCTGCGGCACGCGCAGCATAATGGTGTGGGCGTGCCCGGCATCGGCAATTTCCAGAGGTTCGACCGTTTCGTCCAAAAACTCGGCGAAATCGAATGTTTCGATTTGCAAACTCGCTGCACCGGCCTCCATCCGCGACAAGTCCAGCAAGAAAGCGATGAGATCAGAAAGACGGTGCGTTTGGTTGAGGATGCCTTCCAAATTAGCCGTAGTGGGTTCGACCACGCCATCCGCCATGTTCTCCACCATCGCCTGCAACGCTGAAACCGGCGTGCGCAGTTCATGACTGACATTGGCGACCATGTCGCGCCGCATCTGGTCGGCATGCTCAAGCTCCTCGGCCATATCGTTGAAGGAACGAGCCAACTGGCCAACCTCGTCATGGCTGTTGTCGGCATGCACGCGCACGCTGTAATTTCCGTCGGCCATGGCTTCGGCGGCATCGCGCATTTGCCGCAATGGCGCCGTAAGCCCACGCGAAAACAGATACGTGATGCCCAAGGCGACCGCCAGCGTCAACGGCATCGCGATCCACCCACTGATTTTGGCTTTCAACAAAAACCATGCCATAACGAATGCGATGGCTGTGGCAATGGCAATCAGCACGCCCAATTCGACTTTCAGCGAGGAAAACCAACCGATGGGACGGAAGGAACGCCGTGTCGGCATGGTGGTGGCAGATGACGACATCGCGCCGCGACGAGGATCGCGGCGCGAATGATGATACGATGGTGCGCTCATGCGGCTGCCGGAGGTTCGAACGCGTACCCTACGCCATGCACGGTGCGTATGGTTTGAGGTCCAAGCTTGTGTCGCAAGGCCTTGACATGGGAATCCACTGTGCGCGTGCCGGACGCGTCAACCCAATCCCACACCTCCTCAAGCAGCTTCTCACGGGTCAATACCGACTTGGGCTTACGAGCTAGGGTAGCCAGCAAATCAAACTCGGTGGGTGTCAGATGCACCTGCTCGCCGTCCACGGTCACCAGACGCTGTGCCGGATCAATCACCAACGAACCGAAATCAAGCAGCTTCTCATTTTCGGAATTCTTGGCGATAACCTTGGCACGCTCCACACGACGCAGCAAAGCTTTGCAACGAGCAATCAGCTCGCGCATCGAAAACGGCTTGGTCATATAGTCATCCGCACCGGCGCCCAAGCCGATAACCTTATCGGCCTCGTCGTCGCGGGCGGTAAGCATAAGCACCGGAACGGGACGCTCGGCCACAATACGTTTGGTGGCTTCCAATCCATCCATCACCGGCAACATAATGTCCATGATGACCAAATCGGGACGCAACTGCTTGGCCGCTTGCACGGCGCTGGCGCCATCCGAAGCCACGCGGGCGTTCCATCCTTCAGCGGTAACGCGTTGTGCGATGGCAGTGGCGAGCGTCGGCTCATCTTCCACGACTAACACGGTGCGATGGGTGGGCTGTTGTGCTGTGCTGGTAAGCATAAATGATTCCGCCTTTCAGTCCTCTGGTACCAAGAGTACCGCACCAAGCGCAGGAATGGTGAGTTTTGCGGACCATTCCCGCGAATGATACGGTTCGGAACACGCTTCGACGACACCGTTACTGATACCCGACCCCCCGTAGCGCACATCGTCCGTAGTCAGTATTTCGCGCCACTTGCCGCCGTTTGGCAGGGCCACACGGTATTCGCTCCACGCCGTGCCGGAGAAATTGACGATGCATACCATGCGCTCGCCGTTGGTGCCGAGACGCAGGAAACTCAGCGTGTTGTGATCGCGGTCGTCGCTGGTAAGCCATTGGAAACCGCAAGGATCGAAGTCCTGACTCCACAATGCTGGCGATATGCGATACAACGCGTTGAGGTCGGCGACCAATCGTTGCACGCCTTGATGCTCCTTCCGTTGCAGGACATGCCAGTCGATCGAACCAGCCTGTTGCCATTCGCCGTGTTGGGCGATGTCGTTGCCCATGAAGGTGAGGTTTTTACCCGGGTGTGTCCATTGGTAGGCGAACAGCGCGCGAACTCCTGCGTAACGCTGCCAGTCGTCGCCGGGCATTTTGCCGAAGAGCGAGCCCTTGCCATAGACGACTTCATCATGGCTGATGGGCAGTACGTAATGCTCGGAATAGGCATAGGCCATGGAGAAGGTGATTTCGTCGTGGTGCCAGGAGCGGTTGATGGGCTCTTCGTGCAGATAGTGCAACGTGTCGTGCATCCAGCCCATGTTCCATTTGAGGCCGAATCCCAGTCCGCCGTGGTCGGTTGGCGTGGTGACTCCGGGGAAGGCGGTGGATTCTTCGGCGATCATCATGATGCCGGGATAGTTTTTGTAAGCGGTGGCATTGGCTTCCTTGAGGAAGTCGATGGCTTCGAGGTTTTCCCTACCGCCATAGATATTGGGTGCCCATTGGCCGGGCTCGCGGCTGTAGTCAAGGTAGAGCATGGAGGAGACGGCGTCGACACGCAGGGCGTCAATATGGTATTCGTCAAGCCAGAAGCAGGCGTTGGCCACCAGGAAGTTGCGTACTTCGTTCCGGCCAAAGTTGAAGATATACGTGCCCCAATCGGGATGGTCGCCGCGCAGGGGATTCGGGTCTTCGTACAACGGGGTTCCGTCGAAGCGTCCCAAGGCGAACTCGTCCTTGGGAAAATGGGCGGGGACCCAGTCCATGATGACGCCGATGCCGGCCTGGTGGAGCGTGTCCACCACATATTTGAAATCGTCGGCGTCGCCCATGCGCGAGTCCACGGCATAGTAGCCGGTGACTTGATATCCCCAGGAGCCGGCAAAAGGATGTTGTGCCAGCGGCATGAATTCGACATGAGTGTATCCCTGCTGCATAACATACGCCTTGAGCTCATCGGCAAATTGCCGATAGTTCAGTCCCGGTTTCCAGCTGCCGGCATGCACTTCGTAAATGCTCAGCGGACCTGCGTGTGGGTCTCGTGTAGCTCGGCGTGCCATCCAATCGCTGTCATGCCACTCATGATTGCTGTCTACAACAATGGAGGCGGTATTGGGCGGAATCTCGTGGCCGCGTTCCATGGGGTCGGCTTTCATCACCCATTCGTTGTTGGCGTTGAGTATTTCGTATTTGTAAATGGTACCGGCTGCGACACCAGGGATAAACAACTCCCACACGCCAGACGAGCCAAGGGATCGCATGGCGTGGCGTCGCCCGTCCCATGCATTGAAATCACCCACGACACGCACGGCGTGGGCATTGGGAGCCCAAACGGCAAACGCCGTGCCGGACAACGACTCGCCCGGGGTAGTGCTTCCCAAGGGATCGTCATATTGGCGCACATGGGCGCCAAGCATGGTCCATAGGCGTTCGTGGCGTCCTTCGGCGAATAGGTAGGTATCCACGTCGCCGATGGTGGGCAGGTGTCGGTAGGGGTCATCTTCGGTGACCTCGTGGGTGCCGTCGTAGATGGCGCGGATGCGATACGCGGGTGCGCTCCAGCGCTTGCCATCGCGCTGCGAAGGAACGACGGCCACGAAAACACCGTTGTATTCGTGTCGTGCCGGGTATTCGCCGCGAGTGGTCACAATACGTACTTCCCGCGCCAGCGGCCGCAACGCGCGAATGGTGGTGTACGCCGGGTCGTCGGGGCAGGGATGGGCGCCCAGTACGGTATGGGGGTCATAATGCTCGGCGTTCGACACTGCCTGCAAGTCGGCTACGCTGACCATGTTTGGCTGGATGTCACTATTGATATGCAACAATTCGCTCATAACAACAGCATAGACGTATATGCTGCGGCACCGGGCGTATCTGGAAGCGAATGTCGCCGAACTTGTCCGAAATGGGACAAGTCCAGCGTTGCTGGCACAATAAAGCGAGCTTTTTTGTGTATGCGTTCACGGAGGATTCATGGGCTACAAGGTCGGCGATATGGTTGTCTATCCGCGTCATGGAGCGGCAAGGGTGGAAGCAATCACGGAGCGCACGGTCAAGGGGATTACGCGGGAATATCTGCAGCTGTCGGTGTTGTCGTCGGATGGCTTGGTGATTAACGTGCCGGTTGAGAACGTCAAGAAGGTTGGTGTGCGCGATATCGTCAGTGCCAGCGAAGTAGCACATGTGTTTGAGATTTTGCGTACGCCGATCATTGAGAAGGAAATGAACTGGTCGCGCCGGTACAAGCTCAATGTGGAGAAGATCGCCACTGGTGATGTCAATAAGATTGCCGAAGTGGTGCGTGATTTGGCGCAGCGGGACGTAGACGAGCATGGTTTGTCGGCAGGTGAGAAGCGCATGCTGACCAAGGCACGCAGCATTTTGACTTCGGAGATTTCGTTGTCGGAGAAGTTGTCTGAGGGCGAAGCCCAGCGCTTGTTGGATGTCAATCTCGGCTACAGCGAGCCGCAGCCTGGTGACGAGAAGCACCACACGCAAGCGCCGCAGGAGGCTGCTGCCGATACATTGGCCCGCTTGGAGGCTGAAGGCAAGAAGAAGCGCAAGGCCTAAACGTTATGGCGGGCGAGGATTGCGCGATGCGTACGGGCATGGGATTTGATGCCCACCGTTTCGCTCAGGATGATCGCCCGTTATGGCTGTCTTGCCTGCAATGGGATGGTACGGGCATCGAGGGTGATTCTGATGGCGACGTCGCTGCTCATGCGGTGATCGATGCATTGTTGTCCGCCGCAGGCTTAGGTGATATCGGTACCTTGTTTGGCGTAGGGGCGCAATCGCAGGGATGCGGTATGCATGGAGCGGCGATGATGCGGCATACGGTGGAGGTATTGCGGGAGCATGGTTGGCGACCCAACAGCATATCGGTAGTCATCATCGGCAATCGCCCGCATTTTTCGGCGCGCCGCGACGAGGCGCAGCATGCGATGAGTCAAGCTACGGGATGTCCGGTATCCATCAGTGCCACGACCACCGATGGTATGGGCTTTACCGGGCGTTCGGAGGGAATTGCCGCCATGGCAACCGCGCTGGTGACTCCTCTACCGTTGACGTCGTGAGGAGAATACCCGCGCGGCCGTCCACAGTAGTGTCGAGAGCGTGACGATGATGAAGCTCGGCGGTGCGGGGAACATGGCGGAAAGTACTAATCCACCCCAAATCGAAACTAGGCAGAGTAGGCAGCCCAATATCATCGCTTGCAGGGGAGAAGCGGTAATCATGTTGGCGGTGTCTGCCGGTGTGATGACCAACGCGAACACTAGCAAGGTGCCTACTGCGGGGACGGCGATGGTGATGACGCCCGCCATGATGGCCATGAACGCGATGTTCATAGCGGCGATGGGCACGCCTTTGGCTTGGGCCACCTGTTCATCCAATGAGCTGAAGAGCAGCGGCCGATAGATAACGCACATGACCGCGAGCAGCAGTACGTCGAATATGGCGAATCCAATGAGCTGACCATCGGTAATGGTCAAAATGGATCCGAACAGGATGGATTGCATCTGCTGGGAAGCTGAGCTGGAAAGTCTGGCGAAGAACAGGCCCAAACCGGTGGCGAAGGCCAATACGGTACCCGTGGCGATTTCGCGTTGCGAGGCACGTTTGCCTAAGGCTCCGATAGCCAGGGCTCCTCCGAGAGCAAATGCGCCAAGCCCGGCCGACACGGGCAGTCCGAGCAATACCGCGCCAGTGGCGCCCGGTAGTCCGATGTGTGCCAAAGCGTGTGCGGCAAAAGTGGAGCGGCGGGCGATGGTGAAGTATCCCATGACGCCTGCGGCAATGGCAATGAGCAAACCGGCGACGAACGCGCTATGCATGAAAGGCGATTGCAACGTAAGCAGCCATTGGGGGTCGAAAATCGATGCGATGGTCATGTGGTTCCTCTTTGAATATCCTCGTCGGTGCGTTGTCGGATGGATGGATGAGTACGGCGCTCATGCGGACGGTAGGTGCGAAGCGACGGTGTCCTGGCCGTGCCCGTAAGCCAGCTCGTCGGCGCGATGCGTGTGCGGGGCGGCGTTGGATACGGCTGCCGATGGCGTGACGAACATATCGCCCTGCGGAGTGGTGACAACCTGCACGGTGGTGCCATACAAATGGGTGAGCAGAGTGGAGTCGAGCACGTCGTTCATGGCGGCGTAGTGTGGGTGTGCGTCCAGAAGGTATACTGCCCCGGTGAGGATGGGCAGTAGCATATTCAAGTCATGAGCGACGACCTGGATGGTCATGCCGAGCTCGCGGTTGAGCTTGGACAGTACCTGCACGATGGTGCGCTGGCTGGCCAGATCAAGGTTGGCGAGGGGTTCGTCCAGCATGAGCAGCCGTGGCTTTGCGGAGATGGCCTGGGCGATGGCGACGCGCTGGCGCATGCCGCCGGACAGTTCGCGCAGACGTCGGGCGGCGCTGTCGGCGATGCCGACGAAGTCCAGTGCCTCCAGTGCGATGCGGCGTTGTTCGCGGGTAATCGGATGAATGCCGAAGCGTGTGCCTACCATGCCGAGCAGTACGGATTGTATGGCGGTGAGATTGGCGTCGATGTCATCGGTGTAGCTTTGCGGCACGTAGCCGATATCTGCGTTGTTACTTCCCGCGGGCGCGCCGAGTACGTCGATGCTGCCTTCGCTGAGGGCGAGAAGTCCCAGTTCCGCATTGAGCAGGGTGGTTTTGCCGGCGCCGTTGGTGCCGACGATGGCGGTGATGGAGCCGGCGGGAATGGCAAAATTGCCGTCATGCCAGATGGTGCGTCCCGAGCGGGTGACACTGGCATTGCATGCGACGATACAAGGGTTGTCGCAGGTGGAATGATGCATGATTGGCTCCTGGCGTTGTCGGCGATGATAATCGTCGATTATTGTCGCAATACTTATTGACAATTGACAATCATTCTCATTTATGGGGTGGACTGCGACGAACCCTGCATATGTGGCGGCTGTATGAATCAAGTATGGCAAGGCGTGTGGGACCTGCGCGCTGTTGGTACAATGCAAACCGGCGTATGCCGCAGACACAGCGAAGGAGACGACTATGCCCATTCGGCTTGACGGCAAACAGGTGGCGGCATCCATCAAGGCTGACTTGGCTAGGCGCGTGCAGGTGTTGCATGAGCGCGGGGTGCATCCGGGGTTGGGAACGCTGCTGGTGGGCGAGGACGCCGGTTCGTTGAAATATGTGGCGGGCAAACACGCCGATTGCGAGGAAGTGGGGATCGTATCCTTGCGCTGCGATCTGCCGGCCGATGCCACGCAGGAGCAAGTGATGGGCGAGGTGCGGCGTTTCAATGACGATCCCGCTTGCACGGGATTCATCGTGCAGCTGCCCTTGCCGCAGGGTCATGACGAGCATGAGGTTATCGCCGCGATCGATCCGCGCAAGGACGCCGACGGCATGCACCCGTATAATCTGGGCGAACTGGTGCTGCGTAGCGATGGCGATGTGCGCACGCCGCTGCCGTGCACGCCGCGAGGCGTCATCGCATTGTTGCGTGCCTATGGCATACCGCTGGCGGGCAAGCATGTGTGCGTGGTGGGGCGTGGCATCACCATCGGGCGAACGATCGGTCTGATGCTGGCGGATCGGGAGAACAATGCCACGGTGACCAATTGCCATACGGGCACGCCCGATCTGCATGAGCAGATGCGTCGGGCAGATGTCATCGTCGCCGCGGCCGGTTCGGCGTGGATGGTCAAGCCCGAGGATGTCAAGCCTGGCGCCGTGTTGGTGGACGTCGGGGTGTCTCGGGTATTCGACGAAGCCGAGGGGCGCTATCGGGTGCGTGGCGACGTCGATCCGCGCTGTCATGAGCTGTCATCGGCATATACGCCGAACCCTGGTGGCGTGGGACCGATGACCCGCGCGATGCTGCTGGCGAACGTGGTGGATATGGCCGAATCTTCCTGTGGCTTGCGCTAACGGTTTACCCGGCGCGACACGCCCGAAATATTATGCTTGTTTTGGACAGGGTTTCCGGTAGTGTGGACTTCTGCGTGGGTTTTGCCTCACGTGATAACTGAAAAACGATAATTATCCACCTACTATCTGTAAGAAACCACAGTACATGGCACAGAATAATAGCGAAGTCACGAAGGTCGCCATCAACGACATTGGCACCGAGGAAGACTTCATCAAGGCAGTCGATTCCACTATCAAGAACTTCGATGACGGAGACCTGGTTGAGGGTACCGTTGTTAAGGTTGATCGCGACGAGGTTCTGCTGGACATCGGCTACAAGACCGAGGGTGTGATTCCCTCCCGCGAACTTTCCATCAAGAAGGACGTTGATCCTGACGAGGTCGTCGAGGTCGGCGACTCCATCGAGGCCCTTGTCGTCACCAAGGAAGACAAGGAAGGCCGTCTGATTCTTTCCAAGAAGCGTGCGCAGTACGAGCGTGCTTGGGGCGACATCGAGAAGATCAAGGATGCCGACGGTGTGGTCGAAGGCACCGTTATCGAAGCCGTCAAGGGCGGCCTCATCGTGGATATCGGTCTGCGTGGCTTCCTGCCTGCTTCGCTGGTCGAGATGCGTCGCGTGCGCGACCTGTCGCCGTACATCGGCCAGAAGATCAAGGCCAAGATCCTGGAGCTCGACAAGAACCGCAACAATGTGGTGCTGTCCCGCCGCCAGTACTTGGAGGAGACCCAGTCCGAGGTGCGCGAGACCTTCCTGTCGCAGCTCAAGAAGGGCCAGATCCGCGAGGGCGTGGTGTCCTCCATCGTCAACTTCGGCGCGTTTGTCGATTTGGGCGGTGTGGACGGTCTGATCCACGTTTCCGAGCTGTCCTGGAAGCACATCGATCACCCGTCCGAGGTCGTCAAGGTTGGCGACAAGGTCACCGTCGAGGTGCTGGACGTCGATCTGGATCGCGAGCGTATCTCGCTGTCGCTGAAGGCGACCCAGGAGGATCCGTGGCAGCGCTTCGCGCGTACCCACACCCCGGGCCAGATCGTCAAGGGCAAGGTCACCAAGATCGTGCAGTTCGGTGTCTTCATCTCCGTCGAAGACGGTATCGAGGGCCTGGTGCACATCTCCGAGCTGGCGAACCGCCATGTCGAGAACCCCGAGACCGTGGTCAAGCCGGGCGAGGAAGTCTTCGTCAAGGTTATCGACGTCGATCTCGACCGTCGCCGCATCTCGCTGTCCCTCAAGCAGGCCAACGATACTGTTGACCCGGCTTCCGAGGACTTCGATCCGGCGCTGTACGGCATGCCCGCCGAGTACGACGAGAACGGCAACTACAAGTATCCGGAAGGCTTCGACCCGAACACCAACGAGTGGATCGCTGGATACGAGCAGCAGCGCGAGGAGTGGGAAGCCCAGTATGCGGCCGCCCACGACCTGTGGGAGCAGCACAAGGAGTTCGTGGCCAAGGAGCTCGAGAACGCCGCCGCTTCCGCTGCCGAAGATGGCCAGTCGCAGAAGGAAGAAAAGGTTGAGGAAACCTCCAACTATTCTTCCGAGTCGACGTCCACCGGTACGCTCGCCGATTCCGATCAGCTCGCCGCCCTGCGCGACCAGCTGCTCGGCAAGTGAGTAGGTGCGTTGAATATTTCACGTCGATATGATGTGTGAGAAAAACCCGACCCATGCGGTCGGGTTTTTCGTTATCATGGCGGGCATTGGGACAGACCGGTGCGCATGGCATGCGTAGTGCGAGGGAATAATGACAAGGATTGGGCTTACGGGCGGCATTGCCGCAGGCAAAAGCACCGTAGCAAGGATGTTGCGCGAATTGGGGGCTTTCGTAGTGGACTACGATATGGCCGCGCGTGATGTGGTAAGTCCGGGAAGCGAGGGATTGCGTGCCATAGTGTCGGCGTTCGGCACACGGTCGTTGACGTCTGAGGGTACATTGGACCGAGCGTGGATGGCGCGGCAGGTGTTTACCAACGATGCCGCGGGGGAGGCTGCGCGGCGGCGTTTGGATGCGTTGCTGCATCCGCTGATTTACGATCGTGCGGCGGCATGGGAACGGCAAGCCGTGAGCGAGGGGGCGAGCGTTATCGTTCATGATGTGCCGTTGCTGGCGGAAGTATTGCCGGAAATGCCGTTTGTGTTCGACCATATCGTTACGGTCGAAGCGCCGCAGGAGCTGCGCATACGGCGCATGATCGAGACGCGAGGCATGACACGCCAGCAGGCGCGGGCACGTATCGGTCATCAAAGCGACGAGCGGGCGCGGCGTGCCATTGCCGATGAGGTGATCGACACGACGTGTTCGATGGAGCGCGTGACCCAGCAGGTCAAACGGCTGTATGAGCGGTGGTGCCAGGCGTAAGCGGATATGAACGCGCCGACGCGTTCACTGCGGGCGCAGTCAGTCACGCTGTAGCATAGTGGTATTCCTGAATATCGTCGCAGGCGCGTGATGCGTGCCGTAGCCGTACGCCGGAGGAGGCGCAGCCGTGGGATTTTCGATTGAACGCGTCGATAAGCCGTTTGTGGTCAAATCGCCGTACCGGCCGTCGGGAGACCAGCCCCGCGCCATCGAAGAGTTGGCCAATCGTATCGAAAATGGCGAAAACGACGTCGTGCTGATGGGTGCCACCGGTACGGGCAAAACCGCCACCACCGCATGGCTTATCGAACGACTGCAACGGCCCACGCTCATTATCGAACCGAACAAAACCTTGGCCGCGCAGTTGTGTGCGGAGTTCCGTGAGCTGATGCCGGACAATGCGGTGAGCTATTTCGTCAGCTACTATGACTATTACCAGCCTGAGGCGTATATTCCGCAAACCGATACGTATATCGAAAAAGATTCCAATATCAATGATGATGTGGAACGGTTGCGTCATGCCGCTACGGTGAATTTGTTGACCCGTCGGGACTGTGTGGTGGTGGCGACGGTGTCCTGCATCTATGGATTGGGTACGCCCGAGGAATACGCGGGACGCATGGTGCTGTTGAGGGAAGGCCAGCAGATTGAGCGCGATCGGCTGCTGAGGCAGTTCGTGTCGATGCAGTACACCCGCAATGACCTGGCCTTTACGCGTGGCACGTTCAGAGTGCGTGGCGACACGGTGGAAATCATTCCCGTATATGAGGAATTGGCGGTGCGCATCGAGTTCTTCGGCGATGAGATCGATCGTATCTCCACATTGCATCCGTTGACCGGCGATGTGATCGACCACGTCGAGCAGATTCATCTGTTTCCCGCCTCGCATTATGTGGCGGGTCCGGAGCGGATGGAGCGCGCGTTGGGCACGATTCGTCAGGAGCTGGACGAGCGTGTGGCGCAGTTGCGCAAGCAGAACAAGGAGCTGGAGGCGCAGCGGCTGACCATGCGCACCACGTATGATCTGGAAATGCTGGCCCAGGTCGGCGTATGTGCCGGCGTGGAGAATTATTCGCGACATTTCGACGGACGTGAGGCGGGGACGGCGCCACATACGCTGCTGGACTTTTTCCCGGACGACATGCTGTTGGTCATCGATGAATCGCATGTGACCGTGCCGCAGATCGGCGCCATGTACGAGGGGGATGCCTCGCGCAAGCGCACGTTGGTCGAGCATGGATTCCGGTTGCCCAGCGCCATGGACAACCGTCCGCTCAAATGGCCGGAGTTTCTGGAACGGGTAGGGCAGACGGTGTATCTGTCGGCGACGCCCGGCGATTATGAGTTGGGTTTGAGCGATGGTGTGGTCGAGCAGATCATTCGGCCTACGGGACTGGTCGATCCGAAGATCGATGTGCGTCCCATCGAGGGACAGATCGATGATCTGCTGGGTGAAATCAAGGCGCGCGTGGCCAAGGGGGAGCGCACGTTGGTGACGACGCTGACCAAGAAGATGGCGGAGGATTTGACCGATTATTTGGTGGAGCGCGAGATTAAGGTCGAATATTTGCACTCGGATGTCGATACGCTGCGGCGCGTGGAGTTGCTGCGCGAACTGCGCGAGGGGGTGATCGATGTCATTGTGGGCATCAACCTGCTGCGAGAGGGGTTGGATTTGCCGGAAGTGTCGCTGGTGGCGATTTTGGATGCGGATAAGGAAGGTTTCCTGAGGTCATATCGTTCGCTGATTCAGACGATTGGCCGCGCTGCCCGTAATGTCGACGGCACGGTGATCATGTACGCCGATGAGGTGACGGAGGCGATGGGCAAGGCCATCGACGAGACGAATCGGCGCCGCGACTTGCAGATTGCCTATAACGCGGAGCATGGCATTGATCCGAAGCCTTTGCGCAAGAAGATCAGCGATGTCAATGACATGCTGGCCAAGGAGGATGTGGACACGCAGACACTGCTGGAGGGCGGCTACCGTAACGCCGGTAAGGCAGGCAACACGCATCTCGGTGTGCCATCCGCTAGGGGCGAGGCCGTGGCGCGCAGTCATGATGATGTGCTCAAGTCGGGTATGCCGGCGCAGGATCTGGCCGATTTGATTCGCCAGCTGTCGGAGCAGATGCATACCGCTGCCGAGCAGTTGCAGTTCGAGCTGGCGGCGAGGTTGCGCGATGAGATCCGTGATTTGAAGAAGGAGCTGCGCGGTATGACACAGGCGCAGCGGTGAGGGCGCTGACTCTGCTGCTTTCAGGGAAGCATGAGGGCGATATGTTGTCTTATCGTTATTGAATTGTTATGCAGCGTGGTTTGGGATGCTCGAAGGTGAGTTAAAGGCGTAATTGTAAGCTTTTTCACCTGTTTGAGTGCATGCCGATAGGAGAGTGTCGGCGGTTTGTCTAATATTGTGCGGTTGTTGGAAAGCCTACAATGAGGACGTCGGATGTCAGTGTGATGAGTCAACTGTTGTCCGACACCGTGGTAGTGCCGCGGTATGGCATGTGATTGGCGTGGATGGCAATCGTGGGTAATGCCAAGATTTTTGGCGTGGCGCCGGTTGGCGATCCGGAAGAGCACGGAGGGCAGTTGCGGATATGCAAGTGATATGTAAATCCCGGCGGATGCAGGCTCGGATTATCGCCAACGCATAAGAAAAAGCCGGAAACTGTTGCAGCAGTTTCCGGCTGATGCGCGAGCCGCGAAGACTCGATGCCTGCATTGCCGCAAGAGCGGATACAGGACGCGCTATGACATTGAGAGATGTCTTTTCCATTGTAAGCAACATTCGCGTTGCGGTGTTGCGTCGCGTTTTGCATCATATGCGGTTGTGGTGTCAGTCGGTATTGTCGACTGCGGCTTGCGCGTTCGTTATGGACGGAGCGCAAGGTCTGATCGCCAATGTGGTGGACCGCGCTCCTCGTGCATTGTGGAAGAGGAATGATGGTGAACGCAAGGCAATGGAGAAGTAGCGTCGCTGTGGCGGCGGTAATTTCCTGTATGGGTATGGTGGGACCTGCGATGGCAACGCAAAGCGCAGTCGTTACCGGCTTGCCCGAAGCGTATCAGAAGCAAATATCCGACACACAGAAGTTATCCGGCATCGGTATTGAGGACTATACCGATGAGCGGAATCTGTTGGCGGCGTTTGATTTCGATGATGTGGCCGATGGGCAAACAGGACAGCTGGATTCTTCGGTCGGTGACGCCAAAGCTACGATTGAGGGTCAAGCTGCGATTGTCGAAGGCGTTGATGGGACCACGGCCGCCGAACTTGGTTCTGGTTTTTGGCTGGATGTGCATCGGGGCGACGGTTCAGCGTTGTTGGCCGGAACTCATGCCGTGGTTATTTCCTATGACAGCAAAGCCAATCAGAATACGCAGGGATGGTCAGTGTATGCGGCAGCTGATGATACGGCACAAACCTATATGCAGGAACGCTATCTTGGCGTGATGGACCAAACGTCGACGATTACCGTGGAGCGGTATCGTAACAGTGGGATGCGCGATACATCGGCAAATGTATCGGCATCTTCCTCTTCCCAGTGGAAGCATGTGGATATCGTTGTCACGGACGAGCGCACGACATTGTATCTGGATGGTGTGCAGCGGGATGAGTCTGTGAACACCAGTGGTGTTGCGCTGACGGATATTCTTGGCACGCAGGGTATTTTGCAATTCGGTAAGGCCAACTGGGTGAATGGAGAATACTTTACGGGTGCCATCGACAATGTGCGCATTTATGACGCGTCTGCTGTGGCCGCCTATGATGCTGTCTCCACGTCGGTTCCGCAGACCGTTCGAGAGGATTTTACGCTTCCGGTGCGGGCTGATGGTCTTGATGTTGCGTGGTCGTCCAACAACGCGGCGATCGTTGTTGACGCGAGTATCGGTAAGGCGACGGTTACCCGTCCGGCCGTCGGGCAATCCGACGTCAAGGTCGTGCTGAGCGCAACGATTGATGGACAGCAGTTCTCGTATACGGTAACTGTGCCGCACATGGAAAGCGAGGCGAAGAAAGCGCAGGCTGATCTTGACGCCATCGTCATTGCCCATGCCGATGATGTGCGTGGCGATGTGACGCTGCCAATGCAAGGCTCGGTGTTTGGTACAGAGATTCATTGGGTTTCCTCTGATCCGAAGATTGTCTCCGACTCGCAAATTGATGGGAAGGCTGCCGGTGTGGTCAACCGTCCTCAAAACCGTGATGTGACTGTGGTGATGACCGCCACTGCGGGTTCAGCGGTACGTCGTATTGTGCTAACGGTACGTCAAGCCGTTCAGGCGGAGGAAACGACGGATTATCTGTTCGCGCATTTCACCGGCACGGAAGGCAGTGCGACTGACGAACAGATGTATTTTGCAACAAGCCAAGATGGTCTGTCGTGGACTGACTTGCATAGCAACGGTAATCCGGTATTGAGTTCTACTGTTGGCGAAGATGGTGTCCGCGATCCTTACTTGGTGCGCTCTCCAGAAGGTGATCGTTTTTATCTTATCGCCACTGATTTGAGTATTTACCACCGTGGTGGATGGGGTAACGGCAATCCATCGGTTAATGGTGACGGCAGCATGAATTTGGTCGTGTGGGAATCTACCGATCTGATTCATTGGGGTGAGCCTCGATTGGTGGATGTGGCGTCGAAGATTCCTGGCGCTCATATGGCGTGGGCGCCGGAAGCGTATTGGATTCCTGAACTGGATCAGTACATGGTGTATTGGGCCACGACGTCGTCGCAGGATGACCACAATCCCCAGGCGGCCGATCCAACGAATGTGTACTATTCATTGACCCGCGACTTCGTGACGTTCTCTACGCCGGTTAAGTGGATTGATCGGCCGCAGTCAGTTATCGACACAACGATGATTCGTGCTGAAGATGGTTGGTACTACCGTGTTTCCGGAGATACCTATCTTGGCATCGAACGTACGAAGAATCCGTTGGCGGTTACTGAAGTCGCCGATGGGCAAGGGTACATCGTCGATGGGTCTGATGATGAGTGGACCTTCGTCGGTTATTTCGGGGATCTGGTCGGCAACTCTAACTGGACTGGTGCTTTGCTGGAAGGTCCGGAGTTGTTCCGCTATAACATGGATGACATTCAGCAAACGGCCGACGGAAAGCCTATGCCTTACGGTTTGATGTGGGATCAATATTCGGTGGGTGCCGGGTATTTACCGTTCCGATCTGCTGATTTGGGAAGCGTTGATACCGCTGATTGGGTGCAGGCAGACAATGTCAACTTTGGTGCGTTGAAGAAGCGTCATGGCACCATCCTGCCGATAACGCATGCCGAATACGAAGCTATCGTAGCGGCATACGGCAACGATGCCGAGCCGGATCAGCAAGCGCCGCAGCCGTCTCACGGAGCGCTTGGCGTGGTCGATAGCAACGGTCGTGCGGTAAGTGAGCTGCAATTGTCCCAGGGGCAGAGTGTTGAGGTGACTGCCGTGGGCGATAGCGATGTGATGAATGAGCTTCGGTGGTCATCGTCTGACATGAATATCGTGTCGGTGATTGCTGGATATAGCACGGTGTCGCACACTGTTACCGTCTATGCCAAGGGTGTTGGAGAAGCCTCGATAAGCGTCGCCTTTGCCGATGGTTCGGGGGCGGTCACGATACCAGTGACGGTCACCGGTTCGACTAGTTCCGGCAGCGATGAGCCAGGCGGTACCGAAAATGCCGGTGACAACACTGACAAACAAGGACAGCAGAGCGAAGGCAATGAAACCGGATTGGCTACCAGCGGGGCGCAAGTCTCGGCAATGGTGCTTGCTGCGGCGGCATGTATGGCGGTTGCTATGGGTTTTGTTCTCTCGCGTGTGATTCGACATCGTCGCTGATTGTAACGCAATGTTTGTGCGCTGGCGGTTCATCGCGGACCGCCAGCATATGAAAGGAATAATCAATGAAACATCGATGGAAATTGGTGTCTGCCGTCGCTGCCATGGCTCTTGCGACGACGGGGATGATTGCACCGGTATACGCTGCTAATGGTTCAAGTTCGCGCGTTGCGGACGATCAGCTCATTGCGGCGTATGACTTTTCCGAGACCGCCGGCCAGCTGTTGCATGATCGTAGTGGCAATGGTAATGACGGCACGGTGGTTGGTGCCACCGCGTGGGAGAAAGGTACGATGTCGTTTTCGGGCGACAATTACGTGCAATTGCCTGACGATTTGGTCAAAGGACGTGCTGCGGCAACGGTAACGGTGGAAGCCAAGCCTGATGCTGCGGCACTGTCGCATAATAACTTTTTGTTTAACATCGGCGGCACCGGTACCAGTCAGAATGGGGGCACCGGTCAATGGTTCGTGTCGATGAACAATCATGAGGCTTCGATTACCGCAACCAATTGGCAGGGCGAAAACAAGGCGCATGCAGATAAGGCTTTTACGGCTGATCGATGGCAATCTATTGCCGTAAGCATTGCACCCAACGATGCCGATGACACATCGACGTTGGTGTTGTATGTAGATGGGCAGGAAGTTGCGCGTAATGCGCAGTCCACGGCAAATTTGTCGGATTTGCTTGATCAGACGCATAATGTCATTGGTGCCTCCGCATACGCCGAGGATGCTAAATTCACGGGCTCCATAAGCAATTTCCGGGTTTATGGAACTGCCTTGGATGAGAGTGCGATTGCCGGCATTGCAAAGGCCGATAGTCAGGAAGTGTCTGATGAGGCTGCTGGTCGCCCTTATTTGGAGGAGGCCGGCGGTGTAGCCGGAGCCGATGAGCATTCAACCATTGTGCATGACGCTAATTATGGCAATGTGCTGACCATCGACGGCGGTTGGATCGCGAATAGTTCCACGAGTGGTCCGGTTACCTCTGCCGTGGGAACGTTTGTCGATACGTCAGTGTTTCAGTCGAAGGAGTGGACGCTGAGTGCCGATGTCAAGGTTACCGATCCGGACACGGTTGTGGATAACTGGAACAAGAAAGCCGCTTTTACCATAGGCAACGCTCAGCATGCGGTGAATGTGCTGCTTGGTGCAGGCAAACTTGGCTGGGGTAATACTGATGGCGGTTACAGCGAGCATACAGTCGATTTTGATGAGGTTCCTGAACGTGGTCAATGGGTTGCGTTGTCATTGGTGTATCGTGAATCCGCAGATAGCGCGACGGTGTCATTGTTCGTCAACGGCAAGCAGGTGGTGTCATCCGTCAACCTAGGCTTTACGTTTGGTGCTCTGGATAACGTGTCGGCGTACATTGGTCATGGCTACAACACCAGTTTCGTGCTCAACGGTTTGTATGATGCCATCGTGCTGGACGACAAGGCGTTGGATGATGAAGCCGCCGCCGCGTATACTTTGGCGCGTTTGCAGGACAAGCAGTCGGTGGAGCAGTCGCAAGGCCCCGGATATTTGTGGCTGTACTTCCAAGCAAGTGATTATGAGAAGGTCAATTATGGCTACAGCAAGGATGGTCGTTCTTGGAGTGCATTGAATAACGGCGAGAGCATCATGAGTTCGCCAAGCGGCACAAAGGGTATTCGTGATCCGCATATTCTGCGTTTGCAGCAGGCTGATGCATCGGGCTACCGGTATGTCATGCTGGGTACCGACCTGCATGCTGAGGGTACGGCCTCCGGCGGCAGCTGGGATCAGATTTCGGCCAGCACCGCATTGGTGGTGTCTAAGTCGAAGGACTTGGTAAACTGGACCACTCCACAGCTGGTGCAGACTGGGCTTGCCGGGAAGGTTGGCAATGCTTGGGCGCCGGAAGCAATATGGGATGAACAGACCAATGATTATCTGGTGTATTGGTCGAGCCGTGACCTGTCCACTGGAGGAACGAACCCGACGACGAGCAATACGGCGCTTAAGGTGTATAAGGCGCATACCACTGATTTCACGTCATTCACGGAGCCTACGGTATGGATTGATCAAAGTTCGGCTTCAATGCACAATATTATTGATACGACCATTGTGCAGGGCGAGGATGGACGCTACTATCGATTCTCCACGTCGGATTGGTGGACGGTTGTTGATGTTGCCGATAGCCTTGAGGGACAGTGGCATCGTCTGATAGAGCGTGATTCGGATGTTACCGATGGCAAGTCCATAGTGACCGGTGATACGGTGCGCACCACGACGCAGAGCGGGTTGAGCACGCATATCGAAGGCCTGACGGTATATCAAATGCCGGATGGCTCGTGGATGGTCATGGGTGATAATGGCGGATATGCTGGTTGGAGCATTGGTGCTCTTGCGGATATTGCAAATGACGGTGCTTTCCACAGTGCCGGTGCTACATTCTCAAGCCGTTTCCGTCATGGAACGGTAATGCGTTTGAGTGATGATGAGCAAACCGCCGTGCTGGCGGCATATGGCGACGCGGATGGTGACGCCGTTGAGGTGCCCGCCGACGAGGATGGCTCTGGTCCGATTGCGCAATATACCTTTGACGATGGTTCCGCATCCGATGTCACTGGTAACGGTAGGGATCTGACGTTGTATGGGTCTGCAAGTATTGAACGGGATGATGATAGTGGCAGCAGTGCGTTGGTGTTGGACGGATCCTCGGGAAGCTATGCGCAGTTCCCGCAGGGCATGTTTGACGGTCGTAACTCGTTGACGGTGTCCATGGATGTACGCACCGATCTATCGGGAAATATGTTCACATTTACGTTCGGCAAAGATACGCAGAAATACTATTTCATGCGGTATCGTAACACCGGCGAATTGGGTAACCACATCACCGTTGGGTCATATCAGCAGGAGGCCGTTGCGGATGCCTCGGTCGATGCACAAGGATGGCACAATATCACCGTTACCTTCGATGGGGTGGTAATGACCAGCTACTTCGATGGTGTTCAGGTGGCGCAAAATGCCAACACAGGGTTGCCGGTGACGTCGTTGGGCAAGCGTCTGATGGCGTATTTAGGTAAGTCCTTCTACGACGATCCGTACTTCCGGGGTGCCTTTGACAATGTCACTGTGTGGAATCGCACGCTCAATGCCATGGAGATTGCCCGAATGAACGATGCTCCCGCATTGGCGGGCGCCACTGTTGGTTCGGTACCTACTGCTGAGGAAGCCGCCGATTTGCGCGGCACGGATACGCATACGTCAGTACGTACGAACATTGACGCCGACAAACACGTGGTGACATCGGTGGTTAACCGCCGCGCGGATGTACACGCGCTTGCGGTGACGTTGTCGCTCACCTATGCGGATACCGAAGTGCTGTTGGATGGCAAGGCCTTCCATAACGGCGATATCGTTGATATGTCGAAGGATCATACATTGACGGTGTCATATCCTGACCAATTGCATCGCGCGAGCGAGGAATGGACGCTCAAAGCCTCGACCGTGTCGAACAATCCGGTGCTGCCTGGCCAGTATGCCGATCCGGATATCGATTACTTCGACGGCAAGTTCTGGATATATCCCACTACGGACGGTTTCTCTGGTTGGAGTGGCAATTACTTCCATGCTTTCTCCTCGACAGATTTGCAGAACTGGACTGACGAGGGCGTGATTCTTGATGTTAATCGTGACCATCAGCCCACTACGGACGGTGACGAGGATACGGCCATTTCACCATGGTCCGTGGGAAGCGCGTGGGCTCCTACGATTGAGAAGAAGAATGGTAAATACTACTTCTATTATTGCGCCAAACTTCCGAACGGCACGTCGGCCATCGGTGTGGCGGTTGCGGACTCCCCGGCGGGGCCTTTCCGCGTGGCCGACCAGCCGTTGGTTACCAATAATATGGAAGGAGTTACGGTAGGTCAGGCCATCGATCCATCAGTGTTCACGGATGACGATGGTACTTCTTACCTGCTTTATGGCAACGGTTCTGCGGCGATGGTGCAATTGGGCGACGACATGATGAGTGTGGTGCCTGGTAGCGCACGCAGAATCTCCGGCCTGAACGATTTCCGTGAGTCTGTGGTGGTGGCCAAGAGAGATGGTATTTACCACTGGACCTGGTCGTGTGATGACGCCGGGTCGCCGAATTACCATGTGAACTACGGCACCTCCACGTCGCTTATTGCAGATGACGGCACCGTCGGTCCGACCGAACAGCATGGAACGTTGCTGCAAAAGGATAGCGACAAGGGCATTCAGGGAACCGCCCACCAATCCGTGGTATCGGTGGTTGACGCCAATGGCCAGGAGCGGTGGTTCATGGCCTATCACCGTCATTACACTCCGTTGGGTGTGTTCACCGATGGGCTTGGCTACCATCGTGAAACCGCCATCGAGGAAATCACGTTTGACGAACAAGGTATTATGCGCACCTTGTCGCCGACGGACGAAGGCGCCGGCGCGGTGAAGCTGGCTGATGTCTCGGCGCTGAACGCCGAACTGCAGGAGTCTCAGGGCATTGTTCGTGATGACGCTGATGGGCAGCTGTGGAAGACGTTTGTACAAGCGCGCTCGCAAGCGGATGATGTGCTGCAAACGATGATGAGCCATGGTGCTGCGCAAAGCGTGGTGGATTCAGCGACGCAAGCGTTGCATGACGCTCGTCAAGCGCTGTCTGCTGGTGCCGATGATGGCAATCCGAATCCCAATCCCAATCCCAATCCTGATGGTGAGGGGGACGATGTGCCAGGCGATAATACGCCGGGACACAATTCGCCGGGCAACGATGACAAATCCCATGAAACGTCCTCTGGTCATGGAAGCTTGGAGGACTCCCGTACGGGATCGTCGGTGCACGCCGTGGTGGTCGTAGTGATTGCGTCTATCGCGGCCGGGTTGTTGTGCTGTGCGGCGCGCAAGGTTCGGCGCGGTTAAGAGGTAAAGGGGCGGTCGTGTGCGGCCGCCTCGTCTCTATTTGTATAAGGTCAAGATGAAAGAAGAAGTGATATGAAACATGCTAAGAAGACGACGTTGTCTGCGTGTATACGACATGAAGTGGGGGCGTTGGCGGCGATAGCTATGCTGTGTGCCGCTGGAACAGTATCGTCGGCGTTGGCGGTGCAGCCCTCGTCGGATCTGCAGGAGGGCACATCGACCCAGAGCAATGTGCTGAACATGGCGTTGGACGGCAATCTCAAGGATGCGAGCATCGTGAACAATGCGGTCGCGATGGTACGTGGAAATGAGTCATACGAGGATGGGGTGTCAGGCAAGGCCTTACAGCTAGACCAGGGAGCAATGTCGTTGGGCGCTTCACGCATGCTGCAGCCGCAGGATGTATCGCTGTCGTTCTGGTGGAAACCCAAGGGCACCATGACTAGCGAACAGATTTTCATGTGGAACAAGGCGTTGTACAACAATGACGGATGGTATCTAAGCTCGAATGCAGATGACAAGCCGTTGGTGTTGTCGGTAGGCATTGGTTCTGGCGGCAGTGGCGGCGGTCAGCCTGTCGAATTTAATATGAGTGGTGACCGGGCTTCTGTGTTTCCCGCAAACGTATGGACTCACGTGATGGTGACGTTCGACTCGGCTACGCGTCAGGCGGCATTCTACATCAACGGCGTCAAGCAGTCGTCGAGCGTGGGCAATGTCTCGTCGCAGGGCACCATCGTGGCAGATGATAGCGTCAAATATATTGGGTTGAACGGTGCTCATAATAGTGGAGGATGGCTATCCGGGTCACTGGACGAGGTGAAAGTCTGGTCATCCGTCGCAACCACGGTTGATGTGGAGCGTGAAATGTTGGTGGGCGATCCTTCTTTTGATGCGCGGACGCTTGCGCAATCTGCGCTTGACGCGATTAATGTAGCCGACAGTGCTATCACCAATATTCGTTTGGTGACGCAAGCGGATAATGGATCCACCATACGATGGTCTTCTGATAATCCTGAGATTGTCAGCAATACCGGTACGGTGGTACGACCGGGCGTAGGGCAGTCCGATGCGAAGGTGACGCTTACTGCGGTTGCCGAATATGGCAGTGCGGCGGTTTCCCGTACGTTTGTGGTCACGGTTCCGGCCATGAGTGAGACGGACGAATACTCCGAAGCGCTGCTTTCTGAAACCGGTATGGACGCGGTCCAGGTTAGTGATGAGTATTTGAGGAATGCCGCGCAGAAGGAAATTGAATATCTGCTAAGTTTTGATACCAACCGATTGCTGGTGGAATTCCGTAAGCAGGCCAATCTGGACACCAAAGGGAAAACCAATTACGGCGGCTGGGAAGCTGGCTATGGTGAGGGCACTCGTTTCACCGGGCATTTTGTGGGCCATTATTTATCCGCAGTGAGCGAGGCGGCGCGCGCGACCTTTGCCACCGATGAGCAGCGTAGCCAGCTGCGTGACAAGCAGCGCGAACTTGTGATGGGACTGCGTCAGGCCCAGCAGGCATATGCTGTTTTGGATCCGACGAACGCTGGGTTCTTGCCTGCGTTTAAAGTCAATGCCTTGCCTAGCGGTGCCGACGGGTTGCTAGTGCCGTTTTACGATTTGCATAAGGTAGAGCAGGGACTCATCCATGCTTACGATTATGCGCAGGATGACGATGTTCGCGAGGCGGCTTTGGCTGCGGCCTCGGATTTCGCTGACTTCATCGTGAATTGGAGACAGGCCCATCCTGACGTCAATATGTTGTCTACGGAATACGGTGGTATGAATGATGCGCTGTATCAGCTCTATGAAATCACGGCAGATGCCAAGCATCTTCAGGCAGCACATTACTTTGATGAAACCAGTTTGTTCGCCGATTTGGCCGCGAATAAAGATGTGCTGAATGGCAAGCACGCCAATACCACCATTCCGAAGTTGACCGGAGCCGTGCAGCGATATATCGCGTTGACGGAGAATCCTGAAGCATATGAGGCGTTGAGCGAACAGGAACGCACCGAGTTAAGCGATCTGTATTTGAAGGCTGCGGAGAATTTTTGGCAGATGACGGTTGATCATCATACCTATGTCATTGGGGACAACTCGCAATCGGAGCACTTCCATGCGGCAGATTCCTTATGGCAGGATGCTACGCAAAACGGCACGTCGAACGGCGGGTATAACAATAATTCAACGGCGGAAACTTGCAATGCGCATAATATGCTCAAGTTAACACGCTTGCTGCTGATGGTGACGAAAGATTCGAAGTATGCGCAGTATTACGAGCATACATTCATCAACAGCATTGTGGCGTCGCAGAACCCGCAAACCGGCATGACGACGTATTTCCAGCCTATGATGGCGGGATATCCGAAGGTGTTCGGTACCGAATACGGGGAATTCTGGTGCTGCCAGGGTACCGGTATCGAGAACTTCTCCAAATTAAACGATTCCTTCTATTTCACCGATGAGCATGACGTGTACGTTGCGATGTTCCGTTTGTCGACGTTTACTGATGTTCGTCATCACGCGCGCATTGTGCAATCTGCCAATGTGCCGAAGCAGGATACGGTAACGTTCCGTGTCGAAGGGCTTGACGGCAAGCCGGTGGATTCCGGCACTATGTTGAAGCTGCAGGTTCCTACGTGGGCTCAGCACGTGTCGTTGACGGTGGATGGGCTGGAGCAGGACGTTACGCAGGTGGATGATCATGGATGGTTGACTGTGCCGATATCTGAGGGTACGCAGATCTCCTATCGGTTGCCTGCCAAGTTGCAGGCTGTGTCCAGTGCGGACAACGAGAACTGGGTGGCCTTCCAATACGGTCCGGTGGTCTTGGCAGGTGCTTTGACTGATACCGATCCCGAGACGAATTACTCGTATGGCGGTGTTTTGGTGCGCGTTGGTCATTACGATGAAACGGCCAATGCCATGGCGTCCATTGTTCCCGCCGCCGATGCGCAAGGCAACGAAGTTTCGGGATCCGCATGGCTGAAGAATCTTGATGAGAATGTGGTGCGGTTGGATGATCCGGACGATGGGGGCAAGCTGTACTTTGCCTTGCGCAACGTGGACGGGGCCGCGGCGAACATTCGTCTTGAGCCGTACTATTCGTTGTATCAGACAACGTACGCGGTATATTTCGATATAGCGGATGTGGATTCACCCGCATATCAGGATAAGATCGTGGCTCAGAAACGGACCGATCGGGACGCTGCCATCACCACAGACTCCGTGGTCCCTGATCAAGGGAATAACATAGAGACCACGGCGAACTTGCAGCATTCCGCTGATTCGCAAAGCGCCGAATACGAAGGCAAGATGTATCGTGATGCGCGCGCAGGGGGTTGGTTCTCCTATGATTTGCATGTCAATTCCAGTGCTGATCATAATTACGTGAGCGTGCAATACAATACTGCGGATGTCAACCGGTCCTTCGACGTGTATGTTGATCCAACGCCGTTGGATGGGGGCGCCATGGCCGACGGGGTGCTGTCTGACGCTGCGGTCAAGTTAGCGACGGTGCGGGTGAATGATGATGCCGGAGAGAAAGCATTTTACTGGGAACACTATGAAATCCCTGACACGCTATTGTCTGAGAAGGATGCCAGCGATATCGTGCGCATTAAGTTTGCGTCGACAGGTGGTTTGGTTGGCGGTGTGTACGGCGTGCGCACGCTGACCGCAACCGAGTATTCCTCTAACGCGAACCTTGCGTCATTGTCGTTTGACGGTGGCATGCTTTCTCCCCAGTTCGATGGGGCGCGCAGCCAGTATACTCTGACGGTGCCGGAACGGACGACTTCGGTGACAGCTATGTTCGAGGTATCTGATCCCGGAGCATACATTGCCGTTGATGGGATTGTGATTGACGATACAAAACCCCGTGATATCTCATTGGATGCCGACGGACAAACCATCGAGATAGTCTCGTACGCGCAGAACCATACTTCGATACGCAACTATTCGATTGAGGTCATTCGCGAGGGCAAGGAGCCTGCGCAACGCACTGATCCGGTATTGTCGTATGATTTCTCCCAAGTTGGGGATGTGTCCGACGGTTCGACTGTTGCCAATCTCGGAACGGGACAAGAAACGCTGAGCGGTAGTGTGGTCAACGATGGCGCGCGCTTGGTTGCGGATGAGACGTATGGGACGGTGTTGTCTTTGCCGGGAGGCGGCGCGGGCAGCCAGTCTCCGTACGTGCAAATTCCTAGTGGCCTGATTGCCGAAGGGCAGAGCGATCTTACTTTGTCCGTGACGATGCGATGGAATGGGCAGGGTAGTTGTGTGTATCCGTTTAACATAGGGCGTAATAACAGCAATTACCTGTCCTATATCGTCTCGTGTGGCGGTAATACGCGTATGGAAAGTTCCGTTGCTGGAGCCCAGACGCAGCTGAGTGGCGTTGATCCTTCGGCAGGGCAGTGGGTGACGGCTGCTGCGGTGCTTCAAGGCGGCAAGACGTTGTCCTATTACTTGGACGGGGTCTTGATGAAGCGAGTGTCGACGCAGGTGAACGCCTCGGATGTGCGTGGCACGGATACGTTCAGCGGGTATTTGGGTAAGTCGTTCTATAACGATCCTTATTTCGGCGGCGATATCGCGCAGTTCCGAGTATGGAATCGTGCTGTGAGCGCTGCAGAGTTATTTAATCCCGATGAAGAACTTCCCGAGCCTGAACCGTCGCACGACGCTTCATTACGTTCCTTGACTATTGCTGGTGTCGCGGTTGATTTGCAGGCGGCGAATGAGGGTAAGGAACTGTCGGTAATAGTTGCGGATTCCGCCCACGTTGATGAGTCCCAAGTGGTGGCGGTGACGTCGGATGCGGGGGCTACCGTAAGGGTTGACATTGTTGAGAGCGTTGTCTCGATTGTGGTGACTGCCGAGGATATGACGACATACCGTACGTATACGGTGCTCCTGCAATCGAGTTCTGGAGATGAGGTCGACTCGAAGCCTGACACTAATGGACAGGGTGCCGATGATAATCCGTCGGTGGAGGAGCCGTCTGCTGCTCCTGCGCAGAAGCGGGATGATGCAACATCTTCAGAGGGTGAGTCTGTGTTGCGGAAGAGTGGTTCGTCGGTGACAGTGCTTTGTTGCTTGGCATTGGCGGCGTCGTTCGCCGGCGTTGCTGTGCGCCGCATGCGCTGTCGCTTGTAGTGTCTGCGCTTGCGCAGCGATTTGGTGGGGGCCGTGGCATTTGCTACGGCCCCCACCGTTGTCGGCACGTGTATTGGCATATGCATAATCACGGTACTGGGCATCGCGTCTAGGATGCTGGGTAGGGTATAGCCGTGTCTGAAACTCCTGTGTGGTTCATCGCGGCGTCTCTTATAGCGTTCGTTGTGTTTTTTGTGTTCGATGTATTGGTTGCGGGGCGTCGCCCACATATACCAAGCGCTGGCGAATGCGCGCGGCATATTGCCTTTTTCGTGGGTGCGGCGCTGGTGTTCGGAGCGTTGATGTGGTTGGTGGCGGGTGTGAGTCCGGCGTTGGAGTTTTATTCCGGTTGGCTGACCGAGTATTCGTTGAGTATTGATAATCTCTTTGTGTTCGTGTTGATTATGGCGAATTTTGCCGTGCCCAAGGAATTGCAGAAGTTGGTGCTCAGTGTCGGCATCGCCGTGGCTTTGGTGTTGCGTGGCGTGTGTATTGTGCTGGGGGCTGCTGTGATCGAGCGTTTTACGTGGGTGTTCTTTCTTTTTGGTGCGGTGTTGTTGGTGTCTGCCGTGAAGTTGGTTTGTGGATTGGATGATGGTGGGGAGGAGTACCATGACAATGCGGCGATTCGCGGGTGTCGCAGGGTGTTGCGGCTGTCGGGTGACTATGAGGGGTCGCGGCTGCGTGTATGCCGTGGCGGTGTATGGTACTGGACGCCGCTGTTGGTGGTGTTTGTGGCGATCGGTACGACGGATGTGTTGTTTGCCTGTGATTCGATTCCGGCGATTTTTGGGTTGACGAAGGATCCGTTTATTGTGTTCGCCACGAATGTGTTTGCCTTGTTGGGGCTCAAGCAGCTCTACTTCCTGCTGGGTGCGTTGTTGGACCGGTTGGTGTATTTGCCGTTGGGCTTGTCGGTGGTGCTGGGGTTTATTGGTGTCAAGCTGGTGTTGGAGGCGCTGGCGGGCAATACGTTGCCGTTTATCAATGGTGGGCGGCCGGTGTCGTGGGTTCCGGAGATTCCCACATGGTTATCATTGACGGTAATAGTGCTTTCGTTGACTATTGCGTCGCTGGCAAGTTTGTGGACGATGCGGACGGCGCAATCTGAAGTGTGAAGATTTTCTGCTTACTGGCATGTGCGGTAATCCTTTTCTCAAAATAATTGTGAGCGCTAACAACACACCGCGGAGAATGATTTTCACGGCGTAATCTGCTAGTACATTGATGTGGTAGAGACGGTATTCGTACCGTCTGATTGCAAGTAATACACAGAATAGGCAGGCATTCATGCGTAAAGCCAAGATCGTAGATACCATTGGTCCCGCTACCGAGTCGCTCGAAAACCTCACCAAGCTGGTCGAGGCTGGTATGGACGTGGCGCGATTGAATCGTTCCCACGGCACTCCCGAGGATCATCTGCGCGTGTACAACAACGTGCGCGAAGCTTCCAAAGTCACCGGCCGCAATGTGGCCGTGCTGGTTGATCTGCAGGGCCCGAAGATTCGCTGCGGTTGGTTCAAGAAGAACGCCGAGGGCGAGGACAAGGTGCAGCTGACCGCCGGTCAGGAGTTCGTCATCACCACCGATGAGATCGAGGGTGACGAGCGCATCACCTCCACGACGTTCAAGGGTCTGCCTGGCGATTGCCATCCCGGCGACCCGATTCTGATCGATGACGGTAAGGTTCGTCTGGAGGTTACCAAGGTCGAAGGCAACAACGTGCACACCAAGGTGATCGTTGCCGGTCCGGTCTCCAGTCACAAGGGCATTAACCTTCCGGGTGTCGCGGTGTCGCTTCCTGCGTTGACCGAAAAGGACGAGGCCGATCTTCGTTGGGCCATCCAGACCGGCGCTGACATCATCGCCATGTCCTTCGTGCGTTTCGCGTCCGACATCGATCGTGCCCACGAAATCATGGACGAGGAGGGCCGCCGCATTCCGGTGGTCGCCAAGATCGAGAAGCCTCAGGCTTTGGAAAATCTTGAGGATATCGTCAAGGCATTCGACGGCATCATGGTGGCTCGCGGCGACATGGCCGTGGAGTGCCCGTTGGAAGAGGTGCCGCTGGCCACCAAGCGTTGTATCGAGCTGGCTCGTCAGTACGCCAAGCCGGTCATCGTTGCCACCGAGGTGCTGGGTTCCATGGTGAACTCGCCGGTGCCGACCCGCGCCGAGGCCTCCGACTGCGCCAATGCCGTGTTGGACGGTTCCGACGCGACCATGACCTCCAACGAAACCGCCGTCGGCAAGTATCCGGCGGTGACCGTGGACACGATGAGCCGTATCTCCGGCTTCGCCACGGAGCATGGCTTTGACCGTATCCCGCAGTTGAAGAATCTGGATATGTCGTCTACCGGCGCCGTGTCCTCTGCTGCCGTTGATTTGGCCGATAAGCTCAATGCTAAGGCTATCGTGGCATATACGCAGACTGGTTCCACCGTGCATCGCATTTCGCGTGAGCGTCCGGCGACTCCGATTTACGGCTTGACCGCCAACGAGCACACCTATCATTGGCTGGCGTTGAGCTGGGGCACCGAGGCGTTGCTGCTGGAGGAGGACTATCACGACAAGAGCCGTAAGGATTTGATGATTTTCACCGATCGCGTGCTGCGCGATGCCGGCAAGGTCGTCAATGGCGACAAGATTGTGGTGCTGAGCTCCGCGCAGGGTGAGTACAAGCCGGGTCGCACGGATTCCATTTACGTGCACACGGTTGGTGCCTGCGATATGGACTAATCTCGACCATAGTGTCGAAGGCGCGGTATGCGTCAATGTAAGGTGCAAAGAACCCCGCATCCAATAAGGATGCGGGGTTCTTTGTGTAGAAGCGCGGATATGGTTGATGGCTGTAACAACCAGATATGGTGTCCAGTTGGAATGCGGTGGCGTGCTGCGTAGTGGATGGCGCGTGCAGTGCAGTGAGGGTAGTTATCGCGGACAGTATCCTACGGGGTGCTCCTGCAAAATACGTAATGGAGGTTGGATAGCAAAAGACCCCCAGCGTAACGCTGAGGGTCTCTGTTGAAGTGCCCCCGGTGGGACTCGAACCCACACTGTACAGATTTTGAGGCTGTCTCCTCTACCAATTGGGATACAGGGGCTTGTATCAACCTAGGAGAATATATCACAGAAGATGACCGACGCCAATCGTGTGTCGTTTTGGGCGCGTCGCGTCAAAACGTCCATGACGGTGGCGGCAATTGTGGAGTGTTCTTCGGTGCCATTGGTGTCTCATCGGCTACGCACACCGCGCAATTCGGGCGTGTGGCGGATAACGTGCCTACAATGGCAAATAACGTCGGCATTGAAGCGGACATAAGGAGGATTCCATGAATGACACGAACGAGCGCAAGACCTATCGTCGCTTTGATCCCTGGCGCCCCTCTCCGGTACAGGAAGTGTCACGCAAGCAAATCGTGGACAGTCATTATTTCACCGTGGACCATGTGGCGTTTGATTCGTCGGAGGTGGGACATTTCGAACGCTACCTAGTGCAGGAAAATAATGGCGATACGGTGGCAGTGCTGGCGCTGACCGACGATGGACGCATTCCGTTCGTGGAACAATACCGCATTCCGACCCATCGCTGGATGTTGGAAATTCCGGCTGGACATGCCATGACGCCGACGGAGCGGCCGTTGGATGTGGCGATGCGTAAGCTGCGTGAGGAAGCCGGTTTTGAGGCGCGGCACATGACGCAGTTCGCGCGCTTCATCAATACGCCGAGTTTTTCGAATCAGCATACGGCATTGTTCTATGCCACAGGACTGTCTGCGGTGAACCGTAGCCAGATAGGACCGGAAAGCCCGCGTTCCGGAGTACGTTTCTATACGCCTCAGGAGGCGTATGACATGGTGGTTAACGGCACAATTGTTGACGCCAAATCGGTTATTGCAGTGCTGCGTGTGCATGCGGGACTGCGGGATGTGGAACCTGACGCGCAATAGTGGGAGCGGTCAGTGAGGCGTGAGCACGGGGTGGATGTGCCTGTTGTGGCACGTATTGTGCCGACACACCATTATCTGCGCCGCTAGCTATGATGTCAGAACGAAAACACGCAAACAAACAGGACATTGAACACCGTTTGATCCCCGCGGCATGACCGTTTACGAAAGTGGGTTGGCCACTTGTACCGGCCGCCCCTGATGCGAGTCAGCACGATGCTCGACGGCGGTTTGCCCGGTGGTGCGGTGAAGAAAAGAGGCATAATGACGACACAGGCAGATACCAACGAACCCGTGTTGGACGAGGTGCTCACCGAAGATGAGCTGCGGGCGGCTGCCTTGGGCGACGAATCGGTTGCTCAGGAGCCTCGTGAGCCGGGCAAGCGCACCGTAGTGGTTGCCGAGGATGAATCCGTCAACCGTATGGATTTGGTGGGCATGCTGGAAGACAATGGCTATACGGTGGTCGGCGAAGCCGCTAACGGTGAGGAAGCCATTGAACTGACCCGCAAACACCGTCCTGATGTGGTGTGCATGGATGTGAAGATGCCGCGTGTTGACGGCATCGCCGCCGCCGGTGTCATCTGCGACGAGAACATTGCTCCCGTAGTGATGCTCACGGCGTTCTCCCAGCCCGATTTGGTCAAGCAGGCCACGGGTGCCGGTGCCATGGCATACGTGACCAAGCCGTATGAGGAATCCAAACTCATTCCCGCCCTGGAAGTCGCCATGGGCCGTTTTGCGGAAATCAACGATTTGCTGGACAACGTCGAGCGCAGCGAAGCCAAGCTGCGTGACGCGCAGGAGCAGCTGAAGAAAACCGAAGAGCAGCTCAAGAAGGCCGAGGATACCTTGGAGGAGCGCAAGCTGGTGGATCGCGCCAAGGGATTGCTCATGGACAAGGCTGATTTCTCCGAACAGGGTGCGTTCCGTTGGATTCAGAAGACTTCCATGGATCAGCGCATTCCGAAGAAGCGTTTGGCAATGGCCATTATCGCCAAGTACAGCGAGCCCAAGCCTCAGGACGAGGAAGACCGCTAAACCGCCAGAGCGGAGGATACGGTGGCAGATAACCCACAGGATAATCAGCGCGGAACGTTATTGGTCATTGATGGCCACTCTTTGGCGTTCCGCGCCTTTTACGCATTGCCGGTAGAAAATTTCACCACTGCCGATGGCCGTCCCACCAATGCGGTGTGGGGGTTTGCCACCATGCTGTCGCAGGTGGTTGCCGCAGAACAGCCCGACCATCTCGCGGTGGCGTTCGACGTCAAAGGCGGCACGTTCCGCAACGATATGCTGCCGCAATATAAGGGTACGCGCGAAGCGGCCCCCGAGGAGCTGCTGTCGCAACTGCCCGTAATCCAACGTATGCTGGGTGCGCTGGGCGTGACATATATCGAATGTCCCGGATACGAAGGCGACGATGTCATCGCCACCTTGGCGAGCATGGGCGAGCGCGAAGGGTACAATACGCTGATTCTTTCCGGCGATCGTGACGCCTTCCAATTGGTCAACGATCGCGTCACGGTATTGTATCCGGCGCATCATTTCAAGGATCTCAAACGCATGACGCCCGAAGCGGTGGTGGAGAAGTACCATGTCACCGCGCAGCAATATCCCGATTTGGCGGCGTTGCGCGGCGAAACCGCAGACAATATTCCAGGTGTGCCTGGTGTGGGGGACGGATTCGCCGCCAAGTGGATCAACCAGTACGGCGGCTTGGACGGCATCGTCGAACACGCCGCTGACATCACCGGGAAAAAAGGTGAGGCACTGCGCGAACATCTCGACCAAGTACTGCTCAACCGTAAAGTCAACGCGCTGGTGCGTGACGTCGAATTGGACGTGGGCATGGACGACCTCACCTTCGGCTCCCTGCATGCCGACGAAGCAACCGCACTATTTGCCGACTTGGAATTCGGCGTGCGCACACGCAACCGCATCCTCAAAGTGTTCAATGGGGGAGAACGCCCCGAAACCACACAGAAGGAAGATGCCGAACCGCAAGGCGTGCAAGCTCCGCATTGCCAAGACATCGAGAGCGCACAAGCCTTGCGTACGTGGTTGGATGCGCATTGCGAGCCAGTCAAGGCAAGCGCGGCCAATGTTCAGAAGAAAACACCGGCAACCGATTCTGTCGATCACGCCGATTCAACCGCACAATGGAGCATCGACCACGAGGCCCACGCCCAAGATGTGTTGACAGGGCTGTGGGTACTCCATGCCGACGGCATGGCGCAGTCGGATACGGCATCGGTAGTGCAAGTGGCGATATTGTGCGGCACCGAAGCAGCCGTGCTGACATGGCCATGGAAACCAGAAGTCACCGAAGCGTTGAACGAACTGGTGCATCGATACCGGGGCACCATGGCCGTACACGGATACAAACAGCAGCGCCATCGTCTGCACAGCATCGGCGTGCAACTGGAAGAACCAGGGTTCGACACCAAACTGGCGGCGTACCTCATGCACCCCGACGTAACGCTGGACACGTTGGACCAAACCTGTGCCTACGTACTGCACACACACATGCAAGCCGAGGAAACAGTCAGCCAAGGCATGCTCGACCTAGGTGACGAAGACAGCGTATCGGCCACCCCACAAGTGGCGATTTCAGCGGCCGCAGTGCGTGAATTGACCTCTGCCTTGGCGAAGGGATTGGACGAACGCAGCCAATTCGGGCTGTTGCGCTCGCTGGAATTGCCGGTAGCCTCCGTGCTCTATGACATGGAATGCGCCGGTGCCTGCGTGGACATGGCGCGTTTGGAGAAGATGCGCGATACGTTCTCGGCCGACGCCGAACAGGCCCAGGCCATCGCATGGCAGTGCGCGGGCAGCGAAGTGAATCTGCAAAGTCCCAAGCAGTTGCAGACGGTGTTGTTCGAGGAGTTGGGCCTCAAGCCCACCAAGCGCACCAAGAACGGCGGCTACACCACGAATGCGGCGGCCTTGCAGGATCTGTATCTGCGTTCGGCCGACAACGAGCGCGCCAATGGATTCTTAGGTGCGTTGCTGCGTCACCGGGAAACCAATAAGCTCAAGCAGATTGTGCAGACGCTGATCGACGCGACCGATGCCGACGGGCGCATCCACACCACCTTCGAGCAGACGGTGGCCGCAACGGGACGATTGAGCTCGGTGGATCCCAATTTGCAAAATATCCCCAACCGTAATGCGTCAGGCCGTGAGATTCGTTCCGCATTTGTGCCCGGTGAGGGATATGAGAGTTTGCTCAGCTGCGATTATTCGCAGGTTGAGCTGCGCATTATGGCGGATCGTTCCGGCGACGAATCCTTGGTGGAGGCGTTCCGTTCGGGTGTGGATTTCCATCGATATGTGGCCAGTTTGGTGTATGGCGTGCCGGTGGATGCCATCGGCGCCGACCAGCGCGGTCATGTGAAGGCCATGAGCTATGGTCTGGCGTACGGATTGAGTACGTATGGCTTGTCACAGCAGCTCAACATTACGCCCGCCGAAGCGGATTCCTTGAAACGTCAGTATTTCGCCACGTTCGGCAAAGTGCATGATTACTTGGAATCGTTGGTGGCGACGGCGCATGATGACGGCTACACCGAAACGATGTTTGGTCGCCGCCGGTATTTCCCCGGATTGGCGTCTACCAGCCGTATGGTTCGTGAGGCCGCCGAACGTGGGGCGTTGAACGCGCCGATTCAAGGTTCGGCCGCCGATATCATGAAAATCGCCATGTTGCGCACCCATGAGGCGTTGCGCCGCGAAGGATTGCGCAGCCGCATCATTTTGCAGATTCATGACGAACTCGTGCTTGAGATCGCGCCTGGCGAGCGTGAGCAAGTCTCGCAGCTTGTACGCGAGGCGATGGAGCATGCGGTGCGGCTCAGCGTGCCGTTGGATGTGTCCATAGGCATTGGCGATGACTGGCAGTTGGCGGCGCACTGATTCGTGCAGGCCGCACTACGGATAGTGGATGCCGGTTGGGTGTAGGCCCGTAGGCCGGCGCCCAACCGGTGAGAAACGAGGTGGGAAATGCCACGTGTGCATGATGTGGTAAGCGTCTTAGAGACGTTGTACCCGTTGCGGTATGCCGAAAATTGGGATCATCCGGGACTGATTGTCGGGAATCTGGCCGCGCCTGTAATGCGAATCGCTTTCGCCGCCGATCCCACGATGGCGGTGATCGACGAGGCGTTGGAGTATGGTGCCGACCTGCTGGTGTGCCATCACCCGCTGCTGTTCCGGGCGGCGCATGAGGTTTCTGGATTGGGCATCCACGGCCATATAGTGCGGCGTTTGCATGAGGCGGGATGTGCTCTGTGGGTGGGGCATACGAATGCGGATGCCGCGTTCCGTGGCGTGGCGCATGCGGCGGCGCAAGCTTTCGGATTGACGCAATTGCGTCCGTTGGTGCCGATCGACGATCCGCAATCCGCCCATGCGGTTGGTTTGGGACGGGTTGGCGTCTTGCCCGAGTCGATGTCGCTACGCGAGTTTGCGCAGCGGGTTGCGCGGGAAGTGCCTCCGACGGCGTTGGGCGTGCAGGTGTGCGGCGAGTTGGACATGTCGGTACGCACGGTTGCCGTGCTGCCAGGCTCGGGCGACTCCTTGATGGACGAGGTACGGGCCAGCGGGGCGGATGTGTACGTCACCAGTGATTTGCGCCATCATCCTGTCACCGATGCCATCGAGCAGGCCCGCTATGAGGCATGGTTGCGTGCTCAAGGCGTGCCGGTTGGCGGTGGCGACATCGCGGATGCCGCTCCGCGGCCGGCATTTATCAACACCGCGCACAGTGCCATTGAATCGATGTGGTTCCGCTACGCCGTGCAGGATGTGCCCCAGGCGGTGATGAATCGATACGGCGAGCGCCCTGAGGTGCGGTGGATTACGCGCAATACCGACCCGTGGGCATTGCATATCGCGCAATAGCCGCACGTTCAGCTGGGGCGCTTCGTCTGCGGGATGCGGGCGCGCGTCATACACGTGCAAGAACACTATGCGAGCCAGGACAAGGCAAGGAGCGAAACGAGCATGGCACAGACGTTGGTGATCGACACGTCATTCGGTTCGACCGTAGGCATTGTGGGGCATGATCCCGTTAGCGAGCAGGATTCTCGACTCCATGTGGAACGGCTGCAAGGCAATATTGATCGCGCCGTTCGTCAGGCCGGGCTTACGGCGGCCGATATTGACACCATTGTGGTGGGGGTGGGGCCGGCGCCGTTCACGGGATTGCGGGTCGGCGTCGTGGCGGCCAAGGCGCTTGGTTTGGCTACCGGGGCGCGTGTCGTCGGCCAGGATATTCTCACGGTGCAGGCCGAGCTGATGCGTGCGGCCAGGCGAGGGGACGTGCCGTGGCCGGATGGTGGTCAGATGCCGCAAGAGGAGAGTGCGGCGGCACGGTACACGTTGGCGGTTAATGATGCGCGTCGCCGTCAGCTGTATGCCACCATGCTTGACGAACAGGGCGATGTTGTGCTGGCGATGGATATTGACTATCCCGCCTCATTGGTGCGGCGTATTGGCGAGCTGGTTGCGGGCCAGGACGGGCCGGTTGCCTTGGATATCGTCGGTCATGGCGCTCAAGCGTATGAAGCGGTATGGCAGGAGCTTGACATGCCGTATTGCATGGAGGATGTGTCGCTGGCTGATTGGGGCAAGGCAGGATTGCGCGCCATGGCAACATGCGCCATACGTGCCGCGGCGCAAGGCCAGGACAGCGTGGAACCGTTGTATTTGCGTCGTCCTGACGTCAGCGTGCCGCATCCGCTCAAGCACGTCCTTAACCATGATGGCGCGGAGCGAACCGCATGAGCGTGCATGACGAGGCCGCTTGCCAATGGCTGCAAGCCAATGAGCCGTGGCACATCGTGCCGTGGACCAGCGTCGAGCGCGAACACACCATCGCCGCCATCGCATCTATGGAAGAGACCTTATTCGGTCGGGGCGCGTGGACGCCATCCATGGTCGCCCAAGAGCTTGATGCTCCGGCCCGACACTACTGGCTTGCCGTACGGGAGCATACCTCGGGCATCGCGAACATCGGAGGATACGCCGGATATTGGTATGACGGCGATGACGCGGAACTCATGACCATCGGCGTATCCGTGCCATACCAGCGGCAAGGATTGGCCGCGCGACTGTTGACGACGCTTATCGAAGACGCGCGTCAACGCGGCGCTGCCCGCGTGCTACTCGAAGTACGAGTGGACAACGATCCCGCGCTGCACCTGTACCGACGCTTCGGTTTCCAACGATTGGGCATACGCAAACGCTACTACCAGCCCGAAGGCGTAGACGCCTACACCATGGCGCTTGAGCTGCATGAGTATCCCGTAGGGTTTGCGTCGGGCGCGACCACCAAGACAAGGCAATAGGGGAGGAATAGGCAGATGAACGAACCATTGGTATTGGGCATTGAATCCACCTGCGACGAGACGGCCGCCGCGGTAGTGCGCGGCTATGAACTGCTATCCAACGTTGTGGCCTCGTCCATGGACGAGCACGCGCGATACGGCGGCGTCATCCCCGAAATCGCCTCGCGCGCCCACGCCGAAGCGCTGGCGCCTGTGGTCGGCAAAGCCCTGGACGACGCAGGCGTGACGCTAGCGGACGTAGACGCCATCGCGGTGTCAGCAGGCCCGGGATTGGCCGGCTGCCTGGCGGTCGGCGTATCCGGCGCCAAAGCGTTGGCCTGGGCCAGCGGCAAGCCATTGTACGGCATCAACCATGTCATCGGACACATCGCCGTAACCCAGCTGCAATTCCGCGCATTCCCCGCCGACACCATGGCATTGATCGTCTCCGGAGGCCATACGTCGCTACTGCACGTGCAGGACGTGGCCCGCAAAGTGGACGTCGTCGGCACCACCCTGGACGACGCCGCCGGCGAATGCTTCGACAAAGTAGCGCGCCTGCTGGGATTCCCCTACCCGGGAGGACCACATATCGACCGTCACGCCCAATCGGGCAACCCCCACGCCCTAGCCGTGCCGCGCGGCCTGACGCAAGGCAAAGCAGGACGAGAACACCCATACGACTTCAGCTTCTCCGGCGTCAAAACGGCAGTGGCACGATGGATCGAACAACGGCAGGCGGCCGGACTGGATATTCCCGTCGACGACGTGTGCGCCTCACTGGCCGAAAGCGTCGCCGACGTATTGGCGCGCAAAGCAATGCGCGGCTGCAAACAATACGGCACGGACACCCTGATCGTGGGCGGTGGATTCTCAGCAAACTCACAGTTGCGCTCGCGGCTGATGCAGGTCGGTGAGGAAGAAGGCGTTCACGTGCGCATTCCGCAGTTGAAATTGTGCACGGACAACGGTGCGATGGTGGCGATGCTGGGCGTGAATCTGGTGCAAGCCGGAGTGGCGCCTTCGCCGTTGGACTTCGGTATCGACTCGTCGATGCCGTTGCATCGCATCGTGATGTAACGGCATCCGACACGCCGATTTGCGTCAGCAAGTTGCATCCGTCGTATTTGCGTGTAATATCTTCATCTTGTGTTCAGCAGTTAGCAGAACACAGCAGACATTCCTGCGTAGCTCAGTTGGCAGAGCATCCGACTGTTAATCGGACGGTCGCTGGTTCAAGCCCAGCCGCAGGAGCTTCTCGGAGGCCCCCGCTTCGGCGGGGGCCTTTCCGTTTTCCTTGATATTGTCGGCTTTCTCGGATATGAGAAGCGAAGGTCGTTGCATATGTCGGGTTGGTGTTTGGATTCTGCGAGGTCGGTGGCATGGCGAATCTGGTGAACTTCGAGGATTGCCCGCGTTCGGGCCGGTTCTATGCGGGCAACGCGGGGCGTAAGATCGGCGTGCGTTACCGGGACGCCGATTGGCTGCTCAAATTCCCGGGATCGACCCGCGAGCTGCGCGGATCGGTTCCGTCGTACACGACCTCGCCGGTGTCGGAGTATCTCGGCTCGCACGTGTACGGGCTGCTGGGCATCGCGGTGCACGAGACCGTGCTGGGCGTCAGGGAGGGCAGGGTCGTGTGCGCGTGCAGGGACTTCGTGCGTCCGGGCGAGCGGCTCGTCGAGTTCCACGACCTGAGGAACTCCCTGTCGGACGACGAGCCGGGCTTCGCCCAATCCGCGTCCACGGGCTCGGGCGTGGTGCTGGCCGACGTGCGGGCCGCGCTGCGCCTGATTCCGGAGCTTTCCATGGTCGCCGGGGTGGACGAACGGTTCTGGGACATGTTCGTCGTGGACGCGTTCATCCGCAACGTCGACCGCGACAACTCGAACTGGGGGCTGCTGTCCGACGGGAACGGCGGCTGGTCGCTGGCGCCCGTGTACGACAACGGCAATTCGTTCAACAACAAGCGCACGGCGGACGCGATGGCGCGCACGCTGTCCGATCCGACGCTGATCGGCCGGGACGCCGCCGACGTGCGCTCCTGCTACGTGACGGACCAAGGCCATCCGATCGCCCCGCTCGAATACCTGGCCTCGGGCCGGGACGCGGCGGCCACGGCGGCGTTGCGCCGTTTCATGGAGCGGTTCAGCCTGGACCGGTTCCTGGAACTTCTGGATTCGATACCCGACCAAGCGTACGGCGTGACGGTGCTGCCGGAGGGCTACCGGGAGTATCACGCGCGGGTGATGGCGTACCGGTACGAACGGATCTTCGCGCCCATGCTGGAACGCCTCTGAAACCAATGCCGCACGCCGTACGGGCGGCGTCGGCGTCGCCTGCGGCTAGCGTGTGGTCATGACGAAAAAGGGGATGGCCCTGGTCCTTGGCGGATCGGGGCCATCCCCGTCGTCGGTTCGGGGCCGGTGTGGCCCGGACCGACTATCGTGCGGAGGTTTCCTGTTCGCGGCGACGTTTGCCGGCCGCCAGCACCAGCGCCACACCCGCCAGCACGATCACCAGCACACCCGAGCCGGCGACCGCCGCACCGGTCGGGGCCGTCTTGCCGGCGTCGCCGGTACCGGTGCCGGCGCCAGCGCCGGCGTTCTCGTACACAGTCGCCACGGACACCGACGTCGCACGCGGCGTTGATCCGCTCCGTCCAACCGCCACGGCTCCGCCAGGTGACCGTGTATCCGACCACCTGCTCCCGCGTGTCGAACGATCCCTTGGCCACGCCCCTACGCAGCCGTGGGTCGATGTTCAGTCCCTCGCGGCGCACACGGCGGATGAACTCGTCCTCGCTCCTGGACGAGATCGCGCATGCTCGTACAAGACGACCGACCGCGAGCCGCGGCATCGTATCGGCCATGACGCCAGCCGTCATCAGACTTCTCGCGTCGGCATCGAGATCCGCCCAAGGCGGGATGCCATGACAGTCTTGGCGCGCCTTCCACTCGGCCCATTCACGCCACTCGCGATACGTGTAGCGGATATGGTCGCGGTCCGTCACCGAAGCCAGCGGTGTCAGCTCGGCCCGTTCGCGCTCCATGTTCCGGCACGCGTTCTGCGCATGCCTGCGGTCGTTGTACGGGTTGATCCAATCATCGTCACGAGCGAGCTGCACCATGATGTGCACATGATCGTTCCCGTTCCTGCTGAGCCCGTGCCTGACCGCCACTCAAGTGGCGCCCTCGCCATCCGTGTCGAGCACGTTCAACCGTCTGAGGTAATCCGCGACGATGTCCGACCATTGCCAGTCCGTCAGGATCCCGTCCTCGGAACGAAGCGACAACGAGCAATGCCAGACCCGATCCAGACCATCCTCACGATCGGGATTCCGTTTCAGGCTGCGCCGGTCCGGCGGGCAGGAACGACCCTCGGCAAGGAGACGACGATACCGAGCATCGAACAGATCGCCCGGCTCACGGAACGACCGCTCCGGCGTTCCTCCGATGCCGAACGCATCGACCATGTCGCCGCTCGCCGCGATCAGGTGCTGGTTCCGATGCTCGTTATGACTCCCCCGACCGAACAGATAACGCAACAGTCTTGCGGGATCCGAACCTCGCGAGATTTTAGGAATCATGAAGCCCATCATCGAACCGTTCGTCCGTGTCGAAGGAGAGGAACCCGGCCATGATCGCGCGTCTGAGTCCCGTCTCGTCCGTGCCGGCCGGAGCCGTCACTCCAAGCGTCGCATGGTTGGACCCTTCCGGGGGCAGGGCCAGTTCGGAGCGTTCCTCGTCCTGCTAAATGAAGTATTCCCGTTGCCAAGTCCAGGAGGCCGTATCGTTCGATCAAATCCCGCGCCGTGTCGGCAAGACGGCGTTCCTCGGGCGTGCATTCGTCGGGTCCCATCATCATCGTCGCATCCTTTCGTTTCACGGTGCCGCGATTCCTTTCACGGACGTGGTCATCGTACGTGCGCGGCTCGTATGAGACATGGCGTCTACGCCTTGAAACATCGAATGACTTTGCTGAGGCACAGTGCTAACGTATTAAAAGGTCGCATTAAATTCTCCAAAAGGAAGGAGATGATGCATTGAAAAACAATGTGAGACTTTGCCGTAAACGGAAAGGGCTTACACAGTACCAGTTCGCGAAATGAATCGGCTTGACGCGCAGAGGTGTACTCACCATAGAAAAGGGTGCAGCCAAGCCAAGACTGCAAGACTGGGCGATGCGCTGAAGCTTTGCTGCGAGTTAGATGCGACTATGAAAGATTTGTTTTGCGTCAAAGAATATACGGAGAATCTCGGTCACTCACCTTACCAAGAGCCGATCAAAGGTGTTTGTCTAGACTCTATTAGATATGCAGACGTAGATTAGCGGCTGGAGATTGTTAATACAGCCTCTACCTATACCAATGTTCTATGCCTGACATTGTAGATAGCAACCTATCTGGCGTGGAATGGAGGTTTTATGCAAGAGCATGAGGAAAACGTTCGTCATCGTCTTACACCAAAATGGTGGGAGCTTTTGGCATACGCATGGATAATTGCAATTGCATTGGTTTTCAACGCAATGCAATTCCCTAAATGGGTAGTCATCCCGCTTGTTTTAGCGATCTTATTGGTTCGAGCAACGCGAATATATCTCGCAAAAGGAAAGAAAGCTCAAGATGACGATGTTTAAGATTGCTGATACATCGCGTGTAAGCACAGCCATAGCTATGAGTGTGGTGAGTGTCATCTTGATTGGACCTGCACTAGTCACGATTATCCTAGCAATTACTTCGATTCTTAGTGGTGGCGTAGATGCAATCCTGACCATGGGTCGGTCCGCCTTTGTTACGGAAGTCAAGAAGATTGTCACCGAGCGAGGTGCTGCTGCAGCAGACGCTTGGTAAATAACAATCACCGTCCGTAAATGTTGGCAGGTGCTAAGAGATCTTTTTTGGATAAGCTACTGGAGATTTCCTCTGAAGTCTTCGACAGCTTTTTGATAGGCGATAGTGGTGGATGAACTAAAGCAAACATTTTTAATTACGAAAATGACAATGGTCAATAAACGTCGATGCAAAGATACGGCAGAGCGACACAGAGTGTTAGACAGGATTGCAGCAGATATGAAAAAGCCTGGTTGATATTCGATCGAGGCTTCTCGTAGTGCTCCCTCGAGGATTTGAACTCTGAAGCGCTGATGCGGAGCTAGGAGCCATACATGAGGATACGACTTTACTTTCATTACAATATCGGCCGGTGGGGGCCGACTTGCCATAAGCGTGTACACTGTAGGGCGACAGCGGACCTGTGAAATCAAATCCTGAGAACTCTGTCCATTCGTATGAGGTCTCGCAGCTTGCCACGACAAACGACACCATACAATACGTCTGGCGTCGCATTCTGCTACGCCTTGAAACTCAAGGAGAGCGTATATGAAATGCCGGAATATTAAAATCACGTTGACAAGTTTTGTGGTGTTGCTTCTGACCATGCTGCTCGTCAGCATTGGAAGTGTGGCTCATGCTGATGAGGTCAACTCCGTACTGCACCGAAACGGCGGGCCGGATCGGGTGCGGGACGTCGGAGACGATCGGCGGGATTCGTGCATATGACTATCGGCTGTTTGGAAGGTGTTGTGATGGGTGGCAGACATGGGGCAGGCGGGGCTCCTCGCAGGGTCGGACGGCATGGGGCGATCGGTGCCGGGCGGGCGCGTCATACGCCGGTCAGGCTGGTCGCGTCCCTGGCGTGTGGAGGTTTCGCGTATTGGGTGTACGCGCGTGTGGCGTGGGCGTATCTCCTGTCGATGACGCGTGGGGCGTTGGAGTCCGATCCGGTTTTGGGGGTCGGGATGGCCGTGGCGGTCGTGTCGGTTGCCGTGGCGGTGTGCTATTGGGATCTGGGGGTGTTCGGTTCGGGGGTTCCGAAGTCGGCGGGCGATGCGCAGGCGGTGGTGTACTGCGTGCTGCTGGCCGGGGCCGTGATGGGCAAGAGCGTGGGGGTGCGTGGCGTGAACTGGGATGTCGCGGCGATCGTGGACGAGCTCGTGCCGCTTTCCCCGACGCTGGTTCTGAACGTGCTGCTTTTCGTTCCGGTGGGCATGATGCTGACCGATGCGTTGAGGGAATCGCCGTGGGCCCATGTCGGGGTGGCGGCCGTGCTGCTGTCGGCGGAGGCGTTGCAGTATGCGCTGTCTCTCGGCGTGTGCGACGTCAACGACGTCCTGGTGAATTACTGCGGGGTGTTATGCGGCGTGGCGGCGGCATCGTGGCTGCGCGCGCATGTGTGCGTGCTTCGCTGCGACGGCGGCCGTTACGTGGTCCGCAGGGTGGTCCGGGCGTGATGCGGCGTCTTGTCGGTGTGCTCCGGCGTCGTGCGGTGTTGTGCCTGCCGTCGTGGCTGTGCGCGGCGTGGCTGGCCGGGGATTGGGCGTGGCGGTTCGGGGTCTGGTCGTGGCGGGCGGGGGCGCATGTCCTGCCGGACGTCCCGGTGGCGGCGATGACGGTCCTGCTTGTCGTTCTTCCCTGCGCCCCTGTCGCGGTGTCCCTGGCCGTCGTGGCGTGCGGGGGCCTTTTCGTGGCGTTGCCGGTTCCCGGGCCGGACGTGAACTGGCTGTCGTCCGTGCCGGTCTGTCTGGCGTTGGCGGTGCTCGGGCATCGATGGCGGTCGGCGTGGTCCGTGGCGGCGGCGCTCGTTCTCGGATGCCTGCCGGGGCTCCTGGGGGCCGTGTCGGGGTTCGGGCCGCTGTCCGAGGCCGCGTCTTCCGTGCAGGCGTGCGCGATGTGGTGGTGCGTCGGCGCGATGGCGGGCAGGGCCGTGGACGCCGAACGCGCCGGGGCGGTGCGGGACGAACGGTCCCGGCAGCGGGAGCATCGGCTGCGGATGCTGGGGCTGCTGCACGATTCGCTGGCCAACGACCTCGTCGGCGCGCTGCTGCGCTGCCGCGCCGTCGTCTCCCGCCGGGACGTCGACGTCACGGCGCTGGCGGGGATGCGCGAGGTCGGGGACATCCTGGAACGGAGCCTGACGCGGCTGCGGGAGGACGTCCTCGCTCCGGAGCGCGCCCTGCTTGACGGGGGCGCGGGCCCCGTCGGCGCTGGGCCGGAGGACTCCGCGGGCGATGGGGCCGTTCCGACGCCTGGCCCGTGCCTGTCGGCGACGGCGGCGGAGTTGGACCGATGGCTGGAATCGCGGGGGTGGAAGGGCCTGGTGCGTGTGAGCGGGGACCTCTCGGACGTCGACGCGGCGTCGGTGCGGCTGGCCGAGCGGTGCGTCCGGGAACTGGGCGTGAACATGCTGAAGCACGGCAGTCCCGGGGCGTTCGCGTTGGAGGTCGACGTCGACGGGGACCGCATACGCGTGTTCGCCTCCAATCCCGTTGCGCGCGGTCCCGCTGGCCGCGATGCCGTCGGGCGCGGCTCCGTTCCGGCGACGGACGGGCGCGGCGGCGCCTGCGGGCCATGCCCGGAGTCGGTCCTGTCGTCGGACTGCGGGCTGGCGCTGCTTCGTCGGGAGCTAGACCGGCGTGGCGGATCGCTGCGGTGGGCGGACGAGTCCGGGGAATGGACCGTGTACGCGGTCATACCATGCGTCGTATCGGCGAAGGGGGAGGGATGCTGAGGGAAGGACGGCCTGCCGGGCCGCGTCGTCGTGCGGAGCCCGACGGGTCGGGGATGGCCGCGCCGTCTCCTGTCACCGTTGGCATCGTCGACAACGACCCCGTGGTGGCGAGGGCTCTGGCCGCGATGTTCGACGATGCACCGACGCCGGTCCGTGTGCTGTGGAGCGTGTGTTCGGCCCGTGAGGCGCTGCTGTGCTGCGGATCGCCGGATATGGTGCCCGATGTGCTGCTGGCCGACGTGTCGATGCCCGGGATGGGAGGGGTCGAACTGGCCCGGCGTGTGCGTGAGGGGCATCCGGGCGTCCGCGTCGTGGCGGTGACCGCGTTCGGGGCCGACGCCGTCGGGGCCGTTCCGCGGGATTCGGGTGTGTCGGCGGTGCTACGCAAGGAGGCCACGCTTCAGGAGTACGTCAGGGCCGTCGCCGCGGCCGCGGGGCGTGACGATCTGTCCGGCTGGAGGGAACGGTCGTGGTCGTTCGTGCGCATGATGCTGACCGAGACCGAGGTGGCGGTGCTGCGGGAGTATCTGCGGGGCCGTACCACGGCGGCCACGGCGCGTCTGCTGCACATGTCCGAGGGGACGGTGAAGACCCATATGAACCATGCCTATAGGAAGATGGGCGTGCACAACCGGGCCGAGGCCATCCGTGTCTGCGTGCGCGAACGCATCCTGTGACGGCGTCGGACTCCCCGTTCCCACGACCCGGACGGCGCCGTTTCCCGCATGACGTTGCCGGGCGCGGACCGAATACCGCAACGGCAGGGGCGTTCCGACGGGCCGGCAGGGGGCAATCGTCGGGTTTCCCGTAGAACCGACGTTGTGTTTGTTCAATAGAAGTTAGGCCGATGCGGCGTAACCATTCAGTCCGAAAAAGCGGTAGGAATTAGTCCGTTTCACCGAAACGGCGAGATGAAGGGCACCGGTCCGCCATAACCCTGCTATTTTCCCGAGTTGAAACACACCCGGCCCGCGCGGGGCCACTCGGGAAAGGAAAGGAATGACGAAACCGATGTCGATACAACAACGTATCAGGATTCTCGACGCCCAGGGCGTGTCATGGCGCGAAATCGCCAGACGGCTTGGCGTGTCGAGGGATACCGTCAGGAAATACGCGACCATGGAGGACCGCTCCCCGAAGCCCGCGGTCAGGAAGGGACGGCTTTCCCTGATCGACGCGCGTTCGGACACCGTCGATTCGTGGCTGGCCGCGGACAGGCTCATGCCCCGCAAGCAGCGCCACACGGCCAGGCGCGTGTACGCCAGGCTCGTGGAGGAGGAGGGGTTCCATGGCTCGTACTCGTCGGTGCGGCGCTACGTGAAGAAGTGGCGGGAGGAGCATCGTCCCGATGGCGACGGGTACCTCGAGCTCGACTGGCACGGCGGGGTCATGCAGGTCGATTTCGGCGAGGCCGTCGCCACGATCGGCGGCAGCGACTCCAGGATCCACTGCCTGGTCGCCACGTTCCCGCATTCGAACATGCGGTACGTGGCCGCGATGCCGGGCGAGAACGCGGAATGCGTGTGCGAGGGCCTGGCCCAGATCTTCGACCACATCGGCATGGCCCCCGCGTGCTGGTGCTCGACAACGCCACGGGCGCGGGCCACCGCGTCGCATGGAACAAGGTCACCGTGGTCCGCGTGTTCGCCATGTTCTGCAACCCCTACTCCGGGAACGAGAAGGGCTCGGTCGAGAACGCGGTCGGCTTCCTGCGGCGCAACCTCATGGTCCCCAAGCCCAACGCGGAGAGCCACAGGCAGCTGACGAGGCACCTGCTGTCGAGGTGCGACGCGGTCGCGGAGACGGGCCACTACCGTTCCGGCAGGCCGATACGCGAGCTGTTCGACGAGGAGCGGGACGAGTTGCAGCCGTTGCCGCGCGTGCGTTTCGACGCGGTCGAATGGGTCGAGCGCAAGGCCGACAAGGAGGGCAACATCCAGATCGGCTCGGTCCGGTATCTCGCGGGTCCGTCGTGGCGCGGCTGGACCCTGCTCGCGGGACTGCGCGCGTTCGAGGTGGAGATCCGCACCACCGACGGCAGGCACGTGAACACCCTTCCCCGCTCCTACGGCAGCGGCGGGACGACGGTCAGGAACCCCGCCACGCTGCTGCCCGCGCTGGACAGGAAACCGAATGTGTGGGCCGAGTCGCCGCTGCGCGGCGAGCTTCCCGGCGAACTCGTGCCGCGTTTCGACGCGTTGGACCCCCAAGCGAGACGGCGAGAGCTGACGATGCTGCACAGGGCCAGCACGGCCAGCGGCTTCGGGAACGCGGTCCGGGCCATGGCCTTCATCGTGGAGGGCGGCAGGGGCCCCGACGAGGCCAGTCTGCTCGCGCTGGACAGGCGGATCGCGCAGGGAGATCCGCCCGACGTGGACGACGGGGCCGGCAGACTCACCGTCTACGACAGGTTCAACAACCCCGGAGGGAAAGGAGATGAATCGTGACGAAGCCATCGCGTTCCACGGCCGATACCAGAAGCAGACGCGCGTCAACGGGCAGGAGGATGGACGAGATCATGGAGCTCGCCAGGAGCCTGCCGCTGACCAGGAGGGTGCTCGCGGACAGTCTGGAGTCCGCGACCCCGGTCCAGATGGAGTTCATGCTCTCGTGGATGAACGCGGAGCTGGCATCGAGGGAGCGGTCGAAACGCGCCAGGCTGCTCAAACAGGCGGGTCTTCCGTCGGTCAAGGAACTCGACGGCTACGACTGGACGCCGGTCCGCTTCCCGGTCGATTACGGACGTGAGGCGTTGGAATCATTGGATTTCGTCGCCGGTAACGAGGACGTGGTGCTGTTCGGCCCGCCCGGGACCGGCAAGACGCATCTCGCGGTCGCGCTGGCCCGCAAGGCGTGCATCGACGGTATCCCGGCGAGGTTCTTCACCGCGGCCGGACTGGTCATGCGTCTCCTGCGCGCGTCGGCCGAAGGCCGGCTCGACAGGGAGCTCGCGCTGATATCCAAGGCGCGGCTCCTCGTGATCGAAGAGCTCGGCTACGTGCCGGTCGACGAGGAGGGATCCAGGCTCCTGTTCCAGGTCGTGACCAACGCTTACGAGCGGCAGAGCGTGATCTACACCGCGAACATCGAGTTCAGTGGCTGGGGACGCGTGTTCGGCGATCCGGACATGGCCACCGCGATCGTGGACAGGACCGTGCACCACGGCAGGATGATCAGGTTCGAGGGAGAGTCGTACAGGCGAACCCACGCCCTGATGGGATAGAAGAAGAAACAATGGCGGCGGGCTTTTCGCTCAATTGGACCAGAACCCGCCGCTTTTTCGGACTGAATCGACACGCCATTCTGGACTGCTTCAATTTGACAAAACACAAAAGTAGCCTTTGCCGCTCGACCGCTATTCATCCTACACGACCGGTGGTGGCGCTGTGCGTCGCCGGAGTGGTCTGCCAGCGTCTGATCGACGTTGCGTTCGTTGCGCTGTTGATCGCGGCGCTGAGCTGTCTGCGGAGGTGACGTTTCTGGTGGATGGGGTGCGTCGCTGCGGCGCGTCCCGCCGTTCTTCTTCATCGTCTCATGGCATCCGGGGCACGAAGGAATCCTCATACCGTTCAGACAACCACCAAACCCTCGAAAACCCTTGTCTCACAAGGCCTGGAAGACGATTTCAGACACACATTTTGGCCTATAGCCCCACTTTGAATACTCCTTATTTAATTAAAACCAATGTTGTATGTAGGCAATTAGCCCCAGAATTGCTCCCACTGATGCCCCGATGGCAGTAAACAAATTACCGCTCTTTCGCATAGCTAAATCATCATCAAGGCTTTTTGGTGGAGCATCAGATTCAGTCTGAATGACATCTTTGTCAGACATTTTGCTTCTCCGCTTTCTCTCTCTACAAGTGGATATAAAGTGTATAATTTATGTTACCCTCAGTAAACTCGCATATCAAGTTTTACGTGTCATGATGGCTTTTTACTAATCGGAGAGACCTGTCTGGCGTATAATAATGGGAATGCAGACTCTTACACGCTGTAAGGTCATATGCTTAGTCGCACTGACTTCTTTTCAGCGCAATCCGCGCGCTGGTGCTGTATGCAGTCTAACACGTCAGAATCGGTGATCGGCTCGTGATCTTCGTCTACGTAGTATTGAAGAGTGACCCGCGAACCTCAGATTTCTTGGATATGAATATATGGGGGAGCGGTTCAGAGGGTGCGGAGGTGTTTTTTGAAGGTATATAGAAATAAACAAGAACTCAAGACTGAAATCAATAAGGCGTTTGAGGAGTATATTTCAGAATTCGATAATATTTCCAGAACACTTAAAGGATAGGGTTATAGGCTAAAATGTGTGTCTGCGGTGGGGCTGGTCGATGGCGTCCGGGTATCTGGGCTGGGTGTGGAATTCGTTCCAGTCGATGCCGGTGCCGTACCGGTTGGGAATGCCGAACGTCTCGTACGTGTCCTGCCGGCGGAGGTCCTGCCGTTCTTCTTCATCGTCTCATGGTATCCGGGGCACGAAGGAATCCTCATACCGTTCAGACAACCACATGCAAACGCCTCTCGCGCCTACTGCCGCAACGCTTCGGGACCCGTTCCGGACACACATTTTGGCCTATAACCCGCTTTCTCGGATATGAGAAGTGAAGGTCATTGTGCATGTCGGGTTGGTGTTTGGATTCCGTGAGGTCGGTGGTATGGCGAATCTGGTGAACTTCGAGGATTGCCCGCGCTGACGCGCTAGCAGACGGTCGTCGACGGGCTGTGCGACCGTGTCTGCAATTCACTGTTCTTTCTGATCGACTCTCTGAAGGATCGGGCGAATCGACCCGGCGGCGACAGCATTTGTATTCGGATGATACATATTAAGATGTCATTTATTATCATGTATGCCTATAGGGGGTGTCTTATGGCGAAGGTTATCGCGACGGTCGACGAGGATATAAAGGCCGAGGTGGCGGCCCTGTACGAATCGATGGGTATGAGTCTTTCGACCGCAATCAACGTGTTCCTGCGCCAGTCGGTCAACGAGCATGCGATGCCGTTCCGCCCGTTGTCCGGCGACGGGCGGGAGTGAATCAGCTTCCGTCATGCGTGTTCGCACGGGTTTGTATACGGCGAAGGAGGCCGGCGATGCGGTATGTGACGGGTATGCATGCGTTGAACCTGGGCGATAGGTCGTTCACTCCGGGCGATTGGCATTTCAGCGCGATGGATTGGGCGCATCCCATGTGGCTGGACACGGATACGTCGCCGTTTGGCATGTTCGATATTGCGATGCATGAGGTTCCCGGCCTGGGCATGGCGCCGTTGGCGGGGCATGTGCGCGCGTGCCTGGATCTGGTCGAGCAGGGTTTGTTCGGCAGCGCCCAGGGCATGCGTGAGCATTTCCTCGACAATCCGCTTACCGATGGGCCGGTCATGAGCCATGTCATGCTGCTGTACGGGCGTCCGGACTGGCCGGATATCGACCGGTTCATGGGGCGTGAATACCGTTGCGATTGGCTGGACTACCGGGCCTCTCGCAAAGATGCGTGCGAGGAAGCGTGCGAAAATGTTCAAGAGGGGTTGGCGTCGATGGTTTGGACGGTGAATCGTCGTGCGCATGGCGAGGCCGTTCGCGCCGTGCTTCGTGGCATCAATTCGGCTTCGGACAATCCGTTCATTCTCAAAGGCGGTACTGCGCTCATGGAATGCTACGGACTCGACCGATTCTGTGAGGACATTGATGTGGATGCGGCTCGGGCGAACGTCTCGTCTTCGCGGTTCTTCGGCGCGATCGAATCGGTCTGCACGAAAGAGGGATATGCCTGGCGCAAGGCGAAGGCTACGGCTGCGGTATGTCGGGCGTTCATCGATTATGGCGATGGTGAACGTCCCTTGAAGGTCGAACTGTCGTTGCGGCGTCCGATTGTGGAGGCGGAGAGGACTTCCGTCGTCGACGGCATCCTGGCCTATACCATCAGTGAACTATGCAAGCAGGCGTGCGCCGCGCTCATGTCGCGCGATGGGGTGTGCGATCTGTTCGATGTTGCGTTCATCGCCGAACGTTACTACGGCGAGCTTTCCCATGATGCAAAAGACATGTTGCGTATGGCCTTTGCCTACAAGGATCATGGCTGGTTTGAGCACCTCGTGCGTACGCAACCAGCCCCGTCGATCGATCCTCAGCTGTTGAAGGTTCGGTTTGCTGCCGCCCTCGGTCGCGTCGGGCTGCCGGTCGGTGCGTGGCTGGGGTGACTTGCGTGTGGGTGTTCATCGGTTTTTGAAGTAGCGCAAGAGCCGGTTCTCGCGGGTGGCTAGCGTGGTCAGGGGCCCTGGGTACGCCCACGTGCAGGGTGTCGGCGGGTTCAAGGGGACGTCGCAGGGTGGAAGAGTCTGCGATGCCTGTGCGTCACAACCGCGTGTGACAGACCGTGAGGGGTGTAGTTCATATGTAGACATAATGTCAATGTTGTGCAGTGCGGATGAAACGTTTTGTGTTTTAGTCTTTAGTTTTTAGTCTTTAGTCTTATGAAAAAGTCTGGGCAAAACATCATCCAGTTTTCTGCTAGACACCATGCAAACGAGCAGGCTTGCGTAAGGTTGCTAAGCGCTTGAGGATTGTCGCGGCTTCGTTGGTTTTGAGCGTGAAGGTGAGTATTGATGGGGCGCTCGGTGTGTGGACCAGAGTATGATCCGTGCCTGTTTTGCATAGTCTTCGGTGTGTTAGAATTCTGCAATATGTGAAGGAATACCGTAGGGGTAAGTGTTCTGCGGATGTGGCAGGGGGACTGATGGGTGGTTCGTTGTGGCGTATCGCGAACTATAGGACGTGGTTTGTTTCCGATACCGCGGAGGCACTTGCAAAAAGTATGAGGGCTTTTGCGATTCCTTTGGTCGCTTTCGAGATATCGGGTTCGGAGAGCGTGGCCGGGGTGCTTACGGCGGTGGAATCCACGCTTGTCATGCTGCTTACCCCGATAGGCGGCGGGCTCGTCGATTTGCTGGACAGAAGAAAGATGATGTATTCGCTTGGGTTCGCGGGGTGCGCGCTGTCTTTGGTGACGGCTTTGTCGTTGTGGGTTCGGCCGAGCGTCGCGGCACTGAGCGTGCTGGTTATCTTGTTCGGTGTGTGCACGGGTTTGCTTGGGGGCTCTAATGATGCGATGCTCAAGTCGTTGATCCCGGAGCGGTTGTTCGCGGGCGCCCAGGCGGTTCGGGAAAGCCGCGAGGCGGCGTTGGATCTTTCAGGCGGATTGGTCAGTGGCGTGCTGTACGGATTGTCGGGGGCCGCGCTGTTCGTGGCGTCTTCGTTCTCGTATGTGGTGAGTGCGTTCGCGGCGATTCCGATCCATGTGGCCCGTCCGGACAGTGGCGGGCGGCCGCAGGGCGGCGACGGGTCTTGCCCGGGCGTGGTGTCGACGTTCGTGCGGCATGTGTGGCAGGGGTGGTGTTGGTGTTCCCGCAGGCCGATTTTTCTGTCCGCGATGCTGGTCGGGGCGTTGGTGAACGTATCGTTCGTGATGTTGCTGACGGGTTCGCGGATAATGTTGGCGGCCGCGGGGACCAGTTCTGTGCTGATTGGTTTGATCAATACGGGCATGGGTGTGAGTGCGTTCGTGGGTTCCGTTGTCGCGGTTCGGCTGGTCGAGCGGGTACGTACGGGGTTGCTGATTGTGGTGTGTCTGGCGTTTACGACGGTGTGTTGCGTGCCGTTGCTGTTGCGCAGCTCATTTCCGTATCTGCTGGTGGCCATTTCCCTGACGGGGTTGCCGGTGCCTGCGCTGAACGCCGCGCTGTATGGTTTCTTGTTTGGCAAGACTCCGGACGACATGCAGGGGAGGGCTTCGGCGGTGTTCGAGACGTCCGTTGGTCTCGCGAGCGCGGTCACACCGGCGTTTGTCGGGCCGTTGCTGCAATGTGACAATGGTTTTGTGCTCGTTGTTCTGGTGACGGTGTTGTTCTCGGGATTGAGCGTTGTGGTCGCGTTGTGTTCCAGAATCAAAGACATTCCCGGTGTCGCTATGTGGGATACCGTCACGCTCTAGGTCGCGGTTTGCTGCGGTTTGTGGTGCGTGTGGGTGTTCATCGGTTTTTGAAGTAGCGCAAGAGCCGGTTCTCGCGGGTGGCTAGCGTGGTCAGGACGGCCGCGGCGATGGTGCCGGCCATGAGCGTGGTGGGCGTGCGCAGGGCGTCCGCGAGCATCGCGGCGGGGTCCGATTGGCTGAGTCGCAGGCTTGCGGCGGTCAGCAGCGCGCACGTGGCGATCCATGCGGGAACGGTCCAGGCGATGGTTTCGGCCGCGGTCTGCAGGGCGAGGGCGGTCCTGGGCACGCCCACGTGCAGGGCGGCGGCGTGTCCGAGGCGGCGTCGCAGGGTGGCGGCGGTTCCGAGCGCCGCTCCGAGCGCGAGCGCGACGAGGGGCATGTGCCGTGTGGTCCTGTCGTGGTATTCGCGGTTGGGGTCGTAGCGTGAGTCGTACGTGCCGTTGATGGACGCGACGGCGGTTTTCTCCGGGTCGGCGTCGGCTGCCAGGGCGGCGCGCAGGAGCGTTTCGGTGTCGTCGGAGGCGGGCCAGCGCCGGGCCCAGCATTCCTGGAAGGTTCCGGTGTCGGCGGGGATGACGGCGGCGTAGGCGAGCCGGGTGTCGCGTCCGTCGTTGGGCCATTGGTAGGTGCCGGCCACGCGTACGGGGCCGTCGTCCGTGTCGAGGGTGTCGCCCGGGGAGACGGCGAGGTCGGCCGCGAGGTCGGCGCTGAGCCATGCGCCGTTGGTGTCGGGCCGGGCGTCGCGCGTTTGCGAGGCGAGCAGGGCGAGGAAGCCGGGGGTGGCCTCGTACGCGTCGACGGAGTGTCCGGGCGTGACGGCCGGGGTGAGCGGGTCGGCGGGGCGCAGGGCTCCGGACTGGTCGGGCCCGTTGCCCGGGTCGGACAGGGCGTCGCAGGCGGCCGGGTCGATGCGGTCGGCGGCGATCGCGGTGATGTCCGCGCCGGCCCGGATGCGCTGGGCGGCCTCGCGTTCGATGGCCAGGGTGTCCGCGGTCGCGTATCCGGCGAGCAGGGTCGCGGCGGCGACGAACGCCAGCGCGAGCATGGCGGCGCGCGCGGCCCCGGACGCGAGGTTTCGCGACGCTTCGGAGAGTATCGCCGATGGTCTCATGGCGTCGCCTCCCGTGCGATGGCGGACCCGTCCGGCGTGTCCGGCGGGTCGGGTGTGTTTGCCGCGCCGGGCGTGTCGGTGGCGTCGGGCGTGCCTGGCATGTCGGGCGCGTCCGGGGCGTACAGGGCCAGGTCGATGGTCGCGTCGCACGCGTCGCGCGTGTCGGGGTCGTGGGTGGCGACCACGACGATCATGCCCTGTCCGGCGAGGTTGCGCAGGGTGCGGTTGACGGTGTGCGCGGTGCGGGTGTCGAGCTGCGCGGTCGGCTCGTCCACGAGCAGCAGGTCGGGACGCGAGCAGATCGCGCGCGCGAGCATGAGCCGCTGGGCCTCGCCGCCGGACAGGTCGCGGAAGCGCCGGCCCGCCGCGCGCGCCAGGCCGAACAGGGCCATCGCGTCCAACGCGCGCGGTTCGGCCTGCCGGCGGGTCATGCCCTTGGCGAGCAGGGGCAGCGCGACGTGGTCGAGGGCGGTTCTCTCGGGCGTGCCGTAGGGATTCTGGAACACCCAGCCGGTGCGTTCGATCCCCTCGCGTTCGATCGTGCCGCGCCAGGGACGCTCCCAGCCCGCGAGGATGGACAGCAGCGTCGACTTGCCGCTGCCGCTGGGACCGCACACCGCGGTCGTGGTGCCCTCGCGCAGGTCGAGGTCGAGCCCGCGGAACAATACGTCGGTGCCCGCGAAACGGTGGTCGAGCCCGCTTGCCGCGAGCCTCATCGCCCGTCCGTCCCCGCGCACGGACCCTGCTCGAGCGCGCTTCCCGCCGCGGCCCGGGACATCTCGGGAGGATCGCCGCCGTCGGCCGGCCTGACCAGGCTCGCGCCCAGCGCGGAATCCACGATCGTCACGCGCAGCGCCTTGCCCCGTTCCCGCCCGTCGAGGGGCACCATGCACGCGCCGTCCCCGGCGCGCGCCAACGCGCCCACCGGCACGCGCAGCACGCGCGTGGGCTCTTTCAACGCCACGCTCGCGCCGATGCCCGCGGCCAGCGCGGCGGCGTCGAGCCGCCGGTACTCCTCCTCGCCGGCCACGGCCGCGAGGAACCGGGCATCGTCGACCTCGACCGTCCCGGCGGGCAGGTCCACGCTGTGCGACAGGACCGTCAGGACGCGGTCCCGGTCGGACGCCTGGCCGCCCTTGATCGACAGGGACGCCAGCCGGCCCGCGGCGACCCCGACCTGGGCGCCCGCCGACACCGGCGTGCCGGTGAGCGCGCTCCACTCGCCGGCGACGGTCTCGGCCGAGGGGATCCACAGCACGTCCGCCATGCGGAACCCCGACGGCGCTTCGGCCCCGTTGTCGCGCATCAGACGGGACCACGCGGCCTGGGTGCGCGCGCTGTACGCGTCGCTGTCCGGATCCGCGTCGTATCCCAGACGGGCCAGCTCGCCGTTCAACGCCAGCGCGTCCGCGCCCCGGTCGCCCACGGCCAGATCGCGGTACGGAGGCGTCTGCGTGGCCAACGCGACGACCGGGGCGGCGTCGACCGCGTACGCGCGCCGGCCCGAACGCAGCGTGCCGTCGGCCCACACGGCCGTGACGGTGCCGGTCGCGTTGCCCGTCAACGGCACGCTCGCGGACACGGACGGCACCACCGTGACCTGCCGCGCCCCGTCATACTCCTCCACCGACACCGGCGCGCTGGTCGACGCCTCCGCCCGCGCCAACAGGTCCGGAGCCCGGTCCGGCATCCACAACGCGCACGCGCCGGCCGTCAGGCACGCGCCCAACACCACCGCCAACGCGCCCCACTGCCACGCGGCCGACACGCCCGCGCGCCGCACGCGCGGCAACTTGTCCCCGGGATCGTTCGTCGATTCGTCCATGACGGTTCCTTCCTGGAACCGGGCGGGCCCCGTCGCCCTCCCGCTGCCACACATCGTAACATCCGCAACCCAAGCGGCCGTGTTGACTCGCCGAGCTATGTGGAGGAATCACCTTCCGCCGAACAGATCATCGTGGCTGCCCGTGCGCATGAATACGGCGACGTCATCCTTGCGAATCCAGATGGCAAGCCAGTCTGCCGCATTGCCGACGTGACATTCCATTACGCCGGAGAGGTTGCCGGTAAGCATATGCGCGCGGTGGCGGCGACGTAGCACGGCTTTGGAATCTTCGGTATCTTCCAATACCAGTCGTATGACTTCCTTGAGTTCGGTAACGTTCGCGTGGCGTCTGGTGAGCCGTTTGATATCTCGCTCAAAGGCCTTCGTATATTCCGCCCGCAGCATCAGATTCCCAGTGAATCGAACATTTCATCGGCCGAACCGAATCGCGCGGTTCCCGCGCTGGCAATCCGTTGTGCCTCGTCCAACGCTTCGGTGGTTTCGGTGGGCAGGGATGGATATGACAATGCCAGGGGGATTCTCCGCTCGCGCACGATTTGACGGTAAAAGGCTCGCGTCACGCTGGACAGGTCGAATCCCAGATCTTCGGCGATCGAGGATGCCTTGCGTTTTGTGTCTTCGTCCACCCGGACAGTGACCGATGTCATCGTCATTACCAACCACTCCTCGTCTTCGGTATAAAGATTGCCGAACATTGGCATGCATGTGTATGATCATTGTAACACCATTGAACGCTGATGTATTGCGTCTAGCCGGTGATGGCAGGCGGTTGGTATCTGAAGGGTCGCTATGCGTGACGTGCGACTCGCCGGGCCGTGCCGAATCCCGTCCGCGGGCGTGCTTGTGGGATACGATGAACGGGTACGGTTCCGCCGCGACGGGCGGCGGCCTCAAGGACGAGGCGGAGGAGCGTCATGACGGGAAACGCCAACCATACGCATACGCGCGCGCATGCAGTCGAGGCCGCCTTGCGCGCGGCCGCAAGGATCGTGGCCGGCATGGCCGCGTTGGCGCTCGTGTGCCAGGCGGGCGCGTGCGGCGGGCGGTCCTCGATGGACGACGACCCTACCGCGGACGGCACCAGGATCGCGTCCTCCATGCAGGACTACGCCGACCAGCTGCTGCGCGAGTACAAGGGCAAGATCGCGCCCGAACAGCGCGCCGTCCTGCGCAAGGCCGGACAGACCGGCAGCATCAGCGCCGGACAGTACAAGGCCGCGTGGGACGCGTACCGGACATGCCTGACCGACGCGGGCATCACCCCGCACCCCACCAAGACCCTGTCCAACGGCCTCATCCAGGAGGAGGCCGTCGTCGAAGGCGAGGCGAACGACAACGAGGCGAACGACGACGTGACGTTCACCGCGTGCAGCGAACGCTACCGGGACCCGATCGAGAAGTTCTACGAGGCGCAGGTCGGCAACCCGAACCTGTACGCCGACCACAGCACCGGCGCGGTCGACTGCCTCAAGCGCGCCGGCCTGGTGCCCAAGTCGTACACCGTGCGGGACTACCAGAACGACCAGCAGGCCGAGATGCACCACGAGCCCGGCGAAAAGCCCGACACCGCGTACGATTCGGACGACCCGGCCGTCATCGCCTGCAGGGCCGCCAACGGCGTCGTCTCCCTCGACCTCGACGGCCTGAACGTCGGATAGCCGCGCATCCTCGTTGATGCCCCACGACACGCTATGCATAATTATGCATAGTTATGTATAAAATAGATGCCGTATGACATATCAGGCGCGGCGGCGACGTCGCGGTGAGAAAGTGTGGTGTCGTGGCGAAATATACAGTGGCGGTGGCGGGGGCTACCGGATATGCGGGCGGGGAGATGCTGCGTATCCTGGCGACGCATCCCGACTGTGAGGTGACGTGCGTGACGGGCCATGCCTCCGTGGGGGAATCGACGGCGCGACATATGCCGCACATCCCTCAGTTGGCTGACATGGTGGTTCGTGATACGACGCCGCAGGAGCTTAATGGTCACGATGTCGTGGTGCTGGCGTTGCCGCATGGAGCGTCGGGTGCGTTGGCCGCGCAGCTTGATCCATCAGCCTTGGTCATCGATTTGGGGGCTGATCATCGTTTGGAAAACCGCGCCGATTGGGACGCATATTACGGTGGCGATTTTTATGAGCCGTGGACGTATGGCATGCCCGAACTGCTGACGTGCGCGGCGGATGGTTCGCTGCATCGTCAGCGCGAGGCGTTGCGTGGGGCGCATCGTATCGCAGGGCCTGGGTGCAACGTCACCGCGGTGACGTTGGCCATGCAGCCTGGCGTTGCCGCCGGGTTGGTGGAAACTGACGATATGGTGGCCGATGCCGTAGTGGGCTATTCAGGTGCGGGCAAGAGCTTGAAGCGCGCGAATCTGTTGGCCGCCGAAGCGATGGGTTCCGCCGTGGCGTATGGCGTGGGCGGCTCTCATCGCCATATTCCCGAAATGGTGCAGAATTTTGCCCATGCGGCTGGTGCCAATATATGCGACAACACGCTTGCGGTGAGTTTCACGCCGGTGCTGGCCCCGATGCCGCGCGGCATCATGGCGGTGGTCAGCGCTCGGATGACGAATCGGGCGAAAGGCATGAGCGATGCCGAGATTCGTCAGGTGTGGCTGGATACGTACGCCGGCGAGCGATTTATGGTGATGCAGCCCGAGGGCGTGCTGCCGGCGACGGGCAACGTGACTGGCAGCAACGCGGCGCACCTGCAGGTGGTGGCCGATCGCAAGGCGGGCCGCCTGTTGGCGTTTGCGGCTATTGACAACCTTAACCGTGGTACGGCTGGTCAGGCGGTCCAGTCGATGAACATCGCGTTGGGATTGCCGGAAGATCAAGGATTGACGACGATTGGAGTGGCACCGTGAGTGTAACGTTTGCTCAAGGATTCGTAGCGGCCGGCGTGCGTGCCGGCATTTCCGCGACGCCGGATAAGAAGGACGTCGCGTTGGTGGTGAATCAGGGACCGGCGCGTGCGGCTGCGGGTGTGTTTACCGCAAATCGTTTCTGCGCGGCCCCGGTGCAGTGGACTCGCAAGGCGGTGGCCGATGGTCGACTGGCGGCGGTGGTGCTCAATTCCGGAGGCGCGAACGCATGTACCGGCCGAGCGGGGTATGAGCAGTCGGAGCGCACCGCGCAGCAGGTGGCCGAGCTGTTGGGTTGCCCGTGCGACGAGATAGGCGTGTGCTCCACTGGCCTGATCGGCGAGCTGCTGCCGTTGGAGCGGGTGTTGGCTGGCGTGCAGAACGCCTATGCGGCGTTGTCCGCCGAACCGCAGGCGGGTGTGGATGCATCGTTGGCGATTATGACGACGGATACCAAGCCCAAGACGGTATGTCTGGAAGGTGAGGGCTACCGCATCGGAGGCATGGTGAAGGGTTCGGGCATGATTGCCCCGCAGTTGGCGACCATGCTTTGCGTGATTACTACGGATGCGGTGGTTTCCGCGGGGCAGCTGCAGGCCGCGTTGTCGCGCGGGGTGGAGATGTCGTTCAATCGCATTGATGTGGATGGCTGCATGTCCACCAACGATACGGTGCTGTTGTTGGCGTCGGGGGCTTCCGGTGTGGAGCCGGATGCCGAGCAGTTCGCGCAGTTGGTGCAGCGTGCGTGCGCCGATTTGGCACGGCAGATTATCGGTGACGGCGAGGGCGCGAGCCATGACGTGCGCATTGAGGTGCGTTCGGCGTCCAGTGAGGACGCGGCGTTGGCATGCGGTCGGGCGATTGCGGCTTCGAATCTGCTCAAATGCGCCATTAGCGGCAACGATCCGAATTGGGGTCGTATCGTCAGCTCGCTGGGTACGGTGCCCGCCTCGGTGGCGCCGTTTGAGCCGAACGAAGTGGATATGAGCGTCAACGGCGTGATGATCTGCCGCGGGGGCGGCACCGGCGTTGACCGCAGTGAGGTGGATATGACGCCGCGGGAAGTGTCCATTGTGGTTGATTTGCATGCCGGCGAGGCGCAGGCGACGGTATGGACCGATGACCTGACGCACGAATACGTGCATATCAACGCGGATTACGAATCGTGACCGTCTGCGCGTTGCGGGCGGCGACTGGGCTCGGATGGTAGTGAAAGAAGGAACAGGAATGTCATTGCATGGTCCTGGACATCATCTCGACGTGCATAGTTTGGATGCGGCGCAGAAGGCCGAAGTGTTGGTGGAGGCTCTGCCGTGGCTGGAGGAGTTCGCCGGTCAGCGCATTGTCATCAAATACGGCGGCAATGCGATGGTCGATGAGCGGCTGCAGGCGTGTTTTGCGCAGGATATGGTGTTCCTGCGACAGGTGGGATTGCATCCGGTGGTGGTACATGGCGGCGGGCCGCAGATTTCCCACATGCTGGATGCGTTGGGCATTGAATCGCAGTTCCGTGGTGGGCTTCGCGTCACGACGCCCGAGGCGATGGACGTGGTGCGCATGGTGCTTACCGGCAAGGTATCTCGCGAACTGGTGGGCTTGATTAATGCGCACGGGCCGTTTGCCGTGGGACTGTCCGGTGAGGATGGCGGCTTGTTCTCGGCGGCGCAGCGCATGCCCATGATCGATGGCAGCCCTACGGATATTGGCTTGGTCGGCGATGTGGTGAGCGTGGATGCTTCCGCGGTTGAGGATTTGATTGCCGCCGGCCGTATTCCGGTGGTGTCGTCGGTGGCTCCGGACGAGGAGGATGCCACGCAAGTGCTGAATGTGAATGCCGATTCGGCCGCTGCGGCCTTGGCATGTGCTTTGGGCGCTCGCAAACTCGTGATTTTGACGGACGTTGACGGATTGTATGCGGATTGGCCTGACCGCAATTCGTTGATTGGGTCGATTGGTGTGGAGAATCTGCGCGATATGCTGCCGGATTTGGAAAGCGGCATGCGCCCCAAGATGGAGGCGTGCGTGCGTGCCCTTGATGGTGGCGTGCCGCAGGCGCACATTATCGACGGCCGGCAACCACATTCGATTTTGACGGAGATTTTCACCTCGAATGGTATCGGCACCATGGTGGTTCCCGAGGATGGTATGGAGATGAGGAGTGCTTATGAACAGTGAGCGGATGAACGGCGAGCAGTGCGTGCTTGGACAAAGCGACCAGCGCTGGCTTGGCGAATATGGGCGTGTCCATATGCAGGTGTTCGGCACGCCGTTGCGCGTGATGGATCATGGTCAGGGCTGCCGTATTTGGGATGTCGACGGCAATGAATACCTGGATTTCCTTGCGGGAATTGCGGTGAATGCTTTGGGATACGCGCATCCTGATTGGGTGCGTGCGGTGAGCGATCAGGCCGCTCGTGTGGCGCATGTGAGCAATTATTTCGCCACTGAGCCGCAGATTGAGTTGGCTGCCGAACTGGTGCGCCTGTCCGGCGCTCCTGAAGGGTCGAAGGTGTATTTCGGCAATTCCGGTGCCGAGGCGAACGAGGCCGCGTTGAAATTGGCTCGCCTGTATGGACGATCCGTGTGGCCGGATCGGCCCGCTCGGGTGATTGCGTTGACGCATGGCTTCCATGGCCGGACTCTGGGCGCGTTGAGCGTGACGTGGAAGCCTGCCATCCGTGAGCCGTTTATGCCGTTGCTGTCGGGCTGCGAGTTCGTTGAGGCAGGCGATGTGGAGGCGTTGCGTGCGGCGTTTGCGCGTCAGGATACGGACGGCCCGGTGGCGGCTGTCATGATGGAACTGATTCAGGGCGAGGCAGGAGTGCGTCCGGTGGGCGCCGATTTCGTGCGCGAAGCGCGTGCGTTGTGCGATGAGTACCGCGCCTTGTTGATTGTGGACGAGGTGCAGACCGGCATTGGTCGTACCGGTTCGTGGTTCGCATTCCAGGACGAGGCGCTTTCCGGCGGGGTGACGCCTGATATCGTGACGTTTGCCAAGGGCGTGGGCGGTGGTTTCCCCATTGGCGGCATGATTGGTTTCGGTGAGCGACTGTGTGCGTTGTTTACGCCTGGCTCGCATGGCTCCACATTTGCCGGCAACCCGTTGGCGGCGGCCGCGGCGTTGGCTACGATTCGGGTTATCGAACGCGATGGCTTGGTGGGTAATGCCATGCGGCGCGGCGAGCAATTGCGTGCGGCGCTGATGGCGTGCGGCAATCCGCTGTTCGATGCGGTGCGCGGTGCGGGATTGCTCAATGCGGTGGCGTTGGCTCATCCGTGCGCGCATGCGGCTGCGGAGTGGGCGTTGGAGCATGGCCTTATCGTCAATGCGGTGGCGCCGGACGCGCTGCGGTTGGCGCCGGCGTTGATTGTGTCCGACGACGAGGTGGATGAGGCGGTGCGGCTGCTGGCGCAGATGCCGGTCGATCTGCCCGATGACTGATGGCGATGGTCGCCCGGGCGGGCGATGTGGATGTGAGATAACGACAAGGGCTCGCGTCGCGGGCCGATACTGACCGTAAGGAGGCGTACATGGACGGTCAATTGCGACATATGTTGCGCGACGATGATGTGACTCACGAGGAGCAGCTGCAGATTCTGCGTTTGGGCATGAAGTTCCGCGAGGATCGCTTCTATCACCAGCCGTTCGCCGGCCCCCAGGCGGTGGCGGTGCTGTTCGATAAGCCCAGCACGAGGACACGGTCGAGTTTTTCGATTGGCGTGGCGGAGTTGGGCGGCTATCCGCTGGTGATCGACAAGGAAGGATCTCAGCTTGGTCGCGGCGAGCCGGTGCCGGATACGGCGCGGGTGCTCACACGCATGGCGTATGGCATTGTGTGGCGTACGTTCGAGCAGAGCCGCGTCGAGCAGATGGCTCAGTATGCCACGGTTCCGGTGGTGAATGCGTTGACGGATGACTTCCATCCGTGCCAGATTTTGGCGGATTTTCTCACGATGGCACAGCATCGTGGCGGTGTGGAGGCGTTGGCCGGCAGCACGATCGCATACTTGGGCGATGCGGCGAACAATATGTCGAATTCGTATTTGCTGGGCGGTGCCACCGCCGGCATGCATGTGCGTGTGGCTGGCCCTCAGGGGTATTTGCCCCGTCCCGACATTGTGGAGGATGCGCGTCGGATCGCCGCGCAGACGGGTGGTTCGATTACCGTGACGACCGATGCGCGCGAAGCGGTGCAAGGCGCTGATTGCGTGTTTACCGATACGTGGGTGTCCATGGGCGAGGAAGATCAGTATGCGATTCGTTCCAAGCCGTTCTGGCCGTATCAGGTCAATGATGAGTTGATGGCGCTGGCCAAGTCCGACGCCTTGTTCCAGCATTGCCTGCCGGCGTATCGCGGCAAGGAGGTGACCGTGTCGGTGATCGACGGCCCGCAGTCGGTGGTATGGGATGAGGCCGAAAACCGCCTGCATGCGCAGAAGGCGTTGCTGACATGGCTGGTTGGCTGGCAGCGCGGCGATGAGGGGTTGTTGTCATGAGTGAGTCTGATTTCGCCTCTCCGCAGCGTCCTTCTACGCGCGCCGCGCGGTTGAGCATGGTCGAGCAGGTGTTGCTCACGCATATCATCACCTCGCAATCGCAGCTGTCGCAGATTCTTGCCGATGAGGGAATTGAGGTGACGCAGGCGACGTTGAGCCGTGATTTGGATGAGCTGCAGGCCACCAAAACACGGCTGCAGGATGGCACCATCGCGTATACGGTGGGGGATGCTGCTGCCGCTGGCGTCGGCTCGGGCGATGGTTCGGCGACGCAGCGGGCCGAACAGCAGATGTCGCGGGTGCTGTCGGGGTTGGTCACGTCGGTTGCCGCGGCGCGCAATCTGGTGGTGGTGCATACGCCTTCCGGCGCGGCGCAATATGTGGCGAGCGTGGTGGACAAGCAGCCTTTGGAGGGTGTGCTGGGCACCATTGCGGGCGACGACACGGTGATGGTGGTGTGCGCCGATGATGAGTCTGCGCAGTACCGGTGCCGCTGGTTGGTGCAGATCGCTTCCAAGAACCAGCAATCGGCGTAGGCGCAGGTAGGGCGGTCCGCGATTGTTGATATGCGGCCCGCCTTGCATTCGTCATCATATGGGCGAACACGCCGTGGCGCATATCGTATTGCATAATTATGCATAACTCTGTATATTCTTATGAAGCATTGATTGTCAGAAAGGACGATGATGAGCGAGCAGAACCGCATTGTCTTGGCGTATTCGGGAGGTCTGGACACCTCCGTGGCCATCCCGTATTTGAAGGATCGCACCGGGAAGGATGTCGTCGCCGTGTCGCTGGACGTAGGCCAGGGCGGCGAAAGCCTGGAGACCATCAAGGAGCGTGCGCTGGCATGCGGCGCGGTGGAATCCTATGTGGTGGACGCGCGTGACGAATTCGCCAATGAATACTGCATGATGGCCTTGAAGGCCAACGCCATGTACGAAGGCGTGTACCCGCTGGTGTCCGCCATTTCCCGTCCGTTGATCACCAAGCATTTGGTGCGTGCCGCGCATCAGTTCGGCGCCGATACCATCGCGCACGGCTGCACCGGCAAGGGCAACGATCAGGTGCGGTTTGAAGTGTCCATCCAATCCATCGACCCCACGTTGAAGGCCATCAGCCCGATTCGTGACCTGTCGCTGACCCGTGACGTGGAAATTGCCTATGCCAATGAGCATAAGCTGCCCATCGTGCAGACGGAGAAGAGCCCGTATTCCATCGACCAGAACGTGTGGGGACGTGCCATCGAGACCGGATTCCTTGAGGACCCGTGGAACGGTCCGACCAAGGATTGCTACGCCTACACCGACGATCCGGCGTTCCCGCCGGCGCAGGACGAGGTTGTCATCGAATTCAAGCAGGGCATTCCCGTCAAGATCGACGGCCGTGAGGTGACGCCGCTGCAGGCGATCGAAGAGATGAACCGCCGTGCCGGCGCGCAGGGCATCGGCCGCATCGACCTGATCGAAGACCGTTTGGTCGGCATCAAGTCGCGCGAGCTGTACGAGTGCCCGGGCGCCATCGCGCTGATCACGGCCCATCAGGAGCTGGAGAACTGCTGCCTGGAGCGCGAGCAGCACCGCATCAAGCGTGACATCGACAAGCGTTGGGGCGAGCTGGTGTACGACGCGCAGTGGTTCTCGCCGGCAGTACGTTCGCTGAACGCCTTCATCGAGGAGACCCAGCAGTATGTGTCCGGCGAAATTCGCATGGTGCTGCATGGCGGTCGTGCGGTGGTCACCGGACGTCGTTCCGACACGTCGCTGTATGACTACAATCTGGCGACCTACGATTCGGGCGATAGCTTCGATCAGAACGCTTCCAATGGTTTCATCGAGATCTACGGTCTGCCCAGCCGCGTGGCGGCGGCCCGTGACGTCAAGTTCGGCAACGGCATCGAGGTGCCGGATAACGCCGTGGCGTAACCGTTGCTGTGGTGAAGGAGAACGTAATGAACGCTGCATCGCATGAGGCCAATGAGCATCTCGCATTATGGGGAGGCCGCTTTTCGTCCGGCCCCTCGCCGGCATTGGCCAAACTATCCAAGTCCACGCAGTTTGACTGGCGGTTGGCGGATGACGATATTGCCGGTTCTCGGGCGCATGCCCGTGCGTTGGGCCGTGCCGGGTTGTTAAGCGACGACGAGCTATCGCGCATGGAAGCGGCATTGGATGAGTTGCAGCGTCGTGTCGATGACGGATCCTTCGCGCCGGTGGAGGATGACGAGGACGAAGCCACGGCGTTGGAGCGTGGACTGCTGGCCATTGCCGGCGACGAGCTGGGCGGCAAGCTGCGTGCGGGCCGTTCGCGCAACGATCAGATTGCCACGCTGATTCGCATGTGGCTACGCCGTCACGCCAGGCATATCGCGTCGTTGGTACTGGAACTTGTCGAAGCTTTGGCGCAGCAGTCACGCCAGGCCGGCGATGCCGTGATGCCGGGGCGTACGCATTTGCAGCATGCCCAGCCGGTATTGGTGGCGCATCAGCTGATGGCTCATGCCTGGCCGCTGTTGCGTGATGTGCAGCGCTTGGTGGATTGGGATGCGCGTGCGAACGTCAGTCCGTACGGTTCGGGAGCCTTGGCGGGCAATACGCTGGGTCTCGATCCGGAGTCGGTGGCGCGTGAACTTGGGTTCGACGCGGTGACTGATAATTCCATCGACGGCACGGCTTCGCGTGATGTGGTGGCTGAGTTCTCCTTTGCGATGGCGATGATTGGCGTGGATGTGTCCCGCCTGTCGGAGGAGATCATCATTTGGAACACGCAGGAGTTCGGGTTCGTTCGTCTTGACGACGCGTATTCCACGGGCTCGTCCATCATGCCGCAGAAGAAGAATCCGGACATCGCCGAATTGGCCCGGGGCAAGGCAGGTCGTCTGATCGGCGACCTTACGGGATTGCTGGCGACGCTGAAGGGCTTGCCGACCGCGTACGCACGCGATTTGCAGGAAGACAAGGAAGCCGTATTCGACCAAGTGGACACCTTGGAGGTATTGCTGCCGGCGTTTACTGGCATGGTGGCGACCATGTCGTTCGATTTCGACCGGCTGGAACGCCAGGCGCCGATGGGCTTTGCCTTGGCTACGGATATTGCCGAATGGCTGGTGTGTCAGGGTGTGCCGTTCCGTCATGCACATGAGCTTTCCGGCGCATGCGTCAAACTCGCGGAGCGGCGCGGTGTGGAGTTGTGGGATTTGAGCGACGAGGATTTCGTCACGACGTTCGCCCAGTTCCTTGACGTGCAATTGGCGCCTCAGGTTCGCCAGGTGCTGTCGGTACATGGTTCGGTGGCGGCCCGCCGCGGCAAGGGCGGCACGGCTCCCGAGCGTGTGCGCGAACAGTTGGCGCAGGCGGAGCGCACGATGGCGTCGCTGCGTCAGTTTGCAGAAACCACGAGCGATGGGCAGGCGTATCGCCCGTCCGGATCGCTGGCATAGATCTGCCTGCCGCCGCGTTGGGGTGGCGTGTTGTGTGGGCCGCTTATCGCATGGTGCCGCAATGGCGTGTACCATCGAAGATAGGCGGCCGACCACGACGGGAGGAGACATGCTCAGTCGCAATGCCATTCGCCGTGTGGTGCAGCATCATGGGGGCGATATCATCGCCCATGAGCGTATGGATATCGAACGCGCCTGCTATCAGCATGGCGTGGTGACGACGTTCGCGCATTCGATTCGCGTGGCCTGCCTTGCCGTATGGCTGGTTGACCGTTGCCGATTGTGGCGTCGCGTGGATATCCGTGCGGTGGTGCGCGCCGCGTTGCTGCATGATTATTTCCTGTACGACTGGCATGACTGGGATAACGGCACCCATCGTTGGCATGGGTTTACTCACGGCCGGACTGCAATGAACAATGCGTTGGATGACTTCGTTTTGAACGAAGTGGAGCGTGATAGCATTCACCGGCATATGTTTCCGCTCACGCCGATTCCGCCACGCTATGTCGAAGGGTATATAGTGACGGTGGCGGATAAGTTGAGCGCTACGGCCGAAACCTGTTCGCTGCGTCGTTTCGACGCCGGCCATCCCGCGGTGCTTCGGCGGCGTCGCCGGCTGGCATCGCGCGCGCATGGCGATGGGCGTTGGCGTGCGCGTGGGGGATGGATGCAATGATAGTGAATTTGACTTGGGATATGCCGATATTGTGGTTTGTTGCCTATAGCATGATCGGTTGGGTGTATGAATCGGTGTTGGTGTCGGTGAAGGAACGCCGGTGGGTGAATCGTGGTTTCCTCAACGGTCCGGTATGTCCTATCTATGGTGTGGGAGCTGTGTTGGCGATGCTGTTGCTCGGCTCATTGCGCAATCTTTGGGTGGTGTTTGTGGCGTCCGCGTTAGGAGCGAGCGTGCTGGAATATATCACGTCATGGGTGATGGAATTGATGTTTCATGCGCGATGGTGGGATTATTCGCATTTTCGATTCAATATCCAGGGGCGTGTGTGTGCTTTGGGCGCATTGATTTTCGGTCTTGGCGGCGTAGCGATCACGGCGGTGGAGCCGTGGGTGGTGGGGTTGACGCTGTCGATTCCTGCTTCGGTTCGTGCATCTGCGGCGCTAGTATTGTTGGCGATATTGGCGGTTGATACCGCGGTGACGGTGTTGGGTATGATGCATTTCGATGCCGATGTATCCGCGCTGTGGCGTGCCGTACAGGCCTACGCGCAGCGTGCGGAGGTGTCGTTGCAAGAGGGACGTGACGGCGCCGAAGAGCGGATACAGTCGTGGGTGTTGTCTTCCCAACAGGCAAAGGCCCGTCTGCGTGCGGCGGCGCGCACGGCGTTGAATAACCAGCAACGTCGTATGATCGCTTCGTTTCCCCGTATGCAGATGAAGGGGCGCGAACGTGTGATGACCATGCTACGCGAGGCGTTGCGGCGCAAGCCATAAAGCAGGATGTACGTATGGCGGCATGCGGTTGGGATCCCCCCGTTTCGCCCTGCCTTTGGTGTCGTTGCGTCCTGCGACACTGGGTAATGCTCATATGAGCGTATTATCCCCGTTTGCTATTAGGTAGGAAGAAGCTGAAGACATGGCTCATGTCACGAATTTTCAGGAGGCTGGTTTCGCTTCCTTATATGAAGAGTTGACTTGGCGCGGGTTGATTTCGCAGTCTACGGATGCGCAACAGCTTGCAGAGGCGTTGAACGGGGAACCTTTGACGTATTATTGCGGCTTCGATCCGACTGCCGCGTCGTTGCACATCGGCAACTTGGTGCAGCTTATCAACATGCGGCATTTGCAGGCCGCCGGCCATCATCCCATTGCCTTGGTGGGCGGCGCCACCGGTTTGATTGGCGACCCGCGCCAGTCGGGGGAGCGCACGCTGAATCCGAAGGACGTGGTTGCCGGATGGGCCGATCGTCTGCGCGCGCAGATCGGTACGATCCTGCAGACCGAAGGCGACAACCCGGCACGCTTCGTATCGAACTACGATTGGACGGCGTCCATGTCGGTGATTGACTTCCTGCGTGACGTCGGCAAACATTTCCGCTTGGGCACCATGTTGGCCAAGGATACTGTGGCACGTCGCTTGAACTCCGAAGAGGGCATTTCCTTCACCGAGTTCAGCTATCAGGTGCTGCAGGGCAATGATTTCCTGCATTTGTTTGACGAGTACGGCTGTTCGCTGCAGTTGGGCGGCTCGGATCAGTGGGGCAACCTGACCAGCGGAGCAGATTTGATCCGTAAGGTGCGTGGAGCTTCGGTACATGCGTTCACCAGTCCGATCATTACCGACAGCCAGGGTAAGAAATTCGGCAAATCCGAAGGCAACGCGCTGTGGATCGATGGCTCGATGCTCAGCCCGTACAAGTTCTACCAGTTCTGGTTCAACCAGCCCGACGGCGAGATGGACAAACTGCTGCGCGCGTTTACGTTCCTACCCAAGGCGCAGATCGAACGACTGGTCGAGCAGACACGGCTTGATCCGGGCGCTCGCGAAGCCCAGCGCACCTTGGCATGGGAAGTGACAAGCTTCGTGCACGGCGAGCATGCCACCCAGCAGGCGATTGACGCGGCTTCGGCATTGTTCGGCCGTGGCGCCGATCTGGCGGATATCGACGAGTCCACACTGGAAGCGGCGTTGGAAGGCTTGAAGGTCGCGACGTCGGATGGCTCGCGCGTGTTCGCGCAGGCGCAGGCCGGCGATCGCGTGGTGCAGGCCGGAGTGGATGCCGGCTTGTTCAAGTCCATTTCGGAAGCGCGCAAGACGATTCAGTCGGGCGGCGTGTATGTGAACAATGTTCGCGTGCAGGACGTGGAACAGCTGCTGACTGAAGACGACTTCCTGACTGGACGTTTCGTGGTGATGCGTCGCGGCAAGAAGGCGTTGGGCGTCGTGGCAAAACAGTAGACGGTGGGACGGCGTACCGCTCGTGTGGCGCTCGCCGTCCTAGTAGTATCATCGGACTATCAATGTGGTCCGATACAGGTAAGAGAGGTTCGTTAGGTCGCGTAAATACCGGGCTTAGCGAGGTAAGGAAACTGCATGGCACAAGAACATCAGGGGTCGCACGGCAAGTCGTTCGGTTCGCGTAAGCCGGGCGGTCGTGGCGGCAAGGGCTTCAAGCCGCGTGGCCGTGATGGCGGCAAGTCGTTCGGTCGTTCCGAGCGTGGGCATAAGCCGTTCGGCAAGCGTGATGGCGGTTCGTTCGAGGATCGTCGCGGCGGCGCGCGCGAAGGGTATCGCAAGCATGATGGTGCTCGTCGTTTTGAGGAGCGTCGCGAGGATGGTCAGGAGCGTCGTTCCTTCCATCGCGATGGCCAGGGCGGTCGTCGCGATGGAGCGCGCGGAGGATACCGTGGCGGGCGCGCTCAGCAAGAGGGAGGCAAGTTCCGCAAGGATGGTCGTTTCGGCGAGCATCGTGGACAGCGTGATGATCGTCGTGGCGACAGTGAGCGTCGTTCCTTCCGTCGTGACGATCGCGGCGGTCGTGGCGGCCAAGGCCGTAGCGGCGGCTATGGCGAGCGTCGCTATCAGCGTGATGATCGTCGTGATTCGCGCGATACTCGTGAGCCGCGTCAGTCGCGTCAGGAGTTCGCCGAGCGTGCCGAGTCGCATGATCGCGGCGAGCATCGCAATTATCGCGAGGAAAAGCGCCAGGCGTATCTGTCCAAGCCGCGTATGAATTCTGACGGCACGATTTCGTTCCCGTCGCAAAATCCGTATACGCATCGTCGCCCTGATGAGCCGAAGATGCCCAAGGGCATGGAATGGTCCATGCTGTCGAAGGATGAGCGTGAGCGTTTGCGTGGCCTGTCCAAGGAGCATGCGGAGAATATCGGTTTGCATATTTTGGCGGCGTTTGCCGTGGAAGAAAGCGATCCGCAGAATGCGTTGGCCCATGCCAAGTGGGCGGCACGCCAGGCTTCTCGCATTGATTTTGCGCGGGAAACGCTTGGTTTCATTGCTTATCGTCAAGGCGATTACAAGTTGGCCGCCCGTGAGCTGCGTACCGCGTATCGTATGAATGGTTTCCTGGATTATCTGCCGTTCATCGCGGATTGCGAGCGTGGCATGGAGGAGCCAAAGAAAGCCATTGAGATTGCGCTTTCGCCGGAGGCTTCGCAGCTGCGCGGCGAAGGCAAGGCGGAAATGTTCCTCGTGTATGCGGGCGCGTTGGGCGACTTGCAGATGTGGGACAAGGCCGTGGAGATCGTCCATGTGTTGGGCCGTTCCAAGGGTCTGCCGGGCGCGTATCGCATGCGTGCGATCCAAGCGGAGCAGTATTTCCTTGAGGAGAGCGGTCAAAGCGGCAAGGCGTTGGCGCTCGAACCGTTGTTGGAGCGTTTGGAGCTGCAATATGCGGATGTGGATGAGGATGAATCCGATGAGGAGATCATCATCGACTACGATTTGCAGCACATGACGGAGGATGTGCTCGAGGAGATCGGCATTACCCCTGAGGACGCGCAGTACGCTCCGGAAGACGAGGTTGACGAAGACGAGGATGCCAACCTTGACGGGGAAGGCGAAGCGGATGCCGAGGTTGGCGCTTCTGAGGCCTTCGATGAAGTCGATACTTCCGACGAAGCCAATGCTGACGAGCATGACGGCGCTGCTGAGGAGGAGTCCGCCGATTCGGCAGAAACGGAAGCGTCCGGTAACGCTGATGACGCTGATGAGTCCGACGAGGAAGACGTGCAAATCGCGCAGGCAGATGCCGAACGCGAGTAAATGACACTGATGGCTGACCGCCGTTGCCCTGAGGGACCGGCGGTCAGTTGCATAGTGATGGCAATTGAAGCCCGGAAGGCGAATGTTCGGGCGGCACAATAAGGGGCATATATGTTGCAGTCCACGCATAATCCGTTGAGTCAGGCATATCGTTTGGCATTGCTGGATTTGGACGGAGTGGTGTATCGCGGCAAGGTCGCGGTGGAACACGCGGTGTCCAGCATCCAGCAGGCGCAGGCGCACGGCATGACGATGGAATATACGACGAATAATTCGTCGAGGCGGCAGGCGGTGGTGGCCGAACAGCTATGTGGTTTCGGGCTGCAGGTGGAGCCGTGGCAGGTGATTACGTCGTCGGTGGTGGCGGCGCGTATGGTGGCCCGCCATGTGCCTGCCGGTGCCAATGTGTTGGTGGTGGGCGCTGAGCACCTGTGCGAAGAGGTGGAACGTCAGGGCTTGCGCGTGGTGCATGAGGTGAATGATGATCCTCAAGCGGTGATTCAGGGCTGGCATCCGATGATGACGTGGAGCGATATGGCGCAGGCTGCGTATGCGGTGGAGCGCGGGGCTGTGTATTTGGTGACGAATCGCGATCTGACGATTCCGCGCGAGCATGGCATTGCGCCGGGTTGTGGTTCGATGATCCAGGCCGTGATGAATGCGACTGGTGTCGAGCCGGTGTCGTCGGCGGGCAAGCCTGAATCGGCTATGTATGATGAGGCTCGTCTGCTGGCGGCCCGCGATGGGGCAGAGCCGGTGGCGGTGCAGGATTGCTTGGCGATCGGCGATCGTCTGGATACGGATATCGAAGCGGGTTCGCGCGGCGGATATGCGTCATTGGTGGTGTTGACAGGTGTGGCGGATGCGCGGCAACTGATGACGGCCGGCGAGGCGTTGCGCCCCACGTATATGGCGGCTGATTTGCGTGGTTTGCTGACGCCCCATCCTGCGGTGGTGCGCGATGGCGAGGCGTGGCAGTGCCGTCAGGCGCGTGCGTGGGTAAGCGACGGCGTGCTGCAGGTGTCGGATGTGGAGCACGTGGACGGATTGCGTGCGGCTTGCATGGCGGCTTGGGATGCTGCGGATCATGGTGTGTCGCTCGACGTATTGCCGCAGTTTGCGGATACGCTGACTGAGCATGACGGCGAACCGGTAAAGAACCAGTAAAACGAATACCGGCAACGGCTTGTGGGGTAGGAGTGACGATGACGGACGTATCGGGCTTGCCAAACACGGCGGATGAAAGCGCAGACGGCGCTGCAAGCAAGGATCAGACCTTGGACGCGACTGCGTCGGTGCGGGAGCAATATCCGCAGCTTGCCCCATTGCTGGATGTGTTGGATGCCGCGACGGCCCACAAGTCGTCGTCCTCATCCGGCCCCGACTCGCCCGACTCGTCTGAATCACCTGACTTGGCTGACTCGTCTGCACCTTCTGACTTTGCTGCACAGGCTTGCGAGCCTTCCTCGGAGCAAGGCGAGCACCCGGCGCTGGCAGTGGCGTTGGACGAACGGTATGGCGACGTATTGCAAGGGGTGTTGCAGGATATGCAGCGCACGTTGGATGCGTTGAAGCGCGAAGACTGAAAGGTTGCGCATCGTGCGGTTGGATATGGCATTGGTGGCGCGTGGCCTGGTTGCGACGCGCACGCGGGCGCAACGGTTGATTCGTGAAGGCGCGGTAAGCGTGGATGGCGTGGTGGTGCGCAAGCCGTCGATGGTGGTGGATGATGGCGCCGTGCTGGTGGCCGATCAGGGTGAGGATTATGTGTCGCGTGGCGCGCTCAAGCTGGTGGGGGCGTTTGTGGCGTTTGCCGATCGGGGTTTGCGCAGTGCGCAAGGACGGCAGTGCTTGGATATCGGCGCATCCACAGGTGGTTTTTGCGATGTGCTGTTGCGTCAGGGAGCGCGTGCGGTGGTGGCGTTGGACGTGGGCCATGGCCAGTTGGCGCCGCGGATTGCGGCTGACGAACGCGTGACGGATATGAGCGGCGTGAACATTCGTGAGGTGACGGCGCAAACGCTGCCATTCCGGCCGCAAGTCGTGGTGTCTGACGTGTCGTTCATTTCGCTCACGTATGTGATTCCGGTGATCGCCGATATTGCCGCCCCGGGTGCAGACGTGGTGCTGCTGATCAAACCGCAGTTCGAGGTCGGCAAAGGACGGTTGGGCAAAGGTGGCGTGGTGGACGACGAGACGTTGCGCGACGAGGCGGTACGGCGCGTGGTGGCGTGCGCCCGCGAGCATGGCCTGACGGTGGTGGGCGTGGAACCTTCGCCAATCGAAGGCACGCACGGCAATGCGGAATACTTGCTTTGCGCACGCGCGTAGCGGCTACTCTGCAACGGTTTGCGGCGAAACTTCGTCGTCGAACATTCCGTTGGTGGCGGCGTTGTTGCGGTGCCACACGTCGTAGTCGAGGTGGAACGGCAGTCCTTCGATCAAGCCGTCGTGGCGGCTTGCGTCGAGTTTGAGGCCGTGGTTTTCGCACAGGAGCATGAGCGCGGTGCCCAGGTCGAACAGGTAATGGAAATCCATGTCGGCCGCCCGGCCGATCTCGGCGTCGGCTTGCCGGTACGTGGTGGTGAAGCCGTCGGGCGCTTGTTCGAGCGCGAAGAGTATCCGTTCCGCGTCCATGCGGATGTTCGCGTCGATGGACAGCAGATCGTCCAGTTCCTCCTTGCTCATGGTATCCTCCTTACGTGCGCGGCATTCGAGCGCAGCCTATGCCATCGGGCTTACCCCTGCCCTTTTTCAACGTTTGCTGATGCTTACGTATCAGTGTTATTGCAAAAGGATATGATTCTGGTGTCAATGATTTTGCGTAGGCGTTTATAAAGCCTATCGCAACAATTTTTATCATTGCTTTTTTGAATAAATCCACTTCTCAATCATGAAATTCATATTGTCTGAGCAAGGCATTACATTCTATGAATATTTTCCCTTTTGTTCAAAAGAAATTCGATGAATAAGACACAATGTACTTCGTGTTGAATGTCATCAGAGCATGCATGTCGGTTATCTTATTCACTTGCGCTTGTGTCCTCTTGAATGTACTTTTCTCCGTTGTTCAGCGTTGACGTTGTCCGATACTGTTCCGCACATCCCAAGCGCAGCTAGAGCATAGAGCATTTCATCATCAGGATCTGATTCGGGAATCATGGACATGGGGCCGTGCATGAGCTTCACGTAGTCTGGCATCTCCGCAGTTTCAAAGCATTTTGTGACCTCGGTTCTGTTGATCTGGCCTTTATGTTTTTTGAAGTACCACGCAAGGAGGCCTAGGCTTTTTTCTCTGTCCTCCTTTGTGTATTTCAAGCAATTGAGGAGCAGGTCAACGCCAAACTCAACACCATCGCTTATGACTGTTTCGTCATTTGCCACAAATATCTTGGAGATTTGGTCCTTCAATTCTTCCGGCGCGCCTTCGTACAGCCGATAAAGATTGTTGATGTCATCCAAGCTGAAATGATTGGTAATTATCGCTGTGTTGATTTCAGAAGCGTAGTTTATAGCGGGGGATACCACATCGTTGAAGCAATTCAGCGCAATGAGTTTCTGTTGGGTATCGATGTTTGATCCCAACACGCCGGAGAGCTCGTCTTCTTCGATTTCTGTTTCGGCTTCCTTGGAAGAGTCGGACGTAATCAGGAGAAGAAAATCATCCATTGCGGAGAGGATGTAATCGAGTTTTAGGCGGGGGCAATGCTTCCTGAATTTGTTTAGCATATCGGTGTTCATCTCGATGGTTCTGGTTTCGATCATCGCTTTTATTGTTTCGTCATCGAGTATTTCAATATCGAAGGAGGAGAACGTTACACCACAGCTAGCTAAAATTGTTTTCTTGGTGTTTGCCGATATGGCATTGTTCTTGATGAGCTTGCTGATGATATCAATATAGTCTATGCCTGTCTCATCGCATTCTTGTTTCATGTCGGAGGGCAGCCCCTTTGACTCGATTAGCTTAGCGAGGTCATCGGAGATGGATTTTTCCGCAGCGCGGTAGAACGATATAATATTTTTGGCATTGCATTTGACAAGTTGGGCAGCCAGTAAGGCGTTTTTGTAAATGGGCGAAGTGACTTGAGAGATATTTGCTATTTCAATATTGCTCAGTAAGTTTATATACTTTTCGGCGGTTTCTTTTTGAATGGTTTTATTGTTCAAAACGTCAATCACGGTTTTAGGCGTATCTTTGAGTGAAGTTTTGGATCCTTCGACAACGCTAGAGATGAAATATGCTATATTTTCGGAAATGACGTCTGCAATGGGGCCATCTGAAAGTTTCAATGCCTCAGTTACCAAGGTACCTCGGTCCATACTCTGATTCACTTCAAATTCGAGGCCCAAATAGCCGTCAATGATTGAAGCTTTAGGCATGAAAAGATGGTTGTCATAAACGAATTTTAACAGTGTGGTGTTTGCTACATGGAAGTCGATGGCTTTGGCGCGATAGCCAGAGCGGCGAAGTCCTTCTTCGATTTCCGTATCGTTGAAACGTTGGTCATTCTCCAGGAAGAGGGGGTCTGAATTGATATACTCCACAAAAATACTATTCTCTGTTTCAGCCAGGGAGTTTGCGCTTTCGATGACAAGACAGTACTTGCAAAAGCACCGTTTCTGTTGTGCTGATATGTTTTCGTCGCTAAGCAGTTCTGCAACGGGATTATTGAAGTAACGCGGTATGAGTGGGAAGATTTTAGGAGTGAACTGTTCTGAGTCGATGAATTGCGCGAGATAGCGAATACCGCCAGATTGTCTGACGGACTTCATGAACGCATCAATTTTTTTCTCATCTTTGCTGTTGAGAAGAGTGCATATGAGCCAAGGGTTTCGACTGCTTTTGCGGGTAAACATCTCAGGACTCATCCGTCGTACGATTTCGGCTGGCGCTTTAGGCTTATATGATAAATCGATTGACGTGGCTTGCTTGATGCTGGAAAGGAAATCATCGTCTTCGGCGCAAAGTGTATCGGAATAGAAGTTGCTGGTATACCGTCGATAGGATTCGTCGATATACCCCGACGAGACCAGAAAACGTAGCATTGGGAAAGAGGGGCTGCTGATGACAGACGCCATCGAGAGTTCTTCGAAATCCTCTTTACGTTTGATATATTCGTCCGTAAACTTGAACAGTGTATCTGCATCCGGGAGCTCGTCAATAAGCTGTTTGATGGTCATCGACCGGATGATTTCGGTTTTTGTTGCGAGTTCTTTTAGGCGTTTGAGAATAACGTTGCTCCTACGATTTTCGTCGCCTGTGATTTCCATAAGCCGTTGTTTGTAGCCTTCGTTCTCCTCCAGGCTTTCCTGGATGTCTTCGAGTGTTTGGCGATCATCGTCGTCTTGTTCGGCCTTTTCTATAAAAGTATGAGGGTTGAAGGTTTTTGGATCGCTGAATTGATTGGCTAAGCAGCTTATGCTTCCGAGTTTCGGTAGGCCGAATATACATAGAAGCTCGTCTTTGCTTACTTTGGCCTGTTGCGTTATGTTTGTCAGCTCCTCTCGTAGCTTTACTTGTTCGTTATCGTGGTTTTCTATTAATTTGCCAATAAGTCTATGTTTGCCATTCAGTACCTCATGCAAGTATCCTCGCCCTACTTGAAGTAACTCGAAGTCTCTTGGGAAGAATGCTTTGTATGAAAGCAGTGCCACCAGGCGTTGGGAATCGCTGTCAGTGAAAGATCGGCTTTGAAACAGAGCTTTCTTATAATGATATGCCTCATTGGCGATGCTGTGGATGATTCTAGGGTCATCAATGTAGGAAGAAAGTTGATAAAGAAAACCCTCGTCAACGGTAATGCCAACCCCATTAAGGGCATTTCGGAAAATGTCCAATGCGCTGTCTGTGTCGACATAAGGGACGACCGGGATAACGAAATCGAAGAATTTTGTTCGATCATGAGGGTTCTCGAATAACCCGTCGCGTACCAGAAAAAAGAACTTCAGAGGCTTGGACGTTTTTCCGCGGGATTTCTTCATTCTCTCGTCGCTGAACCTCGAATCATTCGCCAACGCATTTAAGTTCCGCATCCTCTCAAAAATTGCTAGCGAATCAAACCTGTCGAGGTCTTCGAAAATAACGGCATCCACTTTGGATGCATTGAGTAAATATACGATTTCGTCTGCAGAGCGCTCATAAGGAGAGTCTGAATCCGAAGGGGCAACGTCAAATTCCGCTTCAAAAATCTTGACCCGTCTGACGATTTTCGAAATCACGTTCGTTCGTACAAGCTGATATAGGCCAACACCTGCTATGGATAACCATGCTGAAAAAGCTAGGTATTCCAAGTAAGAAGCTTGGAAGGAAAATAGTTTGCCCGAGAATTTCGGAAGGTATACGGTGAGGAGAATGAACGTCAAGATTAAAGCGGCTATGAATACGTCCATGACGGGTTTGTGATCACTTAATTTGCGGAGCCCACTCTTCGGAGCTAAGGATGTGCCGATCTTATGCACCATTTGTCTGAGAATTTCCGTTTCGACGGAGTTCTCCTCGTTGTTTACTCCTGCGAAAGTGGCGAGCGAAATGGTGATCCATTTTTCTTTGGCGGCTTGCTGCCTATGCTTAACCTTTTCCATGACGGAGCTCTTTCCAGCTCCGTAGGGTCCGGAAAGAGCGATATTCCTGCAGAGAGGATCATTCAGAACCTTCTCGAACTCTGTTTCATATAGAGAAAACTCTTCGTCTGACAACTCTCTGGGGTGAAGGGGTAATAGGTTGGACTTTTCCTCGTTTGACAAATCGAACTCCCAAATTGTGGAACTACCTGGGGCAGGTTCCTCGTCGTGGTTTCTTGGAGCATCTGGAGCGAGCATAGGTCTGTCGACATTCCCCAAGAGCATTGCATTCAACGTAGTATTTTACCATTACAAGGAAATATGGCTGGTTGATTCGTTTCATCGCATGATATTTTCGTTTGATTGGTTTTAAGGTTTTGATCATGCAGATTTACGTTTATGCAGTTGTCGCTCGTAGATGTAGCGCTGATGAGGGCCTAGGGCCCTGCCGAGAATTATAAAGAGGGTTATAAGCCAAAATGTGTGTCTGAAATCGTCTTCCAGGCCTTGTGGGACAAGGGTTTTCGTGGGTTTGAATGTGGCGGAGGGGACTTTCGAGGACGGCCAGAATGTGTGTCCGGAACGGGTCCCGACGCGTTGCGGCAGTAGGTGCGAGGGGCGTTTGAATGTGGTTGTCTGAACGGTATGAGGATTCCTTCGTGCCCCGGATGCCATGCGACGATGAAGAAGAACGGCAGGACCTCAGCCGGCAGGACGCGCTGGCGGTGCAAGGACCCGGACTGCGGAGCCTCCCTGCCCCGCGGCTACGACCGGCGCGCCGCCGACCTGCGCACGTCACTGGACTGGCTGCTGTCCAAGGAAAGCCAGGAGGAGCACGCGCTCTCGGCGCGCACGCTGCGGCGGCGCAACGAGCTGTTGTGGAGCCTGTGGCCGCCGGTCCCGCTGGTCGACGAGGTCTTCGACGTGGTGCATCTGGACGGCATCCATGTGCACCGTCGGGCGGTGGTGTCGGTCGCGGCCGCCGGCGGGCACGTGGTCGGCTGGTACGTCGCCAGAAGCGAGACCGCGGCCGCGTGGGGCCATCTCATGTCCAGGATCGCCCCGCCCCTGGCGGTGGTGGTCGACGGCGGCGGGGGCGTCCTGAAGGCTCTGCGCGCCCACTGGCCGCAGACCGAGGCGCGGCCGATGCCTGTTCCACGCGTGCATGAACATCACGCGTCTGACCGGGGCGAGGCCAAGGCTCGAGGCGGGCAGGCGGCTGCGCGAGATCGCCGTCGCCCTGAGCCGGGTTACGGACGAGGACGCCGCGCGGGCATGGCTGGTCTCCTACGACCGGTGGGAGCGGGCGCACGCCGCGTTCCTCGACGAGAAAAGCACTTACGCGGACGGCACCGTGGGACCGGCACCGGCGTCTGGTCAAGGCGAGGCGGATGATCCGCAGACGCATCCGCGAATGCCATCCGTTCACGTTCCTGCGGCCGCCCGACGGGTGCGCCGAACCGATACCCGCGACGAACAACCGGATCGAATCATGGAACAACCGCATCCGCGACATGCTCCGCCGCCACAGGGTGCTGCGCACGATCCGCCAGATCAAGGCGATCCGCTGGTGGCGCCCACCAACACACCCGGCGTCCCGGGCCCGCGTCATGGCTGGCGGACAACGCGGTCAGCGACCGGCGGATCGAGGAACTCTACCGACTGGCATGGGAACGCGGCCCGCAGGGCGCGTACGAGACGTTCGGCATTCCCAACCGGTACGGCACCGGCATCGACTGGAACGAATTCCACACCCAGATCAGATACCCGGACGCCATCGACTAGCCCCACCGCCAGACACACTTTTTGGCCTATAACCCAATAAAGAGCCCCAGGGTTGAGTACTGTTAGTAGGCTTAGGGGAGACCGTTGCTTTCGCCATATTCGAAACGCGAGATTTTCCAAAGTTCCTGTCGAGTCTTTCCGGCAGGGGCGCATGCCACCGATGCGGATTGGTAACTTTGCAGGGGTGGCGTCGCAAGCTGACCAAACTAAAACTGACTAACGCGGGAACTCCGGCGTGACTGGATATATATATCTGCATCCTAATAAACCAAGTCCGGCAAACGGGGTGTAGTTAATTGCTTTAAAACGTGATAATGTTTTTGAGGGGCAAATTCATCAACCGCGGATTGGGGATACGTTGTACTATACTTAATGCTCGATAGGAAACGATTAAAATTTTCGATTTTAGATGTTGAAAAGTGCAGGAAGAAAAAATGCTCTGAAGGAATGTGTGTACAGGAATTCTGAGAAGATATAGGGGGCAATGTTGTATAATCCATTATATGAACTCCAAAAAGCCAACGAAGTAATTGTGCGTCACCTTACGTCAGACGATTCCATAGATGAGATTTCGCAGGATGTGCTTGCGCAGCTCCGTCATTTAACCGAGCATCTTACTGTGGCATTGGTCTACGGGGATAAAGATTTTGACAATGGTTACAAAACCATACAGTCGGTATTTAACAAAAGAGTTGGATATAAATCTTATATGCAATTTCTTTACGAGTTCCATAAATTGTTGCAGGAGTCGGTATCTCATTACGTGCAAACTTTGGATGGATCTCACAGATTATTCCTAAAATACAGGGAGTATTTAGTACAGGCTCGTGCTATTTCAAAAGAGAAGTTAAAACTCGATATTCTTTCGGGTCTTGATGCGATTAAATGGGAAAATGATCCTGGGCTTTGTAAGTATTACGAGAAGATTTACGAAAAAATTCGGGTCTATGGGTTGAGTTCATATAGCTCGAATAATAGTGAACGTTTTTATATCCACTCCCGTAAAGCTGTATATGCGAGAGAGAAGGTCTTTTATGAGTATTCATTAGTTCCGGCAACAAACTTCACCAGCAAGTTTGACCATATTATAGCTTTTTCGCTTGAGCGTATTCCTACAAATTATTCCGTTGTTCTTTCTATTGAGAATGACGAGATTTCTGTTTTCAGCAAGATTCTCCCAATACTGGTGATTGTTAGCTGGCGTACATCCATCAGGCCATGTGAGATAAACAAGTTATTGCAAATTCTCGGTAGTACTGAAAAGGTTACTGGTAAGCTAAGTAGCTACAAACGACTTATGTCGCTTTTAACCGCCACTCAGAAGAGTCTGGTGGATCTTAGTATGCTTCCAGATTCTGAATTTACGCAGCTTGCGACGCAGTTGAGTGCCGCCTGTGGAAATCGAGGGATTAGTGAGCTTCTTGTCAAGTCTCGCGAAATATTGAGTAAGGGGGCCCCGGGGTCCAATGTTCTATCTTACCTTCTATTTCGTCCTCGAAACAAAGTTATTGCAGACCAGTTGAGTCAAAAGAAAAACATAAAGTTAAGTGGTATGCGGCTTGAATATGGCTGTATACCTTTTGACTCTCAGCCATATTGCACTTCTCTTATTAAACATTCTCCTTCTTTTTGGGATCTTGCTGGATGTATTAGCACAGAATCGTATGAAGATAATCTTCTTGCGAGATCTGTTAGAAATAAAGAAGAGGCGAGGGGAAAAATTTTCATAAGCGACAAAGAGTTTAGCTCATTTGGGGATTTGGATAATTTGATAGATAAATACAATAGTGGTCTGTACCGCAAACATTTAAATCGGAAGCTAAAACATGAACATCATCAAGTTTTTTTCGCGTCGGCAGAAGAAGACCTTGTAGCTATCGTAAACGAACTGACAAAGCTGTCGAACAGCGGGGCGGTGTCGCGTCAAGTCGCATCAAGCAAAAAAATTGATGCGGTGATGCAGAATCTTGATGACGACAAGAAAAAAGAAATTATTTCGCAAATATTTGTGAATAGCGATGTTGCTCTGCTCTATGGTTCTGCTGGTACGGGGAAAACTACTTTGATTAATAGTATTTGCAGTATATTTACTGGATTTCATAAAGTTGCAATCGCTAATACAAATCCGGCAGTGGAGAATTTACGCCTAAGGATCAACGATGATAATTGTGAATGTATGACAATTACAAAGTATTTGCGGCCATCGTGCTTAGAGGACATTGATCTTTTGATAATTGATGAATGTAGTACAGTAAGCAATGAAGAATATTGTCAACGAGAGATTTTAAGTTGTTGCTGCTTGTCGGAGATAACTGTCAAATTGAAGCTATTCGACTTGGGAACTGGTTTAGCATAGCGAATGATTTATGGCGTGATGAACATTTCGTTTTTAGGTTGGAAGAATCTCGGAGAGCGAAGAACGTTGCCCTCGTAGAGTTATGGAAGTCCGTGCGTTCGGTCGAATGCAACATTTCCGAAAAGCTGGCTTCCTCGGGCTTTTCAAAAAGGTTAAGTGCAGATCTTTTCAAACCGTCTTCCGGCGATGAGATAATTTTATGCCCGAACTATGATGGTTTGTATGGCATTAATAACATCAACAGGATGCTGCAATCTGAGAACAAAGGCAAAGCGGTCGATTGGGGTCTTAAAACTTATAAAATCGGGGATCCGATACTTTTTAACGAATCGAATAGGTTTGCACCTGTTCTATATAACAATCTAAAGGGGAAAATTACTGATCTTGAACGTATTGATGCCGAAACGCTCAGGGTCGGGGTTGAGGCTGAAGTACCTTTGGATGATGTTGATGTAATGCAAGTTGATGGCTTACGTATTGTCGGAAGTGCGAAAGAAGGCACTACGCAATTGGAGTTTGAGATTACAGCATTCGACGAAGACAGTGAAGACGAATCCTCCCAATCCTCTATAGTGCCTTTCCAAGTTGCCTATGCTGTTTCCATCCACAAAGCGCAGGGTCTTGAGTATGACTCGGTAAAAATCGTCGTTACAAAAGATGTGGAGAAACGAATCACTCATAACGTTTTCTATACAGCAATCACAAGAGCAAGAAAATACCTTTCAATTTATTGGAGTCCTGAGGCGGAATATAACGTCGTCAATAGTTTTTCTCCTACTGACTATAGAAAAGAGATGAACCTCCTGAAGAGTCGAAAAACATTTCAGAACATGGTGAAGGCGGATGTGAATATATGAGTGGAAATCAGCTTCACTAATTTTGAGCTCCTTGCTATGTATATATTGATGCAAGGAGCTCAAACTGAGATAAATTGCAATCCAAATATTTCCGAGTTAAAAATTGAATCAGGGCATGCAAAATCTGTGCGGATCACTCAGTTTCTTGTTTTCGAACGAGCATGGAATCTATGTTTCTGGTACATGTCATATTGCCGTTCATGTTGGAATTTTGGGACAGAGTGTCTTGATGGATGTGCTGAATATGGGTGAGGCCGTCGGTGGAACTGTTGGAGGTGCGGGCTTTAGCGGTTTTGCGGGGCTTTCGACCCCTGCGCGAGCCGTGGCGCTTGCCGAGGTGGATCGGGCGCATCGTCCGCAGGGTTTGGTGGACGGGCTGGTGCGCGTGTGGGAGCGGTCGGTCGTTCGACTCATGGTTTTCTTACCGACGCGGAGGTGCTGCGTATCAAACAGTATGTGCCGCAGGCGTTGCATGGTGTGGAGCGTTTGGTGGTTGCCGAAAACGCGGTGGGCGAGCCCGTGGCATTCATGGGAGCGGAGGCGGGCATGTTCGAGATGCTGTTCGTCGCGCACGAAGCGCAAGGCAAAGGTTTGGGCGGGGCGACTGCTGCGCTGGGGCATCGAGCGGTATGGCGTGGAGCGGTTGACCGTGAACGAGCAGAACCCGCAGGCGCGGCGGTTCTACGAACACATGGGATTCGTCGCCTACAAGCGAACCGCCACCGACGGCCAAGGCAACCCCTATCCGCTGATATACATGAAACTCGCATAGCTGTAGCGTTGGCGTTGCGTTGGCATTGCGTAGTGGGTAGAGTGTGGGGGCCTCGTGCAAGGCGCACAGCCCACATATCAATGTGCAGAGATGCAAATCTATTGCGATGAATACCGAAGACGCCAAAACCGGTTATCGGAGGATACCGAATCGATTATTCGTCGAGACTGAAAACTGTTGGTGCGGAAGAAACTTTTGTACCAACATCCCTATGTCGCTAATGGTATTTCACCTCAGTGTTATCGCTGAAGAATGATTCTTTCCTCCGTGTGACGGGATGTAGCGCTTCAGGTATTCGCGTAGTGCCGGATCAACCACATAAATATGTGTGCCGAGTATGCCTCGGGTGAGCAGTACGTAGTAGATGTTTTTGATGTACTGAGTGAGTTCTTCCGGAGAAGCCGTCGCCCAACCATTGCGATCGTAATAGCTGCTTTTGTTGGCGACTACTGAACCGGTCGAGGCATCATAGATGCAATCGGCGCCGATAATGGTATAGGTGTAGCTGAGATCGTAGCCTTGGATTGAGTGCACGCAGCCAACTTCGTGCGCGATGGCATCGTTATCGACACCACGGATAACCCAATTGTTGTAGGTGTTGTTCCAACGCAGTTTAATATCGTCTATTTCAATATCGAAAGCGTTGGGCCTTTTATCTTTTTTGGTTTTCCACTTCCAGGCGTATCCGGCAACCATACGGCTAAGATTGTGTCGTTCGAGCGTGGTGTTGAATGATTGGACAAAGTCCGCGAAATCTTCGTGAAGTACAAAGTCGTAGTTGTCGAATTGTTGTGGTTCGTCGCATGTGCCGTTGAGTAGCCCTTGAATGTACTGCAGATATTCATGGCCTCCTTGCACGCGCATTTGCGTTTGCAGTTGAATTGGTGGGTTGAGCGTCGGCTCGAGCACTTGTTCGACAGTGGCTTTTTCCACGCACGAGGGGCCGATGTTTTGCAGTGGGTCGTAGAAGAAGATGGGCAGTTTGGCTTGGTCAAGTATCCAATCGAGTTGGCTGGATCCTTGTGGAAGGCCAAGCTTTTCATTGACTGTGTCAAAGTTTCCATATTGTGTACCCAAATTGACGCGACGCTTGAGTTTATGAGCCTCGTCTACGAGCACGATGTCGAATGACTTTTCACCGGGCCGATATCCGTATTTTGGTTTGCATAAATCGGCGGGAGCGATGACGTCGGATGGTTTAAGCCCGCTGACGGAGGACAGTGTGTGTTGTAGCGTGGTGCGTAGCGAGGTAATTGGTTGAACGATCTTGATGTTCATTCCTGCATAGCGTGGGTCATCTTTGAGTCTTTTCAGCAAATAAATGGCAAGAATGGTTTTGCCGGTGCCGGGCATGCCTTGAACGACGATGGGTTGTGCTTTGTCGAGCCCGTTTTCGATGGCGAATAGGATTTCGTCCAAGGCAATGCTCTGATCGATGGTAAGCCGTTTGAACGGGGAATATTTGAAGACCTCGGACTCTTCGATTTCGCTAAGTGTTCGATCGGCGAGATCCATGGAACGCAGCTGTTCCCACAGATCGTTGAACATCTTGGCATATTCGGATTTTCCGAAGTAGTTCGAATCCGTCATACCATTGTTTTTGTTGGTTAAACGGTATTTGCCATCGGCGTGCATGTATTCGATGAGCTCATGTTCGTAACCGGTAATTACCGAAGCGTTGAACTCTTCGTTGTAGATGATGTTGGCAGTGTCGAAGTCTTTCTTTTCTTCATTGGCACCATGCTGGCTCATGCGGGATGCGATGCTTGTGGTTTGTCCCACGTATGCGCTGGTTTTATTGGCGAGGATATACACCATAGGCCAGTTATAGATACGATCGTCCGGCAAATCAGAATCTGCCGGGTTGATGCCTTGGCCATAATGGAACGGGCACTGATCGATGTGGAAGGGAGCGCCGCTTGGTTCCGGTGCTGTTTCGTGCGTGGGAATGGTTATCATAGCGTGGTGTACTTTCTTGCGTTGCCGTGTGCTTGTTCGATCGGGTATTTCTTCGCGTTGCGCTCGAGTTTACGTTGCACGATGTCGTTAAGGTCCAAGCCGACGTAATCGGCCAACATTACGCTGTAAATCAAAACATCAGCTAGTTCTTCGCTGAGTTCTTGCGTTTTACCCTCTGCGGAAGTGTTGGAAGCCGACCATTGGAAAAGCTCCAATAGTTCGGCGGCCTCAAGATTGATGGAGATGGCGAGATCTTTGGGGCTGTGAAATTGCTTCCATTCGCGTTCGTCTCTGAAACGAAGGATGCGGACGATACTATCTTCGCTGAGACTGTTCACGAGATATCCTCCAGACGACCGTAACAATGATGAATTGTTGTGCGCTAGGACATATTGTATCCACGTTTTGGGTAACTTTCGTGTTCATGCATTGATGTGTGTGCCAGATGCGTGGTGGGCGGCATGCCGTGCGGTTCCGCCTCTACATATTGACAAACATCAATATGTCTTGGTATGCTGATGATACATAGATAATCGTCGATATGATATGTGATCTTGAATGCGAAAGGCGGATGGGGTATGGCTGAGAGCTGCGACATGCATAATGGCATATCGAGAACGGGGGAGGTGTGCGTCATGGTTGGCGTACACGAGAGCTGCAATGATGATGCTGCGCTGACCGAAGGTCCCGCATGCAATACGTTGCCGCTAACCTGTGCCGAGGCGGCCGTGTACTGCAAAGCCTTGGCGGACCCGAATCGCATGAAACTGGTCACCCTGCTGCTTGATGGCGAGCGCTGCGGGTGCGCGCTGCTTGAGCAATGCGATTTCACGCAGCCAACCCTGTCACATCATATGAAGATTCTTTGTGAGGCAGGTTTGGTTCGCGCTCGCAAAGCGGGCAAATGGAGCCATTATTCGCTCAACGTCACCGCCATGGAGGCGCTTGGCCGCCACCTGATCGCCATGGCGCACGCTGTGAACGCTTCGGAGGCGTGCTGATGTGGCCGTGGATCGAAGACCAGCTCCTGGGAATGCACTGGCTGGACGAACTGATTGGCCGAGCGCTTTCGGCAATCGGGATCGACATCACTGGCCGGATCGGTGCCAGCATACAGTTTTTCCTGTATGACGTCATAAAAATCAGCGTATTGCTATGTGTGTTTATCGGGTTGATCTCCTATGCGCAAAGCTATATGCCTCCGGAGCGAAGCCGTCGGCTGTTGGGCAAGGCACATGGCATATGGGCCAACATACTGGGGGCCTTGCTTGGCACCATCACGCCGTTCTGCTCATGTTCGTCCATCCCGTTGTTCATCGGGTTCACGCGTGCCGGCCTGCCGCTGGGCGTGACGTTTTCGTTCCTGATTTCATCGCCCATGGTCGATCTTGCCAGCGTCATGCTGCTGATGAGCGTATTCGGCGCCCATATTGCCATACTGTATGTGGTGCTTGGCTTAATGCTCGCTGTCATCGGCGGCACGCTGATCGAACGGCTGCACATGGACGATCAGATTGCGTCGTTTGCGCTTGAGCCAATGTCGGCCGAAGCACAGGAACAGTCGTTGACCCAACGGCAGCGGTGGCAGTACGCTTCCGCGCAGGTCCGTGAAACGCTGCGTAAGGTCATCGTCTATGTGCTTGTCGGCGTTGCGCTGGGAGCCATCATCCACAACTGGATTCCACAACAGTGGGTGCAGTCATTGCTCGGTAGCGATAATCCGTGGGGCGTGCCGTTGGCGACGTTGGTGGGAGCGCCCATGTACGCCGACATATTCGGTACGATTCCGATCGCGGAATCGTTGCTATACAAAGGTGCGCAATTGGGTACGGTGATTGCGTTCATGATGGCGGTAACCACCCTGTCGCTGCCGTCCGTGATTATGCTGCGTCGCATTGTGCGATGGCGTTTGCTCGCCGTATTCCTTGCCATATGCGTTGTTGGCATTATGGTCATCGGCTACGCATGCAATTGGCTGCAATGGCTTGTCTAATACCGTGTCAGAACCATGCAACAGAAAGGAACCGTCATGATTCATATGCTTCGCAAGCTCATCAAGGGGCAGTCCGCGTCATCGTGCTGTGCTGGAACGCAGTGCGCGTGTGATGGTCCCGTGCAATCCCAGGCGAACGCATCTGCCGATACCCAGGACGGCAATGTCTCAATCGTGGTATTGGGGACGGGATGCGCCAAATGTCAAACACTCGAAGCGACCGCGCGTGAGGCGTTGGCATCGAGTCGCATCGCCGGCACCGTCACGCATGTCACCGACGTATCACGCATTGCAGCGTACGGCGTCATGCGCACGCCGGCTTTGATGGTAAATGGCGCAGTGATCTCGCAAGGTCTTGTGCCAGGCGTGGATGAGGTGCGTGCTGTGATAGTTCGGGAAGTGGAACGCTCATGAATGTGCGTCCGAAAGTCGCGTTTGTATGCGTGCATAATTCGTGCCGTAGTCAAATCGCCGAAGCATTGGGGAAGGCGTTGGCCGGCGACGTGTTCGAGAGCTACTCCGCCGGCACCTGCACCAAGCCACGCATCAATCCTGACGCCGTGCGGCTGATGAAACAGCATTACAACATCGATATGGAAGCGACCCAGTACAGCAAAACGTTGGATGCGCTTCCTGCCGTCGACGTGGTCGTCACCATGGGGTGCAACGTGCAATGCCCCATGCTTCCCTGCCGGATGCGGGAAGATTGGGGATTGGACGATCCGACCGGCGCGTCTGATGATGTGTTCGTGCACGTGATTCGGAGTATTGAAACCAACATCCTGGATCTTAAACATCGCTTGCAAGACCAGCCTATTACGCCGACAGTCCGGTAAGAAGAAAGTGGCGGCCGTCCCGGTGAGGAACGGTCGCCACTCGTGTAATTATGCTACTGGCACGCTATGTGCGGCACTGACAATTACTCTGCGCAATGCATGGCGTCGGCGCTCGCGTCGCTATCCGCATCGCTATCTTCGGTGTTCTGCGCGGGCGCTGCGACAAGGAAGTGTTCCTCGCTGGGCAGCACCGCGTTGAGGATAACCGCCACCACGAACGCCACGGCGATGCAGTTGGAGGCGAAAATCGACTGGAACAGTGCGGGGAAGTGCGCGAAAATGCTCGACACCTGCGTAAAGCCGATGCCAACGGTCAGGCTGAGCGCCGCGATGGTGATGTTGCGCTGCGAGTATCCGGCTTCGGAAATCATCTGGAAACCAGACAGGATGATGTTGCCGAACATCATGATGGTGCAGCCGCCCAACACAGCCTGCGGCATGGAGTTGAACACTTCGGCGATGGCCGGCACGAAGCTGGCGAGAATCAGGATCAGACCGCCGGAAAGAATAACCTTGCGGTTGACGACCTTGGTGATGGCCACCAGGCCGATGTTCTGCGCAAAGCTGGTCAATGGCAGGCAGCCGAACAGGCCGGACACGGAGGAGATCAAACCGTCGCCGGCAATCGCGCCCGCGGTTTCCTTCTCCGTAGGCAGACGGTTCAGGCCCACCTTGGTCAGCGCGGCCGTGTCTCCCAACACTTCCACGGAGGACACCACGTACAGCAGCGCCAAAGAGATGATCGCACCCGGGTCGAACTGCGGCTTGAACGGCATGAACTGCGGCACGGACAATACCTGCAGGTTCGCAAACCCGGAGAAATCGACCTTGCCCATCGCAATGGCCACCACATAGCCGACCACCAGGCCGAACAGCACGGACAGCTGCTTGGCGGTGCCCTTCATCAGCAGTTGGAACGCCAGGCAGGCGACCAAGGAAATCAAACCAAGCGTAAGGTTTTGCCACGAACCAAAATCCTTGGCCCCCGAACCGCCGCCGAAGCTTTCCGCACCCACGGTAAGCAGGGAAAAACCAATGGACGTGACCACGATGGCAGATACGATCGGCGGCACGAAACGACGCCAATAGCGTGCGGTCAGACCAAGGATCAGCTCGATCAAACCGCCGACCAGCACGGCGCCCACCACGGCGCCGTAGCCTTTGTCCGCGCAAATCGCCACCGCGGCAGCCACGTACGTAAACGAAATGCCCGTGACCATCGGCAGACGCGAACCAATGCGCCACGCACCATACAACTGCAGGCAGGTTCCCAAGCCTGCTACCAGCAAACCGGCCTGGATGACGGTGGCGGATTGCTGATCAGTCATCTTTGCGGCCGAAGCCACGATGAAAATCGGCGCCAGATTGGCGACGAACATGGCCATCACATGCTGTAGGCCAAAGGGGATGCCGCGCCAGAACGAAACAGGCGCGTCGAGGCTGCTAAGGGCTGCGAACGACACGCCTTGTTTACGTGTGTTCGCGGTATTGCGGTTGCCCATGCTGCTGGGTTCCTCTCTCTTGGATGCCGTCACTGGGATGATGGCCGGCGCCGAAGCGTCGACCGCGCGGCAAACCCAGGCATGGGACGGCTATCCACGCATCCGCAAAACGCTCGCGCTTCGCGGGGACCGTTGCCGCGCACAATTGGTGTGCGGGCAACCGCTAGCGGAAGGTGATGCTGCCCGTCGTGGGATCCATCGATTCGACAATGGCCAGCGAGTCGACGTCATACCCTTCGTCGCGCAACGCGTCGCCACCGCCCTGGAAGCCTTTTTCTACGGCGATGCCAATGCCTTCGATGGTCGCTCCGGCATGTTCGCAAATGTCGATCAGGCCACGCAATGCCTTGCCGTTGGCGAGGAAGTCGTCCAAAATGAGCACATGGTCTTCCGGGCCTAGATATTTGCGGGAGACAATGACCGGAAACTCGCGCTGCTTGGTGAACGAATACACGGTGGCGACGTACTGGTCGCCGTCCAGGTTGATGGACTGCGCCTTCTTGGCGAACACCACCGGCACATCGCCGAAATGATGGGCCGCCATGCAGGCGATGCCGATGCCGGAGGCTTCGATGGTCAGGATCTTGGTGATGTCCTTGTCGGCGAAATGCTGGGCCCACTGCTGACCCATGCGGTCGAACAACGCTACGTCGCATTGATGGTTGAGGAAGGCGTCCACCTTGAGGACGTTGCCGGGCTTGACGGTGCCTTCACGACGAATGCGTTCTTCGAGTTCCTTCATGGATCGACCTCTTTTATGTATGGAACGAATGAACGGCCGTCCGCGATGGACAGGCCGTTATGTGTGTATGAATGGTAAGCATACGCGGGGTAGATGACTGGACGCGCCGATACCGTCAGCGACACAAAACCGCTAGGATGGTACGGGCTTGTCGGGTGCGTGTGCGGAGGTAATCGGTTATGCAAAACGCAAGGCGTTTTGTAAGTGTTGACGGCATCAAAGGGTTGGCGTTGCTTGGTGTGGTGTTCTACCACGTATCGCAGCGTTTCCTGCCGGGCGGTTTCATCGGCGTGGACATTTTGCTCACGCTTTCCGGATTCCTGCTTGGCTGGAGTTTGCTCAACGACATCGATGCTCACGGGCGCATTCGTTGGGGGCGTTGGTATGCGCGCCGTGCCGCCCGCCTGTGGCCCGCGTTGGCGGTTATGGTGATGCTCACGTGCCTGGTCGGTGCGCTGATCGGTGCCCATACGATAGTCGGCATGCGTGGGCAAAGCGTTGCCGCGCTGACGTTTACCTCCAACTGGTATGGCATTGCCACGGGAGGCAGTTATTTCGCGTCGGTGAGCGCCCAATTGTTGAAGCACCTATGGTTTGTGGCGCTGATGGTGCAGTGCGTTGTGTTGATGCCCGTGGTAGTGGATGCCACCTATCGGTATGTGCCCAGCCGGCAGCGCATTGCCGTGCCGGTGGTGTTGGGACTGTGCAGTGCGGTGGCGATGGCGGCGTGCTATCGGCCTGGCAGCGATCCCACCCGCGTGTACTACGGCACCGACACGCATTCGTTCAGCATGTGGTGGGGTTTGGCGTTGGCGTGGAGCTGGCGCATATTGTCGCCGCGGTGCGGGCGCATCCTGCACCATCCGTGGTCGGCGCGCATCATGCCGTGGGTCGCCACCGTCATCCTGGTGGCGCTGATGGTGATGGAAGTGCGGGTCGGCGCGGATGGTGTTATGTTCCGTGTGGGCTTGCCAGTGGTGTCGCTGCTCACCATGGTGATGGTGGTGGCCAGCGAATGGCCAGGCTCCTGGATGGCCGACCTGTTCCGTTGGAAGCCACTGGCGTTGTTGGGCCGTTATTCCTATGGCATATATCTATGGCATTGGCCGGTGTGGGTATTGACGCAAGCGGCATTGCCTGCATGGCGTGATGCCCGCGTATGGCGGCTATGGCTGATTGCTGCCCTGGTGACCTTGGCGGCGTCCGTATTGTCGTGGTATTGGGTCGAGCGTCCGGTGCGCCAGGCGGTGTATGAGGCGTGGAGCGTCGAGGTGCCATCGGGCTTGCGGGCGGCCGCACAGATGCGCTGCTTGTGCTTGCTTCGTCAGGTTGCGGCCTTGCAGTTGCGGGGCGTCATCGCCGTGTTCGTGGTGGTGTTCATGGTGATCGGGTATGGCTATGGATTGCGTGTGGCGCCCAATACGTCACCATTGCAGGAAGCATTGCAACGCAACCAGGCAGCGTTGAATGCGCAGAGCACCCAGCGTCAGCAGGATGCCCGTGCCAAGGCCGAAGCGCAGGAGCGTGAACGGCAGTTGCAGCAGGCGCGTGCCAAGGCGAAACGCGAGGCGGAGCGCACGCTTACCGGCGATCAGGTTAGTGCCATCGGCGATTCGGTGATGGTGGGGGCTTCCAACGCGTTGCAGGCGGCATTGCCCGGCATCGTCATCGACGCGCAGGTATCGCGTCATATCGCCGCCGCGCCCGGCATCGTGGAATCGTTGAAGGCGCAAGGCCAGCTTCGTAAATTCGTAATTGTGGGACTCAATACGAACGGAACGGTGTCCCAGGCGGACTTCGACGCCATCGCGGCCGCCGCCGGAGACGGGCATGTGTTGGTGATCGTCAACGCGCATGGCGACCGTAGTTGGATCCCCGGTGCCAACCAGGCGGCCGCAGCCTACGTGCAGTCGCATCCGACGACGTCCATGCTGGTGGATTGGGACGGGGCGATCGGCGCGCATCCCGAATGGTTGGGCGACGACGGCATTCATCCGATGATTCCCGGCCCTGGCGTCGATTTGTATGCGGCGAGCGTGAAGGATGCGATGACCACATGGATCGCGGCGCAGCAGGTGGGCTAGCCGTTTCGTTCGCGCGGCTATGGTAGAACTGGACTTCGATTGTTGACCCGACAAGGCGCCGGCGCAACACAGGACGTGAGGAGCACACAATGATGGATGCGGAACCCGAGGTGATTGCGCGCAGCGCCGAGGAATTGATCGGTGACCTGAACCCACAGCAGGCGCAGGCGGTGCAGTACCGCGGTCAGGCGTTGCTGATCGGCGCCGGCGCGGGTTCGGGCAAAACCCGCGTGCTGACCCGCCGCATCGCATGGATCCTCAGCCAGTTCGGCGCTTGGCCGAGCAAGGTGTTGGCCATTACCTTCACCAACAAGGCCGCCGCGGAAATGCGCGAGCGTTTGGGCACACTGATAGGACCCGTCGCCCAGCGCATGTGGGTGTCGACCTTCCACTCCGCGTGCGTGCGGATTTTGCGACGCGACGGCGAGCATGTCGGACTGCGCTCCGGGTTTTCCATCTATGACACCGCCGATTGCGAGCGTTTGGTCAAAAACATTGCGGCAGACCTGAACATCGATGTCAAGCGGTATACGCCGCGCAGCATTCTGGCGCGTATCTCCGACTACAAGAACGCGTTGGAGACGTGGCAGAGCAAGCTACAGGAATATGCGTCGGATTACAAGCCGGGGCAGCGCGGCTACCAGTTGGGTGCGTTCGGCGACGTCGAGGTGCTGTATGCCGTGGTGTACGCGGAGTACCAGCATCGTCTGGCCTTGGCCAATGCCATGGATTTCGACGATTTGATTTTCCGCACGGTGCAACTGCTGCAAAGTACGCCGCAGGTGGCGCAATATTATCGTCGTAAGTTCCGCTATATTCTGGTCGACGAGTATCAGGACACCAATCATGCGCAGTATGTGCTGGTGCGCGAATTGGCCGGCGTCGACGCGGCCGAGCAGCCGAGCGAGACGGCCGTGGCGGCCGGGGACACCGGTCCGGCGTGGATTACCGTGGTGGGTGACTCCGACCAGTCCATTTATGCGTTCCGTGGCGCGGATATTCGCAATATCCAGGATTTCGAGAAGGATTTCCCGAACGCCAAAACCATTATGTTGGAGCAGAACTATCGCTCTACGCAAACCATTCTTGACGCGGCCAATGCGGTGATTGCCAACAATGTCAACCGCAAGCCCAAAAAGTTGTGGACGGCGTTGGGGCAAGGCGAGCCGATTGTGGGGTATGCGGCGGACAATGCCCAGCAGGAGGCTGCTTGGGTGGCGTCGAATATCGCCAAACTGCATGCCGAAGAGGGCATTCGCTATGCGGATATGTCGGTGATGTACCGTGCGAACGCGCAATCGCGTGCTATTGAAGAAGCGTTGATCAACGCGGGGGTGCCCTACCAGTTGGTGGGTGGCACGCGCTTCTACGAACGCAAGGAAATCAAGGATGCGATGGCGTATCTGCAGGCGGTCGTCAATCCTGCCGACGATGTGAACATGCGACGCATCCTCAATGTTCCCAAGCGTGGATTGGGCAATCGTGCGGAGGCATTGGTCACGTTGGCGGCCGCCGAACGTGGCATGAGCTTCTATGATGCGCTATGCCAGGCGGAGCGCATTGAGGGAGTCGCCTCGGCGATGCTGTCGAAGTTGGCGGCGTTCCGCGACATGATGCAGTCCTTGATGGCGTTTGCCGCCGAACATGACGCCAAGCCATCCGAAGTGGTGGCGCAGGTGTTGTCCAGTTCCGGGCTGCTGGAGGAGTTGCAGCGTTCCGAAGATCCGCAGGATGCCTCGCGTGTGGAGAATCTTTCCCAGCTGCAGTCGGTGGCGGCCGAGTACGAACAGAAGACGCCTGATGCCACGTTGGGCGGATTCTTGGAAACCACGGCGTTGGTGGCGGATTCCGACCAGTTGCCCAATCAGGGGGAGGACAGCGGATCGGTGACGCTGATGACCCTGCACACGGCGAAGGGCTTGGAATATCCGGTGGTGTTCTTAGTGGGTATGGAGCAGGGCACGTTCCCGCATTCGCGCTCGTTGGAGGATACCGCGGAACTTGCCGAAGAGCGCCGTTTGGCGTATGTGGGCATTACCCGAGCCAAGCAGCGGCTGTTCCTGTCGCGTGCCGCGGTGCGCGCGCAATGGGGACAGGCCAGCGAAATGTTGCCAAGCCAGTTCTTGGATGAGATTCCCGAGGAATTGATTTCCTGGGCTCGTCGTGAGGCCAGCGTGGAACGGTTGCGGGGCAGTTGGGGCGGTGACGATGATGAGTTCGGCGGCTGGGATGACGATGATTCGTCGACCACGTTCGGTGCCTCGTCCGGCTCGTCGCGCCGCTTTGGATCCGGTGCCCGTTCGGGCCGTTCATATGGCGGCTCGTATGGCTCGTCATATGGTAGTTCCTATGGGTCGTCCTATGGGTCCGGTTCGTCGTATGGTTCGTCGGAGCGTTCCTATGGTTCGCGCGGTTCGCGCAAGTCCTATGGTTCGTCTGGCTCGTATGGTTCGGGCCGCTCGTACGGCTCTGGCTCCTCGTATGGCAGCTCCTCCAGCGCGCGTGGACCTCGCTCCGGCAAGGTGACGACACGTCGCACCACGCCGCGCGCCGACGCGCAGCCGTCCGGATCGCTGCATAACGACAATGCGCTCAATATCGCTGATTTCGCCATTGGCGACAAGATCACGCACGACCAGTACGGTTTGGGAACGGTGGTCGACGCACAGGATAAGGGCCGTAATTCGGTGCTGACCGTGGACTTCGGTTCGATGGGCGTCAAGCGGTTGATGCTGCGTGTCGCGCCGATTGAAAAGCTGTAGGCGATTCGTCCGCCCCCGCCGTGTATGATTGCCTGTTGGCGTCTGTTTGCGGCTGACGCCGTCTGGAGCCTTAGCCCATCAACGGGTCGGCGGTTCTTGCGGGACCGTTCGTGCATGGCACGTAAGAAGCGTTGGAGAGGCCGGCTCAGCACTACGCTTGGTGCGTGGTGTTCCGTTCAGATAACGACAGAAAGAGAAATATCATGACGAACGTTCAGCGTTCTCGCCGCCAGGTGCGCCTGTCGCGTGCCCTTGGCATTGCGTTGACCCCCAAGGCTCAGCGCATTTTCGAAAAGCGTCCGTATGCTCCGGGTGAGCACGGTCGTACCCGCCGTCGCACCGAGTCCGATTACGCGGTGCGTCTGCGTGAGAAGCAGCGTCTGCGCGCACAGTATGGTCTTTCCGAGAAGCAGCTCCGCGCCGCTTACGAGAAGGGCACCCATACCGCCGGCCAGACCGGTAACGCGATGCTGACCGATCTCGAAACCCGTCTTGACGCCCTGGTGCTGCGCGCCGGCTTCGCCCGCACCACCGCTCAGGCCCGTCAGTTCGTGGTGCATCGCCACATTCTCGTTGATGGCAACGTGGTGGACCGTCCGTCCTACCGCGTCAAGCCCGGCCAGACCATTCAGGTCAAGCCGAAGAGCCAGACCATGGTTCCGTTCCAGATTGCCGCCGAAGGCGTGCACCGTGATGTGCTGCCTGCGGTTCCGGGCTACCTCGATGTGAACCTGCCGTCGCTCAAGGCGACGCTGACCCGTAAGCCTGAGGCGGAGGAAATTCCGGTTCAGGTGAACATCCAGTACGTCGTCGAGTTCTACGCTCGCTGATTTCTGGATCCATTTATTTCAAGGACATACCGGCAAAGGCCCCCGAAAACTCGGGGGCCTTTGCCGTTGTTATAGCGGTTCTCCGTCGATATCGAAGGAGATGCCGACAGTGATGATACGCAATGCGCGAACATGCCGTCGAATGTGCGTGCACGCTCTGTCAGTCAGCGGCGCTACACGCTGGCACGCGTCCGGTGGGTTGTACTTATTCGCCGATAATGGCACCCACCACACTGCCGATCATCGCGATGATCAGCGATGCGAGCACCGACCACCAGAATCCGGTGACGACCACGCCCACGTCGAATACCGTCAACGCCAGCCATGAAGCCAGCTGCATGAATAACCAGTTGATGATCAAGGCCACCAAACCGAAGGAAAGAATGGAAAAGGGCAGGGCGATGAGATGCACGATGGGTTTGATGGAAGCGTTGATCAGCGCCATAAATAAGGAGAACGCGGCGATGCCGAGCACTGCAGGCTCGCCGATGGTCTGCATGCCGGGCAGCAGCGCGGCGGTGGCTGCCACGGCGATGGTCATTACCAACCAACGGGAAAGAAAACTTGTCATGTTTCGATTATGCCAGCACGGTGCAATAATCGAAATCATGAAGTTGCATATCTATCTTGTCCGTCATGGACAAACGCTGTTCAACAAATACAATCGCCTGCAGGGCTGGACCAACGCGCCGCTGACCGAAGACGGCTTGCGCGACGCCGAACGCGCCGGGCACAAACTGGCAGATATTGATTTCGCTGCCGCGTATTGCTCGGATACCACGCGTGCGCAGCTGACCGCACAGGCCATTCTCGATATCAATGCGGAACACGGTCACACTCGCCCTGAATTGGTCAGTGACATGCATTTTCGCGAACAGTGCTACGGATACTTCGAAGGGCAGGACATGGCGCAGGCGTGGTGGGCTGCGGGAGCTCCCCATGGGGCACCGACTTATAACGCCATCGTGCGGCAGTTCGGTCTTGGCGCCACGCGTGATTTCCTCAAAGAAGCCGATCCTTTCCATGACGCGGAATCTGATGCGCAATATTGGCGGCGGGTCGAGGACGGTTTTGCCATGATTGGCGCCAACAAGGTCCTGCAGGACGGCGATAAGGTGTTGCAGATTTCCCATGGCAATACGTTGTTGAGTCTGATGCATCGCTTTACACATGGCGAATACGATCTCAACGAGCGACCTGCCAACGGCAGCGTCACCTGCGTGCAGTTCGATACCGAGCTGCCGTTCGATCAGGCGTTGCATGTCGTCTCGTACAACCAGTGACCGGGCAGTGCCGTCTGCACTCTTGGTTACGCTTATGGCAGTATGCGTGGTCGCACATGGCTCACGCGGAAAAGAGGTTCACGATGGGCGTTGGAGAGATTGCCGGACTGATCGCGGCGATTGCATTTGCCGTGCTTGCTGGGTTTCTGATTTACCCGCTGATTCGCTTGGGCAAATTGTTCGATCAGATGGCGGAGACTGTGCGACAAACCGGCGAACATGCCATCCCGGCGTTGGATGAAAGTGTGACGACGGTCAAGCAGGTCAATAAGTCGCTAGAAGACGTGAATAAAATTTCCGCGGCAGCCTCTACCACGGCGACCAACGTTGGCGCTCTTACCGATTTATACGGATCGTTCCTGGGCAAGCCGATCATCACTTTGGCATCTTCCATGTATGCGTTGCGACAGACGGCCGGTTCGCTGTTGGCGAGCAAGCGGGGCAAGAGTGGCGAGCACGCCGGGGAACACAAGGAGGCGTGATGCTCAAGCGCGTATTTTGGATTGGTGTCGGCGTGGTGCTAGGCGTATTGGCGGTTACCAAGGCACAGGCGTATGTCAAGGCTAATACGCCGGATGCCGCCCGTCAGTTTGTGTTCGGTCCGGACCAGGATCATGTTGCCATGCGCACGCTCGAAGGATTGGTCAACGAATTCAACTCCGCGCGTCGAGCCCGCGAGGCTGAGTTGAATGCCAAATATGCCGAGCGCGCACGTCGTTAAGCCGATGACCATATCATCGCGACGTGGTGAACGTAGGTTGTGTTTTTCGCTATATCGAACCGTGGGTCGGTCGCGGCCTGAATGAAACAAGGAGTTTGTTGAAGTTATGCGCACTTCGGAAATCGCCAAGCGCTATCTGAATTATTTTGCCAAGCACGATCACCTGGTTGCTCCCTCGACCTCGTTGATTTCCCCGAATCCCACCACGCTGTTCACCATCGCCGGTATGGTGCCGTTCATCCCGTATCTGCTCGGCGAGCAGACGCCGCCGTATCCGCGTATGGCCAGCAACCAAAAGTGTGTGCGTACGCTGGATATCGACGAAGTGGGCAAGACCACGCGTCACGGCACGTTCTTCCAGATGCTGGGCAACTTCTCCTTCGGCGATTACTTCAAGGAAGAGGCGATTCACTATGCGTGGGAGCTGCTGACGCTGCCGCGCGAGCAAGGCGGCTATGGCCTTGACCCGGCCGATTTGTGGGTGACAACGTTCACGGATGATGACGAAGCTCGTTCCATTTGGAAGAACGAGGGCTTCGACCCCGAGCACATGCAGATTTTCGGCATGGAGGACAACTTCTGGACGACCGGCGGCCCTGGCCCTGGCGGTCCGTGCTCCGAAATCTACATTGACCGTGGTCCCGAATACGGCAAGGACGGCGGTCCTGCGGCCGACGAGAACCGATTCATCGAGATTTGGGATCTGGTTTTCGAAAACTACGAAGTGGACAACGTCAAGTCCAAAACCGATCTGCACATCGTCGGCGAATTGGATAACAAGAACATCGATACGGGCGCTGGTCTGGAGCGTCTGGCGTTCTTGCTGCAAGGCAAGGAAAACATTTACGAAACCGATGAGGTCTATCCGGTGATCGAAGCCGCCGAACGGTTGTCGGGCCGTCGCTATGGCGAGGATGCTGACGCCGATGTGCGTTTCCGTGTGGTGGCTGACCACGTGCGTTCCGCGTTGATGATCATGAGCGACGGCGTGCGCCCCAGCAACGTGGGCCGCGGATATGTGCTGCGTCGTTTGCTGCGTCGTACGGTGCGTTCCATGCGTATGCTCGGCGTGCATGATGCAGTGCTTCCGGTGCTTTTCCCGGTGTCCAAGGATGCGATGGTGGCCAGCTATCCTGAGCTGGAAACCACGTTCCACGATGTCAGCGAAGCTGCCTTCGGCGAGGAGGATGCCTTCCGTCGTACGCTGGAGAATGGCACGACGATTCTCGATGTGGCGGTTGCCAAGGCCAAGCAGAGCGCCGATGCCGTGGTGTCGGGCAATGATGCGTTCACGCTGCATGATACCTACGGATTCCCGATCGAGCTGACGTTGGAAATGGCGGCCGAACAGGGTATGCAGGTTGACGAGGCGAAGTTCCGCGAGCTGATGAGTGAGCAGAAGTCGCGCGCCCGCGCCGATGCATTGAAGAAACGTCACAACGTGGATCTGAGCGTGTATGACGATTTCAAGAAAACCTTGGTCTCGCCGATTGCCTTCCTTGGCTACGACGAGTTTTCCAGCCGTGCCACGGTACTGGGCATTATGCAGGAGGGCAAGGGGTCGGTGCCGGCGGTCAGCGCTCCGGCAACCGTTGAAGTCATTCTCGACCGTACGCCGTTCTATGCGGAAGCCGGTGGCCAGCTGGCCGATCAGGGTGAGATTTTAACTGATGATGGTGCGGTACTGGAAGTGGACGATGTGCAGAAGCCGATTAAAGATTTGATCGTGCACCAGTGCCGTTTGACCGAGGGCACGTTGGTGGTCGGCTCGCCGGTAAATGCTTCGATTGATATGAGGCGTCGTGGTGCCATTGCCCGTTCACATACCGCCACGCACATGGTACACAAGGCGTTGCGTGAAGAACTTGGTCCGGATGCCACGCAGCGTGGCTCGGAAGACGGCCCTAACCGTCTACGTTTCGACTTCCAGTGGTCCAAGGCTCCGGCAAAGAGCATCATCAGCGCCGTCGAAGCCCGGGTCAACGAGCGTTTGCGTGACAACCTTGTGGTAAGTACGACGGAAATGAAATTCGATGATGCCGTGGCGCTGGGCGCGATGCATTTGTTCGGTGAGAAATACGGCGACATCGTGCGTGTGGTGTCCATTGGCGAGGACGGTTGGAGCCGTGAGTTGTGCGGTGGTACGCACGTGGACCATGTCGGCAAGATTGGTGCCATCAGCATCATGTCGGAAGCTTCGGTCGGCTCTGGTGTGCGACGTGTGGACGCATTGGTCGGACAAAGTGCTTACGAGTTCCACGCACGTGAGCATGCGTTGGTTTCGCAGCTGTCCGACACGCTCAATGCTCGTCCCGACGAGTTGGCCAATCGTATCGATACATTGCTGTCCAAGTTGAAGGAAGCGGATCAGCGCCTGTCGACCATGTACGAAAGCCAGCTTGCCGATGGTGTGCCGTCGTTAGTGCAGGAAGCGAAGGCTTCCACCGCTACGGTGAAGATTGCTGCTAGGAACGTCGGTCATTTCGGCTCGTTCGATGCGTTGCGCAAAACCGTGTTGGACATTCGCGGACAGCTCGGCGATGAGCACCCCGTTGTGGTGGCGTTGGCCGGTGTCAGTGCCGATGACAAGCCCATGGTAGCAGTGGCAACCAACGCTGCCGCTCGTGAACGCGGCGTGAAGGCCGGCGATTTGGTGCGCGGCGCATCGAAGATACTTGGCGGCGGCGGCGGCGGCAAGCCTGACTTCGCACAGGGCGGTGGCACCGACAGCACGCGTATCGACGAGGCGCTGGAAGCCTTGCGAGTCGAGGCGATGAGGGGCTGATTGCTCACGTGGCAATGTGGCTTGGTATAGACCTTGGTCAGGCTCGGGTCGGACTGGCATTGTCCGATCCGAGCCTCGCTGTCGCGCATCCTGCCGGCAATATCGACGTGTATGGCGACGCCATGCAGGCTATCGATGAAGTCGTCAACATTATCGAAGACGAATCCATTGAGCGTGTGATCGTCGGTCTGCCGTTGCTTATGGATGGCAGTGAAGGCGAAAGCGCGGCGAAAGCGCGGCGCTGGGCGCAGGAACTTACCAAAACTATCAACGTGCTGATGATGCGGGGAGAATATGCGTTGTCGCAGGCACCCGACGTAACATTGATGGATGAGCGCCTGACCACGGTGATGGCTCATCATCAACTGGCGCAGTCGCAGGTTGGTTCTCGCGCACATCGCCCGAAAGTCGACCAGCAGTCGGCGGTGAATATCTTGCAAGCCGCTTTGGACCGGCATGACGATTGAGGAGTGATTGGTGAACGACGAGTTCAGTGAGTTTTTCGACGAGGGCAGCACGTGGGAGGGGACTGATTCCCCCGAGAATCAGTCCCTGCCGCCAGTGCCGCCGAAATCGCGCCGTGACATGCGCCGTGCGCGTGAACGTCGCCATCGTCGCACATTGGTCAGCACCATTGCCATAGTGGCGGTGCTTGTCTTGGTATTTGGGCTGGGATATGCCGGTTTCACCAAACTCAAGCAATGGGGCCAGTCTACGTCGAGTTCACAAATCGCCGATTATGAGGGTCCTGGCGAAGGTTCGGTATCGTTCACTATCGAAAGCGGGCAGGGTGCGTTGCAGGTGGCCAAGAATTTGGTGGCGCAGGATATTATCAAGTCTCAGGAGGCTTTCACCAGTGCGGTGTCCGCGAATCAAAGCACCTTGTATCCGGGTACATACGAGCTTAAACGCCATATGCGAGCCATGGATGTGTTGAAGATTGTCAGTGACCAGAGCAAGGCCGGAGGTTTCCTTGAAGTCAAGGCCGGCGAACGGGTCAGTGATATTTTGGATGCTGCAGCAAAGATTTCCGGCATTGACCGGGCGCAATTCCAAAGTATCGTGGACGCCGGCGGGCAGGGGATTCTACCTGTGGAAGCGGGTGGTGAATTCGAAGGCTGGTTTGAGCCGGGCACCTACAATGTTGTCGGTGTGGGCGACGCGGGCACCATTATGAAAGCCATGGTCGATAAGCGTATCGCCAAACTCGATGCCATGGGCATGCCGACCGGAGCCGAGCGTCAACGTTTGCTGAACATCGCGTCCATTGCCGAATCCGAAGTGAATCTTAAACAGTATTACGGCAAGGTCACCCGGGTGATTCTGAACCGTCTCAACATCGGCATGAGTTTGGGTATGGATAGCACGGTGGCATATGGGGCAAATGTGGCGCCGTCGCAGCTGACGAATGCGCAGCTCAATGACGCTTCAAATCCATACAATACGCGCATCCATCAGGGTCTGCCGCCCACGCCGATTAGCTGCCCCGGCGATGATGCCATTGAAGCTGCCCTACATCCCGAGGACGGTGACTGGCTGTATTTCGTGACTACGAATCTGCAGACGGGTGAAACGAAGTTCACTGCCAGCGCTGAGGAATTCCAGCAATTTGTGCAGGAATACAAAACCACGAATCCCAACGCGAATTAAGAAGATCGACCAGAGAAGAATTCGTCAGATTTGCGAATCTATGCGCCGCGTGCGCCAATAACCATGGGCACGGCGGCAATCGCCGCGGTGACGATGACCGGAGCGAAAGGTGCCAAGTCCATCACCACAGGTTGCACCGGTCGAAGCTCGTTGCGCGCGGCCGATGAGTGTCGTTGTCCGCGCGCGTGGCGATAGCGTTGCCACCAACCGATCCATGCCAAACCAAGCACGCCCATCAGCAGCCACCACAGGATGAATGCCGTCCATCCCCATAGGCCCACAAACTGGCCCATCAGCGCGGCACAGGTCACATCGCCGAATCCCAATGTGCCCGGGCGAACCAAGGCAAGCGTCGCCTGAAACGCTCCGGCAAGCACCGCGAATCCCAGTGGCAGGCACACTAATTGCCAAGGTGCTCCGTAGATCCAAGCACATAAGGAAACCGCTAACTGCGAGAGCATGCCAACGAGCACCAACACGCGGGGCACACGCCGATGGCGAATGTCCTGCCAGCAAATCAGCAGTCCACACAGTAGACTCGGTGCTGCGGCGAAATATTCCATGTAGGTACAATACCTGCAGTCGCACCCGAACAAAAGTGGCACCCGGAAGTGAAGGAGAGAGCATGTTGCGCTGGCAGACGGCGGGCGAATCACACGGCGAGGCGTTGGTCGCCATGATTGAAGGGGTGCCTGCGGGAGTGAGCCTCACCAGTCAGGACATCGTATCGGCATTGGCTCGTCGACGGTTGGGATATGGTCGTGGCGCGCGCATGAAGTTCGAGGAGGACCGTGTGCGACTGCTTACCGGCGTGCGGCACGGGGTGACGCTGGGATCTCCCATAGCGGTGGAAATCGCCAATACGGAATGGCCCAAATGGACAAAGGTAATGAGCACCGATCCTATTGAGGAATGTATGCCTCACGAAGGGCGCAATGCGCTGTTAAGCCGCCCTCGGCCGGGACACGCGGATCTAACCGGCATGCGCAAATATGGCTTTGACGACGCCCGCCCGGTGCTGGAACGATCCAGTGCGCGCGAAACCGCGGCGCGAGTGGCATTAGGTGAGGTCGCTCGGCAGTTCTTGGAGCAGACGTTAGGGGTGAGCACGGTGTCTCATGTGCTGTCCATCGGCGGCGCTGGGGTTGACGAGCAGGCCGATCGTGCGCTGCCCACACCCGATGAGGTGGAAGCGTTGGATGCTTCTCCTGTGCGTACGTTGGACGAAGCGGCGCAGGCGCGCATGATGGCGCGAATTGATGAGGCCAAGTTGCAGGCGGACACGTTGGGTGGTGTGATTGAGGTCATAGCCTATGGTATGCCGGCCGGAGTGGGCACGTATGTAGAGTCGGACCGTCGGTTGGATGCGGCGTTGGCGGCGGCTTTGATGGGCATCCAGGCCATCAAGGGCGTGGAGATCGGCGACGGGTTCCTGGAGGCATGCCGTCCCGGTTCGATGGCGCACGACGAAATTGTCAAGGGGGCCGATGGCAGGCTAACCCGTCTGACCAATCGTGCGGGCGGTATCGAGGGTGGCATGTCGAACGGCGAGCCGATTCGTGTGCGGGCAGCGATGAAACCGATTCCCTCTATTCCACGCGCATTGCGTACCGTTGATGTGCTGACGGGCGAGCCCGCGCAGGCCATCAACCAGCGTTCTGACAGCACCGCGGTGCCAGCTGCCGCCGTGGTGGCGGAAGCCATGGTACGGCTGACGTTGGCGCGTTGCGCGCTGGAGAAATTCGGTGGTGACACAGTGGAGGAAACACGCCGGAATATGAGGGGATACGTGGCATCATGGCCGGAGCATATGCGCTGATGGGAGAGGCAGTCCCCATGACTTGTACGCATCCCCGCGCGGTGATCATCGGTATGATGGGCGCTGGCAAAACCCGGGTTGGACGTGAGGTTGCCAAGCTGATGCAAGTGCCATTTGCCGATGCCGATGTGGTGATTGAACAGCGTGTCGGCATGTCTATTCCGCAGTATTTCGAACAGTACGGAGAATCGGCGTTCCGTGAGGTGGAATGTGCGGTGATTCTCGAGATGCTCGACGCCTTTGCCGGTGTGTTCTCGCTGGGGGGAGGCGCGCCGATGACGCCCGCTGTGCGCGAGGCTTTGCATCGATATACGGCTCATGGCGGGTGTGTGTTGTATTTGCAGGCCGACCCGAACGAAGCGATGGAACGGGCACGCCATGGCGCTGGACGTCCCATGCTGGACGGGGACGCACGGCAGCGTTGGATGGATTTGTATGAACGTCGCGACCCGGTATTTCGCCAAGTGGCGAATGTACGCGTGCAGACGCGAGGGATGACGCCTATGGTGGCGGCACGAAAGGTGAAGATGATGATCGAACAGCGTGTGGTGCGGGTAGGCGCGGGCGAGGATGCCTACGAAGTGCGTATCGGCGGTGGCGTGATGCAGGAATTGGGGTCAGTGTTGCCCGAATCGGTGACGCGAGTGGCTCTGATTCATACGCAACCGGTGCAGAGGCACAGCGATCGGGCCCGTGCATTGCTTCGCCAGGCCGGCTTCGACGTGTATGACATGGTTATTCCTGATGCCGAGGCAGGCAAAACCATTACGGTGGCTGACGGCGTATGGTCACGGTTGGCGCAGGAAGGATTCACGCGCTCCGATGCGATCGTGGGCTTGGGTGGCGGGGCCGCCACCGATGTGGCGGGTTTCATCGCTGCCACCTGGATGCGTGGCATTCGCTATGTGAATTGTCCCACGTCCTTGCTGGCAATGGTGGACGCCTCGACCGGGGGGAAAACCGGCATCAATACGGCGTATGGCAAGAATCTGGTGGGATCCTTCTACACGCCGGCCGGGGTATTGGCTGATCTGGACACATTGTCGACATTGCCGACTCCGATTTTTCTTGAGGGCTTGGGGGAAGTCGTCAAATCGGGATTCATTATGGACACGGAGATGTTGCAGATATTGCGCGAGTATGCCGAGCCGCTACGCACTTTCACCGCAGCATCCATGAGTGACTCAGCCACGCGAGAAGTGGTGTGCGAGCTTATCGAACGCACAGTGCGCGTCAAGGCCCATCATGTGTCGGGCGATGTGCGTGAGCATGGCATCCGGGAGTTTCTCAACTATGGACACACGTTAGGGCATGCCATCGAAGCGTCGGAGCATTTCCGCTGGCGGCATGGCAATGCGGTGGCGGTGGGCATGGTGTTCGCCGCCGAACTTTCTGCGTTGTTGGGATATGCGGATGCCGATATGGTTAGGTGCCACCGTGATCTGTTGATGTCGCTGGGACTGCCGGTTAGCTGGCGAGGCGGCTCGTGGGACGGGACATTGACGTTGATGCACCGTGATAAAAAAGCCCGGGGCAATATGCTGCGCTTCGTTATCCTGGATCGTATTGGCCATGCCATGGCGGTGGACGATCCACCATTGGAGGCCGTGCGTGAGGCGTTCGCGCGTATTCGACGGTAGGTGGCGTCGGTGTCGCGCGGGCGGCCGCAACTTATCTTTAAGCAACTGAACGGATACGCAACGGGGAGGAATGATGACAACGGTTATTGTGGTGAACGGTCCGAATTTGGGACGTTTGGGCGTGCGCGAACCTGATGTGTACGGACGCCAGAATATGGACGAGTTGCGATCGCTATGCGAACAGTGGGGCGCGCAGTTGGGTATGGATGTTGATGTGCGCCAAACCGATGATGAAGCGCAGATGATCGCCTGGATGCATCGTGCGGTGGACGAGGGCACGCCCGTGGTGATGAATCCGGCGGCATTCACCCACTATTCCTACGGGTTGGCCGATGCCGCGCATATGGTCACCGATGCGGGGCTGCCGTTGATGGAGGTGCACATCTCCAATCCGGCGGCTCGCGATGCATTCCGCAAGCATAGTGTGATTTCCCCGGTGGCGACCGGTACGATTACCGGCATGGGGTTCTATGGATATCACTTGGCCTTGTGCGCGGTAGCACACACCTTGGCGCAGTAAATCCAGCAAATAGGGGGGTGGATGGCACAGTCGCAGGAGATGCCGGCGCAGCGGGGTGCGGGTATGGATGCCTTGCATGATGCGGGGCGCCGTTGTCGCATGCTGATGCCGATACTGGTTGCCGTGTTGGTGGCGTTGGTTGGCGGATCGTCCATACTGCATACTGCGCCCGGACACACGCCGGACATTTGGGCGCACGTGTATCGCATCGATGGGTTGGTGCACGGTCAGGTCATGCCGCATCCGGTAACTGCGCAGAGTAACCTGCAGCGTAGCGACGACAATGTCGGCGGTCATGTCGATTGGGAGTGGATCAATTACTCGCTGCAGTGTGATGATGGCTATGATCCGGCGGTGGTGTTGCCTGATACCATCACCGCCAGCGATGAGACGGGCGCGGACGTGCCGTATAACAATGCGGCGGTCAACACCCCTGTGGTCTACGGTCCTCAGTTGGTGGCGTTTGCATTGGGACATGTATTTGGATGGGCACCTGACCGCACTTTTATGGCGGCGCAGTGGTGCATGCTGGCCGTATATACCTTGTGCATGGCGTTGGCGGTGTGGGCGTTGCCGCGTTGGCGCGTACTGGCCGGATTGGTGATGGTGGCGTTGTCAGGACTTGGCTCCACCGCGTTTGGTATTTCCGCCGATGGGCTGACGCAGGCCTTGGTCATCGTGCTGTCGTGCATGTTGTTCCGTGCGTTCGATCGCCGCGTAGGCGTGGGGTTTTGCGCGGCGCTGGCAGTGTTGTGTGCTGTGGTGGGAGTATGCAAAGTGACCTACGTTCCGCTGGTGGCGTTGGCACTTCTGGTGCCGTGGCGTCAGCGGGTGTTGGCACGGCGTGATGGTCTGGCAGTTCGTTCTTGGTGGCGTCAGGCGTGCACGTGGTGGTGCACCGGCGGTGTGGCGGTTGCGGTGGTGTTGAACGCGGCGTGGCAGTCGTCGGTGTCGTGGTTTACGACCACGCCCATGCTGGTGCCGTATGAGGATATGGCGGCGCGTCGTCATGCCGTGCTGAGCGATCCGAAAGTGCTGTGGCAGGGTTTGCGCTCGATTGTCTCCTCGGCTTGGCTAGGCCGTGCCAACTTAGGCGATATGCGTAATTCCTTCCTGTTGCATTGTTGGTGGGCCGCAGTGGTGGTGATGGTGGCGATACTGATAGCGGCAACCGTGCGTCGATGCATGTCGTTGGGCGCTACGGTCTGGTGGTGGTGTGTTGCCGCCGCCAGTGTGGGTAGCGTTGTGCTGACTTACGCGGCGCTGTGGCTGCAGTACACGGTGGATATCAGCCAACCAGTGGATGGTATGCAGATTCGCTACTGCTGTCCCGTCGCCATGGCCTGCGTCCTATGCGTGTTGGAATGTTGCCGTGCTTTGTTGGGACGGAAGGCACCACGCGGACGAAACAATCCGTCATGCTTGCGTGATATGCTGAAATTCCATGGTGAGAAGACAACATGGTAATGCACAGGAACATATAACCAAGCATATTTTTGTCACCGGCGGCGTGGTGTCGTCGCTGGGCAAGGGCTTGACCGCTTCGTCGTTGGGTCGTCTCTTGCGTAGTCGTGGACTACGGGTGCTACAGCAAAAGCTTGATCCATATATCAATGTCGACCCCGGTACGATGAATCCCTTCCAGCATGGTGAGGTGTACGTCACTGAGGATGGCGCGGAAACCGATTTGGACATCGGCCATTACGAGCGTTTCCTCGATGTGTTCTTGAGTCAGAAGGCGAACGTCACTACGGGGCAGATTTATCAGGAAGTATTGCGCAAGGAACGTGCCGGCGAATACTTGGGCGAGTGCGTGCAGGTGATTCCGCATATCACGAATGAGATCAAAAGCCGTATGCGTGCCCAAGCCGGCGATGATGTCGATGTGATTATCACGGAAATCGGCGGCACGGTGGGCGATATCGAATCGCAGCCCTTCTTGGAGGCTGCACGCGAGGTGCGGCGTGATCTGGGTGTGGAACATTGCATGTTTGTTCATGTATCGTTGGTGCCGTATATTGCGGCCGCGCATGAGCTGAAAACTAAGCCGACCCAGCATTCGGTGATGATGTTGCGTCAGTTGGGCATTGCGCCGGATGCGCTGGTACTGCGTTCCGACCGGCCGCTCAAGCAGTCCATCAAGGACAAGATCAGCCTGATGTGTGATGTGGACGTGGAAGGCGTGGTCAACTGTGTGGATGCGCCGAGTATTTATGACGTCCCTAAAACACTGTTCCGCGAAGGATTGGACGCGTATGTGGTACGTGAGTTGGGACTGCCATTCCATGACGTGGACTGGGAGGAATGGGATGAGCTGCTCGATCGTGTCCACCATCCGCGTCACGAGGTGAATATCGCCATTGTGGGCAAGTACATTGATTTGCCCGACGCATATTTGTCGGTGACGGAAGCCATCAAAGCCGGCGGTTTTGCACATTATGCCAAGGTGAATGTCAAGTGGGTGGCCGCCGATGTGTGCGAAACGCCTGATGGTGCCGCGGCCGCGTTGAACCAGGTCGATGGCATCGTGATTCCTGGTGGCTTTGGCATCCGAGGCATCGAAGGCAAGATTGGGGCACTGCGGTTTGCCCGCGAAACTGGATTGCCGGCGTTGGGGCTGTGTCTGGGCATGCAGTCCATGGTGATTGAATATGCGCGCCACGTGCTGGGATTGCAGCAGGCTGGTTCCACGGAATTTGACCAACATTGCCCCGATCCAGTGATTGCTACCATGGAAGAACAGAAGGCCATCGTCGCCGGCAAGGGCGATATGGGCCACACCATGCGTTTGGGGTCGTATCCAGCTGATTTGCAGGAGGATTCCTTGGTGGCACAGCTGTATGGCACGACGCGGGTTACCGAGCGTCACCGCCACCGCTACGAGGTGAATGTGGCCTACAAGAACCGGCTGCGTGAGGCGGGTCTGCGCATTAGCGGGCAGAGTCCTGACGGCGAGCTCACCGAATTTGTGGAATTGCCGCAGGAAGTGCATCCATTCTATGTGGCGACCCAAGCACATCCGGAGTTCAAGTCGCGTCCGACCAAGCCGCATCCGCTGTTCGCTGGATTGGTACGTGCCGCCTTGGACCATCAGGAGGCTCTTCAGTAGGCATTTGTCCGGTGTATCGGGAATCACTCGCTCCTGCGGGTGCGCCGGTGTCGCACGTTCGGTGCCAGCGTGATGCGCGCGGTGTGTTATCACTGTGTGCAACATCACGTTGGCACTTGTGTGTTTTTTGTCTCTTACTTCCGCGTGTTCCGCGTGGTTCTGTTAGATTTACCTTGGAGTATTTCTAAGATTGGAGGCGGTGTACGGTGACGGCATCAGAGCAACCGCACAATCCCGAACAGAGCGGGGGTGCAGCGCAGGACGTGGAGATGAGCCAGTACGAGGCTGATCGAGCCCGCGTCAGCGAAGAGAAAATCAGGCAAGACGAAGAAATCATCGAGCAATTCGGTGAATATGGCTACGGTTGGCATGATTCCGATGCCGCGGGCGAAGCCGCAAAGAAAGGCATCGACGAGCGGGTCGTGCGCTCGATTTCCGCTGACAAGGGTGAGCCCGATTGGATGTTGGACATTCGTTTGCAAGGGTATCGCTCCTTCGTCGAACAGCCCATGCCTGATTGGGGTGTGGATTTAAGCGGATTCAATGCCGATGATTTCAAGTATTACGTCAAGCCGATCGAGAAGCAGGCGACTTCGTGGGAAGAACTGCCCGATGACATTCGTACCACCTACGATCGTTTGGGTATTCCGGAAGCGGAGAAGCAGCGTCTGGTATCTGGTGTCGCCGCGCAGTATGAATCCGAAGTGATCTACAACTCCATCCAGGAGGATCTGGCCAAGCAGGGCGTGATTTTCGTCGATACCGATACGGCGGTTCGCGAATATCCCGACTTGGTGCGCAAGTATTTCGGCACGGTGGTGCCCCCGGATGACAACAAGTTCGGCGCACTCAACACGGCGGCATGGTCGGGCGGTTCGTTCGTGTATGTGCCCAAGGGCGTGCATGTGGATATTCCTTTGCAGGCGTATTTCCGTATCAATACGCCGAATATGGGACAGTTTGAACGTACGTTGATCATTGCGGACGAAGGTTCCTACGTGCACTATGTCGAAGGCTGCACGGCGCCGATCTACTCGACGGACTCGCTGCACGCCGCGATTGTGGAGATCATTGTCGAGAAGCATGCGCGCGTACGCTATACCACGGTGCAGAACTGGTCGAACAACGTGTACAACCTGGTGACGCAGCGCGCCTACGTGCGCGAGGGAGGCACCATGGAATGGGTGGACGGCAACATCGGCTCGAAGGCCACCATGAAGTATCCGGCCTGCATTCTGGCCGAGCCTTACGCCAAGGCGGAGACCATGTCGCTGGGCTTTGCGGGCAAGGGGCAGTATCAGGACACCGGCGCGAAGATGATTCATTTGGCGCCCCACACCAGTTCCACGATCGTGGCCAAGTCCATTTCGCGTGGCGGCGGCCGTTCGGCGTACCGCGGATTGGTCAAAATCGTCGACGGTGCGGAAGGTTCCAGTTCGTCGGTGGTGTGTGACGCCTTGCTGGTGGATGATTACAGCCGTACGGATACGTATCCGCATGTCGATGTGCGTGAGGATGACGTCTCCATGGCGCATGAGGCTACGGTATCGAAGGTATCGGAAGACCAGTTGTTCTACCTGATGAGCCGTGGATTGGAGGAAAAGGAAGCCATGGGCATGATCGTTCGCGGCTTCGTCGAGCCCATCAGCCGCGAGCTGCCGATGGAATATGCGTTGGAGCTCAATCGCCTGGTGGAATTGCAGATGGAAGGATCGGTGGGCTGATTCTCATGATGCAGGAAAAGGAAATAACGATGCCGGTTGCGGATCCTTCCGATCCGTATGCCATGCCGGCGGCAATGCCGTCCAGTGCCGACAAGTCGGTGCGTTCGTTCGCGGTGGAGGACTTCGCCGTGCCGTCGCGCAAGCAGGATGATTGGCGCTTCACGCCGGTGGAGCGTCTGGCTGAGTTCTTCGACAGCTTCACGGCGTCGGGCAAGACCTCGGTCGCTGTGACCATGATCGATGGCAGCCAGATTGATGGCACGTCGGTGCGGTTGTCCCAGGTGCGTCCCGGAGAGGGAGGCACCGGTACCATAGGCAAGCCTTCCGACCGTGCCGCAGCCGTCGCGTGGAATAGCGCCGAGCATGCGTATGTGCTCACTGTGGACGCCGATCTCGATCAGCCTGTGTTGGTACGGGTACACGGCGAAGACGATGCGTTGGACGCCTGCCATCTGATGATTGTCGCGGCCGATCGGGTGCATGCGGACGTGGTGGTGGAGCATGCGGGTACGGCTCGCTTGGCCGAGGGCGTGGAGATTGTCACCGGAGCGCAGTCCGCGGTTTCCGTCACTTTCGTACACGAGTGGCAAGCTGGCTCCAAGCATGTGGCGAACCATCGCATTCATGTGGGCGAACAGGCCACGCTGCGTCATTCCGTGGTTACCTTGGGCGGCGATGTCGTGCGCATCCGTATGGATCAGGATTTCGGCGGCGAACAGGGTGATTTGAACATGCTGGGCATGTATTTCGTCGATCCGGGCGAACATATCGAACATCGCACGATGGTGGTGCACAACCATCCCGATTGCAAGTCCCGCGTGGTGTACAAGGGCGCATTGGACGGCAAGGGCGCCCATTCGACGTGGGTAGGCAATGCGCTCATCGAGCCTACCGCGCCGGGTACCGATTCCTACGAGTTGAACCGCAATCTGGTGCTGACGCCTGGTGCGGTCGCCGATTCCGAACCGAATCTGGAAATCGAGAACGGCGATATCATCGGTGCTGGTCATGCCAGCTCGGTGGGTCGTTTCGATGATGAGGAATTGTTCTACCTGCAGTCCCGAGGCATTCCCGAAGCCGAAGCCCGCAAACTGGTGGTGCGTGGCTTCTTTGGCGAGTTGGCCGACGAAATTGGCGTACCGGCCGTCGCCGACCATGTGATGACGTTGATCGACCGTCGCCTCGCACGCACGCAGGGTGACGATACGCAAGCCGTATTGGAGGAAAAGTAATCATGGCAACTCTGGAAATCAAAGACTTGTATGCGTCCGTCGAAACGAAGGAAGGGCGCAAGCAAATCCTCAAGGGCGTGAACCTCACCGTGCGTTCGGGCGAAACCCATGCCATCATGGGCCCCAACGGCTCGGGTAAATCCACCCTGGCCTACACGTTGGCCGGCCACCCCAAGTATGAGATCGAATCCGGTCAGGCGCTGCTCGATGGTGTGGACTTGCTGACCATGACCCCCGACGAACGTGCGAAGGCCGGCTTGTTCCTGGCCATGCAGTATCCCGTCGAAGTGCCCGGCGTGTCCATGACGAATTTCCTGCGTACCGCCAAGACGCAGGTCGACGGCAAGGCTCCCGCCATTCGTACGTGGTCGAAGGAATTGTCCGACGCCATGAAACGGCTCAAGATGGATCCGAAGTTCGCCACCCGTTCCGTGAACGAAGGCTTCTCGGGCGGTGAGAAGAAGCGTGCCGAAGTGCTGCAGTTGGAGATGCTGCGACCGAAGTTCGCCGTGTTGGACGAAACCGATTCGGGCTTGGACGTCGATGCGTTGCGCATTGTGTCCGAAGGCGTGAACCGTGCCAAGGAAGAAACCGGCATGGGCGTGCTGATGGTGACGCATTACACGCGCATCCTCAAGTACATCAAGCCGGACATCGTACATGTCTTCGCCGATGGTCATTTCGTCAAGACAGCCGGTCCCGAGCTGGCCGACGAACTGGAGGAGCAGGGCTACGACCAGTACCTGCCCGAAGGCGCCGATTCCGAATCCGCCGTAGCATAGCCGCCGAGGCGGGGTGAGCCGCAACTACCGGCTTGCATGCCGTCACATGTCGTTGCGTCATGTGACGGCATGTGGATAATCGTGACAAGCAATAGACGAGGTGCGTCGTGAATCACAGGATAGAGAACATCCGTTCGGAATTTGCCATATTGAATCAGCAGGTGCATGACAAACCCCTGGTATATCTGGATTCGGCAGCCACCGCACAAAAACCGCAGTGTGTCATCGACGCGGAATGTGAGTTCTATCGCACGGACAATGCCGGCGTGCATCGGGGAGCGCATGAGCTCGCAGCCCGCAGCACGATGGCGTTTGAACAGGCGCGCGCTCAAATGGCGCAGCTTGTCGGCGCGTGCGCCGAGGAGGACGGTGAAGAAATCGTCGTGACCGCGGGGGCCACCGCAGGCATGAATTTGCTGGCCACCGCCATCGGGTATGCTTCGATGGGCCGTGGCGGTGCGGCGGCGCAGCGATTCGCCTTAGGTCCCGGTGATGAGATCGTCGTCACCAAAGCGGAACATCATTCGGTGTTGTTGCCGATGCAGGAGTTGGCCGCGCGTACCGGAGCGACCCTGCGCTGGCTGGGCTTGGATGATGAGGGGTGTGTGCTCAGCGCCAGTGCGCAGGACATCATCACCGAGCGTACCGCGCTAGTGGCGATAACCCATATCAGCAATGTCACCGGAGCCATCACCGATGTGGCGCCAATCGTACGTCGGGCCCATGAGGTGGGTGCCTTGGTGGTGCTCGACGCATGTCAGTCGGTGCCGCATATCGCCGTGGATGTCAAGGCTCTGGATGTTGATTTTGCCGTGTGGAGCGCCCATAAAATGTATGGACCCACCGGCGTCGGATTCCTCTACGGCAAGCGGGCTTTGCTTGAGGCACTGCCGCCGGCGAATTTCGGCGGTTCGATGGTGTCGCTGGCGTGGATGGACGAACCCGCACAATATATGGATCCGCCGGCGCGGTTCGAGGCAGGCACGCAGCCAGTGGCGCAGGTTGTCGGCGCCGGAGTGGCGGCGCAGTGGATGATGAACTTAGGGATGCCGGCGATCATGGAGCATGAACGCGAACTTACCGAGCGCCTGCTGACCATGGACACCATTGAAGGCGTGCATATTCTGGGGCCGCGCGAAGGCCAGCAGCGTATCGGTACGGTGTCATTCAGCGTAGACGGTGTGCATCCGCATGATGTGGGGCAGTATGTGGACGCGCAAGGTGTGGCCATTCGGGTGGGACATCACTGTGCTCAGCCAGTGCATCGGCATTTTGGTGTGTTTGCGTCCAATCGTGCGTCATTGGGTGTCTACAACACCATGCAGGACGTGGAATGTTTGCTGGAAGCATTGCGTCATGTCCGCGCATTCTTTAAGGTGTGAGCTATGGAAGTGATATCCGACGATTTGGAACAGATGTATCAGGAGGTTATTCTCGAAGCCTCCCGTCAGCCACATGGCAAGCAGCACTTTGCCCGTGATTTGGCGGACGAGCGCGGCGCTTCGGCGCAAGTCACGGTAAGCCAGCCGCATGTGGGGTGTCCGGTGGGACAGTCCCACCAGTTCAACCCGACCTGTGGCGATGAGGTTACCGTGCATGTCGAATTGTCGCAGGAGGAACCGTATCGCATCGAACGGGTGATTTGGGACGGTCAGGGATGTTCGATTTCCCAAGCCAGTCTGTCGATTATGGTCGATTTGGTTGACGGTCAGGGATTGGATAAGACCATGGCATTGTCACAGGATTTCCATGCGCTGATGCAATCGCGTGGTGCCGGCGTGGACGATGAGCGGGCACAAAGCTTAGGCGATGCCATCGTATTCCAAGGCGTCTCCAAATATCCCATGCGCATCAAGTGTGCACTGCTGGGATGGGAAGGCTTGAAGGATGCCGTAGCGCAAGCGTTGGCGGCTTCGGATCGCAGGCAGGACAAGGAGTAAATCCATGGACGAAACACTATTTGGTGACGAGACATTGGCGCAGGATTCCCACGCCTACGGGCACGGCGATGATGCGACTGCGACGACGAGCGGTGGATGCTGCGGCGGGTCCGGCCACGCCTGTGCCTGCGCTGGGGAGTCGGATAGCAACATTCCACTCAAAGCGGTCGATGAGATTGGTCGCGCCACCGCAGCCGATGTGCGTGAGGCCCTGCATCAAGTCATTGATCCCGAATTGGGTATCGACGTGATTGATTTGGGTTTGGTATACGGTATCGAAATTGATGCATTGGGCCGCGCCATCATCACCATGACGCTGACCACACCGGCATGTCCGTTGACCGACCTGATTGAAGATGAGTGCGCCAGCACGTTGGCTGGGTTAGTAGAGGAGTTCCGCATCGATTGGACGTGGCAGCCGCGCTGGACCGTGGAAAAGATTACGCCAGAGGGACGCGAACAGCTTGCCGCATTGGGATTTAACCTTGACAACATGCCGCAGTACTAGACGGTGATGCTCACTGCGCGGGACAATGCGTGCCGCCGTTTCACGAGCGTATGGTGTTGCCGTAGCAATGCGGTATGTACCATGCCAATAAACGATGGGGGCGCCGATACATATCGACGCCCCCATCGGTTCATTTGTGGTATGAGTGATCGGTATAACGAGCAGTCGTCACAAGCATTGTGCGTCAGTCGTCGACCACGGTGTTCTTTGGAACTACAGTGATGCCTTCGGGTGTAACGGTGAAACCACGAGCCATATCATGTTCCGTGTCGATGCCTACCGTGGAGTTTTCCGTGAGCACGACGTTCTTATCGAGAATTGCCTTGTACACGCGGGCGCGACGGTTGATGACCACGCCGTCGAACAGAATGGAGTCGACGATTTGCGACCACGAATGTACCCGCACGTTCGGTGAGAGAATCGAATGATGCACCTCGCCTCCGGAGACGATGACACCAGGGGAGATAATGGAATCGGTGGCGTGGCCCATGCGGTCGCGTCCGGAATGGACAAACTTCGCTGGAGGAAGGTTGCCAGACTGGGTATAGATCGGCCAATCGGGATTGTATAGGTTGAAATCAGGAACATAGGCGATCAGGTCCATGTGCGCATCGTAGAACTGTTTAAGCGTACCCACGTCGCGCCAATATGCGCGGTCGGTGTCGTTGGCGCCAGGAATGACGTTCGCGTTGAAATCGTATACGCCGGCTTCATGACGCGCGGCAAAATAGGGGGCGATGTCGCCGCCCATATCATGCTTGGTGTCGGAGGCCTTCTCATCCAGGGCCAACGCTTCAAACAATGCATCGGTGTTGGCTACGTAGTTACCCATGGAGGCGAGGATGGAACTCGGGTCGTCCGGAAGTCCCGTGGTGGTTTGCGGCTTTTCCTGGAAGCTTCGGATCATATTGGGATGATCCGGGTCGACGTCGATGACGCCGAATTGGTTGGACTGGTCGATAGGTTGGCGGATACCGGCCACGGTGAATTCCGCGCCGGACTCGATATGCTGCTGCACCATCTGTTCGAAATCCATACGATACACGTGATCGGCGCCGACGATAACCACAATGTCAGGCTGCACGTCTTCGATGATGTTGACGGTTTGATAAATGGCATCGGCGGAACCGAGATACCAATGCTTGCCGAGTCGCTGTTGCGCGGGCACAGGGGAAACGTAGGAGCCTAGTAGCGGCGAAAAACGCCAGACCTGCGAAATGTGACGATCCAGGGAGTGAGACTTGTACTGAGTGAGTACCACGACCTGACGGTACCCAGAGTTGACCAGATTGCTGATAGGAAAATCAACCAACCGGAATACGCCGCCGAAAGGAACGGCTGGCTTGGCGCGATCGCGGGTCAATGGCATGAGTCGCGTTCCTTCGCCGCCGGCCAAGACGATGGATAGGATCTTGGGATTCTTCGCCATAACGAACTCCTCTCGTGTCAAGCGCCGTTCGGCACCGTATGGGTGGTGGCAGCGCCGTTGCAACCGTAGTAATTCCTATAATTGCATAAAATCACCGTCGTGCAAGTCTATTGTTCCGTGTCTTGGCGAAGCGACAGGACTACGCGCGTGTTGCATAGAAGGCCACGGCACTGGATGCGGCGACATTGAGACTGTCGACACCATGGGTCATGGGAATTCTCACCGTAAGATCGGCCTGTGCGATGGTATGGGGTGAGAGCCCATCGCCTTCGGTGCCGAAAATCAATGCCAGTTTATCGATGCGACTGGGATCGTTGGCGCCGGCATGCAGACGGCGGGTCAGTTCGTTCAAGCTGATGGAATCGTCCTCCAACGCCATGGCCACAGTGGTGAAGCCAAGACCATGCAGTTGTTCGAGACCTTTCCACGGCCAGCCTTGAACATCGTCCATCCCGATACGGGTCCAAGGGACTTGGAACACCGTGCCCATCGATACGCGGGCGGCGCGACGGTACAAAGGGTCGCCGCACGACGGCGTGACCAGCACTGCATCCACGCCAAGCGCCGCAGCCGAACGCATCAATGCGCCGACGTTGGTATGGTCGACGATGTTTTCCATCACCGCCACGCGGGTGGCGTCACGGCACACCTGCGCCACCGTTGGCAGTGGCCAACGTTTCATGGCCGCCAGTGCGCCGCGATGCAGGCGGTAGCCGGTCAGTTGCTTGAGCAAATCGGACGAAGCTACGTAGACGGGAATATCGGGGCCCCAGTGCTCGTCGATGAACACGAAGGTGTCTGCCATGCCTTCGATCCAGCCCGCTTCCACCAGTAGCGAAATGGGTTCGCGACCGGCGGCTAGCGCACGGTCGATCACTTTGGGTGATTCGGCGATGAACAAACCCCGTTGTGGTTCCAGACGGTTGCGCAGCTGCAGCTCGGTGAGGTTGGTGTAGGCGTGCACCCGTTCGTCGAGCGTGTCCACGGTGATGTAGTGCATGGCGTTCCTTCGTGGCCTGGTGATTGCTTCCAGCGGTCAGGCTAGCACGGGCGGGTTATTTTGGTGGGGTCGGATATGAGCGCGTGAGCGCCGGACACGGCAACGATGGCTTCGCTATTATCTATTATCTGCTGTGAGCATATCTCATGTTACTGTTGAGTAATCGGTATAATGGATGCTCCATTCGGCAAAGAAGCCGGTCAGGAGGCGATGCGCCCATGGATACGTCAATGAAAAGTATTCTGGTTGTTGACACTGATATTCCGACTGCGGTGATGTTGTGCAGGGCATTGTCGCACAGTGCGCTCGGCGGCATGATGTTTGTGCCGTTGGATTCTTTGGATGCGGTGGGAACACTGATGCGTACTGGCGCGGGGCATGTGGATGCGGTGATGGTGGATACGTCTCAACATTGGAAGCAGTCGATCGCGCGCTGTCGCCTATTGCGCATGCAACAACCGACGGTACCTATTGCCGCATTCAGTGTATTTCCGATGCAAGCTTACGCCGCACGGTTGGCGCATGCCGGAGTGCAAGGGTTGGTGCACAGCGCCGATATCGCGGTGTTGGCTGACGCGGCCCGCAATATCGCCGATGGGGGAGTGTGGCCGTTGTGGAGCATGCCGGATTTGGCGTTGGATACCTGCTGGCAGGCGTATGTGCGGTTAAGTTTGCAATCGAGGGCGAATATCGACGACCGTATGAGAAGAGCCATGACGGCGTTGGCCGCCAATGACACCGTTCGCGGCACGGCGCGGTGTTTGTCGGTGGAGTATTCGACTATGTGCGTATACGTTCGCCGGGTGTACCGCCAGCTGGCGGAAGATGGCGATGCGCCGAAGGTGTGCGCATGGCTGGAACGGGTGATGGACGCCGAGGAAATCGCCCGCTAGGATAGATGTCGCGGTGTTGCGGCCCGTGCAGCGGACATTCGCATATGGAGTGTTGGGCGCGCCGTTGGCTGCAATGGCGGATGAGTTGACCCGGCTTGTTGCATAGAATGGTGATACAACCAGGAATCAGGGCAGTCGGGAGGTTGCATGCGTGTGCGCACAAGATGGTTGGGTATTGCGAGTTGGTCTGCATCCGACCGGATCTCAGGCATGGCGATGCTGACGTGTGCGTTGTGTGGACTCGTGCTGGCGAATACGCCGGCCACCGCAGACGGATTTGCGCGGGTAATCGACACGCAGCTCGGTATTCCCGGCACCAATATCAATCTTCCGGTAGCCCATTGGATTGAGGACGGGCTGTTGACGTGGTTTTTCCTTACCGTAGGACTTGATCTTAAACAGGAGATGACCACCGGCTCGCTATCCAGCCCCAGAGCGGCGGCGGTGCCGATGATTTGCGCGGTGGGGGGTATGCTTATGCCTCCCGTGCTGTTCGTCGCCACCGTATGGGCGAGCTTCGGTGTCGGCATGTCACAATATGCATTGCCGCAACTGTTACAGGGATGGGCGATACCTACGGCGACGGATATTGCATTTTCATTGGCGGTACTGGCATTGTTCGCCAAAGCGCTGCCCGGATCGATACGGGCGTTTTTGATGACGCTTGCCACTGTCGATGACTTGCTGGCCATTGTGCTGATAGCCGTGTGTTTTTCCGCGCTGCATGCGTGGTATTGGTTCGTCGGTATTGCGGTATGCGCGTGTGCGTGGGCGTGGCTGGTGCGTCGCCGCAGGGTACCGTGGTTGGTGGTGGCGTTGGTGGGTATGCTGGCATGGCTGATGATGTTTGAGGCTGGTGTGCACCCCACGTTGGCTGGCGTGTTGGTTGGTTTGATCACACCGTCGCGCGAACGTTTCGGCGAGGCCACGCCGCGTGCCCAGCGATATCGTGATAAACTGCAGCCGCTGTCCAATATGGTGGCGTTGCCGGTGTTTGCCATTGTCGCCACTGGCGTGCGTCTGGAAGGGTTTTCGTGGGCTTCGCTGATATCTCCGCAGGTGGTGGGCATCGTGGTGGCGCTGGTGGTTGGCAAGCCGTTGGGCATTATGATGACCGCGTGGGTGAGCACGCATTGGGCGGGGTTACACATGCCTCAAGGGCTTCGGGTACGTGATATCATGCCGATGTCGTGTGCCTGTGGCATTGGATTTACGGTATCGCTGCTCATTGCATCGATGGCTTACGATGACGCGATATTGTCGGCACAGAGTCGGTGTGCCGTGTTGCTGGCTTCTCTGGTTGCCGCGGGTTTGTCGGGTGTATTGTTGCATCGACAGTCGTTGCGGTATGAGCGGCAGGAGTGCCACGACCTGCAATCTACCCAGAGCGAATCCTTGCGCGATATCGGACAGGATGAAGTTACGATGATCATGGAGGACGGCATGCAGGCCGTCACGCAATCCTTGGCGAAAGAAGGGCAGGATGACCGCACACAGCGAGACGGGTCGCAACCCGCATCAGGAGACGGTTCGGACCGAACATAGTCTGGGCGCGGCTAGCGCATATGAACGCGACGAGGGACAGCGCGGACGACTCTTATGGGCGGACACGTATCATCGTGGCGCGGAAATCATGCGCGGCCCCATGATTCCGCAGGATAGCAGCACCGCCAGTTTGTTACGTGCCGACGAGCAAACCGAATGGCTGCACAGCGATCCGTGGCGTGTGCTGCGTATCCAATCGGAATTTGTCGAAGGATTCGGTGCGTTGGCTGAGCTTGGTCCTGCGGTGAGCATATTCGGTTCGGCGCGTACGTCGCGCAGTCACGCTGATTATCGGGCCGCTCGACGTATGGGACGGCTATTGGCACAGCGACGGGTGGCAGTGATTACCGGAGGAGGGCCGGGCGTTATGGAAGCCGCCAATCGTGGTGCGGCTCTGGCAGGCGGCAAATCGGTGGGGCTGGGCATTGAATTGCCGCACGAACAAGGCTTGAACCAGTGGGTAAATCTTGGTGTGCGGTTTCGTTATTTTTTCGTGCGTAAAACCATGTTCGTCAAGTATTCATCCGGTTTTATCATTTGTCCAGGCGGATTTGGCACATTGGATGAATTGACGGAGCTATTAACGCTGATGCAAACGCATAAAGTCGACGCGATGCCGGTGGTGTTGTATGACCGGCAGTATTGGCAAGGCCTGTTGGACTGGATCGGCAGCACCATGGAGACGCGGCGCACGGTATCGGCATCGGATACGAGTCTCTTCACTGTGACCGATGATCCGGACGAAGCCGTGGACACCGTGCTTAACGGCATGCGCCGGCTTTAGTGTTTGCGGGCGATCAGCATGCCCATGCCAAGGGGGCTGAACAGTACGTCGAAGCGTTCGTCGCGTTCCACCTTCTCCAACAATGCGGCCATGTCCTCGTCCAAGTCATCGTGACCGGAGGTGAGCAGGTCGGTGAATACCAACAGGCCGTTGGGAGCCAGTAGGCGCGGTGCTTCCTCCAACGTTTCAGCATAATGGGCATGGTCGGCGCAGACGATCAGCGCATCGTAAGAGGCGGCGTTCAATCGGGGTAGGAAAGTGCGGGCCGAAGCGTGTACGGTGCGTACGGTGGTGTGGGTGTCGTCGCCCATCAGCACGACAGCGGCGCGGGCGGCGGCGATGTTGCGGGCAGAATCATCGACGATGGTGAGCTGTCCGGTATGGGATAGCCCCTCGCATAGATACACCGGTTCGAGGGGGGAATGCAAGCCCACCGCGATCACCGAACGTGCTGCCGCCAGACGCACTAGCATGGAGAGTGTTGCGGCTTCGCTGGAGGCGCCGTGCGGGCAGTCCTTCGTTCCGGCATCGGCGGCGATGGTGCGCTTGGTGTCGTCATAACGTTCGATGGCGTGTCGCTCCGCGCAGTGCAGTACGGCTGCTGCGTCATTGGCAGAAATATGTTCCATAAGGTGTACCTTACCCGTAGTCGTGGTTGGCAATGTTGTCAGACGATATTATTTGTCGCCTTGTCGGATCGATGTGATGAGCTGCCAGATTTCCTCGCCCACGTCAATGCCACGTGGGCATTCGCGCGAGCAGGCGCGTACCGACTGGCAGGCCGCGATACCGTCTGCGGTGTCGATGGCGTTGCGGCGTTCGTCGGTGGCAGTGTCACGTGAATCATTGATGAACCGAGAGGCATTGATCAGCGCTGCCGGGCCGATGAACGCGTCTCCACCCGCATACACCGGGCAGCTGCCTTCGCATACGCCGCAGGCAATGCAGTTGCTCAGTAGCTCGTATCGGGCAAGTTGGTCGGGATGCTGCAAATATTCGAAGACGTCGACCTTACCTTCGCTGGTGGTCGCCAGACGTCCGTCGGCACGCAGATATGGTGTCAGACGGCGAATCTGGTCGAGCATGGGATCGATGTTCACCACCAAGTCACGAATCACGGCGAAACCAGGTAGAGGGGCAAGCGTTACCGTACCCCACGAGTGGTCGTTGCCGTTCGCATGGTCGGTATTGGGATCGGGTGTGCCGGTTTTGCGGAAACCCTCCTCGTCACTGGTCCCGTCATCTGGTTTGGCCCAGTTGCCGATGGTGGCGCTGCACAACAATGTAGGCGTGCCGTTAATGCAGGCGGCATCCGATCCGCACATGCCATGGCCGCACGAGTAACGAAATGCCAGCGTCGGGTCGATGTCGCGTTTGATGGCGAGCAGACAATCCAACACGGTGGTGGAGGAACTGGCCGCAATGGCGTATTCTTGCGTCCACTGTTTACCGCGGGAGCGTCGAGATGCGCCAAAAGCGGCGGTTTTGGCAAAGGGGCTGGCCGCACGTTCGCGGCTGCGCTCACGGGCGGGGCGCGGTGCAAACCGCTCCACCCGAATGATCACCGTACGCATGGTCTGATTGTTGTCGCTCATTGTTCCCGTCCTGCTTTCACGCCGTCCACCAGTGTGCCACATGCCCTGCCCGCGTCAGTAGGCACGCTGTTGGGGCGGCATGTCGGTGATGTGCACCGGCTGCCAGGTCACCGTGCCATGCGCGTCAGTCATGGTGTGGGCGAGGAATCGGTTGTCGTCGCGGCCGGGGTGATCGAGACGATGGAACGCGCCGCGTGATTCCTCGCGACTGAGTGCGGACCGCAGCATGACGGTTGCCACACACAGCAGGTTGCGTACTTCCCAAATGGCGGTGAGCTCCTGATTGCCGATGGCGATTTCGCTGTGCGCCCGCAGACGTTCGGCGCGGGGGCGCAAGTCGGTGTCAATATCATGCAGCGCCTGACGCAAGGAGGACTCGTCACATTGCACGGCGGCCGCGCGTTCCATAACCGCGCCTAGGTCGGCCATCAGACGATAGGGGTTGTCATCGGTATTGGTGTCATGTTCGCCAGTGTCCAACAGTGCGGCTACATCATCACGACGTGCCTGCGCCGCCTGCTGTACCAGTGCGGCTCGGCGTTCATCGTCCACCTCGCCGTCATATGGATCGGTGGCGCTGATGAGCTGTGCCATACTCGCTCCGGCGCGCGTGCCGAACAGGCACGCATCGAGCAAGGAATTGCCACCCAAGCGATTCGCGCCATGCACGGATACGCACGCGCATTCACCTGCGGCGAACAGGCCAAGCATCGGTTTGCGTTGGCCGTCCTGCCATTGGTATATGCGTCCGTCGGTGTCGATGGGAATGCCGCCCATGGTGTAATGCGCCGTAGGCTTGATGGCAATCAGATCGGTGTGCGGGTCAAGATTGGCATACCGCTCTATGGTTTCGACAACCTGCGGCAGCGTACGATGCAGGTGATCGGTGTCGATATCGCGCAAGTCAAGCCAGACGCAGTCGCGCGGACCTTGTGGGTCACGTGGGTCGGCTACTCCTCGTCCGGCTTCCACTTCGCTGATAATGGCACGACTGACCACGTCTCGCGCTGCCAGGTCCCCGTGTTCGGGTGCGTATCGAGTCATGAAGGCCTCACCCTTGGCATTACGCAGGACGCCGCCTTCAGCGCGAGCCGCTTCCGACAGCAGGATGCCGGTGTGCGCCAGGCCCGTGGGGTGGAATTGCATGAATTCAAGGTCTTCCATCTGCATGCCGCAGCGCAATGCCAGAGCCATACCGTCACCGGTTAAATCCCATGAGTTGGAGGTGGTATGAAACAGTCTGCCTGCGCCTCCAGTGGCGAACAGCACTGATCGGGCGCGTACGGCGTGTACTGTGCCAGTGGTGGTGTCGAAGGCGATGACACCACATACGGCGTGGTGTTCCTCGTCGACGATGACGTCGGTGACATACCATTCTTCGGCTACGTCAACGCCGGCGGCCACACACTGCTGCCACAAGGTGTGCAGAATTTGGTGTCCGATGCGGTCAGCGGCGTATGCGGCGCGCTTCACGGGTGCCTTGCCGTATTCGGCGGTGTGGCCGCCAAACCGCCGTTGTGCGATATGACCGTCTGCAGTGCGGGAGAATGCGGCACCCATGCGTTCGAGATTGATGACGGTTCGGGGCGCTTCCTGCGCGAGGATTGCTACGGCATCTTGATCGGCCAACCAATCGCCGCCTTTGATGGTGTCATAGTAGTGCCATTGCCAATGGTCCGGTTCCATATTGGCTAGGCTGGCTGCGATGCCGCCTTCGGCGGATCCAGTGTGTGAGCGCAATGGTTGCAGCTTGGAGATGACTAATAGTGAAGGTCGGTGCCCTCCGTCACTGGCGGTGCGGTAGGCATCGCTGTGGGTGATGCTGAGCGCTGCGGACAGTCCGGCCGCTCCTGATCCGATGATGATGGCGTCGATGGTATCTTCCACATGCTTTGGGCTCATATGAACGATTGTCGCATAGGGGCGGACGATAATGGGAGTATGAGTGAGTCGTTTGCCAGTAGGGTGTATGCGGTGGTGTGCCGCATTCCGCCGGGATATGTGGCCACATATGGGCAGGTTGCCGCGTTAGCGGGCAATCCGCGTGCCGCCCGTATGGTGGGCTATGCGCTTCATGCGAATCCTGCGCCGGGGGTTATCGCATGCCATCGGGTCGTGTTTCGTGATGGATCCCTGGCTCCGGGATTTGCGTTTGGCGGGCCTGAACGTCAGCGGGCGTTGCTTGAGTCTGAATCGGTAGTGTTCGTCAAGCCGGCGGATGGTCGGCCTAATGCGGGCGCTCCGGGCGCGCGCGTGGATTTGAACCGGTGCCAGTGGCGGCAATAATGCTGCCGTGGTCATATTCGATGAGCGCGTTGCATTCCAGCATGCCCAAAGCACCCACGACGGTGCTGACGTCTATGCCGGCATCGTTATGGGTTTCGGCGTTGAGTCGCGTGTGCAGGGCGTCGAGGGTCAGTCCGGTTCGGCGTGATTGATGCAGCATGGTGAGTATGCGCTGTGCTAGTGGGGAGAGCTGCGGATGGATGGCGCCATCGTCCGTGGTCGGAGCATCGTCGAACTGGGGGTTGTCGAATGTGCCTTGCTGCATCGGCGGGTGTGCTGGGTGTGATATCACTTGGTTGGAGGCTTGGGCGTCATCGGCTGATTCGGATGAGTATGGCGGACGCGGGGGATTCACGAGGGTGAGGTGCGTGGCAGGAGCCGATGGCAAGGCAGCGTGTTGCAGCGTCGCCGATGCATCGGTGTGCGCAGGCTTACGCGCATGCTCATGAGGATGGTCGACCATATCGACGGCTTCTTGCACGGAGCACAGCATGGTGGCTTTGCCGTCACGGATGAGATGATTGCATCCGGTATGGTGCGAGGCAAGAATGCTGCCGGGAATCGCATACACGGCACGCCCCAGTTCGTTGCCCCAGTTCGCGCTGTTCAACGCTCCGGAACGGTGGCGCGCCTGTGTGACGATAATGCTGTGCGACAATGCGGCAATAATGCGGTTGCGCAATAGAAAACGCCGTGCTTGGGGAATGGTGCCGGGGCACAGTTCACTAATCAATGTGCCGCCATGTTCCATCATGGCGGCAAACAGACGCTCGTTGCTGCGCGGGCCGATATGGTTCAGGCCTCCGGCAAACACCGCGACCGTCGCGCCGGTGTGCGCGTCACGTTCTCGCGCGGCGACGGCACCCCAATGCGCCGCGGCGTCAACCCCCATGGCGCCACCGGAAATCACCAAATGGCCCTGTTCGCTAACTTGTTCGGCAATGGCATGGGTGAGCGCACGCATATCATCGCTTACTGCACGAGAGCCGACCAGCGACACCGGGCGCGCACAACTTACGAGGGCGTGGCGCTCGCCTTGACCCCACAGGCATAGTGGGGGCGCCCAGTCGCGCCGGGTCGCCAAATCGTGCAATTGCTGCGGCCAGCAGTCGTCGTGAGGGCCGATGATCCATTGTCGACCTGACACCGTTAGCCATTGCCGCAGTGTCGACTCATCATCGGCGGGCACAGCGTCAAGCCGTTGGATCCAGCGAGCCAGCGTCCGATGAAACGCGCGCATGCCACGGGCATCCAATTGGGCGCCCCAAGCATGCACGCCACGCGCAAACACGTCATCCCCGGCTGTGCAGGGTGCCGATCGGCGTATCTGGTCGGCGCAGGCATACAGTACGTCCACCGCGTGGCATGCGTCGTCGCATCCCCGCACCAACGCCACCATCAACGCATCGGCACCATCCAGACAATGGGTCAGCACCGCACGGGCCAGTGTATCATCACGCAAACGCATCATCACGCAGCCCTCGTTCGCAACGTAATGGCCTGCATAATATCCTCCTCGCCTGGTGCTGGACGGGCTTGCAAATCAGCCAACGTCCACGCCAAACGCAACGTACGATCCGCGCCGCGCAGCGTCAGACGCGTATCGCGCACCGCGGCGTCGATAGGGCGCATCACGGCAGAAGGCGTATGCTCGCGCAGCCACGTACCCGAGGCCTGCGCGTTGCACCGCCATCCCAAACCGGCGAAACGATGCGCGGCGCGCTCGCGGGCCTGTATGACCCGTTCGCGTATCACCGAGCTTGGCAAGGATGGCGATGATACGCTGATGCGCTGCGATACCGGCGGTACCTGAATTTGCAAATCAATACGATCCAACACCGGGCCAGACAGTCGGGCAAAATAGCGCACTCGTTCTCGCTCGCGACATGTGCATCGTTCGCCCGTGCCATAACCATACCCACACGGGCAAGGATTGGCGGCCATAATCAACTGGAACCGAGCAGGATATGTGGTCACTCCATGCGCGCGAGACAAGGTCACCATCCCCGTTTCCAGCGGTTCGCGAAGATTTTGCAACGTCCGAGGAGCGCATTCGGGAGCCTCGTCGAGAAACAACACGCCATGATGCGCACGGGTAATGGCGCCAGGTCTGGCAACGCCGTTGCCGCCGCCGATCAGTGCCGCAGTGGACGTGCTGTGGTGCGGCGCTTCAAAAGGAGGGACGTCGCTAATGCCATGACGCTGCAGCGTGCCACAAATAGAACGAATGGAAGCAACCTCAAGCTGGGCATCCTCATCCAAGGGTGCCATAATGCCGGGCAGGCGAGAGGCCAACATACTTTTGCCCGAACCGGGCGGGCCCGTCAACAACATGTGATGGCCGCCCGCGGCAGCTACCTGCAACGCCCACTTGGCATGTTCTTGGCCGATGACTTCGTTCATATCGCCAACCGCAGCATGTTCATCGGGTTGGGTGGGTTCCCAGAGCGATTCAGGTTCTTCGTCGATTGGTTCATATCGCACGCTTGCGCCCAACGCCAGCATGAACTCGCCAATATGGCGCACCGTGCGCGTTTCGATATCTGGCACCAACGCGGCTTCCTGCGCGTTGCCACTGGGAATGATGGCTTCACGAATCCCGCGCTCGCGGGCATGCAGCAACATGGGCAAAATCCCATGAATGGGTTGTACGCGGCCATCAAGATTGAGTTCTCCAAGCACCAATGTGCGGGACAGCCGGTCGCTGTCAATCGCTCCGGCGGCACCCAGAATGCTTGCCGCAATCGCCAAGTCATGCGACGCTCCATACTTGGGCAACGAAGCCGGAGACATGTTCACAGTGATGCGCGTTTGCGGCCACGCGAACCCCACACAATGACATGCGGATTTGACGCGCTCGCGGGCCTCGCTCAACGCCGTATCCGGCAACCCAATGATGGCGCAATACGGCAAACCGGGAGCGATGAAGGTCTGCACGTGAATAACACGGGCTTTCAAACCGACCAAGCCAATGGACAACGCGCTTCCGATAGCCATTAGAACGCACTCCTGATATGAGAGCATCGCACTTTGTCGCCGGCCAGACGCACCGCCAACACGTCAAAACGCACGCCATGATGCTCGACGCGTTGGCCTTCGTCGCTCAACCATTGCAGCGCCGTATGCCGCACGGCCTCACGTTTGTGACCATCTACGGCCTCCTGCGGTGTGCCGAATCGTGTGGTACGCCGGGTTTTGACCTCGACGAAGACCATAATGCCTCGAGGGTCGAGAGCAATGATGTCGATTTCGCCAAAGCGACTGCGCCAGTTCATCGTCACGATTCTCCACCCATGAGCTTGCAGCCATGTGGCCGCGTATCGTTCGCCCAAAGGGCCGATATGACGTTGATTGCTGGCATTCAGCAGCGAGTAGGCTGCCGCCCGCAATGCAGCTGCATGCAGGTCAGCGTCAGAAGCGGTTTGCGTGCGAGAAAGTGCCACATCGTCAGCCATCTGGTCGAAGGCGGCCGTACGCGGGCGAGGTGTGAGCGTAGTCGTAGTCATGGCCGCTAGTTCATCACGCCGTGAACTCGGCCGGCAACCGGCCAAGGACGTGGTGGTCGAAGGCTGGGGGCTTCGGCGTGTTGTGGATAACCGCGCGACCGCTGCGCAAGAGACAGTTATGGAGTCAGGAACTCATTGCCGCGCGCTCGCCAACGCGTATTGCTGCTCGCGGTTATACAGGCACTCGCAGGTATGCGATGCGTGATCCGCTAAAACATGCAAAACGGGCGGCGGCTTGCCCGGTCACCGCCCGTGAAATGATGTCGTCGTTTGGTCAGTCGTGCAGCAATCCGGTCAATTCGCCAAGCTGCAATTCGAAGCTCACGCCACGTTCTTCGAAGCGCGGCTGGTTACGGGTGCTTTCCATGGCGTTGCGCACGAATTCACCGGCAATGTGCGCCGCCTGCGGCAGCGTGCGACCCGCCATCACCGCGCCGCACAGCGCGGAGGCAAAAGCATCGCCGGTGCCGTGAATCATATATGGCAACTTGTCGTGTGCCATCTCCTGGCGCAGCCGGGCGCCTTCCTGCGCATTGGCCACGTAGTTGCGCAGCATGCCGTCGCCTCGGTCGATGCCTTTGAGCACCACGTTCTTCGCACCCAGCGCCAAAAGCGCATCCAGCCAATCGGTGACCTGTTCATCGTCGAGACACTGGCCCGGGTAATCGCGGTCGGTCAGGATCGACGCTTCGGTCAGGTTCGGCATCAAAACGTCCGCGCCGTCGGCGAGCGCTCCCATGGCTTCGCACAGTTCGGGCGTATAGGTGGGGTACATGACGCCGCCGTCGCCCATGACGGGGTCGACCAGGCGCAGTGCGTTGGGGTATTCACGGTAGAGGCGTTGGATGATGGCCACTTGGTCTGCTGAGCCAAGGAACCCGGAGTAGATACCGTCCAGTTCGACGTGTTCCTCACGCCAGGCGTCTAGGTAGCCGGAGAGGATTTCGGTGGTGTCATGCATGGTGAACACGGGATATTTGGTATGCGCCGAGAACAAGGCGGTGGGTACGGGGCATACGTCGCATCCTGCTGCCGACAGGATGGGGATGGCGGCCGTCAGGGAGCATTTGCCGTAGCCGCACATGTCGTGTACCGCGGCGATGCGGGGAATGTATGAGGGGTTGCGGTCGAACAATGGTGTTTGGCTCATGATGCTGTGCCTTCCTTTGCGGCGTATGGATACCGTACCGACGGTACTACGCTCATCGCTCTTGCGCTACCTGACGTCGCCATGTGGGCGTGGATGCCGTGTTCGCGGCAGTGGCGGCGCTGGCGTCATTCCTGAGGATGATGACGCCTCGATGTTCCGCCTGGCGTACGATGGTGGCAAGGCATCGGTTGTACGTACGGTGGTATCAATCGCCGCACTATGACGGCGACAGCCTGATGAGGGGAGATAATGATGGGTATCGCCATAACAGCAGTGGACGTGGTCAAGGATTACGGTAGCGGCTCAGGAGTCGTGCATGCGTTGCGCAAGGTGAACGTGTCGTTCGAGCAGGGTTGCTTCACGGCAATCATGGGGCCGTCCGGCTCGGGCAAGTCCACGTTGATGCATACGTTGGCCGGTCTTGATACGGTCACTTCGGGCAGCATTCTGTTCGAAGGCCGCGATATTACCAAGCTCAACGACCGGCAGTTGACGTTGATGCGGCGTCGTGACATTGGGTTTATTTTCCAAAGTTTCAATCTGCTGCCGATGTTCAGTGCTGAGCAGAACATCCTGATGCCGTTGACGTTGGCGGGAGACAAGGTGGACCGCGCGTGGTTCAACCAGCTGGTGGATGTGTTGGGTTTGCGTGAGCGTTTAGGGCATCGTCCGCATGAACTGTCGGGCGGTCAGCAGCAGCGGGTGGCCATTGCGCGGGCGTTGGTGGGCAGGCCGAAGCTGGTGTTCGCCGACGAGCCGACCGGCAATCTTGATTCGGCGTCCAGTGCCGAGGTACTGCATTTTCTGCGTCGTTCCGTCAAGGAGATGGGACAGACGATGGTGATGGTGACCCATGATGCGATGGCGGCCGCGTATGCGGACCGTGCGATTGTCGTTGCCGATGGCTGTATTGTCGCCGACGAGCAGCATCCCACGGCCGAACATATGAACGAATTGTTGATTCGTGAGCGTGACCGTGCGGCACGCGTTGTCGAGGTTCCCGCCGAGGTGCCGTCCATGGCGCGATAGTGTGCCGTTGCCTGATTCGTATCCATTGCGCCGCCGCATATTGGGCGGCTTTCGACCAAGGATAATGCTATGTGGTCCATTACCGTCAAACTGATGAAACATAACCTACGCATGCTGGTTCCCGCCGGCATCGCCATTGTGATCGGCTCGGCGTTCATCGCCTGCACCTTCCTGTTCGGCAACGCCATGAACGTATCGTTGAGCAAACAGGTGACCGCCGCATACGGCGACGCGAATTATGTGGTCATGCCGTCGCCGTCCAATGACAACAACGACACCGTGGCTGCGTTGCAGCTCAGCAAATTGCGTGCCGTCGACGGCGTGCGCGGCGCAAGGCCGGATATTGATGCCGGCGTGCTGGTGCGCGTCGCAGACCGGCAGGCTTCCACGGTGAGTGTCGTAGGCGCAGCCGACAAGGCCACGTTGCCGGTGCATGTGGTCGATGGGAGTGTGCCTGATACTGGCTCTGACGGCATTGCCCTGCCTCGTGTGGTGGCAGACCAGCTGCACGTCGTCCCCGGCGATGCGGTAAGCCTGACTTCCGTCGTAACCGACGCCAGCGGAATTGACGCGCAGGTTACCGGCATCACTGATGATCCGAACGGAGCATACTCGTATTACAACGGCGCCGCCGTGGCGTCGGAAGCGTTGATGGCCGAACTCTATGGTGTGCGAGCCCTCGACGACGTTCCCAATCCGAATAGAGTGTACCTGGACATCGATCCGGCGAAGGCTGACAGCGCGACCACCGCAGTGGAACGTATTCTGGGAGAAAATTACTTCGTGCAGTCACGTGAACAGGCAGCCAAGGAGGGCGTTGAACGCTTGAACTCAGGCGGCACCAATGCGGTCACTACGTTCCTGCTGTGTTTCGGCATCCTCGCTATGCTGGTTGCCGCGCTGGTTATTGCCAATACCTTCCAAGTATTGGTCGCGCAACGCAGGCGAATCTTGGCATTGCTGCGCACCATCGGCGCGCAATCGGGACAACTGTATCGCTGTGTGGTGATGGAAGCACTGCTGCTGGGCGTATGCTCCTCGCTGCTTGGCGTGCTGGCAGGGATCGGGATTATGGAGATCATCGCCGCCAGCGACGTGTTCGCATCCATGGGAGGCATTGCGGTGCAGGTATCGGGAGCCGTGGTGGCGGTGCCGGTGCTGTTCGGCACGGCCGTCACCATGTTGGCCAGCCTATCGTCGGCTCGTTCGGCCACCAAAGTCGCCCCCTTGGAAGCCTTGCGGCCGATGGAATCGCCGGTTGTGCGTGCCGCCGGCATCGCGCGTGCCGTCGTCGGTCTCATATTGCTGGCGGGCGGTCTGGCGTGCGCCGTGGGAGCCGCCTGGACTATGCACGAATTATTGGCATCGGACAGCGGGGATACCAACGCCTATTCCTTCGCGCTGCTGACGGCTATCGCAGGCTGCGGCCTGATTTTCCTTGCGGCCACGGTAACCGCCGTGTTTTGGTTGACGGCCCTGATGCATGTGGTGGGGAAGATCGTGTCATGGGCAGGCCCCTCCGCGACGTTGGCGCATGCAAACCTCGGCAAGAATCCCCGTCGAGTCGCGGCCACCGGCACGGCGTTGCTCATTGGCGTGACCCTCGTCTCCTGCATCGCCACCGGAGCGTTGAGCGTCAAGCAAACCGTGGCCGACGAGCTGGCCAATCACTACAGCGTGGATGTGACCGTCCGCGCCCAGTCGTTTGCGCAAGGCAGCGAACATGCCGTCGGCAAGGTGCATGGCGTCGAACGCGCGCTGTTCGCTCCCACCGCCTCCGGGTATGTCGACGTATCGGATGGCGATGGCAGCACGTCGGTCTCCGCCCTGCTGATCGGTGTGCCCGATATGAGCGAGCTGCGAGGTGTCATCAACACGTCCCTGCCTGACGTGAGCTTGCACGACAAGCGGGCGCTCATGCAGCGATACGTCGGCCCGCAAGGCATTGAGGTGAAGAATGGCGCCATAACCATGCATATCGACAATACGGTGGGCTCCAACAGTGCGATGCTGGTCAACGAAGCGGGCGACGGACAGCAACAAGACGCACCGGCGCTCAGCCTGGACGTGATGGCGTCCAACTATCGCAGTGTCTCCGAATATGACGCGACCATATTCGTCAGCGACCGACTGTTCGCCGACGGCACGGTGCAGGCTAGTGGGCAGATCGGTTTGCTCAACGTCGACGACAGCCTGAACGATACGAGCCTGTCGCAAGTGGTGCAGGACGTGCAGCAGGCCGTGAGCGGCGACGATGCTACGGTTGCCGGACCGTTGGCCCAACGCATGCAGTGGGAGCGGGTCGTCGATTCCATGATGATGCTGCTGGTCGGCCTGCTCGCCGTCGCGGTGGTCATCGCGCTCATCGGCGTGGCCAACACGCTCAGCCTGTCGGTTATCGAACGCACCCGTGAATGCGCTACCTTGCGCGCCATCGGCATGACCCGAGGCCAGGTGCGCCGTTCGCTGGCCGTCGAAGCGTTGCTGATCGCCGTCGTCAGCGGCATCGCAGGCATCGCGTTGGGCACCGCATTCGGCTGGCTCGGCACCTACATGGTCATCAGCACGTATGGCACCGCCCAATTCGCATTTGACTGGCGCAGCGACCTGATCATCATCGGCGTATCGGCGGCGGCCGCGTTGCTGGCCAGCGTCATCGCCGCGCATCGTGCCGTGGCCACCGCGCCAGTGGAGGCGTTGGCGGAGGCCTAACGTTCGGCACGTTGCGTGCCGGAGCTTGGCGCGTGTCCACGAAAGCCTGGTGCCGCTTGGTATGTCAAGCGGCACCAGGCTTCTTCATATACGGTGCCGGGCGGCAGCAGTATGGTGCATGTGCCGCCGCCTGGCAATCACACCACGTGGTTTTCGTAGGCGAACACCACGGCCTGCACGCGGTCGCGCGCGTTGATCTTTGCCAGAATATGCGCCACATGGGTTTTGACGGTGGGCATGCTGATGAACAGTTTGTCGGCGATTTCCTGATTGGACAGTCCGTGAGCGATTTCGATCAACACTTCGCGCTCGCGTTCCGTCAGATCGTCGAGTTCGGGATCGGTATAGGTTGACGTGTGCGTGTCGTCGGCGTGCGGCATGGTGTAACCGTCGTTGATCATGTGTTCGATCAGTCGTTTCGTCGCCGAGGGAGCGATGATGGCGTTGCCTTGGTGCACGGTGCGTATGGAGTTGAGCAGGGTTTCGGGTTCGCTGTCTTTGAGGAGGAATCCCGAAGCGCCGGCATTGATGGCGGCCATGACGTATTCGTCAAGATCGAAGGTGGTCAGGATGATGACGCGCGATGTGGCGTCGTCGCCGGCTCCTGGCATGGCCGCACGGCAGATGCGGGTTGTCGCCTCGATGCCGTCCATGCCAGGCATGCGCACATCCATCAGCACCACATCGGGGTGCAATTGCTCGGCGAATGCCACGGCCTGCGCGCCGTCGGCGGCCTGCGCGACCACTTGCATGTCGGGCTGCGAGCCGATGACCATGGCGAAGCCGGCGCGTACGAGTTCCTGGTCGTCGGCGATAACGATGCGAATGCGAGGTGTTGATTCCATATGACTTACTGTATTCCATACTGGGCTTGACTGATGGATGGGCTGGTGCTGGTGTCGTTGTGGGCGTTTACGCCACTGATGGCTTTTGCCGTGATGGTTCGTGGCGTGAGCTTGCGGCTTGCCGATGCAGTTGTTCGTCGAGAGGTTTGGCGGGGGAGAGCTGCATGCCGTCGTTGTCATAGCCGCCGTCGCTGTGTCCGGTTTCGCGCAGTATGCGCAGTAATTCGCGCATACGGGCCAGGGCGTCGCGTCCTTGGCTGCCGATGGCGGCGAATGCATGGTCGATGTCCTGTGGGTCGGCGGGGCGGTGGAGTGTTTCGTAGCGTTGCAGCATGGCCAGTCCTTCATCGGCTTGTTCGATGACCTGCGTGAGCGTGTCCCGTACCTCTTGGCGGATGGAGGCGGCGATGCGGTTGCGTTCTTCGTTGGCGGCAAGAATGCGCTGCTGCTCCTGTTCGGCGGTGATGGCCTGCTCGCGCGCTTGCAGCACCAGTGCATTGGCTCCGGAATTGCGCGCCCATAATGCGGAGGCGATGGTGGCCAGGCTGAGCAAGATGACAATGATTGTCCACATCAGCGAGTCGTACCATATGAGCGGACGAATCGGTCGAATGACAAGCAGCGTGCCCAAGAGTATGGTGTGCCCTTGTGCGGTGCTCCATACTTTCAATCCCACCAGCACCGCATCGGCCAGCGCCGCGGCCGTGGCCCAGCGCACGGCGGACGGTCTGCCGTACAGCGTCACGCAATACAGGGACAGTAGCGCCAACAGATTGATGGCGGGTATATCGGGATAGCACAGCAGCTCCAGCGCGCATAGTACCGCCACATAAGCTGCGCTGCTTTCGGGGAACCGGCGGCGTAAGGCCATGGGAACAACCATCAGCAGACAGATTGCCGTATTGGCCCGCCATGGCGTCGAGGAGCCGAGCAATAGCGAGGCTTGCCATATGCCGACGGTCGCGATCATGAGGGTCAGCAACCCGGCTTCCAGGCAGTCGACCAGCACGTAATGACGCTCCGCCCATTGCGACAAACGCTCCACCCGCGTTCCATGAGACAAGGTGGCCTGGTTGATGTCGCGCGAACGCACATGTGTGATAAGGTCCAGGCACATTCGGCGAAGCGAACCCCGGTGCAACCAGCGTGGTACGGTGAGCGCGATATCGACGCCGGAGACGCGCTGCGTCGCATGGTGGCTGTCGGCTTGACCGTCAGCCGTGATGGCCGGAGCGTCCAACGGCAGTGTGATGCATACCGTAAAACCGCCGTGCTTGCCGGGGCCGGCCGCAAAGCATCCGCCGGCAGCTGTGGCACGTTCGTGCATGCCCGTTAATCCATATCCGGGAAGATGCCCGTCCTGGCAGGCACCCGCGCCGCGCCCATCATCGACGATGCTTACGGTGACGGCATGCTCGTTCCATTGCTCCGTAATCGATACGGTGACATGCGGACCTGCATATTTGCGCACGTTGGATAAGGCTTCCTGCACGACGCGATACAAGGTCTCGCTGTTCGCTGCGGTAAGACGAGGGGATATGGTTCCGGAACGCCGGCGGATCAGGGTTATGTCGGGACAGGCCGCTCGCGCCTGGTCAAGCAGGATATCGATATCCTGGTAGCTTGGATGGGCTGACCCGCCGATAGCGCCCAGCAGTCGCTGCATGTCGCGCAGGGCATGCTGCGATTCTCGGCGAATGGTGTCCATAGTGCGTTTGGCCACTGCGGCGTCGTGCAATCCGGCATAGCGGCCTCCGTCGGACTGCACGATGATGATGGACAGGGTGTGCGCCACCACGTCATGCATGTCCCGGGCGATACGGGCGCGTTCGGCATCCGCCGCCACCTGCCGCACATCGCGCTCGCGTCGCAGCAACGCCTCGTTGCGTTCGCGCATCATGCGAATCGTCGCCATGCGAGCTCGCTGCCACAGTCCCAACACCACCGTCGGTACCAGAAACAGGGTGGCGATCGAGGCGCCCGTCACGACATATTCCACTATGGTCGAGCCGCATTCGCCCGGGGTCATGGCCATGCAAGGCGTCCAATACCAGGAACGTTCGAGCAGTGGCCCTATGGTCAGTGACGCACTGATCATCAACACGCCGATATACGAAATCGAAAAGGCCAGTAGTGTCCATGCGCGCGCCTTTCGCGGATCGCCATGCACGATAACCATGTACAACACCAGCAGCGCCGTGGCGTCCGTGAACAGCATCGACGGGCCGAGCAGCAGTTGCGCCAGGCCTACGGCCACCATGGCCGCGGCGCTCGCCTCAGGCCACCGCCGGCATACGAAGGCAGGGGCCAGCGTCGCCAACGTCCATATCAACGGAGGCGAATCATAGTAGAACAAGAATCCCGGCGCATGCACCATGGAAGTCTGTGCGGCCACAACCGGCAAGGCGATCCACGCCGCCAGCGCCACATTCACCAGCAGCACATGACGTCGGCACCATGCGTTGAACCGTCCTAACCACACACCCATACGCACAAGGCTACCTGTGCGCGCGACTCATCGCCATCATGCGCAGGAATGAGACCGCACAACGCCCTATGATGGACAGCAGACAACCACCTTGCACTGCGATCGCGAAAGGACACCCCATGACGTTGCTCGCACGGTACCATGTTCCCGGACTCGCCGTCGAAGACCACGCCATCGACGCGCCGCTCGACTGGCATGGCAACACGCCCGGCCAAGGCTGGCACGGCGACAGCATCCGCCTGTTCTACCGCATCATATGCGCGCCAGAACGCATACATGATGACCTGCCGTTGCTGGTATTCCTTCAAGGCGGACCAGGAGGCGCGGGGCCGCGCCCCTTAAGCGCACAAACCGAAGGTTGGATCAGCGAGGCCAGCAAGCATTTCCGCATCGTCCTGCCCGATCAGCGCGGCACAGGACGATCCAGCCGCATCGACTCCAACACCATGCGAGCAATCGAATCGGCCCGCGAACAAGCCGACCATCTCAAACGATTCCTCGCGGACTCCATCATCCGCGACATGGAACACCTGCGGCTGCGCGCGTTCCAGGGCCGACGCTGGGCCAGCCTAGGGCAAAGCTACGGCGGATTCCTCACCCTCACCTACCTGTCATTGTTCCCCGAAGCGCTTACCGCCAGCTTCACCACCGGCGGTATCCCGCACATACCCGCCGACGCCAGGGAAGTCTACGAACACACCTTCCCACGCATGGCTGCCAAAACCGAGCAATACTACGCGCGATATCCGCAGGACCGCGAACGCGTCGCCGCGCTCGCCGACCACCTGCAAGCCAACGAGCAGACCCTGCCCAACGGCGACCGGCTCACCATCGAACGACTGCAAACCCTCGGTTCGGACTTCGGCATGAAACCCAGCTTCGAACGTCTACACTGGCTCATGGACGAAGCATTCACCACGCCGGACGGCGAACCGGACGCATACGCCCCGTTAAGCGACGAATTCCTTGCCCACGTCATGGCCGCCACCTCATCGAGGCCCCTTTACTGGCCGCTGCAGGAATTCATCTACGCCAACGGCGAACTCGAACAACCCATCCGCTGGGCCGCCGCACAAGTGCGCGAACAGGATCCGCGATTCGACCCCGCACACCGTCCGCTCATGTTCACCGGCGAGGCGATCTTCCCATGGATGTTCACCCAACAACGCGACCTACGGCCCTACGCCGCAGCCATGGACCTCCTCATGGAAGACACCCACTTCGGCACCATCTATGACGCCGACCAGCTCGCCCGCAACAGCGTACCCCTGCAAGCCGCCGTCTACTATGACGACATGTACGTCGACAGCGGACTGCAACTGGACACCCTATCGCGCATCGGCAACGCCCACGCATGGGTTACCAACCAATACGAACACGACGGCGTCCACGGTACCGGCGTATTCAGCCACCTATACGCCGAAGCCCTCAACCGAGGCGACCTCGCCGCACTGTACTGACCAAGCGCATCCCGTCTGCGTGCGGCGCGACTGCCATCGCACGCAGACGACGGGACACCGTCCCCGCCGACCCGCCAACCCCACCTGACACCAAGGAGCACAACATGGCAACCCCCACCATCGGATTCATCGGCTACGGCAACATGGCACAAGCCATGGCCACCGGCATGATCAACGCGGGCAGCATCGACGCCGCACACGTGATCGCCTGTGCCGCACACTACGACAAACTCACCCGCACCGCCGCCGTCCTTGGCATCCAACCCAAACAAGACGCGCGCGAAGTCGCGCAACAAGCCGACATCATCGTCATCGCCATCAAACCGCACCTCATCGAAAGCGTGCTCGCACCCCTCTCGGACGAACTGAACCGCCCCGGAGTCATCATCATCTCCCTCGCCGCAGGATGGAACCTCGAGCGCTACCGACAACTCCTCGGCGAGCGCGCCCACATCCAATGCATCATCCCCAACACCGCCATGCAAGTGGGCAAAGGCATCGTCATCGCCGAAACGGCGCACACGCTCAGCGACGACGAACAACGCCAGCTGCGACAACTGCTCGAACCCACCGCACTTATCGAATACGTCGACACCGTGCACATGGACATCGCCATGTGCGTCGCCGGATGCGCCCCCGCATTCACCGCCATGTATATCGAGGCGCTCTCCGACGCGGGCGTGAAGTACGGCCTGTCGCGCGAGGCCGCCACCCGGTTGGCGTCCGCCATGGTGGAAGGCGTGGGTGCCTTGCAATTGGCCACCGGCATGCATCCGGGCGCCATGAAAGACGCCGTATGCTCGCCGGGCGGCACCACGATCCGCGGTGTCGCCGCACTGGAACAGCATGGCCTGCGCGGTGCGGTGATCGCCGCCGTGGAAGCCATCGAGGCATAACCCGGCCACGCTGTCCATCGACGCTTGGATGTAGGCTAGCAACCATGTCTCTTACTATCGGAATTGTCGGCTTGCCCAATGTTGGCAAGTCCACCATGTTCAACGCATTGACCCGCAACAATGTGCTCGCGGAAAACTATCCGTTCGCCACCATCGAACCGAACACGGGCGTGGTGCCGCTGCCGGATTCGCGACTGCCCATCCTGGCGCAGCTGGTGCACACCGAGAAGATCGTGCCCGCCACGGTGACGTTCGTGGACATCGCCGGCATCGTCAAAGGCGCGTCGGAAGGCGAAGGCCTGGGCAACAAGTTCCTCGCCAACATCCGCGAAGCCGACGCCATCTGCGAAGTGGTGCGCGCGTTCGACGACGATGACATCGTGCACGTCAACGGCGTGGTCAATCCCGCCGACGACATCGAAACCATCAACACGGAGCTGATCCTCGCCGATTTGCAAACCATCGAAAACGCGCTGCCGAAACTGGAGAAGGACCTGCGCGGCAAGAAGGAAGAACCGGCTTACGTGGAGGCCGTCAAGCAGGCGAAGACCATTCTGGAAGCCGGTCAGACCATCGACCACGCTTCGCGCGAAGGTGGATTCGACAAGGATGCGATCGCCGAACTGCATCTGATGACCGCCAAGCCGTTCATCTACGTATTCAACGTCGACGACGCCGAACTGGCGAACGAAGAGTTCAAAGCCAAGCTCGCGGCTTCGGTCGCGCCCGCACAGGCCATCTTCCTCAACGCGCAGTTCGAATCAGAACTGACGGAACTTGACGACGCCGACGCGCGCGAAATGTTGGCAGACGCCGGGCTGAGCGAATCCGGACTTGACCAGTTGGCCCGCGTGGGATTTTCGATTCTTGGTCTGCAAACCTTCCTGACCGCCGGCGAGAAGGAAGTGCGTGCCTGGCAGATTCATCAAGGCTGGACCGCGCCGCAAGCCGCCGGCGTCATCCACACCGACTTTGAAAAAGGCTTCATCAAAGCCGAAGTGGTATCCTACGATGATTTCGTCGCTGCCGAGGGTAGCATGGCCAAAATCAAGGAGGAGGGCAAACTCCGCTTGGAAGGCAAGGACTACGTCATGCAGGACGGCGACATCGTCGAATTCAAGTTCAACGTGTCCAAATAGATCGCGCCGCTTTTGTGGTTTCGTGACTAATGGCCGTCACCATGTGAACCATCCGGAACATCCGGATGGTTGATCCGTGTTGGAGCGTCCTGCCGAAAGCCATACATTCCGTCAAGTAGAGGTGGTGAGCCATAACCCCGGAGCCCTTGGTCGTCCGGCGCGTCAGGGCAGGCGCAGGTTTACGAACGTTTGTCCTGATGGCGGAAAATGCCGATGATAACACTCACGATGCCGCAGAGCAGACCGCCGATGGGCCATGCGATATTGGAGATCGGCGCGTGGAACACGCTGTTGCCGATAATGCTGATGATGGTGGCGGTGATCATGATGGTGGCGCACGAGGCGCCGATGGAGCGGTCGAGCAACTCGTTGTGCGGGTCGCGCACTCCTTCGTCCCGCTCGGCCTTGGCATTGTACCGCCTTATGTTCATGAGGGATTTACGCATGGTGGTGTAGACAATGAGGCCTACGCCCGCGGCACATAATGCCAGGAAGAGGCTGGTGGGCCAGCCGTCGTCCACGCCGGACACGTCGTCCTTCCAGCTGATCACCGCGACGCCGATAGCCATGAGCGCTGTGGCGAATACGAGTCCAAATGCGAATTGCCGTGCGGCACGCGAGCGATTGGCATCCGTGTAGAAGTCTTCGACGAAGGGGTGACGGCGTCGAAATTGTGCGTGGCTCATAGACGAGGGAATGAGTAGCGCCATGCCGGCAATGCCGCCGCAGGCAATACTGATGAACATGAGGGTGTCGTTGGCGGCGTTGGCTCCCAATATGGATTGCGTGCCGTCGAACAGTTCACCGACCGCGACGCCGAGGATAAGTGCGGCAACGCCCATGGCTGCGGATAGTGAGAAACGACGAGCATGCTCGTCGTAACCGATCATATCTTGCGTCGGTTGGCTGGCAGCGTCGCCGCTACTTTCATTGATGCTATTGCCGCTATCGGCACTATCGGCGCTCGCACCATGGTTGCCGTCATCGCCCGACTCGTCGATGGTGAGGCCGGCGGCGTTGTCAGCTTGCGCGAAGCCATCCGTATGGCCGGCCTGTGGCGCGCGGTCGTACCTCGTTCCGGAAGTGGTGAGGTCGCCCATAACCAGTTCGTCCATCGTGCAGTCGAATAGTTCGCAGATGGTCAGCAGCTTGTCCATTTCCGGATAGGCTTTGTTGGATTCCCATTTGCTGATGGACTGGCGCGAGACGCCGAGCAGCATGGCAAGCCGTTCCTGTGTGAAACGGTGTTGTAGACGCAGGTATTGCAGGTTGGTGTGGAATGGCATGAGGTATTCCTTTCCATCGGAACATCGTGGACGTCTCCACTATGCCGTGATGCCGTTCGGTTCGCTATCAACTTGCAGGCGCACGAGCGTCTGAAGCCGCGCAACCAGCGGTTGCAAGACTGCCATTGCAGGGTTTTGCGAAGCTGATGCTCCTTGAGCAACCATGCTACATGGCGGCGTGATATCTCTCGGCGCAACCACCGTTCGGCGTGTCGCGCCGAGCCGATGGCCATGACGCCACGTCGGTATCCTGCGACGCACCCTACTATGCTATAGTGATGTTAGTACAAATGTTCGAATACTGCGATGGGGGCTGTTCGCGCTCGTCGGATAGTCGCTGCCGGCGGTAGTTCGGCGGGAGGGAATCATGGCGGATGCGCGTGAATGCGGGGAGCGGGAAAACCGCGCCTACATCGCCATTGATTTGAAATCCTTTTACGCGTCCGCAGAGTGCGTGGCTCGAGGCCGTGACCCGCTGACCACCAATTTGGTGGTGGCCGACGTATCGCGCACGTCAAAAACCATTTGCCTGGCAGTATCCCCGTCATTGAAACAACTCGGCATTGGAGGGCGCGCCCGATTGTTTGAGGTGCAACAGGCGATAGCGCGCGAGAACGAGCGACGCCGATGCGCCTTGCCGACACGCACGCTGGCAGGATCGAGCGACGACGCCACCATATTGACGCAACACCCACAAATGGCGGTAAGCTACATCGCCGCCAAACCACGAATGTCGTATTACGAGGAATTAAGCGGCGCCGTGTACGGCGTGTATTTACGCTACGCTTCCGAAAGGGACATTCATGTGTACTCCATCGACGAAGTATTCATTGACGTGACACATTACCTACGCGCGCATGGGATGGGCGCTCGCGAGTTGGCCGGAGTCATGGTGCGCGATGTGCTGGCCGCGACCGGCATTACCGCCACAGCGGGTATCGGCACCAATATGTACTTGGCGAAGGTGGCCATGGATATTGTGGCCAAGCATATTCCCGCCGATGAGCATGGCGTGCGGGTTGCCGAGCTTGACGAACGTTCGTACCGGCAATTGTTGTGGGGGCACCGCCCGTTGACTGATTTTTGGCGTATTGGCAGGGGTACGGCCCGACGGCTTGAGGAACATGGCATGCTCACCATGGGCGATGTGGCGCGGTGTTCCTTGGGCTCTCCGAACGAGTATTACAACGAAGAGCTGCTGTATCGCTTGTTTGGTGTGAACGCCGAGCTACTGATCGATCATGCGTGGGGAGCGGAGTCTTGCACGATTGCCGATATCAAATCGTATCGGCCTGCGGAGAACAGTATTGGCAGCGGGCAGGTGTTACAGCAGCCCTATACCGCGTCACAGGCTCGTATTGTGGTGCGTGAGATGGCGGATGCGCTGGCGTTGTCGTTGGTGGAGCAGGGGTTGGTCGCCGATCGGATCGCGTTGTCGGTGGCCTATGACCGTGGCTCGCCGACGTTTTCCGGTAGTTCCGGCAGTGCGGTTATGGACCGGTACGGCCGTTCGGTGCCCAAGCCGTCGCAGGGAGCGCGTGATCTCGGCGAATACACGTCGTCGATGCGGCGTATTGCTCAGGCCGCGGTGCGATTGTATGACGATATCGTGGATACGAAGATGTTGGTACGCCATGTGAATATCACGGCATGTCGGGTGGTTCGTCGTGAGGATGCCGCCGATCGGCAACGTTATGTGCAACCGGATCTATTTGCGGCTGACGATTCCGTGCATGAGCGGGGTGGTGGGATCCGTTCGGGCTCGTCGGAATTGGGGATGCGGGAGCTGAATGCCGACGCTGTAGCCGATGATGCAACATCGGCGGGAGAGCGTGAATATGAGGTGCAACGCACGCTGTTGGCCGTCAAGCATAAATTCGGCAACAACGCCGTGCTTACGGGCACCAATCTCGAACCTTGCGCCACTGGAAGGCAGCGCAATGAGCAGATCGGAGGGCATGCCGCATGAGTTTGCAGGATACCCACCGTTATGATGACATCATTGACTTGCCTCGGCCTGTTTCGCGCCGCCATGCTCCCATGTCGCGGGCTCAGCGCGCCGCGCAGTTCATGCCGTTTGCGGCACTTGCGGGATACGGTGGGGTTATCGCACGGGTCAATCATGAGCATGAGTTGCGCGTCGCTGCTGGGGAAGGTGCTTTCTGCATCGATTCGTTCGGCGCCGAGGGGATCGTGTGACGGGATATGCTCGGTGGGTAGGGCCGGGGACCCGCGTTGCTGGCGGGATTGCCGTGTGATGCGCTGGTTGGCGTCACGAATACGCAGTGCACCTGGTTGGGCATATCGTTGTGGGATGTTGCGTTCTTTCCGTGTCGTAGAGATATGCCGTGTTAGGCTAGGGGAGGATTCCCTCATTGGCGGAATGGAGTGCGCAAAGGAGCGACGTATGGCTATGGAAAACGATCGGGATAATGGCTTCGCCGGCGAGCGGCGGCGACCGAATGTATTGGTTGTCCTCACCGACGATCAGGGGCCTTGGGCGTTGAGCCGCACCATGCCCGAATTGGTGACGCCCACGTTGGATGAGTTTATGGACTCCGCCACAACCTTCAATAATTATTATTGCGCCTCGCCGGTATGTTCGCCTGCGCGAGCCTCGTTGCTTACCGGGCGTATGCCGTCGGCTCACGGAGTGCATGATTGGCTTAATGGCGAAAGTCACCCGGAGGGCCGCGAAGATATTTTCCTCGGTGGCTTGACCACATTGCCCGAAGTATTGAATCGTGCTGGCTATACATGTGCGATGAGTGGCAAATGGCATGTGGGGACATCGCGTTATCCAGCGCCTGGTTTTGATTTCTGGTATGCCCACCGTATTGGTGGAGGTCCGTATTTCCATGCCCCTATTTGGGATGAGCGTGGCCGCAAGGCGGAGGAGCCGCGGTACTTCACGTATGCGGTAACGGACGAGGCGTGTCGCTTCCTTGACGAGTTTGCAGACGGTACGGTGGGTTCTGGTCAGGAGGATGCGCCGTTTTATTTGCAGGTGAATTTCACGGCACCGCATTTGCCGTGGCTGAACAATCATCCCCAGGATTTGTATGACTTGTATGAGGGGTGTGATTTTGAGTCGGTGCCGCGATTGGAACGTCATCCGTGGTCGCGACCGCGCACGGAGTTTGAGGATACGTATCGCAACCCCACTCCATATTTACAGGGCTATGCTGCTGCGATTTCCGGCGTGGACCGTTCGATGAAACGATTGGTGGACAAGCTGCAAGAGCATGGTTGGCAGGACAATACGGTCGTCGTGTACATGTCGGATAACGGCTATAGCTGTGGCCATCATGGCATTTGGGGGAAGGGCAATGGCACATATCCGTTGAATTTCTGGGAAAATTCAGTTCGTGTGCCGTTCATCATCCATATGCCCGGACAGCAGGAGTCCCATGACATCGACAGTCATGTGTCTGCGACGAGTTTCTTGCCGACGATTTGCGACATTGTCGGGGTGCAGATGCCGGAAGATCCGCTGCGGGCTGGAGCCTCAGTCAAGGACCTCATCATTGCGGGCATCGATGTGCCGGCGTATGAGTCGGTGATGGTGTTTGACGAATATGGCGGCGGTCGTATGGTGCGTAGCGGCGAATATAAGTTGGTGGAACGCTATGACGGTCCGGGCGAGCTGTATAACCTGGCGAATGATCCATATGAGGAGGAGAACCTGTTCGGCACGCGTGCCTACGCGGCGGTGCAGCGCAATCTTCACGAGTGTTTGTGGGAATGGTTCGCGCATCATGAGACGGCTGCCGATCGGGCGTGGGAGCGTGACGTGCAAGGGTGGGGCCAGATTCATCCGGTGCGCCGTGGGTATGACGATCCGCATACGTACAATCAGGAGCTTAAGTTGCGGTGACGCATTGCCCCGACCGTGAGGTGCGGCAATACCTCAGATCGGGGGATTGTCGCGAATAGGAGAACGTGAATATGGTTGTTCGGATGCCGTTTACCGTTGTGGCTAAACCTACGGGAGCAGCCTGCAACCTGGACTGTACGTATTGTTTTTTCCTTTCCAAGGAATTGTTGTACGACGTCAAACGGCAGACTATGACTTTGCAGGTGGCGCATCGGTATATTGATGCCCACCTGCGCGATCATCCCGACGGCGAGGTGCCGTTGGTATGGCAGGGCGGCGAACCGACATTGCGAGGTGTCGAGTTTTTCCGCGATGTCTTTGCGTATGCGGCTTCTCAAGCGCGGACGGGCCAGCGAGTACATCATTGTTTGCAGACCAATGCCACGTTGATTGACGATGAGTGGGCTCGGCTTCTCGCGGAATACGACGTGCTGGTGGGTGTCAGTTGTGATGGACCTCAGCGATTGCATGATGTCTATCGACTCAACAAGGGCGGACGCGGTACGTTCGATGCGGTGGAACGCGGATGGGAATGCTTGCAGCGCCATGGCGTGCAGACGAATGTGCTGTGCACGGTGCACGCCGCCAATGAATCGTCTGCACTTGAGGTGTATCGCTTCTTTACCAGGCAGTGGGATGCTCGTTACATTCAGTTCATTCCGATTGTGGAGCGGGTGGATGCCGAGCGTGCCGCCCAAGTGCGTGATGGTTGGCGGGTCACTGGTTCGAAGCGGGTGTTGTACACGCAGTCCGGGCGTGGCGTTACCGAGAGGTCGGTATCCCCGCGTGGATGGGGTTCATTCCTGTCGTCGGTGTTTGACGAGTGGGTGACCCATGATGTGGGTCGTGTGTCGGTGCAGCATTTCGACATGATGGTGAACAAGTTGTTTGGCGTGGAGACGGTGTGTTCGCATGCCGCGCGTTGCGGCAATGCTTTGGCGATTGAGTTCAATGGTGATATTTACTCTTGCGACCATTATGTCGAGCCTGGATATCGGTTGGGCAATGTGGCTTCGATGGGATTTGCCCAGGCTTTGAATGATGAGCGTCAGCGCCGTTTCGGCGAGGATAAAACATACTTGACCGCACAATGTTTGCGTTGTCCTGTGCGTGTATTTTGTCAAGGCGGCTGTCCGAAGGATCGTTTTGTAGATGTGGGTGAGTCCGTGCGGGAGGATGGACGTCCGGGGCCGTTACTGAATTATTTATGCACCGGTTATCGTGATTTTTTCACGCATGCCATGCCGGATGTTTTGGCGCTGGGTGCGTTGCTGAAGTCTGGCGTCGACCCGAGTGCGATATTGGATCAACGGATAAGGAATCGTTTGCGTTCTGCCTATGTGTGACAATGCCGCTTGATGAATCGCAGTCTAGATGGGACGTGACATTTCCACGATATAAAACGGATAGTTTTTGCAATATTGTCGTACTTATGGCATACTGGAGCGGCGTTATCTATACGTACTATTTCTTCGTCAATGTGGATGCAGAAAAGAGGAATGTTATATGAAACAATTTTCTACACGTCGTACCATTCGCACCTTGGCTGTGCTGTGTACGGCAGGTGTGATGGTGCCTTTGGCGGCGTGTGGCGTGTCAAACGCTGCGTCAGTAAATATTTCGTTCTATTCGTATTTTCAAAAAAGTCAGATTGGCACTGTTATACAGTCTTTTGAGCGGATGTATCCGAACATCAAGATCGACGTGCAGTACGGCCAGGATTCCACCCAGTACATGCAGACGCTGCAGACCCGCCTGTCGGGCGGCGCCCCTCCGACAATCTTCAACATGACCATGGATAACCGCACCAATATCATGGAGGCTGGCTATCCGCTGGATTTGACTGGTGAAAAGTTCCTCGATGGCATCGACCCGACGAACTTCACCCTGTTCCAGCAGGACGGCAAGACCTACGCCATGCCGGTGTCGGCTTGGGTGGGCGTGATGTTCTACAACAAGGACATCCTCAAGGAGGCCGGCTACACGGAGTTCCCCAAGACGTGGGACGACTTCATCGCCATGGGCAAGAAGATCAACGACATGGGCAAGACCGCCTTCCTCGAGGACTTCAACACAGGTCCATCCGGCACGTTCGAGGCGCTGCTGGCCAGCAAGTACGCGGCCGACGGCAACGCCACGCAGGACGAGGTGATCTGGAACGGCAAGTCCACGTTCGCCAAGGAGTGGACGCCGGCGCTGCAGGAGTGGGACAAGGCCGTCAAGGCGGGCGTCATCCCGCAGAAGAGCGTCGGCCTGTCGGCCGACCAGGTCAAGCAGGAGTTCATCACGGGCAGCCTGGCCGTGATGCGTTCCGGCCCGTGGGATTTGGCTGACGTGCGTGCCGCTGGCATTAATCTCGGCGTGGCCGCGATGCCGGCGTACGGCGACGGCGAGCAGTGGATCAACGGCGGCCCGGACCAGGGCTTCGCGATCGCCGCCAAGGCGAGCAAGGAGCAGCAGGACGCCGCCAAGAAGTTCCTGGCCTACCTCAACAGCAAGGACGGTCTGAAGGCTTTCGTCACTGCTGCTCAGACTATGTCGTTGTCTGATAAATACCGTACCGATCCCCCTGCGGAATTGGCGCAGGTCATCAAGGATTATGTCAATACCAATAAGTTCTACTGGGTGAACTTCTCCAAGTCAGCATCGGGCCTGATGTCGGAGATGACTGCCCAACAGCAGCAGCTGGTCCAGGGCAAGATCACGCCATTGCAATTTGCGCAGCACATGGATGAGGCCATGGCCAAGGCGCAGTAGGTGTTACGGCTATAGACGGTAACGATGCAATGATGGTGCGTCGAATTGGCGGGTTCACGTATCCGACGCACCATCATCGACAACGATGCGCGATATAGCGCAAAGCATTGTCTTGCAAATGCCCAGAGTATGAAAAAGGCTTCCTCAATCGGAAGCCTTGTCTGTGGAGCTAAGGGGATTCGAACCCCTGACCCTCTCCATGCCATGGAGATGCGCTACCAGCTGCGCCATAGCCCCGTCTGTTCTGTTGTGAACGTAGAACATCTTACACATGGTTTTTCGTAAGCGGTGATTCGGCGTGTCCCGTGTTGTGGTGCTTCGGGAAGTATGACTGATAGCCTTGTAGAGAATCGCGAAAGCGACCTGATTAGTGGAAGCAATGTCGTAGCAACACTGAAGGAAATTGTGGGTAGCACATATGTTTGTGTCGTCAATAGGACATTCTTGGTGATTTTGCTCACAAAAATGTGTTCACTGAATGTGTATCTGCGCATAGTGCAGTACCCTTGAACTACATCGCCTTTTAGGAAAGGATGCGACTATGGCAACACTCACTGCGGAGATGAAGACATTCATTGAGAATAATCTCGCTTGGATTACCACTGTGAACAAGGATGGCGAGCTCGACCTCGGTCCGAAGATGTCCATGTTCGTGCTGGACGATCATCATTTGGCGTATCACGAGCGTACCGCCGGGCAGCATTATCGCAATTTGCAAGATGGCAGTCCGCTGGTTATCGCCGTCGCCAACTTGGCGGAGAAGAAGGGCTATCGTTTCCGGGGCACGGTTACCTTGCACACGGATGACGATATCTATAATGAGCAGGTCAAGGTGGCTGAGGCCAATGGCACCAAGATTCCGGCCGCCATTCCGGTCATGGAAGTAACGGAGATTCAGGATCTGAGTTCTGGCGCTACTGCCGGCAAGACCATCGAGAAGGACTGATTCCGGTCATCGACTTGACGACGGCACCGCGTTGTAGGCGTGGTGCCGTCGTCGTATGTTGGGCAAGCGTTTCCGATCCGGCATGTCTGGTACCCGTCGGCGGTACAGTGGTGGGCGCGCTGGAATACGCATCGTGGCGTGTGGGTATAGGGAAGGAAGGCAGCGGTTCAATGACTTCAAAGAGGGTCGTGCAAGAGCAGGGTACGTTTGACCAAGAGGGGAAAGAGCGAGTGGGGGCTGTGGCCATCAATGCGTTAACTCCTGCGGAAACCGAAGAGGCGGTGAAGAAGGCCGGCGAGCGCAAGATTAAAGTGGATGCCACGCGCACGATTGTGTCGGCGATGTTCGCCGGGATGTTCATCGGTTTTGGCGCGTTGTTTTTCCTTATCGTAACGTCGGATGCCACGGTGGCTTGGGGCGTTCAGCGGTTCATGGGTGGCCTGGCCTTCTGTATGGGGCTGGTGTTGGTGTTGTGTTGTGGAGCTGAATTGTTCACCGGCAACTCATTGATGGTCAGTGATGTGGCGTCTCGGCGTATTAGGTGGGTCTCGATGGTCAAGCAGTGGGTGTTGGTATGGATTGGCAATGCCTTGGGTGCGGCGCTGTTGGTGGTGTTGTTGTGTGTGGCGGGCACCATGGGATTGCATGATGGTGCGGTGGGTGCGGTGGCGGTGTCCACTGCGGTGTCGAAGGCGACGTTGCCGTGGGGTGTGGCGTTTGTGCGCGGCATGCTGTGCAATATTTTGGTGTGTCTGGCGGTACGCATCGGTTTTGCGGCGCGTTCGGTGGCGGACAAGGTCTTGGGCATTCTATTGCCCATTGCGGGCTTTGTGGCCATGGGCTTCGAGCACTGTGTGGCGAATATGTTCTTCCTGCCGCTTGGATGGGCTTCGTCGCTGATGGGGTACGGCGATGGTGCGACGGTTTCATGGTTGGGCATCGCTTTGAATTTGTCTGCGGCGACCTTGGGCAATATTGTGGGCGGCTCGTTGTTTGTGGCATTGGCCTACTGGTTCCTGCACGAGCCGGCTTCCCAGGGCGGCCGTTTGTCGTGTGCGTTGCCGAAGCGCAACCGCTAGCAGTATCGTTCGCTGGAGGCGTTGTCCGCGCCCTGCCCAACTATGGTTGCGGCTACGATGGAATTATCGCCGTATCGATGGGAAGAGGTTGCGAACCATGATTCATGAAGTGATGTTGTTGCGCCACGGCCGCACTACCTACAACTTGCAGCGCCGGCTGCAAGGACAAATCGATATTCCATTGGATATTGTGGGGCAATGGCAGGCCGATCAGAGCGCTATGGAACTCGACCAGCGTCTGTATTGGGCGAAAGTTGCCAATATCGCCAGCCACCATGAACTTCTGGCGCAGCCCGGTCCGGATGCCGCGCGGCGCAGTGATGCCGGCGAATATGATCGTTCTCCCGCGGCGCAACGTCGTTTGGTGGTGCTGTCGTCCGATTTGTTCCGCGCCCAGCAGACGGCGCATGCGGTAGCCGATCCCTTGGGTGTGCCGGTGACGGTGGACGTGCGCCTGCGTGAGCGGAGCTTTGGTCGATGGGAGGGGATGACCCGCGAGGAGATTCAGCAGATGGATCCGCAAGCCTATGCGTCGTGGAAGTCTCATATGGGCGGCGAGTCGACGTATGGCGTGGAGAGCAAGACGCATGCGGGACGGCGTGGCTTGTCGGCTATCAACGACATGGTGCGACAGTATCGCGACGATCCGATCCCGACGACTTTGTTGCTGGTGGGGCATGGCTCGTGGATTACCAGCACGATCGGCGTCATGCTCGGCATCGACGTGGATACCACGGACGCGTTGGGTGCCGGTGTACGCAACGCGCATTGGTCGACGCTCGTACCGTCGTATCGAGACGATGGTACGGTGCATTGGAAGCTGACGGAATATAATCTGGGTCCAGCCATTTCACGCACGGTCGACTGGGAGAATGGGCCAGAGTGGTTACGCCCTGAGGATATGCCGTTGTGGAAACCTTGGGTAGATGGCGAGGCAAAACCGGCGAAGTAGCGTGTCATTCGGTGTGACGGTCGGATGAGCACATGATGCTAGACCACCGCGTGGGCTATGGTGGTGGGTGATTGTGGGCTTATCGTAGCGTCGTATTGACGGCGGGTGCATGGAAGGCAGGTGACAGGCATATGCTGCGGATGTTCAGTACCATCAACGGACAGGTTGAGAGTATCGACAAACCGGAGAACGGCTCGTGGTTATGCCTCAGCGACCCCACCGACGTTGAACTGGCCACCGTGTCTCAGGAGACTGGTGTTGATTTGGCCGATTTGCGCGCTCCATTGGATGATGAGGAACGTTCCCGCGTGGATGTCGAGGATGATTACACGATGATCATTGTTGATATTCCTACGGTGGAGGAACGTGGTGGGCGCGACTGGTATGAGACGATTCCGTTGTCGATCATTGTCACGCGTAATATGATCATCACCGTCTGCATGCAGGATACGCCGGTGCTGCATCCTTTCATGGAGGGTACGATTCGTGGCTTCAACACGTTTATGAAGTCGCGCTTCATTTTGCAGATTCTGTACCGCAACGCCACCATGTACTTGCGCTACCTGCGCATCATCGACCGTGAGAGCGACAAGTTGGAATTGAAGTTGCGGCACTCGATGCAGAATCGCGAGATTCTGATGCTGCTTGAATTGAGCAAAACCTTGGTGTATTTCACCACAAGCCTCAAGTCGAATGAAATCGTGATGGAGAAACTCACGACGCTCTCTCGCATTCAGCAATATCCGGAAGACGAGGACCTGTTGGACGATGTCATCATCGAAAATAAACAGGCTATCGAGATGGCGAACATCTACAGTGGCGTTTTGGCGAATATGACCGATGCCTTTGCCTCCATTGTGTCTAATAATTTAAGCAACGTGATGCGTATCTTCACCATCATTTCCATTACCTTGTCGATTCCGACGTTGATCTTCTCCATGTATGGCATGAACTTCCAGGAGGGTATGTTGGGTATGCCTCTGTCGAACAGCCATTGGGGATTCCTGATCGTTGTGGTGATCTCGTTGGCGATTTCCGGTGTGGCCACATGGTTCCTGACTCGTTCACGGTTATTTAAGTAGCGGCGTGCCCGCTCTGTTTGGAAGGTTAAGGTCCATGCGACTGATACGTCGGATTATGGCGGGGGTCTGCGCCGCGATATTGGTGACGGCTTCGTCGGCGTGTGGTGCGGCTATTGCTGTTCATGGTCAGGCGCAGGGGCCGACGATTGCCATCGGCGTGAGCGCGGATGAACCGGGATTGGGTTGGCGTCATGATGGCGTGTATCAAGGTTTTGAGATTGAGGTGGCTCGATATGTGGCTAAGGCGTTGGGGTATGCCAGCAAGCAAATCGTGTTTGTGCCGGTGACGCCTTCCATTCGTAGCGTGATGCTTGACCATGGTGTGGTCGACATGGTGGTGTCTGGCTATCCGATGGACGCGCGGCAAAGTGAGGACGTGGCACTGGCGGGGCCGTATCTGACTGTGGGACAGACGATGATGACCTTGCGTGGCGCATCCGCCAAGGCGGATATCGCGGCGATGGACGGTCGCACGGTATGTGTGGCTCAAGGAGTTGAAGTGGCGCACACCATCCGAGATTCGTATCCGAAGGTGCAAGTGCAGGAACGTGCCACCTATCCGCAATGTGTCACGGCGGTGCTTGCTGGTCAGGCCGATGCCATGGCTGGTGCTGATGTAGTGCTGCAAGGGTTGCGTCAGGCCAATAGCGGCAACGAGTTGCGAGTGTCGTCGAAGGCGTTTGCCACGCAGTGTTATGGCATTGCGGTGCGGCATGACGATACCCAATTGGCGCAAACCATCGACGATATCATCCATGCCATGATCGCCGATGGCTCGTGGGCTAAGTATGCCGAAAGTCTGCAGGAGCGCACTGGTTTGTCGATTACCGATGCGGACACGCCGGCAACCGCCGTTTCTCATAGTGAGTAATGATTGGCGCTGTGTCCAGTTGCGTGGCAATAATCCTTGTTTATGAGTGACACTGAGAATACCACCGCCGCGCAGGTTGACGCGGGCGAGCCGGCATTCCGCTACAATGCGAGCCTGGCTCAGGATATCGAAAGCAAATGGCAGCGTTTCTGGGATGACAAGGGTACCTTCTGGGCTGCCAACGTCAAGGGTGATCTTCGCGATGGCGAGGGTAGGAATGCCGAGGGGCGTGCGCCGTATTTCGTGATGGATATGTTCCCGTACCCGTCCGGCAAGGGTTTGCATGTCGGGCACCCGTTGGGGTATTTGGCGACCGACGTGGTGAGCCGCTACCACCGCATGAAAGGCGAGAACGTGCTGCATGCCATGGGCTATGATGCGTTCGGCCTGCCTGCGGAACAGTACGCGGTACAGACGGGGCAGCATCCGCGCATCACCACCGAGCAGAATATCGCCAATATGCGTCGGCAGCTGCATCGTATGGGATTGAGCTTCGACGACCGTCGTTCGTTCGCCACCATCGATCCGGCGTATGTGCGTTGGACGCAGTGGATTTTCTCTCGTATTTACGATGCCTGGTATGACCCGGATTTCGTTCGTCCCGATGGCGGCAAGGGGTCGGCCCGTCCGATTGCGCAATTGGTCGAGCAGTTCCGTTCGGGCGAGCGTGAGATTCCCGGCGCGCAGGGCCGCGCGTGGGATGAGCTGAGCCGAGCGGAGCAGGCGGATGTGCTGAATGACTATCGTTTGGCGTATATTTCCAAGTCGCCGGTGAACTGGTGTCCTGGTTTGGGTACGGTGTTGGCCAATGAGGAGGTTACGGCCGAGGGACGTTCCGAGCGCGGTAATTTCCCGGTGTTCCAACGTGAATTGCGTCAGTGGTCCATGCGCATCACTGCCTATGGCCATCGTCTGATCGAAGATTTGGACACCATCGATTGGCCAGACAAGGTCAAGCTCATGCAGCGTAATTGGATCGGCGAATCGCATGGCGCGCATGTGCATTTCGCGGTGCCGACCGACCAGGGCGAGCGCGACATGGAGATCTACACCACGCGTCCCGATACGTTGTTCGGCACGACGTTTGCTGTGGTTGCTCCGGAGCATCCGTTGCTGGCCGCTGTGCCGGATTCCTGGCCTGGTGAGGTGCCGGATTCGTGGAAGGGCGGTTGTGCGTCGCCGCGTGAGGCAGTGGAGGCGTATCGTGCCACCTCGCAGGCGAAGACTGCCAAGGATCGTGTTGAGGATGCCGGTGAGAAGACCGGTCTGTTCACGGGTCTGTATGCCATCAACCCGATTACGGGCGCGAAGCTGCCGATTTTCACGGCGGATTATGTGCTGATGGATTATGGTACGGGCGCGATTATGGCGGTGCCGGGCGGCGATCAGCGCGATTATGATTTTGCGGCGAAGTTTGGCCTGCCAGTGGTGTATACGGTGCAGCCGCTGCCGGATTCCGGCGAGGATCTGAGCCAGTATGAGGGCGTGGCGCCGTTTGTCTCGCATGATGGCATAGTCATCAACTCCAGTGTGGAGCATGCTGCGGTGGGCGGCGAGCCGCTGTCGCTCAACGGGTTGCGCGTCGATGAGGCCATCGAGCGGGTGAACGCCTGGCTCGAGCGCCAGGGTATCGGCGAGGGCACGGTATCCTACCGCCTGCGTGATTGGCTGTTCAGCCGCCAGCGCTATTGGGGAGAGCCGTTCCCGATCGTCTATGACGAGGATGGGGTGGCGCATCTGCTGCCGGACGACCAGCTGCCGATTGCTTTGCCGGACGTGCCGGATTACAGCCCGAAGACCTTCGATCCCGATGACGCGCAGTCCAATCCCGAAGCGCCGTTGAGCCGCAACGAGGATTGGGTCAAGGTCACGTTGGATTTGGGAGACGGCGAACGCACCTATTACCGTGACACCAATACCATGCCGAACTGGGCGGGTTCGTGCTGGTATTACCTGCGGTATCTTGATCCCACCGATGCGGCGCATATGGTGGATGCCGATGAGTTCAACTACTGGGTTGGTCCGCGTCATAATGCCACGGCTGGCGAATCCGGCGGCGTGGATCTGTATGTCGGCGGCGTCGAACATGCGGTGCTGCATCTGTTGTACGCCCGTTTCTGGCACAAGGTGCTGTTCGACTTGGGCTTTGTCAGCTCTCCGGAGCCGTTCCACAAGCTGTTCAACCAGGGCATGATCCAGGCGTATGCCTACACCGATGAGCGCGGACAGTACGTGCCGGCGGCGGAAGTCGAGGAGGTGACGGACGCGCAAGGCGAAACGTCCTACACATGGCAGGGCGAGACCGTCAACCGTGAATTCGGCAAGATGGGCAAGAGTCTGAAGAATATCATCACGCCGGATGATATGTACGAAACGTATGGTGCGGACACCTTCCGTCTGTATGAGATGAGCATGGGGCCGCTGGCTGAGTCGCGCCCGTGGAATACGCGCAATGTGGTCGGCGGTATGCGCTTCCTGCAGCGTCTGTGGCGTAACGCGGTCGATGAGCAGACCGGCGAGCTGCAGGTGGCGGATGCTCCGTTGGATGACAAGACGCTGAAGCTGCTGCATAACACCATCGCCGAGGTGACGGTGGAGATGGAGAACATGCGTCCCAATACGGCGATTGCCAAGCTGATTGTGCTGAACAATCATCTGACCTCGTTGCCACAGGTGCCGCGTGCCGCGTTGGAGCCGCTGGTGTTGATGCTGTCGCCGATCGCCCCGCATATTTGCGAGGAATTGTGGTCCAAGCTTGGCCATGAGCAGTCGCTGGCGCATGAACCGTGGCCGCAGGCCGATGAGCGATACGTCGGCCAGGATACGGTTACTGCGGTGGTGCAGATCAAGGGCAAGGTGCGTGCCAAGCTTGAGGTCAGCCCGGATATTGCCGCCGACGAGCTGGAACGCATGGCGTTGGAAGCGGTCGCCGATCGCCTGGGCGGCAAGCCTGCGCGCAAGGTGATCGTCAAGGCGCCGAAGATCGTGTCCATCGTGCCGGCCGAATAAGCCGGTCGGCTGTTCGACCGAATAGTCGGTCAAGCGCTCGGACACGCCGGTGGTCGAGCCTTCGACCACCATGGCGCATGACGCTTGTCATTATGCCCATGATTCCCGCACAGTGGAGTCATGGGCATTGTTTATGGGCATGACACTGGTTCTTGCGCGCAGCGGTTGCAGACCTTGGCGGGTATGCAACCGGGCCGGCGCGCGCAACCTGTAGCTGTGATGCGACGGCGTGCCGTCGTGTGCGCAGAACCTCCGCCGCCACCGATGCCGCCAGCGTCATCGGTGGCGGCATCTGCGTCTGTGTCTGCGTCGTCATCATCGTCGGCTTCGACGCCACGCGAGGGAACTCGGTGTTCCAGTACCGCGCAGGCATTGTCCATGCTGGTGGGAGTACGGCCGCAGGATGCCGAAGGGCGGTATGACAAACCGCGCCATCGTGTGCGTCTCGTCGTCAAACCCATCCACGCGTTGGTGGTGATGCTGGTGCTGACGGTATTGCTCTGCGCAAGTCTCACCATGCTGGTGCAACAGGCGATGAATTTCTCCGTCATGGAGGGCCAGCCGATCGCCGCGAGGAAGGATTCAACAGGGGGTGGCGGCAAAGCAGACAAACGACTCGACGGCTCGTCTCAGGGCAATGGGAACCGGCGTGACACTCACACGGATGATGCGACGGATGCCATGCGTGACGGGCAATCCCATGGACAGACCGCACCATCACTCGTTCCCTCCGATTCCGGTACGCAGCCCGGTCCCTCATCCGCTGATGTGCCATCGGTACCCGAGGCATCCGCACCGTCCTCACAACCGGGATTGGATCTCAATACGGCAAGCGAAAGCGAACTGCAGACGTTGCGTGGCGTCGGCCCGGTAACCGCCCGAGCGATTGTCATGTATCGCAACACCATCGGCCGGTTTACCAGCGTCGACCAGTTGCTACAGGTTGATGGCATCGGTCCAAAAACCTTGGAAAAACTCCGTTCGCAGGTGCATGTGTAATGGCGGCACGGCATACCGACGATTGGTGCGCGGTGGAGCAAGGCAGCCGCGATTGGCGTACGCTGCCGTGCGCACTGGTCATGTGGGCCTCAAGCATACTGGTGCAACAGTGGTATGAGCATACTGGGCATGCCGCTGGTGTTGCTGGCGCAGCGCCGATGTTGTGCGTCGGCACATGGATGCTGGCAGCGTTGGTGGTGGCATGCTGGGTGTGGCGGCGAAGCTCGCGTCGTCTTATGCGCTATGCCGTCGTATGGTGTGTGTTGCTCTGTAGTGCCTCGTTGCTGGGTGGATATGCGGCCAGTGTCAACGCATGGTGGCAGCGCAGCGATGTGGCTGCCGTTGCATCTGACATACAGGAACCGGTGCGGGCGGTAATGCGGCTAGTTACGGCTCCGGTGCGTGCCTCGTCGGGTCGTGGATATTGCCAAGCTCAGACGGCGTTGACTTCGATACGCATCGGCGGACAATCGCGCGCCTCCCACGCACGTGCCGTGCTGTTTGCCGACGAGCCGACCTGTCGGCAGTTGTATACCACGGGGGTGTATGCCGTTAGCGTTACCGTGCGGCCGGCGGAGTACGGCACCGTGCCATGGTGGCTCGTGCAGTCGACGTCATCGCCGGCGGATACCGTACAACGCCTTGCGTCGCCGTCGGGAGTGCAACGCATGGTCGCCGCCATGCAGCATGGCTTGATCGCAGCATGCGCGGGGTTGCCGGACCAGGCCAAGGTGTTGGTGCCCGGACTGACGCTCGGCGTGTTGGGTAGCGATGCCGTGGTGAGCGATGAAACCGTCAGCCGTACTGTCAGTGTCGATGAGGCTTATGCGCAACGCCTCAATATGGCGTTTCGCGATGCCGGCATCATCCATCTCATGGCGGTGTCGGGCGGACATTTTGCCTTGCTGGGTACGTTGGTGCGCCGTGGCGGCGCATGGGTGGGGTTGCCCCGTGGTGTGGTGGAGGCTATGACGGCGTTGGCGTTTGTCGCACTGTCGCGCACCATGATCGCCTCGGATTCGGTGACACGCGCTCTGGTGATGGGATTGCTGGTATGCGGCGCACGTATGATCGGTCGGCGGGCGCAGACGGTGAGTGCGTTGAGCTGGACGGTGATGGCGATGCTGGTATTGCAGCCATGGTTGGCGCGCAGCATGGGGTTTGCGCTGTCATGCGCGGCTGTGTTCGGCATAGCCACGTTGGCCGAGCCGTGGCGCAGGGCGTTGCGGTTGTGGGTCCCGGGACCTGTGGCGGGGGCGCTGTCGGTAACCCTGGCGGCCCAGTGGGCGACGTTGCCGTTACAAGTGATGATGACGCCGCGTTTGCCGCTGTGCTCGATACTGTCCAATATGGCGGTGGCGCCGGTAGTGGACGCGGCCACGGTGTGTGGGCTGGCGGCGCTGGTGTTGGCACCGGTATGGGGATGGGGCGCTCATATGTTGTCATGGATGGCGGGGATGGGCACATCGTTGATGGAACGGTGTGCGTGGTGGTTGGGAGACGCGCGGTTGCCGGCGGTTCCTTGGTCGGGTGGCGTGCGTGGCGCATGGCTGATGGTGGTCGCGCAACTTTTGATATCGGCGATAGCAGCGCTGTTGCGCATCATGACAGTGGTGCGTTGGCGAATGCGTGGCATGGGGCAGGGCCATCCATTGCGTATGCCGTGGTATGCGGCGATGGCGATATGGTGTAAGGAACTGCCGCCGATGCTTGACCAGGCTGTGGACGAGCGTGATTGGCAGATTGCGCTGCCGGCGTTGCGCAGACGACGTCTTGTCCACCAATGGCATCAGAGTGAAGAGTATGGCAACACAGCGAACACTTCCCGCGTCGGTTATCGTGGTGGTGGGGTCAGACCCGTATCTCAACGAGATGTCCCGCCGTGATTGGCAGCAGCGTGCCCGACAGTTGATGCCTGACGCCGACGTCGTGCAATTGGACGCCGCTACCACGTCTCGGTATGCGTTCGATGAGGCGGTCAGTCCGTCGTTGTTGGCTGAATCCTCCATAGTGATGATGGAGAATCTTCAGTTGGCTGATGAGGATTTGACACAGGCGATGGTGTCCTACTGCAAGGATGTGGCGAGCGCAGACGCGCCTTGCGTGGTGATTTGCGGTCATGAAGGCGGCGTGAAGGGCAAGCGGGTATTGGACCAGCTCGCCAAGGCGGGGGCCTATAAGGATCCGGTGCCCGATTTGAAAACCGCGGAGGCGAAGCTCAATTTCGTCATGGCGATGTTCGAGCGGCTGCACCGTCGTGTCGAACCGGCGGCAGCGCAGCAATTAGTCGCGGTGTTGGGGGAGCGTACGGGCGAGTTGGCGGCGATGTGCCGCCAGTTGTGTTTTGATTTTGACGATGATCCCATAACGTTGGCGTTGGTCAACCAGTATTTGACTGGCAACCCGCAGGTTACGGGATTCGCGGTCGCCGATGCCGCATTGGCGGGTCGAACCAGCGAAGCCATCATCACCATGCGTCAGGCGATCGAACAAGGTATCGACCCGATTGCGTTGATCGGCGCATTGGCAATGAAACTGCGCACCCTGGCCAAGGCCTCTGCGGTGAAGTCCGGAGTGATTTCCCAAGCGGAATCCAAGACCAATCCGTACATTCTGCGCAAAAGCATGGCGTTGCTGTCGGGGTGGACGTCCGTTGGTTTGGGCACGTGCATTCAAGCGTTGGCGGATGCCGACGAACAGTGCAAAACCAATGGGGGCGATCCGATATATGCTCTGGAGCAGGCGATTGTATTGATCGGCGCGCGTGGGATACGGCGGTAGTTGGAGGAGTGAAGCGGATGCATGAGCAGACGGTGACGGCAAGTTTTCGAGTGCCGACCGCGCAGGATATGCGGCGGTTGGGCGTTGGTGTGGCCGAATTGGCCAAGGGCGGCGATGTGATGCTGCTGTCCGGCCCGCTGGGAGCCGGCAAAACCACGTTTGCGCAAGGGTTCGGCGCCGGGCTGCATATCGAGGAACCTATTGTGTCACCGACGTTCACCATAGCCCGTGAATTGGATGGCCGTTTGCCTGACGGCAGCGATATGCATGTGGTGCATGTGGACGCCTATCGGCTGGGAGGTAAGGTGTATGCGCCGGGGCAGAACAGCGTCGATCAACTGTTGGATGAGTTGGAGTCGTTGGGATTGGACGAAGTGTTGGAATCTCCGTCGCATAATACGGTGATTCTTATGGAGTGGGGCGAGCAGATGATTGCCGCGTTGGCTCCCGAACGGCTGGAAATTCATGTGGATCGTCCGGTGTGCGTGCCGATGGGCGGCAAGGATGCTGCGTTGGACAGCCAGGATGGTGACGGCCAGGTCGGTCTTCAGGACGCGTTGACGAGCGAGGGCGAACGCATCGTGCGGTGCGTCGGCGTCGGGGCTGCGTGGACCGATCGTGTCCGGCAGTTGGAACGCTGGTATGCCGTGCAAGTCGTGGGCGTCATGTGAGGATTGCGATACGGAACATCGCGCATGCCCTTCATTCTCGGCGTCGGCATGTCATACTGGAGTCATGCAGATCAGACCGGGTTCCATGTATCCGCTGGGTGCCAGCTACGACGGCGCCGGCGTGAATTTCGCGCTGTACTCCCAAGTCGCCGAACGCGTTGAATTATGTTTGTTTGACGAGGCCGGCGTGGAGACGCGCGTGCCCATGACCGAGCAAAATTCTTACGTGTGGCACAATTATTTGCCCGGGATTCAGCCTGGACAACGGTATGGTTACCGTGTCTATGGCCCGTATGATCCCGCGCGGGGTTTGCGTTGCAATCCGCATAAGTTGCTGCTCGACCCGTACGCCAAAGCCATAGAGGGCAATATCGACGGTGATGAAAGCCTGTTTTCCTACTGGTTCGACCGTCCGGACGATATTCATGACATGAATGACTTGGATTCCGCGGCGCATACCATGAAAGCCGCGGTCATCAATCCATATTTCGATTGGGGCAGCGACCGCCATCCCTTCATTCCGTATCACGATTCGGTGATTTATGAGGCGCATGTGCGCGGCATGACCAATCTCAACGCTTTGGTACCGCCGAATTTGCGCGGTACCTATGCCGGTTTGGCGCATCCGGCCGTCATCGAATACCTGCAGAAGTTGGGCGTGACCGCCATTGAGCTCATGCCGATCCATCAGTTCGTCAATGACACGTTCCTACAGGAGCGTGGATTGAGCAACTACTGGGGATACAACACCATCGGCTATTTTGCGCCGCACAACGCCTATTCGAGTTCCGGGCAGCGCGGCGAGCAGGTCAACGAATTCAAGGCCATGGTCAAGGCATATCATTACGCCGGCATGGAAGTCATCCTCGACGTGGTGTACAACCATACGGCGGAAGGCAATGACCTTGGAACCACGCTAAGTCTCAAAGGCATTGACAACCGCGAATATTATCGACTGGTCGACAACGATCCGCAGCATTATTTCGACACTACTGGTACCGGCAATTCGTTGCTTATGCGTTCGCCGCACGCCCTGCAGCTGATCACCGACAGTCTGCGGTATTGGGTGACCGACATGCATGTCGACGGCTTCCGGTTCGACCTCGCGGCCACCTTGGCCAGGCAGTTCCAAGAAGTGGACAAGCTGAGCGCATTTTTCGACATTGTGGCGCAGGATCCGGTGATTTCACGGGTCAAGCTGATTGCCGAACCATGGGATTTGGGATCGGGTGGCTATCAGGTGGGCGGTTTCCCGGCCAACTGGTCGGAATGGAACGGTCGATATCGTGATTGCGTGCGCGATTTCTGGCGTTCGCAGCCCTCGACGTTGCCCGAGTTCGCCAGCCGCCTGATGGGTAGTTCCGACTTGTATCAGGAGAACGGCCGCCGTCCGGTGGCGTCAGTGAATTTCATTACCTGCCATGACGGCTTTACCATGCGCGATTTGGTGAGCTATAACGAAAAACACAATGAGCTCAACGGCGAAGGCAACCGCGACGGCGAAAACAACAACCGTTCATGGAACTGCGGCGTGGAGGGGCAAACCCCCATACGTGACGTCAACGAGCTGCGACAGCGTCAAATGCGCAACATGTTCGCCACGCTGCTGGTCAGCCAAGGTGTACCCATGGTGTGCGGCGGTGACGAGGTGATGCGCACCCAGCAAGGCAACAACAATGCGTATTGCCAGGACAGCGCCATTTCGTGGACCGATTGGAATCTTGATGATGACCAGCGTGACATGCTCGCGTTCGCCACGCGGCTCATCCATTTGCGGCGTGACCATCCCGTGTTGCATCGCCGCCGCTTCTTCACCGGGCGTGAACCCGGCGACGATATGGACACGCTGCCGCAGGTCGAATGGTTCGACCATACGGGTTCCATTATGGATTTGGAAGATTGGCAGGACACGCACGCGCTATCGGTAATGGTGTATCTCAACGGCGGGGACATCCCCGAAACCGATTGGTATGGCAATCGTATGATGGATAATGATTTCTTGTTGTTGTTCAACGCGCATTACGAGCCGATCACCTTCACGCTGCCGGCGGAACAGTACGGGCGGCATTGGAAACTCATCGTGGACACTTCGGATCCGCATGCGCCGGATTTGAACTACGAGGCAGGGTTCACCATCACCGCTCAGTCGCGTAGTTTCCTCATGCTAATGGGTGATGCTCCGCAGCGCGAAGGCGCGATATTGTAGGGCGTGTCTGCACAATGGGCAGTGGGTTGTGCGGCGGGGTTTTGCCGAAGCGAGCGCAAAGCACCGCGCCCATGCGTGTCGTAGTGGATGCAGTGCGTTACAATGGTGCATTGTGCGTGAACGCGCACGACGGGCTGTAGCGCAGTTTGGTAGCGCGCCTGCTTTGGGAGCAGGATGTCGCAGGTTCAAATCCTGTCAGCCCGACCGAAAGGCCCTATTTTCGATTGGAAATAGGGCTTCTTTTGTGTCAAAGCAATCTCAGCATGTCTGCTACGCCGTCGCAAGCATCACACGTGACGATTACACCAAGATTCGACTCCACTATATTGGAGATATCCGCCAATGATGGAGGTTGCACAGATGGGTACGGCGCATATGCTGATGGCTGGGGTGCCGATCGGTTGCTTTATACTTGACGATTCGCCGTTGGCCGGTCTGTTTTACCGCGATGCCGAAGGGCATGGTACTGCAAAGGCTTCATGGTCGCAGAGCTTAACGGTCATCCGATCATGAATATTGATGCGTACCGTCGTGAGACGGTACGCATACCGGTCAAGCCTGATGGCTCCTATGACCTGCCTGCAATCCTTGGCACATTCATGCATGATATGGACGAGATCATTGATAACCATGAATACGATTGGAGCGAGCAGGCGCGGCAATCCATCGCACTATGGGAATCCACTTTCGGGCAGACGGAACGTCACTCGTGGTAGCGTCTCGGCCCGGGATATGGGCATCCATTCATTGAGGAGTTCTTTGACGACCGGCGCAAGATGCTTGATGCGATCAAGACAGCATGGGATCGTTCAGCGGCTTGGGAAAGACGTACTGTCCAAACTAGACAAGAAATGAATTTTATCGTATTCTCAGAAGGGGTATCTGACTGACGATTTCCTCCCATGCATTCGCCGACGAATGGTGGTGCTGGAAATCCGATAGAGGAGGCGTCGATGGTGCTTATTTGGTGTCGCAGAATAGCTGCGTATGTGCTGCGCATAATATTGCCCACATCCTTGCTGTCTCAATTGCTCGGCACCGTCCTTTTCGGCAGATCCGCTCCGGCTGGAATCGGCGGATTTTGGGTTATCTGCGTTTCCGCCGTCGTCGCTTGCTTGATTTCCGTCCTTTCCACGCGTGACGGACGATCGTGGGCGCATCGTATCCTCAAGCTTCAAGTGCTCGATCGAAGTTCGCTTCTTCCCGCGTCGCGGTTGAGAATGGCCGCGCGCGAGGTGGCGCACTTGGTTGACTACATTCTGTTCATTGGATTCCTCCGTCCTCTGTGGAACCGCCAAGGACAGACATTCGCTGATACCATCACGAACACTGTCGTAATCGTCGAGGAATAGATATACCTACGATATCGCAGGTTCAAATCCTGTCAGCCCGCAGGCCTTGTCTTCGCTTCTCGCTTATGCGTCGCCGTTATGCGGCGCGTTGCATAAGCGCGGATTTCATGTATTCGTAACATTCCACGGTTTGCAGCGCGTCGGAGAGCGCGCGGTGTTCTTCCGTGTCGGCGATGTCGAAGCGTTGGATGAGGTCTAGGAGGCGATGATGTCGTTCGCGGGGGTAGAGTGTGCGGCTGATGCGCATGGTGTCGACGAAGTCGTTGGCGAATGGCGTGCCCATGACGCGCATGCCGTGGTCGTAGAGGAAGTTCACGTCGAAGTTGACATTATGGCCGACGATCAGCGCGTCGCGGCCGACCCATTGGAAGAAGTCCGGTAGGACGCGCTCGGCGGTGGGCTGGCCGTCCAGCATGGCGTTGGTGATGCCGGTGAGATTGGTGATGAAAGGATTCAGCGCGCACTGCGGGTCGATGAGCTGCGTGTACCGGTCGACTTCCTTGCCGTCGACCACTTTCACGGCACCGATTTCGATGATGGAGCATGAGTACGGGCTCACGCCGGTGGTTTCCAAATCGAGACAAATGTAGTCATCTGCGGCAATCAGTAGGCTTTGTCCTTTATGGGGCCGTTCCATATCGCTCCTTAGGTCGTGCTTTCCGTATTCTAGCCGAGGGTATGCCTTGCTTGTCTGTGGTTGTGGCTCCGCCATGCGGAAATACCAAGCATGGGCGGCGATGCTGCCGCTAGTATGGAGTGCATGAGTGTCGAAGATACGTCGTTGTCCTTGTGGTCCGCGCCAGTGGCGGCGCATCCGCTGCATGCCACGGTGGCGGTGCCGGGGAGCAAATCGTTGTCGAACCGTTATCTGGTGCTGGCGGCATTGGGCAAGCGTCCGGTCACTTTGCGCGGGCTGCTGCGTTCGCGTGACACTGAGCTGATGATGGATGCGTTGCGCGCATTGGGGGTGCGCTGTCAGGTGGATGCTTCCTGTGAGACGACGGTGGTGGTTACCCCTCCAGCCGACGGCGTGTTGCGCGGCAATGTGGCGGTGTATTGCGGTTTGGCTGGTACGGTGATGCGGTTTGTGCCTGCGCTGGCGTTGTATGCGAATGGCGCGGTGCGGTTTGATGGCGACCGTCAGGCGTACGCCCGCCCTATGGAACCGTTGTTGGATGGTTTGCGTCAGTTGGGGGCGCAGGTTATCTACCATGGCACGCCTGGTTTTCTTCCCTTTACGGTGGTGCCGCCGTCGCCGGAGCATATGCACGCGTTGGCGGAGCGTCACGCGGGAGGCGAGCCTGTGGCGGTGTCGATGGACGCTTCGATGTCGTCGCAGTTTATTTCGGGCATGTTGTTGGCGGCGTCTCGCTTGCCGTTCGCTTTGCGGGTGTGCCATACGGGCGCCCAAGTGCCCAGCATGCCGCATATTCGCATGACGGTTGCGGATATTGCTGCGGCCGGCGGCTCGGTGGCGGTTGACGATACCGCCATGTCGTGGACGGTTGCTCCGGCGGCCCTCCAGTTGCCCGAGCGGGTCGACGTTGAGCCTGACCTGTCGAACGCGGCGCCATTCCTTGGAGCGGCGTTGCTGGCTGGTGGCACGGTAAGCGTGCCGTATTGGCCGGAACATACGACGCAGCCGGGCGGATTACTGCCGAATCTGCTGGCTGACATGGGCGCCGACGTATCGTTTCCGACGCGTGACGGGGTGCGTTACTGCCAGGTACGGGGTAACGGCGTCATTCATGGGTTGGGTACTTGCGATTTGCGGGCGGCGGGGGAGTTGGCGCCTTCCTTGGCGGCGCTGCTGGCGGTTGCCGATGCGCCGACGTCCATAACGGGTATCGCGCATCTTCGCGGTCATGAGACCGATCGCTTGGCGGCGTTGGTGACGGAGATCAGGCGTGTGGGCGGTGAGGCCGAGGAACTGGCCGATGGCATTGCTCTTGCGGGTACGCCTGTATCTAGGTTGCGTGGTGCGACCATGGACACGTATGCGGATCATCGCATGGCTACCTTTGCGGCGATGTTGGGACTGGTGGTTCCCGACATCGTGGTGCGTGATGTGCAGACGACGCGCAAAACACTGCCGGATTTTGTGGACATGTGGTCTGCGATGCTGGCTTCGTAATACGTCGTATTGGATCGTACGTATCACGACCTCACATATCGACCTCGTATACCACGATTCTCAATAGCACGATGCTCATATGCAGCGAGGGGTTGGGCTCTCGTAAGAGTCCAACCCCTCGTCGTGTCGATATCGACTATTGTCTGGAAGCTACCCTATGTCAGCGAGCGAACTCGTTGCCGTAGGAATCCTTGCCGTTCTCCGCGATGGCGGCGGACTTGCGGGCGATGGCCAGCTCTTCGTTGGTCGGGATGACCGCGATGATGACTGAGGAATCCGGAGTGGAGATGATGCGCGGCTCCTTGGAGCGGGTGTCGTTCTTCTCCATATCGATTTTGACGCCGAACGGAGCGAGCTTCTCACACACCTTGCGACGCACGATTTCGTCGTTCTCGCCAACACCAGCGGTGAAGGTGATGACATCCACGCCACCCATCTGAGCGGTGTAGTTGCCGATGTAACCAACGATGCGATGCACGTAGACATCCAGCGCGAGCTTGGCGTCCTCGTTGCCTTCGGCGATGAGGCGATGTACTTCTCGCAGATCGCCGAAGCCGGTCATGCCCATCATGCCGGAGCGCTTGTTGAACAGCGCGTCGAGCTCGTCCACGTTCATGTGTGCGTTGCGGATCAGGTGGAAGACGACGGCCGGGTCGATGTCGCCGGTACGGCCACCCATCATCAGACCCTCAAGCGGGGTCAGACCCATGGAGGTTTCGACGGGCTCACCGGAAACCTCAGCGGAAGCGGAAGCGCCGTTGCCGATGTGCAACACGATCTGCTTGAGTCCTTCGGCGGGCTTGCCGACGATGTCCGGCACCACGGAGGAGATGAACTCGTGGCTGGTGCCGTGCGCGCCGTAACGGCGGATGTGGTACTGCTCGGCGATTTCCTTGTTCAGCGCATAGGTGCTGGCCGCCTTCGGCAGCTGGAAGAAGAAGGAGGAATCGAATACGAAGACCTGCGGCACATCGGGCAGCAGCTCACGCATGACTTCGGCGCCGACGGCTTCCGGGCCGTTGTGCAGCGGGGCGAGCACAGCCAGATCCTTGACCTGGTTGATGGTCTTGTCGGTGACGAGTGCAGGCTTCGGGAAGATGGAACCACCCTGGACGACGCGGTGTCCAACGGCAACGATGCCGGCTTCGGACAGCTTCGGACCGTGCTCTTCGAAGAAGCCGAGCACGCGCTTGAGACCCTGCTCATGATCGTGGATGGGCTCTTCCAGCTCATGCTTGACGCCTTCGAACTCGTGCTTGTAGTGTCCGTCTACCGGTTCGCCAATCTTCTCGACCAGGCCGGAAGCGATGCCTTCGCCGGACTCAAGATCAACCAGCTGATACTTGATGGAGCTGGAACCGGAATTGATGACAAGGACGGTTTGTGCCATGGTGAGCATCCTCCATGTTGTAATCGATGTGCCGAACAAACGGCTTTCCAATAATTCACCATACTCGTCAGCGCCTACAAATGGCACGAATATGGTGCCATCACAGCATCATGCGCGAGGTGATTCGGCTCACACTGTCATAGGTGTGCCTATCAACCTCGCGCATGAACGCGATGGCATGTCTTATATGCGCGCGGCATTGCCGCGGCGACACGTGGTATTACTGCGCTTCGATGGCGGTAAGCGCCACCGTGTTGATGATGTCCTGCACCAACGCGCCACGGCTCAGGTCATTGACCGGACGGTTGAGACCTTGCAGCACTGGGCCAACGGCCAACGCTCCCGAAGAACGTTGCACGGCCTTGTAGCCAATGTTGCCGGCGCATAGGTTTGGGAACACGAAGACGTTGACGTGTCCGGCCACATCGTTGCCCTTGGCCTTGGCGGCGGCGACGGTGGGCGACCATGCCGCATCGAACTGAATCGATCCGACGACGGCCAGTTCGGGAGCCTTGGTCTTGACGATGGCCGTGGCTTCTTCCACCAAGTCAACGTCCGGCCCCTTGCCGGAGCCGAGCGTGGAGTAGGAGAGCATGCCCACCTTGGGTTCCATACCGAATGCCTTGGCGGTTTGCGCCGATTGGATGGCGATGTCCGCAAGCTGTTCGGCGTTCGGGTTGAGGTTGATGGCGCAATCGGCGAAGATGGCGACATGATCTTTGAAGCACATGAGGAAAGCTCCGGAAACCAGCGAGGCATCGGGCTTGGTCTTGATGACCTGCAAGGCGGGGCGCACCGTATTGGCCGTGGAGTTCACCGAGCCGGAAACCAAACCATCGGCCTTGCCGAGCACCACCAGCATGGTGCCGAAGTAGCTGGCGTCGGCCAACTGCTGACGGGCCTGTTCTGCGGTCATGCCCTTCTTGGCGCGTAGTTCGCACAGTTTGGCAATCATGGGTTCGAGCACGGTTTCGTCATCCATGGCCTGGAATGTCGCCTTGTTCAGTGAGGTTAGCCCCAAGGCTTCGCCGCGTGCGAGAATCGCGTCACGGTCGCCTACGATGATCAGGTCGACGATGTCGCGCGCGAGCAGGTAGTCGGCGGCACGGATAATGCGGTCTTCCTGACCTTCAGGCAAAACGATGGTCTTCTTGTCTGACTTGGCCTTGCCCAACAAGCTGTACTGGAAGGCGTACGGCGTGGTGGGCGCGTCGAAGGGGACTCGCAAGGCGGCGAGGATCTCTTCGGCGGGCGCGTGCTTGCGGAAGGTGTCAAGCACGCTCGCTTCGTCGGTGCCATCTTCGGTGGGGAAGTCCATGGCGGGAATCGTCCATACGGGAACCTTGCTGTCGGCGAGAGCCTGCTTGGCGTCGGCGGCTTTCTCGTCCGTGCATCCGGTGATGAAAACGCCGGCGACTTGCGATCCGGCTTCTTCGACCATGGCGGTGCATGCCTGGACGGTGGCCTTGACCTCTTCGCCGTTGCGCGGGATCGTGCATACGGCAAGGAACACGGGAGCCTGCAAATCGGCCGCAACATCGGCGTTGAAAGCGAAGTTGGCCGGGTCGAAAATCGGCGAGGAATCAGTGCCCACGATTACCATGGCGTCTGCCTGGCAGGCGTCCAACGATTCGTGATAGGAGGCGACGATGTCTCCGCGCGCGCCGTCCTTGTCTTCACGCGCTTGGCGCGGGCAGACGCCACGAACGCTGGCGGGGTCTTGTCCAGCGGTGGAAGCCTTGAGCAGTGGCTCGGTCAACGCGGAACGCTTGCAGGCTGCCGGGCGGAATACGCCGGTGTTTCCCACGGATGTCAGGGCGTTGAGCACGCCGTATGCGACGACGTTGCGACCGTTGCCGCCTTCTGGACTGGCGATGTAGACGCTGGTAAGACTCACGATGTCTCCTCTGTATTCATGCTGTGTTGTGTGTGACTGCTTCGTTCACACCATTGCTCATTGTAGTGCGTTATCGTTCACATGCTGTTGGTGTTTCGTGGGTGAGTTGCCACGTTTTCTTTAGGTGCTCCGATAGGTTTTCGTTGGATGAAGTACCGGGTTTTGGTGTCGTGACAGGGTATGAACCATTATCATGTAAGAGGGGATTGTCTCTTGAAACTTGTTTTGCTATATGGTATCTGGCCTGGTATTGGCGCCCGATCCCGTATGTAATATCTGACTTTGTATACGACATCTAATCCAGTATGCAATATTTGACCTGGTTTCGGTGTCCGTTCTGCTGAGTGCCTATTTGGTCTGATATACGAAAAGCCCCGAGACTGTAAGTCCCGGGGCTCATGACCCTTAGGCTAGTAACCGCTCACGCGGGATGGGTCACTCGTTGTCGCCAGCGGTGGCGGCGGTGGCGGTGGACGGCACCCTGCTTGTCGGTCTTCACGTCGGAGTACACCCAGTCGGTGTAATCCGGGTGATCGTAGCCGTTGTCGACCGCGAACTGGAACGCTTCGGTACGGAAGGCTTCCAGCTTCTCGATCTCGCCAGCGTACTTGGCGGCATCGATCATGCGCAGCGCTTCGGCGACGAGCTCGTAACGGTCCATGTCGTTGACGCGAACCATGTCGAACGGCGTGGTCGTGGAGCCCTGCTCCTTGTAACCATGCACGTTGAAGTTGTCGTGGTTCGGGCGATCGTAGACCAAGGCACGCACGTCGTGTGCGTAGGAGTGGTACGCGAACAGCACCGGCTTGTCCTCGGTGAACAGCTCAGCGAACTCCTCATCGGAGAGAGCCTCGTTGTTCTCCTTGGCGGACTGCAGCTTGAGCAGATCCACCACGTTGACGACCTTGAACTTGACGCCCAGCTCGTTGAGCTTGTCGGCGGCAGCCATGACTTCCTGGGTGGGAACGTCACCGGCGGCGGCGAGCACAACCTGCACCTCATCGTTGGACTTGGCGTTGGAGGCCCACTTCCACTCGGCAACACCCTTCTCGAGCTCGGCGCGAGCTTCGTCGAGGGTCAGCCAGGTAGCGGCCGGCTGCTTGCCAGCGAAGATGGCGTTGATCTTGTTGGTGGACTTGTAGCACTTCTCGGCGACGGCCAGCAACATGTTGGAGTCGGCGGGGAAGTAGATGTCAACCACGTGATCGTTGTTGAAGGTCTTGTTCAGCAAGACGGAGGTCACACCCGGATCCTGGTGAGAGAAGCCGTTGTGATCCTGACGCCACACGTGCGAGGAGACCAGCAAGTTCATCGAGGAGATCGGCTTACGCCACGGAATCTCACGAACGGTAGCCTCCAGCCACTTGGCGTGCTGGTTCAGCATGGAGTCAATCACGTGCACGAAGGACTCGTAGGAGCTCCAGATGCCGTGACGGCCGGTGAGCAGGTAGGCCTCGAGGAAGCCTTCCATCTGATGCTCGGACAGCTGCTCGGTGACCTGACCGGTGACGGCCATGTGCTCATCAACCAGCTCGGACAGGTAGCCGGCATCCCACTGCTTGTTGGTTACCTCATAGGCGGCCTGCAGACGGTTGGAAGCGGTCTCGTCCGGTCCGAAGATACGGAACGAATCCGGGTTGTTCTTGATGATGTCGCGGGTGTACACACCAAGACGGCGGGTGGCCTCGAGCTGGCCCCAGCCGTGGCCGTACTCGGCAACTTCCTTGACCTCATACTGGTCGAGCTCAGGCAGCACCAGCTCTTCGCGGATGCGGCCGCCGTTGGCGTTCGGGTTCTGGCCGATACGCAGCTCGCCGGTCGGCATGAAGGCGGTGACTTCCGGCTTCACGGCACCGTTGGCGTCGAACAACTCTTCCGGCTTGTAGGATTCCATCCAGTTCTTGAGAACCTCGAAGTGCTCCTGGGTGTCGCGGGCGGAAGCCAGCGGAACCTGATGAGCACGCCACGAACCCTCGGTCTTCTTGCCGTCGATGAACTTCGGGCAGGTCCAACCCTTCGGGGTGCGGAAGATGATCATCGGGTAGAACGGACGAGTCATGTCGTCGGTCTGAGCCGCGGCCTTGATGTCGCAGATGTCGTCGAAGATGCTCTCGAACAGTTCGGCGAAGCGACGGTGGATCGACATGTGATCCTCATCGTCGAAGCCAGCGACGAACTCGTAAGGCTCGTAACCCATGCCGTGGAAGAACTCATGCAGCTCTTCGTCGGAGATACGGGACAGCAGCGTCGGGTTGGCGATCTTGTAGCCGTTGAGGTGCAAGATCGGCAGGACGATACCGTCGGTGCGCGGGTTGATGAGCTTGTTGGACTGCCAGCCGGTGGCCAGCGGGCCGGTCTCGGCCTCGCCGTCGCCGACGATAGCCGGAACGAACAGGCTCGGGTTGTTCATGACCGCGCCATAGGCGTGGCTCAGGGCGTAGCCCAGCTCGCCGCCTTCGTGGATCGATCCCGGGGTCTCGGGAGCGAAGTGCGAAGGAATACCGCCCGGGTAGGAGAACTGACGGAAGAACTTCTGCAGGCCAGCCTCATCCTTGGTGATGTTCGGGAAGTATTCGGTGTAGGTGCCGTCCAGGTAGGACTGCGCCGTACCGGCAGGGCCGCCGTGGCCCGGACCCATGATGATCACGGTGTTCTGGCCGTGGTCAGCGATGAGACGGTTGATGTGGCCGATGAGGAAGTTCAGGCCCGGGGTGGTGCCCCAGTGGCCCACCAGGCGGTGCTTCACGTCGTCACGGGTGAAGGGCTCCTTCATCAGCGGGTTGCTGCGCAGATAAATCTGGCCGATGGAAAGGTAGTTGGAAGCGCGCCAATACTTGTCGACGCCTTCAAGGGCGGCCTCGGAAACCGGAGCGTCCAGCTTCTTCCAAGGGGTGCCAATAACAGGACTCGTCATGTGTACTCCTGTACTCCTGCACTTTGCAGTGCGATTGGTTATTATCATTCGGTCGTGAGTTGCCGACGAACCATAGCGATTCCGCGGTGTTCCCACGTCCAATCGCTCTTCATGGTACGAGCAGCACACGACGTTTGGCAGGTTTTTTGCATCTGTGTGCGAAAAAGTGATGTAATTGTTTGGAAAAGTTAGCATTTCTCGGGCGTTTTGTTCGCACGCAAAAAACAGCACATCACGCCTGGAACGGCTATATATCAAAGTTTATCAGGATTTTTACCGCAATGTGCGCGTTCGTTTTCAGAGGAATCTGTGCGGCGTGTTGTTTTAGTGAAGGTGCGGGTTTGTTCTCTTCGACCCGTGTAATCGCCGCGGTTGCCAATGTCGGCTCGCCCCGCCACAATAGATACCAATTCATGCCACTATTTGACACCAGTGACGGCCGTCACCAGTGCGATGGGGCAAGCACCGCTTGAACGTAAAGAGGAGAACCCATGCCGACAGGTCCAGTTCTTGTTGTTGATTTCGGCGCTCAGTATGCGCAGCTTATCGCCCGTCGTGTGCGCGAAGCCCATGTGTATTCGGAGTTGGTGCCACATTCCATGCCGGTGGAGGAGATGCTGGCCAAGGATCCGCAGGCCATCATTCTTTCCGGCGGCCCCGCCTCGGTGTATGAGCCGGGTGCGCCCACCATCGATACGAAGATTTTTGAAGCAGGCGTTCCCGTGCTCGGTATCTGCTACGGCTTCCAGGTAATGGCGCACGAGCTGGGCGGCGACGTGGACAAGGCCGCGTTGGGCGAATACGGCAAGACCGAAACCGCCATCGATGACGCCGAAGGATTGCTGGCCGGTTCTCCCGACGAGCAGAACACGTGGATGAGCCATGGCGTGGCCGTCAAGCAGGCTCCGCAAGGCTTTGAAGTGTTGGCGCATACCGCCGGCGCTCCGGTTGCCGCCATGCAGGATCCGGCCCGCAAGCTGTACGGCGTGCAGTGGCATCCCGAAGTCAAGCACACGCCGATGGGGCAGCGGCTTATCGAAACCTTCCTGCACGAGTGCGCCGGGCTGGGCGAGAACTGGAACCCGGACAGCATTATCGAAGACCAGGTTGCGAAGATTCGCGAACAGGTTGGCGACGCTCAAGTCATCTGCGGCCTGTCGGGCGGCGTGGATTCCGCAGTCGCCGCGGCTCTGGTGCATAAGGCCGTAGGCGATCAGCTGACCTGCGTGTTCGTTGACCACGGCCTGCTGCGCAAGGGCGAAGTCGAGCAGGTCAAGCACGATTTCGTGGAAGCCACGGGCATCAAGCTTATCGCCGTCGACGCGGCCGACGAGTTCCTGACGGCGCTGGAGGGCGTCAGCGATCCGGAACGCAAGCGCAAGGTCATCGGCGAGAAATTCATCCGCACGTTCGAAAAGGCACAGCGTCAAGTCATCGAAGAGGCCGGCGCGAACGGCAAGGAAGTGAAGTTCCTGGTGCAGGGCACCTTGTATCCGGATGTGGTGGAGTCCGGCGGCGGCGACGGCGCGGCGAACATCAAGAGCCATCACAATGTGGGCGGCTTGCCGGATGATCTGAAGTTCGAGCTGGTCGAGCCGCTGCGCACCCTGTTCAAGGACGAAGTGCGCGCGATCGGCCTGCAGCTGGGCTTGCCCGAAGAAATGGTGTGGCGTCAGCCGTTCCCCGGCCCGGGACTGGGCATCCGCATCGTGGGTGAGATTACCCGCGAACGTCTGGATGTGCTGCGTGAAGCCGACGCCATCGCTCGCGAAGAGCTTTCCAAGGCCGGATTGGACCGCGATATTTGGCAGTGCCCCGTGGTGCTCCTGGCCGACGTTCATTCGGTGGGTGTGCAGGGCGACGAGCGCACGTATGGGTCGCCGATCGTGCTGCGCCCCGTCAGCTCCGAGGACGCGATGACCGCCGATTGGTCCCGCGTGCCTTACGACGTGCTGGCTGCGATTTCCACGCGCATCACCAACGAATGTCGTCAAATCAACCGCGTTGTGTTGGACGTCACCTCCAAGCCGCCGGCAACGATTGAGTGGGAATAATAACGGAGCAAGTACTGTAGCTCATTAGGCGCACTGCTTATAACGGCGGTGCGCCTTTTGTGCTTGTGCGCCGGATTTTCACACTGGATAAACAAGCCTCAATCAACATATGACGAGGTGATTGAGAAGTACGTGGAGATGAATGTTGCGCACCCCTTCCGGGAGGGGAACGGCAAAAGCGCGCGTATTTGGCTTGATGCCATACTTAAGCGGGAGTGGGGAATGGTGGTCGACTGGAGTCTTGTGGACAAGGAAGACTATCTTTTCGCCATGGAACGCAGCCCTGTGCGCGACACCGAGATAAAGGCGCTGCTCAAGTCCGCTCTCACCGATGCTGTGGACGATCGACAGGTCTACATGAAGGGTATTGACGCGAGCTATCGTTACGAGGGTTACGCCACCTACACGATGGGCGAGCTGGATTGCTAGCATCTCCACAACGCATCGCTGGAAAAACCATCAGATACCTAGTCACGTTTCTACGGCGAAACTTCGTCGTCGAGCATTCCGTTGGTGGCGGCATTTTTCGTGTTGCCTGGAGCATATGCAGGTCGGACATGCGTTCCTCGACATAACTCGACTGATTGGCCATGTAGTCATCGTTCAAAAATAATGTGTATATGAGACGGATGTTGCTAACTATTTTTCCTCTCTTGTTTTATCTAGTAAAAAATGCTATTTTCTCAGTTGGACATATGGTATGCATGGTGCATAGTTGTTCCGGTGAAGAAGGATGATGGGAAAGGATGGGTAGGGCCGTGTCGAGATTCCGTCTGTTGCTTGCGACAACCCTTGCGATTTCGATGATGATTCCAGCTGCGTTTGCTCAGGGGGCGGAGAACGTAAAGCTGCAAGTAGGCAAGGAATTGGACGGTGCTGAGACCTCATCCAACATTGTGCGCCCGAAGGCTGTAACCGCAGCTCCGTCTTCAGATGTGGATGTCGTCATTGACGAGAGTTCCTTCCCTGATCCGGTGTTCCGCAAATGGATACTGAATTCCTCGCACCTCAATGGCATTGGCGCTGATGGTGTGCTCACTCGTTCTGAACGCGAACAGGTGAAATCCATTGAGGCGAAAAATATGGGGATTGCCAGCATCAAGGGTATTGAATTGTTCCCGAATCTCATCATGCTCAATGTCGAGGGCAATCGTCTTACGCAGGCCGACCTTTCGGGAAATCCACACCTCAAGAACATATACTTGCGCAATAATCAAATCACCAGCATCGATTTTTCCCACAACACCGAGCTTGAGTTCATTGAGATTTTTGATAACAAACTCAGCGACGTGGACGTGTCGATGCTTCCAAAGCTCAAGTTCGTGCATCTTGATTACAACAACTTGAAAGTGATTGACATCAGTCATAACACTATGCTCGAAGACGATGGCTTTGTGGGAAACAACAACCCGTTGGAAAAAGTTATTTTGCCGAAGATTGCGGGTCAATCTTTTGATACCTTCGTCATATCCGAACTCAACACCTATAAAGGGTATTCGAGCACTCTGCCTGAATGGTATACGACGCCGGATTTCCAAGAAGGAACAGGATTCGTTCCTTCGATCAAATCGGAACGCGAATACCAGCCCTTTGATGGTCAGACCCTCTATGTGAAAAGAACCCCCAATACCTATACGATACGTTTCGACGCCAATGGCGGTAAGGGAACGATGGACGCGGTTTCTCGCGCCTGGGATGACGGAGAGAAGGCTCTGCCTCGGAGCACCTTCACGCGTACCGGATATCGCTTCATGGGATGGAGCGCCACACGAAACGCAAATACTCCTACGTATAGCGACGGGCAGGCAGTTGCAAACATCGCAGGAGCGAAGGAAACAGGAGATAGTATCACGCTGTATGCACTTTGGGAGCCCAACACCGAATTGTCCGGATATTTCCGTGCGCAGCTGTCGTCTACGCAGCGTTCCATGTATGACAGCGTTGTCTCTCAGTTGGATAAACTTACGGATCCGCTTAATCCGGGCGTCGTTCGTGTGAGCGTTCCAAATGGTGAGGAACAATCACTAGAGAAGATACTGTTTGCTGTATTTCGTGATCATCCCGAGTGTTTTTGGGTCGATGCCTCGAAATTATCATGGAAAGCATCGGGCGAGAGGCAGTACCAACTGGACTTGAAATATCGGAACACACCGTATTTTGTGCAGGGTTTCGATAAACAGAATCTTGGCTCATACCGCTCGCGTTTTGACGATGCGGTTTCACGGATTGTTAAAGATGCTCCTATCGACCCGGTACAGGCTATACGGTATTTCAATGCATGGCTTGCAAATAACAACGTGTACAACCCTCAGGGTCTTGGTGCTTCAGGGTTTTCGCGTACCGCGGCAAGCGCCTTACTGAGTGCGAACGATTCCGGTACTGCTCCGGTGTGTTACGGTTACGCGAGCGCGATGAAAGTGCTCTTGGATCGTGCGGGTATCCAGAACGCCTATATTGAAGGTTGGGCATGGAATGGTTCAGTGGCTTCCGGACAACAGCATGCTTGGAATTATGTTCAAATAGGTACGTCGTGGTATGCCGTAGATCCCACGTGGAACGATCCGGCTCTTGCCTCTGCGTCGCCGCTTGAAACTTATCTTCTTGTCGGTAGCGATACCGTGACCACTCCGGCGCTTACAGGTCGCGAACGGTTCGCGCAGAACCATGATTCTTCGCAGAGTCCGGCGGTGCGACTTGGCTTTTCCTATCCTGTGATTGCGACGAACGCATGCCCTGAAGTGGCTAATGGGCCGTTTGAGTTGATCGGCTCATCGGGGACAACTCGGTATGGGACGTTGTCTGTTGCACTGGTGGCAGCGCGTGCGGGGGATACGATACGACTTTGGAGTGATGCAAAAGGACTGCTTCCCCTTACCGTTTCCCGGGATATCAGCATTGATATGAACGGTCATGAGATTTCATGTTCGTCCAATGTTGCGATTCGGGTAGTCAAAGGTAGTTCTTTGCATTTGACAAATTCTGCTCGTAGCAAGTCCCTCGTCATTTCCCTTTCGTCGAGCGCGGTGGAGAATGCTGGGACATTGTCAATCGCCCCGGGCATCGCCGTCTCAAGTCAGACGGGTACGACTCATGCGATCTCGGGAAACGAACCAGTGTGGGATCCGCACACATTCGTACGTACCGCGGCCAACGGAATGTCCGTAGAGTCTTTTGCGGTGAAAGAACCGTTGTCGCCGTCGTCAGGAACTGCTGACATATCATCTGTTGGTGAGACTGTGAAGGATTTGACCGGTTACATCAACGCGAAAGGTAAACCAAAACTCGAGGTGCATATCGATCATATCGATGGAACCCAAGAGACGATTCCGCACGATGAGCTACCCTCGCATGTGTGGACGTTTGAGCACGGCGTGGGGAATGCTCAGCCTTCGGACATGCTCCGTTGCGGTACGTATTCATTCAAAACCGTGCTATTCGGATACCGTTTGCACTATACGATATTGGTGACTGACGCTGTCTTGGACCGGATTATTGATGAAGGCATGGCACAGGCGAGCGGGCAGGTGGAACACTTGCGCGAGCAGCAAGCCTCGGGGGCGGTGACCAACTACGACGTCATGCATGCTCAGCGGCTGCTCGACACCGCCAGGAACGCTCTTGGTAATGTGTCATTCCGACACGAAGCGGAGATGATAGTGGAGAAACTGTCTGCTGATCTTGCCGCGATTCCAACGGTGCATGGACGTGCTGCATTAATGGCATCACAGTGGCGCGAGACGCATCGCGATGCCCTATCGCGCATCAGTGCAGGCTTGGTTGATCTGCGCAATGCTTCCATTGGCCTGCAGTTGGCGTCATCGGCGCTGGCTGGCTCTGAACTTGATGCCTTGTCAAGTTCTTTTCCTGCCGATATGGATACGGGCGACCGTATTGTGGTGGTGACTGAAATGCATCGCCAGATTGCACAATCCATGGATGGGTTGCGTAGGCTGCATGAGGCTTGCGTCTGGGCGGATAATGCCGCATCGGTGATGTCCACGCTTCCCTCGCCAGTGACTCATGCGCATCTGGCTGCTTTACGCGCATTGCTCGAAGGGTTTGATGCCTTGGACGCACCTACCCAGCCCTTGATTGCTCAGACCGATATTCATGAGATACGGTTGTTGCTGCAGGCCGCACAGACCGACGCTTACCCCCAAGGGAGCGAGACCAATCGTCCGAGTGATCAAGATGAGATGCATCTTCCTGCGCATGCGGAGCGGACTGAAGATGTCGCGCCTGCTGGCAAGCCTGGTTTCCCACAAGCTTCTGATTCGAGAATCCACAATGGCGTTTCGAACGATCCGACATCGCTCGATAAACAATCTAAGACGACGATGCCGCAGAACACGCTTGAGGAACCGAACCGAGGTTCGGCACCCAAAGCTCCGCTGGCGCAAGCGGATAACAAGTCCGGACACATAAGTGATGCACGTGATGAGTGGTGGCTGTTGCGTATTATCGCTGTCATATTGAGTGTCGGATTGGCTGTAGCGATTACGGCCGAGATTGTATTCAAGAAGCGGCGTAGCGATAACGCGACGGGACGATAGGCAGATTAATGAGGACGCAGGAGGGCTGAGGAGAAAAATCTCTTCAGCCTTCCTGCGCTGTTGCTGCACAAGCTGCATGAGCGCTTGTATGCAGGGGTTGTTATTGCGAGGTATCTACAGCAAAACAGACAAATCTGTACGCATAATGCCACATGAAAACTGCTGTAGACTGGTTGAGTCGTTGAACCAGAAAGGGGCCGATCTCATGGAAGACACATTTGAGCTCTCTGCGCGTAAAATGCAAGATAACGGCATGAGCGATATGGCGATCTCCCAGTTCCGTAGATTGTATGATGTGTGGCGTCAGGGAGAGACTGGCGCGTGGATTCGTGAATCCAGCGTAGAACCGTTGACCAATGTGCCGAGTTTCCATGATGTGTATGAAACCATCGACCACGAGCGCGCGGCGCAGGCATTTGCCAAGACAGCCTTTTTGAAGCTTAACGGCGGTTTGGGTACGTCGATGGGGTTGGCATGCGCCAAGTCGTTGCTGCCGGTTCGTCGCCATAAAGCGAAGCAAATGCGTTTCATCGACATTATCATTGGGCAGGTGCTTACCGCGCGCAATCGTTTGCATGTGCCATTGCCGTTGACGTTTATGAATTCGTTCCGCACTGCGCAAGACACCATGCAGGTGTTGGAGTCTATGCCGCAAGTGCGCTGTGAGGGGATTCCTTCGCAAATTATTCAGCACGTCGAACCCAAGATCGCGGCGGCTACCGGAGAGCCGGTGAATTATCCAGCCAATCCCGATTTGGAATGGTGTCCTCCCGGGCATGGCGATGTGTTCTCTACGATTTGGGAGTCCGGCTTGCTTGATGCTTTGCAGGAACAGGGCTTTTCATATTTGTTTATTTCCAACTCGGATAATTTGGGCGCGCGTCCCTCGCGTACGCTGGCGCAATATTTTGAGAATACCGGGGCTCCAATTATGGTGGAGGTCGCCAAGCGCACCGAAGCTGACCGCAAGGGTGGCCATATTGTACGCGATAGGGCCACGGCGCGTTTGATGCTGCGTGAGATGAGCCAGGTGCATGAGGACGACCGAGACTGTGCGCAGGATATTGCGCGGCACCCGTATTTCAATACCAATAGCATGTGGATTCGCATTGACGCTTTGCGTGCCAAATTGCAGGAGTATGACGGTGTATTGCCGTTGCCGGTGATTCATAATCGCAAAACCGTTGACCCTACCGATCCGACGAGTGAGGAAGTCGTTCAGCTGGAGACGGCTATGGGGTCGGCGGTGAGCTTGTTTGATGGTGCGATTTGCGTGCAGGTTGATCGCATGCGGTTCCTGCCGGTCAAAACCACCAATGACTTGTTCATCATGCGGTCTGACCGATTCCATCTTACGGACTCCTATGAGATGGAAGATGGGAACTATATCTTTCCTAACGTTGAGCTTGATCCTCGCTACTACCGCAATATTCAGGACTTCAACGAGCGTTTCCCGTATTCGGTTCCCTCGCTTGCGGCCGCCAATTCGGTAACCATTCGTGGAGACTGGACGTTCGGACAGAACGTGGTGCTGTTCGCCGATGCGGTGCTGAACGACGAAGGCCGTCCCAGCTATGTGCCCAATGGTGAGTATGTCGGCCCGCAGGGCATAGAACCGGACGAATGGATCTAATGGTGCCTAGCGGATGTTGTCGCACATGCAGTAATGGTTGCCGCAATGTTCGCTAGGCACGAAGAAAAGCAACTGATTTTGCAAAAATGAACGTACCGATAGAAAAAACCCTTTACTATAGAAGGGTACGCGTGCGGTAAGCCGCACCTATATCGGAACAATAACGATACGTGAGGACTGATGGCAGAGGGTAGCAACGGCAGGCGGCGGTTTTCGGACAAGTGGGGTAAGCACGAGCTTGACGTGCTTGCGGTGTTGTCGTCCGCATTCCCGCAATGGCTGACGTCCCGTCAGATTGCGCAGCGCGTCAAGGCGTATGCGGATTCTTATGGCGAACTGGCGGATCAGGCCGCAAAGGCGGCATTCGCCAAACAATTCCAGCGTGACCGCGCCAAATTGGCGGCGATGGGTATCGCGATTGAGTCTCGCCAGCCGGAGTATTCGTCGAAGTCCGAGGGGCAGGATTTCGCATCGTATCGTCTGCAATTGGGGGACGAGCCGCGCGTGCGCCTGCGCTTTGAGCAGGATGAATTGCCGGTTTTGGCGGCGGCTAATTACTTGGCGCGTTCCATGTCGATTTCTTCCATGCCGGCCCAGCCGCAGCAGACGTCGCGCACCGCTCCTCGTGTGCCACAGACGCCTATTCCCGGATTGGGACTTGATTCCATCGCGCCGGGACTTGGCACGCAGACGTTGCCCGATGACTTGGTAAAAGTGATTGATTCGCGTCGTTTCGCCGCTACGGTTGACGTGGATGGCGAACTGCTGAACGTGGCATATGAGGATGCCGACGATTTGGCGATGTTCGTGTTGGAACATCCAGGTGCCAGCATTGTCAGCCCGCAGGAGGCCGTGGACGCGTTCCATCGTCGTTTGACCGCTGCATGCGAATTCCAGTTGGCCGACGAATCAGTCTCGAAGCAAGGCACCGCGGTTTCGGCGCCGTCTGTCGAGCGCGAAGGCGAGATGGACGATGAATTGGCCCAAGCCCAGCCTAAGAAGGCCGCGTCCTTCCAGACTGGCAGTGAAGTCGACCGGCGCTTGCGGTTGATGCTGTTCCTTTCCGCGCATTTGGGCGAAGAGTTTTCGCTCGATGAACTGGCGGAACGCTTTATTGGCACGCCGAAAAGCGACGATGAGCTCAAGAAGTACATTGCCGTCATTCATAAGGACATCAATACGCTGACAACCGTGTCCGACGATGGGGAGATGGCGGGAAGCCAGTTCTTTGACATTGATTGGTCGTTGTTGGATGCCGAAGGCATTGTGTCTGCGACGAATTCGCTGGGCTTGGAGCGGTTGGCAGGCATCTCTCCGCAGTATTTAAGCATGCTTACGGCTTCGGTGAGCTACTTGGCTCATTCACCGTTGCTGCCTGACCAGCAGCGCGAACAGGCGGAGTCCCTGTACACGAGGCTGCGCCAACATGTTGAGCCTGGGCAGACGCCGTGGTTGAGTCTGACCGGCTATGAAGTCGAGCCGCGCAGTTTCTCCATCGTCAAGCGCGCCATTGCTACCGGCGCACTGGTGGATATGGAATACACCGATGGCGCGGGACGCTTGCGTCGCAAGCTGGTGGCTCCCGCCAAGATTTATGTGGATGAGGGCGTGTATTACGCGGCCATGTGGACGGATGTGGCCGATGCCGCGCCGGACGACAAGATTGCTTTGGTTGCCAAGGACACGACGATTAACAAGGCCAATGGCAAGCCACGCATCTGGCAGGTGCTGCGCTTGGCCCGCATCGAGCATGCCGAGCTGGTCACTCCGGTGCGTGCCATTGAAATTCCGGATGTGCCCGTAAGTGAATTGCGCAAATGGAGCTTTGACAATGCCACGGCCGCCGTATTCATTACCGACCAAACCGATCTGCCGTTTATCGATACGCTATCCGGCGCTACGGTTGAGCCGTGCGGTGTGGGCAAGAAAGTTCATGTTACCGTGGCTTCGGATTCATGGTTCGTGGCATTCTGCATTGCGCATGCCCGTCATATTACGGCTGTGGCCCCCGAAACGTTGCGCACGATGATGGTGGCACGCGCCCAACGCGAGCTGAGCGTCGGCCAGCTGGATGCCACCGATGGCGAGGCATAAACCATGCCGTGGTGGATTTGGCTTCTGTTGGTGCTCTTCATGATTGCCATGTTGGTAATCGGCGTGACATATGTGGTGATGCATGCTTTGGCGGCCTTGCGTTCCGTAGGCCAGACTGGTGCACGCTGTGGCGAGCGGTTTGCCGCCTTGGATCACCAGGATGAAGCCGAGCCACCGGTTGATCCGTCGTTTACCATGCCGCTGCAGCACACATGCGAGCGATACGTCCAAGCTCATGCCGAGGTGATTGCCCGTCGCCAACGCAAGCGTGATCGGCATGTGCAACTGTGGTCCGCATGGCGTCACAAGGATTGGTGATTGCCCGGCCGCGCATGTGATTGCCGTAGGCTGGCACGCCATGGTTGGACGTGATGATAGTTCGGAATGAATGGGGAGTACGATGACACATCATCGTCGGCATCGTCAACGCGAGACGCCGAATGCGGAGCTTGATCCACAATCCGCTGCCGGACGATACGCGGCGTTTCGCCGTCGTCAGCGCGAACAACGCACGGTGGCCCACCGATTTGTCGACACGCTGCCGTTTGCCGTCGACGATTTTCAGCGGCGGGCCATCGACGCTTTGGAAGCCAACGATAATGTGCTGGTTGCCGCTCCGACAGGAGCCGGCAAAACGGTAATCGCCGATTTTGCGGTATTCCTCGCGCAAGAACATAATGTCAAAGCTTTTTACACCACGCCCATCAAGGCGTTGAGTAATCAGAAATATCAAGATCTTAGCGCAGTATATGGTGCCGATCGTGTTGGATTGCTCACGGGCGACACCTCCATCAACCCGCAAGCGGATATCGTGGTGATGACCACGGAAGTGTTGCGCAACATGCTGTATGAACATTCGCAAGCGTTGCAGGCTCTGCGGTACGTTATTTTGGACGAAGTGCATTATTTGGCGGATCGTTTCCGCGGCGCGGTCTGGGAGGAAGTCATCATCCATCTGCCTGCTCAGGTACGGGTGATCGGCTTGTCGGCCACGGTGTCCAACGTGGAGGATTTCGCCCGATGGATCGAATCCGTACGCGGAAAAACCACACTGGTGGTCAGTGAACATCGACCGGTGCCGTTGGAACAGCATATTCTGGTTCAGCAAGACGAACATACCGAACCCGAACTGCTTGATGTATACCGCCGCGACGCGCAAGGCATGCAGACCAGCGCTGTGAACCCTACGGTGGAAAGCCGTCTCAATCAATTGGAACGCAGTGCTGCACGGCGCGATATGTCGGTCAAACGTCACGGCAAGCATCGTTCATCTGGCAAGCGGGAGTATACGCGTCGCCCACAGCGATATACGCCCCGGCGCTGGGCGGTGGTCGATGAGCTGGATTATCTCGATATGCTGCCTGGCATTTATTTTGTATTTTCGCGCAATGGTTGTGACCAGGCCGTCGAGCAGTGCATGAATGCTGGATTGTCGCTCACCAATGATGAGGAACGCGACCGTATTCATGATGTCGTGGACGACATGGTGCGCACGCAGCTTGTCGAAGGCCAGTTGGACCGAGACGATTTGCGGGCACTGGGATTCCACCGTTTCCGCTACGCCTTGGAGGAGGGGTTCGCCGCACACCATGCTGGCATGATTGCGCTGTTCCGCCATATCGTTGAACGTTTGTTCGCCATGGGTCTGATCAAAATGGTATTCGCCACCGAAACGTTGGCCTTGGGTATCAATATGCCCGCACGTTGCGTGGTGGTGGAACGTCTGACGAAATTCGACGGCACCGGACATGTGGACGTGACACCGGGGGAGTACACGCAGCTCACTGGCCGTGCGGGGCGTCGTGGCATAGATGTGCTGGGTCATGCCGTGGTGGTGGATCATCCTGAGTTGGTGCCGCAAACGGTGGCGGCATTGTCCAGCAAGCGCGTCTACCCCTTGCATTCGAGTTTCCAAGCCACATGCAATATGGCGGTGAATCTGCTGCATGCAAGCGATTATGCGACGGCACGTACCACCTTGGAACATTCCTTTGCCCAGTGGGAGGCCAACGCATCGGCGTGGCAATTGCAAGCCCGCATCGACACCTTGCAGCATGCGATTGACGGCTACGAACAGGCGTTTGCCTGCGAATATGGCGATATGCGTTCGTTGATGCGTATCAGGATGACATTGTCGGATATGGAGAAGCAGGAACGCCGCCGCCTCAAGCATCGTATGTTTGCCTCGGCCAAGGAACGATCGGCGGCATTACGTGATCTGGACCGCCGCATTGGCGAACTGCGCATTGCGGAACGTGAGCATCCGTGCCATGCATGTCCCGATTGTGCCCGGCATCTGACGTGGGGGCATCGTTGGGCGCGTGAAATGCGTGAGTCGGAACGGCTGCGGCAGCGGTATGACAGTCACACCGGTTCGGTGGCCCGCCAGTTCGAACGTATCTGCACGATGCTGCATCGGCTGGGCTATGTGCAGCTGGAGCAGGTACAAGGTTCCGAGGAACCTTCGTACACGCTTACGCGACATGGGCAGTTGCTGCGCCGCCTGTACAGCGAGCATGATGTGCTGCTGGCGCATGTGCTGCGTTCGGGTGCGTTGAGTGGTCTGAACGCGGAGCAGTTGGCTGCGGTGCTTTCCGGTTTGGTGTACGAGGCGCGGCGCGGGCAGCCTTCGGGAACGCCACGCCACTGGCCGGGGGGCGAGCGAGGTGCGATTGCACATACGGTTGCCGTTATCGGCGATATTGAGGAACGCATTGCCATCGAGCGCGAAGACGCTGGCCTGCCGATGGATACCGAGTTGGATTTCGGCATGGTCGATGTGATGTATGCATGGGCCAATGGGCAGGATTTGGCCTCGGTGTTGACAGGTACGGAACTTACCGGCGGGGACTTTGTGCGGTATGCGAAGCGTTTGGCCGATGTGCTGCAGCAAATCGCAGTGACACAGGATTGGTTGGATGATCCGTCATTGGCCGAAACCGCCCGTCAAGCGCAAGCCCGCGTGAATCGCGGTGTGGTGGCATACAGCGGGTTGGATCAGGATGTGACCTAAACACGTGCATATCGTGCGCTTGGGAGGGAATAAACCACTCGTCCGAACTGTTTTGTAGCGTGGGTATCAGGAATATTCAAGGAGGCAAGAGGATATGGCGGAACGCAGTCTACGCGGTATGAGCATTGGCGCCAAGTCGTTGGAATCCGACGACAATGTTGATTTCGCGGCGCGCAACGACGTGGCGTATGTATGTCCCAAAGGACATCGCACTATTTTGCCGTTCGCCGAAGGTGCCGATGTTCCGGGCGAGTGGGAGTGCCGTTGCGGTGGCATTGCCAAGCGCGAAGGGGAAGGCGAGGACGAGGCCGACGATCTGAACAAACCCACCCGCACGCATTGGCATATGCTCTTGGAGCGTCGTTCCGAAGAGGAACTTGCCGTCTTGTTGGAAAAACGTTTGCAGATGCATCGTGAGGGTTGGATTCCCGATTACGAGTAAATCCATAGCATAATGCCGGCGTGGCTTCCTATTGCGCCGGCATTATGCATGTATGCCACGGCATCCATCGCAGATACGACAAAACCTACAGGGGGAGAGGTATGAACGTAGTTATGAGCCAGCACGATGAGCGTGCGCCACGGCGTGTGGTGCTCTTGGATTTGGATGGCACGCTCACCCAGTCACATGTAGGCATTATCGCTTGCGTCGTCAAGGCTTTTGAAGGGTTGGGGTTGCCGGTTCCCGATGATGACGAATTGCGACGTTTTATTGGTCCGGCGATTATTGAGTCGTTACGTCGCAATCATGTTCCTGAAGAGGATTTGGAGCGCGGTGTGGCGATTTACCGCGAATATTATGCCAAACGTGCGGTGTTTGACGATCCGAATGCTCCTGGAGAACTTGTGCCGGGCCGATTGGTCAATACCGTATATGACGGCATTGAAGAACAGTTGCGCACCTTGCGTGCCGAAGGGTATTATCTGGCCGTGGCTACGTGCAAGCCTGAATATCAGGCGGTTCCGGTATGCCAGCATTTTGGCTTGGACGCGTTGGTGGACGGCATCTATGGCGCCAGCGAAGATAATTCTCGTCTCGACAAGGATCAGGTTATTCGCTACGCTTTTGACAGCTTTGGATTTGCGCCTGAGTTTGGCGACCGTGCAGTTATGGTCGGCGACCGTTGGACGGATATCGATGGGGCGCGCGTCTGCGGCATCGATACGATTGGCTGCCGCTGGGGCTATGCCGAAGAAGGTGAAATGGAACAGCATGGCGCATATGCCATCGCTGAACGCGTCGATGAGCTTGCTGCAATGATCCGTGCATATTTTGCCGCATAATCACTCATCTGATTCAAACGGTGTGTCATGATCATGGGACTACATATTGTGACATACCATTCGTGAATGTCATCGTCATGTGTAGCTTTGCGACGAAATAGCACAGACGAAATACCCCATGTTTTCCCGTATAAGCATTATGTAGCGCTGATGGCAACTTAGGAACGTCTGCGCAATGCTGCGATAACCACTGCTGTCCTACAGAACTAGATTAAACCGATAATGTACGTTATGTCAGATTAGGACGTTGCATAAACACACCAGCACTCGCATACCCGTTATGATCCCTGAAAAACGCCACTGCTACGTAATACCACCACAGCGCCGCACAATACCATATGTCGCAGGTTTACATAACGTCATAACCACATGATTACCGGGTGTCATCAAATCACGCCGAACGTGACGACTGTCCATGCAGCCGTGCATCCATATGCGCAAACATCGCATTACGAGATTGCCGATGCAACAGCACCAACTGCGCGACAATCAGCCCAATAATGCATACCGCAGACGGCCATGCGGCCCACGTATACCATTGACGCAATGACGCTGGAATCGACGGCCACAGCGCTGATCCGGCAAGATAACAAGCCGAAGCTGCCACCACGGTAGCCAAATGCGCATACACCATCAGCCACGGCATCGGACGGATCGAATCATCCTCATGAGGTTTGCGCAGCGCTCCGCGAGCTACACACATCGCGCAAATATCCAATGAACCGAGCATCGCCACCGCCCACAGTATCATCGGCACATACGCCACCATCATGCACTCCTTACCGCGACACTCGCCACGACTACACTACGACGTCATCGCCGCGCGTTCCTCATGATGTATCGCCAACTTACGCCGCAAACGCGCGGCAGTCAGTTCATCAATGGGACGCCCAGCATGGGCGGAAGAAGTAGCATCAAGTTCAACGTACTCCTCCCCTTCCAACGTCTGCTCGATATGATGCCACAACGAGCTGACGGACACTCCGAACACGGCTTTGCCACTATGCACCAACTCAACCACCTGGTCATTGGACGTGCACTCATGCACCTGCTCACCATCACACATGATGGTGATATGCTCCAATTCGGCGACCGGTCTCTGCGAAAGAAAACCAATGGCCGCCGTCACATTTTGCAAATTGACTCCGGCATCAAGCAGACGCTTAGACACCGCCAAAATCACCACATCTTTAAATGAATACAAACGTCGGGAACCGGATCCATGCGACGGCGTAATGGACGGTTCCACAATTTGCTTACGCGCCCAATAATCCAGCTGGCGATAGGTAATGCCGGCAACCTTGGACGCCACGGCCCCACGGTAGCCACGACGCGGAGCATCGTCCTGTGCTTCGAACAACTCCCCCTGCACTGCCGCTGGCTCAGATTGTCGAGCGTCGACAACCCACAAGTGAGATTGCATATCCATGCCCAGCCGTCCTTTCGCCATCGACATCTCGTCAGCACAAGTCTATCGCTTGCGAAGCCGCGAGAGGATTAGCGCACCACGGCGGATTTGGTGAAGAATACCAGACGGAACTTCCCAATCATAATCTCGTCGCCATTATTCAGCACCGCCTGGTCGACGCGCTGCCGATTGACATACGTGCCATTGAGGCTACCGGCATCCACAATACTGAACTGATTGCCACTGCGGCGGAATACCGCATGCGCACGAGATACCGTGGAATCATCCAGCAAAATATCTGCATGAACGTCACGTCCTGCGGTAACCTCATCCTCATCCAACAAATAGCGTGAACCAGTCATGGCACCGCGCGTGGAAATGAGCAACGCCGCCCCATCGGACAATCGAGCGATCGTATCCATATCCTCCTGGGTGAACGGGCGGTCACCGGTGGAGGTAATGGGAATCGTCACGGCGGGCATGCCGATGATGGTGGTTTCTCCTGCGCTGGGAATCGGATCAGTCATAACAGTTATTCTACCGTCCTTGCATAGCTATATTGCGTAGCTTCTCGAATCTGGTTAATCACCACGTCCTGTGACGTGACGACATCCACCTGTGCTCCATACTTTACCTTGAGCCGCGAACCGATGCCACCGGCAATGTTCACCGCATTTTGCAACGCCTGCGGGTCGCCAATCGCCTTAACCGTATACGGCGCTTTCAACGTTTTGCCATCACACTGCAAACCCGATTTCGTATCGGTAATATACGTTGACGTCACCACACGCACGCTGTTCAGCGCCATCACCTCCGCGCCGGCATTGCGCAACTCCTCGATGAGACTGAACATGGTCGCCGCATCGATATGCTGTTTGTCGCCCTGCGAAACGCGAATCACCACGCCTTCGCCCTGTGCGGGGAGCCGTCCCGAAAGCAATCCGTTCGTCTGCTCGTTCTGCTTGGCGATACGACGCGCCTGCTCCTGCTTGTCGGCAGCGGCCTTCAACGAATTAAGCTGACCGGTAAGCTCGCTTTTACGCTGCTCAAGATTTTGCACCTGGGTACTGGTTTCGGAAATCAGTCGCGTCAGTTCCTCTTCGCTCATGGTCTCATAGGTGGTATTGGGGTTGTTCAGCTGTACCACGATGCCGAAGCCCAGCAACGCGCACAGCACCGCCACCAGCACGCCGGAAATCATACGAGCGCGCAAGGCATGCGCATTCAAGGATTGAGCCACCTTGCGAGGTTTACGCCGCACAACGGGAAACGAACCGGTTTGCGCTTGGTCATTGTGCTCATCCTTGCGCTTTTCGGCACGCAAGGCATGAATGATATCGATGTGATTGTCGTCACGACGCATGCCACACCCCTATCAGCCACGGAAGATGAACCGGCGAATGGCGGACACATTCGAGAAGATGCGGATGCCAAGCACGACGATAACCGCAGTCTGCAACTGCGAGCCGACGCCAAGCTGGTTGCCCAACAGCACCAGCAAGGTCGCGGTGATGACATTGGAGAAGAAGGAAATAACGAATACACGATCCGAGAAGCTGCGCTCGAAATAGGCACGGGCGGCACCCAACAATGCGTCCAACGCCGCCACCACCATAATGGGCAGATATGGTTGAATGAACACTGGGATGTCCGGCTGCACGAACACGCCAATCACCACACCGATAATCAACCCCAACACCGCTGCCATCATTCACTCCTTCGGACGTGACCGGCGTCGTTGGAAACGGCGGCCTGCATCGTAATCGTACTCGATGTCGATACTTGTATGGTAATGCCTGCATCGCCCAGCGCAGAAAGCAGGGCGTTGTCGCGGGTGTCGCGCATGGCTGCTTCCAATGCCGAAGCATCGCCGATCGCATTAATGATGTATGGACTCTGCACGGCCTGCGTACCGACCAAAATAGACTGTCCCGCGGTTCTCACCGAGGTTTGCACGCCAATGCGCTGATCATTGATGGCAATGGCTTCGGCACCCAAACTCCACAGCATGGAGACCATCTGCTGCAAGTCGGCGTCGGTAACCACACGAATCTTGCCGGAGGACGATTCCCTCGGCAGCGAACCATCGGCGCTTACTGACAGCGGATTGGCAACCGTCACGGTGATACCAGGCCCTTGAACCGCAACCGTACCGTTCATCATCGCATCGCGCGTCGATGTGGTGTCGCTTGAGGAGGGAGCCAATGCTTCGGAACGTTGCTGCACGGTGGATGACAGGGTATCAACCTCTTTGGCCAGGTCATCCAGCGTGCGGCGTTGGTTTTGCAAATCGGCGGCCAGACTTTGCCGCACACCTTTGCGAGGATCGGTATGCAGCTGCCGGACGAACAAAGATCCACCAAAACCAACCGCGATGCATGTCAACAGCACGATAATGCGTGTACACCATATCTCCACGGCCGACCGATGACGAACCGCTAACCGCGAATCGGAAAACAACGGGTCCATCGGGCGATTCGTCAAATCATCAATCAGTTGTAGGGAATCATCCGCTCCCCTGCGACGTCGATGTGAATCGGCGACACGAACACCATCCGCATCGGCATGATGGCTATGCAAACCACGCACATCGTAGGAAAACACCGCACGCCGACGCACCGGCAGCCGATCCGAAGGCACCGGAAACGACACGGGCGTAGGCATCGGATCGTCATCACTCATCGGCGCATGCCGTCCTTACGTTCCTGACGAAGCACCGTAATCCCCTGCCGCAGATAGATGTATCCTGCCAGCCAGTAAAGCGCCACACCCCAAATTACCGCCGCCAACGCGGCCAAGTACAGCACACTGGTGGCGGCATTGCTCCATATGCCGGCAAAAATCAACGCTACGATGGCCACCATCAGCACGGCGGTACCCGCTTTGCCAACGAAATGCACCGGCAATGGTCCGTAATCATGTTGTGCGAGCACCAGCACCAGCAAGGCCATAAGAAAATCGCGCACGCCAACCACAATCAGCAGCCACCATGGAATCACCCCGGCCACGCCAAGGGCCAGAATACTGCAGAAGATCAACAGACGGTCGGCAATGGGATCAAGAATCTGCCCGATCTTGCTGACTTGGTTGAAGCGACGCGCGATGATGCCGTCCAATCCATCGGACATGGCGGACAACGCCAGCACCACCAACGCCCACGCCATGCACCGTTGGGCTATCAACCATGCGATGAACGGGATGGAGGCGATGCGCAATAGACTGATGCAATTAGGCACCGTCCACCACACATCACGAGCGTCGGGACTATAGCGCCGACTACGTGTGGATTGCTCGCTCATATCTGCCATTGTCTCACGCCTAGATTCGCGAAGCCTGCAAGGCCGTGACAATAATGCCTCGCGCGCCGACCTCGTACAACTCATCCATCAGACTATTGACCTGGGCGCGCGGCACCATAACGCGCACCGCTGACCACTGCCGGTCATGCAACGGCGAAATCGTCGGACTTTCAAAACCTGGCGTAATGGCCACTGCGGCAGCGACCTTCTCTACCGGAATATCGAAATCCATCAATACATAGCGACGCGCCGTCAGCACGCCCTGAATACGACGCGAAAGCACCACTAAGCGTTCGTCATCCTGTGCAAGACGCGGCGAGCGAATCAGCAAGGCTTCGGAATGCAGAATCGGATCGCCTATGATGCGCAGACCGGCATTGCGCAATGTGGTGCCGGTGGACACCACGTCGGCAATCAAGTCCGCCACACCAAGCTGAACCGACGACTCGACCGCGCCGTCCAAATGGATAATGTCGGCGTGAATGCCCCGTTCACGCAAATAGTCGCCGACCAAGGTGTCATACGAGCTGGCGACTCGTTTGCCGTCAATATCATCCAGCGACATGATGGCACTGTCTTGCGGCGCGGCAAAACGGAAGGTGGATGCGCCGAAACCCAAAGGCATATGTTCAAGCGCCTGCGTGCCGGAATTCAACAGCAAATCGCGTCCGGTGATGCCCACGTCGATTGTGCCGCGGCCCACATAGACGGCGATATCCAACGGGCGAAGATAGAACAACTCGATGTCATTGTCCGGATCTTCGACCACCAGCTGTCGGTCATTGGCCCGCAAACGATAGCCCGCCTCCGCCAGCATGGTCCATGCCGGCTGTGACAGCATGCCTTTATTGGGTACGGCTATGCGCAGCATCCATTCCTCCTTGGTGGCTCATGCGAGCAGATGATATTTACAGATAGCGATACACGTCGTCCAGGGTCAGCCCACGGTCAATCATCATGACCTGAACGTGGTAGAGCAACTGGCTCATTTCTTCCGCCGTACGCTCCTTGCCTTCGTATTCGGCGGCCATCCAGGTTTCGCTGGCCTCCTCGACAATTTTCTTGCCGATGGCGTGGGTGCCTGCTTGCAGTTCCTGTACGGTGAGCGAGCCTTCGGGCTTGCTTTGCGCTTTGGCGGAGAGTTCGGCGAACAGCGATTCAAAAGTTTTCATCGCTTCTCCTTACGCGCGGAACGCAGCCTGGGCGCTATTGCGAATGGAGTCAATGGCTTCGGCCGGATTTTCGGCGCCATACACCGCCGAGCCTGCCACCAGCACGTCCGCGCCCGCCTCCGCCACGATATGCGCGGTGCTGGGGCTGACGCCGCCATCGACCTGAATGCGCGTGGACAGTCCGCGACGAGTAATCTCGTCACGCAGACGCCGCACCTTCGCCATTTGGTTATCCAAGAACTTCTGGCCACCAAAGCCCGGCTCCACGGTCATGATCAGCACCATGTCGAACTCGTCGAGAATGTCGAACAACGGCTCCACCGGTTCGGCAGGACGTACCGCGAAGCATGCCTTGCAGCCCATATCGCGCAGCTGTCGGGCCAAGCGCACGGGCGCATGGGTCGCCCCCATGTGGAAGCTCACGGAAGCGGCGCCCAGACGGGCATATTCGGGAGCCCAACGATCGGGATCTTCAATCATGAGATGGACGTCCACCGGCAGATCGGTTACCTCACAAATGCGCTTGACGATGGGTTCGCCCAGCGTAAGGTTCGGTACGAAATGATGGTCCATCACATCGACGTGAACCAAATCGGCATTGGCAATCGCGTGCAGGTCACGCTCAAGGTTGCAAAAATCAGCGGACAGGATACTTGGTGCAATCTGAATGGTCATGCTTCCTCATTGTATGGAGGGCGAACGACGAGCGAGGCGCGGGGCGTCGCCCGATATTGCCATATGGACAAGGTCACACAAGGCGTTCGGCGCTGGAGGCATCGGCAACATCGTGCCGATTGTCTGGGGCGTCACCTTCCTCGACGCCATAAGCGGTGGACTGAACATACTCGGCCGCACTCGGTTCGGCGTCAAGATTCGACGCTGATTGCGATGCCGGCGAGGACAGCGACATCTCACTCATTGCCGAAGACGATTGCTCGCTGGAAACAGTGCCGGATGGATGCTCCTGCGTAACTGCACGCAGACGATCTTGCCAATACTGCGAGGCATGACCCTTGCGATTGACGATGATGAATGCCACCACACCCAGCACAAACACCGACATCGATACCCACACGTTGATGCGCAACCCCAAGAATTCATGCGAAAAATCAATGCGCAAAGACTCAATCCAAGTACGTCCGGCCGTATACCACATCACGTAAATAGCAAACAGAGAACCGGCACGCAAACGACGCATGGCACGGCGACCAATCCACACGATCAGCGCAGCACCAATGAGATTCCACAGCATCTCATACAGGAAAGTGGGCTGGAATAACGTGCCAGTCGGGCAGGTTGAACCGTCATAGCACTGCTCGTACGAGCCGATCGCACTGCCCGTATTATTCAGCCGCAGCCCCCACGGCAAGGTCGTCGGCGCGCCGTACAGCTCCTGATTGAACCAGTTGCCCAGCCGTCCCACGGCCTGCGCCACCAACAATCCCGGCGCCACCGCGTCGCCCAGCAAGGCCATGGGATACCGATGCCAATGACACCAGGCCCACGCCGCCAACGCACCGAACACGACACCACCCCAGATACCCAAGCCGCCATGCCAAATACGGAACATCTCCACCCAATCACCGCGCGGACCGAAAAAACGTTCCGGGGTAGTAATCACGTGGTATAAACGCGCGCCCACGATGCCAGCAGGCACCGAACACAACGCAATATCAAGAATCTGGTCGAATGTGCCGCCATATCGACGCCACCTCACCGTGGTAATCCACACAGCGAGTACAATACCCGCAAGAATGCACAGTGCATAGAAATGGATATGCAACGGACCGATGGAAAACTCAGAAACCGTCGGAGACGGAATGAACGCTAATGTCATGGTGACGATGGTAGTCGCTGCGGGCGATAAGCACACGCAGCTCCACACATTGCCTTAGGGACGTTCGCCGACCACCACGGCAAGTTCTCCGCCGGTAAGGAAACACGTTCGCTCGCCCGTATGGCAGGCGGCTCCCACTTGATCAACCCGAATGAGCAGCGCGTCGCCGTCACAATCCAGTGCGCACGACTTCACATACTGTGCATGACCAGACGTGTCGCCCTTACGCCAATATTCGCGCCGAGAACGCGACCAGAACGTCACCCGCCCCGTCGTCAATGTACGGCGCAAAGCCTCGTCATTCATATACCCCACCATCAACACGTCGCCGGAGTCATACTGCTGAATGACGGCAACCACCAGTCCGTGCTCGTCGCGTTTGAGACGCCGAGCGATCTCGGGCGGCAAGACGGGCTGATCGTTTACACTGGATGCGGTAGAAGTACCGGATGCATCGCTGTTGAATGGCTTGGCCTGCTTGATTTTTTTCACGTTACGTATTCCTCTATTCGCGTCAATCGCAACTACCATCATCGTTAACGCACCGCGTGGCCGCGAGCTCGCAGAGCATCCTTGACCTGGGCAATAGTCATGGTGCCGAAATGGAACACCGAAGCAGCCAACACGGCATCCGCACCGGCCTCGATAGCCTTGGGAAAATCACTGACCTTACCCGCACCGCCGCTGGCAATCAGCGGTACTGTGGTGACTTCGCGCGCGGCACGGATCATTGGCTCGTCAAAACCATTACCCGTACCATCGGCATCCATGGAATTGAGCAAAATCTCACCCACGCCCAGCTCCTGGGCACGGCGAATCCACCACAACGCATCGATTCCTGTGGCATGACGGCCACCCATAGTGGTAACCTCAAAGCCGGACTCGGTATGATTCTCCCCTTGTTCACGACGAGAGTCAACGGACAACACCAGCACCTGGCTACCGAAGCGCTGCGCAATGCGGCCAATGAGCGACGGATCGTTAATGGCCGCGGTATTGATACCCACTTTGTCAGCGCCGCAGCGCAGCAGCGAATCCACATCCTCCACCGAACGCACGCCACCGCCAACGGTAAGCGGAATGGCCAGCGTCTGCGCTGTACGGCACACCACATCCATCATGGTACGGCGACGGTCGCTCGAAGCCGTCACATCCAAAAACGTCACTTCATCGGCGCCTTGGTCGTAATATGTGGAGGCCAACTCCACCGGATCGCCGGCGTCACGAAGATTTTCAAAATGCACGCCCTTGACCACTCGTCCGGCGTCGACGTCCAGGCACGGTATGACGCGTACCGCAAGTGTCATGGTTCCTCCTTGTTGAGTGCATTGGCAAAAGGCTAGCCTTGACAGGATGATTCCGACGCCCAGCATAACGACACATGGGCTCCGCTCCGTAAGGATGTCCGTTCCGCGGACGAATATCGAGCGGCGAGACAGAATCTGCAGTTGGCGTTACGCCGATTGCTGCTGCCGGCGTTGCGACTTCAGATAGTTGGCCGACAACTGTCCACATGCACCGTCGATATCCTGTCCTCTGGTGTCGCGCAGAGTTGCGGTGATTCCCGCACGATGCAAAATTTCCAGGAATCGACGTTCATCTTCGGGCTTTGAGGCAGTCCATCGAGATCCTTCGATTGGATTGAGCGGAATGGGATTGACGTGCACCCAATCATCGCCGTAATGATTCAAACGCTTCGCCAACTGACGGGCATGCTCGGCCTGATCGTTAATTCCCCGCATCAACGCATACTCGATACTGACTCGACGCTTGGACGCCAGATAATAGTCGTGCGCGGCGTCAAGCACCTGCTGCACATTGAAACGGCGGTTCATCGGTACCAGTTCGTCGCGTAAGTCGTCGTTGGGGGCATGCAGCGATACCGCCAAACGCACCGGAATATGTTCCTCAGTCAGTTTGCTGATGCCCGGCACCACTCCAACCGTGGACACGGTAATGTTGCGCGCGGAAATACCAAAACCTTCCGGCGGCATGGCACTAATCTGGCGTACCGCACTCATGACCGCGCGATAGTTGCCCATCGGCTCGCCCATACCCATAAACACCACATTACTCAAACGCCCCGGTCCTCCGGCAACGTCGCCGTCACGCATCATCCGCGCCGCGACACGCACTTGTTCGAGAATTTCGCCGGTGGACATATTACGGGTAAGACCGAGCTTGCCGGTTGCGCAGAATGGGCATCCCATCCCACAGCCAACCTGGCTGGAAATGCATAACGTGGTTCGCGTCGGGTAGCGCATCAGTACCGATTCGATATGCGCGCCGTCAAACAAGCGCCACAACGTTTTGACGGTGGTACCTTCATCCGCCACCTGCCTGGTTACTTCCGTGATAAGCTCAGGAAACGCCGCCGAAGCCGCATCCTCACGTTGTGCCGTTGGAATGTCCGTAAGTGCTTGCGGCGAGGTTTGCAGGCGCGAGAAATAATGATTGGCAAGTTGTTTGACTCGGAAACGCGGCATACCTCGATCCGTCACCACCTGCACGCGTTGCTCGTCGCTCATGTCGGCAAAATGCACCGGAGGTTTGCCACGACGAGCATGCTCCTTGGACAGCACATCACGGAACGCACCTTGCGTGCCTCCTGGCGTGATACCGGTTTCCGGGGTGTTCTGTTCGTTCATTGTTTCATCCTACAATCCTGTGGCCCACAACAATACGGTGACAAACGGAGCACACAACACAATGGAGTCCACACGATCCAACACGCCACCGTGGCCTTTGAGCAAATGCCCCATGTCTTTCAAGCCAATATCACGTTTGAGCATGGAAGCGCACAAATCACCAAACGTGCCCACCACGCCAATCATGACGCCCATCACCGCCGGTGTCCACCAGCGCGTCACCCACAGCGAAGTATCATACGTGCAGGCAAAAATGACATAGGCTCCAATCATGGCGAACAACATCGAACCGAGCAATCCTTCGACGGATTTTTTCGGCGAAATACGCGGCGACAATTTATGTTTGCCGAACCATGCACCGGCAAACAATCCGCCGGTATCGCTTAGCGCCGGAAGAAACACCAGCGTAAGCGCATGGGACACCGGATGCGCCGCGGTCAGCGGAATGACTAAACAACTGCCGAGCACCGTAATGTACAGCACCGTGAATAGTGATACCGCCACATGACTCAATCTGCTGTGATGCGGCGCTTCGGCATCGTAGCCGAACGATGAGCAGTTGCGCGTCTGCACATCGGTGGTCGAAAGCTTGGTGGCAACCGCCATAGACAACCGGTTTCCAAAACGGACATGTAAACTGGCGGCGATGGACACGGCAATCATCGTGGCCATCGCGCCACACGCCATAGCCACGATATGATGCGGCAACAGATACGTTGCGCCTATCGTGGCGACGGAACCAATCCAAAGCACCATTACGGGTATATGCAATCCGACGGTGGCGAAATCCACCCGTAGCTCCCACAGAGCCAACATCATGAACACAATAATCAGCGCGACAAACACGTCAACGCTAATCAGCAAACATGCCACGATAACAGCGATAAGTACCACCGCCGTAGCAATAGCCTGCGGCATATTGCGACCTGTTTTAGCATTCAGCGAAGCAATGGCTTCCTCGGCTTCTTGAGAACGCTGGTCCTGAGGGTGCATAAATATCCTTCTGCCTCGGATCGGGTAACGAGCTGCTGGTGAAGAATCAAACCTCCATAATTTCCTTCTGCTTACTTTCCAGCAGAGCATCCAACTCATCGGTAACCTGCTTGGTTACCTTATCGAGTTCCTTGAGCAGACGATCGCCTTCGTCCTCACCCATCTCGCCATCCTTGACGGATTTGTCGATGCTTTCCTTGGTCTTGCGGCGAATATTGCGCACCGCCACCTTACCGTCCTCGGCCTTGGTCTTGGCAAGCTTGACATATTCCTTGCGGCGTTCCTCAGTAAGTTCGGGCATGGTAACGCGGATCACGTTACCGTCACGGTTGGGACTGACGCCCAAATCCGAATCACGAATCGCCTTTTCCACCGCAGCGGCCTGTGAGGCATCGAACGGCGTGATGGCCAACGTACGCGGCTCAGGGACACCGATGGAGGCTACGGCCTTGATCGGTGTGGGTGCACCGTAATAATCCACGGTGACCCCATTAAGCAGCGCGGGATTCGCGCGGCCAGTGCGAATGCCGGCGAAGTTTTCCTTGGTGGCCTCGACAGACTTGTCCATCTGTTCCTTGGCCTGAGCAACAAGATTTGCCATGGTTCACTCCTTTATGTGTGCGTGCTGTCGTTGCTTATACAGATTGGCATGATGCCGAAACACTATTCGGCCAACGCCGATTGCGCGTCGGACACGATAGTGCCGATTTGCTCGCCCAGCAGAGCGCTGGTGACATTGCCAGCATCCTCCAAACCGAATACGCGGATGATCTGGTGATTGTCACGCGCCATCGACAGTGCCGAAGCGTCCATCACCGCTAGGTTGTCCACCAGCGCACGGTTGTAGCTCAACGTCGAGAATCGGCGGGCCTGGGCGTCCTTGCGCGGATCGGAAGTATACACGCCGTCCACGCCGTTCTTGCCCATCAGCACTTCGTCGCAATGAATCTCCAGCGAACGCTGAATGGAAACCGTGTCAGTGGAGAAGTACGGCATGCCGGCGCCAGCGCCGAAAATCACCACACGCCCCTTTTCCAAATGGCGAATGGCTTTAAGCGGGATATAGGGTTCCGCAACCTGACCCATGGTGATGGCAGTCTGCACGCGTGTGGCTTGACCCTCCTGCTCCAGGAAATCCTGCAGCGCCAGGCAGTTCATCACCGTTCCGAGCATGCCCATGTAATCGCCACGAGAGCGATCGATGCCAGCCTGCTGCAGCTCGGCACCACGGAAGAAATTGCCGCCGCCGACGACAATCGCCACCTGCACGCCCTGCGATACAGCGGAGACAATCTCTTGGGCAATACGACGAATCACCGTGGTGTCAATGCCGACGGCCCCGCCGCCAAAGGCTTCTCCCGAGAGTTTGAGCAATACCCTACGTGATTGGTTCAACGGATGTTCAACAGCCATCTTCACGGCCTTTCTGCACATATGTGTGTGTCGGTACTGCCCTTCAGAATATCGGTAAATACCGACAGACCGCAGGATGAACGTGGCTACGCGTGGTGGATTGACATATGGGTACACCCACATACGACAGCGGGGTGCATACCAGTATGGCATACACCCCGCTTGGGCCGTTTCGTCATAGGTCGACGACACGATGGAACGTAGAATTACTCCTCTTCGCCCTTGCCCACCTCAAGACGCACAAAGGCAACGGCGTTGCCGCCGACCTCCTTGAACAGGTCGCCGATGGTCTTGGACGGATCCTTGACGTAGGCCTGCTCGAGTAGCACGTTCTCCTTGAAGAACGCGTTGAGACGGCCTTCGACAATCTTCGGCACAATCTGTTCCGGCTTGCCCTCGGCAAGTGACTTCTCGGTGGCGACGCGACGCTCGGATTCCAGCACTTCAGCCGGGACATCCTCACGGGTCAGCCACTGAGCGCCCATAGCGGAAATCTGCAGGGCGGCTTCGTGAGCCACCGAAGCGCCGGCCTCGTCGGTGGCGACCATAGCCACAATGCTCGGCGGCATTTCCACGGACTTCTTGTGCGCATAGATCTCGACGTGAGGGCCTTCGATCTTGGCGAACTGGCCGACCTTGACATGCTCGCCAAACAAAGCGGCGGCCTCTTCGACGGCTTCCTTAACGGTGCCCTGCGCGGAGGAAGCCGCGGCCAACACCTCGTCAACGCTGGACGCACCAGCCTTGACCGCATCGGCCAGGACGCTATCGGCAAACTCGACGAACTTCGGGGTCTTCGCCACGAAGTCGGTTTCCGAGTTCAGTTCCACCGCGAAGCCAGCTTGTCCGTTGTCGGTAGCGACAACGCTGGAGGCGATGGTACCTTCCTGAGCCTTACGGCCTTCACGCTTGCCAGCGGCCTGAATGCCCTTGGCGCGGATGATTTCCTTGGCGCGGGCCACGTCGCCTTCGGCTTCGACGAGCGCATTCTTGACATCCATCAAGCCGGCGCCGGTCTCTTCGCGGACCTGCTTAATCAAAGCTGCACTAACTGCTGCCATTGGTTGCTCCTTCAATATTGTGCGGTGACGGCACGTCTAAGCGATACCGTCACCACGAGATCCATCGGGGAATCAGGCCTGCTCGCCCTCAGCGGCGGGAGCCTGCTCGGCGTTCTCGCTGGATGCGGAACCCTCAGCAAGCAATTCCTTCTCCCAAGCGGCCATCGGCTGCTCGGAATCGCCTTCGGTCTTGGCGGCCTTACCGGAACGCTCCAACAGACCTTCGGCCACGGCGTCAGCCATGAGGCTGGTCAGCAATTCGATGCCGCGGATGGCGTCATCGTTCGCCGGAATCGGATACTCCACGGTCTCCGGGTCGGTGTTGGTGTCGACGATCGCCACCACCGGGATCCCCAGCTTGTGAGCTTCCTCAACAGCCAGCGATTCCTTGTTAATGTCGACCACAAACATCGCCGAAGGCGTGCGGGTCATGTTGCGGATACCGCCGAGCTGCTTGCTCAGCTTGTCCTTCTCGCGCTCCAGGAGCAGCAGCTCCTTCTTGGTCAGACCGGAGCCACGCACGTCGGAGAAGTCCATCTCCTCGAGTTCCTTCAAGCGGGACACGCGCTTGGACACGGTCTGGAAGTTGGTCAGCATACCACCGAGCCAACGCTCGGAGACATACGGCATGTTCACGCGGGTGGCCTGGGCGGCAACCGCTTCCTGAGCCTGCTTCTTGGTGCCGACGAACAGCACGGTGCCGTTGTGAGCGACGGTGGCCTTGATGAAGTCATAGGCGGCGTCGATCATGTCGAGCGACTTGAAGAGGTTGATGATGTGAATGCCATTGCGCTGGGTCAGGATGAACTGCTTCATCTTCGGGTTCCAGCGGCGGGTCTGGTGGCCGAAATGCAGGCCGGCCTTCAGCATGTCGCTCATCGTAATCTGAGCCATGGTACTACTACCTTTCTTGTCGGTTCTTGCCTGGCCATGCGAACCTGCGTGCAGCTTTTTACCGAAAACGGCAAAAGCCGACCGACACAGGCCGTCGCGGACATGGCGCGAAATCGTGCGTCGGGTTGACTACACAATACAGCGAGCCTTACAGCCAGCGACTGCCATAACGCTCAATGACGCACAAATCCCCATCATAGCAGCAGGGCGGACCATATCGGCCCGCCCTGCTGCGCTCGTGAGCATACCCGCACGAAGCGGCACTCCCCCTATGATTGGCGTTGCCGCATGTGGCGCAACGCCTCGCGTCGCTCGTCTCGCTCAAGCCGGTCGAGGTAGACATGGCCGTCCAGATGATCGCATTCATGTTGCAACATACGCCCCATGATGCCACGACCCTCAAGCACCACCGGCTTGCCGTCCAAATCGACGCCGCGCACGCGGGCATAATCCGAACGCCGAGTCTTGTACCATAGCCCGGGCACCGAGAGGCATCCCTCATCGCCATACTGCTCGCCGCTACGCTCCTCCATCACCGGATTGAGCACATAGCCAATGGTGCCGTCGATATTATACGAAAACGCTCGAAGACTAACGCCAATCTGGTTGGCGGACAGGCCGGCGCGCCCCGGATCATTGACCGTATCCAACAAATCCTGCACCAGACGGCGCACCGCCGGGGTAATCTCGGTGATGGAATCGCACGGCGTGCGCAACACGGGGTCGGGAACGACACGAATCTCACGTACGGTCACAGTCAATTACTCCTCATTGTTCGGGGCGACGCCCTCGGCGCCATCCATGGATGTCTCATGTTCGCTCGACTGGCGGCGAATGCGTTCGGAGACGGTTTTCGCCTGATCCAACGCTTGCTTGACCTTAGGGGTCATGCTTTCCTGCGCCTGCTTGACGGTTTCGGTAGTGCGGTCGAGTATCTTCACCGTCGTCGGCACCGGACGGCTCGACGTCTTGGGAGCATAGAGCACATCCTCGATAAGATCAGCGTAACGCTGCAACACCTTGGGGCGCACAACCTTCATACTGGCGGTTAACGTGCCGTCGGCCTGGTTGAATTCCTCGTCGAGCACCACGAACTTACGCACCGATTCGGCACGGGAAACCCCGCTGTTCGCCAAATCCACATACTGCTGAATCAACGCACGCACGATGTCGCTATGGGCGATTTGCGTCATGCTCATGGAATCGTCCAAGCCTTGCGAGGCTAGCCAGGAACGCACCATCTCCGGTTCCAGCTCAATCAACGCCGCGACAAACGGTTTGCCGTCGCCGACTACCACTGCGTGCGAGACAATCGGACACGTGGCGATGATGTCCTCAAGCGGCGCAGGACTGATATTCTTACCGCCAGCGGTAATGATGATGTCTTTCTTGCGCCCGGTGATGAACACAAAACCACGATCGTTGATGGTGGCCAAGTCTCCGCTGCGCAACCAGCCATCCTCACCCAACACATCAGCGGTCATGGCCGGCTGCTTGTAATAGCCCAGGAACACGTTGGGACCCTTGATCATCAGCTCGTCATCATCGGCCACACGCACCGAGATGCCCGGGCCGGGCCGACCCACTGAGCCAACCTCGTTGGCATCCTCGAAATTCACTACGCACGGTGCCGCAGTTTCGGTCATGCCATAGCCCTGGATAAACGTGATGCCGTCGAATCCGTTGAAGAAATGCGCCAAATCGGCGTTCATCGGCGCACCGCCGCAAGCCAGATACCGCAGATTGGGGCCCAAGGCGGACCGAATGGAACTGCCCACAGTCTTCATATAGAAGCTGTGGCGCACGCGCGCGCTCCATGAATGCCCGCGGCCCTCCTGCTCGTCCTTCGACCACTGCACGAAATGCGCGAATGCCGCGGCGAATACACGGCCACGCAACCCGGCCCCAGCTTTTTGCGACGCCGCATTGTGCACCTTTTCAAACACGCGGGGTACGCCCAAGAGATACGTAGGCTTGAAACTGCGCAAATCTGACAATAAATGCTTGGCACTACCGATATACCCCACCACGCCATGCGAACCGATGGCCACGTATTGAATATACCGCGCGAAGCAATGCGCCAATGGAAGGAACAGCAACAGTCTGCTGGGCTGATACAGCATGCCGTCAAGCACGTCATATCCCGCGAACACGATATGGGTGAAATTACGATGCGACAGCATCGCTCCCTTTGGCTTGCCCGTGGACCCGGACGTATACACGATGGTAGCCATATCGTCGGCACGCACCCGCGCGATGGCACGGTCCAAGGTGTCGTCGCTGACCGTTGCGCCAAAATCCGCAACCGCGTCAAGGCCTTCCGCTTGGAAATTGAACACATACCGCAAGCCATGATGCTGCTCACGAATCTGTTCCAACGTCTGCGCGTGCGCTTCATCGCCCGCGAAAGCAATCACCGGCTCGACCTCGTCAACAATGGACTGCGCCTGCTTGAGCGAGTCCGTCTCGTAAATGGGCACGCTCACTGCACCAATGGCCGCACATGCAAAATCCACGACTCCCCAGTCGTAACAGGTGGCCGAATACAGCACCACCATGCTGCCCGGCTGAACGCCAAGTGCCATCAGTCCCTTAGCCACAGCACGTACACGGTCCAACATATCGGAGGCGCGCACGCTGTGCCATTGGCGCGAGGCATCCTGCCATTGCGCTACCACGGACTGAGGCTCGCGGGCCGTCCGGTTGGCCAGCAACGAAAATATCGTGTCATCTTGAGAGGTCGGATGGATGACGTCTACCGAAAATTCACGCATAGTCATCACTATAGCGCGACACACCAGTTCGCCGTGCGAGCAACATACTAGCCAATATCAGCTAAAGTGCACAGCCACCGGCAGCCATGGCGTAACAACACCACGCACGCCCAGTAATGCATTGTGCCTACTGACAGCCCAATGGCTGATTCAAAGCGGGACGGACTGACCAATACCCCGTTCACCGTGCGCGGTACCGAAGGCAGTAAATGTACCGCACGGCGGTATTCCTCCGAAGCCGGAAGCGGATCCTTCAGCAACGCGGCCATATATGAAAGCCGACGAAGACACTGTTCACTAAGCAACGAACGCAATGATTCCAGCGGCCTGCGGCCATGCACGGCATCGATGGACATGCAGGCGATACGGCACGACAACAACGCCAGCGCATGACCTTGCCGATCGTTGAACGGCGAATCGAAACAGTAAGCAATATGATATGGCACTGGCTTGGGCGCCAATTCCATTTCGATGACGCCATCTTGAGGTGGCGGCAAAGTGCAGGTTCGCACATGGTCGGGGGCATCTGGATCATATGGGGCACGCAACACCATGGTCTGCTCCTTCTATCGACGGATATCTCATGCCGATCCTCATCGATTGGCATGATTCCAGCAGACCACATATCAATATGCCCCGTCAAGAGAACGGGGCATATTTGTGGATATGTGTATAACTTAATGTTGACAGTTATACAACTGTGGTTAACGCTGTTGCGGAGCAACAACCACTCCACAGCGTTGGAAGCTCTTGACGTCCACATACCCCGTCGAAGCCATGGCACGACGTAGCGCACCAATGAAATTCGTGGTGCCATCCGCCGAGTGACTCGGCCCAAACAGAATATGCTCCAATGAATCAACCGTACCGACCTGCGAACGATATCCGCGCGGCAGCGCAGCATGACGTGCCTCGGCTCCCCAATGCGTGCCACGACCAGGCGCCTCAATCGCACGCGCCAAAGGGGCGCCTAGCATCACCGCGTCCGCTCCCATTGCCAGGGCTTTGACGAAACTGCCCGAGGTACCCATGCCGCCATCGGCGATCACCTGCACGTAACGGCCGCCGGACTCATCCATATAATCCCTGCGAGCTTCAGCCACATCGGCGATGGCCGTGGCCAACGGTGCATGTACACCGATCGTCGAACACGTCGCAGACACCGCGCCGCCGCCAAAGCCAACCAGCACACCTGCGGCACCCGTGCGCATCAAATGCAAAGCCGCCGTGTAGTTGGCTGCGCCGCCGACAATCACCGGCACATCCAAGTCATAAATGAACTTCTTCAAATTCAACGGCTCGTGGTCGCTGGAGACATGCTCGGCGGACACCACCGTGCCACGAATCACGAATAAGTCGACACCAGCCTCCAACACCGTTCCATAGAACTGCTGCGTCAGCTGAGGAGATAACGCACCAGCCACAGTCACACCGGCGTCGCGAATCTCATGCAGACGCTGGGTAATCAGCTCAGCACGAATTGGCTCGCGATAAATCTCCTGAATGCGCCGCGTGGCATGCTCGGCATCCAGCTGCGAAATCTCTTCCAATAGCGGTTCCGGATCGTCATAGCGAGTCCAGACGCCCTCCAAATCCAACACACCCAAGGCGCCCATACGGCCCATGGCAATCGCTGTCGCCGGACTGGTCACCGAATCCATCGGTGCGCCAATCACCGGCACGTCGAACTCATAGGCATCCACCTGCCAAGCGGTGGATACGTCCTTGGGATCGCGCGTACGCCTCGACGGGACAATCGCAATATCGTCCAAGGAATACGCCATGCGACCTTTTTTACCCAAACCGATTTCAATTTCCTGAGACATGTCTTCAAGGCTAGTGCGCGCCGGTGACACCACTACAGCGGCATTGCACGTCGACATCATAGAAGGCGTTTCTCCATACGGACGCCGAAGCCTATTGGAAACACAAGTCCGCTAAAACAGTACAACGTCAGCACAAACCGCCGAATCCGCACCGCTGTAGACAACTCCACCACATGACGCCACCACTGCACAAGATGGGAGGATCCATGAAGAAAATCCATGTAACCGGCACTGTCGTCGAGCTCGACGGCGATGAGATGACCCGCATCATATGGAAAGCGATACGCGAGCGCCTGATTCTGCCCTATCTGGACATCAACCTCGACTATTACGATCTGGGCCTGCCCAACCGCGACGCCACCGGCGACCAAGTGACCATCGATGCCGCGCATGCGATCGCACGCGAACACGTGGGAGTCAAATGCGCTACTATCACCCCCGACGAGGCGCGGGTGCGCGAATTTGGCCTATCGCATATGTGGAAGTCACCCAATGGCACCATTCGCAATATTCTCGGAGGCACCATCTTCCGCGAGCCCATTGTCATGCATAACATTCCACGGCTGGTGCCCGGCTGGGACCAGCCCATCGTGGTGGCCCGTCATGCCTTCGGCGACCAATACAAGGCGACGGATTTTCTGGTGCACGGACCAGGTCGGCTCACGGTGACGTTTACGCCCGCCGACGGCGGCGAACCCATCGAACATGTGGTGTATGACTACGCCTCCAGTGGTATCGCGCAAGTGCAATACAATCTGGATGCCTCCATTCGCGGCTTCGCCCGCGCCTGCTTCAACTATGGGCTGATGCGCGGCTACCCAGTGTATCTGTCGACCAAAAATACCATTCTCAAGGCATACGATGGCCGGTTCAAAGACCTGTTTGCACAAGTGTATGACGAGGAGTATCGCACGCGTTATGAAGAGGAAGGCCTGACCTACGAGCATCGGCTCATCGACGACATGGTGGCCAGTTCGCTCAAATGGCACGGAGGCTATGTATGGGCCTGCAAAAACTACGATGGCGACGTGCAGTCGGATACCGTGGCTCAAGGCTTTGGCTCGCTAGGATTGATGACGTCCGTTCTCATGACCGCCGATGGTCAAACCGTGGAAGCGGAGGCCGCGCACGGTACGGTCACGCGTCATTATCGACGCTATCAGCAAGGAGAACTTACCTCCACCAATCCCATTGCCTCGATTTATGCCTGGACGGGCGGACTGAAGCATCGCGCCAAGCTGGACGGCACTCCGCAGCTGCGTGAGTTCGCCGACACGCTGGAGCGCGTGGTACGCGTCACTGTCGAATCAGGCACAATGACCAAGGATTTGGCGCTGCTGATCGGCCCCGATCAGCCGTGGATGGATACGCAGGGCTTTATGGATGCTTTGGACGAAGCGCTGGCCAAGGCCATGCATACGGCACACCACGCATAGTACCGGCATGACGCCGCCTAGCCGTGTCCCATCGTCGCCTGCGCCTACAATCGAGTGATACGGATAGTGGCGTACTGGTGTAAAGGAAGCAATATGGCTATGGGTCGTCGTTCATGGCGCGCCGTCGCAATGGCGGCATGCCTGCCTTGGGTGTTGGTTGCCGCGTTGACGGGATGCGACAGCGGTACCGCGGACAATGCGGCGACGAACGACGACAGTGCGTCGAATAGCGAAACAACACCCGGCACGGTGGCGATCTTCACACCTGACAACGCCTTGAGCATCTCCTCCAAGGTCCCGCTGAACACGTGGGCGAAGTTCACTGCATCATTGCATGGCGTATTGGTCAAGCAGGGCGTAGACAAGCACGATATTGAAAGCGTAACGTCATCGACCATGGCCGAACAAAGCCAGGATGTACAAGATTATGTCGTCGACCATGTCAATGACCAAAGCGCCGACGAACAACGCCGATCTTCCTCCAAGGACGCCCAGTCGTCGGTGGCCCCCACTGCCGGCGCGGATACGCTGATTGTGGCGCCGGTAACCAATACCCGCGATGTCACACGACAGTATGGCGATTACGTGACCCAGCCGACTACCGAGAACGTCGCGACGGTTACCGACGATGATGCCGCCAATGCGAATTCCTCCAGCAACGGCGGCGACGCCGCCACTAGCACCGATACAAACTCCGCCGCAACAGAAACAAACACGCATGTCAGCGACGAGTCCCGCCTGGTATCGGCCCTACAACTTGCCAAAGATCACGGCATGCACGTCATCGTGGTGGCCAACCCCATATCGGGATTTACGCCGGATGCATTCGTCAGCATGTCGACCGCACGGGAAATCGGACGCGTCCAAGCCCAGCAGCTGGTTGGCAAGCTGCAACTGGACACCGCCAGCACGGATAACCCCAAACGCATCGAAATACTGCTGCCATGCTCCCCTCAGACACATGACGACACGTCCAACGACGAGGCCGACGCCCAGGAACCTTCCGACGCATCCGCAGCATTCGCCCAAGAGGCATTTGCCGGAGCCTGGGAAATACTCAAACCCTACTTCCAATCCGGACAGGCAATGTCACCTTCTGGTCTGCTCAATGCAGATACCGCCACGGACGATTGGCGTTCAGTAGCCTTTGCCGCTACCAGTAGCGATGATGTACGCAACGAAGTGTCCAAACGCCTGCCTCTCAGCGAAGCCAATACGCACACCCGCATCGACGGCATCATAGCCATGAATGACGAAACCGCCGCCTACGTGATTGACGAATTGCATGATTTGGGGTACACCGGCAGTGCCGCCGATGTCAATCCTTCCATTTCCATCGCCGATATCGTCAGTAATATCGCCGGCAACAAAGACCTGTCACGCAAACCCGTGCCCGACCCGATCAAAGAACCGCAATCACATGATGAGGCAGACGAGGACAGCAAGGCCATCGAACAGATTAACAGTCGTTGGCCTATCGTGACCGGATATGGCGCTTACGCTTCGCAAATGCCCTCCATCGTTAACGGGGCTCAATGGATGACTGCGTGCGAAAACCGCGATCAACTGGCACACGACACCGCCATTGTTGCGGTGAAGCTTAGCATGCAGCAACCCATCAACACGTTGTCCTACGTTGCCAGCACCACGGTAAACGGCAACAAGGTTCCCACCATTGCGGAAGGCTTGCTCGCCGTGTCTGCAGGCAACCTCAAGGAGACGCTCATTGATCCCGGGTACATCACGTTGGCACAAGCCGGATTGTAAAAGCCGTTGCGATCGAATGCAGCCCCGACGAACCGGTGATTTCGCAATCGGCTTTAACGGCGAGGCGCGTAGATCACCATGTCAATCAGCTCGCGGTAATGTTCGACAACATTTTGCCGGCGGGCCTTCATGCTAGGAGTCACCAAGCCATTGGCTTCGGTGAACTCATCTTCGACGATTTCAAATTTGCGAATCGATTCAGCGCGAGAAACCAACTCGTTCGCCGCATTCACCGCACGCTCGACTTCCGCCTTGACAATAGGGTTGCGTGCCGCCTGCGACAAATCCTCGCAGGGTCTGGCACCCTTGGATTGCAGCCAAATATTCGTTTCCGACAAATCAAGGGCGATAATGGCCGCCACAAACGGTTTGCGATCGCCGATAACCACGCATTGGCTCACTACCGGCGATGTCATGACCTTGGCTTCCAACTGCCCCGGAGCGACGTTCTTGCCGCCGGCGGTAATGATGAGATCCTTCTTGCGTCCCGTGATGCGGATGAAACCATTCTCGTCGATCGAACCTAAATCACCGGTATGCAGCCAACCGTCCACAATCAGTTGCTCCGTAAGCTCTTCGTGATGATGGTATCCGGCGCATACCGCACGGCTGCGGATGCACAGCTCGTCGTCTTCGGCCACGCCGAATGTGACGCCCTGCAATGGGGTGCCGATGGTGCCGATGCGGTATCCACGGGTGGGATTCACACATGCCGGAGCACAGGTTTCCTGTCATACCATAGCCTTCCAGCAGCGGTAGGCCCACGCCATTGAAGAAGTGCGCGATGGAAGCATCAAGAGGGGCACCGCCCGACACCGCGTATTCCACGCTGCCGCCAAACACATCCATGATGGCTCGATATACCAATCGGTCGTACCATGCATGCGCCACGCGCAATCGCAACGGCATGCGAGCGCCCGATTGTTGGACGTATGACCATCGCCGGGCTGTTTCACTGGCCTGGGCGAAGATATATCCTTTGAGTCCGGATCCTGCTTTTTGCGAAGCGGCGTTGTAGATTTTTTCGAAAATACGGGGAACGGCCAGGATGAATGTGGGTTTGAATGCTGCGAAGTCCGCCAAAATGGTTTTCAGGTTACTGGAAAGGCCTAGCGTGACGGTACCGGCGAAGCAGAAGAATTGCATGTATCGAGCGAATACGTGGGCCAACGGGAGGAACAAGAGCAGGCGGGCGTGTTCGCGCATGGCGATGTCGGGCATGGAACGCACGCCGGAGTAGGTGATGAATACGAAATTGGCATGGGTCAGGGCGATGCCTTTGGGAGCGCCGGTTGAGCCGGAGGTGTAGACGATAGTGGCGATATCGCTGCCGCGTACCGAGCGTATGCGTTCTTCGAGTTCGGCGTCACTGACCGTGCGGCCGAATTCCTTCATCGCTTCGATGGCGTCCACTTCGATGACGTAGACGTCGCGCAGGTCGGGGCATTGTTGGCGTACTGATTCGATATGATCTCGGCGTGTGTCGTCTTCCGCAAAGGCCATGGTTACCTGCGCGTCTTGGAAAATCATCGCAATCTGTGCGGGAGAACTGGTTTCGTATACCGGCACGGTGCGCGCTCCAATGGACATGATGGCCAAGTCCAGCGCCGTCCACTGCCAGCAGGTGTGCGCGATAATGGCAACGCTGTCTGTGGGCATGACACCTCGTGCCATCAAACCTTTGGCCAGCGATGACACCAGCTTCGCGAACTCGCGTGCGCTCATCGTGCGCCATGTTCCCGTCGCGTCCTTGTATTCGATAAGCGCTCCGTCGGGATCTCGTTCGACACGCTCGCGCACAATGGAAAACACATTGGCATCGTCGTTAATGGGGGTTTCTAACGGTTGGGTGAATTCCTGTTGCATATGCGCTCCTGATGTCCGCGATCAAGCTCCCTTATGTTCGGCCATTGTACATGCTGTTGCATGCAAATCGTAGGTTACGGCAAGGGTTTGAGACGAATTGCGCCGCCGCGAATCCTAGACACTGGATCCAGATAGGCGCCTTTGCCGAGCATGACGCCCCAGTGCACGCAGCTATCAGCACAATGATCCGATTGGCCTTGCACGACGGCGAATTGCTGCCCCATCCGCACTGGTGCGCCAACCGGCAACGTGCTTACTGCCGGTTCGAAGGTGGACACCACTCCGTCATGATCAAGACTGACTACGTTTTTGCCGGCAACCATACCTGCAAACCGCAACATTCCTGACGCCGGAGCAATCAAAGCGGCACCAGGGCGAACCGCTATGTCAACGCCGCGATGACCCGCAAGCCATGGCTGTGGCGGACCCGAAAATTCACGGAGCATGGCTCCTGTGACGGGCCACTGCCATGCGCCATAGCAGCCAACCAGATCGTGCGCGTTCCGCGAACGCTGGATGGTCGTCACATACCGCGCCGCGCATGCCGTCGCGGGCGCCCCCTGTTCGGACGCCCCGGCTTGTCGGGGATGAACCCACATTGTCGATGTCACTATCATGGCCGCCAAGGCCAGTGTCCACATTCGCCGGCACTGGCGCTGCGCCTCACGTCTGCGCCACCACAAGGCCCGGCGTCGCCGAACACTCGCATCCATAGCTTTCCTCCTATCGCATACACTCATGTGCACGACAGTGTGACGGCAAGCGTACCTGCCGCGCAAGCGTCACCGGGCTATGTGGTCGAAGGCTTGGCTTTCGGCGTGTCGACAATGCTGCGTAGCGCAGATGGTTGCGCTATGCCGGGAGCGTACATCGTGTTGATTCCCTACGGCACGTCTATTTGCCCGTACTATGGAAGTATCGGGGGTATCTGCCGCGATGGTGCGGACAGGCCGCGATACATCTCACCACAGATGCCCACTATCCGTACGGAAAGGGGCGTCCATCATGAACGCACATACACCATCAGCACACGACACCGGCTGGCACTCCTGGCTCACGCCGCACATCATCGCCATATGGGTGGCGTTCGCCGCCATGATTGTGGTCAACGGATTGGCGCAAACGCGCCTCATCGGCGGCGTCACCACCGCGGAAGTCTCCGATAGCGTACCGTCCTGGTTCACTCCAGCCGGCTATGTTTTCTCCATTTGGGGCGTCATCTACCTGCTCACGCTCGTATGGATGGTCCGGCTTACCCGCACCCTGCACGCGGCGAACACCCCGGCACCCGCACGTGCTCGAGCAATCCTCTTCGTACTCACCTGCATCCTCAACGCCATCTGGCTCATCGTATGGCAGCTGCAATGGTTCGCCGCCAGCATCGTCGTCATTCTCATCATGGCGCTCGCCGTATGGACCTTGCAGCGCATGAGTCTGCGCCAGTCCGACAGTGCTTGGGATTGGGCGCCGCTGTCCGTGTACGGAGCATGGCTTGTGGTGGCTTCGGTGGCCAATATTTCCTTTGTGCTCACTCGCTCTTTGGGTGATCGCTTCGTGCAACCTTGGCCGGCCGTACTCACCGTGGCGGCCAGCGCCATCGTACTGCTGGTGGCCATCTGGATGCGCTACGCACAGCATGACTGGGCGTTCTGCCTGGTGGCACTGTGGGCCACCATCGGCATCGGCGTCAAGCTCATGCCCACATCGACGGTTACGGCCGTCACCATCATTGCACTGGCAGTGGTGGCCGGACTGGTCACCTATGTGCCGTGGGGTTGGACCGCGCCTCGTCTGCAACATGTGGTGGGCGCGGATGCCGAACAACGCGCGGCGCGTGCACGGCGCGAGATGGTGATTTCGCGTTACTTCGCCATGTGGGTGAACCGCGATTTTCATGATATGGACGAACTGTTCAACCCTGAGTGCCGTTATGAGGAATGCACCGGCGCCGTCTACCAAAACCGCGACGAAATGCACCGCTGGGTACGCGCCATGCTGGAACGCCAACAGGTCAGCGCATGGGATATCGATGAATACTGGCACGTCGATGACAACCGTACGGTAATGGTGAGCTGGACGTTCGCCGCCCAGGAAGCCACGTCATATATCTTCGACGGCATCAGCGTCATCCATTTCGACGATGAGGGCCGGATCGAAGCCGTGCGCGAGTTCAAATCGGAACACGAACGACGCTACGACACGGTATGACACAGAGCGTCAATCGACGTCACATATCACACCCATTACAAGTCGGCGGGGCGCATCACAGCACACCCCGCCGACTTGTGCATTCGTCTTGCTCCGCATTAGGATTGTCCACGGCCGTCTCCCCCGCGCATACACCCAGCCATGCACGGCACCGATGACCTCCACGACGGCGATACAACCTGAACCGCGATGAGGCAGTATGAACACAACGACAGCACACCACGCCAACCCCATGGCCACCCGCCCGGTGGGTCGGCTTGCCGTATCGTTGGTTATGCCGGCTTTGGTGGCGCAAACCTGCAATGCGCTCTACACCATCATTGACCGATTGTTCCTGGCTCACATTCCCCACGTCGGCGATGCCGCCATGACCGGCGTGGGTATATGCTTCCCCATGCTACTTGCCGTATCGTCCTTCGCCTCGCTTATCGGCGCGGGCGGCGCACCCTTGGCCTCCATTGCGTGGGGACAAGGCGACGTGCGTAAAGCCGAACGGATTCTTGGCACCTGCGTGGCGGCATTGACGGCAATCGCCATCGTATTGCCGGTGGCGCTGCTACTTGGCAAAAATCCTATTTTGCGAGCCTTCGGTGCCAGCGACATCACCATTGGCTATGCATCGGACTTCATCAGCGTGTACCTGTTGGGTACGATTTTCGTCCAGTTCGCCTTGGGGCTCAACCCATTCATCAGCGCACAGGGCAAGGCACGCGTCGCCATGATGTCGACGTTGATTGGAGCGCTCAGCTCCTTGGCACTTGACCCGTTGTTCATCTTTACCTTCGATATGGGCGTGCGCGGCGCGGCGTTGGCCAATGTTCTGGCACAAGCGCTTTCCGCGATCTGGGTGGTGTCCTTCCTCGCTTTCAAGCGCAGCGTGATACGCCTGCGTTGGCGTAACATACGATGGACGCCTCAGCTGCGATCCATCGTGATGCTGGGAGTCTCCCCATTCATCATGCAGTTCACCGAATGCGTGATTCAGGTGGTGTTCAATGCGAGCCTGCAACGATACGGCGGCGACGCCTATGTGGGAGCTATGACCATCATCACCAGTTTGATGCAGCTGATCACCATATTCTCCAACGGCATCACCCAAGGCGTGCAGCCAATCATCGGCTACAATTACGGCGCACGACACTTCGACCGGGTACGCCGCGCATACCGCGGCATGATGGCGGTACAGATTGCCGTCAATTCAAGTGTCGTGGCAATGTTTATGCTCGCCCCCCGCCCCTTTGCCGCCGTATTCACCTCCGATGCCACCATTACCGGCATTGTGGTCAGCACCCTGCCTGTATTTTGCTGCGGCATGGGCATCTTCGGCATCCAAAACACCGTCCAATGCGCCTTGGTTGGCATGGGGCAAGCCAAGCCTTCTTTCTTCCTTGCCGTGTTTCGTAAACTGATATTGCTGGTACCTTTGGCACTGATACTGCCTCACCTTGGTTCGTTGGGCGTGTGGGGCGTGTTCATCGCCGAACCCGTCAGCGACATTACCTCCGCAATTGTGGCAGGCATACTGTTCCGCTGCGTGACACCCAAGCTGCTGACACCCTAGCCGCACACACGACCACCGGCGACAACCGTTCGGGTGGCTTCGCTAAGATACAAATGGAGTGCGTCCGCGACGCCGGATCTGCCGGCGCAATGCGTTATCCAAACGTAAGGACGCCCATGAACGACACCACACGACATATACCGAGGGAAGGATTGCGGCATGGCCATCGAAGCGCGGGAACTGGAGATTCAGATCGGCGCCAGGACCTTGCTGCACGCCACCAACTTCCATGTGTCCAAAGGAGACAAAATCGGTTTGGTCGGCCGCAACGGCGCAGGCAAGACCACGCTGACCCGCGTAATCACCGGCGACATGCTTCCCTCGGCAGGCGCGGTGCGTCTTTCCGGCAAACTCGGCTATCTGCCGCAGGATACGCATGCCGACGATCCCGAACAAAGTGCCCTGGACCGCATGATGAGCGCCCGCGACATCGCCGCCATTATCAGCCGTATCCGCAAAGCGGAAAAGGAGATGACCGACCCGGATCCGGACGTCATGACCCGCGCCATGAATCGCTACGACAAGGCCATGCAGGATTTCGACAAGGCGGGCGGGTACGCCGCGCAGTCGGAGGCCATCGCCATGGCGTCAAGTCTGGGTCTGCCCCAGGAAGTGATGCAGCAGCCTTTGGGTACATTGTCCGGTGGTCAGCGCCGTCGCATCGAGCTGGCCCGCATCCTGTTCTCCGACGCCGACACCCTGATTCTCGACGAGCCGACCAACCATTTGGACGCCGACTCCATTGAATGGCTGCGCGGGTATCTGAAAAAATACGAAGGCGGCTTCATGGTGATCTCCCACTCCACGGAGTTGTTGGACGACGTAGTGAACAAGGTATGGCATCTGGACGCCCAGCGAGGTGCCATCGACATGTATTCCCTAGGATGGAGCGCGTACCTGCATCAGCGCGCGGTCGACGAGGAACGTCGCCGTCGCGAGCGCGAGGTCGCCGAAAAGAAAGCCGAACGACTGATGAAGCAGGGCATCCGTCTGCACGCGAAAGCCACCAAGGCGGTGGCCGCGCAGAACATGATGCGCCGAGCCGAACGACTGTTGTCGGAAACTTCCGAGGCCCAACGTCAGGAGAAGGTCGCCGACATCCGCTTCCCAGAACCGGCGCCATGCGGCCGCACGCCGATCATGGCTAGGGATATCGCCAAGGCATACGGCGACAACATCGTGTTCACCGACGTCAACCTAGCCATCGACAAGGGTTCGCGCGTGGTGATTCTGGGCTATAACGGCGCGGGCAAAACCACCACCCTGCGGCTGCTGGCGCATATCGAAGAACCTGACGACGGCGAAGTCGAATATGGGCACGGCTGCAAGATCGGCTATTTCGCCCAGGAGCACGATACGCTGGATCTGGACGCCACGGTGTTGGAAAACCTTACGCATGTGGCTCCCGAACTCAACGACACCCAGGCGCGTTCGATTCTCGGCAGCTTCCTGTTCTCCGGCGACGACGCGCTCAAGCCAGCCCACGTGCTTTCCGGCGGCGAGAAAACCCGATTGGCGTTGGCGACCTTGGTGACGTCACGCGCCAACGTACTGCTCCTAGACGAGCCGACCAACAACCTTGACCCGGCCAGTCGTGAGGAAATCCTCAAAGCCATAGCCAAGTACGAGGGCGCCATCGTGTTGGTCACCCACGACGAAGGCGCGGTGCGCGCATTGAACCCCGAGCGGGTGCTGCTCATGCCCGACGGCGACGAGGATTTGTGGAACGACTCCTACTACGAGCTGGTGGCCGAAGAATAGGCTGCCCTCGCGCCCCGCGGCCCATGCCATTACGGCCGCGCGAGCCGTGGGGCGCGTACGAAGCTTGCGCACCCCACGGCATCGCAAGCGCATGCCCCACGTGTTACGTCGACTCGCGCGCGGCCTCGGCGGCCTCCTCGCGCCGAGCGATCAGCCGGCTGCCCTCTTCTCCGTCCCAACGGTAGAATCCCTGGCCGGTTTTGCTGCCCAGCTGTCCGGCCTCAACCTTGGCTCGTAGCAGCTCGCCGGGCTCCTCGCTGTTGCCGGTGTCATGGAACAAATAAGTGCTGATGTTGTAGAACGTGTCCAGTCCGCCCAAGTCGGCGCTGGCGATAGGCCCGACCAGATTCCAGCGGCGGCCCACGTCGAGTGCGTGTGTTTGATGACGCGGGTGAGGTAGCGGAAAGCCTTGTTTAACAGGTGTTTTGCGTGGTTTAATTTTGGTGGGGTGGCTGGCTAGGGCTGTTTGGCTGTTCAGGGGAACTGGTCAACGGGTTTTCGGGGCAAATGCTTAAGAGGGTTGAGCAGTCGATTTTGCTTTTGGCGTTTTTGAGTGGGTGGAATTGATGTTGGAGATTATGACTGGGGAAACAAATAGTTTGTAGAGGTATTGCGTATGAGTGATATGTAAATTAATTACCTGAAATTATTTATTTGGTCAGTTTAAGGCTTGCACTTGTTGTTGTAGGTATCTTTTTGTTACAACAAAAGAAATAATGTTTCCTGTTCCTTAAATGTGGAGGGTAAGGTAATCCATCATAGAATTTCTAGGTGATGTGAGGGTGAACCCGGCTGTTGCCTTTTATATAAGTGGTTTAAAACTTAATGAAATAAAAACGCGTAAGTTAATTTGGGAGAGTCGAGAATAATGAGTCTAGAGAGAGTAGCTGTGGAAAAAGAACAATACGACGGTAAAGAATATTTTCTTGACATCCTGAACAAAGAATTTCCGCAGGTGCTTTTATCGAACAAATCTGATTATCCACTCAAACTTTGGGCTGCTTACAAGCTGTCTAAGAGCAAAATTGATGTTGATGTATCCAAATGGGCTATGCAGTCGTATATAGCAGACTATAGCTTTTTGAAAGATGCTTCTCTTCAACAACAAGATAAACTAGAGTATAAATTTGAACTCGTTAAAGAAGGGCGTATATTTCGCGCAGATACTATGACCTCTTTTGCAAATTACATTAGAAGATATATTATTTTGTCGCAATCCATAAGAAACATTGGCGGAGAAAGAAGCGCTCATCTCGTACTTAATGGTGAGATAGATTTGAGCGGAGAAAAAGAGCTTATTAGATTCGCTCAACTTACCCATAGCAAAGGCAATTTAATGCCGGTGCCACTAAAATTTAATGTTGAAAGATCTGGGCAGTTTGCAGATTCTGATTTTTGGGATATCACTATGTATGAGATTTTTCAATGGTGTAAAACCGGTGATCAAAGGCATATAAATCTATTATTGAACAGATATGGCAATAATAAACACTTTGCTGAATCGATGTATCATTTCAAAAAATGGATGTCAATCTTTAATCATAATTGGCATAGTTTTGTTAAACAGAATCATCTTCAAAGTTTTGTTAACCAAAGTGATAATGATTGGCGTCCTATAGAATTTTGGTCAGATCATTTTGCGTTTAATCGGAAAATTAATACGTTATCCTTAGCAGAGCTAAGGGAGTCGTTGCAGATAATTAACGCGTGTATTGAAAAGAGAAACACAGAAATTAGCAACGGCATACTAGCATTATAGATTCTTAAACAAAAGTATTTAGCAATGTTGGTTTTCGAAGCGAAAGGATTAAAAGGTTGACTTGTTAGTTTTGTTTTTGGTGTTTTGAGTGGGTGAGATTTATGTCAGGGCTTCTGGGTGGGAAATTTAGCTAAAACCTCACCTTATATTATAAAAGTTTTTTTGGAGGAGCGTGTGTTTTGGTTTGGAAAAAAGAAAGAGGAGTTTCCTAAAGAACAAAATGCGATAGTGTGTCATGAAAATACAGCGTTTTCTTCTGAACTATCTATAAATGATGAAGAAAACATATTACATTTTGATAGTCTCAATTTCAAGCTGGCTATTATTGAGGTGTTGATGTATGAAATGGAACTACTAAAGCCGGCTTTCAACATTTTTGATTTTGCCAGTGAATATGCTGAAGAAGAAATAGATACGGAAAGTATGGAGATTATTGAGCTGGCACTTGCATTTTTTAAAGCATTGCAAATTCCGGCATCTCTAGCTCCATATGTGGAATCGATTTATATGGATGGTGGGAATGAAATCTATATGAATATCATTCCACAGTGGGATGGTGAAGACGGTTGTTTTGATCTTGACGAAGTAACTTTAGCGGAGCTTAAACAGTTCCCTAATCTTAAACAAGCCACCATTATGAGCAGCCACTACGAATCCGTGAAAGCCGTTTTTACTGCTGCCGGGATTGATGTAGAACAACTCTGATGAAATATTTGAAAATGGTATGGGGTCTCTTATCGGGCGATGATGGGTGACTATATCCTCTATTGCCAAGGAAAAGTCTTTGGCGGGATTTACGATAATCGCTTTTTGGTCAAGCCGACAAAATCGGTCCTGGCAATGATGCCAGATGCAAAAAGAGCGTTGCCTTATGAGGGAGCAAAGGAGATGCTCCTCGTCGATAATGTAGATGACCGAGAATTCTTGCAAGACTTAATTCAGGCAATGGTTCCAGAATTGCCGGCGGTTAAAAAGAAGAAAACGACTATAGAATTGTGATTTTACAAATGAGAAAAGTACCAATGTCCCAAATAAAAAATCCAATAAAATTATTTCTACTGCTTAACATGGGAATCTGTTACTTATTCGGAATACTTGAATTATTATTCAAAAATGGACAGTTCTACAAGATATTAGTGATAGGTTTTACGTTCTTTCCAGTTATATGTGTAGTAATTGTCAGACGCTTAACCGGAATAAAAGCAAAATACCATTTGTCTCTGAAGGTATGGAAGAATATGAAGGCCTGGTTGTTTTCAGCTTTTGTTCCTGGCATCATGATAGTTTTGGACGCATTCTCATATTTCATTATTTTTCCACAGGAATATAGTGGTGTATTTAAGTATGGTATGAGACTTGGAACGAATGCACAGCTTTCAATAGAAAATCCGTTTGTTCTGTCAGTAACACTGGTATTGATAGGCGCTATTATGATTCCAATTCAATTGCTTGAACTTGGAGAGGAAATTGGATGGCGAGGATGGCTACTTGGTTTTCAAGTTGAGAAATATGGAGAGAAGAAAGCGGTTCTTATAAATGGAACTGAATGGGGAATATTACATCTTCCGCTTATTTATTTCGGATTCAACCATAGCATGCATAATCCCGGTGCCCCTTGGAGCAACATGCTTATGACGGTTTTTGTATGCATAGTTTTGGGAATCTTTTTTCCTATATCACAATTCGAACAGAAAATTGTATGTATGCAGCGATTATGCACGGTGTGGTTAATGTGGTAGGTGAACTGCCTGTTTATACGACAGTGAGTATGGAAAGCGGTCTGTTAGGTCCAAACCCGACTGGATTGGTAGGTTTGCTGTTTTTATTTGCGCTTGCTATTGTGTTGTTTATTTTGTTGAAATCAAAGAAGGTTGAAAATTAAAGTTGGATTTATATAACTAGACAAATTCCAGTTTGTTTAATTCTTAATATTCATTATTCGTCCTCTATACGTCAACTCAACCGACTGCCCTCACAGCCAGCTTTTTTTATTCCCCTATCTCCACCCCTGACTTGGAGCGCACCTTAATTCTCCCCTCTTTGATGATGACGTGCTCGATGAGGCGACCGATAAGGACTTCGCCAAAGCCGGTGATCTTCGGTTGTTATTTTTGCAGCAAACAAATAACGATCTTCTCTTCTCTTTATTTGCAAAGTTTACTTGACATATTTTGTAAAGCATGCTTTACTATAAATGCAAAGCATGCTTTGCTTGCCAGACGGAGGTTCTATGAAAAACAAGGTTGCTGAACTGCGAAAACAAAGAAAGCTTTCTCAAGAAGAATTGGGAAACCTGGTCGGTGTCACAAGACAGACCATTACTTCGATTGAAACCGGCAAATATACGGCATCCCTTCCCCTGGCTGTAAAGATTGCCCGCTGTTTCGGTTTGCCCGTAGAAGAAATTTTTGAATTGACCGAGGAGGATTAACAATGAAAAACTTAGACTCATATAAAAAATCTTTGCAAGAACGTGGAGCGGGACTCATCATACTTACGTGTCTTAGTTTGATCACGGTCTTAGTTCTCAACTTTTATGTAAGAGTGGCAATTCCAGAAAAAGAAGACCTGACAGACTGTGCGACTGGATTTTTCATCGGTTTCGAGTTTGCTTGTGTTTTCATCTTAGCTCGCTTCTTCAAAGCGATCCGCAATCACGAGGTACTCAAAATCATGTATCTGAAAGAAACGGATGAACGAAATATTCTCATTCGTACAAAATCAGGTTTTCCGCTTGTGGCTTATCTTTCAACCGCTCTTTTTCTAATCGGGTTGATCGTCGGTTATTTCAACTACACAGCATTTCTCACCATCACGGCTGTTGCCATAGGTCAGATTCTTATTTCTCTGATCCTCAAACTCTACTGGACTCAGAAATTGTAAGCAGTAAATGATCTTGATTCTTCTCAGCTCTTCACACAAAAAGGAGCCCGCAGCTATGAATGAATTGCGCCCCGTTTGTTGGACTTGGTCTACTAGGATACAGGGTCAGGCCGGGGCGCAGAACTCCTTCAGAGCAAGCCCCCCCCCCGAGCCGTACCTAGCGTCATTTCGCGTTCCATCGGACGATGTACGCGTCGAGCTCGACCTCCACCATCGGCATCAAATGCGCCGGATTCCAAAAATGCGCGACGACGAACCGTTCCGGATGGCGCAATACACGCTGTATCGCCGTAGGACCCAACCCTGACGTGTTGGCGACGAAGATGACCTTCTGTGGCGCGTGTTCTTCGATGGAGCGCCATACGGATTGCTTGACATCGAGCCGTTCGACGATGGATTCGATCGCCATGTCCGCATCCGCCACCGCTTCGGCCAGATCGGTATGCACGTTGATGCGCGCCAGTATCGATTCCATGGGATCGTCCCCGCATGCGACAGGCAACGCCCGATGCTCGGCCAACTCAAGCGTCCATACCCGACGCCAGCAGCGCCTCGTTTTGGTCGAACAGCCTCACGCGATATCCTGCGGCTGCGAACTGCAAAGCGGTGGCATGTCCCATCGTCCCAAACCCGATATTGGCTACGGTATGTACCGTCCGCGTCATATGTCCTCCCGACTGCCGTGGCATCGGCGCCACAGACCTTTGCCGACAACGCACCAGTACGTCGTTAAATCACTGCAATTATAGACACACTGTATATTAAGCACCGCTCCCACTCGTCAGTGATTCGCTCAGCACATCCACCCCTTGCAACAGCGCTCCACGTTCACTCACACCATAACCCGTTATCAATTTTTCCAATGAGTACGCCCGAGTGTACCGATGCAAAACCTTTTACAGTGTTACTCGTTTCAGATATCGCACTGGCGGCGCATCCCGCCCTGTATGTCGCCGTACACCGCATGCGTCATGGAAGGAGACCACTCATGTCGTACCTCTTCGATCCCGCACCGCACGCCGACGTCGTCGGTAGCTATTTGCGCCCCGCAGCCCTGCAGCACGCACGCCTCGAACACGCCCAGGGACGCCTCGACGACGCCGGTCTGAAAGCCGTGGAAGACGAGGCCATCGTCGCCTTGGTCGACCGACAGCGCCAAGCAGGACTGCGCGTCATCACCGACGGCGAATTCCGTCGCGCCTACTGGCATCTTGACTTCATGTGGGGTCTGCAAGGCGTCGCCAAGGGCACCAACCCCGTGGCGGTGCAAGCCTCGGATGGTGCCGGCGTCGTGCAAACCGCCGCCGTCAACGGCGAAATCGGCGGCGAACAGCACCCCTTCATCGAACATTTTCGCTTCCTCAAAGCACTGGAAAGCGACGGCACCATCGCCAAGCTCACCATCCCCTCCCCTGCGCAAACACTGTTCCTACTGCAGGCCGGCGCCAAGGAAACCTTCACGAACCCGTATCGCACCGACGACGAGTTGGCCGCGGCCATCGTGCAGGCCTACATCCAAGTCGTGCGCGACCTATACGCCGAAGGCTGCCGACTGCTGCAATTCGACGACTGCACCTGGGGCATGCTCGTATCGGCCTCCTTCCATCACGACGTGTTCGGCCGCAATCCCTTGGACGCGCAACGCCAATACGCCGACATCAATAACGCCGTCATCGACGCCGCACCCGACGACATGGCCATCACCACCCACGTGTGCCGTGGCAACTACCGTTCCCAATGGTTCTCCGCCGGCGGCTACGCGCCAGTAGCCGAAGTCTTGTTCGGCACCGAACGCGTCCACAGCTATTATCTCGAATTCGACGACGACCGCTCCGGCGACTTCGCGCCCCTGGCCCACGTCAGCGGCGACAAGCGGGTCGTCTTGGGACTGGTGACCTCCAAGCGGGCGCAACTGGAAAATCCCGATTTGCTGTCCGAACGCATCGCCCAAGCCAGCGAATTCATCCCGCTGCAACGGCTCGCGCTATCGACGCAATGCGGGTTCGCCTCCACCGAAGAAGGCAACGCGCTCACCGAAGACCAGCAATGGGCAAAAATCGCCTTGGTCCGTCAAGTCGCCGAGCGCGTGTGGGGCGCATAACGCGACACCCGCTTCGCCCATCGGCGAAGCCCCGCGTCAGACGACTACAGTGGAAGACACCATGCCGCCTACCAGACATGCGCCAAGCGCTGCGCAACGTCTGATAAGCGGCACTGATCACCACACGGGCAACGGCAAATGGCCGAAAACGAAGACCGACATAGGCAAGGGAGCGGCACATGGGCGACATCGAGGATGCACAGCGGCAGCAACAATTCACCTACACTGCGTACGACGCCGCGACGGTACGCCGCATGGAACGCCCACTGCTTCAGGCAGGCGTACCCCTGATGCGCATGGCCGCACAGGCGTGCGCCGATACGGTGGCGCTCGCAATGGACGAATACAACGTACCGCTGGAGGAATCCCGCGTAGTGGTGCTTGCCGGGGCCGGCGATAATGGCGGCGACGGCCTGTACGCGGGTGCCCTGCTGGCCGAACAAGGCGCGACGGTCACGGCGATTGCGGTCGGCACCCAAGTGCATGAACGCGCATATGCCGCGCTGCTGCGCGCAGGTGGTTCGCTACTGGCGCTTGACAGCGACGCCTCCATACCGGGGTGCGAAACCGGCTTTGGCGCAGGTGAGGCCGGAGAACGGCTGCACACGGCGATCACCCTATCGCTGGACGCTACGGTGATCATCGATGCCATGACAGGCATCGGCGCCCACGGCCCGCTGCGGGGCATCGCCCACACGGTGGCGGCTTCCCTGCGCAACGCCATCGCACAGTTGGAGGACGACGGCGACGATCTTGATCCAGACGAGGATTTGGCACGTCCCTTGGTGGTGGCCGTCGACACTCCCTCGGGTGTAGGCGTCGATGACGGCAGCGTGCCGGGAGCCTGCATACCCGCCGACATCACCGTCATGTTCGGTGCGCTCAAACCGTGCGCCATGCTGCCGCCGGCAGCCTACGCGTGCGGCACGGTGGCTCTTGTGGATTTCGGGTTTGATATGGACGCCGTCAGACCTGCGGTCGAAGCGGTCAACGATGCGCTGGCCGCGCAATGGGTGCGCGTGCCAGACAGATACGACACCAAATATTCGCGTGGCGTGGTGGGCGTGGCCGCCGGATCGCAGGACTACCCTGGCGCGGCCGTGTTGTGCACGCGGGCCGCGGCACGGAGCAATGTGGGCATGGTGCGCTATGTGGGTCCGCAGCGCGCCCGGGACATGGTGCTTGCCGCGCTGCCCGAAGCGGTGATGGGCAAAGGACGCGTGCAGGCATGGACCGTAGGTTCCGGCGTACCGAACTTGGAGCCGGACACCACCTTCGACGCCCAGCATGAGGTTATCGGCGCACTGCTGGCCCATTACGCCGAGGATGCCGACATCGACGAACATATGGACGCACCCGTCGACCTAGCCATGACCGGTCTGGCATCTGGCCGCACGGCCGTCGACGCCGCATCGGTATCCGTCATCGACGACGGCGAGCCTCACGGCGACGACAGCGGCCGCATGCCGCGGATGCACTGCGACGACATGCCACCCCTATGCGTGGACGCCGGGGCGTTGGATCTGCTGCCCGAACGCGTGCCGGCACATGTGGTCATCACGCCGCATGCGGGCGAATTGGCACGGCTGCTGGCCCGATACGGCGAGACGGTCGACACGCGAGACATCGCCGCCGAACCTTGGCGCTGGGCCCGTCGTGCCCACGAACTCACCGGTGCCACGGTACTGCTCAAAGGAGCCATTACCATCATCGTTGGCCCTGACGATGGCGACGACACCGCCGTACGCACCCTGATTGCCGGGTCGGCGCCGGCATGGTTGGGCACCGCAGGAGCGGGAGACGTGCTGGCCGGCATGCTGGGCGCATTGTTGGCCCAACAAGATGGCGACATCGAACGCGACCACACCTTGACACCTTCGATTGCGGCCGCGGCCGCGTACCTGCACGGCCTTGCAGCCAGCAACGCGTCGCAAAGCGAACGTTGCGGATGGCATGCGCCGCACGTCTATAGCGAGCACGACGTTCTGCCGTGGGATGAACGCACCCGCGCCTTGGGCATGCCCATCGTCGCCCGTGACGTCATCGCCTCCATTGGCGACGCCTTCGCGCAAGTGCTTGAGTAGAACACGTCTTCGCCCAGCCGTCCACACCGCACGAAGGCACGGACGGCCCTTACGCACATGCCCGATCACCGACTGTCGCTCGCCACGGCGTACTGCTAGCATGAAAACGTGCGCGGTCCATTGCCTGACGGTTCGCGCCACCTGACGCGAGGGAGGAACATATGGTCAGCGACATCGTGTTTGATTTTTGCGGCGTGCTTATCGACTGGCAGACCCGAGCCTGTCTGCAAGGCGTATTCGATGACGCAACCGTAGACCACATCTGCGCCCCGGACGACCCCTGCGGATTCTTCCATTACGAGGACCGCATGGACGCGGGCGAAGACTTCGACGACCTCATCGTGCAGTACGAACGCGAATACGGCGAACGCCTGGCAGGCATATTCCGCTACTACATCGAACACTACGGCGACGCGCTGCCGCGATTGCTCCCCGGCGTCGAAACCCTCCTTACCGACCTGCGAGACGCCGGCTACCACACCTGGGGGCTGACCAACTGGTCGCACGAAACATTCCCCATCGCCTTCGACCGATTCCCCCAACTCGAACGCCTCTTGGACGACACCTTGGTATCCGGCATCGAAAAACTGCACAAACCCAACGCCGACATCTACCATGCGGCCGAGCAACGCTTCCATCTGCAGCCCGATCGCACCGTGTTCTTCGACGACACCTTGCGCAACGTGCGCGGCGCCCAAGCCGTAGGCTGGCATGCCTTCGTCTTCACCACCGCACCGCAGGCGCGCGCCGACTTGGCGTCGCTGGGCGTACTCACCGCAGCCTAACCATGGGCGAGCGACCAGGCATCACAACATCACACCGTTCGAGGAGTACACCATGACGTTACTGCAATTGTCCTACATCGTGAAAATCGTCGAATGCGGCTCCATGAACGAAGCCTCGCACGCCCTATATGTCTCCCAGCCCGCACTGAGTGCGGCAGTCAAAGACTTGGAACGCGAACTCGGCATCGAGATTTTCACGCGCTCGCCGCAGGGCATCGCGCTGACGTCGGATGGCGCCGAATTCCTCACCTACGCACGCCAAGTGCTCGACCAGGCGGCGCTGCTGGAGGAACGCTACCAACGCGGCACCCCGCGCAAACAGCTGTGCACGGTGGCCACGCAGCATTACATGTTCGCCGTCGAAGCATTCGTACGCATGATCGAACAATCGCACAGCGACGAATACGAGTTCACCATTCGAGAAACCCGCACGCGGGACATCATCAACCAAGTAGCCGCCCTGCAAGCCGACATCGGCATCGTCTACATGGCCGATTTCAACGCCCAGGTGGTCGGCAAACTCCTGCGCGACAAGCATGTGGCCTTTCACCCATTGTTCCGCGCTCCCCTACACGTCTTCATCGCCCGCAGCAACCCGTTGGCCACACGCGGCACCGTCACTCTCAACGATTTGCGGCCGTACCCGTTCCTACGATACGAGCAGGGCGAAGAAGGCAGCTTCTTCTTCGCGGAAGAAGCCATGTGGCCCGACCATTCGCCCAAACAGATCACGGTCAGCGACCGTGCCACCATGCTGAATTTCATCATCGGGCTCAACGGCTACACCGTATGCACGGGCATCGATAACGGCGACCTGAACAATGAAAAAATCGTAACCGTCCCTCTGGAAACCGACGACACCATGGTAGTGGGTTGGATTGGCAACGAGCGCGCCAACCTCTCCCACGCGGCCGAACAGTATTTGCAACGCCTGCGCGAAGTCATCACCGCACACGGGCATACGCTGATGGAGCGCAATGCGTAGTGACCATTCCTTCCGCTTGGCGGCACCTCCTCTGACGATCTCTTCTGATAGCCAAGCCCGCTCCATCCGCAATGACGGTTCGCGATAACGGTTGGCGCCGATGGGCAAGTTCGTTCGGCCGGGTTTCGATGCACTCGTCGCATCCCGACGTCATGCAAAAGCGCTGATGTAGGCCTCTCGGATGGATTCAGGCATCTTCCCATTGTCTGGGTCTTTGAGTTCATCCGCAGATTCCCCCGACAACAATTGTTCGTAATACCAACACTTGAAAGTAAGCATGTCCTGTACCTGCCGTAGCTGTTTGAGCTCCCGAACGACCTTGCGTTGCCGTTCGCACAACAATTCGTGGCGTTGCCGGTATGTTTCGCGACCTTGGGTGCACCATTGCATGAACTGGCGTATCTCTTTAATCTCCAAACCGGATTTTTTCAAACATTCAATCATCCTTAGCGCGTCTATATCGCGATCAGTAAATTGCCGGATGCCAGAAGTCCGCTCCAGCTCAGGAAACAATCCTTCCTTATCGTAGTACCGCAATGTGGATACGGTTAAGGAAAACTGCTTCGCCACTGCTCCAATCGTGTATGCCATGGTCGCTCCTTTGTTCGTGTCGTTATTTGACCTCAAGTTAGGTTGAGGTTTTAAGGTTAGCGTACAACGACAAACAAAACCCATCAATACATATGGAGGGCCAGTATGAAACCCATCGTACAAACAGCCGGACGGGATACCCTAGGCAAATTTGCGCCACAATTCGCACACTATAACGACGATATACTCTTCGGTGAAAACTGGAACGATATGACGCTCGACCACAAGCAGCGCTGTCTGCTAACCGTGGTGGCGCTAATCTCCTCGGGTATCACCGACAACTCACTGTCCTATCACCTGAACAACGCCAAGCAGGCCGGCATCACCCGGACGCAAATCGCCGGCGCAATCACCCATATTGCATTTTATGTTGGTTGGCCCAAGGCTTGGGCAGCATTCCATCAGGCCAAAGCAATCTGGGAGGATACCGATGACACGGCGCAAGACAAGCTACCAGCCGGCATGGCAGAACACGCAGCAAACATGATCTTCCCCATCGGGGCGCCTAACGATACATTTGCGCCATACTTCTCCGGGCAAAGCTACCTTGCCCCAATCTGCGAAGGACCGCTGAACGTGATGAATGTCACCTTCGAGCCAGGCTGCAAAAACAACTGGCATATTCATCACGCCGACCAAGGCGGCGGACAAGTGCTGATCTGCGTCGGCGGCCGAGGGTACTGCCAGCTATGGGGATCCGAACCGGTTGAGCTGCTTCCGGGCGACAGCATAACGATTCCAGCAGGTACCAAACATTGGCACGGTGCTGCCGACGATAGCTGGTTCAGCCACTTGGCCGTGGAAATTCCCGGTGTCAATCCGCGCAACGAATGGCTGGAACCAGCGTAAGAACCACCATGAGTCTTGCCCATGACATACTCAAGCCATGGGCAAGATATGCTTTGCAGAATCCCGTACAGACAACAACATGGAATGTTCTATCTGGCGCTCACGCACCGTATTGCGCCAGATAAGCGTCGGCCGCTTGCGAGATGGCATCGGACACATACGGCAAACCATCCTGTGTATGGATATTACGACCCGCGGCAAAAATCTCACGCACGTTCGCGATGGCCATGACGGGGAAACCGAATTCCTCGCGAATCGCCGCCACGGCGCTGACATCGGAGTCCTTGGTACGTTCCATGCGGTCGACGGACAGCACCAAGCCCACGATGTTGACGTTGGCTTCGGCCTTGAGCTTGGGCACCACTTCGCGCACTGCCGTACCGGCGGTCATGACATCATCCACCAGCAGCACGTTCATGCCATCGGTCAGCTGCGTGCCCACCATCATACCGCCATCGCCATGGTCCTTCTTCTCCTTGCGGTCAAAGGTATAGCCGACGTTCATACCATGTGTGGCGGTCAATGCGATGGATGTCGACACCGCCAGCGGGATGCCCTTGTAGGCCGGACCAAAAATCGTGTCGATATTATCCGGCAAGGTGCCGTCTGCGATATGCGCAGCGATCTTCTCCGCATAAAACGCGCCCAATGTGGCAATCTTGCGCCCGTCGTTGAAGGCGCCGGCGTTGATGAAATACGGCGAACGACGCCCGGACTTCAATGTGAATTCACCGAATTTCAATGCTTCGGACGCCAGAAGAAATTCCGTAAAACGATGATCGAGTGCTGCAGTCATGCACCAATTCCTTTCCTACCGAGGGCAGCTATGGCAGCCGCATGTCATTATGGATACGCTTATCAGCGCCACTTCTGTCCCTGTGCCAATTTGGCGGCCAACTCGGGGCGGGCATCCAGCAAATCGTCAAGTTCTCGAGCCACGCGCAGCGGCGCGGTGGGATCGACCAACGCGGCCGCACCCACTTCCACCGCATTGGCTCCGGCGTACAGATATTCCAACGCCTTCTCGCCTGAGTCAATGCCTCCGATGCCGATGATGGGGATGTCTGGCAAAGCCTGACGCACGCGCCACACAAAACCCAACGCAATCGGGAAAATGCACGGTCCGGACACACCGCCGGTGCGGTTCGCGATAATCGGCTCGCCCGTGCGGATGTCGATGCGCATGCCCACCAAGGTGTTAATCAGGCTCAACGCGTCCGCGCCACCGTTTACCGCCGCTTTGGCCACAGCCACAATGTCGGTGACATTGGGCGAAAGCTTCACAATCATCGGCTTGCTGGTAATGGCGCGCAAACGGGTGATCAGACGTTCGAGCGCCACCGGATCGGTGCCCACGCTCATCCCACCGTGGCTTACGTTCGGGCAGCTGACGTTGATTTCCAGCATATCTGCGGCGGAATCAGCCAATTTGGCCACCACTTCGGCGTAATCGTCATCGCTATGCCCCGCCACATTGGTGATCACCGTGGCGCCCAACTCCTTGAGTTCGGGCAGCTCATCCACCAGATAATGGTCGACGCCCGGGTTTTGCAAGCCCACGGCATTGACCATGCCGGCCGGCGCTTCGGCGGTGCGCGGCGCGGGATTGCCTTCCCACGGCACCGGCGAGACGCCCTTGGTGCAGATGGCACCCATCTGGCTCACATCGTAGAACCACCGGCAGGCCGCAAGCTGAAACGTGCCCGACGCAGTGCCCACAGGATTCTTCCACGGCACTCCGGCCACCACGGTGCCATGCCGCCATTCGTGAGGCTCATACACATTCATTGAACCGGCTGTCTGCGTCATCTACGCCTCCCATCCCAATTGCGCCGTCGTGAACACCGGACCCTCGGAACAGACCTTGGTGCGTCCCTCGACGGTATCGACCACGCACACCACGCAGGTGCCGTAACCGCAGCCCATGCGCTGCTCCAGACTGAATTGGCAGTCGATGCCACGGACCGAAGCCCACGCCGCCACAGCCTTCATCATCGGCGTGGGACCGCACGACAATATCACTGTCGGCAATCCGTCCCCCGCGTCGCACAACGCAGACTCGTGACGGTTAAGCAGCGTGATCACATTGCCCTGCGCATCATCGATGCTGTCCACCGTCTCAGCGTAGGGTCGTATCAACTCGTCGGCGAATCGTTCGTCGCGATAGCCCAGCAGCGCCATCGTGTGCACATCCTCGCGTTCGGACAGGCATTGCGCGGCCCGCAGCAGCGGCGGAATGCCTAACCCACCGCCGACCAACACGTATCGGGCCGTATGCTTGATGGAGTATCCACGTCCCAAAGGACCCAGCACGTCGATCACATCGCCGGCGCGCAACCGTGCGAATTCTCGGGTGCCCTCACCGATTACGGCGAAAATCACACTGACTTCATCGCCCCTCACGCTGCTGACGCCAAACGGGCGTGGCAGCATGGCCATGGCATCATGGCAATACAGGTTCACAAACTGCGCCGGCTTCGCGTGGCCCGCGATGTAGGCGTCGCGGAACGTCAGCTGCACCACGCCTTCGCACAGCTGACGGACTTCGGTAATGTCCACGGTGCGCCGGGTAGGAAAAAACCCTGCCTCCTGCGCTTGCGCGACCACCTCGGCGGCCGGGCGGAATGATGTTTCGCTCATCAACTCTCCTTGATGGATGGTGGGTTCACCGCATAACGCTACCGACGTCATGTGTGCCCAAGGTTAACGACATGTTCGCTGCCGGTCATGGCAAGGCCACGCGCAAACGGTCGCGCATATCCAACGCCGCCTCGCGGGCGCAATCCGCGACCAGACGCAACGCGGCGTCGGCATCCATGGCCTTGTCGGCGTGCTTGCTCTGCTTCCATGCGCCGATAATGCCGCGCGAGGAGTTCACGATGGCGCCCGAACCGTTGTCGTCAAACATGCCGGCAACATCAGCCGCCGTACCGCCCTGCGCACCGTACCCTGGCACCAAGAAGAAGGTGTGCGGCATCCGACGGCGCAATTCCTTGCCTTCCTGCGGATGCGTGGCTCCTACTACCGCGCCGATGCGCGAATAGCCGAAGCGACCGCGCGAGGACTCGCCCCACTGCTCCACCAGGTCCGCGACATGCTCATACAGCCGTCCGCCTTGGGCCAACTCCAACTCCTGTAGCTCGCTGCTCGACGGATTCGACGTGCGCACCAAGGCAAACACATCCTTATCGCTGTCCTGCGCGGCCTGCAGGAACGGCACAATGCCGTCGCTGCCCAAATACGGGTTGATGGTCACCGCATCCTCATGCCATGGATCATGCGGCTCGTCGGCCTGCAAGTCGGCGTCCACGCCAGTGAGATGATGCGCGTACCACCCCGCCGTCGACCCAATGTCGCCGCGCTTGACATCGCCCAACACATACAGCCCCTGCTGGCTGGCGTATTCGCACGTCATGGTGTACGCATCCACGCCCGCCGGACCCAACGCCTCATACATGGCGATCTGCGGCTTGACCGCGGGCACAATATCCGCCACCGCGTCAATGATGGCTCGATTGAACTCGAAATATGCGACGGCAAGGCGTGCGGCCGGTACTTCGGCGCGATCCTCAACCTCCGCTTTGATTTCCTCGGTGAAACTGGCCACCACACTGTCCGGTACCAGCGCGGGCGTGGGATCAAGCCCCACGACGCTGGGATTCTGCGTGGCTTCAATGGCCTCAATCAGACGATCCATGATGACGGTCCTTTCCTACAGGGCGCGCTGCCACTGATCCATACGGCTGAACATAAACCTCGACCCGATAATCGTGCCCATCGGCATGCCGCTGACCTGCCAGCCGCCGAACGGCGTATTACGCGCCCGGGAGAGGAACCGCTCAGGCTCCACCGTCCATCGACGCTTGGTGTCGAGAATGACCAGATCCACCGAATCGGGATGCTCCGCCTGCCCCAAATCCAGCGTGCGGGTGATAGCGCACTGCGACGACGTGTTGAGCAGTCCGGCCACATCCGTGGGCTGGTGGCCCATCAATCGGCTCGGCGCCACCGACATCAGTTCGATCAGCCGGGCGTCGTCGATATAACCGCCATCCACCAACACCTGATGGCACACGCCATAGGCGCATTCCAGACCAATGATGCCGTTGGGCGCGTCCAGGAAGCCCAGCGCCTTCTCCTCCATGGTATGCGGCGCATGATCGGTGGCGATCATATCCACGGTGCCGTCGGCCACGGCGGCGATGGTGGCCTGGCGGTCCGCGGCGGAACGCAACGGCGGATTCATCTTGGCAAGCGTGCCGTACCGCAGCAAATCCTCATCGCACAACGCCAGGTAATGCGGCGCGGTTTCGCAGGTGATGGGCAGCCCTTCGGCCTTGGCCTTACGAATCGCATCAAAGGAGATTGCCGTGCTCACATGCTGGAAATGAATGTGCACGCCGGTACGACGTGCGGCGTCGATGTCGCGTTGCACAATACGCAACTCGGTATCCTCGGGAATGCCCGGAACCCCCAGCTGTCGCGCCACCGGGCCGTCGTTGACGACACCGGTGTCGTGATGCTCGCAATGTTCGATCAGATACAGTCCGGTTTGCCGCGCGTGCTCCAACACAGTGTCCAGCAAACCATCCGGCACCGCCGCCCCGTCGTCGCTGATCGCAGTGACCGGATGAGCGCGTTGCCCCTCGGTTTTCTCCACGCCACGCACCGTATCGCCGCCGCGCAGATACTCATGCCAGCATTGCGGATCGCCGGCAACCTGGGAAGCACGTCCCTGCGTGGCGGCAACGCACAGATCGTAGCGCACCGGCAGCCGCACGTCATGCACCTGCCCGTAATGCTGCAGATAATCAATGACGTTGTCGTAGCCGGCGTCGAGAATCTCACGCGCGCCCTCTTCTTCGGGCGTCACAGGACGGCCATCCATGGCAGGCACGGTGTTGGGCATAATCAGCACCGACGTGTAGCCGCCCGAAGCGGCGGCGGCGCACCCCGAACGCATGGATTCCTTGTATGTTTGCCCGGGATCGCGGAAATGCACGTGAGGATCGGCAAAACCGGGCGCCACCGTATACGCCGAGGCATCCACCACCTGCTCGGCCTCGTCGGGCACCACCATATCGATGCGTTCGCCGGTATCCCATACCGCGATATTGCGTAACGTAATCGCCATAGTCTACAGTGTCGCTTCCTCGTCGCAGTAGTCGCAACGATATTCCTGACGCTGCGAATGGGACAGATGGAACATGTGGACAATGCCCGGCTCGCTGCTGCTGACGCAACGCGGGTTAACGCAGCGAATCACGTTCTCCATGCGTTCGGGAAGATGAGGGTTCACCTTGTCGACGATCGCGCCGTCACGCACCACGTTCACCGTCGCCTGACGCGCCACAAACCCCAACACATCAAGATCGATGGTCTGGTCATCCTCGATTTTGATGATGTCCTTCGTACCAAAACGACCGCTGGACGTATTCATAATCAGCGCCAACCGGGTGGTGGCCGGATCGATATGCAGATATTCCAGCACCTTCAACGCCGTGCCCGCCGGCACATGGTCGATGATGATGCCATTGCGAATGCTCGTGACTTCCATCAGACGCGCACCTCCTCGCCGCTCAGCGACTCATACCCGGGCAATTTGTCGCCCAACACCGAACTTTCCAGTGCCATACGCACCAACATGCCGTTCTTCACCTGTTCGAAATACGCGGCACGCGGATCGTTGTCCACTTCCACCGCAATTTCGTTCACGCGCGGCAACGGGTGCAGTACCGCCATATCCGGCTTGGCCAACGCCAGCTTGGCCTCGTCAAGAATGTAGGTATCGCGCAGACGCAGATAGTCGTCCTCGTTGAAGAAGCGTTCCTTCTGCACACGTGTCATATACAGCATGTCCAAATCGCCGATCACGCTGGTCAAATCACGCACCTCCACATACGAGCAGCTCGGAGACGCTTTGATGCAGTCGATGACATACTGCGGCGTCTTGAGCTCATCGGGACTGATCAGCACGAAACGCACATTGCCGAAACGACACAGCGTGCCGATCAGCGAATGTACGGTACGACCGAACGTCAAATCACCGCACAAACCGATCGTCAGATCCGTGATGCGACCAAAACGCGACTGCAGCGTCGCCAAATCGGCAAGCGTCTGTGTGGGATGCATATGTCCGCCGTCACCGGCGTTGATCACCGGCACAGACGCGGCGCGTGAAGCCACCAGAGCGGCACCTTCCTTGGGATGGCGGATGGCCACCACGTCGACATAGTTGGACACGGTTTTCAAGGTATCGCTGATGGACTCGCCCTTGGTAACGGACGCGAGCTGGGCGCCGGCGAAACCGATTACCTTGCCGCCAAGGCGCAGCATAGCGGTTTCAAAACTCAAGCGAGTACGCGTGCTCGGCTCATAAAACAACGTCGCCAACACTCTGCCTTCGCAAGTGTGGGCGACGTCACGCCGATGGGAATCGATATATTGCGCTTTATGGAGCAGCTCTCGAATCTGATGAGTGGACAAATCGTCCAATGTGACCACGCTTCGACCAACCATGGAAACGTCGCCGCGGAATTCGGAGTTGTCGCGTGAAGACTGTGCAGCAGACAACGGCTCACCTTTCGTAACAGTGCAAGGCGGCCACCCGATGTGACCTCGCCAACTATAGACCGACAGCACGACTGTGGACACCGTTCGCGTGTTTCGCCCATCGTTGCCATTGCCTCCACGAAAACAGCCAAGTCACAGGCGCTACACCCCGTAGGACTACGCTCCGTAGAACAGCCGCTCCATGACATCACGGCAGCGGCGCATGGCCGACAGCACGTCATTGTCGAAGCGCTGTCCCTGGTTGGCGCCATATCCTACGGTGACGGCCACGCCACCAAGCGAATACATGTCATCCGGCACGATGTCGGCCTGTGCCACGCGACCGGTCCACAGATAGATGCCATTGCGAGCCGCCGTGCACAGTCGCCAAGCATGCCGCAACACCTGTGCGTCTCGCGGCGCGATCAGCCCCAGCTCCTCCTCGGCCCGCAACGCCGCCATGGTATCGGTGACGCGCAATGCCTCATGGGCGTGCGCATGCTGCAGCTGAATGAGCTGCACCGTCCATTCGACGTCCGACAGTCCGCCGCGCCCCAGTTTGACATGACGGTCACGCTTGACGCCCCGCGGCAGCCGTTCGGCTTCCATACGGGCTTTCAGCGTTCTGATCTCCCCCAATGCGGCGGCACTCAACGCCTCACCCGGATACCGCCACGGATCGATAATCTGCGTAATCACCGCCTGCGCTAGCGCCATGTCGCCCGCCGCCGCCCGCGCCCGCAGCATGGCCTGTCGCTCCCAGGTGCTCGCCCAAGAACGGTAATACTCACGGCACGATGCCAAGGAACGCACCATCGGACCATGCTTGCCTTCGGGACGCAGATCCATATCCAATTCCAACTTGGGCTCCAACGTGGTCGGCCCCTGCAGGATGGCACGTAGGTCGTCCACCACCTGCTTGGCGAAACGTTGCGCGGCATGGTCGCGATCGGCATCGCCGTCGGCACCATCCCCGGCATACGCCGCGTCCGGTTCGGCGACGGTAGGTTGATACACCACCATCATGTCGGCATCCGAACAAAAGTTCATCTCACGTCCGCCATAGCGGCCCAAGGCAATGGCGGCGATGTCAGCGGGAGCCACGGCCAGGCCCTGCTCGTCCATACGATATTGGACAGCCCAATGCAACACCGCATCCACCATCGCGTCGGTCAGATCGGTCATGCCAGCCAGGCATGTATCGTCATCGCTGACGGCATTGATCCACCCCAAGCCGATACGTTCGATCTCACGACGGCGCAACATACGAATCGACGTGGCGAAATCCTGCATGCTCCGCCGATTGCGCTCCAAGGCAGCCTGGCAATGCACATCCAAACTCTCGCGCGAACGCGGCCGCAACAGCGCGTCATCGCCCAGCCAGGTCACCGATTCGACCGAACGGTTCAGCGCATCGCCCAAACAGCGCGAATTCGACAGCACATGGCACAGCCGTTGCGCCGCCGACGGCGAATCGCGCAGGAAACCCAAATATTCGCTTTCCGTGCCGAACCGCTCCTCCAGCGTGCGCCAATGCAGCAATCCCATATCCGGGTTCTGCCCCTGAGCCAGCCACTGCAGCACGGCAGGCAACATAATGCGATTGATTTTCGCCGCCCGCGAGACTCCGGCGGTCAATGCCTCCACATGGCGCATGGCCGCGTCCGGATCGGCAAAACCGATGGCGGCGAACCGCTCCTTGGCGGCCTGCTCGGTCAACGCCACCTGGTCGTCGTCCAGGCGGGCGCTGATCGGCAGCATCGGACGATAGTAAATATCCAAATGCAGATGTCGAATCTCACGTCTGGTGGCATCGAAGCGTTCCACCAACGCCTCCGGCATCATACCGAACACACGGGCCAGGCGACGTATCGGCTGACTGCGGTTCAGCTCATCGACGCTCACCTCCCGAGGCCTGTCCAATCCGCCGCCGCAGGCACCCACTTCGGGAAACAGATGCGTGCGCTGCATCATCCACAGTTGCTGACGATGTTCCAACACCCGCTCAAACCGGTAATCCTGCGAGAGTTTCGCCGCTTGCGTGCGGGACACATACCCGCCGTCGCGCAGCGCGTCCAACGCCTCCAACGTGCCGCGGCACCGCAGGCTGGCATCCGTACGGCCGTGCACCAGCTGCAGCATTTGCACGGTAAACTCCACGTCGCGCAAACCACCGCGCCCCAACTTGATGTCCCGATCCTTGAGATGCTGCGGTATCAGCTCCTCCACACGCTGGCGCATACGCCGACAGTCCTGCACGAAATTCTCGCGCTTGGAAGCGGACCATACCAACGGTTCGAGCATGGCTACATACGCTTCGCCCAAAGCCATGTCACCTGCCGCGGGACGGGCCTTGAGCAATGCCTGGAACTCCCAGCTTTGCGCCCACTGCTCGTAATATCCCAAATGCGAGGCCAGCCGACGCACCAACGGACCGTCCTTGCCTTCGGGTCTCAGTCCACCGTCAATCTGCCATAACGGCGGTTCCGCGCAGCCCGTGATCGGCGATTGGCATACCTTCTGCAGCATGGTCGCCATCCGCGTTCCCACACGAACCGGCACCGAGGCATCCACCCGTTCGTCGGCCGGCTCGACCACATAGATCAGATCGACGTCGGATACGTAGTTGATTTCCCGGGCGCCCAACTTCCCCATACCCATGACGGCGAAACGCACCTGTGCGCTTGACGCCACCTCGCGTCGGGCGATCGCCAGCGCTCCTTCCAACGCGGCGTCCACCGCATCCGAAAGCCACCGGCTGATACGCGGCTCGATGTCAATGGGGTCATCGGCGTTGACATCGACCATGGCAATGGCGCCGACCTGTTCGCGATACGCGGCCCGCAACGCGCTGGCGGCCTGGGCCAACGGCAGCCCCGCAACGGGAACGGCCGACTCCGGGCTGGCGCCGATGCGTTCGAGTATCATGCGACGCCGCTGCGCGCGGGTAAGCGCGGCAACCTCGTCCGGCTCGCCCGCACATGCCGCAATCAGCGCCGGATGGGTGCGCATGGTCCGCCCCAAGGTTTCGCTTGCGCCCAACACCCGAATGACACGGGCGAAAGAGCCACCGGTCACGCACCACCGCCGCAGGCCCTGCTCCTGGTTATCACATGTCTGCGCGATGTCCACCACATGCCCCAATGCCATATCCGGATCATAAGCATGCGACAAAGCGTCCAATAATTGGCGCAGCCGGTCATCATCCAATCCGAGCCGATACAACTGGTCCAGCCGTTCCCGGGCCGCGTCCATATCCTGCAAACCAGCCCGTATCAACGTCATGGCGCTGGGAACATACTGCCGCGGCAAGCCCGCGCCCTGCATGTGTACTCCAGATTCATGATCCATCGCGCCCATACCACCAATCTACACGCACGTCCCGCACAGCGGCCGCAACCCCGCATGCATCATGCCTCAGCGCCGCCATACTCCTCGCGCACGCGCCTTGCAGCGGCCACCATATGTTCCAGGCTCGGCCACGCCTCTTCGGGCGCACGCGTCTTCAACCCGCAATCAGGATTCACCCATACCCGCTCGACGCCCAGCGCGGCCACCATCCGCTCGATACGCGCGGCGATCTCCTCCACGCCGGGAATACGCGGCGAATGAATGTCGTACACGCCCGGCCCCACCGCAGCGCGCACCTGCGCGTTCGCCACGCTCTGCACCACCAGCGAGTCACCTCGGGTGCTTTCCAGCGAAATGACATCGACATCCATGGCATCAATCACGGCCATAATATCGTCGAACTGCCCGTAGCACATATGCGTATGAATCTGCGTATCGTCGCGCACACCCGCATAACTGGCCCGGAACGCCCGCACGGTCCAGGCCATGTACGCCTCACGATCCTCAACACGTAGCGGCAGCTGCTCGCGCAATCCGGCTTCATCGATTTGGATGATGGCGATGCCGGCCTCCTGTAAATCAAGCACCTCGCGTCGAATCGCCCGTGCCAACTGCATGGCTTGCCGTTCACGCGGTATGTCTTCGCGAGGCCACGACCAATTCAGCATTGTCACCGGTCCCGTCAGCATGCCCTTGACCGGACGGTTCGTCAATTGCTGCGCATACGTGATCCACGGCACACTAAACGCATGGGGACGCGCGATGTCCGACCAGATGATCGGCGGCTTGACGCACCGCGTGCCATACGACTGCACCCAAGCATGATCGGTGCCGACAAACCCATCCAACTGACCTGCCTGGTAGTCCACCATATCGTTGCGCTCAAATTCCCCATGGACGAGCACATCCAAACCGATGCGCTCCTGATGGGCAATCGCCTCGGCAATGCGTTCGCGCACGGCCGATACATAGGCGTCATCATCAACCAGCCCGGCCCGCCAATCGGCCCTGGTCTGACGCACCTGCGCCGTTTGCGGCAACGAACCGATGGTGGTGGTCGGCAAAGGCGGCAAGCCCAGACGACGCTGTTGTGCCGCGCGGCGCACACGGCGGTCGGCGCGACGCGGGACGTCATCATCCGCCGTACAGGATGCGCCGAGCCCCGAAACGGCCCCACCCCCGCCAACATCATGCGGCAGGCCGTCATCCGCATGTGCCCGCACCGCTTGATGCAGGAGACGATTGCGTCCCAGCGCGGCGTCGCAGTGACGCTCATGCGGCGGACACGACGCCAATCGAGCCACGTCGGTTAATTCCGTGAGCTTTTCCTCGGCGAACGCCAGCCTGGAGCGACGCCGCTCATCCATGCCGGTTTCCTGGGACACGGCATACGGCACATGCAGCAATGAGCACGAGGTCCCCACGGCCACCTGTTCGCACCGGCTTGCCAGCTCATCGAGTATGCGCAGGCTGCGCGCATAGTCATTGCGCCACACATTGCGCCCATTGACCACACCGGCGACCACCACCATACCATCCGGCACGCCATAGCGGCGCAATGCCTGCAGATTGGCGGATTCGCCGTCCACCATATCCAGCGCCAACCCATCACAGCCAAGCAACCGAATCGTATCGTAGCTATCCGCGATATGGCCGAAATATGTGTTGAGCATCACGCGGCATGATTGTGCGCGCGCCGCTAGCACCGACGTATAGAGGGCATCCAACAAGGACCGCTCCTGCGCGGTCACGCCCTCGCTCAGGCTTGGCTCGTCCAGCCGCACCCACGTCGCCCCGGCCTGGGCCAATCGTGTGATCAGCTCGCCGTATGCGGCGCATATGTCATGAATCATTCCGGTGTCCGGACGTACGGGCCGGCTTTGCATATCACACGACAGGCGCAGGAACGTGTACGGGCCGATCAGCGTCGGCACCGTGGCCACCCCCAAGCGGCTCGCTTCGGCAAACGCCTCGAGCGCGCTGGTATCGGCCAGTCCGATCTGCGTGGCGGCGTCCATATGCGGCACCACATAGTGGTAATTGGTGGTGAACCATTTCTTCATCGGCAATGCCGGCACGTCGCCACGGCTGCCCTGATAGCCGCGCGCCATGGCGAACATGGTGTCCATCCGGTCGGGCAGCGCCAGCCGCGCGTAGCGTTGCGGCACTACGTTGAGCATCATGGCCATGTCAAGCATGCGGTCATACCAGCTCCATTCGCCGCTGGCGATCATATCGATGCCGGCATCGGCCTGCAGCCGCCACTGTCTGCGCCGGATATCAGCGGCGCATGCGTCCAGCGTCTCCCGGGACACCGAACCCTGCCAATAGCCTTCCAACGCAAATTTCAACTCACGATGCGCGCCAATGGACGCGAAACCCGACACGGCAGTCAGCATGCGATCTCCTCGACCTTCACCAATTGTGTCCACCACTATGCCCCGCAGCGAAGGTGGGGCGTGACACACTACGGCGTCACTCAAAATCCTTAACCGTCATCACCGCCAGCAATTCGGCGCTGTGCAACGGCCATGAACCAAACGGGGTATGGGAGCCGAACACCACCACCGAGGCGGTGGACAATCCCAGATTCAACAAATCCAACAGCGCGGGGTCGGATGACGCCGAAGCAAGCCACTGGCAGCTGATGGACATCGTCGGCTCATGCCCCAACACCATGAGTACGCGCGTCTTGTCCTTGGTGTGCGCCAACTCGTCCAGCACCGCCTGCATACCGCCGTCATACAGGCTTTGCCGATAGTCCACCTTGGGGCCGTCTCCGAATACCTTGAGCATACGCTCCAGGGTTTGCATGGCGCGGTCGGCTCCCGAACAGGCGATGCGATCGGGTAGCAACTTTGCCTCGATCAGTCCCTTGGCGACTTTCTTCGCCTGTTTGCGGCCCTTGTCGGTAATCGGCCGGGTACGATCGCCCTGCTCGGTGAACGGTTCCGCCTTGGCGTGCCGCATCATCAGCAGCACATGCTCGTATTCGGCGGCACGTTTGGCCAATGCTTTCGTTCGTGAGGCCATGGCGCTCTCCCCTCCGCTTCCATACGACACAGCGTCGTATATAAGTTATTCTTGCAAACCCGGCTCGTCGGCACACCCAAGTTGCGCTACCTGCGTATCCAGATCCCGCAGCACCTTACGCAGCTTGCGATCGGAAATATCACGCAATTCAAGTTCCTCCATGCGCTCGGCGCGTTCCTGCTCGCTCAACGCATCGACATCGGTCACCGTATCCTTCGTGGCGCGCTCACGCTTACGCAAGGCCTCGAATCCTTCGGCCATGGCACGGGACACCACCAGGAAGCCAGTATGGCCGATCATCTGGTGATCGGGGCGCACGGCCAGTCCCTGCACCTTCCACGAACGCTCCAACGTCTCCTGGATCTGCGGTTCAGTCCAACCGTCCGACTCGCGCAATGCCTCGGCCAAGCGGCTCAGCTGCGTGGTCGTGGTCACATAGGCAATAAGCACACCACCAGGCGCAATCACCCGACGCGCCCGTTCCAAACGATTCCACGGATCGAGCATATCGAGCACAATGCGGTCGAAGCTGTGCTCCGGCAACGTGGCCGCCACGGAATCAAAGTCACCGACGCGTACATCCCACCACTGCGGCTGGCTGCCGTAATACAGCGTGGCATTGGCCTGCGCCACACGGGCGAAATCCGCGCGCAGCTCGATGGTGGTCAACGTACCGCCCGATCCCACGGCATCCAACAGGTTCAGACTCATCGCACCCGAGCCTGCGCCCGATTCCAGGACACGCATATCGCTGCGAATATCGCCCAACTGGATGACCTGCGCAATATCCTTCGGATACATGATCTGTGCGCCACGCGGCATGGACAGCACATAATCGGCCAGACGCGGCCGCATCACCACGTACTGCCATCCGCCAATGGCCCGCGCGGCCTTCCAAGGCTTGCCCGCATCGCGTTCGGGGTGCTCGGCATTCACCTGCAGCTCACGCTTGGCGTGAATGGTGGTGACCACACTGCCCGGCTGCATACCGATCACCATGTCATGAGCGATCAGCCCATGTTCCGTTTGCGTCGTGCCGCCGACCGTCAGCTGATCGGTGATTTTCTTGCCCTTGCGATCGGTGAACTGCACCTTCTCGCCCGCTTGCAATACGCCTCGTATCGGCATGACGCTCCTTCGTGATTCAGACGCCGCATGGCGCCGGTAGTGTGCGGACACCCCATGAAGAGACATCCGACGACGTGTGCTGTATATGAGCATACATGGCACACATCGTCAATGCGCTCTGCGCATGTTCACCGTCTATGTCGGACGACGCCGATCATGCGGATTGGCCACGGCATCTACCGGCGCAACGCATCCTCATACACCGCGATGGTTTGCCGGGCGATGGAACGCCAGCTGAACAGATCGCGGGCGCGAGCCAACCCCGCCTCACCCATGGCGCGGGCCTTCGCCGGATCGGCCATCACCTGGTTGATCGCATGCGCCATGTCATGCACGAACGTATCGGGATCGGTAGGCGTGCCCGTACCGTCGTGCAGCTGATCCACCGGCACCAGGTATCCGGTCACTCCGTCGTCCACCACCTCGGGAATACCTCCGGTGGCCGACGCCACCACCGGCAGCCCGCAGGCCATGGCCTCAAGATTGACGATGCCCAACGGCTCGTAGATACTCGGGCAGATAAAGGCATGGCAGCCATGCTCCAACGCATTGAGCTCATGCTTGGGCAGCATTTCCTCAATCCAAATGATATTGCCGCGCTCCTCGTCCAGCGCGGCGAACGCCTGACGCACTTCGGCGGCAATCTGCGGCGTATCCGGCGCACCGGCGCACAACACCACCTGAATGTTCTTATCCACAAAATGCAACGCCTGCAGCAAATACGGCAAGCCCTTCTGCCGTGTGATACGGCCGACAAACAGCAACGTCGGCTTGCTGCGGTCAATATGATAGCGTTCGAACACGCCCCAGCCAGGGTCGGCATCATCCGGCGTGGCAAAATCCTCCAAGGCAATGCCGTTATGCACGACAGCCACCTTATCAGGATCCACCTTGGGATACGCGGCAAGGATATCCTGCTTCATTCCCGCGGACACGGCGATGATGCGGTCGACATGCTCATACGCATCACGCTCCGCCCACGAACTCAACTCGTAACCACCGCCCAACTGTTCGCGCTTCCACGGACGGAACGGCTCAAGGCTATGCGCCGTCACCACCAGCGGAATATCATGCAATTGCTGGGCAAGACGTCCCGCCAAACATGCGTACCACGTGTGTACGTGCGCCACATCACCGTCGACATCGTTGGCCATGCGCAAATCCACGCCAAACGTACGCAACGCGGGATTCGCCGCGGCCAGTTCAGCCGGCTCGTCATATCCCACCACCTGCAGGCCTCCCTGCGCCGACGGCGACAATACGGGAATATCCGACGCCGCACGCGGGCCATCGAAGGCCCTGACCGTCACCGCAATACGCTCCGCCAATACTTTCGACAACTCCTCGGCATGCACGCCGGCGCCACCGTACACATGCGGCGGAAATTCACGGGTGAGGATATCGACTTTCATAGGCTTCTCCTTACGCGCATGCCCATCCGGGCAACGAACCTAGCTCCAGTATAGAAAATCGGCGGGTGACACGCTGGCCACCCGCCGATATGTTTCGTCAATACTGCGAGACCGCCACCACTATACGGCGGTACCGTGCGCATCCAGATTCGGATTGTGCCGTGCATCACCGGAGACAACAAACAGACTCAGCACGCCCACGGCAAACACCACGGCAGCCGTGATGATCAGCCACAACGGCTTGCTCGGCAACCACATCAGGGTCAGGAATGCCACCGCAGCCAGCACAATCAGCGTCCAGCTGACCACGCGGAACCATTGGCGAATCGAATGCGGGGTCTTCAGCGCCTTGGGATTGCGCAGATTGGGATCATGCTCACGGGTTACGGCGGGCTTGTCGCCGCCGCTGGGCTTCCATTCGCCGTTGGCATGCTCCACCAATCGACGGGACTTCTCCTGCAGGGCATACTCATCGAGCATTCCCGAGCGTCCCCGCCCGTTGGTCTGATCGTACTGCTGGGGAATGCCACGGCGCTGGGCACGTTCCTGCGCACGGCGCTCCGCACGATTCGGCATGGTCACGTCCTCCTTGAATGATTCATGTGTTGCTGTTGCCACTTTAGCGCACACTGCCCACGATTGCGTCCACGGCACGCGTGTGTGCGCCGTCAACATACCGGATATTGCCGGCATCCATAGTGTTATTCGGCGCTGGTAAGCAGCCGCGTCACCATGGCGTCGTTGAGCAGTCGACCGCGCAAGGTCGGCACCGCGCGGCCATCCGTCAAGGTAATCAATCCCTCGTCAGCCAACTCACGCCATACGTGACCGTCGACCAATCCCAAGCATCGGCTGGTATCAAAGCCTTCTCGCAAGCGAAGTCCCAGCATCAGCGTTTCTTCCAAACGCTCCTGTTCGCCGATGGTTTCGCTATCCGCCCATGGCACACGCCCTTCGGACAACGCCACCCCCCACAGTCTAGGATGCTTGACATCCCATGAGCGCACTTCTTGCGGGTTGCCTTGCTCGTCGAGTACCCGCGCGTAATGGCTGTGCGCACCCGGTCCGATACCCGCCCAATCGCCATTGCGCCAATACCCCAGATTATGCCGGCTTTCCTCGCCGGGAACCGCCCAATTGGAAATCTCATACCAATCAAGCCCTTGCTCGGCAAACATGGCATCGGCGATTTCATACTTCGTCGCCTCGTCGTCGTCATCGGGCTTGGGCAAGGTTCCCGCCGCGATACGCCGTCCCATCAAGGTGCCCGGCTCAACGCTTAGGGCGTACGCGGAGATATGACGCACCCCGAGTTCCAAGGCCGCATTCAGTGATGTTCGCCAATCGTCGAGGCTTTCCCCTGGCGTGCCATAAATCAGGTCGACGCTGCATCGAAGCCCTGCGGCCTGCGCCGCGGCCACTCCTGCGGTGACATTGGCCGGTGTATGCGTGCGATCCAGAGTGCGCAGCACATGCGGCACAGCCGATTGCATACCGAAGGACACGCGGGTGAATCCTCCCTGTGCCAACGCATCGACATAGGCGTCATCAACCGTGTCGGGATTGGCCTCCGTGGTGATTTCCGCCCCTGGTTGCAATCCCCACAACGATTCGATATGCGCCACGATCGCAGTCAAATCAACGGCCGACAGCACCGTCGGCGTGCCTCCTCCGAAAAACACCGTGGCAACAGGCGGCTCCTGCACGCCATGCGCCAACTGCCAAGCGTGCACCGCCTGCAATTCCTCGATTACCTTGTTCGCGTAGTTGCCCCTACTGGCGCCACCGCCCATGTCCATCGCGGTATAGGTATTGAAGTCACAGTATCCGCACCGCTTCAGGCAAAACGGCACATGTACGTACACCCCAAAGGTCATCTTCTCCTGCTTCCCTGCCCGCAAGTCCACTCCAGCCTAGGTCTCGTCACGCGGGGGCACCGCCGGCAAAAGGCGACGTCCCCGCATCGGCTTGATTACGCTTCGGCTTGACTAACGCGTCTGACCACTCAGCCTTCGGTTTTCTGCGCAGCGCGGATTTTATCCTTAGTGTCCCGGTCATTGCCGGTTTCGCCCGTCGCCAGCGCCGCCACAAACGCTTCCTGCGGCACTTCGACATGGCCGAGCATCTTCATGCGCTTCTTGCCGGCCTTCTGCTTTTCCAACAGCTTACGTTTACGGGTGATGTCACCGCCGTAACACTTGGCCAGCACGTCCTTGCGCAACGCACGAATGGTTTCGCGGGCAATGATACGACTGCCGATCGCCGCCTGAATGGGAATCTCGAACTGCTGACGAGGAATGAGCTCACGCAGTTTCTTGGTCATCATCACACCGTAGCTATAAGCTTTGTCGCGGTGCACGATGGCACTGAACGCATCCACCTTCTCGCCTTGAATCAGAATATCCACTTTGACCAAATCGGCACTTTGATCGCCATCCTCATGGTAATCCAGCGATGCGTAACCCTTGGTACGGCTTTTAAGCTGGTCGAAAAAGTCAAAGACAATCTCGGCCAGTGGTATGCGATAGTGCATCTCCACACGGTCGGCACTCAGATATTCCATAGTGCCCATCAGACCGCGGTGGTCCTGGCACAAATCCATGACGGCACCGATGAATTCCTTGGGTGTGATGATGTCCGCCGCCACCATCGGTTCGATAATGCGCTTGATTTTGCCTTCCGGGAATTCACTTGGGTTGGTGACCCGATGCACGGTATTGTCCTCGGCGGTGACCTCATACGGCACGTTCGGGGCAGTGGAAATCAGGTCCAGCCCAAATTCGCGGCTCAATCGCTCGGAGACAATTTCCATATGCAGCAAGCCTAGGAAGCCGCAGCGGAAGCCAAAACCCAAGGCCACCGAGGTCTCCGGTTCGTAAATCAGCGCGGCGTCGTTGAGCTTGAGCTTGTCCAGTGCCTCACGCAATTCAGGGTACTGCGCGTTGTCGATGGGGAACAAACCGGCATACACCATGGGCTGTGGATCTCGGTATCCGGACAATGGCTCGCTGGCCCCCTTCGCGGCGGTGGTAATGGTATCGCCCACCTTGGATTGGCTCACATCCTTGGCACCGGTGATCACATAGCCGACCTCGCCCGCGCCCAATGCCTTCGTCGGTGTCATGTCAGGGCTGATCACACCGATTTCAATGGGGTCATGGGTCATGCCGATGCCCATCATGTGCAGCTTTTCACGGCTGCGCAGCTCGCCGTCGACCATACGGATGTAGGTAACGATGCCGCGATAGGAGTCATAGACGGAATCGAAAATCAAGGCACGCGCCGCGGCATCGGGATCGCCGCTGGGCGCCGGCACGTCCATGACGATTTGGTCAAGCAGGTCGGCGACGCCTTCGCCGGTTTTGCCCGATACCCGCAAGACCTGTGAGGGTTCGCAACCGATCAATCCTGCAATTTCCTCGGCATGCTTGTCCGGCTCGGCGCTGGGCAGATCGATCTTGTTCAGCACGGGAATGATGGTCAGGTCATGGTCCATCGCCATATACAGGTTCGACAGCGTTTGTGCTTCGATGCCCTGCGTGGCGTCCACCAGCAGCACCGCACCTTCGCATGCGGCCAGCGCACGGGACACCTCGTAGGTGAAATCAACATGTCCAGGGGTGTCGATCATGCCCAAGGTGTATTCGGTGCCGTCCACCGTCCACGGCACACGCACGGCCTGCGATTTGATGGTGATGCCGCGTTCCTGCTCGATGTCCATGCGGTCGAGGAAACGGTCATGCATCTCACGCTCGGGCACGACGCCGCTCAACTGCAGAATGCGGTCGGCGACGGTTGACTTGCCATGGTCGATATGCGCGATGATACAGAAGTTGCGAATCAGCGACTGGTCGGTGAACCCCGGCTGATTGTGTGGCATAGACAACGGATTTCCTCCTCATCGGACGTAAGGCCCCACGTATTTGGTCTGTATCCCACCATATCAGGTGCGCGGCCTATGACACAGGAGCCATGCTGCGCTCAGGGATATTTCGCCATGGGCAGCGTTCGGACGACTATGTCCAGCCTGTCGATACGAGTAGTCCCCGCGCACATTGCGGGGTGCGCGGGGACTACGTGAGTTCGCTATGCGTAACTCAGAGCGCGTTGATCGCCACAGCGAGGCCGGACTTGCGGTTCGCGGCCTGGTTCTTGTGGATCACGCCAGCGCTGGCGGCCTTGTCGAGCTTGCGGGCAGCGACTTGGTAGGCGGCTTCAGCGGCGGCCTTATCGCCCGAGGCGATGGCCTTGCGGGTGGCGCGGATAGCGGTCTTCAGAGCCGACTTGACGGCTACGTTGCGCTTGTGCGCCTTCTCATTGGTGAGAACGCGCTTCTTCTGCGACTTAATGTTTGCCACTGTTTCTCCAAACGACGTGTGCGATAAGGACATACAAGCTGAAAGCATACCACGGCGTCAGGATAAGCGGAAAAGCAGGACCTACGAGTGTCGTGAACGCTTGCGCGAGGAACGCGCCGAAGCACTAACCCGGTTCTCCGCCTCACGCAATACATGCCGGGCTTCGCCCGGCAAATAGGTATTATGTCGTTCCATAGCTCCTGGCACCGTCAGATTGTATTTCACCGACAGCAGCCGCATGGCCACCACCAGCGCCACAATCGCCCAATCCAATATCATTTCCATGCGAAAATCGATAACCGAGGACTGCACGCCTTTGCATACGAACACCGTCAGCACGCATCCGACCGCGGACGGCACCGCATACCAATGGCGGTCGCGAATCGCCATGGGCACCTCGTTGATCAACATGTCACGAATCAAGCCGCCTCCCAAGGCGGTGAACATGCCCAAAAACACCGCCGTCATGCCGGACGTGCCATGGAATATCGCTTTCGCCGTGCCGTTTACCGCGAACAAGGCCAATGCCAACGCATCCAATGTCAGCATCGACCATTTGAGTTTATCGACTTCCGGATGAATCACGGCCACCACCAAGGAGGCCGCCAAGGCGATGCATACGTAAGCGCGGTCGGAGACACCAACCGGCGGCAACGCCCCCAACAGCACGTCGCGGATAATACCGCCCCCCAGAGCGGTCAGCCATGTGGTGATCATGATGGCCACCAAATCATAGCCCTTGCGAATCGCGGCCAATCCCCCCACCATGCCGCAGCAGAACACGGCAATGTACTCGATCACCATGATCAGCATGTTGCTTTCCAACGCAGAACCCATGCCAATCCTTTCCCTCGAGCCTACCGCTTCCGGCTAGCAGTGTACTCGATGGGACGCCCTCGCGCCACACGGCACGCGGGCGTCCCCGCAACATGATTAGCGCACCTTCCACATCCACTCGTGCGGATCGTCTATCTCGCCCATTTGGATGCCCAGCAAGGTTTCACGCAGGCGCAAGGTCAGTTCGCCGGAACCGCCGTCGCCAACCGCCACATCGTAGCCTTCGGACTTGAATCGGCCGATGGGCGTGACGATGGCCGCCGTGCCACAGGCAAACACTTCCGTAACTTCTCCGGAGCGAATGTCGGTAAGCAGGTCATCCATGGCAATCATGGTTTCCACCACATCACGTCCTTCGTCCTGCGCCAACTGGATAAGCGAACGACGTGTTACGCCGGGCAGGATATTGCCGGTAAGCGACGGGGTTTCCAGGTGACCGTCACGGTGCACGGCGAACACATTCATGCCGCCAAGCTCCTCCAAGTAGGTTTTGGTGGCAGCGTCGACGAAGCACACCTGTTCGCATCCGTGCTCGATGCCGCGGTATTCACCCACCAATGACGCCGCATAGTTGCCGCCGCATTTGGCGAATCCGGTGCCGCCGGGCCCGGTGCGAAACCATTGGTCCTCCACCCAAATGCTTACCGGCTTGACGCCACCGGCGAAATAGGGGCCGGACGGCGAGGCAATCACGCAATAGTCGACTTCCTTCGGCGCGCGCACGCCGAGGAACGGTTCGGAGGCGAACATGAACGGGCGCAAATACAGCGTGTATTCGCGCCGGGAAGGCACCCATGCCTCGTCGGCATTGACCAACGCCGCCACCGAGCCGAGAAAATCATCGATGGGCAGTTCCGGCAGATACAGGCGCCTGGCGGAATTCTGGAAACGTTCGGCATTGGCGTCCGGACGGAACAGCCAAATTGAATCGTCGGCGTGCCGATAAGCCTTCAATCCTTCAAAACACTCCTGCGCGTAGTGCAGCACAGCCGCGCCTGGATCCATTTTCAACGGGGCGTACGGCTCGATGCGACGGTCGCTCCACCCCTCGCCTTTGGTCCAGGACATGTGTGCCATGTGATCGGAAAATACCTGTCCGAACGCAGGCTTGTCGATAAGTTCGGCCCGCTTGGCGTCGCAGGTGGGATTCGCATGCGGCAACATGGTAAAGGCCTGCGCCTTCGCGGCGATGGTGGTGGCATCATGATGTGACGGTGCGTTCATAGCTCACTTCTTCTTGACATTGGCGCGGTACAGCGCCACGGCTAACGGAAATACCGTACATCGTACGATATACGTATGCTTATGTAGTTTCTCACAGCGTAGACCATTATGCGACACAATGCCCACTATGCGACACTCCCACCTCCCTGCTATTCGCCGGCATACGGCCCCATGCAACGCCCAACAAGCAAAGAGCCCGCCGACAATGGCGGGCTCCAGCAGGTTGTCCGTACGCTACGCTCACTCAGCGGACTCGACCTCAGTCTCGGCGGCAGCCGGAGCGGAGGAAGCGTCGGCCGGAACGGTAACCGTCACCACGGATTCCTCCGCGTTGGCCACGTCCAGCTCAACACCTTCCGGCAGGGTGATGTCCTTGGCGAACACCTTCGAACCGTCGGTCAGGCCATCGACGTTCACAACGATGCGCTCAGGCAGGTTGGCCACATCGGCACGCACCTTGAGTTCCTGGATGTCGATGAATGCGACGGCAGCGCCCTTCGGCGTGCCTTCGACAAACACCGGCACCTCAACATCGATCTTCTCGCCGGCCTTGACCTCGTAGAAGTCCACGTGCTCCACGATGCGCTTGACGGGGTTGCGCTGCACGTCCTTGACGACCGCCATGTAGGACTTGCCGTCCGCTTCGATCGTGAACAGGGCGTTGTTATGACGCAACGCCAGCGTCGTCTCCTTCATCGGCAGAGCCACGAAAGCCGGTTCGGCGCCGCCCGCGTAGATCGTTGCGGGAATCAGCTTCGCCACGCGCATGCGGCGCGCGACGCCCTTGCCGAACTCGGTACGGGCATTGCCCTGCAAAGTAATGGTAGTAGCCATGAGCAGCTCCTTTCGATAGACGATATTTCCGCCCTGGCGCATCGACGAGCCAGCACGCGAAAGGAACGCACGCATAACAAGCCAAGTCGATAACGGAAGTGCCGAAGCCTTCCCTCGCCAAAGCAACGTCGACCAGTATACCGCACCCCCTGACTTTCCCACGAGGCTTGATTGTTCCGCGAGATTTGGCTTTTCCGCGGGACGCCCGCAACCCACACCCCGGTATAACAACAAAGTGGGCCACACCGATATGGCGCGACCCACCTCTCTATGCGTTCACATCGCAAGCAACCTATGCGATGAGCTCCTTCACTGCGGCGATAACCGCCTGCAGACCGGCCTTGGCGTCACCAAACAGCATCTGCGTGTTGTCCTTGAAATACAATTCGTTTTCGATGCCGGCATAGCCCTTGCCGCGCCCACGCTTCATCACCACCACATGCTGGGCCATGTCCACGTCGAGAATCGGCATGCCGGACACCGCCGTGCCGGGCTTGCGCGCCGCCGGGTTGGTCACATCGTTCGCACCGACCACCAGCGCCACGTTGGCTTGGGGGAACTGCGGGTTGACGTCATCGAGATCAACCAGTTCCTCATACGGCACGTTCGCCTCTGCCAGCAGCACGTTCATGTGCCCGGGCATACGTCCGGCCACCGGATGGATGGCGTACGAAACTTCCACGCCATGGCCCTTGAGCAGCTCGCCCAAATCAGCCAGCTCACGCTGGGCCTGCGCCTGCGCCAAGCCGAAGCCAGGAACGAAGATCACCTTGTCGGCATACACCAACTGGACCGCCACATCATCGGCGGAGGTCTCACGCATGGAACCCTGCGGGCCCTCATCGGCACCCATGGATGCGCCGTCGCCGAATCCACCGACCAGCACCGACATCAGCGGACGGTTCATCGCCTTGGACATAGCGATCGACAGGGTCACGCCCGCCGCGCCCACCAATGCGCCGGCCACAATCAACGCGATGTTGTTGATGGCCAGGCCGCTCATGGCGACGGCCGTACCCGTGCAGGCGTTCAATACCGAAATCACCACCGGCATGTCCGCGCCGCCGATCGGGAACACAAACAGCAAACCGTACACCAGCGCGAACACCGTGGTCAGCACGCTCCACAACAAGGACTGCCTCGGCTGGACGCACAGCATGATCAAGGAAGCAAGCATCAGTACGATGCATACGACATTCCAGCAGTTCTTCGCCGGCAATGCCAACGGCTTGCCCGGCAACACACCCTGCAGTTTGCCCGCCGCGACCAGCGAACCGGAAAAGGTCACCGAACCGATGAGCACGCCCAGTCCAGCGGTAACCAACACCACCAAGCTCGGCAGGCCATCGGCGTTGAGAATGTCGTTCAACGCGACCAACGCCGCCGCGCCGCCGCCCACGGTATTGAACACGGAAACTAGCTGCGGCATGTCGGTCATCTTGACCTTCTTGGCGGACACCACGCCCGCCACGGCACCGATGACGATGCCGAGCACCAGCACAATCACCGCCGTCATATGCGTAAATCCGGCGGCAGCCTCACGGGTGAACAGGACGATGAAGGCCATGACTACAGCGATAATCATGCCGATTGCCGAAATCATATTGCCTCGCCGGGCGGTCTTCGGCGAATTCATCTGATGCAGGCCGACGACGAACAACACCGCGCACAGCAGGTATACGAACCATTCCACCACGCCCAGCGGCGTGGACAACGTTTGCGCCAACGATTCCATCAGCGTCCGCCCTCCTCGTTCTTCGCATCGTTCGCAGGCTTCTCATTTTTCACGGTTTTCTTGTCCGACTTGAACATCTCCAGCATCCGGTCAGTGACCACATAGCCGCCGACCACGTTCATGGTGCCGAGCACCGCGGCAAGGAAAATGAACACCCACGCCAGCGGCGAATCGGCGTGAGCGGCCACGATGACCACGCCCACGATCACGATGCCGTGGATGGAATTGGCTCCCGACATCAGCGGCGTGTGCAATGTAGCCGGCACTTTGCCGATGACTTCGACGCCAATAAGCAGGGCCAAGATGAACAAAGTAATGGCAACGACGATATCCATGATCACTCCTCACTCTTCGTTGCGGCGGCACGTCCGCTTACCACTAAGGCATCGTCCAGTTCGTCCGCGCCATCGACGCATAGCTTGCCATCGCGCACGAAATGCGCCAACGCATCGCCGATATTGCGGCTGAGCAACGCCGACGCGGTGGTGGCCGTGCGGCTTGCCAAATCGGGGGCGCCGATCATGGTTACGCCATTGTCGGTGACCTGCGTGCCGATGACGGAGCCTTCCACGTTGCCGCCCAGCTCACTGGCGGCGCAGTCCACAATCACCGCGCCGCGATGCAGTCCGGCCACGCCGGCAGCGGTCAACAGCATCGGAGGACGACGTCCCGGAACCTTGGCCGTGGTGATGATGACGTCGAATTCACTGGCCTTGGCATCCACAGCGGCCTGCTGACTGGCACGCTCCTGCGCCGTCAATTCGCGGGCATATCCTCCCTCGCCCTGTCCTTGCGAGAAATCGACATCCAGCTCAAGGAACTTCGCGCCCAAGGATTCCACCTCATCGCGGGCAGCCGGTCGCACATCATAGGCCGTGACCACGGCACCCAGACGCTTGGCCGTGCCGATAGCCTGCAATCCGGCGATGCCGGCGCCCAGCACCAACACCTTGGCGGGGCGCACCGTGCCGGCGGCGGTGGTCATCATCGGGAAGAACGCGCCATAGGCCTCGGCCGCCAGCAACGCCGCCTTGTATCCCATCACCGAATTCTGCGAGGTCATCTCGTCCATGGACTGCGCGGCGCTCAATTGCCGCGGCAGCCGTTCCATGGCCACACCTACCACACCGGCGTTATCCAGCGCTCGCACATACTCCTCGTCGGTAAACGATTCGAGCATGCCGATGACCCACTGTCCGGCATGCAGCGATGCCAGTGTCTGCGTCGACGGACGGGACACGAATCCCAGCGCATCGGCCTTGGTCAATACGCTCTGCGCATCGGCAACCTCAGCGCCCGCACGAGCGTAGTCCTCATCGGCATAATGGGCGGACAATCCAGCGCCCCGCTCCACCATGCAGGAGATGCCTTTGGAGCGCAACCGCGAGACCATATCAGGTGTCAGCGCCACACGTAATTCGGCTCCGTCGCTTTCGCGCACCACGCCGAACACAATGGCGGCGGAAGAATCCTGCGCCATACGAACCCCTTTCCTCTCTGAAATGAAACGTTATAGTCACTACGACGCACCAGTGTATCCCCAACACCCCCGAAACATAGGCACGGCATCCCACCGTACGGTCGATGCCCCATTCACGCTAGGCAATATACACCAGCACGACTGGTATCGCTGCGCCTACGGTAGCGTAAGGTGACGCGACCTGCAAGAGCGACTAGTATGCAACATATACAGGCGAGTCAGTAAACCCAAGGAGCAACACGTGTCTATTCTCACGTCATGGAAACATCAAGCCGCCAACCTTACCAAAATGGCGCTGCATCTTCGGGGCGATTTCGCCCATCCCGTCAGTGACGATTCCGACGCGGCTCCAGACTACATCTCCGAAACCGACATCCCGGCCTTGGCGGATCATGCCGGCTTACCGCGCACGGAATTCTGGGGCCCTGACCGTCCTACCACCACGTTCATCGACCCGCACACCGGATTGCTCACCACTTCCACGCAGGGCAATCCGCCGCTGGATGACGGCATGTCCATCTATGACATCTACGCCGATCGCGCGCAGCGTATGGGCGAAGAACCTCTCTACAGCTTCAAGCGCCACGGACAATGGACCATGCGCACCGCCAACGAAACGCTGGCCGACATTCGCGCCACCGCCAAAGGATTGCTCCATTACGGCATCCGCAAAGGCGACGCCATCGCCTTCATGTGCCGCACCAGCTACGAGTGGAACATCATCGACGCCGCGGTTATGGCCTGCGGCGGTGTGCTTGCCACGATTTATGACACTGATTCAAGTGAACAAATTCGCAATATCGTCAACAATTCCGATGCGCGTATGTTGATCGTGGAAACCACGGACATGCGAGACAAGGCCGATGGCGCCATCGAAGAATGCCCGTCGCTGGAGCGCGTAGTCTGCTTGCAGACAGGCGGATTGGAAGCCATTCAGGCCTACGGAACAAGCCTGTCGGACGAAGCGCTCGATGAGCGCATCGAATCCGTGCGTAAAACCGACCTATGCTCCATCGTGTACACATCAGGCTCCACGGCGGCACCCAAGGGCGTGGAGATGACCCATGAGCACTACTGCACCACGGCCATGAACCTGCCCTCATACATGCCCGAACTGCTGCACGAGAAGAACCACACCGTACTGCTGTTCCTACCGCAAGCCCATTCCTTCGCCCGCGCCATCAACTACATCGTGGTAGCCAGCAATCTGCATATCTACATTGCCCAAGGCATCAACTCCCTGCTCGCCGATTTGCAGATGGCCAAGCCCACCGTCATGATCGTCGTGCCGCGTGTGTTGGAAAAGGTATACAATGCCGCCTCGCAAAAAGCCGGACAAGGTCCCAAGGGCATGGTGTTCGCCGCTGCGGTGGTCGCCGCGCAGAATTACATGCGTGAGTTGAGCGACAGCGGCTCGGCCAGCGTCTTGACCAAGGTTCGCCGTGCGGTATTCGACCCAATGGTGTATTCCGCATTGCGCCAGGTACTCGGCGGTCGTGCCAAGTGGATTGTTGCAGGCGGCGCGCCACTGGATCCTGAACTGCTCGCCTTCTTCCGCGGCGCCAACGTCCCCGTATATGAAGGCTATGGTCTGACCGAAACCACCGCACCGTGCGCATTCAACCCGTTGGGGGTGCCCTTCCACCAAGGTTCGGTGGGTATTGCCTTCCCCGGATTCCAGTTGCGCATCGCCCAGGATGAGGAAATTCAAGTCAAGGGCACCGCCGTATTCCCCCGTTATCACAAGAATGCCGAAGCCAGCGAAGACTGTTTCACCGAGGACGGTTGGTATTCCACCGGCGATCTGGGACGGCTGGACGACCATGGCTTCCTGTACATCACCGGACGCAAGAAGGATCTCATCATTACGGCAGGCGGCAAGAACGTTGCTCCCGGCCCGATCGAATCCGTAATCGCCCGCTGCCCGATTGTGGCGCAGGCGTTGGTCTTGGGTGACAAGCGTCCCTTCATTTCCGCCTTGGTCACTCTGGACGAAGAAGCATTGCGCCCTTGGTTGTCCAGCAAGGGACTGAACACCGACATGCCGCTGAAGGAAGCAGCAAACAATGCCGCGGTGCGCGCCGAGATTCAACAATACGTGGACTTAGCGAACGAGGGAGTCTCGCGTGCCGAATCCGTACGCAAATTCATCGTACTGCCGGACGAGTTCACGCAGGACAACGGACTGATGACCGCTTCCATGAAGGTGATTCGTCCCAAGGTCATCAAGCGCTACACCGCACTGCTCAACACGCAGATGTATACCAAGAAACAGTAATGACGGTGTTGGCCGCGTATCGAGACACAGCCAACACATCAGCTGTCGCTGAACGACGGCGGCGGGACTGAGGTGCACCTCAGTCCCGCCGCCGTATATAACGCCGAATATGCCGTTTTAGAATCCCAGACGTTCAAGTTGCTTGGGGTCAGACTGCCACCCTTTGGCCACCTTGACATGCAAGTCCAGCATGGCCTTATGCCCGACAATACGGTTCACCGGTGTGCGCAGTTTCTTCTTCACACGCACTAAATGTTCGGCCTTACGCCCGATGATAATGGGCTTTTGCGAATCGCGCTCCACGTAAATCGACACCATAACCCGCGCCTTGGCCGGCGCGTCGCCCTGTGCATCCCGTTGACCATCACCTTCGGGATATTCTATGCCGTCAACCACCACCGCCAAGGAATGGGGCAATTCGTCATCCAGCTCTTCGAGGAAAGCACCGCGCACCAATTCCGCAATCGTGTCTTCTGGACGCTCTTCACTCACCTGATCGGCCGGATACATCTGCGGCCCTTCCGGCATGGCATCGATCAGCACCGAACGCACCTCGGCAAGGTTGTCGTGCTGCAACGCGCTGACCGGCACAATATCGGTAAAGTCCGCGAATTCATTGATGGCAATCAGCTTGTCAATCAGCTGCTGACGATCCAGCTCGTCGATTTTCGTCACCACCGCGATCAACGGCACACGCCACTGGAACGTGCCGTCATCACGTTTGCTGGCAAATTCGGCGCGCAAACGACTCAAGATACGCTTGTCGCCGGGGCCGATTTCCTGATCGGCAGGCAAGAGAAACGCGATGGCATCCACATCGGAGAGCGACTCGTCCACCACATCGTTGAGCCGCTGGCCCAGCAACGTGCGCGGGCGATGGATACCGGGCGTATCCACCAGCACAATCTGTGCATGGTCGGTGGTCAGAATACCGCGAATCGCCTTACGCGTGGTTTCAGGACGCGACGAAGCAATAGCTATCTGCGTGCCAATCAACGCGTTAATCAGTGTGGACTTGCCGACATTGGGTCGGCCGACCACCGCCACAAAACCGGAACGGTACACCTGCATGTCTTCCCCCATGGGTTGTGCGCTCATCGGTATCAGTCCTTCCGTTCCATATCATCATTGTCGTCGCCGCCGGCCGATGCGTCCTCATCCATGCCGTGCGCACCAGTATGAGCCGGTTCCACGACAATCGTCGACACTTTCTTGCGACGCCCGGCCGAATCCACGGCGGTCAACCGCAGACCTCGCGTCACCGCCGACGCACCGACAATCGGCACACGCCCAAGCAACTTGGTAAGCAAGCCGTACACGGTATCGACATCATCCTCATCGATATCAATCTCAAAAATCTCTTCCAGCTCGGCAATCGGCGTGCGGGCTGGCATACTCCACTGCTGCTCGCCGATACGCTGCGGCTCGCTGCGTTGCGTGCGGTCGTGCTCGTCTTCCAACTCACCCACGATTTGTTCAATGGCGTCCTCAATGGTCACCAAACCGGCGACACCACCATATTCATCGCACACCACCGCCACGTGTTGCCGGGTGCGCTGCATCTGATGGAACAAATCGTCCACCGGCTTGGATTCGGGAACCAACATCGGCGAGCGACAAATACTCTCCACCGCACGGTCGGCCGCAGCCGGGTTGAACGCCGTGGCACGCACGGCATCCTTCAAATAGGCGACTCCCACCAAATCATCCACATCGTCGCCGATTACCGGCACACGGGAAAACCCGGAGCGCGAACATAACTTGAGCATGGCGCTCAATGGCTGCGAACGTTCGATGCATATCATATCGGTGCGCGGCACCATAATTTCACGCGTCAACGTATCCGACAGCATCAGCACACTGCGCAGCATCTCGGACACTTCCGCGTCAAAACCATTGGCTTCAATCATCCAGTCAATGGTGGCCTTGCCCTGCTCAAGCTGAATCTTATCCAGCTCCTCATCGTCAGACAGTTCCGATTCACGCATACGACGTGCCGCCTTGTTGCCGCCCAAACGCACGAACGGCGTCAACGCACAGGCAAACGACACCATACCGGCGCACGCCAGCATAATGTCCAGCGGTTTGGACACCCCGGCCGAACGGGGGCGCACCAACACCGAAATCACGGCCACCACCAAGGCCACCAGGAAACCGGAGAGCAACTCCACCCACATGGGAGCGTCAAACATGCCAGCGATACATACCACCAATACGCCGTCGAACACATTGCATGCAATACGGAAGAACGCACAGGAACCGGTAGTGGCGTACCGGTTCGCAATCAACCGCTGCACCTTATGAATACGGTCGATTTTCTTCATGCGTGCGAACTGGCCCATTTCGCCGTCGGTTTGCACTTCCAAAATCAAATTATTCAAACTCGCCCGGGTTACGCGAGACACCGCTCCCTCGGCGGCCGCCATACGCAGCGACCCCCACACCAGCAGCAACGCCACCACCACCAAGGCCACCAGCAATGCTATGGAGGACGCGTCATACTCCATGGAATGCATCACCATCATCTCCTCCAGATCGCTTCCCAGTCACAGTTCATGAACGGCGCCCGCCATGTTTGGATTCATACACCGCCAAGGCATTCGTTGCCCCGCTCGGCAACGACACCTCGCCAATCGAACCCTGCCGCAACGCAAAGAAAGTCAGCAGCAATTGCCGTTGCACGCCAAACATCTGACGCTCCTGCACGGCATCCGCATGGTCATACCCCAGCAAATGCAACATGCCGTGAATCACCAGCAACTGCATTTCCTCCAACACACCATGACCAGCAGCACGAGCTTGTTCGGCGGCCACCCACGGACAAATCACAATATCGCCCAACATACCCTCGCTGAGCGTGCGGGCATCCCCCGGACGTAGTTCATCCATGGGGAAACTCATCACATCGGTGGGACCCGCCAGATTCATCCACCGTTCATGCAATTGAGCGATTGGCTCGGGATCAACAAAGGTAATCGTCAGATCAGACTGGGTGCTCACCCGCATCTGATCCATCACCCAACGGCCAAGATCAGAAAACATCTTGACATCGATCTGCCATTCGGTTTCGTTCATTACCTCAACGCTCATCGCGTTCCCTCCGTTGCCATATGCTCGCCCGTCTGCTGCGAAGTCTCGGATATGTTGTGCTGGTACCGCTCATAGGCGTTCACAATACGTCCCACCAAATGATGCCGCACCACGTCATCGGCCTGCAAATGCACGAAGGCCACGCCGTCGATGCCTCCGAGAATGCGCTCCACACTGCTCAACGCCGATTTGCGCACCGCCAAATCCACCTGCGAGGCATCCCCGGTAATCACCATCGTGGTATTGAACCCCAGACGGGTCAGGAACATCTTCATCTGCTCAGGCGTCGTATTCTGCGCCTCATCAAGAATCACAAACGCATCGTTGAGCGTGCGCCCGCGCATATACGCCAACGGCGCCACCTCGATGCTGCCGTCATCCATATACCGACGCAACTGATCGGCGCCCAACATATCCGACAACGCATCATAGAGCGGCCGCAAATATGGATCGACCTTCTCGTTCAGCGTGCCGGGCAGAAAGCCCAGATTCTCCCCCGCCTCCACAGCCGGACGAGTCAGAATAATGCGGCGCACGGAACGCTCCTGAAACGCGCGTACCGCCATCGCCACAGCAAGATAGGTTTTGCCGGTACCGGCCGGACCTAAACCGAAAGTAATGGTATGCGAAGCGATCGCCTGCACATACGCCGTCTGCCCCGACGTTTTCGCCCGCACCGGAGTTCCGGCCGCGAATGCAATGGCACCGGGAACCTGAGGCTTGCGATACGACGCCACACGCTGCCGCTCGGCAACGGCACCGGGCTGCACGCGCCGCAGATGCTGTGCAACCTTGCCATGCCCCGGAAACTGCATGCGCACCTGGTTGTCCAACACCTGCTGGTCAAGCAGGCGGCGCACCATATCCGTATCCATCGGCGACGTATACGCCGCCTCGATAATGGATTCGATCACATTGCCCGCCTGCTGCGCCAGCGATTCGGTGCGCTTCGAACGCGACATAATCGCCACACGATTGCCCCGCACCACAATGGTCAGGTCAGGGAAGGCGCGCTCCACCTCACGAATAACCTCATCGGCGGGACCAAGCACCGACACCGGGTCCAACTGTTGCGGAATGACGATGGTACGTGTCGTAATGGCCACAGGATCCTTTCTCGCGGACAATATACGGAACTCATGGTCAAGGTGGCCGCAACATCACGCCCCCAACGGCAAGCCTTCGCCGATACTGGCAGGACGCGATATCCGCCGCGCTTGACCGACGGTTTATTCGTCGAGCACTTCGCCCGTCAACACATGGGCATGAGCATGGAATACGGTCTGCCCGGCATCACGCCCGGTGTTCCACACCAGACGATACTCGCCGTGGAACGCATCATCGGCAATATGTTGGGCGACCTCGACGATATGCGCCAACAGATGGGCGTCATGACCCGCCAATTCAGCGACATTGGCCACATGCACCCGCGGCACCACCAACACATGCACCGCAGCCTGAGGCTGAATGTCACGGAACGCCACCACCGTGTCATCCTCATAGACGCGATCGCTGGGAATCTGACCGGCGATGATACGGCAAAACAGGCAATCCTGATGATCTGCTTCCATGACAATCCTTCCATCATGCGACATGGCGCAACTGGTTCCATGCTATTGCGTCGCGCGGATATTCCGCGCACCGGCAACACGGCGTGTTGTGGAAAACATGTCTGAAAGTCAGCGCAAATCCAACGCCCGTATCACCGTTTACGCATACCGCCCCAAGGCACGAGACAACAGCGACAACGCCACCGCACCCGCCGTCGACGCACGCAAAATCGTATCGCCCAACACACATACATGCGCGCCCGCGTCCGCGAACGCCGCCACTTCCGATTCGGCGATGCCCCCTTCGGGGCCAACCACCACATACACCGTGCGCGGCTTGCCGTCCGCAAGGCACCGTTCCGACAGCGTGTCTACCAGGCTTTCGATGCCGCTCCACACGTCGGTGGCATCCTGATGCAACACCACCACCACGTCACCACGCACGCACGCCCGCCGACACAACGCCACGATCTGCTTGCTCGACGCGCACTCCTGCAATTGCGGCTTCCACGCACGTCTCGACTGCTCGGTGGCCGCCACCAATACCTGATCCCACTTGCGGTCGGTGCGCCCGGCCTTCCATTTGGCAATGCAGCGATCCGCCTGCCAGGGCACCACCGCGTCGACGCCAATCTGCGTGGCCATATCGATGGCCTGCTCGTCATGGCCGTTCTTCGCCAAGGCCTGCACCAACGCCAATCGGGTTACCGGCCGCTCGACACGGGTGAAATCAAGCACCTTCGCCGTGCCCTGTTCGGCATCAACCATCTCGGCACGGATCACCAAGCCCTCGCCATCCGACAGCCGCAACACGTCGCCCTGGCGCAAACGCATGGCCTGCACGGCATGACGCTTGATATGCTGCGGCAACGTCACGCTCCAACCGGCGCTTAACTTGTCGCTGTCCACGGGCACATGGTCATTGCTGGGATCCAGCACAAACAACGGTTCAGTCATGCTCTCTAGGCTAGCAGTCCCCTCGACCTGGCAGGAGATCTGCGCTTTTCGCTGTTCGTCCCGCCAGTCCCTCGGATATGCCGCCAACCGACGGTTACCCGAACATTGCCTCCTGCACCCGTGGACGCACACGACACACCGAATTTGCAAGAATTGCCATACGTGCTTATAGTTCTACACGTTGTCTTTTGGCACCTGTCCGGGTGGCGGAATGGTAGACGCGCTAGCTTGAGGTGCTAGTGCCTATTTATACAGGCGTGCGGGTTCAAGTCCCGCTCCGGACACCGAGAAGTCGGCTCCACATGTTGGAGCCGACTTTTTTGTTTCGGCCTTCCTTACGTATCCCACCGTTGCTCCCCCACTACCGGCGTCCGTCCATCTCTCCTCGCGCAATCACCGCTGTTGCCATCATCGGCCACGAGCCCGGAGACAATCCCTATGCCAATCGTTGTGTCGCCAAACCATCCGACGAGCGTCCGGACATCAGCCATACGAACGCCCGCTGGCTGCCAGACACACATGTTGGCCTACAACCCCTATAACCCCACATTTTGGCCTACAACCTTAACCCGAAATACAGGCTGCACGAATACCGTAGACATACGAAAAAAGGCTTCCGATCACGGAAGCCCTATCTGTTACGGGATTGCTGGTATTGATACAAAGTTAGGCGCTCAGAGTGCTTAGAAAATATGACTGTTTTCCCTTGTTATCAAGCCAAAGTAGGGATTCAGAGCTTGTTTTACTGCGCCTTACGACAGTGCCGAATTTAAGCGCCTGGGGGCAGTTAGCCTAGAGAGTTGAAATCCTTGCGCGTGCCAATGCACGCAAACCCCACTTTTGCGGAAAGGTTAGGGTTTTGTGAAATGGTTAGTTTTGTCCCTGCTAGAACGGTGGGAGGTTTCCAAAAACTTCAGGCAGGTTGTAGAAGATTTCACTGGCTTCTTTCTTGACGTTGCTATTCGAAGACATAGTGAGATCGAAATCCAGGTGGATGCCTCCTCGTTCATCGATACGAAGATAGTCTGGATTGTTTTTCAGGATGTAGGTTGCTGATTCTCTGGAGAAGCCTGTGCGCTGCAGGGCGATAGCTATTTCGTTTGTGCTCCCGTATTCGACGTACTCGTACCAGTTGTTTGGGAAGCTCTCGACGTTGTGGATTTTCTTGTATTCATTGGAGAATCGCAGGAAATAGTTGGAGAGGCTGAAAAGAATCTGGTCTTCTATGGTTTTCATCATTACGGTGTGGATGTTGCCTCGGCGAAGGTGTGGGAGGTGAGCAGCGGGTAGGCGGCATCCCATCCACCTAGCCGGTTAGCAGCTTTACCGGCATCAACAATGAGTCCGTGAAACTTCGCCAACTCCGCGACAGTGAAGTGGGCTTTGTCTACCAGCGGGTCAAGAGCCTTCTTGGCTGCTACGTACGTTCCGTAGTTGCCGTAACCGGCGGCGGCCAACAGTCTGCGTGCGTACAGGTCATAGATGAACACCGGACGCTCATAGATATAGAGCAACAGGTCATCAGCGGTTTCGTCACCCACCCCACGGATCGACAGTAACTCCGTGCGTAGCTGAGGCGTTGTAAGCGACCGCGCGGCGTGATCACGTTCCAGCCACCATGCGGTGAGGGATTTAAGGTAGCGGGTTTTCGTGTTGAAATATCCACTCGGACGGATCAGATCCCGCACCACGTCATCCTCAGCGGTCAGTAGCCGTTCGGGGTCAAGTAACCCGGCATCACTCAAGTTCGTGATGGCTGTTTCCACATTCGACCAAGCTGTGTTCTGGGTCAACACCGCACCGAGCGCGATCTCGAAACGGGAACGTCCTGGCCACCACACTCCAGCAGGAACTTGAGCCTCTAACAGCTCGAACAAAGCCCGCACACTCCCACGCCCCCTTCTCAACAAGAACTGACCTTTTCTAAATTTTCTCATTACTGAAAGGAAAACCACCATGGCAACTATCGGCCTCGACAAGCTCTACTACGCCACCATCACCGAAGACGATACTGGTAAGGAGACTTATGGCACGCCGAAACAGTTAGCGAAAGCCATCTCAGCTGAACTTTCCGTCGAACTAGCTGAAGCAATCCTGTATGCCGATGACGGCGCATCGGAGATCGTGAAGGAGTTCAAGTCCGGCACCATCACCCTCGGGGTCGATGACCTCGGTGCGGACGCTGCTGCCGCTTTGACTGGCGCGAGCGTGGATGCGAATGGGGGGTGTTGATCTCTACCTCGGAGGATAACACCACACCAGTGGCGATTGGTTTCCGTGCCGCACGCTCGAACGGTAAATACCAGTATTTCTGGCTCTACCGCGTCAAATTCGCCCTCCCCACCACGACGCTTGCGACGAAGGCCGATTCGATTACGTTTTCGACACCGACGATTGAGGGCACGATCCTGCGGCGTAACAAGCCTGATGGTAAGGGTCGGCATCCGTGGAAGGCTGAAGTCACCGAAGGCACACCCGGCGTCAAGGAAGAGACCATCGCTAACTGGTATAAGCAGGTTTACGAACCTGCCACGACAACCACGAGGTCGGGAGGCGCAGCATGACCACCACCCACACTAGAACCGCGCAGCAACCAGATTCGCCAACCACAGTTCTCATCGCAGGCCAGGCCTATGAGCTGATCTTGACTACTCTCGGGCTACCCGTGAGATTGCTGCCCGTTATGGCGGACTGGAGAACCTTGGCGAAGCACTGGAGACCAGTGAGGATTTCGCCCACACCCTCGGCGAAGTCATCTGGCTGATTACTCTGCTGGCGAATCAGTCGGTGGCGATCCACAACCTGCAACACCCAGACGATCCAAAGGATGAACTAACCATAGAGGCGGTCGAGCTGCTCACCGTCCCGGCAGATCTGGCTGACTATCGGGGTGCGATCGCTGCAGCCTTGCAGCACGGCACGAGGCGTGCGATCGAGACCGTGCCGGCCCCAAAAGACCCGGCGAAGGACACCTGACCAACAGCGTAGAGGCAACCTTCACCCGTCTTGCCTATATCGGGCTAGCCCACCTGCACCTCACCCAAATAGAGGTCGAGTTGATGGTGTTCGGGCGGTTTTTGGATTTGGTGGATTGCTGGTTGATTGAGACCGGACGCGTACAACCTCAACGGCACTGGTTCATCGACGACATCATCCCTGCAGGAATCTAACTCACGCCTTGTCGGCACACCCCGTGACTGATTCCGCATCGCAATTGCCATCAACCTTTAGGGGTGAGACCTTGTTGTGGAGCACGTCCATTCTTCCCCAACAGTGCGAAGCTGGGGCCCTGCTCAATATGGAACAAACACGTGATCCATATTGAGCAGGGCCCCACACTCTCAAGTAAGAAACTATTTCTGACTATCTTCTTTTCGGCGCAGATCGATGAAATCTGGGAGCATCAAGAATACAGTGCCAACCAAGGCTACCCACCAATAATCCCAGCTCTGTGAAATCTTCGTCGACAACATCAGCAGAACGAAGAAAATCAGAACAACATCCCGCACTAAACGTAGCCATTTCATCACAAGAAACACCCCGCTTCCGCATCTACTGTCGCTATTTCACGACCGTCAACATCTAGCGTGTGCCCAGCCGAACCTTCAATCACTAAAGAGCCTGAATTACCTTCAACGGTAGCCTGACCCCCATTATTGGAAATCCGGATGTTTCCGGCTTCCTCTGAGGCGACAATATCGCTGCCCAAGGAGGTCAGATTCACGTTAAGCGAGGTGTCAATTCCCTCGGACACAGATGCGTGCTCAAGAGTCTGTACTGTCAATTCTTCAGCAGAATTAGCCAATTCATCCGCGTGAGCCACCCCCGTCCAACTCGAAAACAGGGCTAGTGAAATAAGCATCGATATCGTGCGCCTTAGTTTCATTATCAAGTTCTTATCAAGGTTCTAAAGGTAGAAAAATCAATGCTAGTTTTACCAGCTACAGGCAGACCTATTTTAGGACTTTCGATGGACATTCACGCCGTTTCTTTTAGGCGCTGACCTGGAATACACGCGGCATTCCCACGCTTCCTTTCTTTCTCTTAAGCCGCTGCTGCTTTCGCTCTTTTTACTTTAACACGACCGCTTTCCTTCTCGCTTTAGACAGGACTAGGTACATGGCTGATAGCTCGTTTGGTTTGAAGATTGGGTTGGAGGATGAGCGGGAGTTTAAGCGCGCGATCACCGATATTAATCGAGAGATGCGGGTGCTTGGCAGCGAGATGAAGCTTGCCGCGTCAGCGTTTGCGAAGAACGAGACTTCGGTTGGGTCGTTGACGGCGAAGAATCAGGTGCTCGCGAAAGAGATCGACGCGCAGCGCCAGAAGGTCGACACCTTGCGGGCGGCGTTGGATAATGCTGCTTCTTCGTTTGGGGAGAACGACAGCCGTACGAAGAATTGGCAGATCCAGCTCAATAATGCCCAAGCCATGTTGAATGGCTTGGAGGCTGAGCTTGAGGACAATAACGATGCGCTCAAGCAGTTCGGTTCACACACTGATGATGCGGGTGATGAGGCGAAAGATGCTGCTGGTCAGGCGGGCAAACTCGAAGAGGCAGTAGACGACCTTGGGTCAGAAATAGACGACACTTCGGGTAAGACCCGTGTTTTCGGTGACGTTCTCAAGGCCAATCTGGCTTCTGAGGCGATCGTCGCGGGCGTGAAGGGTATTGCCAGCGCCGTGGCTGGGGTCGCTAAAGGATTTGCTGGGGCGATGAAAGACGGCGTGGAGTACAACGCTCGCATGGAGCAATACACCACCTCGTTTACCACGATGCTCGGAGATCAAGCCAAAGCCCAACAGCTGGTGAATGATTTGAAGCGTGAGGCTGCGCGTACTCCGTTTGGGATGGAGGACTTGGCGAAGAACACCCAAACGTTGATGGCTTTCGGTATGTCCGCCGAGGAAGCACAGCTTCGGTTGGGTCAACTTGGCGATATTTCTCAAGGTGATGCTGTGAAGCTCGAGTCGCTCACGTTGGCGTTCGCGCAGATGTCGTCGACGGGCAAGCTCACTGGCCAGGATTTGAATCAGATGATTAACGCTGGTTTCAACCCGCTCGAAGAAATCTCCCGTAAAACAGGTAAGTCCATTGGTGAGTTGAAAGAAGAGATGGCCAAGGGCGCGATCAGCGCGGAGATGGTTGCTGACGCGTTCGCTTCTGCGACTGCTGAGGGTGGCAGGTTTTATGGGGCGATGGATGCCCAATCCCAAAACCAAGACGAGTACCGCGAGCGTTTCAACCAGCTAGAACAACGCCAGCGTGAAGCCATCAACGCTTACGAGGCTACCCAAAGCGAGATTAAGCGCCGTCACGGCATCAAAGCTAAACTGACCCGGTTCAAGAAAACCCTCCAAAAAGCAACCCTCGAGCAAGACTTTGATCAAGCAACCCTTCGTGCTCTCTGCCAGCGCATCGAAGTCACACCATCGGGTGAAACGGCCGTCATATTCGCCGACAGCACCAAAATTGAGATTTCAGCAGAAAGCTATTAGAGCCGCGAAAGCAATAGGGCTGACCACCACTTAGGTACGCAGCCCTATTTTTATGCCTTTGAGCAGGTCTTTTACAAGTTGGCGCGTTTTCAGATTTTGCGCGCACCTTTGCGCAAAACCCTAGTTTTGCGAAATTGTATCAATTCAGCGTGCTCGTGGTGGAGCTAAGGGGATTCGAACCCCTGACCCTCTCCATGCCATGGAGATGCGCTACCAGCTGCGCCATAGCCCCATTCGTTATCTCTCAAACGAACCTTGGTCAGGTTACAACATCATCGTCCATCCAACAAGCCTCGGCGTGTCGCCTGAATCTGTCATATCATGCCACGTCCGGGCACATGCGCCGATATGTAGCCAGAGAGCCCGCTACCGATTCCCCCGCGCTACCGACCGGTTACGCCACGCGATGCGCCACCGCTCGACGAGCCTGCGGCACCCCCGGCATTCGAGCCGCCGCCTGCGCTTCCCGCGCCGGCATTTGCATCACCGGAACCGCCTGTCGTATCGCCACCAGCGGAACCGGAAGAACCGGAATCGGCACCCGACCCGCCCGTGGAGCCGTCTGACGAACCACCGGTGGAGCTAGATCCTCCCGAAGAACCCGACGATGAGGAATCTTCGCCCGACGTCGAGCCGCCAGTACCGTTTCCTGTCGAAGCATCCCCCGAGCCCGTTGTTCCAGTGTCGCTGCCACCCGAAGACGAAGAGCCACCAGAGGAGCCTCCGGTAGTACCATTCGATGACCCGGTATTGCCAGAGCCTCCCGTTTGCGAGGAGTCAGCACCGTCCTGCGTCTGCCCGCCTTGGGTATTGCCACTCATGCCATCGCCTGACGTGCCTTGACCAGGCGTCTCGCCCTCGTTGCCCTGCCAGGACGCATCCGGGGCTTCGCCATGCGTGTCACGCTGCTCAGGCGCACGCTGCTGCGATACCAAATCGCGCACTACCGTATCCGTACCCTGCCCGTCGGTAAGCGCCAGCACCACACCCGCTGTAACGCCAACTGCCAGCAACGCACTGACCACCGCAACCGCCACGGCCACACGCTTGTTACGCCGGTCGCGCTGTACCTGACGCATCACCGATTCGGCTCCCGCACGCGCATGCGGCGACACCGTTCCAGCCGACGCCACCACGCGCCCCGACGTCGTGGCACGTGCCACACTCTGGCTCACCTGCGGCAATACCTGTGTATACTGCGCCGAGGCCGGGCGCATACCGTCAGCGAAAACTCGAGTCTCACCAACACTTGTGGCATCACCAGCTGCACCAGCGGCACCACCAACCGTATCTGCGCCCTTAGCGATGCTGCCGTCACCAACCGCACCTGTCTGCTCATCAGCATGGGCTTCAGCATGGGCTTCAGTGCCGTCGTCGGCACGGTCGCCAGCATCGCCCGCAGTATCCTCTTCCGTGGCGATAAACGGAGCCGCTTGTTGAATCTTTTGCGAGGAGGCCTTAATCACATTCTGGTATATCTGCGACGCAATGGCCGACACCATCGAACCAACCGCCACACCAATCACCGAGCCAGCAATACCGATCTTTGACGAGAGCAAAAACGAAGTCACCGCCGCCAAGGCACCGGCAAGAATCTGCGACAACGAAATACCCTTGAAAAAGTTCCTCACCCTTACGAACTTAGCGAGAGCAGGCGTGAACTGCCACAGATCAGCGCGAACCTTGCGTAATCAGCACACAATCGGCGCGTCGCACCAGTAATATGCCAGCCTTTGTCAAGCCAGCTGCAAGTCAATCGACGGGCAATCGCGCCACAAACGCTCCAAGCCATAGAACGCGCGCGAATCATCATGCATCACATGAATGAGAAAATCACCGTAATCCAGCAACACCCACTGGCCTTCGGTCAGTCCCTCGCGCGAACGCGGCGAACGTTGGCACTGCAGATACAAATCCTTCTCGATCTCCTCCGCCACGGCCAACACCTGACGTTCGTTGGACGCCCCGGCAATCAGCATCGCGTCGGTGATGCCCAACACCTCGCTGACATCAAACGCCACCACATCGCTTGCCTTGATGCGGTCGGCGGCACCAGCCGCCACACGCAACGCATCAATCGAAACCTGCACCGCCGCCATTACGCTTCCCTTTCCCACTGGGGCTTCCAGCCCTCAATCGTATGCTGTGAGTTTTCCGAATATACCATAGCGTCCTGCGGCACGTCATGGCGGACCACCGAACCAGCGCCCGTCGTCACGCCGTCACCGACCGTCACCGGGGCGACGAACAGGTTGCCGGCACCCACATGCACGCCGGAGCCGATGCTGGTGTGATGCTTATGCACGCCATCGTAATTCGCGGTGATCGTGCCGCCGCCGATATTCGTATGCTCGCCCAAATCGGCATCGCCCACATAGCTTAAATGCGGCACCTTCGTACCACTGCCCACATGCGCTTTCTTCATTTCGACAAAGGCGCCGGCTTTGCTGTCCTCACCCAACTCATTGCCGGCGCGCAGATACGTCCACGGTCCGATCGTGGCGCGCGCGCCGATATGCGTATCTTGCACACGCGAACGCTCCACCACCGCCTCGTCGTCGACGACGGCATCAATCAGCGTGGTGTCCGGGCCGATTACCGCGTCCTCGCCGATCGTCGTATGCCCCTGCAACGAGCATCCCGGCAGAATCGTGGCATCCGTGCCAATACGCACATCGTCGTCGATCCATGTCGTGTCCGGATCGAGAATCGTCACCCCATCGCGCATCCAGCGCTCGCACACCCGACGATTATGAGCCTTCGCCAACTGCGCCAACTGCACGCGATCGTTCACACCCTCTACGCTCAAAGGATCGGGCGCCGCGAACGCGCCCACGGCACCCGTGGTCTTCGCCATCTCCAGCGCATCGGTCAGATAAAATTCACCCTGGGCATTGCTGGCTTTCAGCCCAGCGATGGCAGCCGCCAATACCTGCGCGTCAAACACGTACACCGACGTGTTCACCTCATGCACCGCCAGCTCGCTGCTATTGGCATCCTTCTGCTCGACAATGCGCAGCACATTGCCGGAACTATCGCGAATGATACGGCCATAGCCAGTGGGATCGTCCAACATGGTCGTCAGCACCGTCGCCCCATTGCCACTCACCTCATGAAACCGCACCAGCTCACGCAAGGTCTGTGCGTCCAGCAACGGCATATCGGAAGCAGCGATCAGCACCGAACCACGCAAGACGCCATGACGGTTCAACTCACCCATCGCGCATTGCACCGCACGGCCTGTACCAGGAGCATCATCCTGATGCACCACCATAACCCGCTCGTCATAGCAGCGCGCGGCCTGTGCCACCCGTTCCGCCTGATAATGCACCACCACGGCCAAAGTCTCCGGCTTAAGCTGCCCGATGGCTTCCATCACCCGCCGCAGGAACGTCTTGCCTGCCAGGATATGCAGCACCTTCGGCTTATGCGAACGCATCCGCGTACCTTCGCCAGCAGCCAGCACTATCGCAGCCGAAACCGTCATGAGACTCTCCTTACTTTGTCGAACAAGCCGACAATATAAACGACAATGGCTCTGGTGAAACACCAGAGCCATGTCCTATAAAGCTCCCCCACCTGGACTCGAACCAAGACAAAGGGTTCCAAAGACCCGTGTGCTGCCATTACACCATGGGGGAACGGCGAGGCGAACCTCGCCAAGTGTTTATTATGCCATACCTTTTGCGTACGTCAAACAGCGCATGTCATGCGTGTCACTGACATGGCCGTCGTTACGCAAACAGGAAGCCCTGACCATGATGTTCCGGATAGGTGTCGAACAGCTTGGCCACCGAGCCATCTTCGAACACCGCGCGAATGGCACTGGCCAGCAGCGGTGCAATCGACAGCACAGTCAAGCCGTCCCAACGCTTCTCAGCAGGAATCGGCACCGTATCGGTCAACACCACCTCGCAGGCACCGCAATCACGCAAGCGTTCGGTGGCAGGACCCGACAGCACGCCATGCGTGGCCACCACCGTCACCGACTTGGCGCCGGCATCCTTGAGCACGTGGCACGCGCCGGCGATAGTGCCAGCGGTATCGATCAAATCGTCAACCAGCACGCAGTCACGGCCGACGACGTCACCCACCACGCGGTTCGCCACCGCCTGATTGGGGCGCGTAATATCGCGCGTCTTATGCACGAAGGCCAACGGGCCGCCGCCCAAACGCTGCGCCCACTGCTCGGCCACACGGATACGGCCGGCATCGGGAGACACCACCGTGACATTGTCCAACTTGTCGGCGAAACGATCGCGAATATAGTCCACCAACACCGGCATGGCGATCAGATGATCCACCGGACCATCGAAGAATCCCTGCGACTGCGCGGCATGCAGATCCACGCTCATAATACGGTTCGCACCGGCGGTTTTGATCAGGTCGAACATCAAACGGCAGGAAATGGGCTCGCGGCCACGATGCTTCTTATCCTGACGCGAATAGCCCAGCAACGGGCATACGGCGGTAATCGAACGGGCCGAAGCACGCTTGAGCGCATCGATCATGATGAGCTGTTCCATAATCGACTTATTAATCGGCTCACCGTGGCTTTGCAACACGAATACGTCAGCGCCGCGCACCGACTCCGTATACCGCACATACATCTCACCATTGGCGAAATCATACGCGGTGGTTTCCAACACCTCGATGCCGAGCTGCTCGGCGACATCAGTCGCCAGCTTGGGATGTGCCCTGCCAGTGACAAGGATGAGGTTCTTATCGGGCTTGCCTTCGAGAATGGCGCTCACGGTATCTCCAAACGTTTGGGTCGCTGAAGCTGACGAGTCTCATAGTAACCGCGCACGGCGACGGCGCATGTCCACGGCGAGCCTTGACGACACGCACCCTAGTGGCGACGATACAACCCGTGTTTGGTGATGTACTGCACCACGCCGTCGGGCACCAAATACCATACCGGCTCGCCACACTCGGCGCGTCGACGCACGTCCGTGGAGGAAATCGCCAACGCGGGAATCTCCAATATGTCCACCTTGCCCTCCGGCAGGCGCACGCCTTCAGGGCGCGAATAGCCAGGGCGCGTCACCGCCACGAAATGCGCCAGATCCCACATGCTGTCGGCATCCTTCCACCGCATGATCTCCGCTACGGCGTCGGCACCGGTGATGAAGAACAATTCGGCGTCCGGATAGCGTTGCCTGATGTCACGCAGCGTATCGATGGTGTAGGTCACGCCGGGGCGGTCGATATCCACACGCGATACCGTGAACTTCGGATTGGACGCCGTGGCGATGACCGTCATCAGATACCGGTCCTCGGCGTTGGTGACATGACGTTCAAGTTTGAACACCGGCCGCCCGGTAGGCACGAACATCACTTCATCCAAGTCATATACCCACGCGACCTCGGACGCCGCCACCAAATGGCCGTTATGAATGGGATCGAACGTACCGCCCATAATCCCGATACGTGGCTTGCCATGCCAGTTGCCGCGCGCCGAAAGCCTCACGCCGTTTCGGGCCACGCTCACCGCAGTATCCGCACGCAGCGTCGCCATGCTGCGCGTGCCCGACAATGGCTCACGCTCCAGCCCCCTCATCCTCGACCTCCGTCGGAAGCCTGAGCCCGGGCATATTCCGGCGCCGAACCAACGATACTGGCGTCATCGGGAATGCCAATGCGTTCCATATCGGCCTGCCACTCGTCCTGCACCACCCTGCGGATCTCGGCAAAAGTCGGCAAGGCAAAATCCGGCTGGTAGGCACGCCGAATTTCCGAAACATGCTCGGTCACCCGAATGAGCTTGTCGGTCATGCCGTCGGCATCCCCGTCCTGCTCCATTACAGCGAAATCCGCCACATGTCCTTCCATCGCCATCACATGCTCGCGCACCACCGCCAAACGGGCGTCATCCAGCGACACCACCTCGGGCGAATCGGCATCAGGCCAACCAATCAACACCGCATCGGCATATTCCAACGCCGCACGCTGCTCCGCCGAGGCAATGCCATCCTCAATCTGCACCAAGAACACGTACCGCACCGTGCTCAACCGTTCGGAAGCAATGGTCAACGGCAACGTGGGATCGTCAACGTCAACCTGCCACGGATTGTCATAGTCCTCGATATCCTGCGGCACACATGCCGCATCATCATGCATGTTCTCGCTCATACCCGCACCTGTCCTGTTCCGTAGCCAATCCACTTGGTCGTCGTCATCTCGCGCAATCCCATTGGCCCGCGCGCATGCATTTTCTGCGTGGAAATGCCCAGTTCCGCACCGAACCCGAACATGCCACCGTCGGTGAAACGCGTCGAGGCATTCGCCAACACCACCGCCGAGTCTATACGCTGGGTGAACGTTTCCACGGCAGCATAGTCTTCGGCGATGATGGCATCGGTGTGTCCCGTGGAATGCGCATTGATATGCGCAATCGCCTCATCCAAGCCATCCACAACCACCACGCCGATGGTCATCGCCAGATATTCGGTGTCCCAATCGGCCTCATCGGCGTGTTGCAGCCAATCGCCCTCACCGCATCGCTCGCGGGCCACCGCATAGGCGCGTTCGTCGGCGCGCACGCATACACCCGCATCATGCAGGGCTTCGATGACGGCCGGCGCGACGCACTCCAAAACGTCGGCATGCACCACCAATTTCTCCGCCGCATTGCACACACCCACACGCTGGGTTTTGGCGTTCAGCACGATGGGTACGGCCTTGTCCACATCGGCGCTGGCGTCGAGATAGATATGCACGTTGCCGGCACCCGTTTCGATCACCGGCACGCAGGAACGTTCCACCACCGTGGCAATCAATGCCGCGCTGCCCCGCGGCACCAGCACATCGATATGTCCGCGAGCGCGCATCATCGCGTCGGCGCCCATGCGTCCGTAGGCGTCCACCGTGCCGACCAACGTGCTCGGCACACCGCATCGCTGCAATGCGTCGCCGATGACGGACACGGTCGCTTCATTGGTGCGACGAGCCGCATGGCCTCCGCGCAGGATTACGGCGTTGCCTGATTTCACGCATAAACTGGCGACATCCACCGTTACGTTGGGTCGCGCTTCGTAAATCATGCCGACTACACCCAGGGGCACGCGGACCTGTTGCAGCCGCAATCCGTTGGGTAGGGTCGATCCGCGCACCACTTCGCCTACGGGGTTGGGCAGCGCCGCCACCTGGAGCACGCCTTGCGCGGATGCGCGAACACGCTCGGCATCAAAGAGCAGGCGGTCGAGTTTGCCGTCGTCCATACCTTCGTCGCGGGCTTGGCGCATGTCTGACGCGTTGGCGGCCGCAATGTCGTCAGCGTGGTCACATAAGGCTTGTGCCATGGTGTGCAGCACCGCGTTGATGTCGTTGCCCGATAGCTGGGCGAGCTCGCTTTGGGCACGGGAAGCGGCGTCGGCGAGCGCCCAGACCGCCTCGTCGGTCTCGCGCTGCGTGGCGGCGTCCGCAGCTGCGCGATGCGGTGCGGTTGGTTCATAGGTTGTCATAGTGCTTAGCTTATCGCACGGCGGGGGCGGCGTCGGTATGTGCGTGGTTGTCCATATGTCGCGGGCGTTGGGGCGGCGGACTGGTGATGCCGTTAGACTTGGTGGCGGTAGACACTGCCGAGGGCGCCGCTGCGCCCTGCGGCTGAGGTAAGGATAGGTGATCCATGTTCCATTCGACCCGTAGCACTACGCCGACGGTAGAGAGCAAGCGCGCCATTCGTGAGGGGTTGGCACAGGATTCAGGACTGTTTGTGGCCGATGATCTTGGGCAGCGTCGTGTGGATGTCGGTGCATTGATTGATGCGTCGTATCAGCAGATTGCGTCGGCCGTACTGGGCGCGCTGCTGCCGGATTATGCGTCCGACGAGTTGGAGTCCTGCGTGCGTGAGGCATATGGGACGCAGTGGGATGATGAGGCGATTACCCCGTTGCGGGCGTTGGGTGACGATTATGTGTTGGAGTTGTTCCATGGGCCTACCAGCGCGTTCAAGGATGTGGCGTTGCAAATGCTGCCTCGGTTGATGGCGCGTGCCACCGATGGGATTGACGGGGATTCAGCGGGCGCGGCTCATGGCGAGCGCCTGATGATTGTGACGGCTACGTCCGGCGATACCGGCAAGGCGGCGTTGGAGGGGTTCGCCGATGCTGATGGCGTGGGTATTACGGTGTTCTATCCGGAAGGCAAGGTCAGCCGCGTGCAACAGTTGCAGATGACGACGCAGCCTGGTGCGAATGTGCGGGTGTGCGCGGTGCGCGGCAATTTCGATGATGCGCAAAGCGCGGTGAAGCGTATTTTCGCCGACGACGAGCTTGCCGGTCGTTTGGCTGGGAACGGCGTGAGGCTGTCATCAGCCAATTCCATCAATGTGGGGCGTTTGGTGCCGCAGGTCGCGTACTATTTCGCCGCGTACGTGCAGCTGGTGCGCGATCATGGCGTGCGGCTGGGCCAGCAGGTTGAGTTCTGCGTGCCTACCGGTAATTTCGGCAATGTGCTGGCCGGCTATTACGCCAAGATGCTGGGGTTGCCCATCAGCCATCTTATTGTCGCCAGCGACGCCAACAATGTGCTGTTCGATTTCCTGACGACGGGCACGTACAACCGCCAGCGCCCGTTCTTCAACACCACGTCGCCGTCAATGGACATTCTGGTGTCGTCCAATCTGGAACGTCTGCTGTATTACGCATCCGATAGGGATTCCCGCCTGGTGCAGATGCTGATGAACGATTTGCACCAATGGGGTACCTATGAGGTACCGCCGCAAATGTTGTCCACCATCCGCAAAACCTTCGGATGCGGCTGGGCAAGCGAAGCGCAGGTGAGCGAGTCCATCGCGCAATGCTGGCAGGATCATGGCTATGTGTTGGATCCGCACACCGCATGCGGATATTTCGTCATGAACCGCATGCCTCGCGATCCACAGACACCGCGCGTTCTGCTGGCCACGGCCAGCCCGTACAAATTCCCCCGCGTGGTCAACGAAGCCTTGGGATTGGATGCTTCCGGCGATGATTTTGCCTGCATGGACGCATTGGCCGCCGCCACCGGTACCGCCGCTCCGAAGGCGCTGCGCGATCTTGACCATGCGCCAGTGCGTTTCGACGACGTATGCGATATCGAGGACATGACCAGCGTGGTCGAACAGGCGTGCGAGCAACTGCAGTGACTCCTTGACGCCATTTTCGTCTGGGATGGCCGACACGACATCAACCGCGTCGGCCTCCCCAAACATATTCCGCCATATTCCATACGCTTCTTCGCTGCGGGCCGTCAAGACGCCCGCTTACTCATCCGCGCCGTGCGTTATCCGATAGGATAGGTACATCGAGACGCACCATATGCCAATCACGATTATGCCGGCGATACATGCGCTCAATGTCGGATAGTCGGCAATCCAGCCCATCACCAGGTCGATGCCCGAGGAAAGCGATTCCCATGCTTGCGAAAACGCCGCCAACGCCGCGATCGTTACCAGCACGCAACACGATATGATATATCCCGCCACTTTCACCGATCGAAAACGATACAACAACGGGAATGACACCGATTGCATACACACCATCACTGCGGCATATCCCACGCCCGCAACCAGGATCTGCGTCGCATTCATCGACGCATGTCCCCGCATCAACGGCGCGAAGCACCACCACTGCGCCATCACGAACAAGGCACAGCCGATACCGAACACATATCGGGCGAGCACTCGTTGCCCGCGCGTCGCAGGCACCACACCGTTCATCCAGCGATGTCCGCCCGTGACTTCATACACGAAGAGGTTCAGCGGCAACACCATCCACCATCCCAGCAACATACCGGCCAAAGCTCCTGACATCGCGGCAGGCTCCCCCATCCACGATATCGCCACCAGCAGCAATGGCACGGCAACGATGATGCCGACCATCAATCCGGCGCCGCGCGTCATGGAACGATATATGTCCACGCGCAGCATCTGCCATACGCTCCACCACATTCCGTGCATGTCATTCGCCGTAGATTGACGCCCGTCCACGAGGGCGACGCCCGTGCCGCCTACCTCACGTTCCATGCTATGCATCATCCACGCTCCTTGTCCGTCATCCGCATGATGTCATCGATACGTGCAGGTTCCACCACCATGGCACCGACCTGCATCTGCCGCAATCGGTCGGTGCGCACCAGCGCTTCGAAGCCCACGGCATGCCGCCGCGCCCCCTCAGCAAACGCCGACACCATGTCCCATTGCTCAGGCCCGCCTTTGACCACACGGAACATATCTTCCAGTTCGTCCTTGGCGCCGCTGTAGTACACCGTGCCATCCAGTATGTAGGTGAGGAAATCCGCAGCATGTTCCAGATCGTCGGTGATATGTGTGCTCAACAACACACTGGCCTCACGCTGCTGCAGATAGTCCCGCAAGCTGTCTATAAGCTCGTCGCGCGAGCGCACATCCAATCCACTGGTAGGCTCATCCAGGATCAACAGTCGCGCCTCATGACTGAGCGCCACGGCCAACATGAGCTTCATCTGCATGCCGCGGGACAACGATTTGATACGCTGCGCCATGCAACCGTCCAGCCCGAACTGACGCAGGTACGCCTCATAGCGGCGGTGGTCCCACCGCGGATACATGGGTGCCATCAGTCGTTCGACATGCCGAACCCGCCATTCCTCAAGGAAATAGCTGACATCGAACACCACACCCAATTCCGTCTTGATCATGCGTTCACGCGCCTGCTTATCGGCACCAAGTATGGCAATGGTACCCGAATCAGGTTCGATGGCATTGAGGATAAGCTTGATCACCGTAGATTTGCCGGCACCATTGGGGCCGATCAATCCCATGATGTAGCCCATCGGCAAATCGAACGTCACATCATGCAAGGTAAAATCATCGTCATACCGTTTACACAACCCTGTTACCGACAACGCCATGGACGTCGCCTCCGTCGTAATGGTCATGAGAGCTCCTTGGTCTGCATCTCATCGAGCAACGCATGCAATTGATTCGGTTGGATCCCGCCTTCGCGCGCCGCCACGCATGCCTCGCGCAACGCAGCGCGCACCTTCATCATGCACTGCTCGCGCATGATGTCGGCCCCACGCTCCGCGACGAAGCTTCCCCTGCCCTGCACATTTCGCACCACACCCTCTTGCGCCAACTCGGTGTATGCACGGGTGACGGTGAGTACGGATACCCGCAGTTCCTTGGCAAGCGTTCGCAACGACGGCAACGCGTCTCCGGCAGCGAGCTGCCCGGCGCCGACGGCCTCACGAATCTGTCGCTTGATTTGCTCGTATATGGGTTCGCCGGACACGGACGAAATGATCAGCTTCATGCACATGTCCCTTTCCGATAGTCGCTAGCGTGACAGCGCAGCGCAATGCCATGCCGACAGCGCGCAACTGTTTAACTGTCATATATAACACTACAACATATTAATCAACTGTGCAACACGACACTATAACAGTTGGAAAATCGTTATCTGGGAACTCGCACACCACCCATGCATCACCAACTGCGCCATGGGCGCAGATACCACGTCGACTTGTCGACCATGCGACCGCACGAGAAGTAACTACAGCACCGTGGGAGCGTTGGAAAAATCAAACAGCACGCCGTCGGCGATCGCGCAGATCTCATCCCAATCGCCATCCGACGAATCGTCGTGCATCGCCCATACCGACATACCCACCGACTTCGCCGCGCGAATACCCGCCAAAACGTCCTCGAACACCGTGCAGTCAGCCGGCGCCACACCCAGCCGCTCGGCCGCCAACAGGTACACATCCGGCGAGTCCTTGCCCGAATCGCCGGCCTCATCCACGCTGCACATCACCTCGAAGAACGGCAACAGTCCGGCCTTGCGCAACGCAGCATCGCGCAAGTCGGCCGGCAATGACGTCGCCACCGCCAGACGAGCCCCCGAATCATACAAGCGCTTGACATACTCGCAGGCAAACGGCTTGGGTTCCACGGTCGTGGTGTACGCCGTGTGAGCCATCCTGCTCCATTGCGCCATGAGCTCTTCGGGCGTGTCGTCAAGCCGGAACCGTTCGATGGTGTATTCGGCGATCTGACGAAACGGCATGGCACATATCGCAGCCATGTAATCCTGCGGCACGCGAAAACCACGCTCATGCAAAAACACGATGTCAATCTGATCCCATACGCCCATGGAATCGAGCAACGTGCCATCCACGTCAAAAATGACGCCCTTGCCCACATTCGCCTTCATCGCCGCTCCTTCCACGAACGTCCTCACGCCGCTTTACGACGCCCATTGCCTTCCATTGCATCACACGCAAGCGCCATATGGTTGCACGACATACCCGCAACACTTCGCCAGCCACATGCCGTTACGACAACGTCGACGCGTCCAACAACTCCTGCGCGTGCTGCTTCGACGTTGCCGACACCTTGCCGGACAGCATCCTGGCAATCTCACACACCCGTTCCTCGCCACGCACTTCACGCACCGTCGTCTCCACAACGTCACCCTCGCCAAGCGACTTATCCACGACAAACTGCGCGTCGGCCCACGACGCCACCTGCGGCAAATGCGTCACCACCATCACCTGCGCCGTCTGCGCCAAGCGAGCCAAACGCCGCCCCAGCCGTTGCGCAGCCTGTCCGCCGACGCCCGCATCCACCTCATCGAAAATAAACGTCATCGCCGGCACGTCACCATCCGCGCCAGCGCCATCCCGGGCCGCCACCAATTCCAACGCCAGCATCAAACGGCTCAACTCGCCGCCCGACGCGCTTTTGCCCATTGGCAACAATCCCGCACCCGGAAACGGCGTAAACCAGAAAGACACCGTATCGCAACCATAAGCATCCAACGGCACTTCGCCGTCCTGCGGTTCGCGCTCGCTCACTTCGATACGCAGCGACGCTCCTGGCATCGACAACGCTTCCAACTCCACACCCACCGCCTGCGACAGACGACGTGCCGCCTCGTCACGCGCATGGAACAGCTCCCGCGCATCGGCCAACGCCTGCGCATACGCGTCGTCACGCTCGCGCCGTAACTGCTCCACCCGCTCCGGCGAAGCATCCAAATCCTCCAGCGCCAGCGCGGAACGCTCACGCCATGCCACCACATCACGCAACGTCGGCCCCCACCGATCGGTCAGCTCGCGCAATTCATGCAACCGGGCATTGATGGCGTCCAAATCCTCCACGCCCTCATCGTCATCCAGTTGACGGGACAGGGCGAACACCACATCCGCCACATCCGTGGCGCTGGCCTGCAACCGGTCGGCCAAGGCACCGAACACCTCATCGACGCGCACCGCACGCAAGGCGTGGGCCGCATGCTCCAACAACGACACCGCCCCCACGGCATCAACCTCCCCCGGCACCTGCGAAGGATCCAACGCCGCCAACGCCTCGGACACCGCCTGCGCGATACCGGCGGCATGTTCAATCCGATCACGGCGCACCTTCAGCTGCTCATCCTCATCCGGCTGCGGGTCGACCCGCTCGATACGCGCCAAGGCATCGCGCAAATAATCGGCCTGCTGTCGGTCGGAAGCCTGCTGGCTGGCAACCTTACGCACCCGCTCATCGGCCTGCACCAACACGCCATACGATGCGGCGTACCGTTGCGCCAGCGCATCGACACCGGCAAATCCGTCGACAAACGCACGCTGGCGGACCGGCGAAGCCAATCGCAGCTGATCGGCCTGTCCGTGAATCGTCACCAACGCGCCACCCAACGACGCCAGCACCGAGCGTGGCACCTGCCGCCCACATACCATGGCCTTCGAACGACCCGAAGCCGGCACCGTGCGCGTCAAAAACAGTTCGCCGTCTTCCGGTTCTACGCCGGCCGACTGCGCGGTACGATACGCCTCGTCATGCTCGCCCACGGCAAAAATGCCCTGCGCCCACGCCTGGCTCGCTCCGGCGGACACCCTCGCCGCATCCGAGCCATCACCACAAATAAGCTTGATGGCGCTGAGCAACATCGATTTGCCCGCACCAGTCTCGCCGGTAATCGCCGTCATGCCCACAGCGGGCGTCAACTGCGCCTGGCGGATGGGCCCCAGATGCTGCATCTGCAAGTGTTCCAACATAGCCAATCACTCCTCCGTCGACGCCAAACGCCCGCCATGCGCGCAGGCAACCTCACCCGCACCGCGTCCCTGGCTACGCGCCTGCTCACGCCATCCCATCACCGGCAAATCAAACTTCGACACCAGCCGACTGGTAAACGGCACACCCGACAATCGCGCCAAACGCAGCGTATCCTTCGACGCACGAACCTGCACCCTGGAGCCCCGCGGCAACGCCCGCTGGCGACGCCCATCGCAACAAATCCAGCCTGCGGACGTCGAGGAATCCAAAATATCCAATGTAAACGTCGAATCCGCGCCAATCACCAACGGACGGGCGAACAGCGCATGAGCCGCCAACGGCACCAACTGCAATGCCTGCACATTCGGCCAGATAATCGGCCCTCCTGCGGAAAACCCGTAGGCGGTCGAGCCTGTAGGCGTCGAGACCACCACACCATCACACCCGAAGGAACTCATTTCGACATCATCGACCCGAATCGACAGCTCCACCATCTTGCCGCGATCGGCCCGCTCCAACGTGATGTCATTCAGCGCCCAATCCTCAATCACCGGCGTGCCGTCAGGCAACCATGCATCGACATGGGCGATCATGCGCTCGTCTATCGAATAATCATGCTCCGCCACCCGCCGCATGGCCTCATTGATTTGGAAACTCTCGAACTCGGCCAAAAATCCCACATGCCCCAAGTTCACGCCAAGAATCGGCACGCTGGTGCAATGCACCAACTCCGCGGCACGCAGTATGGTGCCGTCGCCGCCGAGCACCACCACAATTTCCGTATGCTCATCCACGCGGGCGCACGACGCGCCGAATGAGGGAGCTTCGGCATTGTCGATGATACTCACATCGAGCCCGGCACGCCGCAGCTGGGACACCACCTGCGACACCACCGTGCCGGTCTGGCGCAACCGCGTATGCGTCACCACCACTGCCTTGCGTTCGCCGCACATCGTCGTCCTTCCATCAGACCTATGTATGCCGAGTTTTCCGACGTATACGTCCGCCACCCGACAGGCATTCCTCTTGCTATCCTAGCCGACGCGAACGGCATTGCCCGCTCATCAGCACGCATGGTGCGCGAAGGGCCCCCAATCACGGGGCAATGTTCACGGCAGTCCGCGCCAATTAGTATGGCGCGAATAAAAAAAGCCCGAAATCCTGCCAAAGCTGGATTCCGAGCGTATTCGTCGGGCCGGCGGGACTTGAACCCGCGACCCCTTGACCCCCAGTCAAGTGCGCTACCAAGCTGCGCTACGGCCCGAACAGTGCGAATCGCACCGAAGAGAAACTTAGCACATATCCCCCATCAAATACAAACATCGCCGTGTCGCGGACCTGCACCCCGACACGGCGAATCACTTCGTCAACCTCGTCTGACAGCTTCTTCGGCAATCTCATGTCGGCAAAGCCACAGCCACTACCGCCGTCACGGCCTTGCCTAACCTCACCGACGCTCTGATCAAACCGTCAGCGACGCTTCTTCTTCTCGCGCACATGCACGGAAATCTGAATCGGCGAACCTTCGAAACCGAATTCCTCACGCAAGGACCGCTCCAGGAAACGTCGATAGCCATGCTCCAGGAAGCCGGTCGCGAAAATCACAAAACGCGGCGGGCGGTTCGACGCCTGCGTGGCGAACAGAATACGCGGCTGTTTGCCGCCACGCACCGGATGCGGATGCGCGGCTTGGATGCGCCCCAAGAACGCATTGAGCTTGCCGGTGGGCACACGCTGATCCCACGAGACCAACGCGGCACGCATGGCATTGGCCAAACGGTTGGTATGCCAGCCGGTCTTCGCCGACAGATTCACCCGCTGCGCCCACGTCACCCGGTCGAACTCCGTCACCCACAGACGCTCCAGACGCTGCCGGTCGAACTCATCCATCAGGTCCCACTTGTTGAACACCAGCACAATGGCACGCCCCGCATCCACCGCCTGGCTCATCACCTTCAGATCCTGGTCGGAAATCGGCTGCGAGGCATCAAACAGCACCAACGCCAATTCCGCACGCTCAATGGCCGCCTGCGTGCGCAGCGACGAGTAATATTCCGCACCCGACAGCTTGTGCAACCGGCGCTTGATGCCGGCGGTATCGATGAACAGCCAATCCTCGCCGTCCACGCTCACCACCTCATCAACCGGATCGCGGGTCGTGCCGGCCAAATCATTGACCACGGTGCGTTCCTCATGCGCCAACTGGTTGAGCAACGAGGACTTGCCCACATTGGGCCGGCCCACCAACGCCACACGACGCAAATCGCTCGGCGTCAAGAACCCGGACGTCTTATCCGCCTTGCGCAACGCCTGCAACGCCACATCCAGCAAATCACCCACGCCACGGCCATGCATGGCGGAAATCGCATACGGCTGGCCCAAGCCCAATTTCCAGAACTCGGCGGCCATATATTCACCGTCACGATCATCCACCTTGTTCACCGCCAGCACCACCGGCTTGCCCGAGGCACGCAGCATCGACACGATACGCTCGTCGGTGGCGGTCATACCGACCTGGCCGTCCACCACCAACACCACGGCATCCGACAGCTGCACGGCAACCTGCGCCTGGGAGGCGATGGCCGAATCAATGCCCTCGACATCCGCTTCCCAACCGCCGGTATCGACCAGCTTGAAATCCGTGCCCGCCCATTCAGCGTCATAACTCACACGGTCGCGCGTCACACCCGGCGTATCCTCCACCACGGCGACACGGCGACCCAAAATACGATTCACCAGCGTGGACTTGCCCACATTGGGCCTGCCCACCACGGCAAGCACGCCCACCGCTTTCGAACGCGGCGCCGAAGCACGGTCCTCAAACCCCGAACCATCGATAAGCGATGCATCCTCATCCTCAAGGTCATAGCCTTCAAGATTGGCGGCATACCGCTCATATTCCTGCGTTTCGATAGCCTGTTCCACCACGGCGACCAGCATATCCAACGTATGCTCGAAATCCATGTCGGAATTATCCAGGGTCAGCACGCCGTCGGCCGCGGTCTGGAAATTGGTCACCCGCGCATCGCGACGGTCACGAGCCGCCACATCATCGGCGCCCACACCAGCCGACTGCTGACCGGCACGTCGAGCCTGACGCACCTCCTCGCGGGCCGTCATCAACACCCGCACCTCGGCATCGGGAGCCACCACCGTCGTAATATCACGGCCTTCGACCACCATGCCCATGCCATGCGAGAAGGACTCAGGAGCCGCCTCCTGCGCGATAATGGCACGCTGGGCGGCAATCAGCACGCGACGAACCGGAATCAAGCCCGACACCGCAGAGACATGCGACGACACGTCGGCACTGCGCAGCTGCTCACTGATATCCTCGCCGTCGCAACGCACCGCCGGATCGTCCGGGTCGACGACAAACTCGGCATGACCATCGGTAAAGAACGACGCCACCGTTTCGGTGACCACACGCTCATCCAACGCATCGGCATCCAAATCAATGCCCTGGCGCAAACACCACCAGGCACACGCCCGATACATCGCGCCAGTATCCAAATAGGCAAAACCAAAATATTTTGCCAATGCCTTGGACGTGGACGACTTGCCCACTCCGGCCGGCCCATCAATCGCAACGCGAATCACAAGCCCACCTCCTTTTGCAGCGAACGAATCTCCACCTGTGACAACACACGGTAGGAGCCCGGCTTCAAATCACCCAGCTTGATCGGACCGACCTGCGTACGCACCAGGCGACGCACCGGGAAACCCACCGCGCCGAAAATACGGCGCACAATGCGGTTCTTGCCCGAATGCAACACCACCTTGACCAGCGTCGTCTCGCGGTTCGCATCCAAAATCGCACAATGGTCCAACTTGATCCAGCCATCGTCCAACTGCACGCCCTGACGCACCAAACGACGGCACACCGTGCCGCTGATACGCCCATCCAACGTGGCGATATAGGTTTTGGCGACCTCGTACTTCGGGTGCATGACATGCTGGCTCAACTCGCCGTCATTCGTCATCAAAATCAAGCCCTCGGAATCATAATCCAAGCGACCCATATGGAAAATGCGCTCGTACTTGTCGCCCACGATATCGCGCAGCGTGTACCGGCCCTTGGGATCGTCCATCGTACTGAGCACACGCTTGGGCTTGTTCAGCGCCAGCGTAACGTGATTGGGGTTCAGCCGAACCCTGGAACCGTCGACGCGCACCTGCTGGCGCTTGGGATCGACTCGGGAACCCAGCTCGGTGACCAACTCGCCGTCCACCTCGACGCGTCCGTCCACAATAATCTGCTCACATTTGCGGCGCGAACCAAAACCGGCCTGCGCCAACAGCTTCTGTAGGCGAATGGTGTTGTCATCATCATGAAACGCCTTGGCGGCGCGTGCATATTCGTGTGGCATCGTTCTCCCAACGTGACCTAGAACTCATGGTGTATCAACTTGCACACCCCGGCTGACGTCCATCAAACCGAGGCGATTCGTGATTTTGTACAGAAATTCTGACAAAATACTGGCGGTTCCATCATACCCTACCCCCCGTCTACTGGTACTATGGCACTCGTCCGACGGGCACGGCCCGCAGCCAATCATGGTAAAGGAAACAAGACATGACCGACGTCATAGAACAGGCACGCTGTGCCGAAACCACCAAGAATCAGCCCATGCCGCTACGTGTGGGCGCGGAATTGGTGTCCACCTTCCTGGTGTGCACTGCCATTTATCTGACCTATAGCATCGGTTCGGTGCTGTACGGCGTCAACATGGCTTACGTGCCGCTCGTAACGGGACTTATCTACGCGGCCGCCGCCGTGGTATTCGGTCGTATTTGCGGCGCTCACTGCAATCCGGCGGTTACCATCGCCGCAATGCTGGTGTCGAAGACCCGCGTCATCGACGGCGTGCTCTACATCGTGGCGCAAGTCATTGGCGGCATCGGTGCCGGGTTCCTCGTGCGCTTCCTGCTGCCCACCTCCGAAACCGTCAAAACCAGCCTGTGGTTTACCCCGGTGGTCAATGGCTTTGAAAGCGGATCTGTTTCCAACGCCACGCTGTCTTCGGCCAGCATCACCTTCAGCGTCACCATCGCCATTGCCGTTGAGCTTATCGCCGGCATCATCATCGTGGGCGCCGCCATGCGTTCGCTGAATGCCCAAGGCACCGCTACCCGCGGACACGCTCTTGCCATGGGCTTGGCCTACGGCATGGGCGCGGCCATGACGTATCCGGTGACCGGCGCGGCCCTGAACCCCGTGCGTTCCACCGGCATCGCCATCGCCGCGCAGAATGTCGGTCTGACGCAGCAACCGCTGCAGCAGCTGTGGGTGTTCTGGATTTGCCCGGTGCTGGCCGCCGCCATCGTGGCACTGGTCATGATCGTCGCGCAAATGCTCGGCGCTCCCAAGTCCTCCGAACAGGAACCGACATTCCCCGAATTCGTCATGCAGGACGCGAATGAGGAAATCGTTATCACCGAAACTGTTCAGGAAACTGAGCAAGTCCAGGCGGGCGAAGCGGATGACGCTGCGCCGTTCAGCTCACAGGAGCAGCCAAATGCTCAGGTCGAGGGCTATCAGACCGAAGCCCAAGCCGATACCGATGAAGGCATCGAACGCCACTGAGCGCACTTGCCAAGGGCTACGATCGCGCAAGAACAAGCGCATGAGTCCGGTAACTATGGCCGTCACAGCGATAATCACTGTGGCGGCCGTTGTATATCCAAATGTCGCCACAATACCCGCCAACAGCACCACCGCGGCCACCACCCACAAACACCATGTCGAACCCTCGTACAACGGATTCGCCACCTCTTGGTTCGATGCCGTTGCCTGCACATTCGCAGATGCGGCGCGCGTCATAGACTCGTTACCGACCGGACGATACCCCGTGTCATCGTCGCCAGCAGTATCGCCATTGTATGATGTGCGGTCCATAACAGCTCCCCTACGTTCCTTCCAGATGCAACAGTTGGCTATATCCGAGCATACGTCATAGGCCATATGACGGTGTGTGCCCCGCCGTAGCGTTGCCAATTAAAAAGCCGGCTAACCTACCGGAGCAGTAGGTTGTGCCGGCCTCGCACCGATGACCATGCCAATGAACGACAGCCCATCAGTTATGCATCATCGTATATCAGTGGAAGAAGTGACGTGTGCCGGTCACATACATGGTGACGCCAGCCTGCCGCGCCGCCTCAAACACTTCCTCGTCACGAATCGAACCGCCCGGCTGCACGATGGCACGCACACCGGCATCGATCAGATACTGTGCGCCATCGGCGAATGGGAAGAACGCATCGGAGGCAGCCACCGAACCGCGGGCGCGTTCTCCATCTCCCAGCGTATTGGCGCGCTCCACCGCCAGATGGCAGGAATCCACACGATTGACCTGACCCATACCGATACCGACGGTAGCCTGATCATGAGCCAGCAAAATCGCATTGGACTTTACGCAGCGAATCGCACGCCACGCGAACACCAAATCACGCAAGGTCGCCTCATCGGCCGCTTCTCCCGACACCAAACTCCACGCCTGCGGATCGTCACCGCACGCGTCCACCGCATCGATGGACTGCGCCAACAGTCCGCCGTCGATCTGACGCAACTGCACGTGCTGCATCGGCGGCTCGGCCACACGCAGGATACGCAGATTCTTCTTCTTGGTTTGCAGCAGCTCCAACGCCTGCGGCTCATAATCGGGCGCGACAATCACTTCCGTGAAAATTGGCTGCACGCTTTGCGCCATCTCCAACGTCACGGTCGTATTGGCGGCGATCACACCGCCATAGGCGCTCATCGGATCGCAGGCATGCGCCTTGCGATGCGCCTGCGCCACGGTTTGTCCAATGGCCAGGCCGCACGGATTGTTGTGCTTGACCACCGCGACGGCAATCTGCGGCGCCACATCCCACACCGCACGCCAAGCCGCGTCCGCATCCACATAATTGTTATAGCTCATGGGTTTGCCGCCCAACTGTTCGGCGTGCGCAAAGCCACCGCGATGCAACGGGTCGAGATACAGCGCGGCAGTTTGATGCGGATTTTCGCCATAACGCAGCACCGACGCAATATCCCACGTCTTCGTCAATGTCGAAGCAAAGACCTGCGCCTGATCCGGAGCGTCATCCTGCTCGCCGGCCTGCACCGTGTCGGGCTTGGGCCATTGGCGTGCCGTCCATTCACTAATGGTGGCGTCATATGCGGCGGTATGCGCGAAAGCTTTGGCTGCCAGCCAACGACGCTCTTCGAGGCTGAAACCCGAACCATCCGCCACACGCTGTGCCACCAACGCGTAATCCTGCGGGTCGGTAACGATGGCCACCGTAGCGCTGTTCTTGGCGGCACCACGCACCATCGAGGGACCGCCGATATCGATTTTCTCGATAGTCGCTTCCTCGTCGGCGCCCGAACGCACGGTGTCCGCAAACGGGTACAGGTTCACCACCACCAAATCGAATGGCTCGATTTGCAGCTCGCGTAATTGGGCAACATGCTCATCGTTCGTCATATCCGCCAAAATTCCGGCATGAATATGCGGATCCAGGGTCTTGACACGGCCATCGAGACTCTCGGGGAAACCGGTAACCTGCGAGACCTCTGTGACGTTGACGCCCATCGACGCCAATGTCTTTGCCGTAGAACCCGTAGACACGACCTGCGTGCCCGCCTTGACGAATGCCTGCGCCAGCACATCCAGTCCCTCCTTATGGAAGACTGAAACCAGCGCCCTATGAATCGGTCGGTTCGTGGTGGTCACCCTGTTCCTCCTTTTGCGTGTGTGGCTCTTGCCGGGACTGCGGTACAGCAGTCCCGCTGTGGGCCGATTCCTGTTCGGAAATCTGTGTCGCCGACGTCTGGTTGGCGTCATTGTCGGCAGTTGAATCGCCATCATCAGTGGATGGAGTCACACCCCGAACGCGCATCGCACACCACCGAATGGCGAAAATGGCCGCTACCCCCACTACTGCCACCAACCAAGCGCACAACAATCCCAATGCGGTAGGCCGGCCTGTGGACTGCGCCGCAGCGACGATATCGACGCCCACATCCGCCAGCCGATGCTCCCCCAACGAACCATTCGACAGCGCATACACCGCCGTAGAACACACGGCAACAATGCCGCTGGTCAGGCAGAACGCCCCGGCGGTGCAGACCATGCACACCACCAGTTCCATGGTGTTGGGCCGTTCGTTGGCTTGCGAAACACGCAACGCCATGCCTTTGGACCATACGATGGACACAAGGCCGGCAACGCAGCCAACGACCACCGGAATCGACAGCACCATCATACGTACAAGCTCATTGTCGACTGGTGCCGGCAGCAATCCAAATACCGGCAAGGGCGGCAAATCGCTAGCCTGCCCCGACCACAGCGTACACGTCGCCAATTGTCCGATATGAAAGCCCGCCCCGAACAGCCAGGACACCGCCCAAATCACCACGTTGGGCAGCCAAGCCAATGCCGCAATCGATGTGAACACACGCGAACCGACATGCATACCTGACAGTACGAACAGTTTGCCCACGGTTTCATACCCCAGCGCTATCCACGCGATCACCGTAAGCAAACCGACACACACATACACCCCCAGCACGACCCATGCCAGATGCATACCCACCGCCAGCACATGCCGCACGTCCTCACGCACATATCGCATCCATCGGGCACGCACCATAGTCATCAGCGACGAACCAGGCAACGCCGCCCAAGCAAAGCCAATGCTGAATACCAATGCTGACTTGAGCACCGCCATCCAAGCCGTGTCCACCAAGCCAACGGATACACCGTTGATAAACGCGAGGTTCATCACCATCCACAACAGCACGCCGGATCCATACGCCCATCCCTGCACGCACAATTTGCGGGCAAATTGCCGAATCACAGCGATCAGTAACAGCGTCAACAGCAGCGGCATGATGGTTACCGTCACCGACGTGGTGTGAAAGCCCACGCCCTGGCTCAGCAACACTACGGTTTCCGTGAGGGGCACAGCCGCCGCGGACAGATCGCCTCCGCCTTCTTCCATACCGATAACCAGCAGCATCAGCGCCATGAATCCGCCGAGCGCAATGGCATACGTGGCCATGGCACTAAGCGAGGTCAGCAAACCAAGTGCTATGGCACGTAGGCAACGCATACTTTACCGCCCCAATTCGTTGAGCACTCGACGCGCCAGCTTCGCGGTTTGCGCAGGACTACGCCCCACGGCAATGCCAACCGCTTCCAATGCCTCCTGCTTGTCCAGTGCGGTTCCCTTACCACCCGATACGATGGCTCCGGCATGACCCATCTGCTTGCCCTCGGGTGCGGTAAACCCTGCAATATATGCCACAATCGGCTTGGTCATATGTTCGCTCGCCCACACGGCCGCTTCTTGTTCGGCACTGCCACCAATTTCGCCGATCAACACCACGGCGGCAGTGTTCTCGTCCCGTTCGAATTCTTCCAATGCCTCCTGCAGCGTAGTGCCGACGATAGGGTCTCCCCCAACGCCCAGGCAAGCCGTGAACCCAATGTCACTTAACTCACTCATCAGCTGATAGGTCAACGTGCCCGATTTCGACACCAATCCCAACGGGCCGCGAGCCACCATACCATCGGGGATAATACCCAAGTTGCAGCCCGACAGTCCAGCATCCGCGCCCAGCGTCATCAATCCAGGACAGTTCGGCCCCACAATGCGCACGCCCTTGCTACGCGCCAATGCCACCACATACGCGGTATCAGCAACCGGAATACCCTCGGTAATGACCACGATAAGCGACAGTCCCGCCTCAATAGCCTCGATAATGGCATCCTTGGCGAAACGCGGCGGCACGAACACTACGCTGGCCACGGCACCGGTACTGTGCACCGCCTCCTGGCACGTAGCGTATACAGGAATATCGCGGTTCGTGCCATCGTCCAGCGTCATGGGCACCTGCGTGCCCGCCTTACGCGGATTGACACCACCGACGATATTCGTGCCTGCGTTAAGCATTCGCACTGTATGCGTCATACCTTGATGTCCGGTCATGCCCTGAACAATAACCGGTGCGCCATCTTCGATGAATGTGGTCATGAACAGGCTCCCTCTCAGATTGATTCGTTGGCAAGCTCGACCGCACGTCGCGACGCTTCATCCATCGACTGCGCGACATGAATGTTGGGGTGGTTGGACTGATGCAGCACGGCATGGCCTTGCTCGCAGGCGTTGCCATCAAAGCGCACCACCAACGGCTTCATCATCGGCATATCGTTGCAGGCTTCGAGAATGCCCAACGCAACCTGCTCACAGGAGGTGATGCCGCCATACACATTGATCAACACACTTTTGACCTGTGGGTCGCTCAGCACGATCTCCAAGCTGTCCTTCATCACCTCGGACCGGGCTCCGCCACCGATATCCAAGAAGTTCGCTGGAGCGATCGGCACACCTTGTTCCCTCGCAGCGTCCGCCACGCTATCCAGCGAGCTCATCACCAGCCCAGCGCCGTTGCCAATTACACCGACCTCACCATGCAGGCGCACATAATGCAGACCGCAGTCGCGGGCACGCTGCTCCAAGGGGTCGCCGTTCATCTGGTCAACAAAACGCTGCCACCCATCATGGCGAAATGCCGCATTATCATCCAACGAAATCTTGGCGTCCAAAGCGCATAGGCTCTTGGAGGATTCGTCGTCGGGATCGCCCACTTTAGCCAAAGGGTTAATCTCCACCAACGTGGCGTCATTATGTTGGAAACAACGCCACATACCCAGCAAAATGTCAGCAGCCTGTTCCACATCCGCATGGTAGAATCCGATGGCCTGTGCCATGCGCAACGCGGCATCCCGGTCAAAATCTTCCAAGGGGTTGATATGCAGTCGCTTGACGGATTGCGGATCGTCATGCACAATCTGCTCAACCTCCGTACCGCCATTAACCGCCGCCAGTACATCGAAATCACGCGACGTGCGGTCAACAGAAATAGATACGTAGTATTCATGCAGCACATTCTTGGCTTGCGCAACCAACACGCCACTGACCTTATGGCCGCCAATGGTCATGGGCAGAATTTCTTCCGACGCCAAAATGGCTTCGTCCAACGTATGCACAATCTTGACGCCGCCTGACTGACCGCGATGCCCGATTTTTACCTGCGCCTTAATCACACAAGGAAAGCCAAGTTCCTGAGCCGCTTGCGCCACTTCATGGGAATTCTGCGCAAATATGGCATTGGGGGTGGCGATACCTTGCTCATCAAGCAGCTCACGTGCCTGATACTCATACAAATCCATGGACCACTCTCCTTACCTGACGAAGGTAATGACTCAGACCAAGAGGTGCGGTTAGGCCGGCATGCTGACCAAAGAGCTGGTGGGAATATCACCGATTTTGGACAATCCATTCAGGCCAATCAGTTCCATGACGAAACTGCACCCAACCACAACGCCGCCGCACTTGTTAATCAGCTTAGCCGCAGCCTCTACTGTGCCACCGGTAGCGATCAAGTCGTCGACGATTAGCACTCGCTGACCTTCATGCACCACATCACGCTCCACCTCGATGCACGCTTCGCCGTATTCCAATGTATACTGCTCGCTTACCGTGGGAGGCGGCAGTTTACCCGCCTTGCGCACCGCGACGAATCCCTTGCCCAGCTGCGCAGCCAACGCCGGACCGAACAGGAAACCCCTAGCTTCCAAGCCAGCCACCACATCGAAATCATCTACGGACACCGGCAATGCACGGGTCAAGGCATCAAGCATGATGCGCAAACCTTTGCCGTCAGCCAGCACCGGCATAAAATCTCGAAACAGGATACCGTCTTTAGGGAATCCCGGAATCGAGCGAATCAACGACAGCAGATACTGGGCATCATCGTTGCTAACAACATCAAGACGTTTGATTTGGATATCGGTTGAAGTCATGACTTCGCTTTCTACCGGCGCAATCCATTACTGCCATCAATTACCGACGTTCGGTCTGTGCCTCGGCACCATCCTGTGCTTCAGCGGACGCACCGTGCTCCTCTTGGCTGGAAGCTTGCTCAGCGTCCTCGCTCTCTTCAGTGATTTGGACGATGGGGTTGCCCTCCTCGTCCACTTCATCGTCATGTACAAAAGCCGGACGCACGTATTCGCGGTTGATGGCGTTGAAGCCAAAGCGCAGCAGCGAGCCTTCGGAATCCAACACGATTTCTTCGTATTCGGCGTCTACTTCCACCACTTTGCCGATAATGCCACCGATGGTGATCACCAACGTGCCAGGCTGCAGGTTCGTGCGGAAGTCCTGCTTTTCCGCCTGCTGCTTCTTCGCCTGACGGCCCTGCCACCACATCATGCCAATCATAAAGACCAACAGAACAATCAGAACAACAGGCATGGAAACTCCTTACAATTTCTCAGTGGCACAGGCGCCGTTAACTATTGACGCCAAGATAGGTATAGCTTAGAACAGCTGGCTGACATCTTCCGGGGTGCGCAAACCAAGGTGCTCCCACGCTTTCGGGGTGGCCACACGCCCTTTTGGCGTGCGAATCAGGAACCCCTCACGCACCAGATATGGCTCGCACACCGTCTCCACGGTTTCGGATTCCTCACCCACCATGGCCGCCAAGGTGTTCAGACCGACAGGACCTCCCTGGAAATGACGCACCATGGCGGTTAATACTGCAATATCAAGACGGTCAAGTCCCTCTTCGTCGATTTGATACAATGCCAAGGCCTCACACACGTCTTGCGCGTTGGCTGCCGGCAAATCATGGACGATTACCCAGTCACGCACACGACGCAACAATCGATTGGCGATACGCGGCGTGCCACGAGAACGCAGGGCCAATTGGTGCGCGGCGTCGCCCAGCAATCGGATGCCCAGCACGGCCGCCGAACGATCCACCAGCTTTTCCAATTCCACATGCGGATAGAAATCCAAGTGTGCGGTGAAGCCAAACCGCGCCCGCAACGGTGACGGCAGCATGCCCTCGCGCGTAGTGGCGCCGATGACGGTGAATCGCGGCAACGTCAGCGGAATGGAGCTCGCCCCCGGTCCTTTGCCAACCATAACATCCACGCGGAAATCCTCCATGGCAATGTAGAGCAATTCCTCGGCGGCTCTGGGAAGACGGTGAATCTCGTCGATAAACAACACTTCGCCAGCCTCCAACGAGCTCAAAATGGAAGCCAGATCACCGGCATGCTGCACCGCCGGACCTGAGGTCACCCGAATCGGCACACCCAATTCGTTGGCGACAATCATCGCTAGCGTGGTTTTACCCAAACCCGGAGGCCCGGCCAGCAAAATATGGTCTGGCGGCACATCACGCTTGCGGGCAGCGTCCAAGAACAACTGCAGCTGTGCCTTCAGCCGGGGCTGTCCGATGAAACCATCCAACACATGGGGACGCAGTTCCTCATCGCTCACGCTTTCACCGTCCACCGGCTTGGCGGACACCATCCGCAGCGATTCCTCGTTTACCACCGCATCGTTGTGCTCATACGATTCGTCCATGCGCCTACCTTCCTCGATCCAGCAACGTCAACGCATACCGCAATACCGCCGGCACATCCTGTGCGGCAATCGGCGTGGCAATATCATGCTCCTGACATGCCTGTCGTACCGCGTACTGCGCGTCCTGCTGCTTCCACCCCAAGGACATCAAGCCTTCAACCACCTGCTCGCTACCGGCATCCGCCACGCGAGTTTCGCCACCGGTATTCGAAGTCGACTGCTCCAATTGCGTGACATCAATCGAGCCTTTCAACTCCAGGATGATTTTCTGCGCGCCTTTCTTACCCAATCCTGGCGCTTTGGCCAACGCGGCGGCATCACCATCAGACACTGCCTGCGCCAACGCCTGCGATGACAGAGTGGACAGCAACGACAGCGCCACTTTCGGGCCGACGCCGCTGACCTTCTGCAATTGCGCAAACATGCGCTTCGACGCCATCGACAAGAATCCATACAGCGTGATGGCATCCTGCGATACCTGCATCGAGGCATGTACCCGCACCGTCTGCCCGGCATGAATCGCCGCCAAGTCCCCCGAGGGCATACGCACCTCATAGCCCACGCCATGCACCATGATCAGCACCGAGGCGACATCAACCGCCTCCACCGTGCCTTCCAACATTGCGATCATCGCGCCTCCAGACTAGTCGAACATCTGTTCGATAGCTTACATGCCCCTGCGGACGCCACGCTGTTTCGCCGCGCGTTGCGAGGCAGTGGCCCATTGACGCTGCGCTGCGGTTAGATGCTGTTCACGCTCACCGCCCTGCAACGCCCCCTGCGGCCGCAAGGCATGGCATATGGCAATCGCCAAGGCATCAGCGGCATCAGCGGGCTGCGGCAATGTATTGAGTGACAATATTCTGGCCACCATGCGCTCCATTTGCAACTTGTCAGCCATGCCATTGCCGGTAATCGCCATCTTCGATTCCGTCGGCGTATGCAAGGCCACCGGAATGCCGCGCTGCGCCGCCGCCAACATCGCCACGCCAGCGGCCTGGGCGGTACCCAGCACGGTATTGCGGTTGGATTGGGCAAACACCCGTTCGATGGACACCACATCCGGCACAAAGTGGTCAAGCTTCGCGCAAAGCCCGTCATAAATCTTCAGCAATCGCAAATCCTGTGACAGCTTCGGATCGGAACGCACCACATCCACGTGGATAAAGGAAAGCCGGCGCGCCGCGCCGGCTTCCACCACGCCAACCCCGCAACGTGTCAGTCCGGGGTCAACGCCAAGAACCATCACGCCGGATTACTCCTCGTCCAGCTGCGCCATGACTTCGTCCGACGCGGTCCAGTTGCTGTAGATGTTCTGCACATCGTCGAGATCGTCGAGGTTGTCGATCAGACGCGATACCTTCTGCGCGTCCTCCAGAGTCAACTCAACCTCATTCTTCGGCATCTGCACCAAGTCAGCGGAATCGTAATCGATGCCCGCATCCTGCAGCGCCTTGCGTACGGCAACCATATCGCTCGGATCGGTGACCACGGTGAACACTTCGCCGTCATCGGCCACATCCTCGGCACCGGCTTCGGCAGCCAGCTCAAACAACTTGTCGAAATCAACGCCTTCGGACGGCACCACAATCTGACCCTTGCGCTCGAAGTTGAAGCTCACGGAGCCAGTGGTGGCCAACGAACCGTTGCCCTTGGTCAGTGTGGAGCGCACGTCCGCAGCCGCACGATTGCGGTTGTCGGTCAGGCACTCAATGATCAGACCCACGCCAGCCGGAGCGTAGCCCTCATATACAATCTCCTCATAGTTGGCGCCACCGGCTTCCTCACCGGAGCCACGCTTGACCGCACGCTTGATATTGTCGGCGGGCATGGAGGCCTTCTTCGCCTTGACGATGGCGTCATACAACGTCGGATTGCCATCCGGATCACCGCCGCCCAGACGGGCTGCGATTTCGATGTTCTTAATCAGCTTGGCGAACAGCTTGCCGCGCTTGGCGTCGATGGCGGCCTTCTTATGCTTGGTGGTCGCCCACTTGGAATGCCCTGACATAATGCTCCTAGCAGGTAGTGGATACGAAACTCCATGATTGTAAGGCTCTTTCCCGACAAGTGCGCCAGACAAGCCGATACCGGCGGCACATCAACCGACGTCCGAAGCCTAATGCAGCACCTTCCAAGCATGGACGATACGCTGCACGACGGTGATGACGCCCATAACGGCCAGCACAGTCATCAGGCAGGACAACACCGCCAACGGCAATCCCAATCCGACCAACGCCATGGCGACGAGAATGAACGCCAGACGATCGGCACGGGTGGCGATGCCGACACTATTCCTCCGTCCCAATCCTTCGCACCGGGCGCGGGCATACGAGGTGACAAACGACGCCATCATCGACACCACAATGGCAATGACACCCAGCAACGCCCAGCCATCCATGCCCATCACATCATTGCCGCTCATGCCATGCACCAGCACATACCATAGCAATCCGGCATGCAACGCCCAATCGGCGATACGATCCAGCGTGGAGTCCAGAAACGCGCCGAACGGCGTACCGCCACCCTGCAAGGCAGCCACCGACCCATCCAACGAATCACACAGCACCAACAAGGTCAGCACCACCGCGCCGACAAACAATTGGTTCGTATACACCGCGAGCGCCATCGCCACCATGGTAAGCACCGTGCCCGTGACGGTAATGGCGTTGGCCCCGATATGGTGGTTGACACACCATTGCGCTAACGGACGTATGAATCGTTTCCATCCCGCTCGACAATGCTCCAACATGATTTGTTCTCCTCCGATCATCTAGCGTTGCGCTGCGTCCGTACGCCCACAATCTGCGGCCAGTTACGACGATGCCGACCGGAATCACAACTCCGGCCGGCATCGACACCAGTGGCTTACTGTTCCGTCACCGTTTGGAAATCCTGCGCGGAATTGACCTGAACACGCTCGGCGATAGCCTTGAGGATCCATGCCTTCGCCTGATCCACCGGCACGCCATTGAGCTGGCTGCCGTCGCGGAATCGGAAGCTGATGGCATTGTTCGTCATATCTTCCTCGCCGGCGATCAACGTGAACGGCACCTTGGACTTAGAGGCATTGCGGATCTTCTTGCCGAAGCGATCGTCCGAGCGATCGATGTCACAGCGCACCATATCGCGTTCCAGATCGGCGATGAATCGCTCCATATGCGGAGCGAACTCGTCGGCCACCGGAATGCCCGTCACCTGCACCGGAGCCAACCATGCCGGGAACGCGCCCGCATAATGCTCCAGCAAAATCGCGAAGAAACGCTCGATCGAACCGAACAGGGCGCGGTGAATCATCACCGGACGCTGATGTGTGCCGTCCGCGGCGATATATTCCAAACCGAAACGCTCCGGCAGATTAAAGTCCAGCTGAATGGTGGACACCTGCCAGGTGCGGCCGATGGCATCGCGGGCCTGCACCGAAATCTTCGGACCGTAGAACGCCGCACCGCCCGGATCGGCCACCAGCTCCAAACCGGATTCCTCGGCGACCTGTGCCAAGGTGTTGGTGGCCTCCTCCCAAATGTCGTCCGAACCGACGAACTTGTGCTCGTCCTTGGTGGACAGCTCCAGGTAGAAGTCGTTCAGGCCGAAGTCCTTGAGCAAGCCGAGCACGAAGCCCAGCAGGCTCTTAAGCTCGTCCTTCATCTGCTCGCGCGTGCAATAGATATGCGAATCATCCTGCGTCAAACCGCGTACGCGGGTCAGACCATGCACCACGCCGGACTTCTCGTAACGATACACCGTACCGAACTCGAACAAGCGCAGCGGCAGCTCGCGGTACGAACGCTGACGCGACTTGAAAATGAGGTTGTGCATCGGGCAGTTCATCGGCTTGAGGTAATAGTCGAAGCCCTGCTTGGTGACGTTGCCGTTTTCGTCGGTTTCCTCATCCATGCGCATCGGCGGATACATACCATCCTTGTACCACTGCAGATGGCCGGAAATCTCATACAGATGGCCCTTGGTGATATGCGGCGTCTGCACGAAGGAATAGTCATGCAAACGATGCATTTCCCGGCTGTAATCTTCCATGGCGTTGATAATCGCCGCGCCCTTGGGGTGGAACACCGCCAGGCCGGGGCCGATTTCCTCCGGGAAGGAGAACAGATCCATCTCCTGACCCAGCTTGCGGTGGTCGCGCTTGGCGGCTTCCTCCATGCGGGTCATGTATGCCTTCAAATCATCCTTGCTCGGCCACGCTGTGCCGTAAATGCGCTGCAGCATGGGATTATGCTCGCTGCCACGCCAGTATGCGGCGGCCACGCGTTCCAGCTTGAATGCCTTGATGTAACGTGTGTTGGGCAGGTGCGGGCCACGGCACAGATCCTTCCACACCACGTTGCCGTCACGGTCCACATTGTCGTACATACTCAGCTCGGCGCCGCTGACCTCGGTCGCGGCTTCAGGATCAAGCGCCGCCTCCTTATCGCCGATCAGCTCCAACTTATACGGCTGATCCGCTTCCTCGGCACGCGCCTCCTCCTCGCTGACTGTGCGGCGTCGGAACGACTGGGACGACTTGATGATGCGCTGCATGCGCTTGTCGATTTCCTTCAAGTCCTCCGGTGTGAACGGCTCATCAACATCGAAGTCGTAGTAGAAGCCATTGGCGATGACCGGACCAATGCCCAGCTTGGCATCAGGGCGAATCTCCTGTACCGCCTGCGCCATGACGTGCGTTGCGGAATGACGCATGATCGCAATGCCGTCTTCGCTATCCAACGCCACTGGCTCCACAGTGTCGCCATCATGCAGCGGCGTATACAGATCGCGCAACTCACCATTGAGTCGAACCGCGATGATGTTTTTGTCTTCGGCAAACAGTTCGACACCGGTCTGAGTCGATTCCACCTCCTTCCGCTGCCCGTCGAGTGTGATGGAGATGCTTTGCTCAGCCATATGAGTGTCCTTTGCTATCGGGGCCCGCGGTACCAATGTGCAGGCCTGGACGATGTGTTGTCACGCGATTGCGGGCATGTGGCACCGCAATCAACGCATTACCTTAGGCGGGCGTGGTGACATTGGCAAGGAGTGGCACCGATTGATGGTCACCGCCATTCGATGACGCCGCAGCGCATCCACACTCGATGGCACGCGACGAGTAGAAAAGTCTGTAGATAGAAGAAAACCCCACCTTCGTGGGGCTCATCGAGCGGACAACGGGACTCGAACCCGCGGTCTCAACCTTGGCAAGGTTGCGCTTTACCAACTAAGCTATGTCCGCGAAATAACACCGAAGTGTCATCGTGGGTGATATAGGAATCGAACCTATGACCCCTTCCGTGTGAAGGAAGTGCGCTAGCCGCTGCGCCAATCACCCAAACTCTGTAGTTATCCCAGTGAGTGCCTACCAAACGGTCGAAAACCCTTGAAAGCATTGGCCTCTCTGGCTTGCTGACCTCATCAGGTCACGGATTGGTACATTACACGCATCCTGCCCCAACACGCAAATCGGCGTGTCGTATCGCCATGTATTCGCCCTTTCCCCAGCTACACAGCCTGCGGAACATCGGCAACAACAATCCATTCTCACCTCGCCGCCGACGCAATACGCTTGAGTACTGACCGCAATTCGCAATTCGCACACGCCCACAACCGTCGCCCCCCCCCCCAAAAAAAAATCCGACACCCCATACGCATACCATTTGCCGCACACAGCCCGACAAGGACACACAAGTACCACGCCGCATCAGCAACACCTACGCACGCGGACTCTACACTTCATGGCGACATATACAAGACACGTTGGGCCACCACCACAATGCCCCGATCATCGAGACGTACGCACCAGCCGGGAATTCCCGTGTATCACACCAAGAAACCAACCAGTAATCGCGCAGCGTCCAGACAACGGCACAGTATCCCATAGACACTTCCGTATAACGAAAAAGCCCCCGACTGGGGGCTTTTGTGGGTGGGCGATACAAGATTCGAACTTGTGACCCCTTCCGTGTCAGGGAAGTGCGCTACCACTGCGCCAACCGCCCGGGTCTGCGTCTCTTCGGCGGAAAACCCGCTTCCGAGAGGTGGGTACGAGAGTCGAACTCGTCTATACGGCTTTGCAGGCCGCTGCCTAACCGCTTGGCTAACCCACCGTAAGGTCGTCAACTCTTCGGACCTTAGAGCGGACAACGGGACTCGAACCCGCGGTCTCAACCTTGGCAAGGTTGCGCTTTACCAACTAAGCTATGTCCGCGATGCTTTCCGAACCGCAGTACCGCCGTCCGGGCAACGAGTAATTACTATAACGACAGCGAAGTGATTTGCAAAATCCAGCGTGTCGCAACACTATCGAATCCCCAAAACCTTGCAAAACAAGCTTTTGAGAGTAGTGCGCCAGTGTTCAGCCTCTTCGAAAGGCGCACTCCTTATTATATATTCACTTATATGCGATATGTCAGCTCTTCCGCTTCACCAGCGGCATAAGCAGGGTGTGCCGGTGTCTGCGCATCGCTACATTGGGAGGTATGAGCACACAAGCGACGCAGCAGCATACGGTCGCCTTGGCGGCCTTCGAGGGATGGAACGATGCCGGGCAAGCGGCAACAGGATTAATCCGTCACCTCATCGACCGCTACGATTCCTGCGAGATACGGCATATCCGCAGCGACGACTTCTACGATTACCAGGTTGCACGCCCCATGTTGTGCCATGTGACGGGACGCAGACGCATCCTATGGCCGCAAACCACGTTCTACGACATCACCATCTGCCCAGATTTGCGCATCATCGCACAAATCGCCCCAGAACCGAACTACCGGTGGCAGGCGTATTGCCAGGAGTGTCTGATGGTGCATCACGAACTGGAAGTCGATACCGTCATCACCGTGGGATCCATGTTGGACGATTGCCCCCACACACGTCCTCTGCCGATTGAAATCACCACCGGATCATGCCAATGCGAACTTGACCGCGAATACAACGGTCCAATAGGCATCCCCACCATTCTTGACGACTACGCATGTAAGGAAGGCCTGCAAACCGCCTCCCTATGGGCATCTATACCCCAATACGCCAGCAACGACGAATGTTTCCAGGCCACGCTGCAACTGCTCGACGGTCTGTCTGACGTACTCAATACTCCACTCAACAGCGGCGAGCTGCCCCTCAAGGCCGAGCAATGGAAAGCCCGAGTCGACGAATGCGTACACCGCGACGGCGGCCTGGAAGACTACATCCGTCACCTGGAACAAAATTACGATATGCGCGAATACGCCAAAAACATCGCCGCCACCGGAGCTCCCGCAGCCGAACAACTCGTCAAGGAAGCCGAGGATTTTCTCAAAAAACACCCTCGGTAAACCACTGCCCATACGCTCCATATGCAAGTTGCGCCGCCGAATGACTCGGCGGCGCAACGATATCGGCGCTCCTGCGCATCAGGAGGCAGTCACCGCCTCCAATGGCGGCAGCACACCCGACAGCAGCAGCAATGCCACCACTACCGCCAACCCTATGCGATACACCGCAAACGCCTTATACGAGAACGTAGACACAAACCGCAGGAAGCCGATAATCACCAGATAGCCGACTACGAAACTCACTACCGTGGCGGCAATCGTCGCGCCCCAGCCGGGGAAGAGCGCATCACTGCGATAGTCACGAACCGCCTTGAATGCCTCCAGCAGACCCGCACCAAACACGGCGGGAATCGCCATCAAGAAACTCACCCGCACCGCAGCCTGACGCGAATACCCCATGGCACGACCGAAGGTGATGGTGCCACCGGAACGCGATACGCCCGGAATCAGCGCCAGCATCTGCCCCACGCCAAAAATCAGCGCATCCTTGGCGGACATATCGTCCATGGATTTGATTTGACGCGCACGGGCATCCACCATCCACAACAGCACGCCGAATAGCAGCAGCACCGTCACGGTAATCCACAAATTACGCAAGCTGGTCTCGATGATGTCCTGGAACGCGAAACCGGCAATGCCAATGGGCAACGTGCCCAAAATAATGTACCACCCCAAACGGGCATCCACATTGGACGCCCCCATACGATGACGCCAATCCTGTCCCTCGTGCCCAAATAAGCATGAGAACCAGGCACGCAAGATACGTACGATATCGTGACGGAAATACAGCAGTACCGCCAATTCAGTGCCCAACTGGATAATGGCGGTAAACGCCGCGCCAGGATCCGACCCCAACATCAGATCGCCGATAATGCGGATATGTGCGCTGGACGACACCGGCAGATACTCGGTTAACGCCTGCACCAATCCCAAAATAATGGCCTGAAAGAAATTCATACGTCCTCTTTGTGTCGTATTCGTCGTTGCGCAACCTAGACTAGCGAATGGGGCGCGACGTACCGCGGACCATGCGCAACGTCACACACACCCCACACAACACGGTGACAGTCGCAACGAAAGGATACGTCATGAACGCCAGGCCAACGACATACCGCAAACAACGCGCACACAGTCCCGAAGGCTTCTTCGCCTGCGAGGGACTAGGGTTGCGCTGGCTGGCACAGGCGCCAGCCGGACCGCGCGTCGTGGATGTCTACGATTGGGACGACGATCACTTGGACATTGAGCGCGTCCGGTCGTGCTCCCCCACACTGCAAGCAGCCCGTGAATTCGGTGCGGCACTGGCCCGCATGCACGACGCCGGCGCACCATGCTTCGGCGCCCCGCCCGAAGGATACACCGGAACCTGCTATTTCGGCCCTCTGCAAGATCCGGTTCCCATGGATACCGGCGAATGGGACAATGTCATCGACTATTTCGCGCAAGGCCGACTGCTTCCCATGGTTAGGCTCGGCATCGAACGCGGCACCTTGCACGACAGCGACCTTGCACTCACCGGCGACGTCATCGATGCGCTCGGCGACATTCTTGGCGCCGCGGCCAACGACAAGCCGGCACGCATCCATGGCGATTTGTGGAGCGGCAACGTGATGTGGAGCGATGACCGTGGGTCATGCGAGGCGGTGCTCATCGACCCGGCCGCGCACGGCGGGCACCGCGAGGAAGACCTTGCCATGCTGCAACTCTTCGGCATCACCTACTACCGCGACATTCTGGAAGGCTACCAGTGCGTTCACCCGCTCAAACGCGGCTACGCCGAACGCACCACATTATGGCAGCTCTACCCCATCGCCGGACACTGTGTGTTCTTCGGCGGCGGATACGTGAGCGAATACCGCGCCATGTGTCGCTCCTTGCTGGGCTGACACACGGCGCGGCATGCCGCGTCAGCTCAACGCGTCCTTGAGTTTGCTAAAGAAGCCTTTCTTCGCTGCGGACGCTGGCTTGGCGGTTTGTGCGATGGAGGGGGAAGACTGTCCCTGCAACCCGTCGAACTCCTCCATCAGCGCACGTTCACGTTCGTTGAGCTTGGTGGGGATGGATACCGTGACGTGCACCAGCAAATCACCGCGCTCGTTCTGCTGACGCATACGGCATGCGCCCAATCCCTTAACCGTCACGACGTCATCGGGCTGGCATCCGGCGGGAACTTCCACCGTACGCGGCCCATCAAACGTGTCGATGGGCAATTCATGGCCCAACACCGCCCAACTCATGGGAATGCGCACCCAGCAATGCAAGTCGTCGCCATTGCGGGTGAACTGCTTATCGGGCTTGATGCGAATGTCCACATACAGGTCACCGGCCACGCCGCCGCCTTCGCCAACCTCCCCTTGGTTCGCCAAACGCAAACGCGTATTGTCGCCAATACCAGCAGGGACGTTCACCCCTACCGTTCTGGTCGTGCGTACCCGGCCATGCCCCATGCAGGAAGCGCACGGATGCTCGATGATGGTGCCGTGACCCTCGCATCGCTCACATGGTGCCGAAGTCATCATCTGCCCCAGCATGGTACGCACTACCTTCTGCACGAAGCCCTGCCCGTTACAGTCAGGACATGTGGCGGGCCGCTCGTGGTTGAGCGCTCCGGAACCGCCGCATTCCTGGCACAGTCCAAAGGTGTTCACATCCACATGTGCCGTACCGCCAAAAACGGCGGTACGCAAGTCGATTACCAAACTGGCCAAAGCGTCGCGCCCGGGCTGCGTGCGCGGCGTCGGCCCCTGATGACCGCCGCCAAAGAACTGACCGAAAATGTCCCCCATGTCAAAGCCGCCAAACCCACCAAAGCCTCCGGCTCCTGCATGGGGATCGTTCGGATCGACGCCTGAATCGTACATGCGCCTCTTCTGCGGGTCGGACAACACCTCGTAGGCGTTGTTCACCTCTTTGAACTGCTCCTCATATTCCGGGCCGGCGATATCAGGATGATATTTACGGCTCATCTTGCGATAGGCTTTCTTAATGTCGTCGTCACTTGCCGAACGATCAACGCCCAGCACTTCGTAATAGTCTGTCACTCGTACTCTTTCTCCTGACGTGTTCGCGAGCCATTGTGCCACAAGGCTGGGTCAGCGACCGTAATGTGATTCATCGTGCGAAAGGAACCCGGTCAAATATCGCGCCACGGCACGCACCGCCGCCATAGTCGCCGCGTAATCCATGTGTGTCGGCCCAATTGAGCCCACAAACGCCACCGGACGCGCTCCGGCATCACTGTCATCTGCGCCTTCCGACTCAGTACCATATCCGCTAGTCACCACCGAAGCATGCATCAGCCCCGGGGTATGTGTCTCCGCACCGATGGCGACGCCAACGCCGCCGCTGGCCTGGGCTTCCTTGCCGAGATCGGCCATCAGGCGCATCAACACCACTTGCTCCTCCAAAGCGTCAAACAAGGAGGCCATATCGCGCACCGCCCGGCGTTGCGCGATCTGCGAGGTACCGGCGGTATACAACTCGTCGGCATGGTCATCATCGGCCATATCATCAAAGGTGTGCGCGATATCGAGACACACCGTATGCTTAAGGCCGGCCGACATGCCCTGCGCAATGCCGCGTGTCACCTCAGCCGCTTGCGACAACATCAGTCCTGCGCACCGTTCGGTAATCACCCGCGCCAGCGAAGCCGACACGGACTCCTCCAACGGACAGGCCACCGGCAACAGTCGCTGCACCACACGACCGGTATCAGTAATGATTACCGCCAATGCCATCGTGCTTGACACCGACACGATCTCCACATGGCGCAAGGTGGACTTCGACAACGCCGGGGCGCTGACCACGGCGATTTGCCCGGTGATTTGCGCCAACAAGCGCGCCGCACGCTGCAACGCATCCTGCAAGCTCACCGAGCCTTCGAGAAAATTATTGATACCCCGGCGCTGCGGTTCGGACAACGGCACCACCGTGGCTAGCCTGTCCACGAAATACCGATATCCTTTATCCGTGGGGATGCGACCAGCCGACGTATGCGGCTGCACCAAGTAGCCATCATCCTCCAACACCGCCATATCGTTGCGGATGGTAGCCGAACTGACCCCCAAATCATGGTCACGCGCCAAGGTGGATGATCCCACCGGCTCCTGCGAGCGGATGTAATCCTCGATCACGGCACGCAATACCAACATGCGTCGTGACTGCACCATGACGTCGCCTCCCGTTCGTTTCGATACCGCTGTTCCATATTGTATGGCGTCCAAGCCATATTGGGTACGTGTTCGTTCTCGGCAAGAGCGCCTACTGCGCCGCAAGCGAACAGAAGCTCTCAAAACACGCCAAATTCGCAACCGTTCGTCTGCTGTGACGGTTAGCATGTAAGGGCAATGTGAGGGCATGCATGATACGGCATGACGGCCGTGTGCGTGACGCCCGAAGTATTGGAAGGAAAGTAGATTACTCATGACCGATATCACCTGGTCTGCATTGGACGAGCGCGCCATCAAGATGGCGAAGGCCCTCTCCGCGGACGCCGTCCAGAAGGCGGGTCACGGACATCCGGGCTCCCCGGTGTCGCTGGCTCCCATCGCCTACACCCTGTATCAGCGTTTCATCAAGCACGATCCGAACGACCCCAACTGGGCCGGTCGTGACCGTTTCATCCTTTCCGGCGGCCACGCCTCGCTGACCCAATACGTTCAGCTGTACTTCTCCGGCTATGGCGTGACGCTGGACGACCTGAAGTACTTCCGCGGCGGCGCGGACACCCGCACCCCGGGACATCCCGAAGTTGGCTTGACCCCGGGCATCGAAATGACCACCGGTCCGCTCGGCCAGGGCGTGGCTTCCGCCGTTGGCTTCGCCTACGGCCAGCGTTTCGAGCGCGGCTTGCTCGATCCGCAGGCCCCCGCCGGCACCTCGCCGTTCGACCACAAGGTGTGGGTCATCTGCGGCGAAGGCGACGTTGAGGAAGGTGTGTCCGCTGAGGCCGCTTCCCTCGCCGGCAACCAGAAGTTGGGCAACCTGACCGTCATCTTCGACGCCAACCATATCCAGATCGAAGGCGAGACCAAGATCGCCTTCGCCGAGGACGTGCTCAAGCGTTACGAGGCCTACGGCTGGTACACCGATGAGATCAGCTTCATCCAGCCCGACGGCTCCTACAAGGAGGACATCGAGGGCCTGGCCAAGGTGCTCGAAAAGGCCGAGCAGGTCACCGATCGTCCGAAGTTCATCAAGGTCGACACGCTTATCGCCTGGCCGACCCCAGGCAAGACCAACGATCCGTCCTCGCACGGCTCTGCGTTGGGCGCCGATGCCGTCGCCGGCCTGAAGGAGCTGCTGGGCTTCGACCCGTCCGTCGACTTCCCGGTCGACGAAGAGGCCCTGGCGCACGCCCGCAAGGTCGCCGAACGCGGCCTGCAGGCCCACAAGGAGTGGGACGAGGCCTTCGCCAAGTGGCAGGCCGCCAACCCGGACAAGGCCGCCCTGTACGAACGCATCAAGTCCGGCAAGCTGCCCGAGGACTTCGACAAGGTCATCGACGAACTGGAAGCCGGCTATGAGGCTGGTTCCAAGGTCGCCACGCGTAAGGCTTCCGGCGCGGTGCTCAACGCCCTCGCCGCGGTGATGCCCGAACTGTGGGGCGGTTCCGCCGATTTGGGTGGCTCCAACAACACGGACATCAAGGGCGCCGAGTCCTTCGCTCCCGCCGAGTTCGCCACCACGCAGCATCCGAACTGCTCCGAGTACGGCCGTCAGCTGCACTTTGGCGTGCGCGAGTTCGCCATGGGTGCCATCACCAACGGTATCCTGCTGGGTTCGGACACCCGCCCGTTCAACGGCACCTTCTTCCAGTTCGCGGATTATGAGCGCGCCGCCGTGCGTCTGGCCGCCCTCATGGAGATTCCGAACCTGTACGTGTGGACGCACGATTCCGTCGCGCTGGGCGAGGACGGTCCGACCCACCAGCCGATCGAGCACCTGGCTTCCTTCCGCGCCATCCCGCAGCTGGAAGTCGTTCGTCCGGCCGATCAGTGGGAAACCGCCGAGGCGTACCGTTACTTCTTCGAGAAGAACAACACCCTGCCGACCGCGATGATTCTGACCCGCCAGGGCGTGCCTACCCTCGAGGAAACCGCCGCCAAGGCCAAGGAAGGTGTGAAGAAGGGCGCCTACATCCTCGTTGACACCGAAGGCACTCCGGACGTCATCATCATGGCTTCCGGTTCCGAAGTGCAGTGGGCCGTGGCCGCCGCCAAGACCCTGGCCGGCGAAGGCATCAAGGCCCGCGTGGTGTCCATGGTGTCCATGGAATGGTTCGAGGACCAGGACGCCGAGTACCGCGAGGCCATCCTGCCCGCTTCCGTCAAGGCTCGCGTTTCCGTCGAGGCCGGTCTGGCGATGCCGTGGTACAAGTACCTCGGCTCCTACGGCAAGCCGGTGTCCATCGAGCAGTTCGGCCTGCAGGGCGACGGTGGCCAGAACATGATCGATCTGGGCATCACCGCCGAGCACGTCGTGGAAGCCGCCAAGGCATCCATCGAAGAGGCCAAGTGATCATATGGGGAGAAGTCCAACGGCTTCTCCCCTCTACATTGTTGAACTATCAAGGTATCAAGGAGAAAACATGACTGAAGCAACTCAGCGCACGTCCGATTCCGGCGTTTCCATCTGGCTGGACGATCTGTCCCGCACCCGCATCGAGTCCGGCAACCTGCAGGAACTCATCGCCACCAAGAACGTCGTCGGCGTGACCACCAACCCTTCCATCTTCCAGAAGGCCCTGAGCCAGGTCGGCCCGTACGACGCTCAGCTCAAGGAGCTCGGCAAGGTGGACGTGGAGACCGCTATCCGCGAGCTGACCACCACCGATGTGCGCAACGCCACCGACATCTTCCGCGAGATCGCCGAGAAGACCGATTTTGTCGACGGCCGCGTGTCCATCGAGGTTGACCCCCGTCTCGCCCACGAGACCGAAGCCACCGCCGTGCAGGCCGTGGAACTGTGGGAGAAGGTCAACCGTCCGAACGCGATGATCAAGATTCCGGCGACGCTGGAAGGCCTGCCGGCCATCACCGCGACCCTCGCCAAGGGCATCTCCGTGAACGTCACCCTGATCTTCTCGCTCGAGCGCTACGAGCAGGTCATCGACGCCTTCATCGAGGGCATCGCCCAGGCTGACGCCAACGGTCACGATCTCAAGCACATCGGCTCCGTCGCTTCCTTCTTCGTCTCCCGTGTGGATTCCGCCGTGGACGCCAAGCTGGAAGAGATTGGCACCGACGAAGCCAAGGCTCTCGAAGGCAAGGCCGCCATCGCCAACGCGCGTTTGGCCTACGAGCTGTTCGAGAAGAAGTTCGCCGAGGATCCGCGTTGGGCTGCTCTGGAAGCCAAGGGCGCCAAGAAGCAGCGTCCGCTGTGGGCCTCCACCGGCACGAAGAACCCGGCGTACTCCGATTGCGTGTACGTGGACGAGCTGGTTGGCCCGTTCATCGTCAACACCATGCCGGAGAAGACTCTGGACGCTCTGGCCGATCACGGCAACGGCGCTCCGACCATCGCCGGCACCTATGAGGAGAGCCATGCCATCATGGACAAGCTCGCCGATCTGGGCATCGACTTCAAGGCTGTCACCGACAAGCTCGAGGCCGACGGTGTTGCCGCGTTCATCAAGTCTTGGGATTCCGTGCTTGCCGACGTGCAGGCCGGCATCGACCGCGTCAACGGCTGAGAGAGCAATGCATGTGCTGGCGACCTGAGTTCACACACGTAAGTCACCAGCACGCGCATTGAGCACTTACCAGATGAGGGGCATGTTCGTTCACGAACATGCCCCTCATCGTATGCCGCATTGAGTCGCGTCATACACGCGCAAGCACGCCAGCACTCTGGGCTTGTATCAACTTCACGCCTTATCAAGGCGCCGGCATCATGGATCGTTCACAATTCGTGCGGTTCCAACGGCGCAGGCGATGAAGTCATTGGGGCCCGATACCGATGAATCGCATGCAATCCATCCGCCGCAACATGGTGGCTCCCCCACGATTACTGCCGGTAGTACGACAGGAAGTCCTCCAGCTTCTCCGCAGCATCCTTCAGCACCTCGATGCGAGGGAGGTATACCACGCGGAAATGGTCCGGTTTATGCCAGTTGAATCCCCCACCATGTACGATCAACAGCCTCTTATCACGTAGTAGATCCAACGCGAACTGTTCATCGTCGGTGATATTGAACTTCTTGACATCGATTTTCGGGAAAATATAGAACGCCGCCTTGGGTTTGACCGCGCTAATGCCCGGGATGGCGTTCAACGCCTCCACGATATATTCGCGCTGCTCATAGATACGCCCACCCGGCACAATATAGTCCTGCACGCTTTGATGACCACCCAGCGCCGTCTGCACGATGGACTGCGCGGGTACGTTGGAACACAACCTCATATTCGACAGCATGTTCAGTCCCTCGATATAGTCGCGCCCAATCGTCTTGTTGCCACTCAAAATCATCCAACCGACACGGAATCCGGCGATCATATGTGACTTGGACAAGCCGCTGTACGTCACGCAGAACAAATCAGGAGCCATCGACGCGATGGAGACATGCTCCTGACCGTCCATCACCAAACGGTCATAGATTTCGTCGGAGAATATCATCAGTTCATGTTCGCGGGCAACCTGCACGATCTGCTGCAGTACCTCGCGCGGATACAACGCGCCCGTGGGATTGTTCGGGTTGATGATAACAATTGCTTTCGTGCGATCGGTGATCTTGCTGCGAATATCGTCGATATCCGGATACCATTCGGATTGCTCGTCGCACACGTAATGCACGGGCGTGCCGCCGGCCAAGGTGACGCATGCCGTCCATAGCGGGTAATCGGGTGACGGCAGCAGCACTTCGTCGCCGGAATCCAGCAGCGCAGACATGCTCAGATTGATCAGCTCGCTGACGCCGTTGCCTGTATAGATGTCGTCGATATCCACGTTGGGCAAACCTTTGAGCTGCGCATACTGCATAATGGCCTTGCGCGCGGAAAATAAGCCTTTGGACGGCGAATACCCTTCGCAATCCGTCAGCTGCTGGCGCATATCGTAAATCACCTCGTCAGGCGTGCGGAACCCGAACGGCGCGGGATTGCCGATGTTCAATTTCAACACGTGCGTACCGGAGGCCTCCATACGGGCGGCTTCATCAACCACCGGACCGCGCACGTCATACAACACGTTGTCAAGTTTGGAAGATTTACGGAACTGCCTCATGCCGCCTCGATTCTCGCTTGTGGTTTGCGTTGATTCACTGCGCATTGATTCGCTGCCCTGCGCGATGGGCGATGCCTGCATCTCGTGATGCGTTGCGCCAGTCGTCGCTTGCCCGTCAAGCAACCACGCCGCATCGACGTGCAGGATGTCGGCCAATACGCGAGTCATATCCGCACGCGGCACGGTTTTGCCGCTGACATATTGGCTGATATGGCTTTTGCCGAGCTTGACGCCCCGATCCTGCGCCATGCGCACCACATCCACCTGCTTGTACGACCGCTGCGCCATAGCCTCGCGCAAGCGTTCGGCAAACGTCGTCGCCATAATCGCACCTCCACCATATACGCCGTACCATCGCCTGCAGCACCAATCCGCAGCGCAGATATGTACGGCTTTCAGTTCAACAGTTCAACACTATAGCACTATTTTGAACTGTATAGTTCAAAGTTCAATATTATGGAATTGACTTCGTTACGACCTGCCCCCCAAAAAAACGAACGCTCACCCCTCAACGACTTGCGCTTCACATGCAACGCAAAAGGCGGGCAGTCCGAAGACCACCCGCCCGTAAACGCACCATCGACCCGCGGCCTAATCCATCAACCAAGGATACAAAACCAAGCCGCCTCGATCTATGGGCTCAGCCATCTACTCAACTATCGACTCAACTCCAACAGACGCAGGGCGTCCTGCGCCATATGCTCCACGGTCACCCCATGCTCCTGCAGCAATTCCTCGGCCTTGTAGCGGTCGGGGAAACTCTTATCGATGCCGTATGTCGCCACACGCATGCCGACGGGACCGAAGTGAGCGGCAACCTTCTGACCGAAACCGCCTTCGATCATGCCGTCCTCCAGCGTCAGCACCACACGATGCTCGGCAAGCAAGCCGTCCAACATGTCCTCGTCCAAACCACTGATGAACTTCGGCTTGATTACCGTAGCTTCAACACCTTGCTCGTGTAAGGCATCGGCAACCTGTTCTCCCAACGGATAGAAATCGCCAACCGCAAGAATCGCCACGTCACGGCCCCGGCGCGTCATCTCATAACGGTTCAGCACGCCGTAGTCGGTGGTGTCTTCGACGCCGCTCGACACCAAGCCGCGCGCAGGCACGCGAATGGCCACCGGATGCTCACGCTGCGTGGTCGCCCACTGCAACATGGCCTCATACTCCTCGCGACACGTCGGCGCCAAATACACCAGCTGCGGAATATTGCTCAACATCGGCATATCGAACAGGCACAGATGCGTCACATCGCTCATGCCATAGACGCTGGCGCCAAACACCAGCATCACCGCAGGATTGCCGTTAATGCACAAATCCTGCATAATCTGGTCGTAGGCACGCTGCAGGAAGGTGGCGGACACGCCAAACACCGGGCGTCCGCCGTTCCTGGCGATACCCGATGCCAACGCCACGGCATGCTCTTCCGCAATGCCGACATCAATGAACTGCGCACCGGCGCGCTCGCGCTCGCCCGGACCAAAGCCCATCACCGTAGGCGTACCCGCCGTAATCGCCACCAACGAGGGGTCCTGCTGCATCCGTTCGAGCAGCCAACGCGCGGTAAGCGACTCATAGCTTTCGCCGTTGCCGCCAGAGCTTGCCGACTTTCCCGTAGCGCGGTCAAACGGCCCATGCCAATGCCAGGTCTCCTTATCGGCAGTGGCCAAGTCAAAGCCGCGCCCCTTTTCGGTGCGCACATGCAGCAGTACGGGATGATCGGTGTTCTTCACCGAAGACAAGGCCTCGATCAGCGCATCGATGTCATTGCCCTGCTCGACGTAATGGTATTCAAATCCCAACGCGGTGAACACATTGGTGGACGCCTGGCCCTTGGTGCTCCGCAGCTGCGCGAGATTGCCATACAGGCCGCCGTGGTTCGGCGCGATGGACATGTCATTGTCATTGACAATAACGATGAAGTTGGAACCGAGCTGGCCTGCGTAGTCCAGACCTTCGAACGCCTCGCCGCCACTCAACGAGCCGTCGCCCACAATGGCGATGACATTGTACCGCTCACCCGCACGGTCGCGTGCCGTGGCTAGGCCGGACGCCAAGGACACGCCCGTGGACGTATGCCCGATATTGAACCAATCATGCTCGCTCTCTTCAGGATTGGTAAAGCCGGAGTCCTCGTCATAGTAAGCGGGATCCATAAACGCACGTTTGCGGCCGGTGAGAATCTTATGCGTGTAGCTTTGATGCGACACATCGAACACGATGCGATCGTGCGGCGAATCAAACACACGATGCAGCGCGATGCTTAATTCCACCACGCCAAGATTCGGACCCACATGGCCGCCATGTGCGCTGAGCTTGGTCAACAGCACCTCGCGGATCTCCTGCGCCAACTGCGGCAGCTGCGATTGTTCCAGCTGTTTGAGGTCCTGCGGGTCGTCGATACGGTCGAGAAGCATGACAGTCCCTTCCCTTGGATGCATTCAACGATTACGCGGTAAGCTTACGCCCATGGCGTCTCAACCCGCGCTGTTCGCTCACTGCGTAATCATTCGACCAATCAACTAAGTCGGTAGTGCCGCTCCAACCACTGCGCCACGCCATCCTCATCATTGCTCGCGCACACCTCATCAGCCATCGCCAGCACCTGTTCGTTTGCATTGGCGACCGCCACGCCCCAACCAACCTCACGCATCATGGCCATATCGATCAGATCGTCGCCGAACGCCACCATATCAGACAACGCCACACCGCACCGCTCGCCAACCACACGCACCGCGTGCTCCTTGCATGCATCGGGACTCATCAGCATCCACATCACACCCTCCGATACGCCAACGCGAAAATCATCGGGAATCAGCTGCTCAAGACGTGCCACATCGTCAGGTTCGGGCAGTACGATAATCTTATCGGCCACACCATGCGGCACATCCGTAAAATCGGTATATCGCCACGTCTGCGTCTTCCACAACACGCTGACGTCGAAATTCGCATACCGCACGTCATTCATCACAATGCCCACGCGCAACGACGGCAACTCACGCAGCAACATGGCGCACACCTCGCACGCCCGCTGCGACGAGAAACCAAACCGCAGCACCATGTCATCGGTTTTACCGCCAATCAATGCGTCATAGGACGAGTGTCCCGGCGCACAATCCACCAACGCTCCGTTGAGATACACGCAGGCATCCACCGGCATGCGATTGACCAAATCCCACGCCGTGCTCACCGGACGCGCGGTCGCCACCACCAACCGCGCACCAGCCTCATGCGCGCGCCGCAGCGTGCGCACCGTGCGCTCCGATACGTCACGTTCCTCGAACGTCGCCGCACTACGCAGCAACGTGCCATCCAAATCAACCACCACCATGCGGGCATGCCACCGCGGCTTCATCGCGCCCAATGCCGTATCGTCAACCAGCATATCGTCCATCATCATCCCCTCCCACGCTGCGGCGACACCTCGCAGCAGCGACGTTCGACGGCAATGCCATACGCCCTGGGCATCATGGCAACTCTCTCCTGACATGCAGACACCAACACACATGAAAAGACCCCACAGTCCAAACGGACGTGGGGTCAATATCGTACCGTATGTTATACCAGGTTGAACTTAATCATCAACTCCAACGCGATAATCACCGCAACCCAAATCAATGCAATGATTACCGTCCAACGGTTCAGGTTCTTCTCCGCCACACCAGACGTGCCGGCATTCTGCGTCAAACCGCCACCGAACATGTCGGACAGACCGCCGCCCTTACCCTTGTGCATAAGAATCAGCAAGGTCAACAAAATACTAGCCAGGATAACGATGATCTGCAATACAATCTTGACAACAGCCATAGCAGTCACGGGCATAACCTCCAGTTCATAAGACTGTATCTAACAATAGCGCAAGGCACGGAACAATGCCGACATGCTCACCGGCGCGTCATGGCTTTTGCCGTCAATCGACATATTGTCGCCAGCTCGTCAATGTCAAGAGCCGCGCCACCGATCAAGAATCCATCCACATCCGGTTCTCCAATCAGCTGCGTCGCATTCTTCGACGTGACCGAGCCGCCGTAAAGAATGCGCACCGTATCGGATACCGCCGCACCAAACGTCTCACGCAAATCCTGACGAATCGCATGCGCCGCATCCTGCGCGGATTGCGGCGTCGCCACCATGCCGGTGCCAATCGCCCATACCGGCTCATACGCCACAATCAGCTTGGCCGCCTCATCTTCCGACAAATCGCGCGTCACATCATGCACCTGCCCGACGGCGAAATCCAATTCGATGCCCTGACGACGCTCCTCGAAACTCTCCCCCACACACAAAATCGGCTGCATGCCACCAGCCAATACGCCGCGCACCTGATCGACGATGGTGGCGTCATCCTCGGGATGATATTTACGGCGTTCGGAATGACCCACAATCACATACGAGCACCCCAACGCCGACAGCATATCGGCCGAGACATCGCCGGTAAACGCACCCTGCGACGTCACCGAGACCGACTGCGCTCCATAGCGAATATGCAGCCGGTCAGCCTCCACCAGCACCTGCACGCTACGCAGCGACGTGAACGACGGCATCAGCGCCACCTCGCAGCGCCGGTAATCAAACCGCGCGTCACGCAACAGCCATGCGAGTTTCTGCACCGCATACGTGGCTTCAAGATGATCGAAATTCATCTTCCAATTACCCGCTACCAGCGGTACTCGGTTATGCGCCATGCGCCCTGCCTTTCCGTCCCGTCATACACACCCCGTTATTGGCGAAGCGGGGCGGACGCGCACCCGATGGCGCATCCGCCCCGCCCACATAGTTCTACACTTAGGCAAGCACGGTCAAGCCCGGCAGCTCCTTGCCTTCAAGGAACTCCAAGGAAGCGCCGCCGCCCGTGGAGATGTGCGAGAAGCCATCCTCCGGGAAGCCCAGGTTACGCACGGCAGACGCCGAATCGCCGCCGCCCACGATGGTGAAGGCACCAGCCGCAGTAGCGTCAACCAAGCCCTGTGCCACGGCGCGAGTACCGTCGGCGAACTGCGCGACCTCGAACACACCCATCGGACCATTCCACACGACGGTCTTGGAATCGACGATCTTGTCGTGGAACAGCTTCTGCGATTCGGGGCCGATATCCAGACCCATCTTGTCAGAAGGCATGGCATCGGCGGCCACCACTTCCGGTTCGATCGGCGTATCGCCGGCCGGGAAGCCAGCATTCACCACAATATCGGTGGGCAGCACCAGCTCAACGCCATTGGCCTTGGCGGTCTCGATATAGCCCTTGACCTTCTCCAGCTGATCCTCTTCGAGCAGCGAGGTGCCGACCTCATAGCCCTGAGCCTTGAGGAACGTGAACACCATACCGCCGCCGATGACTAGACGATCGGCCTTATCCAGCAGGTTCTCAATCACACCGAGCTTATCGGACACCTTGGAACCGCCCAGCACCACGGTCAACGGACGCTCGGCGTTCACCGTAGCCTTGGACAGCGCGGTGACTTCCTTCTCGACCAGCAAGCCAGCGGCAGACGGCAGATCGGTCGCCACGTCGTAGTTCGAACCCTGAGCGCGATGCACCACACCGAAACCGTCGGACACGAACACATCGCCCAGCGCGGCGATCTTCTTGGCATACGCAGCACGCTCGGCGGCATCCTTGCTGGTTTCCTCCGGGTTGAAACGCACGTTCTGCAACAGCACGACGTCACCATCAGCCATGGCGGCAACCTTGGCCTGCGCATCCTCGCCGTAGGTATCCTCGGCCAGCGGGACCTCAATGCCCAGCAGCTCACCCAAGCGGGCTGCGACAGGAGCCAGCGACAGCTCGGAAACAACCTGTCCCTTCGGACGGCCCAGGTGCGCCATAAGAATCACCTTCGCACCAGCCTCACGCAGCGCCGTGATCGTCGGCAAAGCAGCCTTGATACGACCGTCATCGGTGATGGTGGTGCCGTCGAGCGGAACATTGAAATCGGCGCGAACCAACACGCGCTTACCCTTAAGATCGCCAAGATCCTTGAGAGTCTTCATGGTTTTCCTTTCCCCAGCGCGGGCACGCTTTCGCGCCCACGCACAGTGGTGTGACGTCAATCACGTTACATCGCGATCATACAAGGATCAACGAACAAAACACCCCGCCAACAGTGTCGGCGAACCACATACGAAAAGGGCGGTCAGACCGTATGAAACGACCCTCCCGCCCATAGCTGCGCATACGCAGCGTTTAGTCTTGAGTTCCTTGCGTCTTGGCGACCTTGTCCGCCAACTGCAGCAATCGACGGATACGCCCGGCAATGGCATCCTTGGTGATCGGCGGATCGGCCAAACGTCCCAGCTCTTCCAAGCTGGCGTCGGCATGGTCGACACGCAACTGGCCGGCAGCCTTTAAATTGTCCGGGATATCATCGCCCAAAATCTCGAAAGCCTTACGTACCTTGACGCTGGCTTCGGCCGCCGCCTTGGCACTGCGGCGCATATTGGCATCGTCGAAGTTCGCCAAACGGTTTGCCTTGCCACGGGCCTCCCCGTCCGAGCGCTTGCCGGTCCATTCGCGGGCACTGCGCGGAGCGCCCATCAGGTTAAGCATGCGCTCAATGGCATCGGGGTCTTTCAAAGTAACGCGCTCGGAGCTACGCAACTGACGCGGCTTAGCGCTGATGCCCAGGCGTCGGGCGGCGCCGGCCAATGCCAGAGCGGCCTCATTGGTCGGGCAGACGATTTCCAAATAACTGGCCTTGCCAGGATCGGACAAGCCGCCGTGAGCCAGGAAGGCTCCACGCCATGCGGCCTTGACCTGCGCTATATTACCGCCGATGATGTCGGCAGGAAGCCCCAACACCAAGTGCTTGCGACGATCCAGCAGACCAGTTTGCAGAGCCAGCGCGGCACCGCCACGTTCAACGTGCACGAGATAGCGTTGCACCATGCCGTTGGGTGTCTGACGCGCCACCTGGCTGAGATTCGCATCGTGACCATAGAGGTTCTTGATGGTGTCCTTCAACCACTGCGCCACTTCCAACGAATCAAATTGCGCCTGCACAATGATTTGTCGCTGTACCAGCCGCAATCCGCCGCCAAAACGAATCATGGCAGTGGCCTGCGCCTTCTGTGCGGCGGGAAGCTCATTTTCGATTGCGGCGAGTTCGCTTTTGACATCATCCAGAAGAGCCAAGAGCCAACCTCCTAATGCTGGTGTTTGTCGTCAAAACTGTGATATGCGCCAACTACGCACGGCATCGGCATCGGCTTACTGTGATACCGAACGAGTTGGACATTGCACCGTTATTTTCTTATATAACAGACATGGTTGTATCACGATACGGACGATGGAGACACGGCAGCCGCGTGCACATCATGTCGGCGCGGCAATTCACGCGCTGACACCGTCACCGACAAGCCTCGGTCACGTAAACGTTGCGCCAATGCCTCGCTCATGGCCACCGAACGATGCTGACCGCCCGTACACCCCACGGCAATGGTGACAAAATGCTTGTCCTCCTTAGCGTATCCCTCGACGGCCACAGCAATGGCACGCTCATACGCATCCAAGAACTCCCTCGCCCCATCGCTGGACAGCACATAATCGCTCACCGGCTTGTCAAGCCCGGTTTGTTCGCGCAACTGCGGCACCCAGAACGGATTAGGCAGAAAACGCACATCGGCCACGAAATCCGCATCAATAGGCATGCCATATTTGAAGCCGAAACTGAAAATATGCACCGACACCGTGGAAGAGCCAGCCCCCAACAATCCCTCGTACAACTTGGTACTCAACTGATGGATGCTCAGCATCGAAGTATCGATGACAATATCCGCACGCTCCTTAAGATGCCCCAAAAGCGCACGCTCGGCTGCAATACCATCGATCAGACGGCCGCCGGTTTGCAACGGATGCGGACGACGCACCGACTCGTAACGTTTGACCAGCACATGGTCACTGGCATCCAAGAACAGAATGCGCGTTTTGACGCCCAAATCATCCAAATGACTCAACACCGCCGACAAATCATCGAAATACGAGCGGGAACGAACATCAATCACCGCCGCCAAACGATGAATCTTGGACGACGACGTGGTCATCATATCCACCAACGGCACCAACAGCTTCGGCGGCAGATTGTCAACCACATACCAACCCATATCCTCAACGCTGTCGGCCGCGCGGGAACGTCCCGCACCGCTCATGCCCGTGATGAGCAACACCTCGACGTCTGAACCGGGAGCTGCGGCGTGGACCGGGACGTGATGCGACTCGGACGACTGCGATGCCATTGCATCATACTGCTGCTGCATTACCATGCCTCCTCCACAGCATTGTTCATGGCCATGCGCCATGCGCGGTTATTATCATCGGACAACCCCAAAGATGGGATGTCCACCATCAATTCCACCTGGGCAATGGCCTGGTGGAGCAACATACGCTCGCCACCGATGCCGACGCCGCCCCGCGCGCGCCATGCCGCAAGCAGCTTCGAGGGATGCGGGTCGTACACCACATCCAGCAACGGCACACCGGCGCGGGCCGGGACCATCAGTTCGGCAATGTCATCAGCGGCATGCGCGGGAACCGTGCTTATCACCAAGCTCGCCTCACGGGTAGCCGCAGCCACGGCATCCCAGCCGATGCGTGTCACCCGCAACTCAGGAAATACCGATTCCCACTGCGCGTGGGCCTGCGGACGGCGCGCCGCCAACACCACGTCACGCATCCCCATTGACACACATGCGGCCATGGCGGACGCAGCCGTATTGCCGTTGCCGATAATCAATGCGCGAGCGCCGTCTTCGACGCGCACCGCCCCTGTTTCTGCGAAAGCCTGCGCTATGCCGTATACGTCGGTGTTATAAAGCCGTAGCGTCGAGTTGGCGGACTGATCGGAATGGATGACGTCGCGCCCAACGTCGCCGCGGTCGTCGTCACAAAAGCAATCCCATACCGCGGTATTGGCCACACGCAAGCGCTCGGACCATATGTCGCAAGGCATGCCATATGGCATCACCGCCATTTTCAACGGCATGGTCAGGCTTATTCCACGCCACGTGACATCACGTGACCTCAGCCATGCAGGCAGAACATTTTCGGTGACGTCATAGCGTCCGTAATCCCAATCGTCCAACCCCAGCGAACGATATGCCGCCTGATGCAGCATCGGCGACAAGGAATGCGCGATCGGCGAGCCTAACACCGCGCACCGATGCCGTACTCGACCCATGGTCACCTCCTTTGCCGTTTGTTCCATGCTAACCGCCACACGCAACAAGCCAACCCATGCATATCATCATGCGGCAGCGTGGGATGGTTGATTGCCATCCACCGACACGTCACCCGCAGCGATATCGTCTACAGAAACATTGTCCGCAGCCTTGTCATGCTCCTCGCCGTCACGCTCATGCAAAGCCTGATACATGGTTTCGGCTTTGGCTTGCCCGATGCCCTCGACTTGCCGCAGCTCCTCGACGCTGGCTTCACGCATGGCCTTCACCGAGCCGAAGTGCTTCAACAGCCGCTTTTGATACGTGGGCCCGATGCCAGGAATGTTGTCCAATGCCGAACGCAAAGCCCCCTTGCGACGCGTCTGACGATGATAGGTAATGGCGAATCGGTGGGATTCGTCGCGCACGCGCTGCAACAAATACAGGCCTTCTGATCGCCGCTTCATAATGATGGGATAATCGTCGTCCGGCAGCCAGACTTCTTCCAAACGTTTCGCCAATCCGCATACGGCAACGTCATCCACGCCGCAATCCCGCAAGGCTTTGGCGGCGATCATGGCCTGCGGCTTGCCACCATCGACCACCACCAAATTCGGCGTGTAGGCGAAATGACGGCGTTCGGCACGTCCTTGTTCCATGCTTTCGCCACTGTCTCCGGCGATGTTGCCATGGCGGAAACGACGGGTCAACGTTTCATACAAGGCAGTAAGATCATCCACCGCCCCCGTGCCGTCGGTACCGCGAATGGCAAAACGGCGATATTGCGACGGCTTGGCAACCGCATCCTCAAACACCACCATCGACGCGACCTGATAAGCGCCGGCCACGGTGTTGGAAATGTCGTAGCATTCGATGCGCAAGGGGGCTTGCGGCAACCCCAAGGCATCGGCCACATCGTTCATGGCTTGCGTCCGTGCACCCATATCGCTGATGCGACTCATTTTGCTGCGCTGCAAAGCTTGCTGCGCGTTCGCGTTTGCCCGTTCCATCAGCGTGCGCTTATCTCCTCTACTGGGCACACGAATGCTGACGGCTCCTCCTCGGCGCTCGCTCAACCAGGCTTCCATCTCTTCGCGGCGGCTTGGCGCCACAGACACGATGATTTCCCGTGGGATGGGCGCAATGGGTGCGAGCAGATCCGCCCTTCCGGTTTGGCTTTGCCGTGTGCGACGCATGCGCGTGGCTTGGGCACGTGCCTGCGCGTCCACGGCGGTGACGTTTTGGGTGGTACCGAAGGCGTCACGCTCTTCGCTAATCGCCACGGCCGCGTTGTGTTCGTCTCCACCATCCGCCTCCATGTACACCTGGGTGAGCAGGTCGGCGATTAGGTCGGCGTCATCCACGTCTTCGACACGCTCAACGCTCCAGTTACGTTCGCCGCGAATCGTGCCCGAACGCACGAAGAAGGCGTGTACCGAAGCTTCCAGATCATCGCAAGCCATGCCGAAAATATCGGCGTCCACTTCGTCGTCCAACGCCACAGCATTCTGTTCCACAACGCTGCGAAGCATGGCGATATCGTCGCGCAATCGCGCCGCACGTTCGAAATCCAGCTCGTCACTGGCCTGTTTCATCTCTTTGGCGAGCTGCGCAATATACGACTTGCCGATACGCCCGGTAAGAATCCCCACCATACGTTCGCACTGGCGGCGATGGTCCTCGACGCTGATGCGCCCCACGCAGGGGGCGGAGCATTTGCCGATGGATGCCAGCAGGCAGGGTCTCCCGGTGACCTGCGCCTTGCGGAACGCGGCGGTCGAACAGGTGCGCACAGGGAAGGTACGCAGCAGTCGGTCGAAGCTATGCCGCAGATCCCATACCTTCGCATACGGGCCAAAATAGCGCGTATCACGCCGTTTGCGACTGCGTGTAATCCACACGCGGGGGTATTCCTCCCCTGCCGACACCGCTAGGTATGGATAGGTTTTGTCGTCACGGAACACCACGTTGAAGCGTGGATCGAATTCCTTGATCCACGTGTATTCCAATGTGAGGGCTTCCAATTCGGTGCCCACGACCGTCCATTCGAGGCCGCGGGCGGTAAGCACCATGGTTTGCGTGCGTGGATGCAATTGATGCAATGGCTGGAAGTAGTTGCCCAAACGATTGCGCAGGTTTTTCGCCTTGCCGACATAGATCACGCGATCCTGGGCATCACGCCACTTGTACACGCCCGGCAGAGCGGGAATATCACAGGGACGCGGGCGAAACGCGTCACGCGAATCGCCCAACGGCGTCAGCCCCAAGCGAATGACGCGCCGCTCCGCCTGGTCGAGTTCGACGTTAGCCCCATCATGCTCGTCCATCGCCTTCACCGCTCCCCTCTCCATCGTTTCACTGCGCTGCCGTACCAACAAGCCGCCACAAGCGAGTATTGGTACCGCACCGCCGACGCTATACCGTCTATCGCCTCGCCTTGTGTTCCAGTATGGGTGCGAGGAACCGGCCCGTCCACGACGCCTCGCACTCGGCCACACGCTCCGGCGTGCCTTCGGCCACGATGGTACCGCCGCCATCGCCGCCTTCCGGCCCCAAATCAATAATCCAATCGGCGCATTTGACCACATCCAGGTTATGCTCGATCACTATGACCGTGTTGCCCTTGTCTACCAAACCTTGCAGCACCACCAGTAGTTTGCGCACATCCTCGAAATGCAAACCTGTGGTCGGCTCGTCGAGAATGTACACGGTTTTGCCGGTTGAGCGCCGCTGCAGTTCGGTGGCGAGTTTCACTCGCTGCGATTCGCCGCCAGATAGCGTGGGAGCGGGTTGCCCCAGTCGAATGTAGCCCAAACCAACCTGCACCAACGTGTCTAGGTATCTGGCGATGGACGGGTATGCCTTGAAGAATTGCGCCGCCTCTTCGATGGGCATGTCCAGCACGTCCGATACGGATTTGCCGTTGTACAACACCTCCAAGGTTTCGCGGTTGTACCGCTTGCCGTGGCATTCCTCGCATTCGACGTAGACGTCCGGCAGGAAGTTCATTTCGATTTTCAGCGTTCCGTCGCCGTGGCAGGCTTCGCATCGGCCGCCTTTGACGTTGAAGGAGAAGCGCCCCGGTCCGTATCCTCGCACCTGCGCTTCGGGAGTTTTGGCGAAAAGCTGGCGTATTTTGTCCCACACGCCGGTATAGGTGGCGGGATTGGAACGTGGGGTGCGTCCAATAGGGTTTTGGTCCACATGGATGACCTTGTCACACTGCTCCACACCTTCCACGCGCACATGCTTGCCGGGCACCAAGCGTGCTCCATTGAGCTTATCCGCCAGTACCGGGTAGAGGATTCCATTAATCAGCGTGGACTTTCCAGACCCCGACACTCCCGTAACACACGTCATAACCCCCAAAGGAATGCTGACGTTGAGATTCTTGAGATTGTGCTCGCGGGCACCAACCACACGCAACCGTTCCGACGCCTTCACGCGTCGCCGGCGACCCGGCACCTCGATGCGACGGCGCCCCGCTATATAATCGCCGGTCACCGATTTAGTGGCATCCACCACATGCGCCGATGGACCACAGAACGTGATTTCCCCGCCATGTTCGCCAGCCCCCGGCCCAATATCCACCAGCCAATCCGACTGGCGTATGGTATCTTCATCATGTTCGACCACAATCAGCGTATTACCAAGGTCTCGTAAATGGTGCAGCGTTTCGATCAGTCGATCATTATCCCGCTGATGCAAACCGATGGACGGTTCGTCCAATACGTACATCACACCGACCAGTCCGGAGCCTATTTGCGTGGCCAAGCGAATGCGCTGCGCCTCACCGCCAGATAGTGTTTTGGCGGCACGGGACAACGTCAGATAGTTCAGTCCAACGTCATTGAGGAAACCCAATCTGGCCCGAATTTCTTTGACCACCTCGCCCGCGATATGCGCGGATGCACCTTGCAAGGTGAGTCCATTCACCCAGGCCAACGCACGTTCGGCGGACATATCACACACGTCGGCAATCGACGCCTCACCCACCGTCACCGCCAGCACTTCGGGGCGCAAACGCCTGCCGTCGCACACTTGGCAAGGCACTTCACGCATGTAGCCCTCATAATATTGGCGCATCTGGTCTGATTCGGTTTCCTTGTACCGTCGGGTGAGCGCGCGCACCACACCCTCGAAGCCGGTCGAATACTCACGCAACCGCCCCCAGCGATTGCGATAGGATACCTGCACTTCGTAATCATGCCCGTACATGATGGCATGCCGCACCGATTCGGGCAGACTTCGCCACGGCGTATCGAGATCAAAATCTAGGTCTTCGCCCAACGCTTCCAATAAATGCCGGTAGTATTCACCAGTGCTTTTGGCGAGATTCCAGGGCTCGATAGCCCCTTCGTTCAATGTTTTGTCAGGGTCGGGAACCACCAGTTCCGGGTCAATTTCCAAGCTGTAGCCGATGCCGGTACAAGCCGGGCACGCGCCATAGGGCGCATTGAATGAGAACGTGCGCGGCTCGACTTCATCAAGCTCCAACTGGTGACCGTTCGGGCATGCACGCTTTTCCGAGAACGGCATGCGCCGTGCGGGATCGTTCTGCGGCTTGTCGACGAAATCAATCACCACCAAACCTTCGGACAGTCGCAACGCGGTCTCGATGGAGTCCGTCAACCGCTGGCGCACGCCGTCTTTCATTACCAAACGATCAACCACCACTTCGATGGTGTGTTTCTTCTGCTTGGTCAACGCGATGTCGTCAGAGAGCTGGTGCATCTGCCCATCAATCAGCGCACGCGCATAGCCATCGCCACGCAGCAGCTCCAACAAGTCCTCAAACGTGCCTTTGCGTCCACGCACCACCGGTGCGAGCACTTGGAAACGTGTGCGTTCCGGTTGCGCAAGCAACGCATCAACCATCATCTGCGGGGTCTGCGCACTCACCAACGCCCCGCACTCAGGGCAATGTGGCACACCGACGCGGGCAAAGAGCAATCGTAAATAATCATAGATTTCCGTAATGGTACCCACCGTAGACCGAGGGTTGCGATTGGTAGTTTTTTGGTCAATCGACACCGCAGGGCTCAACCCCTCGATGAAGTCAACATCCGGCTTGTCCATCTGCCCCAAGAACTGCCGGGCATACGCCGACAGAGACTCCACATACCGACGCTGCCCCTCGGCAAACAACGTATCAAATGCCAGCGAGGACTTTCCCGAGCCAGACAATCCGGTGAACACCACCATACGATTGCGCGGAATCTGCAAGTTGACGTTGCGCAGATTATGCTCCCTCGCCCCCTGCACTACGATTTTCAGATCATTGGGAATAGCGCTGATGTCAGCATGCACCACACCATCATTCTCCAGCAGGGGAGCTTTGTCCAGCTCGTGGGACAGGAACGTATCGCTGTCCATAATGCGATGTTCGCAGGTGCCCGACGATGTGAGTTGTGTTGCGTTCACTGCATTCCTCCACGGTGTAGCTCAATATTGCGATGCCGAAACAGTCGTCCCTATCCACCATAGCGCATTTTCCACCAAAATTCGAACAGTTGTTCGATACGGTGTGTTGCCACACATCGCAATGCGACATTTCCACACAACACGCCCAAACATCAGCAAATTCGAAAAAACACCGAAGCAATTAGGGGGGGGGGGGCAGAAAAAATACCAACACACATCGTTGGAATGACACCGTTTAGCTCAATGGAAACTTAGTATGCAATACAGCATGCGCCCAACACAAATACAACACATTTCGACGTCTGCATATGTGACAAAACTCACAATACTGCTATAGTGTCACTTGTCAATCGATTGTTGACGTAGTGATAATCACACACCAACAACGCAGCGATAATGATCGTCGAGAAGAGAGTGGATCACGTTCATTGCCGCGCGGCGCAGACCGACAACCGGCCTCGTCGATGGGATCGCCTGTGGCGGACGATACCCGCGTTCCATACGAAGATCGCGCAGACACGCGCTCTTCCCCGTCGCCCCGCAGCGACACCAAGCATAACGCGAACCGAACCGCCCGAAGACAGGTGACCGACGATGGACAACCCCAGGCATATGACCGCAATGGCCGTCAGCGCCCTCGTAGTCATGAGCGTTGCCGGCGCGTACGGCCCCGATGCCGTACAGCAAATGGACGAAGCACTTCATATCGACTCCGCCACCCAGTCCATGACACTGATGAGACCCTCGTCGGCAAGCCTGGCAGCCGGCATTTTCGCCGGAGTATTCCAGGCAGCTTCATGGACACACGACATCGACATCATACAGGCCCGGCATTCCCTCCTCTCGCAAACCGACGAGACGGTATACCAGATTGGGCACGACGGATATTTCCAGTTATCGTCACTCGCCCGTCGAAGCGACACTCCGGGCTCCATACCTTTTGGCCTCATGCAGCAGGAGGACGGCACATACGCGCTGTCCACAGCCATACCCACTTCCGCAACCTATTACGCATCCGATAACGACCAGACAACGGACGCCACATACGTATACGCGCGAGATTATTGGTATAGCAACCATGACAACGACATCGACACCGGTACCGACGCTTCATCCACGTCGATGACAACGAACCGTAATACTTTGCCCAGGCGTACCTCAACGGCAACCAACGCCACACTACGTCATCAAACACTCACCGCAATTGCCCACGCCGACGCACAGCACTCGAACGTTTCCAACCATATGCCGGGCGGGCCGCTCGTGTACTTGCTGTACTGCGCCGCAATAGCGGCCTTTATATGCGGCATGAGCATACGCACCCATGCCTACGGGCCTATACAGATCGCCCAAGCCCATCGCCTGCGAGCGCGCGACCGCGGTCAATGACCGTGCGGATGATCCTGGTTCTGTCACGTTCGATGTGACCGTTTCGACAGAACGCTGGCGCGGGGACGCCAGAGGACACACCGCACAACCGTATAACGCAGACGGGAATTCTTCTTCCCGCATGGCACGACAAACCACACCTCCACGGCAAAGCATCACCGCATGCCTGCTCGCCTGCCCCTACGTCCGCCCATTCGGGCATAGGTGAAACGGGCATTATCACAAACGAGCATCGGCAAAATGAATCCAATTCGCCGGAGCACTCGTGGTTTGCACACGCAGTCTTCCCTCACCGGTCATCCACTCTTCGCCAGTGAGGGATGTCAACGCTACCGGACACGACACGGCACGACCAGTGACTACGGGCACGCCACTGCCCCACCAATCGTTACCGCGACCGATCCGGCAGCGTTGACCCTACCTTGCCACCGACATAGGTGGCACATCGTGAGCTGGACGACACAGGCTTAGCCTCGCCCAGCTCACGCCCCTCCTCATTATTCAGCGAAAAACAAAACCGAGACAACTTCACATCATCATCCACAAGGAAGTGATTGCAATGAAACCGATATTGAAGAAACTAGCGGCGGTCCTGGCGTCCGTAGCCATGCTGTTCGGCCTGGGCGCCGTCGGCGCGACCACCGCCCAAGCCGCCGAGGAACTGGTCCCCGACTCGGAGGTATACATCCGTTCGTCCGACCCGGCGGCGGAGAACGTGGAGCTTCAAACCTTCCGCATCTATTGGTACAGCACTTCGAGCGGATATTCTCTGGCATCTGGCTGGGGTGAGTTCTTCGCCTCGTACGAGCCGGTCAATTCAAGCGATTCCACAACGATCATGCAGTACCTCAACACCCTGCAGGACGAGAGCAAAGAACTGCGCGATATGGCCAAGGCCGCCGCAACCTTCGCACGGCAGCATAGCTGGGCTTCCAACGAAACGGCCCGGATGACCAAGACCACAAGCGCAAGCGGAACCAGCGAGTACATAGCGCATTTGACGATCCCGCAGAGCTGGACCATCATCATACCCGTCGACGAGACGAAGGACACGGTAGTGCGTCCGATGATCGTGAACCCACACGACGGCGAAGACGTGGATGCGGGACTCAAGACCGTCGAACCAACCGTCATCAAAACCATTAATGGTCGCACGCATGTCACTATGAATTACGGAGAAACAGGACGCATGCGCATCGAAAGCTTCGTCCCTGATACCTCTTCCTACAAGGATAGTTACACGTTCAAGGTCAACGACACGCTTGATGAAGCGCATTGGCTGGCTGACGAGGATACCGTAACGGTTACCGTTGGCGGCCAGATGCTTCAGCAAGGTATCGAGTACGGCTTCTATCCGCCCAATAGCCAGTTTAATTCAAGCGATGCGTATCTGTATGATCTTTTCAACATCAAGACCTATACGCCAGACGATCCCATCATCATTGAATATGACTGCGAGTTTTTGGGTGCAAATCAAATGCTGACTCTCCCCATGACGGAAATAGACACCTTCGCCCAAGTAACGTATAGCAGCGACCCTTCCGACCCCGACGCCACGAAACAATCTGCACAGAGCACAGCATTTGCGCATAGTGCCACATTCGAGGTGGATAAGTTCACTTGCCCAGAAAACGGTGATTGCGTCTTTGATCCGCTTACCTCTACGCCACTGACGGGAGCAACATTCCGCTTGTACGATGACGAGAACGGCCGGCCGGCAGAGCAGCCGATTACCTTCATGTATAGCACTTCCAACACCTATGTCTTTGCTTACTACCGTCAGTCCAGCATGGAGGGTGCATTCATTAGGGATATCACCGACTTAACAGTCCTCAATAATAACGATGCATTTGCGATTCAAGGTTTGCGCGAGGGCACATACTGGCTGGAAGAGACAGTGGCCCCGGACGGCTACGCAAAGCTTACCGAGCCCATTAAGGTCACTATTACCGCGGAGCGCGAAGCGGATACCGGCGTGATTACCGGGGGCTCGGTTACGTACGGCGACCAAAACACTCCTGCAGCAGAATTTGGATTTTTAGGATCGACTGTTGGATATCCAACCATTCCGGTGGGCAACGTCAAGGAAGGCGATCTTCCTGGTACCGGTGGCGTGGGCACGGTGATGTTCACGTTGATCGGCTCCGCGCTGGTCGCATTGGGTGCATGGCACAGCCTGCGCCACCGCGACGACACGAACGCCCGCCAGACCCCGGCAACCCCAGCGATGGCATAGAAAATGACAAACCGGTCGGACATCGTCTGCCAACGACCGACCGGCACGCAATGGTACGTGGTTGTCTCGGCGGCGCGGCGGCGATTCGCCAGCCAGTGTCGCCCCCACATCGCCGGGACAACCCTTATTAAGGAAGTGATAGCAATGAAACCCATATTGAAGAAACTAGCGGCAGGCCTGGCATCCGTAGCCATGCTGTTCGGCATGGCAGCCGTAGGCGCGACCACCGCACAAGCCGCCGCCGGTGACGTCATCATCAAGGACGGCACAGGAGGCAAGCTCGAAGGAACCAAGATTTATGTTGAAAATGTCTGGACCCACTCGGACTATAACCCCCGTTGGACTTGTGCAGATTCGACAACGGATTTGATGCTCAAGCCTGTTATGGGAACGGAGTATGTCACCCCGGAGCAGGGAATGGGACATGATCCATTTATGGCAGCCGATTCCGAGCAACAAACCGCATGGTCTTCCGGTTTTGCGCAGTGGATATATGAGAATAACAACGGTGCACTGGAATTAGCTGGGACAATTTCTGGTGGCGTGTTTACATATAGTGCTATTACACCGAATGTCGCGACAAGCATACTCATCGTACCAGCAAAGGACACCCCCGACGCCTTCATTCCGCAGGTAGTGGATGCCATCACAAGTAGTCAAGTAACCGTAACCCTAACATCAAACTCAGAAGGCGGAGGCTCCGGTACGGGCGGATCAGATACGCTTGCCGGAGAAGATGGCAGCCTATCCGTAATCAGGCAGTCCGCATCCTCCGACTCATACACCCTCCGACCGCTTGCCTACACGATGACAGACGGCAGTTATACGACGCCTGGCAGAAAGGGTGAGATCGGAGGATTGGATGGAGTGCAAGATTTCTACCCCGCTTGCGACAGAGATTCTGGCGTATCGACTTGGCAGCAGTGCCTGAACATAGTTCAACAAGGCGGAGAAACCGCTTGGACAGAGTTCGCTCGACTTGCCGCACAAAACGGCACTGCCTCATGGGCTTTTTATCAAACAACCGCCACAATGGTACAGCAGGCCGATGGCACGTATGCGGCGAAATTCGCAAATCTGCCTAGCGACTGCGGCTTTTCCGGCCTGCCGTACGGTCGATATGTCGTGTACAAGACCGACGATGCAGCATCCACTGCGCTGTTGGTGGATGTGGATGGTCCGGGCGTGCGGGTCGAGGAGAAGTCGGACGTGCCCACGGTCAGGAAGACGATCAACGGCAAGTCGGCCACCGATGCTTCATACACAGAAAACATTAAGGTGCAGATTGACGCGGTGATGCCCCTGATGGAGGATGGCGTGCCGTCCGGCTACGGATACCGCATCGAGGACACGGTTGGCGTTCCAGTCTCGGACATGGTCATCCCGGCGTATGGCATGCAAGCCGACACGCTCACGGTTACCGCCAACGGCAAAACGCTGACCAAAGACCAGGACTACACGTTGGACACCACATCCACGAGCACGACCGGCATGCAAAAATTCATCTTCACCGATATGTCTTCGCTCAGCTCCAACGGCACCAAGTACCTGAACATCAAGGTAACCTACACGGCGCGTTCGGCAGTCTCCGGAATCGATCCCGTATCCACGTACGCCCAGGTCTTCTACGGGCAAAGCGGCAGCGAGCAGAGCACCGTTCAATCCACGGCACTGCTCTATACGTACGGCTACGGCATCTACAAGTTTGCGTGCGATAACGGAACCTGCGCATCGGGAGCCTCCAATACCGATAAATTGGCCGGAGCATCCTTCCAAATCTATGAGGACAACGACGGAAGCCCGGCGGCCGAGCCGATCAAGTTCTACGAAATGCAAGGATACTGGTTCCCCATTCTGCACGATGGACTGGTCGACGAGTCAAGACTCAAGGACACGCTTACCACCGGAGACGATGGCATGATCAACCTGCTTGGCCTGCACGGCGGCACTTACTGGATCAAGGAAACCAAGGCTCCGGACGGGTATATCACGCCGAGCAATCCGTTCAAGCTGGCGTTCCCCACCGGATATACCGAAGATGGAAGCCCCACGCTGGACCCATCGGAAATCGTCGGAACTGGCGATTACGGCAACCTGTACATCAACTGGCAGGGTGGTAACACATCCTCCATGGTCAACTTCAACGTTGATATCGGCAACGCCAAGGAAAGCGACCTGCCCGGCACCGGCGGCATGGGCACGGTGATGTTCACATTGATCGGCTCGGCGCTGGTCGCGTTGGGCGTATGGCACAGCCTGCGCCGCCGCGACGACACGGACGCCCGCCAGACCCCGGCAACCCCAGCCATGGCATAGGGGCGGAAGGTTGGCGGGGCGTCGCGCGATGAGGCCGATGCCCCGCCAACCGCCCACCCTCACGAAACGTAAGCAATTCAAGCAAAAGTAACCATGCAAATAAACTTCATCATTCACAAGGAAGTGATTGCAATGAAACCGATATTCAAGAAACTGGCGGCGGGCGCAGCATCCCTGGCCATGCTGTTCGGCCTGGGTGCCATGGGCGCGACCACCGCCCAGGCCGCCGAATACAAAGGCAAGATTACTGTTACAAGCGCGACCGACAATGGAACAGTCACGGTGATTCCTATGGTGTTGGATTCAGGTGACGGTTCTTCGTTCATACAAGGTATAGGTCTTTGGAACACGCAGGTTCTCAATGATTTTTACGCATTGGTTAACGGCGCATCCTCGGAACAGGAGGCTTTGACTAATGTACGCAATGCCGATGAGTCGCAGCGTAACGCCTGGTCTGAGGAGATGTTCCAAATCTACGAAGATAATGGTTTCACAGCGGATAAGGCTCCCACGGCAAATTATCAGTCAACTGGTTCTGGATACGAGGCTACGTTCGTCGACTCTTTGAATGTTGGCCCCAATTCCCTGTATTGGATATATGACCAAGTGCACACTACATTTGTCGTGACGGATCAGAACTATTCTGCAACTGACAGTACAGTGTTGGCGACGGTGGTCATGGAGTCTGCGGGGAATGCGCCATCCACTCCTGAACCTGAACCTGAGCCGGTCTCTGAGATGTCGTTGACGGTGGATTCAACAGCTCCGGGGTTGAATGGGGCGAAGTTCGCGGCGTTCAATTTGCTGGATGAGTCGGGCGGGTCGTTCTCGTGGTCGGAGGGCACCGACGCTCTGGTAGACGGCATCCAGGTTCAGTGGGGCCTCATTGTGAACGCGCCGGAATTCGCGGCAATGCTGGAGAGCAACGATCCGACGGTGATGTCCGATCTGACGTACCGGGACCTACGAGAAAATGGCCAATTGTCCGACACGTTCCTCGATTCCTTCACAAAGCCCCTGTCCGGAACGGACTCGGGCCCATATTCGGCCACGTGGACCGGTCTGAAGCCGGGCTGGGTGTGGCTGGTGCCGTATGGTTCGGGCAACGGCGTGGGCTCGCGGTTCGTGCGCATGGACGCGTCGGAGGGCGATTCGGTGACGGTGTCGCTCAAGACGGACGAGCCGACGTTGGACAAGCGCGTGGACGGCAAGAAGGCCGTGGAAGGTGCGGAAGGTGCGGGAGACCATACGTTCACCATCACGATGAAGGTGCCGGACACAAGTTCCTACACGAAGTATCCGCTGCGCATCGTCGACACGGGAGTCCTGCCCTCGGACACCGGTTCGGTGTCGGCCACGCTGGGCGGCCGGTCGTTGGCGAACGGCCGCGATTTCACGGTGAGTACGGAGTGCCCTGGAGGCAATCCGTACTCCAATTCGTACATGGACATTGATTTCGGGGACGTGAAGGCCAAGGGCTGGTCGGCGGGCGAGGAACTCGTCGTGACGTACAAAGCATCCCTAATGGCCTACGCTCCGATCAGTATCGGCGCCAACCTCGCCCGTGTGTCGTATCCCACGGACACGACCGGCGAGACAACGGCCCTGTCGGCGGCGAGCACGGCGAGCGTGTATTCCTACGCCATGTACGTGCTTAAGGTGGACGAGTCCGGCGCTCCGTTGGACGGCGCCGAGTTCTCAATATACGAGGACGACGGTTCGGGCGCGGCGGCCGACGAGGAGACCGGGACCCCGATGAATGGATATGAAGGCTCGTACCAAGCGCCCAGCCTCGTGTCGGGTACGTATTGGATCCGAGAGACGAAGGCCCCTGAGGGCTATACGCAATTGACCGAGGACATCAAGCTCGTGGTCAAGGGCGATCTGGACGAGGATACCGGCGTGTTCTCGGGCGTGAGCATGACGGACGCCGACGGCCAGCCGCTCGAGGTCAGCCAGGATGGCTTCACCAAGGGCTATTACACGCTGACCGTACAGAACGTCAAGGAAGGCGACCTGCCCGGCACCGGCGGCATGGGCACGGTGATGTTCACATTGATCGGCTCGGCGCTGGTCGCGTTGGGCGTATGGCACAGCCTGCGCCGCCGCGACGACACGAACGCCCGCCAGACCCCGGCAACCCCAGCGATGGCATAAAGCCAGCGGGTCTTCGGCAGGAGCCCGGCGGGGCACCGTGCGATACGCGCGACGCCCCGCCACCACCTCTCGCAAAGCAATGCTTGAACACAAGGAAGTGATTGCAATGAAACCGATAATCAAGAAACTAACGGCAGGCCTGGCATCCGTGGCCATGCTGTTCGGCATGGGCGCAGTAGGCGTAACCACCGCACAAGCCGCCGATTCCGTAACAACCATCCGGTTGGTGACGTCCAATGCGGAGATAACCTCCGACGCAGTATATTCAAAAAGCCCGTTAGTGAACAATAATGGATGGAACGCTACCGGAGGACAGGAAAGCGGTCTGCTGAGCGAAGTGTTCGGCACCTCGGATGGCCCAACCATAAACGAGAAAATGCAATCGGCCGACAGCTCCCAGAAGGCCCAGTGGGCACAGCAAATGACCGATCTCCTCTATAGCGGTAGCTATGGTGCAGGTAATCAATGGTCGCAGCCTTTCGTCGATGACGGCAGCGGCACCTACGTCAGCACAGACAGCCAGTCGGGATCGTTTGAAAACTACAATTTGATTTTCCCCTCCCCATCGCACAAAGGCCTATTTACTCCCGCATTCGTCCATGTGCCGCTCAACGAGTTGGTTACCGTAAACCTTGACACCGCAAGTGTCGGCTACGGCACCACCATCCCCTCATATCGGGTCATTACTGATGCCGGACAGGAAGACGCAGTGTATTCGCTGCACGCATTGTGGTATTACGACGCCAATATGCAGCCAATCAACCCGAAAACACCCGACGGCTCGACCATGGATTGGTACACTCAGTCGTCGATGTATAAGGGGTACTGTGGCAGCTACACCACATGGAGCGAATGTACAACCGCATTGTCCAAACAGGGCGGCGCCACGTGGGATTCGTTCCTGAAACAATGGGGCCATGACGGGGAGACCCAAATGGATTCCTTCATGGGCAACGCTCACGTAACTCAACAAACAGGCGGAAGCTACGAGGCTGTTTTCGAACATCTTGGCACCTCCTCGGACCTATCCAACGGAGTGATTCCGTGGGGCAGCTACGTATTGACTCGTGGGTTCGACGATTCCTACTGGGTGGTGGATATTACCGATAGCTCCGACTCAACCACCATCAAAAGCGATGTACCTACGATTGATATGACAGTAAACGGCAAACATGCTGCGGATGTGTCTTACGGCGAAACTGAGACGGTTCGCGTGGAAGCCTCCATGCCTGTCACTTCCAACGTAAGTGCAGGATACACATACACCGTGTCGCTTTCTGCCGGAGAATCCTCCGATTTGGCGGCCTACCAGATTATGCCAGGCACGGTGAAAGTCACCGCCAACGACAAGTCGCTGTCGGAAAACACGGATTACACCTTCGATGTTTCTGCTTTCAATAAGAACGGAAGTGGCGACCTTGCCATTACCAACATGGCTGGATTAAGCGAGAACGGCACGACTGCTGTGAATGTGGTGATTACCTACGACGCCATTTCGAAGATGCAGATGTCGAGCACAGGAGCGCCAACAACCGCCCAGCTGCACTATGGGTCAAGCCAGACTCGCGCGATTCAGGATACGGCGGTGGCGACGGTGGTGTTCTACACCTGGAATTTGGGATTATATAAGTTTGCGTGCGACGACGGCGCAGGATGCGTCAACGGCAGCAACGGCAATAAGCTCGCCGGGGCGCAATTCCAAGTGTTTGACACCGATCCTGACAGCAATCCCGAGGCCGCACCGATGGAATTCTACCTCGGCAGCCTGCCCAACGTAGGCAATGTTGCCCTACCCTATTCGGAAATACTGATGCCTGAACAGACCCCACATACGAATGTTCTCACGACTGACGATAACGGCATGATTTATTTGTCCGGAGTCGGTTCTGGCACATATTGGCTGCGCGAAACCAAGGCACCAGACGGATATACCAAGCTCACGGAAGACGTGACGTTCACCTACACGGTTACGTACACGGAAACAGGTGACATTGAATCAATCGATTACAACGCTTCCGGACAGTATGGCGAGGTGCACATTACCCCAGGTGCGGACAGCGGCTATGCACAGGCCACCGTAGACATTGGCAATATGCCGGAAGGAGACCTGCCCGGCACCGGCGGCATGGGCACGGTGATATTCACACTGATCGGCTCCGCACTGATCGCATTCGGCGTGTGGTATGGCATGCGTCGCCGCGATGATGCTGACACTCGTCAAAACCCGGCGGCTCCGGCGATGGCGTAGAGGCAGAACGTCGGCGGGGCACCATGCGATAAGGCCGGCTCTCCACCAACCGTCCAACCACACGGACCAATATAAGCAATTCAAACAAAAGTAACCATGTAAACAAATCCCATCACTTACAAGGAAGTGATTGCAATGAAATCGATATTCAAGAAACTGGCGGCGGGCATCGCATCTGCAGCCATGCTGCTCGGCATAGGTGCCGTCAGCGCGGCTTCAGCACAGGCGGCGCAGACTGACGGCGGCCCCGACTCAGAGGTGTACATCCGTTCCAACGATCCGGCCACCGAAGGCGTGGAGCTCGAGGCTTTGCGTATCTACTGGTACGACGGGAGCACGTACACCTTGGGCAACTATTGGGGCGGCTTCTTCGCCTCGTACGATCCGGTCAATTCGAGCGACACCACGGTGATCATGCAGTATCTCAATACACTGCAGGACGAGAGCAAGGAGCTTCGCGACCTTGCCACGGCCGCGGCCACATTCGCCCGTTCGTATGGATGGGCGCCCAACGAGCGGGCCACGATGACGAAGGTGGCCAGCTCCAGCACCAATGAGTACGTGGCGCATTTCACGATTCCCCAGAGCTGGAGCCTGATCATTCCGGTCGATTCCAACAATGACACGGTGGTGCGTCCGATGATTGTCAATCCGCATGACGGCGAGGATTTGGATGCGGGCCTGAAAACCGTCACTCCGACGATCACCAAGACCATCAACGACCGCAGCCATGCTGTGGTGGCATCGGGCGAGACCGCGCACATGCGCATCGAAAGCTTCGTGCCCGACACCACTGGATACGACACGTATTCTTTCCAAATTACCGATAACCTCAGAGGTTGCTGGTCACTGGTTGGGGATACATCCGTCACCATCGGCGGCAAGACGCTGGAGGAGGGTGTCGACTATCAGCTGGGCACGGTTAGCGGCACAACCAATGAGTACACGTTCCTGGACATTAAGGCGTATGCGGCGTACGATCCGGTTGTTATTGAATACGACGCCGAACTGCTCCGGGCGGATATGCTGCCAGGTAAGATGGCAAGTACCCTTACTGCCACGAGTAGCCAGGCAACCGTGCTGTATCAAGATGGGACTGCGGACTCTTTGGCACATTGGTACAACGGTTTGTTTGAGGTGGATAAGGTCGCCTGCCCACAGAGCGGTGACTGTGCTTTCGATCCAGACGCCAGCGAGCCGTTGGCGGGCGCGACGTTCCAACTGTATGACGATGACGGCGGTCGGCCGTCGCAGGAGCCGATTCGCTTCATGACCATTGTCGACAACTACTATATCCGGCAGTCCAGCATCGAAGTGGGCAGCGGCGGGATTGTTACCAAGGATATCGTCGACCTGACCGTGCCCGAAGAAGATGCGGCGTTGGTTATCGGCGGCCTGAGCGACGGCACGTATTGGTTGAAGGAAACCGTGGCGCCCGACGGGTATTCGCAGCTTACCGAACCCATCAAAATCACTATCGGTGTGGATCGAGACGCCGACACCAGCGTGATCAACGCCATGCCGATGACCTATGGCGAGCAGGCTAACGCGGCCGCCGCGAAGGGATTCCTCGGCAAGAAAGGAACCTATTACGAGTTCCAAACGCTGCCGGTGGGCAACGTTAAGGAAGGAGACCTACCCGGCACCGGCGGCATGGGCACGGTGATATTCACCATAGGGGGCATAACGCTAATTCTGCTTGGCGTGTGGTGGAGCATGAGGCGTCATGGCGGCGATGAACATACCGCGGACGCCAGCGGCCAATCCAACCCCTCTGCGCCGCAGTTCGTCGATTGCACACCTTCGGAAGTCACCAAATAATGCAAAATATCCAGCGTTAAGGCTTATAGCACACGCAGTGCGCATGAAATAAGCTTTGGCACCAACACTCAGTCAAACTTCCGAATCAGAAGCGGACGGGAGGCGAGCTATGAAACGTCGTCGGCGTTCAGCAGTGCCCGCAGCGATTATTCTCGTAGGATTGCTGATTCTGCTATATCCCACCATTAGCAACATTAGCGTCATGCGCCATGCTTCGCGCGTGGTCACGTCCTACAATAACGCCGTAGCCTCGCTGAAACCAGCCGAATACGATAGCATGCTCGCCTCCGCCCGCGAATACAATCAACAAATCGTCGACAAAGGCGGTATCGCCAACGTGAGCGAAGCGTTCGGCGGCACACAAGGCGACAAGGAATACAACAGTCTGCTCAACCTGCATGGCGACGGGGTGATGGGCTACATCGTGCTCCCCGATCTCAAAGAATCCCTCCCCATCTACCACGGCACCAGCACCGCCGTACTCGCCCAAGGCGTGGGACACCTCGCAGGAACCAGCCTACCTGTAGGCGGCCCATCTACCCACGCTGCCTTGTCGGGACATCGTGGACTGCCGTCCGCCAAACTATTCACCGATCTTGACAAAATGAAAAAAGGTGACGTGTTCTATATCAAGGTGCTTGGCGAAACCCTGGCATACAAGGTATATGGCATCGAAGTGGTCAAGCCCAACAACGTCAAATCGCTGGCCATCCAACCCGGCAAAGACCTAGTGACGCTCATCACTTGCACACCGTATGGGGTAAACACCCACCGGCTGCTCATCCACGCCGAACGCACACCATACACAGAGAAAGACAAGAAGCGCAGCGACATCAGCAATCCACTCTACGACATGCCATTGCAGTATCTGCTGCTCATCATCGCGCTTATTGTGCTGGCCATCATCATCCCAATCATTATTCTCAAACGCCGCAAACGCCGTCCCGACCACAAGGCATGGCCATGGCAGATTCCCGGACTCAAAGCACAGGATCAAGCAAGACGACAGGCACGCCGAGACGCCGGGATGGAAGAGACACCGCCAGCAGGACACGCGAAGCGTCGACGGTGGCACAGACAACGGAGAAAGTCGTCCAAACCAACGATGAGAGGTGACGAGACCCGCAAATCCTATGGGGCCGCTCAACCCCGCGGCAACGATGCGGCTGAAGCCGCTGACTCGATAGGTGACTCAATATGTAAAGCTGTCGAAACCAACGAGGCAGGCCAGGACGAAGGATTTAGCGATAGCTCAGCACGCGCAACGCGCATATAAAGGAGGAGTCTGATGAACGGCTACCGTAAGCCCAGTATTGGCGCAACGGCATGGCGAACCATGCGCCGAAGGTGTAGCGCGTCACTCAAGCGTGCGCTCGGCTGCGCGGCCGCCATCATCGCCATCTGCGCCATGACCATAACCCCCTGCGCCATGGCGGCACACGGCAGCGGCACGATCAGCATCGAAGCGCGCAGCACCGACGCCAACGGCACCATCGTGTCTATGGCCGGCGACGTATGGTCCCTCTCCCTGGTCGCCACCGTCACCATCGACACCAACGGCAACCGAACCTACAGCACCGCCGCAGGATACGAAGCCTTCTCCCACAACGACTGGGGGACGCTCGGTGACGGCGCTCGCCGACAAATGGCAGTCACCCTCGCTTCGCACGCCAGCGCCAACAACCTCTACAACGAAAGCGCCAGCGTTACCAGCGGTGGCACAGCCACCTTCACCGGACTCCCCGACGGCCTGTACCTCGTCGCCAGAACCGGTATCAACCCCTCCAATCAAGCTTATGAAGCCAGTCCGACACTCATCGACCTGCCTAACGACGACGGATCGCGCAACGTCACCGCCGCACCCAAACACGGATGGGCCGCACAGCTCACGCTATCCGCCGAAAACATGTCCTCCTATACAGGAGATCCCCTCACTAGCGCCGAGCAATCATCGTTCCCTCGCGTGCGCTATCGCGTGCACATGAACGACGTATTGCGAGACATGCTGGGCACCGCCGACGTTTCCACCATTGCCATCCACACCGCGCAAGGTGAAACCATCCACATTGATGACCCGATTGGAGATGCCGGCAACGTCCTGATTCCCGAACTGCAGAATCTATTCGTATATGAAGGACGAAACCTTTCCTCATCCACATGGGAGGAACTTGCACTCAACGGCGAGCTAGCCCAAGACAGTTCCCAAGGAGGTCTTTATGCCATTGATGTGAAAGACAGCACTAAGCTTACCGCTTCTTTCAGGAATCAACCTATTGGCATCACTTACCAACCCGGCATACTCACCGTACGATACGTAGCTCGCGCGGACGATGTGGCAAATGGCGAGCGCACCATCACCACGCCAGTCCTCGACTCACAGGAATTCGCGCAGCTGGCATCCGGCACACAGGCATCCGATGATTCCGATACCGTTTATGACGTGCATCGCACGAATACGGTAGCCGGCGCTGATGTGGTGGATCGTACGGGAGGTTTCCTAGCGGTGGCCCCCACGGGCACCACGTTCAACGCCAATGGCCGCGGCGAACTTGGTTCGACGAACGCCATCAGTGGTATGGATGGGCGCGTAGATATCGCACTGCTTTCCGACCGGCTGCTCGGCAATGATACTACGTACAATTATGAGGATAAGGTTCGCGCCCGTGCGGAAACATATGTGGATGGAACTGCCCTTGCGGGCATTATCGACGCACAGCAACGTTCCTGGGACTTTCGATACCTCGACTTGGTCAATCAGGCAGATGGCAATGTGTGGGTAACGAGCTCTGCGGGCATCGACGTGTATTGGCCATATCCCCAAGGAACCGACGCCAATACCACGTTTACGCTTGTGCATTTTGGCAACATGTTCCGTGAATACGGCATTGATGGCGAAGAGATTCTTGATAAGGCCATTGCCGACGCACCACTGAACACCGTATCTGTCACCAACACCCCGCAAGGCATACGATTCCACGTTGACGCCGATGGTTTCGGACCATTCGCCCTTACGTGGACATCAAACCCACAAACCAATGCCGGCAGTGGAAGCACTGCCGGAACGGGAGCAGCCGTCGCGATCATCGTCGGCACGGGCATCTGCCTGTTCACGCTCGGAGCGATCATCAAACGGCGGCACAGCGACCGTTGACGGATCTTCTGCGGCCCTCCGCACCCAAGCAATCGGTTTACTCGGCTGCAGACGGTCAGTTGGCCACTTCTCCGGTGATATGACGGTATAGTTCACCGTCAATCGGCCTCGACAGATGCAGATTGGTCACCGTAACCTTCACCTGCGCTCCGCCTTCCACCGACCGCTTGGTGACCAACTTCGGCTCGCTATACCCATCCACATGGCCCACATAGTAGTACTTCGCCTCCTTCGATTCCTCCTTGCGCATGACAAACAGCGGAATGAAATGCCCCTCCGTCCATGCTTCAGTACCATAGTCACGCGCCATCCACACGAATTCAGGCGACGACGGCGTGCGCTTGTTTTTACTGAAATAGCGCATATCCTGCGGTCCCATGAACCGATCCTCATACTGACTGGTGGCATATTTGACGAAAATCGGCATCGTTCCCGTATCCCGATCGCACCGATATCCGCCCACATTCTGCGCATTAATTTCCTGCAGCCAACCCAGCAGACGCTCCACATCGGCCAGCGTGTACTTATATTCGTACACAAACGCACGGTCGCCATTGCGCCCGTCACGCCGCAACTCATGCGCGGCGGCCAGCGTCTCCCGGCATTTTGCCAAACCGCAGCGCAGCGTATCGAACATAAACCATGCAAACGTCCGGCATCGCTCCATCAAATCCGCAAACTCACCGCCCAAGCGCACCATTCGCCCATCCGCACTCGCCTCCACCAACGACACGCCACCGAACCGCCTGCGCGTAGTGTCGGTGTAGTAGCTCATATCAAGCACGCGCAACGCCGACGCCATCTGCCCAGCATTATGGTACGCGTCCGGAAAATCATGGGCTATCGTATCCGACAACTTGGCAACGTCAACCCAATCGCGCACCAGGCCTCCACCTGCGGCGGCATTGGCTCTCACATCCGCAGCAGCATTTGGATGCGCTTCCACGCCTGCTTCTGGCACAACACCCGCGACTACGCCTGTATCCGCATAGCAGCCCAGCAACTCGGCCAGCACCACCAACTCATGCGGACGCAATCCCGGCAGCAACACCTCGGTGGCCATTTTCAACAGGCCATAATGCGTAGCCGTCAACGCATCGACATCGCACAGCACGTCCACGCCGCGTCTGTCACCACGCTTGTCAACAGGTTTGCCGGTATGCTTGTCGGCACGCCGCTCCCTGGAGACCACAAATTGCAGGTAGCTGCCCTGCTTGGCCGCCAGCGTCAATGGCAGTGACGGATCATGAGCGTACACGTCGGTAAGCATCGGTACTCTGCCCAGCTGGAATCGCAATTGACGGTACTCTTCCGTCAGCCGCTTCATCTCCGACCAATCAGCCTGGTCCAAGGAGGCAAGCACCCGCTCCTTGGCAATGGCGTCGAAACTGATGGACGACAACCCTATGGAGCGGCGTTGCAAATTCTTGCGGGCGACGTCACGCTCGCCGGTATTACCATATAAGGCGACCGGTATCAGATAGTTGTTGGCGTAATTGCCAATGAAATCGATGACGATCACACTGTCTTTGCCGGGGAACATACGCAGTCCACGTCCCAACTGCTGGGTGAACACGATACTTGACTGGGTGTTGCGCAGCATGACGATCTGGTTGACGGCAGGAATGTCAACGCCTTCGTTGAAGACATCCACCGTGAAAATATAATCCAAGTCACCGCGCTCAAGCGCCGCAATGGCCTCCTGACGCTCCTGCGGCGAACATTGCCCGGTAACGGCCCGCGTGCGGTAGCATCGGGTTTCCTCGCGCTGGTTGACGATGCCGTTGAACAATGCCGACAGTCGGCGCGCCTCGTCGACCGTACTGCAGAACACCAGCCCGGTGACCTGCTGATGGTACGGACTGTACTGCTGCAGGACATCCACGATATAGCGCACCCGTTCGGCAGTAGCCAACTGTTCGATCTCGTAATGCAGCTGACCGCTGTCAGCGGCGCTCATGGCCGACGATACGGCGATCGCGCCCACGCCGGCAGCCGCGCCGTCCCGACCAGCATCCTGCGCAGCTTCAGCGGAACCGAGATATTCCGCGACCCCATAATAGTGGAACGGGCACAGCATATGCTCATCCAACGCCTGCTGCAGCCGAATTTCGTACGCCACGTTATGGTCGAACAAGGAGAAGATATTCACTCCGTCGGTACGCTCCGGCGTCGCAGTCATCCCCAGCATGAACGACGCGCCATCAAAATGATCAATCACCCGACGATACGTCTGCGCACCGGCATGATGCACCTCGTCAACCAGCACATATTCAAACTCGTCCGTGGCAAACCGTTCCAACACCTCCGGCCGGCTCAACGTCTGCACCGTAGCAAACACATACTTGCGATCATGATCCTTGCTTGTGCCGGAAAACAGCCCCAAATCAGTATCGGCACACCCCAGCACACGCTGATACGACCGCATGGCCGCCACGAGAATCTCCTGACGCTGCGCAACATACAGCATGCGCCGCGGACGGCATCGCCGCACATCAAACGCCGACAGGTAGGTTTTTCCCGTACCGGTCGCGGACACAATCATCGCCCGGCGCTCGCCACGCCGACGCAACGCCTCGAGATTGCGCAATGCTTCACGCTGCATGCCATTGGGGACCACTGGCTCCTGCGAGCGCCGCTCCACCTCACGCAACGCTTCGCTGCGGGAAGGCGCGTACTTGGCGAATTCCTCCTCATATCGGGCGATCCATTCGCGGGTCAGCGGTTCGGAATCCTCGACCTGCAGGTCGATCTCGCGCTGGAATTGTTCTACCAATTCCCCGCTATGCAACGATGAAATCTTGAGGTTCCACTCACGCTGCACACCGAGCGCATGCTGGGTCAGGTTCGAACTGCCGACATACAGATTGTAGTATTTGCTGCCGTCGTCCATGCTACGCGCGAACACATATCCTTTCGGATGGAATGGCTGGCCGTCACGCCCCGAACGATCTTGCGGCGCTTTCCACACGCGCACGTCCACATTGGCTTGTTCTTTCAGTCTGAGCAGATCCCAGAATGCCTTCGGTGTATTGAAATAGCTTTTCGTGGAAGTGATCAGCCGCCCGGCCCCAACATGACCTGCCGTATCCGCGTCGCCGCCCGAATTCGGCGTCCCCGCCCCGACATGTGCCGCATGCGCCGCATGTGTTTTGAAGTCCTCGAACAACGTGCGAATCGCTTCAGCCGATACGAACGCCACCGACATGTCGAAAAAGTCGCTGCCGGCCAGCTCGTCACCCAACGCCTGCCCCATGGTGTCGCCGGGATGGTTGGCGATCAACCGGGGAGCATACACGCCCGGGACATTATCATTGTGCCGAACCAGCCCGGACGTCACATCCTCCAACAGCGATTGCTCAACAGACATCGTTTCCCTTACTTTCCATCAGCGCTGCTTCCATTACGACCATTACGAGAAACAGACAAGTTCTACGCTCTGAGCATCCGATAGACCCATCAATCGGAGAGGGCACAGCCACAGTCCTCCATGAGAAGTGACACTGCTTCTTCATCCGCAGGCGCCCACGCCAGCTGCCGTAGATCTTCCGGATCCATCCAACACACCTGCTGATGTTCCATAGCATGCACTTCGCCGCGCGCCAGACGGCAGACAAACACGGCAAGCTCCACCACACCGAAGTCATAGCGTTGTGTCGACACGCACAACCGCCGTCCCACTTCGATCTCGCATCCCAATTCCTCGATGATTTCACGATGCAGCGCCCGCTCGGGCGTCTCACCTTGTTCGATCTTGCCTCCGGGAAACTCCCACAATCCCGCCAACGGCTTTCCTTCAGGACGGCAAGCACACAATACCTTGCCATCGTGTATCACCGCCGCACCCACCACACGAATCACGGCGTCGTCCGAACGTGAACTGACACAACCATGCGCGTGATTCTCCGCCCCATTTGCTGCCTGAGATGGCATAGGGTGCGCTTCATCTGGCTCGATCATACGTTTCCTTTCCCCGATCAGCATCCCAGCACGTCCACTCTTCAATGTGGAACACCTGTTCGGATCATCAACCAGGATAACGCATATGCTTCAACACACCGTCACAACACCCGATATGGCGGCGGGGGTTCGCCAGCACCATACGCCAACGAACCCCCGTCAATCATGCATCGCGATCAACTTGCAGCCGCACCACACAGCATCAACCGCACACCCCGGCATCCCCAACCAGCCGCTATCTTCCCGCTAGACGGTCAGCGTATCCGCTCCCCCGCCACTGACACCGTTGCCGCCAGCAAAGCCGAGCATCTGGTCGATGACCGTCCATGCGGAAATGCCATTCACCCACATCCACAGCATAAGCAACGACACCGCCACGTTGATGATCACCGCAGCCAGCGCCAGGCCAAACCCACGCATATGGAAGGTGCGCGTGCGCCACAACGACAGACACCCCATAATCGCTGGCAACACCGGCACGGTCAGCGCCACCGAGAACACAAATGCGATGATCGCATACGCATCCCAACGTCCATACAGCATATTCTGCGCCGGATCATTCACATCAATGCCTTGGAAATACCGCGGCGCATACCCCGGCTCTCCAGGAAGCGGGGCATTGCCCACGCGACGCAGCGGCGCACCATTGGACAAAGCCGGCATCGGCTGACCGTACGGCTGCGGCTGACCAGGCTGCTGATAGCCGGGCTGCTGGTATCCCGGCTGCACATACGGCTGCTGCGGCTGATATGGCTGTTGGGTTGGCTGCCCCGCGGGCTGCTGCGGCTGCACATACGGCGCTTGGCCATACGCCGACGGCTGCCCATACTGCTGCCCGTACTGCGACGGCGTGGAGTGCGGCATAGCCTGCTGAGGCTGAGGCTGCACCGGCTGCGCGGCAGGCTGTGGCTCAGGGCGTCCGTACACATACGGGTCATAACCGGCCGCGTATTGCGACGCCAAGGCGCCATATTCCGGCGGTTGCGGCGCAGAAGACACCTGTTCTTGCGCATCATTGAGGTCTTGCGAATCGACCATTACCGTTCCTTTCGCCTGTTCTTACCGCGCCCGGCTTCGTCGCGAAGCCAATCAAACGCCTACCTCACGATAACCGTGGCGTCAAAGCATGCTTCGACGCCACGCATGTCCATTCCATACGCACAACATTACGCGGTACGCAGTTGCGCGCCCAACTGGGCCGCACGCTCCACAATAGCCGCCCGAATGGTTTCGCTATCCTGCGCGTCCAGCGTGCGGTCAGCCGAACGGAAGGTCACCGCAAACGCCAGCGACTTCACACCCTCGCCAATCTGATCGCCTGTGAACACGTCGAACAATTCCACATTTTCCAGCACATCGCCGGCAGCCTCTTCAATGGCTTCCTGCAACGCGGCGGCACTCACCTCAACGGGCACGGTGAACGCCAGATCCTGCTTCACCGGCGGGAACGAGGAAATCGGCTTCGCCTGCACCGGCTTGCCGCTCAAGGTGGCGAAAAGCGCCGTCATATCCAACTCGAAGGCAGCGCTGTGCACCGGGAACGACAAGGCCTCATTCACCCGAGGATGCAATTCGCCGACCATACCAACCACAACGTCACCAGCCAACACTTCGGCGGCGCGACCCGGATGCCAGCTTGCCGGCACATCCTGCGGCCGGGGCTGACGCAACGCAATCTGCGCGCCCAGACGATCGGCCACGCGACGCACGGCCTCCACCGCATCCGTCCAATCCACGGCACGACGCTCACCCAGCCAGCCGGTGTTCACCGCCAAGCCGGTCATAATGCCCGCCACGTGCATGGGCTGGTCGGGAAGACCTGCATCCAACGCCGCCAATTCCTCGTCGCTCGGACGCACACCGCCCGGCAAGGCAGGAATGGCGGGAGCCTGCGGATCCCAGTGATACACATGACCCAACTCGTACAGGCGCACATCCTGCATGCCGCGGCCCAGATTCAGCTGAACCGTACGCGCGAGGGTCGGCAGAATATCACGACGCAGGTAAGGACGATTGCCGGCCAAGGGGTTGGCGATCTCGACGCTCACCTTCGCCGTCTTTTCCTCGTCATAGCCGAACGCACGGAAGTCTTCCGCACCTACAAACGGGTAGGTCAGCGCTTCGACCATGCCGTATTCGGCAAGCTCGTCGGCCACCCAACGGCGATGACGCTGATCGGCGGTCAAACCGACGGCACCCTCGACCGGAGCCGGCGGAACCGTCGTCGGAATCTCGTCGTAGCCAACCAGTCGCGCCACCTCTTCGACCAAGTCGCACGGTTCGTTCAAATCCGGACGCCATGTCGGCGGTGTCACCGAGAAATCGCCATTGCCACCGCCAGCGACCAGGCAGCCGATATCAGTCAGTATGTCGCTAATACGGTTCACATCGATTTGCAATCCGGCCACACGCTCCACCTCAAGCGCCTTGAAGACGATGGGGCGACGCGGTTCGGTGGCGTCCACATCCGTGGGGGTTGCGCTGGCTTCGCCGCCGCCATACGTGGTCAGCAGTTCGACGGCCATCTGCGCTGCGGCCGGCTGCAGCTGGGTATCTACGCCGCGTTCGAAACGACGCGACGCCTCCGACGGAATCTTGTGGCGACGAGCCGAACGGGCAATCGACACCGGATCGAAATGTGCCGATTCGATCAACACATTCGTCGTCTCCTCCGTCACCTCGCCGTACAGGCCACCCATCACACCGGCGATGCCCAGCACACGTGAGCCACGACGGCCTTCGGGAGAATCCGTAATCAGCAGGTCTTCGACACTCAACGCATGCTGCTTGCCGTCCAACGTCGTCAAGGTTTCGCCCTCATGTGCACGGCGTACCACGATAGGCCCGCAAATCTTATCCAAATCATAAGCGTGCAACGGCTGGCCCAGATCGAGCATGGTGTAGTTGGTCACATCCACCGCCAGTCCCAGCGAGCGCATGCCGGCACGGGTCAGACGACGACGCATCCAATTGGGCGAAGGCGCCTGCGCGTTCACACCGCGAATCGCCCGGGCATAGTAGCGGTCGCATCCGGCAACTCCGTGAATCGGCGCCTCGTCCTCGATTACCACTTCCATGTCGCGATTCTCCACGCGCACGCCCTCGGTAACCGGAGCCTGCTCATTCAGCGCCAGCACCGGATCGGTAAACGCCGCCCCCGTGGAATGATGATATTCGCGGGCTACGCCGCGATACGAGAACGCATAACCGCGATCGGGCGTGATGTTGATTTCCAGCAACGGCTCGTTCAGATGCAGCAGACTCATAGCGTCATCGCCCGGCTTGAGCGCCTCATACTCCTCGGGTGTGAACCCATAGTTGCGCAGCAGGATGATGCCGTCATGGCTGTCACCCAAGCCAAGCTCACGTTCGGAAGCGCACATGCCGGCCGAAATATGGCCATAGGTCTTGCGCGGCTCGATACGGAAGTCTCCCGGCAATACCGCGCCCGGCAGCGTCACCACGACCTTCTCGCCTGCCGCCATGTTCGGCGCACCACACACAATGCCTCGTGGCACCTTGTTGCCCTGCTCGTCGACTTCGTTGTATTCGTCACCGACGTCAACATGACACCAGTTAATCGTCTTGCCGTTCTTCTGCGGTTCGGGCGTGGCATCCACCACATAGCCCACGACGATCGGACCGGTGAGCTGCGAGGCATGGATCGCCTCCTCCTCCAAGCCGACGCGCACCAAATCCTGCGCCAACTGTTCCACCGTCAGATCCTGCGCGGTCTCGACATGCTCGCGCAACCAATCAATATCGATCATAGGCATGGCTGTCACTCCCCCATCACAAACTGTTTGCTGAATCGCACGTCGCCCTCGACCAGGTCGTGCATGTCGTTAATATCGTGGCGCAGCAGCAGCGTGCGTTCCATGCCCACACCAAACGCGAAACCGGTATACACCTCCGGATCGAGGCCGGCGGACTTGAGCACGTTCGGATTGACCATGCCGCAACCTCCCCATTCGATCCAACCGGGGCCGCCCTTCTTGTCGGGGAACCACAGATCCAGCTCGGCGCTGGGCTCGGTGAACGGGAAATAGCTCGGACGTAGACGGCTCTTGGCTTCGGGGCCGAACATCGCCACGGCGAGCTTATCCAGCACGCCCTTCAAATCGGCCATAGTCAGATGCTTGTCCACCGCAAGCGCCTCGCACTGATGGAACACCGGCGTATGCGTGGCGTCCAGTTCGTCCGTGCGGAACACACGGCCCGGGCAGGCGATGTACAGCGGCACGCCGCGCGACAGCAACGCACGCACCTGGTCTGACGAAGTCTGCGTGCGCAGCACCATGTTCGAACCGACGAATCCGGCCGAATCCTTCGCCTGATTGCCCTTGACGTAGAAGGTGTCCTGCATTTGGCGCGCCGGATGGTCGGGGCCAAAGTTCAACGCGTCGAAGTCAAACCATTCGGTTTCCACTTCCGGACCTTGCGAAATCTGCCAGCCCATGCCGATGAAGAAATCCTCCACATCCTCCATGAGCTTGGCCAACGGATGACGCGCACCCAACGGCTTGCGAGACACGGGCAGGGTCATGTCCACGGTTTCGCTGGCCAGGGCGCGTGCTTCCTCCTGCGCCTTGACTTCGGTTTCCTTGGCGGCGAAGGCACGACCAAAATCGGCACGCAGGCCGCCCAACAGCTTGCCCGCTTCCTTCTTCTGCTCCACCGGCAACGCACCGATCGCCTTGCTGGCACGGGTCATCATCGAATCCGCACCCGCATACTGCGTCTTGATGGACTTCAACTGCTCCATAGTGGAGGCGCTTTGGATTTTCGCAATGCCTTCGGCAACCGCTTCGGTTACCGCTTGGGCATCGAACACCGCACTTTCTGCCACGACAAACCTTTCTGTCTGATATTCGCCAACCCCGCCAAAACAGCGATATGACAACGGTTGAACGACTTTACATTGTTCCAATATGACTCGACATGGCCAGCCCCATGAGCATCACCGCCGCACTGGTTGCCAAATTCAAGGATTCGGCTTGCCCGTATAGGGGAATGGACACGATTCGGTCCATGGCTTCCAACAGTTCCTGCGGCAATCCTCGCGCCTCGTTGCCAAACAGTACGGCCTTGGGTTCGGCTACGGCCGCACGATCGGACAACACCAACGGCAGGGATTCCACCGGCCGCTGCGGCGTGCCGTACACATCCGCGGCATACAACGCCAATCCTCGTGTGCGGCACCACGTGCACCACTCTTCAGTGCTCATGGAAAGTACCGGCACATGGAATAGCGAACCTGTGGTGGAGCGCATTACCTTGGGGTTGTACGGATCGACGCAGTCGTCGACCAACACCACTGCCGCGCAACCGGCGGCATCCGACACACGAATCACCGTGCCGGCATTGCCCGGATCGCGCACCTGCCAAAACGCCGCCACCATATCGCCCGGATTGGTGCGCGTCAACAGGGTTTGCGCGTCGGCCCGCAGCGCCGCAGCTTCTCCCACGGCCAGCACTCCCTGACAGTCGGCGCTCATCCGCGCCATCACATCGGCGTTTGCATAGTGGACATACACGCCATCGCCACGCCCCAACCGCGCAATGTCGCGCATCAGGTCGACGTCAACCATCGAAGCACCGGTACGCTCGTCCAGCCCAACGTACACGTCGCTCACCGCATCCGGTCGGTACCGCACCGCCTCGCGCACGCACTGCGGGCCTTCGATAAGGAATTTTCCCGCACGTTCGCGGGCCTTGCGGTCGGCGAGCGCCGCCACACGTTTGATACGCTCGGCGCGTGGGTTCGTCAATGTTCCTGAAGTAATGGGCATGGTTCTTACCCTACCGCGTGCCCCCTGACGGCACGAGATGCCCAGCGAATCTTCAGCAAGCCGCCAGTTATGTTTCAGTAGCCACGAAGCCAATAACCAATCACTGTATCTATTTTGATAAGCGTTGGCGTTTCGTCGTGACGTTACTTCGCCATGACGGCATTTCGCCGTGACTTCATCTGCCCCTTTACTTATGAGGAGACGCATGTTCATCATTCGCAACGCGTGCCGTAGTGTGTTACGCAGCAAAGGCCGCACCATATTGATCGTTATTATCGTCGCCATTATCGCGACGGCCGCCACGATTGGTCTGGCCATTCGTCAGGCGGCGCAAACCGCACGTGACGAAGGATTGAGCGATACCACCATTACGGCCACCATCAGCGTGGATCGGGACAAGCTTCTGGGCAATGCCAAGCCGGCGGGCGATGCCAACGGTTCGGGCAGCACCGGTTCGGACGGCGCTGACGCCAGCGGCGATAACGGCAGCCGCACACCGCCCGATTTCGACGCCATGCGCGAAAGTCTGGCCGGTAAACAGCTCACCCTCAAGGATTACAACACCTATGCCAAGGCATCGAAGGCCGTCAGCGACACGTATTACACGCAAACTACCTCGCTGGACGGCACCGACACCTTCCAGCCGGTGACCGACGATACATCCAGCACTGACACGTCGAGCACCGACACCGGCGGCACAGCTTCCGGCAACAACGCGCCGCAGAATATGGGTCCCGGCGGCATGGGTGGCATGGCAGGCATGGGCGGCATGTCCAGCGGCGACTTCCAGCTGGTCGGCTTCTCCAGCGATACGGCCGTGGCCAACGCCGCCAACGGCAGCTTTACCATGAGTTCGGGCAAAGTGTTCGGCTACGACGCCGCCTCGGACGGCGATGTGATCATCAGCAGCACGCTGGCCAGCTTCAATAATCTCGCCGTGGGCGACACGTTTACCGCCACCATCAGTTCGTCCGCAACCACCGACTCTGATTCCAGCAGCACGGATGAGGCCGCCACCCATACTTTTACCGTCGTCGGCATCTATACCAACGACGACACCAACAGCGGTCAATCCGTGGGGCCGTCTCGTTCCGGAGCGTCCGACCCGGCCAACGCCATCTACACGTCGACGCGCACCATCGACGCACTCAATCTTGGAGATGACAACGCCGCGCAAATCAACTACACCTACGTGTTCAGCGACAAAGCCCACTACGAAACCTTTGTCAAGGACGTCGCCAAGGCGGGATTAAGCGATGACTACACCGTATCCTCCGCGGACGTCGACCAGTACGAGGCCAGCCTGATTCCGCTCAACAATCTCGCCTCCTTCGCCGTGACGTTGCTGATCATCGTGCTTGCGGTCGGAGCCATAGTGCTCATCGTGCTCACCCTGTTCAACGTGCGCGAGCGCAAATATGAGATCGGCGTGCTCACCGCCATCGGCATCAGTAAGCTGAAGGTGGCCGCCCAATTCGCCGTAGAGCTGCTGGTGGTGACGGCCATCGGTCTGGCCATTGGCATAGGCATCGGCGCGGTCGCTTCGGTGCCGGTGTCAAATCAACTGTTGTCCAGCCAGGTGGCACAGCAGCAAAGCGAACGCAACAGCCAACAGGCGCAGTTCGGTCGCGATATGCAAGCCGGCCCCCAAAATGGATCGCAGGATGGGTCACAAGCTACCCCGCAAGCCAATTCGTCCGGCACGTCGACAGACAATGGCGACAAACCAACCAATCCGCCATCAGGTATGACGGGTGGTTTGCGCCAGGCGGTGAATTACGTTTCTTCCGTACAGGCCTCCGTGAATCTCACCGTGGTGGCACAACTGGCCCTCATCGGACTGGGACTCACCCTGCTTGCCGCCCTGGGCGCGGCAAGCGTGGTGATGCGCTACGAGCCGCTGCAAATCCTGGCCGACCGTTCGTAACTACCCTGTGGCATATCGACCAGCAGGATTCACCAATTCATATATGAGGAGTACTTCATGAGCATATCTACCAACCCATCTGACACCACCGTCGGCAACACAACTATGGGCGACACATCTAGCGACGTCGCCGGCACGCCTCCTTTGGCCGCACTGGCCTTGCATCAAGTGAGCTACGCCTACACCAAAGGCGGCAAAACCGTGCTGCGCGACATCAGCCACGTTTTCCACGAAGGCACGGTACATGCCATCACCGGCCCTTCCGGCGCGGGAAAGACCACACTGCTGTCGCTGATCTGCGGATTGACCACCCCCACATCGGGCACCGTGCGATATCGCGGCAACGACCTAGCCACACTGAACCGCTACCGCTACCGCAGCCACGACATCGGTGTGATCTTCCAAAGCTTCAACCTGCTGCCTGCGTTAACCGTGGCCGAAAACATCACGCTCTCCATGGATGCTTCCGGCAAACGCTTCGATCAACCCAAGCATGAACGGGTTCGCCAGCTGTTGGCGCAGGTGCATCTGCCCGAAGAATACGCCAACGAGCGCATCCTGCACTTGTCCGGCGGCGAACAGCAGCGCGTCGCGATCGCACGGGCGTTAAGCTACGACCCGTCCATCATTGTGGCAGACGAACCCACCGGCAATCTGGATATGGCCACCCAAGCGGACATCATGGATATTTTCCGTACCCTGGCACACGAACAGCATCGGTGCGTGATCATCGTCACGCACAGCCCGCAGGTCGCCCAGGAATCCGACGAAGTGTTTGCGTTGGCACCACTGAAACAACGCACCGCCACACACCGTTAGCCACTCGTCGAGGCTGGCTATTCGCCAAGGAAAGCAAACGTGCCGCCCCATACGGCGCTCAGCAACGCCACCACCGGAATGGCCAGGCACACTGCAACAAACACCCAATCACGCGCGCGCACCACGCTCACCCGAGCGTGGCTGCGCGGCCAGGGTCCACCAAACCCACGCGCCTGCATGGCCGTGGCCAACATGGTCGAACGACGAATCGACAACACCAGCAAGGCAAACGCCTGCGGGAAAAACGCACGCACCTTACTATCGTCGCCAAGTCCGCGGGAGCGCCGCGACGCGGTCAACGCCAACCAATCGTCCTGCAACACGGAAAACAGCCGCATGCCCGCCAAACCGCCATACACAAACCGATCCGGCAACCGCAGCACCTGACTCATCGCATCCGCCAAATCGGTGGCGTCAATCCCCAGCACCGCAATAATCGCCGGTATGCCGATGGCCAAAATACGCACGCCGGTGGCCAACGCCAGCCAAGCGGAACGATCGGTAATCTCCATGACACCCCACTGCCACCACACGTCGCCGCCCGATTTGCCATACAGCAACACCGCCAACGCCGACCCGGGAGCTCCGATGAACACCGGCCACGTGGAACGCACCACACGCCACGGCGTAAAGCCAATCGCCATCAGCACCGCCAGTTCCACCAGCAAGGCCACCGACGTCGACAACCAATCAAGACTGAGCAGCATGGGCAGCGACACAGCAAACGCGCCGAACAGACGGAACACCGGATTGATGGATGCCAGCAACGACGAACGACTTGACGGCTTGGGATCCTCCACACGCTCGCGCACCGCGCTTACCGGTATCGTCGCCACAGGGCCAACGTCATCGGCATGGTGTGATTCATCTTGTGATGCTTCCCACTCCATTGTACTGTCGCATGGCACCAATTCGATGACCCTGGCACCCAAAGCCGTAACCAAATCACGGTCATGTGTGACGACGATAATGCTTACGCCATCGCCGCGCAACGCCTGAATCAACGTCACCATCTGCATCCAGGTGCATCGATCCTGACCAAACGTCGGCTCGTCCAAAATCAGCACTTTCGGAGCCGCAGCCAATGCCGCGGCCACGGTCAGACGACGCTTTTCGCCACCCGACAAGGTATAGGGATTCGCATTCGCATATCGTTGCAAATGGAATCGCCGCAGCAACGCCAGCGCACGCTCGCGCGCCTCGTCCTCATCCATGCCAGTGCGCAGCGGCCCCAGCATCACCTCGTCCAACACACTGCCGCAGGCAAACTGATGTTCGGGATTTTGGAACACATACGACACCCGACTCGCCAAATCAGTCGAGCTCCACCCATTGGGCGACAAGCCCCGCGCGCCATCCGCCAACGCCTCGCAGGCGCGTACCTGCCCGGACACCGGCTCCAGCAAACCAGCCAACGTCAAGGACAATGTGGACTTGCCCGCGCCGTTCGCCCCCACCAATGCGGTAATCTGTCCGGCACCAAACACCACGTCAATATGCTCTGCGACGGCCTTGCCGTCACGTCCGATCGCCACATCATGCGTAGACAGCAGTACCTCGCCCGTGCCAACCGACGGCTCATACGCCGGCTCGCCCTCCACCCGCATGCGCACGATCTCATCCGCCTCGCGTCGATAGCGTCGTGGCACCCAAATGCCCAACGCGGCAAAATCCACGCCGGACGCGCCGAACACCTCATCCGGCGTGCCATCCGCCACGACCACCGTGCGCCCGTGCGCCTCGTCACCGCCATCCGCACCGGGCTGCGCCACCGTCTCGGTGCCCAACACCACCACACGGTCAATGATGTCGATCCACGGTTCGGCATGATGCTCGACTAGCATCATAGTCGCATGCGTGCGATCCAGCACATCACGCACCGCGTCCACCACCTGGCACACGCCCGCGGGATCGAGATTGGCGGTCGGCTCGTCCAACAGCAGCACGCCGGGGCGCATGGCCAGCGCACCCGCCAATGCCAGCCGCTGCATCTGCCCGCCACTGACATGCATGGTCGAGCGGTGCAGCTGCAACCCTTGCAATCCCACCGCACCAAGCGACTCACGCACGCGCTGCCAAATCTCGTCGCGCGGCACATCCAGATTTTCCGGACCAAAGGCCACGTTATCACCCAAACGCTGGAAAATGGCCTGCGCGTCCGGGTCTTGCAACACCAAACCGACCCGGCCACGAGCCTGGGCCACCGGCACGCCATCCACCAGCACGCGCCCCTCGCACACGCCGCCCTCTTCATCCTGGACCACACCTGATTCATCCCCGCTATAAGCACCCAGCAATCCGGCGGCACCCTCCATCATCGTGGACTTGCCGATGCCGGAAGCCCCCAGCAGCAATACCCGCTGACCGGCTTCGACGCTCAAGGACAGTCCTCGCACGGCGAAATCGCGGCGGGACGCATGACGATATCCCCAATGGTCGAATACCAACGAAGCACTATCAGCAAGACGGGTATGCTCAACGGACAACGAATCAGGCATGGTCATAGCTTTCTGACGAAGATTAACGGATGGCATGCTCTACACGCGTCGCACGATTGCGCGTCGCGTGATGCGTGACTCACTATGCGCCAACCGCATGCACCTCACGACCCGAAGCGAACTTGTCCAACGCGCCCGTCTTGGCCACCGCACGATACAACAGCCACATGCACAATCCGGCCACCAACGCACCGGAGATCACGGTAGTCAGCAAATACACCGCGCCATAAGGGCCGGCCACATCAACGGCCTGCAGACGCGACAGGAACGAATATCCCCAGCATCCCACGCCCGACAACGCACCGGACAAGGTCACCGTAAGCATCGACCATACGCGATAGCGCAGCGCGACGAACACCAATTCAGCGAATAGACCCTGCACCAGCGCTATCATAAACGTATCCGCGCCACCCCAGGAATTGCCCAGCAACGCTTCCAACACACCGGCCACCAACTCCGCAAACAATGCGGCACCAGGTTTGCGCACGATGACCGCGGCCAGAGGCCCCGCAAAGAGCCACACGCCATTGAGCACTCCGGCCAATCCGGGCACCACGGCTTGCAACACGCTCCACGGCGCAGTGGTGGCAATGGAGGCAACCCAATAAATCAAGGCGCTCACCACGCCGATGACCGACGCAACGGCGATATCGACGACGCGCCACTTCAATACTGGTTTGGCAGATACTACAACAGTAGACATAACAGTGCCTTTCTCGCTTGCGCACCGACTTTCGGCGCGGCGTTTGAGGCACGGGAACAGAACGACGTCCGTGCGCCGGCATTACCCGGTATACGTTCAATCGGTCGAGGAAACCCTCATCTCAGCCTTCCGCCGCGCACCGTGCGCGACTTCCAGCCCCCGTGTCTGACCACGAGTGTAGGACACCCCCGGGTCATCGGCATGTCGCGCGTCATCACGCGGCGCATATGCGACGGCGGCTGGAGCCAACCGGTAAGGTCAACTCCAGCCGCCGCATCCCCATGCGTCAGCGCGCGAGCTTATCGAGCAGCAACGCTTCGGTAATGATATTGTTGCGCAAGCCAGACAGGCTAATGGATTCATTCGGGCTATGCGCGTTCGCCTTCGGATCTTCCGGGCCGGTGACCAGCACCTGTGCGTTGGGGAAAATCCGCTGCAATTCTGGAATGAACGGAATCGAACCGCCCTCGCCCTTGTTCACCGGAGCGACACCGAACGCCTCTTCCATGGCTTCCAACGCATCCTTGGTGGCTTCGGCAGAAGGATCCATCGCCCAACCCATGCCGTTTTCCAGACATTCGACCTGCACCTGGGCGCCGAACGGCGCATGTTCGCGCAGGAAATCGGCCAACGCCCGCTGCGCTTCTTCGGGGCGCTGCCCCGGAGCGGTGCGCATCGACAGACGGAACGTCGTAGACGGGCTGATCACATTGAACGAGCCCTCCACCGGATGCGCGTCGAAGCCGATTACCGTAATGCTCGGCTTCGTCCACATGCGCGATGCCAACGAACCCGTGCCGGCCAAGCGGTAGGAGTCCACCACACCGGCATCGGCGCGCACATCGGCCTCGTCCAGATCGCGCTGCAAACCGCCGACCGGCTCCTGGGCCGCCACACCGGGCACGCGCACATCGCCCTGCTCGTCATACATGGAGGCAATCAGCATGGCCGCGACCGTATTGGCATCCAGAATCGGCCCGCCGTACTGTCCCGAATGCACCGGATGCTCCAGCACCTTCACCGTCACATCCACGCAGGTATTGCCGCGCAGCGACGTGGTCAGGCTGGGAATATCCGCCGACCAATTGCCCGAATCCGCCACGATGATCACATCCGAATCGAACTCATCGCGATGGCTTTCGATAAACGGAATGAAGCTGGGCGACCCCATCTCCTCCTCGCCTTCGACGAACACCTTGATATTGACGCCCAGATCATCGCCCAACGCTTGCAAGGCACCGCAGTGAATGGCAATGCCGCCGCCATCGTCGGCAGCGCCGCGTCCATACATACGGTCACCCACCGTCGTGGCTACAAAGGGATCGGTCTGCCATTCGCCGGCATCCGGCACCGGCTGCACATCATGATGCGCATACAACAACACCGTCGGCGCCGCTGGGTCGACGATACGCGAGCCCACGACCTCCCACGCGCCATCGCTGCCATCCTCGTTGCGCGCCTGCTCAACACGGGCGTCAATGCCCACCGCACGCAGCTCGTCGGCGACGAACTGCGCCGAAGCATGCATATGCTCGCCGGTAATGCCATCGGCGGAAATAGCACGCAACGCGATCTTACGAGTCAACACATCGACAATGCGCTGCCAATCCGCCTCCACCAACGAACGGATCTCCTCCACACTTTTGGATGCCATATCGCTCCTTTTATCATCTCATGCCCCATGTGCCCTCACGCCACACGACGACATGCCTACCTATCCGCGCACGCCCCGCACGCCGGCCACGCGCAATCGCGCCTGGAACACCGGCCTTCCCAAGACATAGCGTCTAGACGTCACCGTAACCTGCAAGCATGACATGGAATCCTTTCAAGAAACAGGATGCCGCGCCACAAGACAGCGCGGCGGACGCGCACCCCGAAGCCACCGCCGGCAAGGGACGCCCCACTCCGAAGCGTAAACAAGCCCAAGCGCAAAACCTGCGTCCACTCGTTCCGCAAGACCGCAAAGCCACCGCACGCGCGGCAAAAGCACGCCGACGTCAGCGTGAAGACGAGCAGTATGAGGCCATGCGCACCGGCGACCTCAACCACATGCCCAAGGCGGAGCGTCTCCCCGACCGCATCTACATGCGTGACTACATCGACGCCCGGTTCAACCTTGCTGAATTCTTCGTGCCGATTGCATTCATTATTCTGATCGCCATGATGGTGTTCTCCGCGATCACCCCCGTCATCGGCATCGCCATCATGGTGCCGCTGTATCTGTATCTGCTGGCCGCCGTCATCGACATCGCCATCATGTGGCGCGGCCTGAAGAAGAAGCTTATCGCCAAATTCGGCCCACAAGTCGTCGCCAAAGGCCGTCGCTCCTTCTCCTACGCGATGGGACGAGCCATCCAGTTGCGACGCTGGCGTCTGCCCAAGCCGCGCCATAGCAAGCGCGGCCATTGGCCCGAATAAACCACCTCGGCAATACCATCGAACGGCGGCCGTTGGCGACACGCTCGCCAACGGCCGCCGCATATCGTGGCACGCCGCACACATAGTGTTCCGCATTGTTCACCAGCCCCCAACGCACAACACCGGTCAGGCCACGGGTAGAGTTGTTGATAGAGTGTTGGATTAGTGTGTTCACCTCAATTCCCAGTAAGGAACGTGATGGCCAGCAAGGACGATAAGCCGCAAAAGAAGCAAGGCACTATCAAACAAATCATTCAGGTGTTCAAATACACCCACGCGGACGACCAGGCACTGCCATGGCTGCTGCTCGCCGCATTCGCGGCACCCCTCGTGGTGTTCATCATCCTGGGACTGGTATTCCACTGGTTCTGGCTGACATGGATTTTCATGATGATTACCGCCGTCATGTTGGGACTGTTGTTCGCGACCATGATGCTGACCCGTCGTGCCGACCGCGTGGGCTACCGCAAGATCGAGGGACGACCCGGAGCCGCCATCAGCGTTTTGGGTAACATCAGCCGTGCGGGATTCAATTTCCCGCAAGAGCCAGTCTGGATCGACCCCAAAACTAAGGACGCCATTTGGCGCGGTACCGGATACAACGGCATCTACTTGATTGGTGAAGGCGACTACACACGCATCATGCGTGCCATGGATCGTCAGGAATCCCAGATCAAGGGCGTGACCGCAGGATCGTCCATTCCGGTGTATCGCCTACCCGTCGGTTCAGGCTCAAAGCAAATAGCCCTGCGCGACCTGCGCAAGGCAGTGCTCAAATGCAAGACGCTGATTCCCGCCAACCATCGGTGGGCCTTCATGAACAAGATTCACCCCAAGAGCCGGTTCATTCTTACCCAGGACGAGCTCAAGACGCTCAACGAGCGACTGCGCACCCTGCAGGCCAAGTCGGCATTCGGCATCCCGAAGGGCATCGACCCCATGCGCCCGCCGAAGATGAGCCGTCGCGCCATGCGAGGCCGGTAAGCTCCCTGATCAAAGGTTCCCCACGAATGCGGGGAACCTTTCTTGTATTCCGCCAAACTTGCATCCTCCAAAGTCCCCACCGACCGAACGCATCGAATGCCAAGGACGGGATGAAACATATTCGTAACCCAACCCGCGAGTAGTTGAAATTCAACCACCTAGACTAGTACCCCGAACCACCACTACGAAAGGAGCGGTCAGTGACTGCACTTGAAACCAAGGCCGATACCGAGGCGTTGATCAACACCGAAGGCATCGAATATGTGTCCGTACGTTTTACCGATCTCATCGGCGTCCAACAACACTTCACGGTTCCCGCCAGCGAGTTCCTCAAGGACGCCTTCGAGGAGGGCATGCCTTTCGACGGCTCTTCCGTCGAAGGCTTTCAGGCCATCAACGAATCCGACATGAAACTCATCCCGGATGTCGCGACCGCCTATGTCGATCCGTTCCGCAAGCACAAGACCCTGAATGTGGCCTTCTCCATCGTTGATCCGCTCACCGACGAACCGTATTCGCGCGACCCGCGTCAGGTGGCCGCCAAAGCCGAAGCGTACCTGCAATCCACCGGCATCGCCGACAGCGCTTCCTTCGGAGCCGAAGCCGAGTTCTTCCTGTTTGACAAGGTGCGTTACGAGAACAGCATGCAGCGTTCCTTCTACGAAGTCGACTCCATCGAGGCTCCTTGGAATATGGGTAACGACGTCGAAGCGGATGGTTCTCCCAACATCGGGTTCAAGAATCGCGCCAAGCGCGGATACTTCCCAGTGCCTCCCATCGACCATTACCAGGATCTGCGCGACGACATGGTTTCCAACCTGCAGAAAGTAGGGCTGACGCTCGAGCGTGCTCATCATGAAGTCGGCGCCGCCGGCCAGCAGGAAATCAACTACCGCTTCAACACCCTGCAACATGCGGGCGATGATTTGATGAAGTTCAAGTACGTTATCCACGAAACCGCAGCAATGGCTGGCAAGGCCGCCACGTTCATGCCCAAGCCCATGGCCGGCGACAACGGCACCGGCATGCATTGCCACCAGTCGCTGTGGAAGGACGGCAAGCCGCTGTTCTACGACGAGACCGGCTACGCGGGACTTTCCGACCTGGCCCGCTGGTACATCGGCGGTCTGATCAAGCATTCCTCGTCCGTGCTGGCATTCACGAACCCGTCCATCAACTCGTACCGTCGCCTGGTACCTGGCTTTGAAGCGCCGGTCAACCTCGTGTATTCGGCACGCAACCGTTCCGCGGCCATCCGCATCCCCTTGGCGGGAACCTCGCCGGCTGCCAAGCGCGTGGAATTCCGCGCCCCGGATCCGTCGTCCAACCCGTTCCTGGCATTCTCCGCACAGATGATGGCAGGTCTGGACGGCATCATGAACCATATCGAGCCGCCGGCACCGATCGACAAGGATCTCTACGAGCTGCCGCCGGAAGAACATGCGGGCATCAAACAGGTGCCGGCTTCCCTCGATGAGGCGCTCAACGCGTTGGAAAACGACCATGACTTCCTCACCGCAGGCGACGTCTTCACCGAAGACCTCATTGAAACCTGGCTGGACCTCAAGCGCGGCGAAATCAATCAGGCTCGCCAGCTGCCCACGCCACTGGAATACGAACTGTACTTCCACATCTGACGGATAGCACCGTCAACGTGCAAGGCCCCGCCCAACGCATCACGACGTTGGACGGGGCCTTTATCTATGCGATACACCTGTGGCACGTATCTTGGGCGTATCCTAACATGTCTTGACGCCCTTAAACGCCATCGCGCATTGCCGTGCGAAGTTGACAACCGCCATACGGCGACGTTCCGATACTATTCGACGTCGATGCGGCGGTCGCGGAAATAATACTCTTCGTCATGCGCATTGATGGGACGCATGACCCGGCACGGCGTGCCTACCGCCACCACATTCGCCGGAATGTCGCCGGTGACCACGCTGCCCGCGCCGATTACGGTGTTGTCACCAATCGTCACGCCCGGCATCACCAATACTCCCGCGCCCAGCCAGCAGTTGGCGCCGATGTGGATGGGCGCGTTGTACTGGTAGCCTTGACGGCGCAGCCGCGGCAGAATCGGGTGTCCGGCGCTGGCCAGCGTCACATTCGGGCCGATCATTGCATGGTTGCCCACGTAAATGTGTGTGTCATCCACCAACGTCAAGTTGAAATTCGCGTACACATGACTGCCGAAGTGCACATGCCTGCCGCCAAAGTTGGTATGAAGCGGCGGTTCGATGTAACAGCCTTCCCCTATCTCGGCAAACATGTCGTGCAGCATCGATGCGCGTAGCGCCATTTGCGTCGGGCGCGTCATATTGAAGTCATACAGCCGGTCAAGCGCCGCCGTCTGCTCGCGCACTATCTCCTCGTCATCCGGCAGATACAACTCCACCGTATGCATCTTGTCCTTCATGCTCACAGCGCCCGTCCTCCTCGTCGTGCACGCACCGTGCATGCATCTGTGCAGTCAAAGCCGTACCAGCATCACAGCATGGTACATCGTTAGATTATCCGTACACCAACGTACACCCATCCCTGCCGCGCCGATGCCCCACGCCGCGCTACCGGCCTTGGCTTACCGGCGATGTACCGCCGCCGACACACCGCGCTCACTCAAGGCCTTAGGCAACTAGCTATGCCCGCTCATCCATCAGCGACTTGGCCAGCGATGCAAACGCAGCGGCCAACGGCGTATCAGCCAACGTGCCATCAGCGTTCAACACCACAGGGCGTCCGGCTTCCCCGCTTTCACGCAGGTCCGGTTCCAATGGCAACTGCGCCAACAACGGCACCTCATAGCCGAGCGCATGGGTCAACTGCTCACTAACGCGACGGCCGCCACCTTCACCGAACAGGGCGATGCGTTCGCCGCGATGCTCATACCAGCTCATATTCTCCACCACACCACGCACCCGCATGGGGATCTGCAGCGCCACCAGCCCGGAACGCACCGCCACATCGGAGGCGCTGGGCTGCGGCGTGGTCACCACCACCACTTCGACATTGGGCAAGGTTTGCGCCACACTAATCGCCATATCGCCTGTTCCCGGCGCCAAATCCAAGATCAACACGTCAGGATCGCCCCACCACACATCGGCGAGGAACTGCTCCAACGAACGCTGCAAACGCGGGCCCCGCCACAGAATCGCACGGTCGGAACCGGCGAACACACCAATCGACATGAGTTTGACGCCCCACGCGGTTACCGGCATCAACATGCCATCAAGATTGGTTGGCTGGTCGCGCACGCCGAATATACCCGGCTGGGAAAACCCGTAGATATCCGCGTCGATTACGGCTGTGTCATAACCCAACGCCGCACATGTTGCCGCCAAATTTGCGGTTACCGACGACTTGCCGACACCGCCTTTGCCTGAAGCCACGGCGATGATGCGCGTGCGGTTGGACGGCTGGACGAAGGGATTACGGTTGCGTTCCTCTTTCAGACGGTTCACCAATGCTGACAATTTGTCCTCGCTCATGGACGACACCTCGACGTGTGTACGCAACTGCGCGTGGGGATATCGTTGCGCCGCTTCGACGATACGATTGACAATGGTTTCGGACAACGGACAGCTGGCCACCGTGAGCTCCACACGAATGTCGACCTCATACACGCCACCACCGCAAGGCCGCACGTCAATGCCTGCGATCATGCCAAGTTCCGTCACCGACTTACCCAGTTCTGGGTCGATCACCGTGTTTAGCAGCTCGTACAGCGCGGTTTCAATCTCGTGGCACTGGTCCATGCAGCTCCTACCATCCTTTCGTTAGTCCATCCACCACCCTAACGCGAGCGCCGCCACCACGCCAGAGTCCGGTGAGTATTCCATCATCATGAACACTATATGGACACTGCACCACATAATGAACTTGTTTCCTTTAGGCTGACTACCACGTCGACGCAACACCATACGCCTTGCAAGCGTTCCATCAACGTATCAGGAGTTGTCATGTCTAACACCACCGTACTGCCCGAAAACCCGCAGCGCCATGTCACGGATGCCCAACAGGAAGCCTTGCGCGAATTGGCCGGTGTCATTGATATCAGCACTCACGATGACGCGTTGAAATCAAGTTGGACGGACCAGGGAGGTTGGGCTCCCGACCATCTGCCGTTGGCTGTCGCTTATCCGACCTGTGTGGAGCAGGTGCAGGCGGTGATGCGCTGGGCAAGCAAGCACCATATCGCCGTGGTTCCCAAGGGCGCAGGCACGGGCGTGGCCGCCGCAAGCTCCAGCACCACCGGCCAGCTGTCCTTGGATATGACCCGCATGAACCGGATCCTGGAAATCAACGTCGACGACGCCACCGCCACGGTAGAGCCCGGCGTCATCACCAAGGATCTGGACGACGCGGCCCGCGCGCACGGCTTGCGTTACGCGCCAGATCCCGCATCGTATGCGAGCTCCACTATCGGCGGCAATATCGCCACGAACGCCGGAGGCCTGCAATGCGTCAAATATGGCGTGACCAGCGAGTCGATCATGACGCTGGACTGTGTACTCGCCAACGGAGAACTGATTCATTGCGGCCACAAATCCATCAAGGGCGTAACCGGCTACGATCTGGTGCATCTTATCGTCGGCTCGGAAGGCACGCTGTGCGTGGTGGTCGGCGCCACCGTGCGTCTGCACGCCGTTCCTCAAGAGCGCGCCACGCTGGCGGCCTACTTCGATTCCATCACCGATGCCGCCAAGGGCGTTACGGCCATTCTGCGCAGTGGCGTCACGCCGTCACAGCTGGAATTCGTGGATGGACCATGCCTCAAACAAATCGACGTCGTGCACGGTTCGCAGTACGCCGATTACGGCAACGCACTGATCATCGCGGAAAGCGATAGCATCGGCGCCGCCGCCGAGCTGGATATCATGCGTCAGGCGGTCGAAGGGCTTGCCACGGCGATTCGCACCACCACCGACCCGCAGGAAGCTGATGATCTGGTTGCCGCGCGCCGTCTCGCCTTCCCCTCCATCTGCGAGCTGGGCCATGTCATCACCGAGGATATCGCCGTACCGCGTGGAGCGCTGGCCGATGCCGTCGCTGATGTGCATCGCATCGGCGAACGCCACGGGGTACCGATTTTTATGCTGGGCCATGCCGGCGACGGCAACCTGCATCCGCTGGTACTGGACAACGGCACCGATGCGGTCGACCAGGTGGTCGATGAGATCATGCATTTGGCAGTGAAGTACGAAGGCACGCTCTCGGGCGAACATGGCATCGGACATATCAAGAATCCGTGGCTGGATATCGAGCAGTCTCCGGCATTACGGGAACTGCAGCATCGCATCAAGGACGCCTTCGACCCGGAGCATCTGCTCAACCCCGGGTGCGCCATCTGACGGGCATTACGCCGGTTTGATCACCAACAGGCGAGGGCGGGCGCCGAAGAATTCGACACTCGCCCTCGCCGTATGCCGTCGCATGACTACTCGGGACGACCCGTCTGCAGCAGCGTTCTAAAACCATCCTCATCCAGCATGGGAATGCCCAGTTCCTCCGCCTTGGCGGCCTTGGACCCGGCGTTAAGACCGACCACCACATAGTCGGTATTGCGGCTGACCGACCCGGCCGCCTTGCCGCCACGAGCCATAATGGCCTCCTTCGCGCCCTCGCGCGAATATCCTTCCAGAGAACCGGTGACCACTACCGTCAATCCTGCCAACACCTGCGGCAGCTCATTGCCGCTCATGGCCTGGCTGGCCACACCGGCTTCACGCCACGCGCGCAGTACCTCGCCATGCCAATCACCCTCGACACGCGCGGCGGCAAACCATGACACCACCGACTGCGCGATTTCCGGCCCCACGCCATCAATGGCCAGCAGCGCTTCCTCGTCGGCGTTCGCAAGAGCATCCAACGTCCCGAAATGCGCGGCGATCAACCGGGCTGTGGGCGGCCCCAAGCGGCGAATCGACAATGCCACCAGCACCCGCCACAAATCCACATGCCGCGCCTTGTCGATCTCCTCCAGCATTTTGCGCGTATTCTCGGCGGGTCTGACCACCACGGGCTGCAACACCGTACGCCCATCGCGCGTGGTCTTGGTAATTTCCTCAACCACCTGCGCATCCTCAGGCACGTCGAATCCGGGATAATCCGCATTCGGGTCATCTTCGGCCGCTTTGCGAGCCAACGCCGGCGTGGTCCAGAACGCCGGCACCTGATGCCACAGGCCGGAACCACCAATGCGCTTGCGCACCTTCTTATTGCGCCCTTGCTCGGTGCGCACGGTACGCACCTCGACGATCGGCGCCTCGCGCCACACCATCACCTTGCGCAACGCATCGACGTCCAACGCAAACAAGCCTGCTTCGTTGGACAATACCGGTTGCTGCGGCAGGGACAACCGCAACCCTTCGGCAGGCTCGTACGGGGACGGTTCCTGCCCCGGTTCGACTTCGATTTCCGTAATATGCGGAGCGTAGGTCGCCGTCGATTCAGGACGGTTTTCCTCCGGATTGGTCAACGCAATGGCACTTTGCTCGCCCAAATGCTCAATATCGAAGGCCTTGCGCGACGCCAGGTTGATCACACGCTCGGTAAGCTGGGCTGGACACGATTCCACATTGGCGCAGCGAATGTCCTTGTCGCCTTCCTTCGCCGGAGCCAACGGTCCGCCGCACGATGGGCACCGCGCGGGCATGACGAAGGCACGCAGCTCATCCTCACGGCCCTTGCGCCGTTCCAACACCGGTCCCACCAATTCGGGAATCACGTCACCAGCCTTGCGCACCACCACCGTGTCGCCGATCAGCACGCCCTTGCGCTCCACTTCATACGGGTTGTGCAATGTGGTGCGCGAAACGGTCGAACCGGCCACATACACCGGCTGCAATATGGCCACGGGCGTGACCCGTCCGGTGCGGCCGACCTGCACGGTGATATCCAACAACTGGGTATTGACCTCTTCCGGTGGGTACTTGTACGCCACCGCCCAGCGCGGCGCACGCGAGGTCGCTCCCAACCGGCGTTGCAGTTCCAGGTCGTCCACCTTCACCACAATGCCGTCCAGCGCATGCTCGATATCCGCACGGTGTTCGCCGTAATACTCAATCATGGCCAGCACTTCGTCGAACGACGACACCACACGATTGTGCGACGAGACCGGCACGCCCCATTTGCGATACCACGCATAGGCCTGCGACTGGTCGGCAATCTCCTCCTCATGGCCTTGCGCCCAACGCACCATGCCAAGTCCATGCGCGTAGAAACTCAGCCGCCTGGTGGCGGTGATACGCGGATCCTTTTGCCGCAATGACCCTGCGGCGGCGTTGCGTGGGTTGGCGAATGGCACGCGCCCGGCTTCCTCCTGCTCGTCGTTTAAGGTACGGAAATCATCCCAACGCATGAACACTTCGCCGCGAATTTCCACAAATTCGGGGATCTCGTGCGGGTCTCCCCCCAGATTGTGCGGAATGCCTTCGATGGTACGCACATTCAACGTAATGTCCTCGCCGGTCACGCCATCACCGCGCGTCAATCCCTGTTCCAACACGCCATTACGGTACAGCAGATTCAGCGCCAGCCCATCGATCTTCACCTCGCAGCTCATCGGCAACGGCTTGCCTTCGGGCCACTGGGCGTCGCGCAGGGCGCCATCATACCAGGCACGCAATTCCTCTATGGAAAAGACATCATCCAAACTCATCATGCGCGAGGGATGCCGCACCGAGGTGAAATCATTCGAAAATGTGCCGCCCACCCGCTTGGTCGGCGATTGCAGGGAATCCAGCGCCGGAAAGGCGCGTTCCAACGCCTGCAGACACCGCAAACGCGCATCGTAGGCGGCATCCGAGGAGACGGGATCGTCATCGATATAGTAGGCGATCTGATCGGATTCCACCCATGCAGCGACCTTCGCCCATAAGCGCGCCGCCAATTCGGCGCTCATCGCCGACACATCCACGCCGTCCAGGCGCATGGCGTCGGCGTCCGTGGCCTGCAAGCCGGCCACCCAAGCCGCATCCGGCCGATACTTCACCGAAGCGTCCGCAGACGCGCCGGCACCGCCCCGCCTCGCCTGCGCATCATCATCCATATCGAACAACAGCGACTCGTCCACATGCCCGTCGTATGCCATGCCCGGTTACCTCCCATCGCGGCCCCACAGCCACATTCATGCCGATTGTACGTCACCGCCCATGCCGGCCTAGCCTGCCAGCGAGCGTTCCGCTACGAGTTCAGCGAGCGCAGGAACTGCGCCTGTACCACATCGATGCCTTCGCCATCATCCATACGTGCCGCCGCCACCGACAACGTGCGCGCCACCACGAACATGCCGCGATCGACGCAGATTCGCGCGGCATCGCGCACGATATCGGCCACCTGCGTATGCGGCCATACCGGCACGTCATTCGTGCGAAGCACCGTTTGCGCCGCCGCCACCGTATCAGGCACCGGTATGCACTGCGATTCCGCGCGGCTTCGTAATTCATGTAATTCCGCACCCAACATCGCCACAGCTCCAGGTGCAATATGCTCGCTCATCATATAAGCGGCGACTGCCACATCGAATCGATCTTGCATCCATGCCGTATAGGCAAAACGATAGTAGGCGAACGCCGCATCCTCCCGGTCAAGCGCGACGCGCAAAGCATTCAGGCATGCGGCCGACGAGGACACCCAATCCTCGTCACGAGCCAACTGCAGCGCCAACTTCATATGCGACAGCGGGTAGGACGGTGCGTAGGACACCAGCATATTCAAATGCCGCAACGCTCCCTGAACGTCACCCGTGTGCATGAGAATATCAGCCAATTCCATATGCGCGTAAAACAGGTTGTCTGGAATCAACACAGTATGCTCGCCCACTGTGGCAAACAGTCTATTGTAAATCACCCGCTCCGCATAGGAGTTGAAATACCGAGGCACGCCGTTGCAACACGCGAAACGCTCATCCAAGGTTTGCACCGCCTGAGACAGGACTTCCACGGCTTGGCCCATGTGTCCGGAGAACAGAAGGTCACGTGCGCGCAATCGTTCCCGATCCAGCGTCTGCGACCATGCGTCATCGCAATCGGGCGTATCCACGCCATCGATCAACGCACCAGTTACCTGCTGCGCCATCGTATCGAGTTCGGGGTCTGCGATGTCGCGGATGATCGCCATCGCCTGCTGCGCTTTGTGCGCCGCCGCATCGATACTGCCTGCGATACGATGGAATTCCGCACAGGCGCGTTGCAGCACGTCCACTCGCTGGATCGACAGTCCGAATGTGTCCGGCGTGCCGAGAATACGAGCCGCCGCATCGTCGAGTTCGACCTGCGACAATTCCGGCTCCTCCTGCGACCCGCGCGGGGCGTACTGAGCCTCATGGATGTCACTTATCGAGTCGATAGGCGCCAAAGCACCTTCTTCGGTATAAGCCATGAGCGCATCGAACATCCCATAGGTCTCCTGCGGATGTGACAAACCGTCTTGCTCAAGACGACGCAATAGTTCATCGCGTTCAAACGTCACCGTCACCAATTTTCGGGCGGTGGGATTGCCCGGCATCATGGTCGGCTCCTCACCAGACGATGTCTGCGCCGCATCGGGTATGTCAGCGCGTGGCGCCTCAACCGATCTGTCCGACGTTACCGTATGGTCGTCGCTCGTTGCCTCCGCGCTCGACATGGTGTCATGTTGTTCCTGCTGCGGATCGGGCAACGCCAACGTCATGCTATCCAGTTCTATGCCGCGAACCATATCAGCAAATCGTTGGTCAATCAGCATGCCGTCAAGCCCATCCATGCCATCCAGCTCGCCGGAACCGTCCGTCCCGTCACGCTCCTGCATCGCAGACGATGCATCGCCATCGGATTGTGCGTCGTGCAACGGATCACCAACCCCCATCATGCCTCGGCTGGGATCGCCATGCACGTCACCATCCTTGGGATCGGCCTTGGCATCAGCCACGTCGGCGCCGCCCAGACGGGCACGCTCAAATACGCGCATCACACGCTGCAACGAGGCGGCCATCGCGTTGTCCTGTTCAGCCACGATTTCCTCCAGGCCGATGGAATCGATGTGTATCGTCACCTCGCGCACCCGTTCATCTACACCGAACGCCAGCGCAGCGAGCATCAGTCCAAGACGTAAGTTATATCGCGCGCTCATCGACGCACGCATACGCTCGTCGGCATGCACCCACGCGCGCGTGGGCTCGTCATACACCGTGGTCGGCATCATCGCCACACCCGCACTGGTAAACGCAATCGCAGCCTTGCCGCCTTCCACGTCATCGCGGAATTCTACGTCGAATCGATACGGCACTCGCAGCCCTCGCACCAATGATGCCAAGGTCTGCCGATACACCCATTCGCCGCACCCAGCGCCATGCCCATCGGTCGGGTCGGGATACCGCTCGCTCATGCGTTGTGCGGCTTGCCGAGCATGATCCACCATTGCCATCACCGGCTGCGTGCCGTCTTGCACAGACGCATCACCGTCATCTTTCCATGGTTGCAACGCCGGATTATTGAGCAACGTCATATCCATCTGCGCTGCCTGCGCCTGCGTCACTGTATCTTCCGTAGGCGCAATCCCTTGTCGCGCGTTGCGTTCTAACCATGCGCTTACCGCTGCGAACCGGTTGAGATTGCCTTCGATACGCAATGATTCGAGCACTGCCGGGAACGCCAACGCCGTATCCCACGAGAAGAAATAATTGCCAGTTTGCTCGGATGTATGCAGCCGCAACGGTTCCGCACCATGCCTGGCCCGCAATCCTATGGAAGGATCCAACGCATCCACCTCGCGCATCAACGCCACAAAATGCTCTTCCAACCCGGACACGCGCAACCCATGCGCCCTGGCGGACACAGCATCGCGCACACTGCGTCGAATTGCCCCCATCGGTGCCTCACGATGCAATCTGCGGAAAATGTTGCCCGCGCCGAATCCAATCAACAATCCTCGCATATCAGGCAGAAGGTAGGCTGCCACAAAACCGATGGTCAACGCGTCGCGATAGGCCAGTCCCTCACATCGGCGCGCGGGAAGCTGAGCACGAAGCTGCTCAAGCGTATAGCGTCCGTCACGGCATGTCCACGAGGCCAGCCACGCCATACGGCCCGTGGGATCCTTGCCAATCATCACCCCACGATCAGGACTGGACGCGGCAAAACCACCCCGTCCATCGGCGCCGTCAGATCGCCGAGCACGAGGGCGCAACCCGCCGATACCACGACGCGCCGCATGAGCGGTAACCTCGCCATCAGGCGACACCAACGCAAAAGCCGGATCCATTCCATGGGTATCGGGATGCAGGTCATCGGTGAAAAACACACGGCCATGTTCATCGGCAACCGCAATCTGAATGAACCGACGGCGCGACACAAACACACCTATACGAAATAGCCCCGACTCACGCCCCATGCACAGCCAGCCGAACCGCAGCCCGCTACCCTGCTCATCCAAATCCTCGAATATGCGGCGCTCCCGCCACGCCTCGACCCGTATTGTCTGCCGACGCATCATCGCCCCCAAACGATGGTCCAACGACTCATCGCGCATCCCTTCGCCACCAGACGACGAACGGCGGCGCGCGCGCAGAACATTACGCACGTCGAACAGCGACGACACAGTGATATGAGGCATATTGCTCATTGTTCCAACGCAACAAGACATGCGCGACGCCCCGGCCTCCACAGGATAATCGTAGCGAGCCGCACTCTTCGCGTCGCATCTACGCGGTTGCCCGTACAATGGGATGCCGTGCGTATCTTGTCCTTGCCTCGTATTCGCCACCGTTCGCTTGCCTACGTCATCGTGGCGACGGTCATTATTGTCGTGATGGAAACGGTGGTATGCAACCTACCGTTTTGGACGACTATGGGCGCAAGCACCGATTCCGTGTCGGCTTACAACACCATGGGCTCGGGACTACAACGCCGAGACGACGGACTGCTGGTCGTCACCGACCCCACGCAAGCCTTTATGCAAACCGCAGCGGACGGCACCTCCGATTACGCCCGTCTCGACGTCACCCCACTCCCGCAGCACCCCGATGCCGATGTGCAACGCAACCTGCGAAGCACCTTCCACATCCGCCTAGATAGCGACAACCATGTAGGCCGCTCCACATCGGTCAACACCGACACTCCACGCTCACTGTACGTGCGCACTACGGCGCACCACATCATTCGTCTGTGGGTTCAGGAACCAATCGGCACCATCATCCCCCTGACGGCGGTACGCGCAAACATTCATGTTCCTTGGTCTTTGGATTGGTGGCGTGTAGGCGTCATGGCAGCAATTGCCTGCTGCATCGCCTTGTGGAACCCATTCTCCCGCTGGTGGCGCATACCGTTGAACACCACAAGCCGACGTCAGCGGTGGGCATTGGGACTTGCATTGGGCGCGGTAGGTGTGGCCACTGCAGTCAGCGTAGTGCGCCAAATCATGTTCTCCGCACCATTGGTGTTTCATCAGCAGGGCGGATACACCTATGACTTTGATCAATATGGGCATATCGCCGATGCGCTGCTGCATGGACACACATGGCTTGATCTGCCGGTACCCGAGGCTCTTGCCAATGTCGACAACCCTTATGATGTTGCCACGCGCAACCAACTGCTGGCACAAGGCGTCAGCCCTGTGTATTGGGATTACGCCTTCTATCAAGGGCATTGGTACTCATATTTCGGCGTACTGCCCGCGGTGATACTATTCGTCCCGTATCGCCTGTTCAGCTCGCTTTGGATCAAAGGCGGCGCCATGCTCCCGACCTCCTGCGCGGTATTGCTGTTGATGTTCGCCTTCGCCGTGTTCGCCTGCCTGCTTACCATCCGTTGCGTGCGTTGGATATGGCCACACACCTCACTGGCATCCGTCACCATGGCCATCGCCGTGGTGCTATTGGCGTCCAACGCCAGCTATCTATGGTTCCGCACGAATTTCTATTCCGTGCCCATTGCCGCCTCCTTGGCATTGTCGTGCTGCGGCTTATGGCTGTGGATGGGGGCAGTGCGCGGCTCGTTGAGCACACGTGGTGCCACCGACTGGCATGTCGGACGAGCTCCCGCCCTGTCGCTGCCGCATGTCGCAGGAGGCGCAGCCTGCATCGCCGCCAATTTCGGATGCCGTCCATCGTTCTGCCTGACGGCACTGTTGGCCCTACCCATGTTCTGGCCGCAGATTCGTACTTTGCTAAGTCAATGGAGACGCGGTGTCGTCACTTGGCGCACCGCATGCCGTGCTCCGTTGTCCATGATCGTACCCGCCGCGCTTGTGGTCGCGCCCCTGGCTGCCTACAATGCGGCGCGTTTTGGCTCACCGTGGAATTTCGGCAACACATACCAAATCACCGTTGCCGATATGACCGCACGCACCACTTCTTGGGATACCATACTGCCTACCATCGGCTACTACCTATGTCTGCCGGTTCGCTTGATAGGACAATTCCCCTTCATCGCCCTCTCCCCCACGCCATTACCGCAGTGGGGGTTTGCCGAACCGATGGTGGGCGGATTGTTCATGCTGTGCCCATTATGCTCGTTGGCGTTGTTCCTGCCGATTATGCGCCAGCGCTTACGCTATACCGGTTGCTGGGGCATCGCCACAAGCATGCTCGGCCTGTCGCTGGCTTTGATGCTGTTCGATGCCTATGAAGGCGGGTTGGGCTGGCGGTATATGGCAGATTTCGGTTGGTTGATGGCACTGGCGAGCCTGCCGGTATTGCTGCGAGTGGTGAACTATCGACCGCTGGCCGCGCATCGCCGAGGGGGGTTTGATACCGACCTGTCACATACCACCTGGAAATTGACCACCCAGGCAAGTCGCCCCATAGCGGTGCGTATGATGATGGCGGTTCGACGCACGCTGGTGGCGGCACTGCTGGCGGCCGGGATAGCCGTTACCATCGGATCCTGGCTGGTGATCGGCCGCGATGACGCGCTTATCGCGAACGCCCCCACACTATGGCATGACATACAATCATGGCTATTATGACGTATTATTGGGGATAGTCAACACGATTCTCAGGATATTGTCAGTCGCATACCAGCATTTTGCCATCCCATTATGACGAGATACCGGGGTTTCCCTGCCGTAGCTTGGACATAGTAGTGCATACTATAGTGTCCGCAACACGCTACCGCCCATGGAGAACAATATCGTGATACAGCCCTCTTTACTGATGCAACGTCGTCATGTTCGTCACACTCTCACCGTGGTGATCACACTCCTGCTAGTCGCCGGATGCCTGCTGGCCCAAGGAGACGTTTCCGAAGGCGTCAACGCCAGTCGCGTAGCCACGCTCAACGCCCGCATCACCAACATCTACACGACGCAATACCAGCAGATGGCCGACGATACGCTCGCAGCCAAGCGCGACAAAGCCTCGCATGACTTCGACCATATCTTCCTGGAAGCGAACCCCTATGGCACGAACACCACGTCACTGTACGCCTACTTCACTACCGACGATCCAACCAGCGTCTCCTACACAGTCAGCGCCGAAGGCTATCCGGATTTCACTCGCACCGCCTACCAGGACCAGCAGTATCAAACCACCCACGAATTCAGCGTGCTGGGACTGATCCCCCAAGTCACCAACACCATCACCTTCACCGTCACCGACAAGCAGGGCAACACCGACACCCGCAGCGTGACGCGCAAGGGTCCCAAGTTGCTCGGCGTGGAGGAAATCCAACTCGAACGCACCGCAATTCCGGCCTCCAGCACCGACCTGGGCGACGGCCTGTACGCCATTTTAGGCAATGACAGCAACGAGCAGGACTTCATGTTCTACTATGACACCAACGGAGTGCTGCGTGGCGAAATCCCCATCATGTTCTACCGCAGCCATCGGTTGCTGTTCGATGACAACGGACTGATGTGGTTCTCCGCATCCACCCACACTATGGTGGGCATGAATCGTTTGGGCAAGTTGGAGAAAATCTACAATCTTGGCGACCGATTCATACTGCATCACGACTACGCCTTCGACCAGGACCAGAATATCGTGCTGCTGGCCACCGATCTGACCCGCGAGGACCATGCGGTGCAGGATCAGATTATCAAACTCGACACCACCACCGGCAACGTGACGCTACTGTTGGATTCAGGTGAGATGTTCCCCGAATACAAGAATCTGACCGAACATGCGGGCATCGACGAATCCGATCCCACCGCCACCGGACGCTGGGATTGGATCCATTACAATACCATCCAAATGCTGCCCGACGGCTCGGCGTTGCTCTCTGCGCGCGAGACCTCCACCATCATCAAAATCAAGGATTTGGAAACCAATCCGACCTTGGATTACATGATCGGCGAGTCCAGCGTGTGGGACGGTACCGATTACACAGATGATTTCCTGACCAAGGTAGGTAACTTCTCCGACACCGGAGGCCAACATTCCATCACATATGTGTCCGACCCTTCGCTGCCCGCCGGGCAGTACCGGCTCTATATGTTCGACAACAACTACGGGTATGCTTCCACACGTCCCAATTTCGACTGGTCGGTGGTCAAAGGCATCAATACCGGCAAGTTCGACCTGGAGAATGTTCATTCCCAATACCGTGAGTATATTGTGGACGAAAACACCGGCACGTACACCGAAGTCAACCAATTCGATGTTCCGGCTTCGAATTACGTCAGTTCGGCGCAACAGCTCGATAACGGCAATATCCTTATCGATTCAGGCGGACAAGGTCTCATCGGCGTCTACAATACTGCAGGAACCTTGTTGACTCAATATCGGATGAAAATCAACGTCTCCTATATTTACCGCGTGTACAGCTACGATTTCTCTGGATTCTACTTCGCCTGATGTCACATGCCGACGGCAGGGGATCGACATTCGATTATCGGTCATCGGCATTCATCCCATCGACGGTGGGGTACGTCATACGTTTTGGCGTGCCCCTCCCTGTTTTAACATGGCATTTACAATGCGGCATACATTGATGCCGTTACCACAGACCGTTTCCATTACAATAGAAATCATGGATTTGCTGCATCGTCTGCGTCGTTCGCCTCGCGTGCGGCTTCATGCCGAAGACACCGTCCAATGGCAGCTGGACGGCGCCGGTTACACATATGAGGACGGATCGGTGGGCTTGCGGCCCACTTCGCTTACCTTGACCGAAAACCGCATCGCCGTCATCGGCTTGAACGGGTCCGGCAAAACCACCCTGCTCCGTCTACTCGACGGCTCTCTCACCCCGAGCACCGGGAACATCCTCATCCAAGCCGGAAGCTGGCAGACCGATACCGCTTCCTCCGCAAGCCGCCGGAATATCGAATACATTATCGGAAAAGTACGCCGTGAGGAATTGGACGAATCCTTGGTACGCGCCGACCGATTGGAAAACGGTCTTGACGCCTCTCTGCGTCGCGACGTGCGTGATGCCACCGACCGTAGCAATCGCATCGCCGACGTGTTGGCGCAATACGGCATATCCGATCTCGCTCGACAACCCGGCATGAGCCTATCCGCCGAGCAGCGCCATCTAGCGGCGTTTGCCGTAGCATCTTTGCGACAGCCAGCCGCCATCGTCGCCGATGAGCCCACCAAAGGCTTGGACGAGCGCTCCAGCGCGACTGTAGCCCGCAATGCCTTCACCCATACGCACCAACTGATCATCGCCACTCATGATATTAGCTTGCTGGACGGCCCCGTCTACGGTATCGAGCGCGCGCTGGTCCTCCACGAGGGCTCGGTGATCTTCGACGGGCCGGCAAGCGACGCCAGCCAAACATACGCCGCGCTGATCAAGCGGCTGCGCCAACAGGCGTAATCCGGCGAGCCGCAGCCACAGCATCCGACCCATCGGACGGCGCTCCAGACTGGGCACAGCAAGTTATATGGCCGCCAATTCGTCGCGCACCGCCCGCAACAGCACCTGCACGCCTTCGACGAACACCGATGGTTCGGGCAGCAACGACACCGCCATGTATCCATTCGTCGTCATGTCGAACAAGTATCCCGGCTGTCCCGTCCAGTCATATGCCGCAATCATGCGCGTGACCAATGCATTGTCGTCAATGCAGCTGGGCACACGCAGCAACGCGCTCCACCCGCCCTCGGTACGCAGCGCCGATACCGGCGCGGACTGGTCGGCGGACAACATGGCGTGCAACGTGTCCAGATTGTCGCGCACACGGGCACGTACCATGGCGGTATGCCGTGGCAACAACGCCAACAATCCATCCACACGTTCGTCGATCAGGGCGCTCATCGGCAAATAGTCATCGGCAACCACGTCCAAGGCGGCACAGGCCTGCCGCACGTCATCATCCGGGCCGCTCACCTCGATCCATCCGATTTTGGCGTGAGGCGCGGCCAATAATTTGGAGCATCCATCCAGCGCGAACGTCAACGCCCGAGACTCCCCCGCCCAACGACGGCGGTCGTCAAAGGCATCCAACGCATATTCGTAAAACACTTCATCCGCGATAATGGCAATATCGCGTTCGCGGCACCACCGTACAATCGTCTCGCGTTCCGTGGCACGCATATACGAGCCAGTGGGATTATTCGGATTGATCACCACCAGCGCGCGCACCTTGCCCATCGACGTATCATCCAACAACGCGCGCAAGGACGGCAAATCGATATACCACGACCCGTCATACGCCAACCGGTAGGTACGCACGTTGACACATTCCAGCCGGGCGATGGATTCGATCAGCGGGTACCCCGGCGTCGGCGCCACGATCACGTCCCCCGGATCGCACAGCACTTTCATCAGCCACGAATACGCCTGCGAAGTGGAGTTCAAGGCATACAACGTCTCAACATCCACCGTGCGTCCATCACGTTGCCGCATCATCGCCGCCAAAGCCTGCCGCATATGACGAGGGCCGCGTGGGTCGGCATCATACTGCTGAGGCAATACGTCTGGTGACAACCCATGTCTGGTCGGATTGGCGTCATTGAGCGAACGCAGCGCCACTCCCCTGGCGCGAGCCTGACGTTCCGCCATAGCGATGGGATTCAATGCCGTCGTACCAATACGCGAAGAACAATACACGGCTCTTAGCTTAGCCCCGACCGCTGCCAGCACCTCAACTGCGACACGAATCCTCGACAGGCCATACCTCGGCATATCAAGTAGAACTTGTCTGCGCGGCAACCGACGTTTCCGCACCGTAGCCGCCACATAATCGCACACGGTCCCGCTGCCGACCTGCGGCAACGGGACCGTGCATATTCACAACGCCCTAGTGCGTCATCTTGGTGCTGGCGTAGTATGCAGCGCCTACAATACCAGCCTCATTGCGCAAGTTGGCAGGAACCATCGGAGTCTTGACATCAACGAACGGCAAGAACTTCTCGCTCACGCGGCTCACTCCGCCGCCCACCACGAACAAATCCGGGTTGAAATACTTCTCCAGCAAGCCGTAATACTTGGTCAGGCGCTTCGCCCACTTCTTATATCCCAAGCTCTGCTGCTCACGAATCGAGGAAGCGGCATACTTCTCGGCATCGCCCTTGCCCTTGGGCAATTCGATGTGTCCCAGCTCGGTGTTAGGAATCAGCACACCATTGTAAATCAGCGCGGTGCCGATGCCAGTGCCCAACGTGGTGGCAATTACCAAGCCGTCATGCCCCTTGGCAGCGCCGAACTGCTGCTCGGCCAAACCGGCGGCATCGGCATCGTTCACCACGGTGACGGGGCGACCGCATGCCTCGGAGAACACCTCGGTAACGTCCACGCCGATCCAGGATTGATCAAGGTTGGCCATAAAGTCCAGTGGCACGCCCGGCTTGATGGGCGCGGGGAACGCAATGCCCACCGGAGCCGACTCGGGAACCTCAAAATGTTCCAACTGTTGGCGAACGATTGCCGCCACTGCCTTCGGGGTGGAAACTTCAGGGGTAAGAATCTTCAAACGCGGTTCAGCGAACTCACCACGCTCCAAATTGACCGGGGCCGCCTTAATGCCCGAGCCACCAATATCAACGCCAAAAGCCTGCGCTGTCTCAATCATCGTCGACCTCTCCTGTCACGGTGTGGTTTATGTATGTTGAACCGGTATGGGCATTGTAACTCTCCACGAATACGACACGCACATTTTCGGTAGGTTTTTGCAAACGTATTCACCTAAGCTTACGCCAACATACACCGTTATACTGCATATACCCGCGCAACGCCCAATACCCACGCCATAGGGACATCCGACCTGCATGACCCATACGACCGTTATGGGCCGGATACGCCGTCCACCTAGCGCTTCGGACCTTCCAACGGCGGCATGGGCCGCCACTGCGGATCATGCAGCAACGCCCTCGAATCACGCCATCCGCGAGCAATCTGCACCAACCCCGTACGCCAATGCTCACGGTCCACCGCCAGCAGACGAATCACTTCCTTGGCTGCAGTAGCCAACGTTCCCAACGCGAACAACGCCGGACGATAATCACCGAACGTCATGAAGTACCGTGCCATGTACCCCCGGTTGCGCATGATGTGATACCGGTTCACATCCGACGTGGAGTTCAACTGGCGCACGCCGGCGATATCCCAATTGCCGATCTCACGGGTACGGCGCAGCACTACGTCGGGCACCACAATGGGATCGGTGACCTTACTGGCACGATAGCCATACATAGTGTCATCCCAATAAATGAAGAACCTTGGGTCAGGCAAACCGATGCGCTCGACCACACGACGGTTGAACAACCCGCCCTCGAAGCACAGCGTGTTCATCACGCGGTAACCGGCCGGGCCGAATGCCGCCGGCGCGATGGGATTGGGAATGCCCAACCCAATCATGAAGTCATACTGCCAGTAGAACGGCCCGCCATCGTAGTCGAAACGGCTGCCCTGGATCACTTCATGACGATCGGTCCAGCGCGCCAGCTTGCCAATGGCGTCCGGCAGCACCGCCACATCATCGTCCATCACCCAAAACCATTGGGCACCCAGTTCATATGCTTTGGACACACCGGCACTGAAGCCACCGGCACCACCCAGATTCTCGGTTTGCGGAGCATATACCACACGCGACTCATTGCCCGTGGCATCCGGCACGGTCGTGCCCCACTGCGAGGTAAGCCTTTCGGCAAACTCACGAACCATCGCCTCGGTGCGCGGGGAACTCTCGTTGTCCACCATCACCACGCGCCAGGGAGCGTCGTCCAATTGCGCGATGGAATCCATCAGAGTCGACAAGAGCTCCTGCCGCTTGTATGTCACCACCACAATGGCTAATTTGTCAATACGCGAGGAAGAACGATGCTGTTGTGTCATAGTTCCTATTCTTGCACCCGCCCCCGTCCACCGCCACCAACACCCTGACGGCAATGTGGACAACGCCACAGCCACGACATAACGGCAAAGCTTGCATCCGCCAGCGCAATACGGTATAGCTGAAAGGGCAAGTTTCAGGAAAGGCGAAATTCCTTACTGGCGGTGATGCGCACGTACGCGTGCGCCAGCCCGCGAGCCGCGCAAGCGGCCGATCCGGTGCGATTCCGGAGCCAACGGTTACAGTCCGGATGGAAGAAACAAGGAGCTCACCATGAGCGCATCTTTACATACCCATACTCGTACCCACGGTACCGGCGTCAATGATTCGGGACGCTGGTCCACCCGTCGCATCGCCATCTATGCCCTATTCGTGGCGCTGGCGATTGCCTGCAGTTTCATCGAATTGCCCATTATGCCGGGCGTGCCGTGGCTCAAATACGATCCGTCAGGCATTATCTGCCTAGTCAGCGGCTTCGCCTTCGGACCATCCGCCGCCGTATTGGTCAGCGTGTTGGGATTCGCTCCGCACGTGTTCATGGACCCTTGGGGCACGCTCATCGCCATTGGCGTGGCGCTGGCCTTAAGCGTACCGGCTAGCCTGGTGTACCGCCGCTGGCATACCCGCACGGGCGCTCTGGCGGGCATCATCCTCGGCGCCGTATGCGCACTTATTTTCGCCTTGGCGGCAAACCTGCTTATCACACCGCTGTACGCGCATATGAGCGTCGGCCAGGTCGCCGCCATGATCGTCCCGATTTTACTGCCGTTCAACCTCATCAAATTTACCATCCACGGCGCGGTGACATTCTTGGTCTACAAACCGATTTCGCAATTGGTGGCCCGCTGACGAGGCAGTCCGCATGCGTAAATACGACAGCACGACGTCACCCGATACCGACAGAGCGGACACAGCCGTCATTGCCCATGCGGCACCCGTCGTAGCGGAACTCTCCCATGTGTGGTTTCGCTACGACACCCCTGCCGGCCCCATCCACACCTCCACCGATGCACACGGCGGCCCCACTAGCGATCACACCGAAACGGCCAGCGACGCCGCATGGGCGTTGCGCGACATCAATCTCACCATCCATGCCGGCGAACGCCTGTGCCTGATGGGAGCCAATGGTTCGGGAAAATCTACCTTGGCGAGGCTGCTGGCGGCATTATCCTCCCCGGATGAGGGCACAGTCACACTGATGGGCCATGCCGTCTTCGATGACACCGGCATCCATGCCGACGCTTACCGCCAGGCGCGACGGCATATTGGCATGTGCCTGCAACAGCCAGAAGACCAAATCGTCACGACATGCGTGGAAGAGGATGTGGCATTCGGCCCGGAAAATCTGGCCATCGCCCCCGAAGCCATCGGCGACCGCGTGCGCCATGCACTGCATTCAGTGGACATGGATGCCTGGCACACGGCAGACCCCTCACATATGAGTGGCGGACAGCAACAGCGCATTGCCATCGCCGGCATGATTGCCATGCACCCAGACATGCTGATTTGCGACGAACCCACGGCCATGCTTGATCACCAAGCCCGACAGGCCGTCATGACCATACTCGATCGTCTCCATGCCGAAGGCGTCACCATCGTGCATGTCACACACGACCCTGCGGAAACCTTGCATGCCGACCGGATCATCACCCTATCGCAGGGACGCATTGTCTCGGACAAACAGCTACGACAGACTGCCGAGCAAGCGACAAATCTCGATGCAGCCGATATCTCCCCCGGCAACAAAGCACCCGCATATGGCGTCAGCACCCATGTCCGCCATGACGCCAACGGCCGTACCGAACGGTCCAGCCACGCGGACGATATCATTGTTATGAACGGCATAACCTACCGCCATCCAGGCGCAGATTATGCCACGTTGGAACACTACTCACTATCCGTGCGACGCGGAGAAATGCTTGCCATTATTGGAGACAACGGCGCCGGCAAATCCACCGCGGCGCGACTGATGTGCGCTTTGGCAACACCACAGTACGGCAGCATCACGGTTGATGGCATCACACTCGCCACCTCTCGCGGACGCCGGCGCAGCCGCGGGCTCGCACGTCGTGACAGCCGACGGCTACGGCGCACCATCGGATATGTCATGCAGCACCCCGAACGCCAATTGTTCGCCGAAACGGTGGAACAGGACATTGCCTACGGGCCGCGCAACCTGGGATGTTCATCTGACGAGGCGCTTGCCCGAGCGCGTCAGGTCATGGAATATCTGCATCTGACCGCTTTGGCGCATCGCTCGCCGCATGCACTCTCAGGCGGGCAGCGACGCATGGTCGCCATCGCCGGTGTGCTGGCATGCCAGCCGTCCATCGTGGTGATGGACGAACCCACCGCCAGTCTTGATCGCAAGTCAAGCGAACGCATGTGGGACCTTATGCATGAATTGCGCCAGCAAGGAATCACCATCGTCATCGTCACCCATCGGCACGAGGAAACGGTCATGGCCGACCGTGTGGTACGACTTGAGCCCAATAGTCAGGCCGAACGACATGCCACCGGGCATGAGCGCGAGCACAACGCGACGGACACCGCGGCACGGCAGCTCGACCCGCGCGCCATCTTGCTCGGCTCATTACTGATGATGTTCAGCGCGTTCCTCATCAAGACGCCCTGGCAGCTGGCGTGGGCGGCATTGTGCGTCGGCGGCCTGATATGGCACGCACGCCGCCACGCGATTGCCATCCTTGCCCGACTGCGCGCCCTGATTGTCATGCTGATCGTCATCGGCGCATGCAACGTGCTGGTGGTACGCAGCGGCCACGTATGGTGGCGTTGGGGTGCATTGACGGTAACCAGCGATGGTGTGGCCACGGCGGGACTGTATACCGCGCGTTTCGCCATGGTGCTGATATTGGGTGCCATCGCCATGGCCTATGTAACCCCTACTACATCCACCGAGGCTGTCGCCACTCTGCTCTCGCCGCTGTCACGCATCGGCATGCACCCCCAGGAAAGTGCACTGGTCATGACGCTCGCACTCCGTTTCCTGCCAACTCTAGGCGGCGAAATACGCGCAATCGTAGATGCGCAGGCAGCACGCGGCGGAGCCATCGAATACGGCTCCCCCCTAAGCCGCATCCATGCACTGGCAGCCATCGTCACGCCAGTATTCGTCGGCGCTCTACGCCATGCCGACAATCTCGCCTTGGCGCTAGACGCCCGCTGTTACGAATCCGGAGCGCAACGCACCCACTGGAAACATTTGCAATGGCAGATTACAGACACCATGTGCATGCTTGCGGTCGTGTGTTATGTGGCGATATTACTGATACTAAGTCTTGTCTAGCACCCGACCGCAACGATCCCAACGATTGCCATCATTGTCTTTGCAAGACCGTGGCTCGACCATGAACCGACAATATCGAGCGCACGCCAATGCGGCTCGAGTCCGGTACGCCGCACCATGCCCATGCCGCGTGGATGAGATCATGATGGTCACGCGCCACTCTGGTCGGCGGGCATAGTTCGCAGTGTGTCATGAAAATCTTCAATCATCGACTGCAGCGTGATTTCTTCCATGGCACGTCTGACCGCATCTTCAATCTTGCGATACGAAGGCTCCAATACCTTACGGATATTACGCGCAACCGGACAGGGGCGTTCATCGCAATGATGGATTCCAATAATGGAATTCACACCATCCGGATCAAGCGCGGAATAGATTTGGTATAGAGTGACCTGAGACGGGTCAACGCATAATCGCGCCCCGCCAGTCCCGCGAGACACCGTAATAATTCCCGCCTTGCGCAACGCACTGAGAATAGTGCGAATTACCACAGGGTTGCTTCCCGTACTTTCCGCCAAAAGAGTACTGGTTACTTTTACCGCGTCTTTCGCTTCATGGATAAAAATCAGACAGTGAACCGCGACGGAACATTGCACGCTTATCTGCATAGACGGGTTATGTCCTTTCACAACACAAGCAACACGTTTTGATGTAATTATTGACTTTACATCTTTGAGGCGCTACGCTACTTAGATGTAAATTCATTTGTTACAACCGATATTTTACCGACTCTTGCGCAAAAAGCAAGAAGAAGCATAAGGCCCAGCCGACCACAGAGAAAGGCTTCACATGAAAGCGGCTCAAATCATGCGCTACTCACAGAAAATATCCACAATGCCCAACGATATAGCCAAACCTGAAATTTCAGATTCCGAAGTGCTGATTCAGGTAAAGGCAGCAGCGGTCAACCCGGTGGACCTACTGATCTCGAGAGGAAGCGTAAAACTCATCCAGCATTATCCTATGCCACTGACCCTGGGAAACGAATGCTCGGGCATCATAGTCCAGGCCGGCCGCAACGTGCGCAATTTTCACGAGGGCGACAGCGTTTATGCACGTCTACCGATCAACCGCATTGGAGCATTCGCGGAATATGTAGCGGTCGACCAAGATGCCATCGCCAGCATGCCGAAAGGCTATGACTTCAATACCGCCGCCGCTATTCCATTGACCGGATTGACGGCATATCAGGCCATCACCGAAGAACTGGAAGCACGACCGGGGCAAACAATTCTCATTCCCGGCGGATCAGGTAGCTTCGGACAAATAGCGGTTCCTATCGCCAAGGCATTGGGACTGAAAGTAATGGTAACCGGCAATGCACGGGCAAAAGAGCGATTCCTCTCCATGGGCGTCGATCGTTATCTTGACTACAGAACGGAACGCTACTGGGAACTCTTGTCCGACATCGACCACGTAATCGACACGTTGGGACCGACTGAATTCGAACACGAATTGTCGGTTTTGAACAAGGGCGGACGATTGGTAAGTCTGCGAACCGGCCCCAACAAAGCATTTGCCCAACGCCATCACTATGGCAGTCTGAAAAAGTCACTGTTCGCATTCGCCGGCCACTCATACGACAAGATCGCCAGAAAGCAAGGCAAAGAATATCGCTTCATCTTTGTCCGCTCCGACGGAAAACAGCTGCGACAAGTAACCGAAATCATGGAAAACATGCAAATGAGACCCGCCATCGACTCACGGATATTTCCATTGGATCAAACCAACGAGGCATTGCGGCTTGTCGACAATGGGACAATCAACGGAAAAGTCATAATCCAACCATAAAAAAGCGCAGCCGTGACCACGCGATGACCATTTGCCCTTATGCATGCGATCGCGAAATAGTACGCCGCCCTCCACCGACATGAACGAAGACGGCAACCGTCGGGCGCGCGGAAATATTGCCCCTGTCGCAACCCACGCGGAAGTAGGTGACTTTCCCGCAACGCCGCACGGATACACACCAGGCGTCAATGGCACTCACGAATACATATGGGGCGCATATTCCGCCGAACCCACACCATACGACCCCGTCAACGCCCTGCCGCTACTCGCCACGCATGGCGATGCGCTTACGGTTCAACCAATACAGGCCGTAGCATAAGGCAATAAAGATGATTTCAGATACCAGCGCCACCCACTGTTCGGGATCAAGCGCTACCAATACGCACGACAGCACGCATAAGCCGAACGCCAACCAAGACACCACCGGAAATCCCGGTGTGCGATACGGCAGTTCGTCAAGCGTATGCCCATCACGCAACCATTGCTTGCGAAATCGAATCTGGCACCACGCCACTACGGCCCATACCACTACCGCAGACAAACCGGAGATACCCACCAAAATCAGATATACGCTCGATGCGGCCACCACCGAAGACAGCAACGCCAGCAACCCTCCGGCCATGCTCACACATAACGCCAGCACCGGCGCGCCATGACGATTCGTCGCGGCGAAGCACCGAGGCAGCATCCCCTCGTTACCCAAGGACCACACCATGCGTGTGGCGGCATACAGTCCCGAATTCGACGCGGACAGCAATGCGGTCAGCACCACCGCATTCATAATGTCACCCGCATACGGCAGTCCGATGGCGGAAAACACCATAACGAACGGGCTTTCGTCCACACCGGCATCCTGCCACGGAATCAACGCGGACATCACCACGATGCTGCCGATGAAAAACACCAGCAAACGCCACAGGGTCGTATGAATCGCCTTGGGCACCGCCGTCCGCGGATCGCGTGTCTCCCCTGCGGTCACCGCCACCAATTCCGTACCCGAAAACGCAAAGTTCACCGTCAGAATCGTGGCAAATACCGGAGCGAACCCATTGGGGAACAATCCGCCGTCCACCACATTGCTCAGCCATGGCGCATGATCGTGCCCGCTGATGGAAATCACCCCGGTAATGGCCAGCACGCCAACCAGCATAAACACGACGATGGCGGCGACTTTCACCGATGAGAACCAAAACTCGGTTTCGGCGAAAAACCGCACCGACAACGCATTGACGATAAACACCACCACGATGCATATGGCGCTCCACACCCATGCGGGCGTATGCGGAAACCATCGTTGCATCAACAGTCCGGCAGCCGTAAATTCCGACCCCAGCGCCACCGTCCACGTGATCCAATATTGAATCGCCACCACAAACCCCGTCGCCGGGCCGATATATCGGGTGGCATATACATGAAACGAACCGCTGACCGGCATGGCCACGGACAATTCGCCCAGACACAGCATCACCAGATACACGATGAGACCGCCAATCGCATACGCCAGAATCGTGCCGAAAGGCCCTGCCTGATGAATGGTGTACCCGGAACTGACGAATAGTCCGGTGCCGATCACGCCACCCAGCGCGATCATCCGCACATGACGGGTTTCCATGCTCCTGCGCAGCGTCGTGCGCGAAGCCGCATCACGTTGCCGTGTGTCATGAGCCATTATGGTGCCTTCTTTCATCAGCCATACCGGTTATATGCCTATTGCCAGACACTGCCGTCCGCCCCATCGAACCGACGCCAACGCCATCAATACTGCATATATACAAAGTTGCGTATAACAATATACATGTTGGGGCGACGACCTGCTATCATGCCAAGTCGACGGCGAACATCAGCCACGGAAGGGGAATCATGCTGCGCACCTGCATGCGATGGCTTACATACGACCTGGTGCTTACTCTTTCAGCCATCGCCGCGATTATATCCAGCGTCATCGTGCCGCCCGACGCGCACTACGCGGGCTATATCGACGCCGACACGCTTATCGTACTGTTCGCACTCATGCTGGTGATGGCGGGACTGCGGCAATTACAGGTCTTCACGCGCGTAGGACACGCCTTGGTGCGCCGCGTACACACCACACGCGGCATCGCCCTGACGCTGGTACTGCTGTGCTTCCTGTCAAGCATGCTGGTTACCAACGACGTGGCGCTTATCACCTTCGTTCCTTTCGCCATGCTGGTGCTCACCATCACGGCAATGAACCAATCCAGCTGCCTTATCGTCACCCTCATGACCATCGCCGCCAATCTTGGCAGCATGCTCACCCCCGTAGGCAATCCACAAAATCTCTTCCTCTATGGTTTGTCCAACAGCGATATCGTGACGTTCCTCGGCATCACCGCACCGTATGTGCTGGTTTCCGGCATAGCGCTTGTCGCGGCCTGCGTCCTCACCGTACGCAACACCACCATCGACGCGCCGATGCAGAGCGAGCCCTATCACATCGATCCGAGGTTGTACGGCTACCTCATACTCTTTGCGCTATGCCTGTGCTGCGTCGCCGGATGGCTGCCGCATTGGACGCTGGCCATCATCGCCATTATCACCATCGCCCTCCTTGACCGGCGTCTATTCGCACACGTCGACTACACACTGCTGCTCACCTTCGTATGCTTCTTCATCTTCGTCGGCAACATCAGTCGCGTCGACGCCCTGCACCAATGGCTTACCGAGCTGGTCAACGGCCACGAGCTACTCACCAGCGTTGCATCCAGCCAAATCATCAGCAATGTGCCGGCCGCCGTGCTGCTCTCCGGGTACACCCCTCATGTCAATGCGCTGATCGTGGGCACCAATATCGGCGGATTGGGCACGCTCATCGCTTCCATGGCCAGCCTGATCTCCTACAAGCAAATGGCGGCGAATCACCCCTTGCGACTCAAGCGCTACACAGCGACCTTCACCCTGTGGAACCTTGCGTTTCTCATCGTGCTCTACCCTATGGCAACCATATTGCTCGCACGCTAAGGCGCATTCCGCAACCGGCCGCTGTCCGAGCCATCGCACGACCCGCACCATACGTCATTCAGGAACACGCAGGCCCCAACGCAAACGGCTCATACCCCAGCGCGTCATCCCACTGCGGCTTCCACGAGTAGTGCATGGCATACGCCGACTGCCAGAACATCACCTCATGCTCGACGCCGGTCACGAAAATCTCCTCCAGTTCACGCAGCCGCGACTCGTCCAAGGATGCCGCCAACCGTTCGATCTGTTCGACCAGCCACACGGTGCTGTCCCAAAACTCATCGGAGGCATACATGTCAATCCAACTGCGATACGGATTATCCGGCAGCCGATCGGCAAACTGACGCGCCAGCCGCACGCCATAATCGGCATACACCCACGCGCACGGCAGCACAGCCACCAACACATCCACCACGGGCCGCGCATACGCGATGGCAAGAATATTCGACGTATAGGCCCGCGCAAACGCCGATTGACGCACCTGATCCATCTGCTCCCGGCTCACCCCGTAACTGGCCATGTAGGCACGATGCACGGAAGTCTCCACCTCGATGATCTGCCGTTGAACGCGCACCATATGCTCGGCGATCTGCGGGTCATCGGTTTTCGCCACCACCAACGCATGCACCTTGGCATATTCACGCAAATACCGGAAATCCTGCAGCAAATAAAACGCGAACCGCTCACGTGCCAACGTGCCCGCGCCCAGTTCCTGCACGAACGGCTGACCATAGCCATCGCGCCACACCGCGTCGGCGGCAGCCCGAAAACGCCGCGCCAACGGCGGCACCTGCCGGTTCGGCCACGCAGCATCGCAAGCCACCCGCCCCCAAGCATCGTCATACGTACCGGATTGCCGCATATCAATAGCATCACTCATATCATGCCTCCCTACGATGGTATTAACCAAACAGGTTCAAAGGGTCAGGCCTGTCGCCTTTCTCAACCCGCAACGGGTTCCCCTGCATTCCTGCGTTATTGTTGCACCACATGGCGACCAAGCGCAAATAGAGGGCTTGCAGTATGCTATTAAGGCGGCCGGCAGCCGTGGATATTGCCGGCGCGAGCAACCGTCCCCCAACATGAAAGCGTCCCCATGGCACTGACCAAGAAGCAGACCAAGCAATTGCGCGCCCTCGCCAACCGGCTCAATCCGATTCTGTGGGTGGGCAAAAACGACGTAACCGAAGCCAGCCTGACTCAGGCCGACGAGGCGCTGGAGCATCACGAGCTCATCAAGGTGGTTGTTCAGGACGGCTCCGGCCTGACCGCCAAGGAAACCGCCGAAGCGTTGGCTGAGCCATTGCACGCCGATATCGTACAGGTCATCGGCAATCGCTGCGTCCTATTCCGCGTCTCGCAGCGCAAGAACATCGAGCATATTCGCCTGTGCCGCGACTAAGACGGTCGACGCCGTCGGCGACTGCCTGCAATCCGCTATGCCACAACGCTCAACCGACTTTTTACGAATTACCCCATCGGCTCGCGCTCAGCCAGCGCGAGCCGATGTCAATTACGATTGCAGTTAGGCACTTTTACGGTTAGACGCGATTACGCTATACGACGTACCACTGACGAATCGACCACTAATGTGCCACAATAATCATATGAGCGAAACCTATGATCATGCTGCATTACCCACCCGCCTCGACGCCGGCACCCCAGCCCCCGACTTCACCCTACCCACCGATGACGGTGGCACCTTTACCCTATCCGAGCATCGCGGCAACCGCGTGATTCTCTACTTCTATCCGGCCGCTATGACTCCGGGATGCACTACCCAAGCCTGCGATTTTCGCGACAACATCGCCCGCTTGACCTCCTACGGGTACACCGTGGTTGGCATTAGCAAGGATCCGGTGGACAAACTGCGCCGATTCCGCGAACGCGATCATCTGCCCTTCACCCTGCTCAGCGACGAAACCCTTGAGATCCATCGACTATTCGGCGCCTACGGCGAGAAGAAACTCTACGGCAAAACGCATATCGGCGTCTTACGTTCGACATTGGTCATTGACGAACAAGGCATCATTACCCTCGCTAAATACAATGTGCGCGCCACAGGACATGTGGCCTCATTAATGAAAGCCCTGTCGCGCTAACAACTGCATTGCACATACCGCCGTTACTAACGCCATGCCGCCATAATCACCGGCATGGCGTTCCATATCAACCAGCCGCCTACCACCGTTAGCAACACACCGATCCCTACAAGCGCGCGCACCACAGCGCCCCGTTGAGAACGACGAATAGGCCGACTCACCAGACCATCCGCCTCTCGGTTCGCGCTACCAGTGCCATACTGCTCATGCACGAATCGCCGAACGCCGTACGCTACAACACCCGCCAGCAACAGTGCCAGTCCAAGAAACAAGAGAGGCAGTCCGACAACGATGAGTCCCCATGGAGACAATACGTTGAGCTCAAGCATCATGGCCTCCCATTCCACAATGATGACATTTATGTCGAATATGACATTGTCGTATACGACATTATGCACCACAACGACCAGATGCTCACTCATTCCACAGGATGAATATGCCGCCGCACGCACCGCAACAGATCGTTAAGAATGCCACGATGCAGCACTCATCAGCAGGTGAGCATGCTCGCCATCCAATGCCATCAGCCATGAATTTGCAAGATACTCCCACCTGCGACACGACGATATCATCACACGCGAGCCACCGATATTGATCGGACCACTAATTCATCAGTCAGCCGTCCGCCTACGCGCGCGCAGACGGAACGCCGCCACCAACGACAGCCACGAGACCACGCCAATGCCTACCATCGTCGCAAATGTCCACATACCACCCACCGCAGTGGCGTGCGCCAACACGGCATCCGACTGTCCATCGGCTCCGGCTTGAGCCACAGCGATCATCGTGGAGAACAACGCCGTACCCGCAGCCCCGCCGAACTGCAGCATGGTATTGAACACGGCATTGCCATCCGGCATGAATTCCGGCGGTAGTTCGCTCAACCCACTGGTCATTACATTAGAAAAGCCCAGTGAATAACACACACCGAAAATAAAGTAGAAACCCGACAACGTCCACGGCGTCAAATGCATGGCGTTCACCAGCAACAGCACCGGGCCAATCACCGCAACGCCCAACGCCGCCAGAATCGGACGAGTGGCACCGAAACGGTCATACAACATACCCCCCACCGGCGCGAAGAACGCCCCCACCAAAGCACCCGGCAGCACCAACGCACCGGCGACGAACGCCGACGTGCCCAACGCCATCTGTGCCACATTGGTAATCACATAGCCAAAACCGATACCCACCATCGGCAGAATCGTATACGGCAGCAAATGCAACAGCACTACGCGGTCGCGCATCCAACCGAGACGAATCAGCGGCGAAAACACCCGCGACGACGACCATCCGAAGAACACCAAGCTACCGATACCCACCAAGGCACTGACCACGGCGACCGTCAGACTGCTTGCATACTCCATACCGGACACTGCCTGGCTCATGGCCACACCGCCCTGGTTCAACGCCAACACCAAACCACACAAACCAGCCACGACGGCAACCACCTGCAATGGATTGATACGCGCCTGCTCCACCGGGCGACGCTGTTCGATGCAATACAATCCCAACGGCAGGGACACCAACAGCACCACCGGAATCACCATCATGAAAATGGCACGCCACGGCAGCACGCTCGCCACGGCGCCACCCACCGTGGGGCCAATGGCGGGAGCGACGGTAATCACCAACGAGCCCACGCCCATCAAACGGCCGACCTTGGAACGCGGTGCCTGTTCCAAAATAATGTTGATCATCAACGGCGTAGCCACCCCGGATCCGATGCCCTGAATAACGCGCGCCACCAAAATCACGGCAAAACTATGCCCAACAATCATGATGAAAGAACCACACACGGCCAAGACAACCGCGACGACGAAAATGTGCTTCAGCGGGAAGCGACGCTTAATGAAGGAGGACATGGGCATGGTCGCCGCTACCACCAGCAAATAGATGGTGGTGATCCACTGCACCGTCGCCGTATCCACCTGCAATTCCACCATCAGCTGCGGAAACAACACCGTCATCACCGTTTCCGTCAAAATACCAATGAATGCCAGCGATCCCACAGCCACAATCGAGCCGATAAGCCGCTTGCTAATGCGATCGTCCTGTATCTGTTGCGTCGTCAAAGCGTAATTCTCCCTCTCTCTATGTCACGCCCGCACCGTTTGATGGCGCAGCATGTCCGTCCGCGCGCTTCGGCATGCCACATCACGCAAACTCCTATGCTTACGCTGCCCATAGGCAGCGTAAGGGGGCAGTCGCACAGGCTGCCCCCTTGATGTCGATCACGTCGCAGTCAGCAATACGTCGGACTAGTCGGCGACCAGTCCCAGCTCCTTGAGCTTATTCGTCAGCTGCGGATTCGTGGGTTCCACCAATACCGCGCCATCAGGAAACACAATCACCGGAATGTGGCGTTGTCCACTTATCTCCTGGGCTTTCTCGGCGGCGCCTTCCTCAGCCTCAATATCATGGTGGGTGTACTCAACGCCCAAACGCGCGAATACCTGCTGGGCCCGACGGCAATCGCCGCACCAATCAGCGCCATAAAAATCGATGGTAGCCATCGTGTTGTCCTTTCTTTTCATTATTGTCATACGGCGGACGTGCGCCTAGTGCGACGTGTCGCCTTCCGCGCGCCCCTCAGGTTCAGGAGACGCTCGATGCAGTATTGCGCGTATACGCGCCAACCTCGGCCCAAGCTCATGCTCATAACCTCGGTCACTGGGTTGATAATACTCGCGCCCCGTCAATTCCGCCGGCAGATATTGCTGCGCGGCCACCGCTCCGGGAGCGTCGTGCGCATACTGGTAGCCCTCGTGGTTGCCCCAGCTTTTCATCAACGCCGTGGGCGCGTTGCGTAAATGCAACGGGACTTGGCCGATCAGTCCCGCATCCACATCCGCCAACGCGGCGTTGATCGCCAGATAGCTGGCATTGGACTTCGGCGCGGTCGCCACTGCCACCACTGCCTCACCCAGAATAATACGGGCCTCCGGCATACCCACCATGGCCACGGCCTGCGCCGCCGCCACTGTCACCTGCAGAATCTGCGGCGCAGCCATGCCGACTTCCTCGGCAGCCGCAATCATAATGCGACGTGCGATGAACCGCGGGTCCTCTCCCGCCCGCAGCATGCGGGCCAGGTAATGCAATGCGGCGTCCACATCCGAACCTCGCATGGATTTGATGAACGCCGAAGCCACGTCGTAATGGTCGTCGCCATCCTTGTCGTACCGAATGGTGGCCGCATCCATTACCTGTGCCACCACGGGGGCGGTAATCGTAGGCCGGCGAGCACCCTTACGCCGTTCTCGATCGCCCGTCACCGCACCGGCCGCTGCTTCCAGTATGGTTAGCGCTTTGCGAGCATCGCCGCCGGACATGCGCACCATATCGTCGATGGCAGTCTCGTCAGCCTTGACTTCACCAGCGAGGCCGCGAGGATCGGTGAGCGCCCGTTGCAACAGCGCTTCGATATCCTGCGGTTCCAATGATTCGAGTTTGACCACCACCGAACGACTCAGCAATGGTTTGATTACCGAAAAACTTGGATTTTCCGTGGTGGCCGCGATAAACGTCACATCGCGGTTTTCCACGCTGGGCAGCAACGCGTCCTGCTGTGATTTGGAAAACCGGTGCACCTCGTCGATGAACAGCACGGTTTCCTTGCCTTGCGTCACTAGCCGCTCGTGTGCGCGGGCCAAGACGTCACGCACGTCCTTCACACCCGATGTCACCGCGGACAATTCCTCGAACACACGGTCGGACTGACGTGCCACGATATATGCCAACGTGGTTTTGCCCACACCGGGAGGTCCGAACAGAATCACCGAGCTGGGAGCCGTCAGCGCACCTCGGGAGGCAGGATTCGCCAGGCGACGCAACGGCGAGCCTTCACCCAACACCCGACGCTGCCCCAGCACATCATCCAGGGTCTCAGGCCGCATACGCACCGCTAAGGGGCGCGTCATGTCCCGCGGCGCATCGGTGGCCGCAAACAGATCCTCACTCATGCGTTCCAGTATACCCCACAGATTCGAACAACTGTTCTAATATCTTTGACGGCGAGTCCAGCACCTCGCCGTTGCAACGTTTTCCTATTCGGCGCCTCGCACGTCGTAGTCAAGGAACACCACAGCGCCGCTCTCCTGGGTCGCATCAAGATCGACCACGCCGACGATCGACCAATCGTGGTCGCCTTCGGCATCATCGAGAATCTGCCGTACCCGCCACACATGGTCACGTCGCTCATCCGCGTCATCGATAACGAACCACTCGCCGGAACGGGCCTGCGCATCGGTGTTCACGTACTCATGCTCCTCGTAGAATTCATCAAGCGCGTCCTCCCACTCATGCACGCCGTACCCCCATTCGCCATCCAACGCCGCCAAGGCCTGCGCATCGTCATCGGCCATAAGCTGCACCCTGCGGAACATGGCATTGCGCACCAACACGGTCAAACCACGCCGATCCTCCACCACGTCCGCGCCCGGAGCCGCCGTATGCAGCCCTTGCGCCTCGTCCTGCCCCGCCTGCTCCCATTCATCGACCAAGCTGGAATCAATGGAACGCACCACCACGCGCAACCAAGAGATAATGTCGCGCAACCGCTCGTCGCGCATATCCAGTGGCACCGTACGCGACAACGCACGATAGGCGTCCGATAAATAGCGCAGCAACGTACCTTCGCTGCGGGCAATGCCATAGCGCGCGACGTATCCCGTGAAGTCGGACGCGGTTTCCACCATGTCGCGCACCACTGATTTGGGACTCAGCCAATAGTCATTCGCCCACGGCACATCGCGACGGTATCGGTCGAACGCCGCAGCCAACATATCCTCCAAAGGCTTGGGATAGGTGATTTCGGCAAGACGCTCCATGCGCTCGTCGTAATCCAGGCCCTCCTCCTTCATCCGCATCATGGCGGCATCACGCGCCTGACGCTCCTGAGCACGCAACACCTGGCGAGGATCTTCCAAGGTGGATTCGACCATAGAAATCACATCCAGCGCGTACGTATCCGACTGCGGATCGAGCAACTCCAACGCTGCCAGCAGAAACGGCGACAACGGCTGATCCAACGCGAAATCATCGGGCACATCCATGGTCGTCACATACTCTACGACGCCATCGGGCCGATCGATCGTTTCAATGACTCCCGTATCGGACAACGTCTGGAAAATCTCATCGGCACGCGCATGCAATCGCTGCTTCTCGTCTTCGCGCTGTGCCGAATCATCGATCAGCCGATCCACCCGAACGCGGGCGTCGCCACCTTGAATCACCTCGTTCAGCACCATCGCATGCGTAATCACCATGTGCGGCACCAAGGTTTCCGGATCGGCTTCGATCAGCTTGCCAAACGTGCCCTCGTTCCACGAAACAAAGCCTTCCGGCGCTTTCTTGCGCTTGACTTTCTTCAACTTCTTCGGATCATTGCCGGCTTTGGCCAGTGCCCGGGCATTCTCAATCTCATGTTCCGGCGCCTCGGCGATCACCAGCCCTTCGGTATCGAAACCCATGCGCCCGGCCCGTCCGGCAATCTGATGGAACTCACGTGCGCGTAGCTTGCGCATGCGCGTGCCGTCAAATTTAGTCAACGCCGTCAGCAGCACCGCGTGAATGGGCACATTGATGCCCACACCCAACGTATCGGTGCCGCAAATCACCGGAAGCAATCCTTGCTGCGCCAACTGCTCGACCAGACGGCGATAGCGTGGCAGCATGCCGGCATGGTGTACGCCCACACCGGTACGCAGCAGCCGTTGCAGCAACTTGCCGAACGCCGTCGTAAACCGTACGCCCTTCATCGCCTGCACAATGGCATCACGCTGCTGTTTGCTAGACACGCCCGCACTGGAGAGCGCCTGGGCGGTTTGCACGGCAGCATCCTGCGAAAAATGCACGATATACACGGGAGTATGGCCCCGCTCGATCAGCAGCTCGACGCTGGAGGCCAACGGCTTGTCGGTATAGGCATACTCCAACGGCACCGGTCTCGGCGCATCCGCGATCACCTGCACGTCACGTCCCGTACGCTGCTGCAGATCATCAGCAATGGACGTCACATCTCCCAAGGTGGCGCTCATCAACAGAAACTGCGTACGCGGTAGCGTCAGCAACGGTACCTGCCACGCCCATCCACGCTCTCGATCGCCGTAATAATGGAACTCGTCCATCGCCACACACCCGATATCGGCATGCTCACCCTCACGCAGCGCCCGATTCGCCACAATTTCCGCCGTACAGCAGATAATCGGCGCTTCGGCGTTGATATGGCTGTCCCCGGTGATCATGCCCACATAGTCACGGCCGAACACCTCCACCAAGTCAAAGAACTTCTCCGACACCAAGGCCTTGATGGGCGCGGTGTAATAGGAGCGCCTCCCGGTGCACAACGCCGCGAAATGCATCCCCAACGCCACCAACGACTTGCCCGACCCCGTAGGCGTATTGACAATCACATGATCGCCGGCCAGTAGGTCCATAATCGATTCTTCCTGGTGAGGCCACGGCGTTATGCCCTTGACGTCGCGCACCCATTGGAAAAAGCGCTCATAAATGGTTTCCTCATCCAGCGTACGCTCCTGCCCCCATTGCGGCGCCAACGCTCCCAACGAACCATACGAACTCTCCTGTGCTGTCATGCCGACCAGTCTACCCGATGCCCCGATACGGCGAGACTGGTTGCTCCGCCTCTCCGACAAAGGGCATGACCCGCAAGCCATGCCCCTCATCCACAACGATCCGCGCCATTCCCAGCCGCGACCTGCAACGTCGCCTATGCGACGCCGTCATCCTTGCCGCGCTTGCCGTCCGGATTCTTGCCTTCTGCCCGCGCGCCCTCATGCGAGCGATGCGGGAACCATTCGGGCAACTCGCGCGAGTCGAGCGTAACCTGACTCTCCGGCTGCGTCTCGTCATATCCCTGCACGTATCGGGTATGCCGCCAATGATGGATGGAGGCATTGGTACCGCGATGATGCACGTGGTACTGGCGTTGCGCGCCACCCAGGGGACGTTCTTCCTTCGCCACCGCAATCTGATTGATATTGGAGGGATCCATGATGGCGATGGGGGCAACCGGTTCGGATTCGGTAGGCGCCGCGGTATGCCGGCGCATACGTTCCGGCAGGCTCTCCGCCAGACGAGACAATAGCAGGCAAACAATGAAATACACCACCGCGGCCACTACCAGCGTTTGCAAAATATTGAAGTACATGGACCCCAGCCGGCGCGACTCCTGAAGCAAGTCCGTATACATAATGATGGAGCCCAATGCCGTGTCCTTAAGCACCACGACCAGCTGTGTCACCGCCGCCGGCAGCATGGCGTACACGGCCTGCGGCACCTCGATCTGCATCAACGACTGCGTCGGCGACAGCCCTAACGCCTGCGAGGCCTCGCGCTGTCCATTGGGTAGGTTGCCCACGCCAGAACGCACCAGCTCAGCCACTACCGAACCGTTGTACAGCACCAAAGCCAACACCACCGCCCAATACGACGAATCCGACAGGCCGGCGAATGCGAACCAGCGCCAGAAAAAGATCATCATGAGCAGCACCGGTACGGCACGGCAGAACTCCACCACCAAACCGGATATCGCCCGCACGATGATATTGGGCAACAAACGGCCGATGCCAAACACCAAACCAAACGCCACCGAGCCAACCACGGCCAGGAGCGAAGCCTTCAACGTCATCCACAAGCCCGGCAAATAGAAATCGGTCCACGCCTCGGTTTCCAACGCAGGACGCCACAACTGCCAGCTTAACTGATTCTCTCCCTGCGGCGGATCGCTCAAGCGCCACAATATCGCCGCCACCACAAGCGCCACGAGGACGCAGGCCACGATATTCGCCACACGAATACGCCGCTTACCGCGAGGCCCGGGAGCGTCAAACAAAATCGAACTTTCACGCATACCCTGCATGGTCATCACCTCCGCACCGCGAGCTTATTGGACAGATACGTGGTGACCATGCCGATCGGAATGATGAGTATCACGTAGCCGATGGCAAAAATCAGGAAGATGGACACAATCACATCCGGATGGAACTCGATCATGGTGCTCATCAACGAGGACGTTTCCGTCGTCACCGACGCCGCGGCCGCCACCGTGGAATTCTTCAGCAAAGCGATCAACGTATTGCCCAACGGCGCCACCGAACCGCGGACAGCCTGCGGCAATATCACTTGCGTGGCGGACTGCATGAAATTCAAGCCCAGCGCACGAGCCGCCTCTGCCTGTCCCACCGGCACGGTGTTGACGCCCGAACGTAGCGATTCGCAAACGAATGCCGCCGTATACAGCGACAGTCCGGACACAGCCAACCAGAAAAAGTTCACCGCAAAGATATCGGAGAACCCAAGTTTGAGCTGCGCATAGACTCCTAACACCATAAACACCATGATGATCGTCAACGGCAGATTCTTGAACAACTCCACATATCCGGCAGCCACCATACGAAGGGATGAGACCGGACTGATGCGCATCATCACCAGCAACACGCCAAGTATGGCGGCGAAGAGCGCCGACCACAGCGTTAATTCGATATTGACGACAAAAGCGCCCACCACATCATATTGCGCAAACAACTGCATCAACGAGGCCATATCATTCCCCCTCGTTCGGCGTTGGCGGGTTGTACTGACCATTCGGCTCGTACCCCGTGCCACGAGTGTTGTCGCTGATGGCACGTTTCCACGAACCATCCTGAATCATGTCGGTAATCGCATTGTTGATGCGGGCGGCGAACGCCTTATCGCCCTTCTTGATGCCCACGCCATAGTATTCCTGCGTAAAAGGCTTACCCACCACGCGCAGTCGCCCGCGCGAGGCGGAGGCCAGACCGGCAAGAATGATATCGTCGGTGGTCACCGCGTCAACGATGCCGGAGAACAGCGCCGTGGCACATTCCGCGTAACCAGGCTGTTCCATCAGCTGCACTTCGGAAGCGAACTTCTCTTTCACCGTCTGTGCCGAAGTTGAACCAGTCACCGAGCACAGCCGCTTGCCGTTCAAATCCTCCGGCCCGTTGATGGATGTCTCGTCCTTGCGTACCAGCAGATCCTGTCCGGCCACGAAATAGGGACCGGCGAACGATACCGCATTCTTGCGCTCCGGCGTGATGGAATAGCTGGCGACGATCATATCCACATCGCCGTTTTGCAACATGGCTTCACGCTGCTTGGATGGTGCTTCCTTCCATACGATCTGATCCTCGCTATATCCCAAGTCACGCGCAATGTACTTGGCGACATCCACATCGAATCCCACATACGTACCGGATTTCTTAAAGCCCAATCCAGGCTGGTCGAATTTGATACCGATACGAAGCTTGCCCGCTTCATCGGCACTGCCGCAACCGGCCATGGCCGCCACGCATGCCATCGCACACGCAGCAGCGAGCACGGCGCGCCAGCGGCGACGCCATTGGACGCGAATCGTCATGCTGTTTCCTCTCTACAACTCACCCGGCTGCATGGTGCCGCCATCCACATCAGTGCGTCAGAATCTTGGATAGGAAGTCTTTGGCACGATCGGTCTTCGGATGCTCGAAGAACTCATCCGGGGTAGCTTGCTCCAGAATACGGCCGTCTGCCATAAATACAATGCGGTCGGCAGCCTTGCGAGCGAAACCCATCTCATGGGTGACGCAGATCATGGTCATGCCCTCACGCGCCAATTCCACCATGACGTCCAGCACCTCGTTGACCATTTCCGGATCAAGCGCACTAGTGGGCTCATCAAACAGCATGACCTTGGGACGCATGGCCAGCGCACGGGCAATGGCCACACGCTGCTGCTGACCACCGGAGAGCTGGGATGGCATCTTCGCCGCTTGGGATTCCACACCCACGCGGGCAAGCAGATCCATAGCGAGATCTTCGGCTTCCTTACGATCCATATGCCGCACCTTCATCGGCGCCAACGTCACATTCTCCAAAATGGTTTTGTTGGCAAACAGATTGAAGGACTGGAACACCATGCCGACTTCGGCACGTAGTTGGGCCAGCTCCTTGCCTTCTTGCGGCAGGGGCTTGCCATCAATGCGAATATCGCCCGAATCGATGGTTTCCAAGCGGTTGATGGTGCGGCACATCGTGGACTTGCCCGAACCGGAGGGACCGACCACCACCAGCACCTCGCCTTTGCCGACGGTGAGGTTAATGTCTTTGAGCACGTGCAGATCGCCGAAATGCTTCTCCACGTGGGTTAGCTCGACCAGCGGACGAGCCGAATCGGATGCGCCGGGCACCAGCGGTGCGAGAGGACGCTCGGTTTGCGTAGCAGTTGCTTGTACATCAGTCATGAATGACGAGTATAGCGACACTGTGTTACGGATATCGCCCAAAGCTCACCAACGCCATGTACAACCGGTCCCGCCCCATCTTGCGCAGATGGGGCGGGACCGGTCAGTTACAGGCTGCACATCAGCTGGTGCGTACCGACATAGTCGTCGGACAAGTTCCAGCCGGCTCCGCCTACTCTTCGTCATCCTCCGGCACGTAATCCACACCGGTTTCCGCACGCTGCTCATCGCTAATCGGCGCAGGCGCGTCCGTGAGCAAATCACGGCCGCCGCCCGCCTTCGGGAAGGCGATGACATCGCGAATCGAGGAAGCGCCAGCAAGAATCATCGCCGCGCGGTCCCAACCAAGAGCGATGCCCGCGTGCGGCGGAGCACCATACTTGAAGGCCTCCAGCAGGAAGCCGAACTTCTCCTCGGCCTCTTCCTGGCTGATGCCCAACACCGAAAGTACACGGTCCTGCACATCCTCGCGATGGATACGCACCGAACCGCCGCCCAACTCGTAACCATTGCACACGATGTCGTACGCATCGCTCATCGCATGCTCGGGATCCTGATCGAAACGGTCAATCCAATCCGCCGATGGCATGGTGAACGGGTGATGCATCGACGTCCACTTGGAATGGCCCACGGCCACATCGTCGTCATCCGGATCATCCGTGGACTTGAACAACGGGAAGTCCACCACCCATGTAAAGGCGAACTCGTCAGGCTTGAGCAAACCGGCTCGATCTGCCAGCTCCACACGCACCGCGCCCAGCAGATTCTGCGAGGCCTCGCGAGCACCGGCGGCGAAGAACACCGCGTCGCCTTCCTCGGCATGCACCGCTTCGCGCAAGCCAGCGCGCTCGGCTTCGGAAAGGTTCTTGGCCACGGGCCCCTTCAGCTCGCCGTCTTCAGCGAAGACCACATACGCCAAGCCCTTGGCACCGCGCTGCTTCGCCCAATCCTGCCAAGCGTCGAACTGGCGACGCGGCGTGGCGGCACCGCCCTTGAACACCACGGCACCCACGTAAGGAGCCTGGAACACGCGGAACGGCGTATCCTTGAAGAATTCAGTGAGTTCGATCAGCTCATTGCCGAAGCGCAGATCCGGCTTGTCAGAGCCGTACTTATCCATCGCCTCCTGCCAGGTAATGCGGCTAATCGGCAGCGTAATCTCATAGCCTGCGGCTTTCCACACGGCGGCCAACACACGCTCGGCCATCGTCATGACGTCTTCCTGGTCGACGAACGCCATCTCCATGTCGAGCTGTGTGAACTCAGGCTGACGGTCGGCACGGAAGTCCTCGTCGCGGTAGCAACGAGCCAGCTGGTAGTACCGCTCCACACCGGACACCATCAGTAACTGCTTGAGCAACTGCGGCGACTGAGGCAAGGCATACCATGACCCCGGCACCAAACGAGCCGGCACCAAGAAGTCACGAGCGCCTTCCGGCGTGGACTTGATCATGGTGGGCGTTTCCACCTCAGTGAAGTTCATCTCGTCAAGCGCGGCACGCGCGGCGCGGGTCATATCGGAGCGCAGCTTGACGTTACGCTGCATGGAAGGACGACGCAAATCCAAATAACGGTAACGCAAACGCACTTCCTCACCAGGCAGCTTGGTATCCGACTCGTTCTCCAACGCGGTGGACACCTGGAACGGCAACGCGTCGGACTTCGCCAGCACCTCGATCTGCTCGGCGACCACTTCGATGGCACCGGTGGCCAAATGGCTGTTCTCGTTGCCTTCGGGGCGCAAGCGCACCTCACCGGTAACCTTCACCACAAACTCGGAGCGCAGCGGACGCGCCATCTCCTCGTCATAAATCACCACCTGCACCAAGCCGGTGGCATCGCGCAAATCGACAAAGGCCACGCCACCGTGGTCACGGCGACGATCCACCCAACCGGACAGCGTCACGCGCTGACCGACCAACTGCTCGCCCACTTCAATGGCATGGTGTGTCCTGTAAGCCGTCTGGCTCATGTTCCCTCTATTCCTCGTTCGTTCAACCTACGACGTGGGGTACGTGACGAAATGCCACACGACTCACGCGTTGAAAACAATGGATTGCTGGGCAGTCATAGTATCGGGTTGCCACGACTGCGCATCGGCCTGGCACTGTTCGCCCGATACGATGTTCTTCACCTCGTCGTGGGCGTCCTCATCGGCGGCATCCGCAGGGAACCACACGTAGGGAATGCCCAGCTTGTCGGCATATTTGATTTGCTTGCCGAGCTTGGCCGCGGTAGGCGCCACTTCGGTGGCGATGCCGCGCGCACGCAACGCGGACGCAATACGATTCGATATGGCGCGGTCCTCTTCGTTCCACACCGACACCATCACCACCGCCGGAGACACGCGGGTCGGATGCGCGCCGACATTGTGCAACATATACGACAGCAAGCGCGATAGGCCGATGGACAGGCCGACACCCGGGTAGCGCTTGCTGCCTTGCGACGCCAAATTGTCATATCGGCCGCCGGAGCAAATCGACCCCAGCGATTCGGCACCATCCAGGAAGGTCTCATACACCGAGCCCGTGTAATAATCCAAACCACGGGCAATCCGCAAATCGGCGATGATGGCGCCCGGACGGATGCCCGCAGCCTCGTCGACGATCATGCACAGCGTATCCAGCCCCTCACACGCCAAACGGTAATGCTCGTCGTCGGTCGGCACGCCCAACCGCTCACACAACGCCATGAAGCGTTCGCGTAGCTGATCGCCGTTATCGGCCTGCAGCTGCGCCAACTGCAAACAGGCCTGCGCCTGCGCCTGGCTTGCGCCACATTCCTTGACCAGCAACGCGCACACCTCGTCGGCGCTGATTTTGTCCAGCTTGTCAATCTGACGCAACACCCCTTCGACGTCATCCAAGCCGATGCCACGGTAGAACCCCTCGGACAGTTTGCGGTTATTGGCATGCACCGTAGCCTTGGGCAAACCGAAGGCACGCAGGCGCTCCAACGCCTCCACCATCACCAGCGGCAGCTCGACCTCGTAATGAGCAGGCAACTCGCCGTTGCCCACCACATCGATATCGGTCTGCACAAACTCGCGGAAACGCCCCTCCTGAGGCCTCTCGCCGCGCCACACCTTCTGCATCTGCCAGCGCTTGAACGGAAACGCGAGATCTCCCGAATGCTCCACCACATAGCGGCTGAACGGCACGGTCAAGTCGAAATGCAGTCCCAAACGCTCCTCTACCGGCGTGTCGGATTCCTGCCCGACCTCCTGCAATCGCGACAGCAAGTAAATTTCCTTGCTGGTCTCGCCTTTTTTCAACAAACTCGCGCCTTGTTCCACCGCTCGCGTCTCAATGCCAAGGAATCCATGAAGCTCAAAAACCTCACGCAGCGTGTCCATAACACGCTGTTCGACGACACGTTCGGACGGAAGCCACTCGGGAAAACCGGAAATTGATGCACCTTTAGCCATGATTCCTTATAATAAGTGAGGTTGCGGAAAAACAGGACGCCACGTGGCCCCTGTCCGCAACGTTCCACTACGTAAAGCTGTAAGGAGCTGACCATGGCCGACGAGAACGTCACCCCAACCGAGAACCCGACAGAGCCCATCGACCGCGAGTCGACCGACAACGCCACACCGTCCGTGGCTCCGGCGACCCCGGTCAAGCCGGCGGTACCCTCTCCGGCGGCTTTGGCACACAAGCCGGCAAGCAATCACCCGGTTACCACCGCCACTTACTCGGCAGCCGATTTGGAACATGCTCGTTCCTTCGGCCGCGTCGACGAACAGGGCAACGTTTTCGTCAAGGATGACGAGGGCGAGCGCGAGGTTGGACAATTCCCCGACTCCACGGCGGACGAAGCGTTGACGTTCTACGCACGCCGCTATTTGGACATCAAAGCCAAGCTGGACCTGTTTGCCACCCGCATGCAGTCCGCCTCCATCAAGGCCCACGAAATCGACGAATCCATCAAGACCCTTGCCAAGGAAACGCTGCAGCCTGCGGTGGTTGGCGATGTGGCGGCGCTGCGCACGCAGTACGCCGCACTGAAGGAGCAGGGCGAGGCCAAGAAGGCCGAGCTTGCGGCGGCACGCAAGGAAGCCATCGCCAAGGCGTTGGCCGAACGCACCGCCATCGTCGAGCAGGCCGAGGCGTTGGCCACCAATCTCACCGACGCCACCAATTGGCGCGACACCGCCGACAAGTTCCGCGCCTTGTTCGATCAGTGGCAAGAACATCAGCGCACGTCCATCCGCATCGACAAGTCCGACGCAGACGCGCTGTGGAAGCGCTTCTCCACCGCCCGTACGGCATTCAACCAGGGTCGTCGCAAGTGGGCGCAGGAGCGTGACAACGAACGTGCCCAGGCCCGTCATATCAAGGAAACCATCATCGCCGAAGCCGAAGCTTTGAAGGATTCCACCGAGTGGGGCGAGACGTCGCGCAAGTTCAACACCCTGATGGATCGTTGGAAGCAGGCCGGCCGCGCGGGTCGCAACGAGGACGACGCCCTGTGGACTCGTTTCCGCCAGGCGGCGGACGTGTTCTTCGCCGCACGTCAGGCCGACCGCGAGCAGACCAACACCACCGAACAGGAGAACCTCGCCAAGAAGGAAGCCCTGCTGGCCAAGGCCGAAGCCTTGGTGCCGGTTGCCGATGAGGCCGCCGCCAAGAAGGCCCGCCACGAATTGGCCGCCATTCAGGAAGCATGGGATCAGATTGGCTACGTGCCACGCGACGACATGCGCCGCATCGAAGGCCGTCTCGACGCGGTCGACAAGCAGATCAAGGCTGTGGAAGACGCCGCGTGGAAGCAAACCGATCCGGAAGCCGACGCTCGTAAGTCCAGCTTCGAAGAGCAGCTTACCGCGCAGCTGGCCGAGCTTGACGCTCGGATTGCCGCCGAAACCAACGAAAGCCGCAAGGCCAAGTTGCAGGCGGAGAAGGCCACCAAGGAACAGTGGCTGAACGCCATCAAGTAAGAGCGGCGCCACTGCAATCCTTCACATAGCGTGGGGGCCTGGCATCCAACGGGTGCCGGGCCCCACTCGTATGGCGGTTGGACGCCACCGGCAACCACTAGAACGCCACGCCATACGCCGTTATGCATGGCACGGTCATATATGCGAACGGGACATGCTCTGTTCGCATGTCCCGTTCGTCAACCGTGCTCAGACAATATGCATGTCAATCAATCATGGCGACGCACTACCGCCACGACGAATCCGCCAACCAACAGCAACACACCTGCCAAGCCCATGGACCACACGGACGCACCGCTATGGGCCATGGTATGGGATGTAGCCGATGAATCGTCCTGCTGAGGCTGATCCTTCGACGGTTCCGGCGATTGCGTCGACTTGTCCGGCAGTGTCGTGGACGCATTGCCGCTAGAAGTGTCCTCGCCAGGATCCGGCGTAGGATCAACGGGAGCATCCACAGGAGAGAATCCCGTAAACGACACTTCCACCAAGCCATCCTCGCCCAACGACACCGTAGCAGGCACGCCATTCACCGTCACCTGCAGCGACGTACCGTCGACCTCATAGCCTTCATCCAGTGCCATCACCATATGCAAACTGTAGGTATGACCACCTTCGAACGCATCGCCATCGGCCAGACGCATGCCTTGCTCGTTTTGATACCACGACTGACGCACCGTGAACGGACCATAGCGCAGACCCACCAGCGAAGCCGCAGGCACGCCCGCAGTCGGCTGTTCCACTCCGGAAATATCAACCGCAGGCACCAACACCGTCGACTTATCCGTCGTCACCTGCACTGGCTGCGACACTGCGTCGGCATAATGTTCATCGCCAGACACTCGCGCAAACGCCCAATACGTGGTATTCGGCGTCAGCCCATCGAAGACAGCATTGACCGTCCACATGTTCAGCGTAGCCGCGGACGGCTCAGCTTCGCCATCCGTAGACAGCGTCGAGGCATCGGCCATGGTAGGCGCCTGATCCGTGGTGGACAGCGCATACATCACCGTGCCCTCGCCAGCGGTAGGCGATGCCTGCAATGTCACCGAAGTATCGGTGGCATTCACAGCGCTCACGGCAATGCTGCGCGTCGCGGCCTGACGGGTCGCCGTCACCGTAGCGCTGACGGTATAGGTATTGAAATGCGCCTGTAGCGTCGCCGTATACGGCTCGTCACTTACCGGAGCGTCGTCACGCAAGGCAACCGTCCACGACGTATCTGTCGAACCGGCAGCAATCTGCGTGGAACCGTTGCCCACCTGGAACCATTGCGCCTGGTCGCCAGTCACCTCCACCGAAGTCAACTGCGCCGGCTGCGTATCCGCGTTATGGATGGCGATGGGGGTCGGCTGCGAAGCAGTGCCCCACTGTGTGGCGAAGTCCACATTGTCGATGGCCACCGGCACCGAGCCAACGCTCATCGTGCTCACGCCCTGCAAGTCGCCAGACTGCACATAATCCGAGCAATCCAACGACACGGTGATGACATACGTGCCCTGACCCAACGCGCGCACCTGGTCGTCGTTAAGCGCCTTGCCGTTGTACAGCACCGTGGCATGGACGCGATCGGCATCGGATGCCAACACACCAGTGAGATTAGCCTTCAGCGGTTCGATACGACCCGGAGTTTGGTTGGTCTCGCCCGAAACCTGAACCGTAACCGGATGCGGAGCAATGGTCACCGAAGCAGTAGAGTCCACTCCGGCATACTGCATGCCGCCGATCTCACCGGTCGGCAAGCTGGCACGAACCTGCCACGTTCCCGCATGCGTCGGCAAACCATTCTGCCATGCATTCGCATCACGCGTTGCCGCACGACGGGCACGGACACGCGTGGACTGCTGAGCACGATAGGAGAAACGCACGCGGTCGGTGACGTCAGACGCCCCGACCTTCGCCGACAAGCCCAAATCCTCGGCATTCAGCGTTTCACCGGTATAGGCGAAGTCAGTCGACGCTTGCCCATCACCGCCCGGCTGCTGCGGCGTCAGCGTTACCTGCGGTGTGGTGGCCTGCGTCTTGACGTACACATTCACCAAGCCGATGCGCAACTGCCATTGCGCCGTATTGCCCTCACGAATCTTCAGGTAGCGCGTGGAGACGGAGTTGGGGAAAGCTACAGTATGCGACGTCGGTACGTTGACCTTGCCCCATGTGTTAGCGCCACCATCCCACGTTGTATCTTTCACTTCCGACCACCGGGAATCTTCAGCGGTCGGAGCCGTTCCACCTTGTTCATCACTAATCGCGTACACTTTAGGGTCTCGCGGAGCAGCGAACTCGGGGTCGGACGGATCGGAGAACAACTCCACCGACGTCACCTCACGAGCCTTGCCCAAATCGATAATCAGATACTTGGCATCGTTCTCGACATTCTTGCTATACCACGCAGAGAACGGATTGCCATTAATCGCATTCGCCGGGGCATGGTTGCCATCCGCCTGCGACGAGTAACCAATAATCTTCATCTCGTTATACGGCACGAACGACTTAGCGGTATCGTTCGTGGTGAAATGCACCGTCACCGGATCGGAGGGCACGCGCGTGCCGGAATATCCGGTACGCAGTTGCACCGTGACATCGCCGGCAAACTGCGAGCGATCCACCGTGTTCAAGATTTGCCAATCCCCGCCATCGAACTTGACCTGTGCGGTGGCCGCATCCACATTGTAGATGTAGTTATCCAAATCATTGGCGTAATAATTGGTCGGCGCATCGGCCTTGGTGATATCGATGGTGTAGTAATCCTGACAGCCAATCAATTGGACGAGCAGATCGTCATCCGAATTGATGCGGGACAGTTCGTCATCGGTCAACTTTGCCGTCAACGCGCCGCCGATCTCCTGGCTCCAGGTCTTGCCGCCGTCCACGCTGTAACGCCACTGCGGCGATGTTCCTTGGAAGCGCGATCCCAGCACAATGGTACCGGCCTTGTCTCCGTCAAAGGAGAACGTCGCTACCGTGCCGGGATCTTTATTGAGCAGCGTATTGGCCATCGACGTCGCCACTGCCGGTTGCAACACATCCTTATTGGTGGCATGTGTTGCTGCCTGCAACGCGTCGGTACGGTTCTGCTCGGCACGCAAGGTAACCGGCGCGGAGTTTGCCTTCTGTTCCAGCAAACGCATCAAATCACTCATCGGCAGCGGATACCAACGCAAATCCTGCGCCAACGTATTCGCCAACGCGCTCCACTCGTCAACGCTCGCCTTGCCGTCGGCATACGCGTTGATGACCATGGTCCAGTTGTCGTAGTTCGCGCCCTGCACCTTCAGCGCGGCCAACGCCAACGCCTTACGGCTGGCTGCATCAGTAAAGGTATCGCCTACCAAACGAATCGTGTATGACTTCGCGTAGTTCGCCCAATCATTCAACGCATCCTGGGCGAACGGCACATAGCTCACCTGATACGCAAAACCGGATTTGCTCTTCACGCCCCAGTTGTTCAGCAGACGCTCACCCTTTTCCGAACCGGTCCAACTGCTGATGTTGTTCTGAATCCACCAGCCACCCTTCTTGCCGCCATTATCGGTTGTATGGTCGTCCTCCAAATAATACTTCAGCGTAGCCGCGTGGCCGGGCTGTCCGATAACCACCGACGGCACGCCAACCGTGGCATTGAGGTTCGCATAGGTCTTGGCCAACGATCCGCACACGCCGCCCTTTTCAAACACCATCCACAGCTTGTGACGGCCCTTGGTACCGTAATCAATCTCATAGGGCTGTCCTACACCATTCGGGAAGTGGTCATCGTTATAGGTTAAATGGTACTTTTGGGTCCAACCGCCAGACCACACTTGTCCCTTGCGATCGGTCACTTGACCGGTGCGATAGTCCTTGTTGTAGAAGGCATCATTGTTGTATCCGCCGTCACTATCCCAATTGCTGGTGTAGGCGATATAGCTATAGGCGTCATATCGCTTGCCCGTATCACTCGGATACCGACTGATGCTATAATTGAGTAACCACGGGATTTCCACATTGTCGATATTGACGTTGTATACCCAACGCAAATCCTCCACACTTAGGGAGTTGAAAATATCCGACTGGAACCCGTATTTAGGATCCGAACGCACTGTTTCAAAGATCTCGTAACGCTGCACCGGATCAGACACGTCACTGTTCCCAGTCCACAGCTTTGGCCCACCGGCCGAATGCGTGAGCGCGATGGCGCTCATAATACGCTTGTGCAACTTGGCCGAAGCATCATTGCCCGCAACATCTTCCGGGTGCGCAAGCCACAGCTTGCGCAGAGTCATCAGTGTGGTGAGTCGATTGGACACACTCGCCTTGTCTGCAGTGGAGTCGAATGGCGTGCCACCCATCACATAATTGCTCAGCATGTATTCATCATTCACGAACCAGTGCAGGAAGTTGCGGTAGCTGGTTCCCGTGTTGGCGAAAGCCTGCAGGTTGTCGTAGCCAACCTCATTCACCAAGAAGCGCTGGAACAGCAGCAGTGCATCCGCATCGCTCAACGTGCCATTAGCGATGGCCGTTGACCACTGCTCGGCCGTGCCGTGCTTCGCCTTGATGGCTTGGTCAAGCTGCTCTACCGTCTTGATATCTGCCAAAGGTTCATAGCTCGGCTGTTCGTACCCGGCAGGGGTGAATTCGGCACCGCCCCACACCGCATGATCGAACCAATCGCTGCTGTTCTTCTTTACCTCAAGCTTGATTTGCTTGACGCCATTCAGCGCGACCTTCACTTCGCTGGCGGCAGCACCGGTACCTTGCACGGCACCCTGCTCGTTGTACACCACTTTCCAACTATTATCGTCATCAGTGTTAGTACGGGTATATACCTTGAATATCACGCCATCGGCGTTCTTACCGCCCGCATTGCCATGCTGCGAATAATCGACACCCACATAGCTATGGAACGTAGCCATCCCATCGGGAATGTTGTAGACCACAGTGGAATCCGCGTGTGTGCCCAAGCCTTTGAGGAAGGTGCGCGGCGCATCACCCACCAGCAACGTGATGAGCCCGCCGCCCGGGGCCACATCATTCTTCAAGCCCCCATTGGCAACATTGGCACTCACGGGTTTGAGATCGGACAAGAATACTTGTTCGGCTCCGTCCGTACTGTCGTCACGTTGTGAATCAGATACCTGCCGTACGGCTGACGTCGTTTGATTGGATACTCCGCGAGCCCCCTCCTGTTGACGCAGCGTTCCCAGGTCCTCGGACGCCAACGCCGATGAAACACCAGCCACCATCAATACTGCACAGCACACCCCAATCAGGGAGCCTGCCACAATGGACATTCGCCCCCGTCGCATTCTATGCATGAATTCCTCCGTTGTACTTGCCTATTTGGCGACCACAGCATCCCCCTACCGACGCACTCGACATGCATTGGCCGCTATGCAAGGTAATGCCATAGTCATTTTCTTACTGATATATACATGCGCTACGATACTCTCTTACAAAGCATCAACACTCCGTAGTCAAAAATCTACATTATGTGCAACTTTATTATTGCATTGCAAAATTTAGATTTATAACGTTTCACCCAGAACGGGACCTATGGTTTTTCTGTGATTATTATCACAGAAAACAGAATCACCAGAAGACGCAAAGACCTAGCACTCCATACCAAAAATGGGGACAGGCCCTCCATAGGAAACCCATCCCCATATCATGTCACGGCGCAACGTAGCAGTTGTCCGGTTTAACACTTAGACATTGCGCGGAGGAACCGGCAGGCAATAAATGGCCTCCGATCCGATAAGCTGAATCTTGATGCCCAATGCAGAATCCAGCTCACCCTGCTCCCGTTGGCTCAATGGAGCAATCAGCTCGCCACCGCCAATCGTCTTGCTCCAAGTCGCTCCGCCATCGATGCTATAACGCCACTGAGGAGCAGTACCTTCGAAACGAGCCCCCAAGACGATAGAGCCGGCGTGCTCACCCGCGAAGGAGAACGTAGCCAACGGACCCTGCTGGTTCTTCATCAACGCATTGGCCATGTCACGAGTCACATTCGGCTGCAAGGTATTGGTGTCGGTGGCATCCTGCGCCGCTTGCAACGCAGCCAGCCTCGCGGTTTCACCCGTCATAGTCACCGCAGGGTTGGCTGCGGCACGCTCCAGCATGCGCATGACATCGCTCATCGGCAGCGGATACCAGCGCAGTTCATCACCAACGCGATTGGCCAGCTGATTCCACTGATCCACTGAAGCGTTGGCATCACGGTAGGCATTGATCGCCAGCACCCAGTTGTCATAGTTCGCACCCTGTGTGGATAGCGCCGAACCGGCCAACGCCATACGCGACGAGGAGTCGGTGAAGGTATTAGCCAGCAAACGAATCTCATAAGACTTGCGGTACGGTTCACTATAGTTCAACGCATTCTGCGCAAACGGCACGTAGCTGCCTTGGTAGCCGGATTCGGTACGGCTCTTTGCGCCCCAGTTGTTCAACAGACGCTCACCCTTTTCCGAACCAGCCCAGCCGCTGATGTTGTTCTGAATCTTCCATGCGCCACGCTGCACACCATCACCGCCGGACTGCGTATGATCGTCCGCCAGATAGTAGGTGAAAGTCGCCGCATGACCAGGCTGCCCGGTCACCACCGACGGCACGCCGGACGTGGCGTTGAGGTTCGAGTAGGTCTTGGCCAGCGATCCGCATACGCCGCCCTTTTCAAACACCATCCACAGCTTGTGACGGCCCGTGGTGCCATAGTCGATGGCGTAGGGCTGGCCCTCGCCATTGGGGAAATTCGCGTCCTGATAGTTCAGCTGGTATTTCTGCGTCCAGCCGCCATCCCATTCCTTGCCCTTGCGGTCGGTCACCTTCCCAGTACGCAGCGCGGGATCATAGAACGGCGCATAATTGTACCCACCGTCGCTGCCCCAGTTCCCCGTATAGGCAATGTACATGTAAGCATCGCGACGCTTTGCGATATCCTGCGGCTGCGATGCGATGCTGTAATTGACCAGCCACGGTATTTCCGCATTGTCAATGTTGTTGTTCATCACCCAACGCATGTCCTCGACGTTCAGCCCGTCAAAAATTCGACGTTCGAACTGGTACTTCGGATCGCTGCGCAGCACTTCAAAGATATGATAACGCTGCACGGGGTCCGAAGGATCGCTGTTACCCGTCCACAGACGCGGACCATTCGACGTGTGCGTCAGCGCGATGGCACACATCATGCGCTTATGCACCAGGGACTGTGCGTCGTCCCCCTTGACATCGCCAGCATACGCCTTCCATAATGCCGACAGCGTGCGCAGGGTGGTCAGACGGTCGGCGGCCGACGCCTGTTCGCTGGTGTTATCGAACGGAGTACCACCCAGCACATATTCACGCAACATGATGGGATCATTCATGAACCACTGCAGGAATGCCGCATTGTCCGCATTCTCCTTGCCGAAGTCAGCCAACGCTTGCTCGCCGACCTGCTGGGTCAGATAACGCTGGTACAGCGGCAGAGTTTGCTGAGGGGTGGCCGCACCATCGGCAATGGCCTTCGCCCACGACACGGCGTCGCCGTGCACCGCGCGGATGGCGGCGTCATAGCGCGACAACGCGCCCTGCGGATCATCATTATTCACGGATTGACCTGCAAAAGTCGGCAGCGAAGCCGCTTCGGCAGCCTGAGCAGGGGCCACCGCCCCCATACCCACGGCACCCACCGCCATGAGGGCAGCCAACGACCATCCGGCCAGGGCGCGTGTTCCACGCCACGTTGTGTAGGACATGCTATCTCCTCCACTTTTTTATTCAACATTTTGTAATATATCGCATAGTTTTTACGCGACAGAGCAACGATACTATGGCTCCCCGGGAGAAACAAGCATGAATATTATGCGACAAATCACATTGTATCGTTGTAATTTTATAGACAGTTTATAGAGTTTACATATAAACATGTCATAACCCCCGAAAACACAGGGAAGAGAACAACTCATACGTATTGACGACACGTCGCCACCGGCCATCAAAATACCGTATTCCAAGATGATATAGCCATATTGCGGACATCAATCATGCTCTGCCGATACACAAAAGCGGTCTTGCGCGTGATACGCAAGACCGCTTTCCTAACACTTAACCAGCTACAGGTCAGTCCATCATCGGTTCCTCAATCGACGCAACACCATCCGCCATCGATTCACTATCCCGTTCTCGAACCGCCAAGTCACTGTCGGCATCAGTCGAAGTTGGCCGCACAGCCGACTGTCCGTCGGACTGCTCGCACGGATCCTCCTGAGGCACTGCGAAATCCTCGCCCACAAACGTGAACTCGCCAAGCAAGCCCTCACCCTGAGCGTCGACCGCAACCCGCTGACCGTCATGCAAATCGCCCATAAGAATCTTCTCGGACACCGCGTCCTCGATCTCACGCTGAATCACACGACGCAACGGGCGCGCACCCAGCAACGGATCAAATCCTTTTTGCGCCAGCAAATCCTTGGCGGCATCAGTGAGTATAAGCTCCATGTGACGTTCAAACAGGCGATCGTTAAGCTGCACCACATCCAAATCGACGATCTGACGCACCTGCGGCTCGGTCAGCTGCCGGAAAACAATAATGTCATCCAAACGGTTGAGGAACTCAGGACGGAACTGTTGCTTGAGCTCACTAGAGACCTGATCCTTCATCCGCTGATAGCTGGACTCGCTCGTATTGCCCAAGCTGAAGCCCGTATTGGCGGATTTGGCGATATCACGAGCACCCAAATTCGTCGTCAGAATGATGATGGTGTTCTTGAAATCAACCTTGCGGCCCTGACCGTCGGTAAGGTGACCATCATCCAGCACCTGCAACAGCGTGTTGAAAATATCCGGATGCGCTTTTTCGATTTCGTCGAACAACACCACGGAAAACGGCTTGCGGCGCACCTTTTCGGTAAGCTCGCCGCCCTCCTCGTAGCCGACATATCCCGGAGGCGCACCGAACAGACGCGAAGCCGCGTACTTCTCGGAGAACTCGGACATATCGACGCGAATCAGGGCGTCCTCGTCATCAAACAGGAACTCCGCCAGCGCCTTGGCCAACTCGGTCTTGCCCACACCAGTAGGGCCGGCGAAAATAAAGGATCCTGCGGGACGCTTGGGATCCTTCAAGCCAACGCGCGTACGACGAATCGAACGCGACAACGCCGATACGGCTTCATCCTGACCGATGATGCGCTTGTGCAGCTCACCTTCCATGTCAAGCAGCTTCTTGGATTCCGCTTGGGTAAGCTTGAATACCGGAATGCCAGTGCTCTGCGAAATCACTTCGGCGATAACATCCTCATTGACTTCCATCTTGACGTCGGATTCACCTTCGCGCCATGAGGATTCACGCTGCTTGCGCTCCTGTTCGAGCTTCTCCTGGCGGTCGCGCAGTTCGGCGGCCTTCTCGAAATCCTGATCCTTCACAGCTTGGTCCTTCTCCTGCGCCAGTTGGGCGACCTGATGGTCCAAGTCCTTGAGTTCGGCCGGGGCGGTCAGTCGCTTAATGCGCAAACGCGCGCCTGCCTCATCGATTAAATCGATGGCCTTGTCCGGCAAATGACGGTCCTGAATATACCGCGAGGACAGCTCCGCCGCCGATTGCAACGCACCATCGGTAATCGTGACATGATGGTGGTTTTCGTAACGCTCACGCAGACCCTTGAGAATCTCGATGGTTTCCGCAACCGTGGGCTCCTGCACCTGAATCGGCTGGAAGCGACGTTCCAACGCCGCGTCCTTTTCGATGTACTTGCGATACTCATCGGTAGTGGTCGCACCGATGGTCTGCAGCTCGCCACGCGCCAACATGGGCTTGAGCATATCGGAGGCGCCCAACGCACCATCGGCCGAACCGGCGCCCACGATGGTGTGAATCTCATCGATGAACAGCACGATATCGCCGCGCACCTTGATTTCCTTGAGTACCTTCTTCAAACGCTCCTCAAAATCGCCTCGATAGCGCGATCCGGCCACCATCGAGCCCAAATCCAGTGAATACACTTGCTTGTCTTTGAGCGTCTGCGGCACATCGCCTTCGTGAATCTTCTGCGCCAGGCCTTCGACCACGGCCGTCTTGCCCACACCAGGTTCGCCGATCAGCACGGGGTTGTTCTTCGTGCGACGAGACAGCACCACCATAACGCGTTCGATCTCATTGCTACGGCCAATCACCGGGTCCAATTTGCCGGCAGCGGCCTCAGCCGTCAGATTGCGGCCGAATTGGTCAAGCAACGCCGAACCCGACTGGTTGCGCTTGTCCTGCACGCCACCGGCGTTGGCCAAATCTCCCTTGTTGTCGCCGGAAGTCGTACCACGAATCAAATCAATGGTGGCGCTGCGCAGTTCGCCCAAATCGACATCCATCTTAATGAGCACCTGCGTGCCCACGCCCTCGCCCTCGCGAATCAGGCCGAGCAGAATATGCTCCGTGCCGATATAGCTATGCCCCAATTGCAAGGCCTCACGCAGGGACATCTCCAACACCTGCTTGGCATGCGGCGTGAACGGAATATGCCCGCTGGGCGCCGTCGATCCCTTGCCGATCATTTCTTCGACTTGCTTGCGCGTATTCTCCAACGACACGCCCTTGGCCGACAATGCCTTGGCGGCAACTCCTTCGCCCTCGCGAATCAGGCCGAGCAACAAATGCTCCGTGCCGATGTAATTATGCTGGAGAGTACGAGCCTCCTCCTGCGCGAGCACAATAACGCGCCGCGCACGGTCGGTGAACCGTTCGAACATGCTTGTCCTTCCCATTTCGATAGTGTCTCCACTCTACCGATTCGCGGTGACGTTTGCATCCGGCAACGCGCGGATTGCGCTCAGGACGCAACACGGCAGCTATATTGGAATCACGATGAGCACGTCGAGAGGAGTCATCATGACATCCACCACGATGGTTGCCAATCACACAGCCGACATTGTCGTTGGCGTGGACGGCACCGACGAATCCTTCGCCGCCTTGAGCTGGGGTATGCGGGAAGCCGCGGCAAGCGGACAATATATCAACGCCGTATTCAGTTGGACCAGTTCATGGGATATGGGCTCGCAACCCGATAACGAAGAAGCCTGGACCGCCATGCGCCATCGCATTGCCGGCACCTTACGCGATTGGGTGTCGGACAACTGCCAACAAGTGGAGTTTGACCCACACCGCCTCAAACTCACCTCGGTACGCGCTTCAGGCGCCACCGCGCTGCTGTCCATCGGAAGACATGCACAACAAATCGTCGTCGGCCGGCGTAGCATGAGCCGCGTTATGCGATGGTTCCTCGGTTCGCTGCCCGAATCCGTAGCGCAGGAAGCCTGCGTGCCCGTCACCGTAGTCCCCTGTCCCGATCATGACCTGGCCGTGCGCGATGCCATAGCCGACGCGCTCAGCGAACGGACGCCCGCAACCGAACTTGGCGCCCCCGGAGACAAACTGGAATCCGCCGGCATTGTCGTCGGCATCGACGGCACCGAAACCAGCATTCCAACCTTACGATTCGCCGCCCGTGAGGCCTTGCTGCATCATTACAGCGTACATGTGATGTTCTGTTGGCAGCACCGTGATATCGACACATTGCCCGGCATGTCGCCAGACATGCCTGACGAGTCAATACAACGACAGGCCGAACATCTGGTTCGTCGATGCATACAGGACGCACAGCTGCCCGATGAAGTCTCTCCTATCCCCCACGCATTCCCCATCGCACCGGCCAAAGGATTGCTCAACGCCTCCCGATACGCCCGACACATGGTGGTAAGCGCCGCCACACGACATGGCATCGACCCCCACGAACTTGGCTCGGTCGCCAAAACCGTCGCGCAACTATGCGAATGTCCTGTCAGCATCGTGCACTAACCATATCGTGGGCTGCGCTCGCCATCAGTCACAAGATTGCGGCCGACGGCGAGATTGCGTCCGGCGTTTACCGATAAGCCGCGTCTCGACGCACGTGCGTTACGCCAATTGCATGACCACCACGACATGCACGCGCCAACCCGACTCACGCCAACTCGTCGCCCTCGTTCTCGCAATCAGCCTCATCCACCTGCGGCTCGTGCTGCGCCGTCATGATGGGCGGAGCCGGCGGTTGCAAAACTACAGCGGCAGCCCGTGTCTCTGTCGCACCGGCGATGTCAGCCTCCACACTTTCGTCATCGGCGGCACGCTCCGTATCACCGTCGGCGACGCCATCCGACTCAGCTGAAGTATCGACTTCATCGATGCCATCGTCCCGGGCGTCATCCGTCGCTTCGGCATTATCAGTGTCATTGACTTCATCAACGCCATCGGACGGCGAATCAGCATGAACATCAACGTCGCCGGTCGATACCTCGGCTATCTCCTCAGCTGTCGCCGCACCATCATCGATGTCGTCCTCGATGCTCTCCAGCGATTCGCTCAACTGCTCAATCAGCTCCACGTCGGCACGCTCGTCGCGCGGCGACTGACGTACCACATCGATATTCAAACTATCAAACGCCGGCTTGGCCTGAATCCACAAGCGAGATGGCTCCGGGGGCGCAATTTCCGAATGCTCGCCGCACCCGTGATCCAACGAGACCACGCGCCCATCATCCGGACTCCATTTATTGGCACACACACCAAACATCGTGCGTAATTCGCCCTGCAACGGCACGAAAAAGCCGCACGTCGAGCACGGATTGCCACCAGCGGTGCGCGTCGACAACGACTTCGGCCCACGCGGCCCCTCATACCAGCGTCTCGCCGTCTGCGCACGACCCAACGCGCTCAACACATGGCGACGCGACAAACCAAAGGTTTCCACCGCGTCACGCAAATCCTCCTGCTGCGCATCCGACGCATCCTCAACGGCCTGGGCATTCTCGTACGATGAAGACTTCCCCTCATCTCCAGTAGCATCGGCACCGCGCGACTCGCCGTCAGGTTCCCTCGGCACCGCGTCCTGCGGCAACCCCTCCTGCAATCGAGGATCGTCCGGATCAGTACCGATGGAATCCGTCACCGACAAATCGCTTGGCTCAAGACGATCCTTCCATGGAATCCACGGCGGCGGCAACAACGCATCCTGTCCGGGTATCAAGGACGACTCATTAACCGTCCAACGATCTTGCTCAACGTCGTGATACAAGGTCACCGACCACTGCCAGCCTTCATATCCACGCAACATCGCAGCAAAGCGAAAATCAGTCACCTGGCCATCCATGGCAATGGCTTCGATGAACTCACCGACATGACTCGGCTCGTCACTCATATCAATGGCCACGGCACGCGCCACAGCCTGCGGATCCATCATGCTTTCCTGCATAAAGGCATCAGTCCTGTACGTCGAAATTATCCGCCACGGCACGCAGCAGCGTTGCCAGCTTACGACTTTCCGCAGCATTCGGATAATGATGGCGACGCAAGCCATTGCCCGCCGTGTCCAACAACTTAATCACATCTTCGACAATCGCCGCCATATCATCGGGAGCTGGACGATTGGCCTTCACCAAAGACGGCGCGGATGCCACCAGCGTCACACCCATCGCCTGCGGCCCCTTGCGGCCATCCACCACCGAATATTCGACTTTAGCGCCCTTGCGCAAGGTAGTCACACCAAGCGGCAACGCGGCGGCAGGCAAAAACACATCCTGCCCGCTCTCCCCGGCAATAAAGCCATATCCCTTATTCGCGTCGAACCAACGCACACGACCACTGGGCATACTTCACCTCACTGACATACTCGCAAACCCTACCGCATAATGTTGCGGTCCATTACCCTAACACACCAGTCTATCGCATGTTGCAGCACACCAGTGACGTTCAGCGCACGGCATCGTCATGACGATGACGGCGTACACGGCGAGTCGGCTTCTGTGACTTCTGTGGCTTGTACGCTTCCGACGGCGAGACAGTCGGCGCGGCGTCCACCACACCCATCGGCAGCACCACCGTCAACGTCAAACCACCACCCACAGTCTCGCTGGCGCAAATTAAGCCCTGATGGGCCTTAACCACCGACTGGGCGATAGCCATGCCTAAACCTGTACCACCTTTCTGACGAGCACGCGAGGGGTCGGCAGTATAGAACCGCTCGAAAATCTTCTCCTGCATATCCCGCGGCACACCCGGACCATGATCGATGAACTGCAACACCGCATACCGAGTGCCCACATTCACCGCCCCACCGACCTCGGCAGCCTGCAGGAATCGCCGCCATGTCTCCTGGGTGGATGGCCAACTCGACAGTGTAGAACTATCCAGCGAGGCAGTCATGGCGGACAGCGCAATCTCAACCGACGAATCCGCAGGTGTATACCGATGAATATTGCCAATGATATTAGTGACTACCTGTCGTAAACGTGAGCCATCGCCGCTTAACGAAATCTGCGGCAGCGTACCCTGCGAGAAGCACACCGAGGGGAAACCCTCACCTTGGGTGGGGCGCAGATCTATCGTGCCGCAACGCACCTCTCGCTGCGGATCGAGCGCATGCAAATCGTCGGCGGCATCGGCGATCAGCGACGTCAGCGGCACCTGTTGGGTCACATCGATGCCACGACCCTCATCCAGTCGAGCCAATGACAGTAGATCCTCAACCAGCACCGTCATACGAGCGCTGGAGGCCTCGATATGCGCAATCGATTCATCGGCACGCTCCAAGGCACCGGGCCGATGACGCTGCATAGCATACAACTCCGCATACCCGTGAATGGCCGCCAACGGCGTGCGCAGCTCATGACTGGCATCGGATACAAAACGCTTCATCTTGTCAGTAGTCGCCTGTTGCTCGCGGAAGCTATGCTCAATACGCGCCAACATAGTATTCAACGACAACGCCAAGGAACCGACCTCCGTATGCTCCGGTGCGGAAGGCACACGCTGCGTCAAATCACCGGCCGCAATCTTGGCAGCGGTACGTTCCATACGCTTAAGTGGCAACAAGGTGCGCTGCACAATCAGTGTTCCCACAACCCCACCCAGTAGCACAATCGCCACACTCATCACCAAGCAATAGCGCGTCAACGTATTAATGGTGTCGATCTGGTCGCCCAACGACAAACCAATGAACACAATGCCACGCGTCTGGCCGTCAACTTCCAGCCGCAATGCCATAACACGCCACGGCGAACGAGCGGCGGTAAGAACTGCACGCTCCGCAGTACCTGAGCTCAACTGCACTTTGGCAGGCGTCGTAAACGCCTCGCCCAAGTGGATATTACCCATCGAACCATCGGGAGGCAGCGTCGGCTGCGACACCACCCCATCATGCAGCACCGGCACCAACGTACTTTGCACCACCGCATCAGGCGTGCGAATCTGCACAAAATAATCCGTCGGACCATTGGAACTGCGATTGCCATTGGTCACCTGCATTAAATAATCGATGTTACGCAACACCAAAGGCGCCTGCTGCGCTAGCTGGGAATCCGTTTTGCTCATCAGGTAATTGCCGACCATCTGTCGTAGAGAGAACGATAATCCCAACGCGCCTACCATCAACACGGCAAGCATGCAGGTGACGATTTTGGTGCTCAGCGGAATGGCGTCCACGCGACGCACCACCCAACGCCGCCAATAGTCACGAATCCTGGTCATCCATGGGACATGCACCGGAGCATGCGTTCCTTGTGCCGACGGTTGCGCAGAGGAGTCACCGACCGTTTCACCATCTGATTGCGGCGTTTCCGACGACTGTGGCACACAGACCCGCGATGACGATGCAATATCCGTCGAAACGGTATCCATGGGCACCGTATCCATTGGTGTCTCGTCCATTGGGATCCGACCCATTGACGCCGTATCCATGAGTAATGCGTCTATCGGCGCTGCACTCGTTGACGAAGTCTTTGTCGGCGCGGCATCCGTCGGTGCAATATTCGTCGTCACTGCATCACACGACGAACCGTCCGGCGCAGCCACTTCGACTGGCGCCGGCTGCGCCAACGATGAGTCCTCGAATACCGACGAATCCTCCTGCGCCATCAATCCGCTCCTTTTAATTGCGTGGCGCGCGAATCATATAACCAATGCCGCGCTTGGTTTCAATCAGTGGCGCAACCTTGTGTTCGTTGCCCTCGTCATCGCGCACTATAATGCCATCAACCTTCTTACGCAGGTAGGATATATAAGATTCAACAATCGCCGCGTCACCGCCCCAATCGTATTGCCATACATGATCGAGAATCTGGGCTTTGGACAACACACGCCCCTCGTTATCCATCAGATATCGCAGCAGTTTGTACTCCGTCGGGCTTAAATCAATGGATTGCCCCGCGCGCGAGACATCGTGAGAGTCCTCGTTGATTTCCAGATCAGCCACGCGAATGATCGGCTCATCGGGAATCGGTTCGCGGGTACGCCGCAAAATTGCACGAATGCGTGCCTCAACCTCTTCCAAGCTGAACGGCTTGGTCACGTAATCGTCGCCACCAACAGTCAGACCCATCACCTTGTCCTGTGTATCATCACGCGCGGTAAGGAACAGCACCGGCGCGGTAATGCCCGCCTGCCGTATGCGACGGGTTACGGTAAAACCGTCAATATCAGGCAGCATGACGTCCAATACCACCAGATCCGGCTGTGTGCGTTCGATCACCTCGATGGCTTGCGAGCCAGACGCGGCCGTCTCCACTTCAAACCCAGCGAAATGAAGGGAGGCCACCAACAACTCACGAATCGAGGGTTCGTCATCCACTACTACAATTGATGCTTCAATGGGTTTGCTCATAATTCCACTGTGACCCGATATCCTGACGGTTTCCTGAATGTATGCTGTATCTTATGCTGAAAGAGTAGACGGATGCCAGACAACATCCCGACTCACCGACCATGACGACCATGCCGCGCGGCACGCCGCTTGCCACCATCCGCAACGTCAGCAGCGACGCGATGACGAACCGTACGCCACAGCCCAATACCCAACACCACGGCAGCCACCATCGCCAGCACCAGACCGCCAATCACATACGGCAGACGCACCGACGCCTGATGCACGCGCGCAATGCACTCCATCATGGCAATCGCCGAACCCGCCCAATCCGGACTGTCGGCATCCATCACCGGCTTCAACGCAGCATCTGATAATTGACGTACCGTGCGGTCATTGCGCAACCAACGATGGGAATTCGACGATACCGCCACCACCAAATTGCCATCATCGGGCGCCACCGCCAACAGCACTGTATCTGGCTGCGGATTCGTCGCCTCCAACATGTCACTCGCCCACTTCGTGGGATTGCCCTGACTATGGAAACTCGATACATATAGCACCCTCACCCGCACGCCACTGGTATCCAACGTGCGCGCAATGGCATCACTGACTTTGCCCGTGCCACCGCCAAGCAAATGCCCCGGATCGGTAATACTGGCCGTCGCCCCCTGATCGCTTGACCCGCCCGTCGAATCCGCCGCCTGTGCCACCGGACTGATCACCAGCGACACACACATGACCCACACCAACGCGCACAACGCCGTACACCAAGCCATAGCATTCAGGCGACATCCCCGCAACGCCGCCCAGCGGCATCGCGACACGCCGACACACATGCGTTCGACCACATCCCCTCGTCCCCGACGACATTCATTGCGCATACGCATAGTCTCAACCATACCGGTGCGTCACGTCAATCGCGGCCATCGGATACACCCCATCCACACACAAGTAAGGACGTGCAAATGCCTCAGTATCAAGTTGATTCCGAACGCCTGCAGTCATCCAGCGCGGCGGTAAGTTCATCCATCGGATCCATCCGTCAAGCCGTCGAGGGCATGGTGATGAATCTTCGCTCCCTACAGGACGCTTGGCATGGGTCAGCGGCCACCCAATTCGGAACGGTGGTCGACCAATGGCATGCCGCGCAACAACAGATGGAGCAATCCTTACAATCCATACAATCCGCGCTCACCCATGCATCCAGCGTCTACGCCGATGCCGAATTGCAAGCATCCAGACTGTTCAGCATGTAGCCGCGATGCCCACCCCACATATGATAGGGCCGTCGCACCAAGGTGCGACGGCCCTATCATATGTGGGCGGCTCATATCATCCGCCCAGACGAGCATTTAGTAGCCCATATCGGCGCCCGGAGCCGGCGCAGCCGCCGGAGGCTCAGGCTTATTGGCAACCACAGCTTCCGTGGTCAGGAACAGACCAGCGATGGAAGCAGCGTTCTGCAGTGCGGAACGAGTCACCTTCACCGGATCGGTCACACCAGCGGCCAGCAAGTCAACGTACTCGTTGGTCGCAGCGTTCAAGCCCTGACCATCAGGCAGGGAACGAACCTTGTCGATCACCACGTCGCCGGACAGACCAGCGTTCTCGGCGATCTGCTTGATCGGAGCCTCGATGGCACGGAACACGATGGCGGCACCAGTGGCTTCGTCACCCTCCAGCTTGACACCGGCTTCCGCCTTGGCGGCAGCCTGCACCAAAGCCACGCCACCACCCGGCAGCAGACCCTCTTCGATGGCGGCCTTGGCGTTGCGCACGGCATCCTCGATGCGGTGCTTGCGCTCCTTGGCCTCCACCTCAGTGGCGGCACCGACCTTGATCACCGCGACACCGCCAGCCAGCTTGGCCAGACGCTCCTGCAGCTTCTCACGATCGTAATCGGAATCAGTGTTCTCGATTTCCGCACGAATCTGAGCCACGCGAGCATCCACCTCAGCCTTGGCACCAGCGCCGGAAACGATGGTGGTCTCATCCTTGGAGACAATGACCTTCTTGGCGGATCCCAGCACGGACATATCCACGGAGTCGAGCTTGAGGCCCAGCTCGTCGGACACCACCTGAGCACCGGTGAGGATCGCCATATCCTGCAGCATCGCCTTGCGACGATCGCCAAAGCCCGGAGCCTTGACCGCGCAGGAGTTGAACGTACCACGAATCTTGTTGAGAATCAGCGTCGGCAGCGCCTCGCCGTCAACGTCTTCGGCGATGATCAGCAACGGCTTGCCGGTCTTCATCACCAGTTCGGCGATGTGCACGACGTCCTGCTGGCTGGAAACCTTGCCGGAGGTGAGTAGAATGTAGGGCTCCTCGAGCACGGCGGTCTGATCTTCGGCATTGGTCACGAAGTACGGCGCGATGTAGCCCTTGTCGAAACGCATGCCCTCGGTGAATTCCAGGTCCAAGCCGAAACGGTTGTTGTCCTCGACGGTGACCACACCGTCCTGACCGACCTTATCCAAGGCTTCGGCGATCTTCTCGCCCACCTCGGGATCGGCGGCGGAAATCGTTGCGGTCGCAGCAATCTGCTCCTTGGTCTCAACATCCTTGGCGGCGGCAATCAGGTCCTTGACGATAGCCTCGGTGGCCTTCTCGATACCACGGCGCAACGCGATCGGGTTCGAGCCGGCGACCACGTTCTTCAAGCCCTCATGCACCAACGACTGCGCCAGCACCGTAGCGGTGGTGGTACCGTCACCGGCCACGTCGTCGGTCTTCTTGGCGACTTCCTTGACCAGTTCGGCGCCGATGCGCTCGTACGGATCATCCAAGTCGATTTCCTTGGCGATGGACACGCCGTCGTTGGTGATGGTCGGCGCACCGTAGGTCTTGTCGAGCACCACGTTGCGGCCCTTGGGGCCAAGCGTGACCTTCACGGTGTTGGCGAGCTTATCGAGGCCCGCGAGCATTCCCTGGCGAGCTTCCTCGTCGTATGCAATGATCTTTGCCATTGTTCCTCCACATATGGCTACATGGTTAGTTGGTCCACCCAGCGCCGCCAAACGACATTCGGCCGTCAGCTGCCGTCTGCCGCCGCACGACGTCGAGTGCTACCTTGGAGATTAGCACTCTCGGGGCGAGAGTGCCAACCCGGATAGCGTCGATTGCGCTCTTGGCATGAAAAAACCGTGACGTCGCGCCATCGACGCGCACGCCACACGATTCTTCCCACCCGCAAGGAGTGTTATGGAACTGCACGATTACGCACCACGGCTGGACTACACCCCACAGGCCCAGGCCGCCTTGCGCACGTTTTTCGGATTCGAGCACTTCCGTCCCGGACAAGCCGAGGTGGTCAATGCCATTCTCAACCAGCAGGACGTGCTCGCCGTCATGCCCACGGGTGCGGGCAAATCCATCTGCTATCAACTGCCAGCCTCCAGGCCGCGCTCGTTGAGCGTGGTCATCACACCGCTTCGCGCCCTAATGCGCGACCAGGTGCAACGTCTGCAATCGCACGGCATCGCTTCCGCGCTGATTGACAGCGGCGTGAGCGGCGAGGAACGCGCCCACATCTACCAACGCATCCACGACGGCACGCTGCGTCTGCTATACGTAGCGCCGGAACGTTTGCACACCGCGGATTTCCAGCAGTGCGTGATGCGCACGCCACCACAACTGGTCGTGGTTGACGAAGCACACTGCGTGCTGCAATGGGGACAGGATTTCCGCCCCGAATACAGTGAGATCAGCGCATTCGTCCAAGCACTGCCGCAACGACCCACCGTAGCCGCCTTCACCGCCACCGCAACGCCACCGCAACGTGACGCCATAGCCGCCAATCTCGGCCTTCGCCATCCGATGCGCCTCACCACCACATTCGACCGTCCAAATATTCGATGGTGTTCGATTCAAGCCAAGCCGACGGAACGCATCCGGCGCATCGAAGCGTGGGCCAAACGACACGCCGGACAAGCCGGCATCGTCTATTGCAATTCACGCAAGCGCTGCGAAACGCTCGCCGCGCAATTGCAATCCCACGGCATCAACGCCGACTACTTCCACGCCTCCATGGAGGATACACGCAAAGCCCATGCGCAAGACGGTTTTCTCGCCGGCGACATCACCGTTATCTGCGCCACCACCGCGTTCGGCATGGGCGTGGACAAGCCCGACGTGCGATGGGTGATCAACGACGCAGCCCCGGCCAGTCTCGAAGAGTACTACCAAGAGGCCGGAAGAGCCGGACGCGACGGCGAACCCTGCCATGCCATCGTAATGTGGAGCCCCGGAGACTTCGTTATGCTGCGCCGACGCATCGCCCTCGACACCGGCACCGCATTGGACAGCCCCACCGACCTCGAACACGCCAAACGCATGGCGCTGGCACGGCTCAACGCCATGTCGCACTACTGCGAAACCGACCAATGCCTCCGCCAAACCATGCTGAGGTACTACGCCGACCCCATCGCCCACACCAACGACAACGGTTGCGGCAACTGCAGCAACTGTTGTCCGGACGACGAAGCACTTGCCGCCCCCAGCCGGTCAAGCTCCGGCACACGCACGCGCCGCACGTCGCCCTCCGCACAAGCCAAACGCGAGCAACTCATGGCGAGAGACCGCCAGATCGCCGCCGAACTTGACCCACACAACGCCAAGGCATTACAGCAACACATCATGACACTGGTCACCGATTTACACAGCCGACTGCACCACGACCCGGTCGTATCCATGGTGGTCGGCGTGCTGGGCGGAGACACCCGCGAGTTCATCAGCGAAGCCGGACTCAACCAACATCCCGATTTCGCCCGCTACGCCGACCAATACACGCTCGACACACTGCGTGCCGTGGTACATGCCATGGTCGACGCCGGCACACTTGACATGCATGGCCGACGACTGCGCATCCCCGACGGCACGCCGGACGAATAACCGTATCGCACGCCGTCGCGCACCGCTTGCTCAATTCGGGGATGCGCGGGCGTACCATGACTGCCGTGCATGAACAGCGAGCAGTAAGCAACGAACAAACCGACGCCCAATACCGACAGATGACCCAGCGTCCCATACGCCCGCTGATCATCGGCCTGTGCATTCCGGCCATCATCTCCAACCTGGTGACCATGGGATACAACCTTGCCGACACCTATTTCATCGGCCGGCTGGGCACATCGCAATCGGGAGCGATCGGCATCGCCTTCTCCGTCATGGCCATCATGCAGGCCATCGGCTTCTTCTTCGGCAACGGCGCAGGCAATTCCCTATCGCGAGAATTGGGCAAACATAACGAATTGCGGGCCGCACGCCTGATGACCGTAGGATTGTGCTGCTCAGTGGGGTGCGGCCTCCTCATTACCGCAATCACTCTTCCCACGCTGCATGTGCTGGTATACGGCCTGGGCGCCACCACCACCATCGCTCCCTACGCCGTGTCCTATCTCACGCCGTTGCTGGTCGTCGCCCCGCTGGTATGCGGTTCGTTCACCATGAATGGACTACTGCGATACCAAGGATTGTCGGCATACTCCATGATTGGCTTGGTTACCGGTGTCATCCTCAACGCCGCCCTCGCCCCGATACTTATTTTCGTCGTCGGGTTGGGTATTTTCGGCGCGGGACTGGCCACGGCCATCTGCCAAACCTGCAGTTTCCTCATACTGTTCACCATCTGCGTGCGCACCTCAGCGGTGCGCGTATCCTGGCGGCATTGCACGCCGGATGTGCTGCTTATCCGTGAAATCATCGGAGGAGGACTACCATCCCTGCTACGGCAAAGCGTCGGATCGGTGGCCGTTACCGCCGTCAATCTGGCGGCCAACCCATTTGGCGACGCCGCCATCGCCGCCATGGCCATCGTCATGCGTCTGATGCAGTTCACCAATTCCATCATCGTCGGCCTGGGACAAGGCTTCCAGCCGGTATGCGGCTACAATTACGGTGCGGGATTAATCGCCCGCGTCACCCAAGGATACTGGTTCTGCGTACGCGTCAGCACGACGATACTGGTAGCGCTGGCCTCAACAATCGCATGGCTTGCCCCCGAACTTATCGAATTGTTCCGCTCCGATCCGCAGGTGATTGCCATCGGCGTCACCGCACTGCGTCTGCAATGCTGCACCGTGGTGATGCTGGGCGTCAATATGATGTCCAATATGATGCAGCAAACCATAGGCATGACCGCCGTGGCATCCTTCCTCGGCGTATGCCGTCAGGGTTTGTATTTGGTGCCGTTGGTGCTGCTGTTACCCCATGCCATTGGACTGTTGGGCGTGCAAATCGCCCAGCCGATATCCGATGTACTCACCTTCGCCACCACACTGCCGCTGCAACGTACCGTGCTGCGCACCATCACTCGCAGCCGCACCAACACGCGATAACTTCAGCCTACGATAAAGGCAATGGGTAAGAAAAAAGGTGGCGACCGACCCTAGTCGATCGCCACCCGAGCCATCACGCCACACGATGTCAGTGCAGCAGCACTACCACCACCGGAGCGGCAATATTGGTCATCTGCTGGACGTTGGTAATGCCCAACGTAGCCGCCACATTGGAGGCAGTCGCCTTATCCGTCTCATTTTGATACCACACCACGGTATCGTCGGGCACACTGCCGGACGGATTGGCCGCCGTGACATTGGTATAGCCGGCTGTTTGCAGCGTCTGCGCCTTCTGCCCTGCATACCCGTTAATCGACGTCGCATTCACCACGCGAATCGCCGTCTGCTTGTTGGGCTGCTCGCTGGCTGTCGTCTCGTCCTGCGTAGCCTGATTGTTGTGCGAAGAAGAGGTATCCGAAGTGTCGGACGAAGCACCGGAAGACGTGTCGTTCTGTGTGCCGCTCGCTGTGTCGTCGCCGGCATCATCCGACTGCGACTGCTGGTCGGAATCGTTGTGAGCACTCTGATTCGTCTTGTCCGACGCGCTTTGTGCCGTACTTGTCGCCGGGCGCATCAGCCTGGAAAACTCGCCGGAGAACATACCCCAGGCACCATATCCCAGTAAGGCCGCCACTACGGCCGCCACAATAAACGGCATGACCCGCACCGTTGCCGAACGCGACCCACGATGCACGCCAACCGGACCGACCGGCGGATTGTCGAAGGTGTCTTTCGGATACGACTCGTACGTTTCCTTGTCGTTACGCGCCATCAGTGTTCCTTCCTGTCGTCTACCCACGAGTGTACCGGCATCGTCGACTGCACACCACAACGGCACGCCCCGAACGCCGATATCCCCGAGATATCCACACCATCGTCACGAACCGCGCCGTCACCCACATGCCGAAAACCACACACGAGGGTAGACTCGAACCACATGAGCATGAACCGCAAACCATTGTCCGAACTCATCGAACCCGGATGGGCGAAGGCACTTGCCGACGTGGAACCCACCGTTCACCAGATGGGTGATTTCCTGCGTGCCGAACTGTACGCCGGATACCGATATCTGCCGGAAAGCCGCAACATACTGCGAGCGTTCACCATACCTTTCGACGACATCAAGGTATTGATTGTCGGACAAGACCCCTACCCCACGCCGGGCCATCCGGTGGGATTGAGCTTTTGCGTCGCCCCCGACGTGCGTCCCATTCCCCGCAGCCTAGCCAACATCTACCGTGAGCTTATGGACGACATCGGCGTTGCCGCTCCGGCAAACGGCGATTTGACGCCATGGACCCGGCAGGGCGTCATGCTGCTCAACCGATGCCTCACCGTGCGGGCCGGCCAACCCAACAGCCACGCCGGCAAAGGATGGGAAACCGTCACCCAAGCCGCCATCGAGGCACTGAACGCACGAGTCGACGAGCACGGCAACCCCAAACCCTTGGTCGCCATATTGTGGGGACGCAACGCACAAAGCCTGGCTCCCCTGCTGACCAACGCGACCATCATTGCCTCACCGCATCCCAGTCCCCTGTCCGCTTCGAGGGGATTCTTCGGCTCGCACCCGTTCTCCCGCGCCAATGAAGCGCTTGTCGCAAAGGGTGCCACGCCAATCAATTGGGCGCTGCCATCCCAACCGATTCCAGCCTGACCGATACACTACCGTCCATAGGAGCATGCGCACGACGTGTTCGACACGCGTGCCAACCAGCCAAGAAAGTGAAGCACCATGCCTTTGTTCCCCCCACAGCCGCAGCCAGCAGCCGCGTCTCAGCAACCCGCGCCAACCATGCCCGCACCGTCGGCGGCATCCCCGCTCGGCCCCGATGACATGACCCGCGCCCGCGAGCTCGCCGACCGTGTACGCGCCCGTTTCCGTCAGACCCTGGTGGGACAAGACAACCTGCGCGAATCACTGATCACCACGCTGGTTGCCGGCGGACATATCCTTATCGAATCGGTGCCAGGTCTGGCCAAAACCACGGCCGCGCAAACCCTGGCAACCGCCGTCAGCGGCACGTTCAAGCGCGTGCAGTGCACGCCCGACCTCATGCCGGCCGATCTGGTGGGCACGCAAATCTTCGATTTCTCCACGCAGCGGTTCACCACGCAGCTGGGGCCCATCCACGCCAACTTCGTACTGTTGGACGAGATCAACCGTTCCAACGCCAAAACCCAATCGGCCATGCTGGAAGCCATGGCGGAAAACGCCACCACCATTGGCGGCGAGCGCATCGCGCTGCCTTCACCGTTCATGGTGATCGCCACGCAGAATCCCATTGAGGAGGAAGGTACGTTCAATCTACCGGAAGCCCAGATGGATCGATTCATGATGCAGGCCATCATGACGTACCCCAGCGCCGATGAGGAGCAGCGCATGCTGGCCATGCTCACGGCTCGCGGCACCGACACGTTCGACGCGTCCACCCTGAGCAGCGAGCCCATTACTGTGCGTGACGTGGAGTTTCTGCGTTTCAGCGCCCGTCGCGTGCATGTGTCGCCCGCGATTTTGCGGTATGCGGTGGATATTGCCGCCACGTCGCGCGGCGCCGGTTCGCAGCCGGTTGCGGGATTGTCCCGCTTGGTGCGTCTGGGCGCCTCCCCGCGCGCTTCCATCGCGCTCACCCGCATCGGTCAGGCCACGGCGTTGCTTGCCGGACGCGACTATGTGATTCCTGAGGATCTGAAGCTGTTCGCGCATGAGGTGTTGCGCCATCGCATCGTGCTGACCTTCGAAGCGCTGGCCGATGGGATCAGTAGCGACCAAGTGGTCGATTCGATTGTTGAGGCGGTGCCCGTTCCATGATCCGCACGTCGCTTAGCGAGTACGATCGCGTACGCGCCCGTATCGAGACGCTGAGCAGCTCGCTGACCTTGCCTACGGTGCGCCGCGCGCTGGGCGTGCTGGAGGGCGAGCATGCCTCACGCTTGGCAGGTGGATCGGATGGGTTGATGGATGTGCATGCCTATGCGCTTGGCGACGAGGCACGACGTATCGATTGGAAAACCAGCGCGCGCATGGGCCGTCCCATGATTGTACGGCGTGAGCGTCTGGCCACCAGTCAGGTATGGCTGCTGATGGATGTGAGTCGTCCTATGACTTCCGTATGTGACGGTACGGAGCAGGCATGGCAGGTTGCCGCCAATGCGTTGCGCATGGTGGCGGCGTTGAGTCTTCGTCGTTCGGATGATGTGTCCCTGGTGGTCGGCGATGCGGCAAATATCACCCGTTTGCCATGCCAAGGTGGTTTTGCCCGTTTCGAGCAGGTGCTCAACGCCGCGTTGGACCGACCGTGGAACCAGTCGCGCAATATCGAAGCTTTGCTGCGTTACGCCACGCGCATCAGCGATCAGCATTGTCTGATTGTGCTGGCCACCGACGAGCATGCCATTACGGATGAGCATATGCCGTTGATCCGCCGTATCGCCCGCACACACCCACTGATATTCATCGATGTGGCGACCCGCAACCCCTTCCACCCGCGAGCGCCCCGCGTTCGTGATGGCTCCGATATCCGCCGCCGCATTCCGGCGTTCCTGGCTTCTCAAGCCAATGCCGATGATGTGCGGGTACACCGCGAATATCAGGCGGCGGCCTTGCAACGCGAATTGCGCCGCCTTGGCTCGCGCATGGTGCGCGCTGACAGCAGCCAACGTATGTTCGATGCTTTCGTGCGCATGGTGTCCCTCGGTATGACCACCATGCCGGGAGCTTCGACGAGATTGGCCACCACACGCAAAGGACGCCCATGACCGCACTTGATACGCTGCATACCTGGACCATGGCAGACAACTTGACTCCCGCCGCGCCGCTGCAGATCACCGGATGGCTTACCGCCGCACTGGTGTGCTCTATAGCGCTTGCCGTCCTTTGCGTGGCATTGTGCGTGTTCTTGTCGCGCCCCCGGCGCAATACGCCACGCGCGGCTTCGAAGGGCGCGCACAGTACCGACAGCGACATCGCTCCTTGGCGCGAACGAGTGAATGCGGTACTCGAACGTCATACCAGCGGCGACATCGACGACGTCCAGGCTTTCGGCGATCTTGCAAGTATCGCCCGTCAATTCGCTTCGCAAGCCAGTGGCCGCGATTTACATACCAGCACGCTTGCTGAATTGGATAGCGGCACACCCGGTATGAGCCGACGGCAGGGATATGATTTGCTGCGTCAAACCATCGCCGCATTGTATCCTCCTGAATTTGCCGATCCGCTCACCCACGAGCAGGCCCGCAACGTCACCGTCGAACAGGCGGCGGGATGGGTATTGGCGCTTATCGAAAGGTGGCGATCATGAACTTGTCTTGGCATTGGCCATGGCTTGCGGCGGCCGCGCTGGCACTTGCTGTCATTGTCGGCATCGTCACTGTTATCGTTACCGGACGCATGCGGCCGCAAGGCCCCGCGGTGTTCTCGCTTGACGACGATTTGAACACCGAGCACGCGGCTGGCGCGTTTCGCCGTTGGCGGATGCTCAACCGTTGCGCCGCGGCACTGGCGGCTTTGGCCATTATCTGCTGCGCCGCCATACTCGCCCGACCGCGTACCGTGAACGTGCAACGCGAGCACAGCCGCACCCGAGATATCGTCCTGTGTCTCGATGTTTCCGGTTCCGCCCTGCCCTACGATCATGAGGTTATCGACACCTATCGCTCGCTGGTGAGAGATTTCCAGGGCGAGCGCATCGGCATGAGTATCTTCAATTCCACCTCGCGCACCGTGTTCCCGCTCACCGACGATTACGCCTTGGTCGAGCGTCAGCTCGCACAGGCCAGCGATATTCTTGACGGCGTGCAATCGCAACAGGATATCGACCAGATGAGCGACAAGGATTACCAGCGTATTGCCGATTGGCTTGACGGCACGCAAAACCGCGCTGACGAAACCTCCCTTATCGGCGACGGTCTCATTAGCTGCGCCGCCATGATTCCCGGATTCGCCTATGACCGCCAGGATGGTTCGGCGTCGGAAGGCGGTCGCGAGCCGTCGATTGTGCTGGCCACCGACAATGTGGTGTCCGGACATCCCACCTATACGTTGCAGGAGGCACTTGCCATCACGGCTTCTGCAGGCATCGCCGTGGATGGATTGTATTCAGGACCGGTAGCCAGCGAACACGACGAAACCACGCAGTCCATGAAGCAGCTCATCGAAGCACAGGGGGGCACGGTACTGATGCAGTCCGATGCCGACAGTATCGCGGATTTGGTCCGTGACATCGACCGCAGGCAAGCCACGCCCAGCGAGGACGACGAGGCTGCCATTGTGGATACGCCCCAATGGTGGGTGCTGGCCTGCTCCATATGCACGGTTCTGTGGATTGCCCTGGCTTGGAGGTTGCGCCGATGAACTTGCTCCAACACTTTACCCTGCATCCGGCGTTCGGTTGGCCGATTGCCGGCGCGCTGGCAGTACTGCTGCTGGTGATGGCCGTACTATGCGTATGGATGCATCGCGCCAGACGAGGCCACAGCGATGAAACCGTGGGCGCATGCGTCCGGCGCACGCTTTTGTGCGTGCTGCTGGCCATGATGATGCTCACGCCCAGCATAGTGACGACCACCACCAGCCGTGCGGTTGCCACTACCGATGTGCTCATCGCCGTGGACGTCACCGGTTCGATGGCAGTACGCGACGCACGCTATGGCTCGCAGGATGTCATATCGCGGTTGCAGGCCGCCAGCGATGCCGTGGATGACATTACCGCCGCATACCCGCATGCCAGTTTCGCGGCCTTGCGATTCGGCGCTTCCGCTACCTTGGACGTGCCGCTAACCCCTGATACGCTAGCCATTGCAAATTGGGCCGATACGCTGTCTACCGAACCGACATCCGCTTCGGCGGGATCCACGTTGGACACCCCATTGGACACCATGTTGCTCACACTGAAATCCATCAGCGAACAGCACCCGGACGACAGGCGCGTTGTGTATCTTATTTCCGACGGCGAGCAAACCGCATCCGGCACACGACGCACCTTTTCGTCGCTGCGCCGCTACGTTGACAATGCCTATGTCATCGGCGTAGGTTCGCCTGAAGGGGGTAACGTGCCCACCAGCACCGTCAATCTCGCCGGAGATCCATCCTCGAACAACAGCGATTCCTGGGTTATCGACCCGACGACCGGACAACCCGGCGTATCCAAGCTGGACGGCGACACACTCTCGGCCATCGCCGACGAAATGGGCGGCAGCTACCTGCACGCCACCGCAACACATACGGCAGCACAGGCCATCGACTCATCCAATGAAGCATCCTGGCGAATCGACAACACCGCCAAACCACGCGTGCGCGTCGTACCCGTAGTCTGGCCGTGGGCCATCGCCGCATTCCTCATCATGATGTGGGAGACCGCCGCCTGGATCGCATTGTCAAGGAGTACCCTATGACCGGCATGACAACTTCACGCACCACCGACAAACGGCAACCAGCACCAGCAAGGGCCGGCAGGCCCGTGCGCATACTCCTGATAGTGTGCGCGACGCTGTTGATGATGCTCGCCGCATGGAGCGCTCTCAACCTTGCCGCCGCCCACACCGCCAACCGCACGAGCGAGCTACTGTCACGCACCATCGCCGACAGCGAGCGCGACGATGCGGATTGGGACGTCGTGCTCGCCCAACAGCAGCAAATTCTCGATCAATTGCCGTCCGACGCACCGTGGCATGCCCTACTGCTGCCAACCATTCAAGACACATTGGACACCAACGCCACCGTATCCCGCCAAATCATCCGCAACACACAACGCAAAATCGACGAACAAACCGGCGCACAGCATGGCTCCGCTCATAACAACGACAGCACCTCCAATGACGCAACATCCTCATCAGGTGGCCAAGGCGCTGCGTTAAGCGAGGAGCAACAACGCAAAATCGACGAGATTCTGGCCGCCAACCAGCCGCAGGGATCATCGCAGGAATCCGCCAGCCAACCAACCACGACATCGGAAGAAACCACCTCGGGCGACGTCAAGCCATGGTAAGGGATATCGAACCCGAAACGACACCTACCGACACGCCGACGGCATAGCTTTCGACCACCATGCCGGCATGCGCTGGACGCCGCGACCAGCCACATGGTGCAATGGCTGTCATGATATGCCTCACACCTCATGCACTTGCCTTGATCGATGCCCCAACCGCTACTTTGGCATCCACGCAGCCATGCACCTGCCGCGCAGAACGCGAGGACGCTGCACACACCGTGCAACGTCTGGCCCGCACCCACCGTGACACCTTGCACGAGATGCAAACGGCATTGCAACAGAACCGAATCGACACTTGGAGCGGAAAGGCCTCCCACCACTATCGCGAACGGCTTGAACAGCTGCGTCGAGCGTGCGCCGAATTGGCGCACGACAGCGATGCCATCGCCGAACTTGCCCGTGGAGCGGCATCATGAGTTGGGCGGTATCCACTATCGTAAGCGGCGGGCGTTATACGGCAGCCGACGAGGATCGCTATGACAGCACGGCACGTGTGCTCTACCACCATGCCGACGTGCTGCAAGGCGACGGCTCGCTGTGGCAGCAGTGCGCTTGGCGCATGCTTTCGGCACAGCAACGCATTCGATGGTGCGCAGCGGCAAAAACCACCAATGACGGCGGCTTTGCCCCGCCGACAGACGGCTCACACGTGCCGTCGGCATATGCCAATCTGCACGAGCGCTGCACCGACCACGCCCGGCAATGCCAACACCTCGGCAAACAACTCAACGAGCTTGCCGACTTGCTGATGCACGCCCGGTCCATGTATTCGCAGGCCGAAACAGCCACACGCACATTGCTGAACACCATCGTGCAGCATGTGGCCGGATTCGCACCATTGGCTACCGCCGCAGGCACTGCGGTGTTGGTCGGCGCCGGCATGGCACATGGCGCAATCACGCATGGCAAAAGTACCGTAGGCGACGCCTTGACCTCGACCGCTTGGGCGCAGGAAGGCTTGCTCAACGCCCTAGCGACGCCGGTGGCCTGGTGGAGCGGACGCAAGAGATCCTCCAGTGCCGTCGCCGATGCAGCCGGAGCCATCAGCGCGATCAGCGCCGGCGTCAACAACCATATGCAAGGCAATACGTTACGCGTCGAACAAGTTCATGCCGGAGCTGACGTCGTTCGCGCCAGTGCCAGCGTCACGGATGCCTTGCGGAACCTGCGCCGTCTTGCCGATGAACATCTGTTTGACACGCCGTTGCAGAGCGGACTGGACTACGGCACCATCGCCATACAATCCTACCGCCATGCCGACGGCTCGCGATCATGGCTGGTGGTGGTGCCCGGCACCGACGGACAACCCGATTCACCGTTTGGCTGGGAGCAAAATCTTGAGCTCATGAGTTCCGACCAGCGTCAACGCCGCGAGGCGGACAGCGCCCGCATGGTCGCCCAAGCCATGGAACGCGCCGGCATCGGCCGTAACGAACCCGTCGGCATCATCGGCCATTCGCAAGGCGGTATCGTCGCCGCCACCATCGCTTCCGATTGGAGCAATCGATTCAACATCCACCATATCGTCACCGCAGGCTCTCCCATCGCAAACCATCCGATTCCTTCACGAACCTGGGTCACCAGCGTGGAAATGGACAATGAACTGGTGGCTGCCTTGGACGGCAAACCCAATCCTGTCACCGATCATTGGCTCACCATACGAGGTTCGGTCCATGAATTGGCCTCACCCGCGACGCCGCCGCCACCGGCAATATCAGCGCCGAAAGCTTTTCGCTTCACCCCCGTGCATACCTCATCACACACCACGGAAATCAGCCATTGGCTGCACTATCATCAAGCGGCATACCGCAACGCCGCCGACATGGGGCTTCCCTCCGTACAACGGCACGAACGCCATTTCCGCACCATCGTGGATGGCACGCTCGAATCCACCACGTACTGGAAAGGACGCATGGAACGTGGGCATGACGGCGGCAAGCCAAGTCAGAGCGCCATCGAACGAACCGATTCCCCCGCAACACCCCAACCAAAGCCCGACGCATAGCAACCACGTTGGCAAAAAGCCGTCAAACACACCACACATCGCAATACCTGCATCGGTTTACGCCTACAAGTACGCTGGAATTATGAATCTTACGGATATTTCCCCCGCAATCGCCCTGACTTCCCTCGATGGCCGCTATCATGCGCAAACCGCCCCGCTGGTCGAATATCTCAGCGAACCGGCATTGAACCGCGAGCGCATCGTGGTCGAGGTCGAATGGATGATTCTGCTGGCCAATGGTTTCGCCGGCAACGGCAACGTACCCGTCGTCCCCGGCGTGCAACCGTTGAGTGAGGCCGAACAGGCATACCTGCGCGCCATCCCGGAACATTTTGATGCCGAAGGCATTGCCCGTCATGCCGCGCATGAAGCCATCACGCACCACGACGTCAAGGCGGTGGAATATTACATCGACGACGAACTCGATCGCGCGAGCGAAACCTTGGGCCCCGATACCCAGCTGCCCAAGCTCAAGACCTTGGTGCATTTCGCCTGCACTTCCGAAGACATCAACAACCTGTCCACCGCCCGCTGCGTCAAGCATGCCGTCGAACGCGTGTGGCTGCCGGGCGCGCAAGCCATCGTCGACCATCTTGCCGAGAAGGCACACGAATACCGTGATATGCCGTTGTTGTCGCTCACGCACGGCCAGCCGGCCACGCCCACGACGCTGGGCAAGGAGCTGGCGGTGTACGTCTACCGTCTGCACCGGCAGCTCACCCATATCCGCACGCAGGAGTACCTGGGCAAGATCAACGGCGCCACCGGCACCTTCGGCGCACACCTCGCCGCCTGCCCGGATGTCGATTGGGTGGCGCTGTCTCGCGAATTCGTCACCAATCGCATGGGTCTGACATGGAATCCGCTCACCACGCAGATCGAATCGCACGATTGGCAGGCGGAACTCTATGGCACCATCAGCCACACGAACCGTATTCTGCACAATCTGGCCGTGGACGTGTGGATGTATATCTCCCGCGGCGTATTCGCCCAGGTACCGGTGAAGGGCGCCACCGGATCGTCCACCATGCCGCACAAGGTCAACCCGATTCGTTTCGAGAACGCAGAAGCCAATCTGGAAATGTCCTGCTCGCTGTTGGACACCCTGTCCGCCACGCTGGTGGAATCCCGCTGGCAGCGCGATCTGACCGATTCGACCACCCAGCGCAACATCGGCACCGCCTTGGGCTACTCACTGCTGGCGCTGAACAATCTGCTAGGCGGTCTGCAGTCCATCCACCCCAATGCCACGGTGATCGAGCGTGAGCTTGAGGACAATTGGGAAGTGTTGGGCGAGCCCATCCAAACCGCCATGCGCGCCTGCGAGCTTGCCGGACTGCCCGGCATGGAACGGCCGTATGAGAAGGTTAAAGAACTCATGCGAGGCCATCATATCGGGCAGGATGACGTTGAGAACTTCATCGATTCCCTGGCCTTCGACGAGCGCACTGCGGAGCGCCTCAAAGCCTTGACGCCCGCCACCTACATCGGCACGGCCAACACTCTGGTCGACTACGCGCAGGCATGAGCGCAACCATCATGAGGGGCACGACGTCACACACCAGCGCCACCGGCGAGCAACCGCCACAGGTGAGCCAACCGACGTCGTCGCCCCATATCGACGATGTGCCGCCCCGTCGCACCCGCAATACCGGCGACCTGTTGCACGCCGCATTCGCCGTGCTCTTCGCGGTCGCCATCGTCGTATGCTCCATGTACCTCAAGGGCATCACCTCCGGCGTGGAATCAGATGCCCACACCGCCGGCGCGGCGGTACGCTGGTTCATGGACGTCCCGGCCTCACTGTTGCAGCAAGCCACCACTGTCGCCATCGTCATTGGCGTGCTGGCACAACTGCTGATCAGCCGTGAATGGCTGCAAAGCGCCACCTCGGTAATCGCCATGTTCGCCGCCTACGCCAGCGCCTGGGGAACATCCCTGGCCTTGTCGCACTGGGGATTGCCGCAACTTATTGGCGGACTGGACGCACTGGGCACACCAAGCGGCCCCGGACTGCTGCCCGATATGTACGCCGGTTTGAGCGCATTCCTCGTCGTCGCAGGCCCGCGTCGCTTGCACCGCACCGTCAAATGGGGATGGAACGCACTGTATACGGTGGCAGTGCTGCTGGTGGCCTTGTCATGGAATTCCATGCCCGGCAGCTGCGTCTCCTTCGCACTAGGCTGCGCCATCGGCCTGGTTATCAGATTCATCATCGGCACCCATAACCAAGGCGCTTGGGGCATGCAGCTGGTGCAAGCCCTGCGTGGCATCGATATCGAGGCCACACGTCTGTCACGTCGGGTTATGCCCGATATTATCTCCGGAACCACTCCTGCCCTGTTGGACGATGATTTGGTGGACCATTCGCGCCTGTACGACGTGACTGACGTTCAAGGACGACACTATCTTGTTTCCGTGCTCGACAGCCAATCACATATGACCGGATACATTCGTCAGCTTTGGCAATGGATCAGGCTTACCGGCGTCGCCATGCGCCGCGACCGTTCAGCAAGCGACGCATGCCATCATCACCTCGCCATGCTATTGGGATTGCGCAATGCCGGGCTGTCCGTGCCGGATGTCTACGGGACCGCCGACAGCGCCGAGTCCTCCATCTTGGTATTCGGCACCGAACACGTAGTGCGCGAGTGCAATCTCAACACACTCACCGATGAGCAAGCGCTAGGATTCATGCGCTATCTCAACGAAGCTCATCGCCGCGGATACACGCATCGCAGCATCACCCCCGATACGCTGGCCATTATGGACGAGGACACCGCCATCATCGCCGGATGGAATAATGGCGATTGCGCTAGCTCTCCCGCCAACATCGCTTTCGACAACGTGCAGCTGCTGGCGCTTATCGCCAGTTTGATTGGTCTTGATCGTGCCATCGCCTGCGCGCGTCAGGCATGGGGCGAGCAGGCAGTAATAGCCTTGCTACCCTTCGTCCAGAAAGCCGCCGTTCCCGCTGCCACCAAAGCACATGCCACATGGGACAATGCACTCATCGGCGGTTTGCGCAATCAGGTACGCGCACTGGTTCCCGACGATGCCGATGCCATCGAACCGGTGACGCTGTCACGCTTCAACCTGCGTTCCTTCGTCGCCATCGTACTGCTCATCGTCGCAGCAGCTGTGGTATTCACCCAACTGCGTCCCCGTGAAGCATTCGATGCCATCGCACACGCCCAACCCATGATGGCCATTCTATGCGTGATATGCGGCTTGCTTGCGTGGGCCGGCTCCGGACTGATGCTGGCCGCGTTCATGGATCGCCATACGCGCAGCCCATGGAATGTCTACTGTTCCCAAGCCGCTTCCGGACTTACGGCCGTTTCTATGCCTGCAGGCGTGGGCCCAGCATTCATCAACCTTCAATTCGTTCGCAAAAGCGGGTATTCGACACCTGCCGCCACCGCCATTATGAGCGCCACTTGGGTAATGCAGGCCATTGTCACCGTCGGTATGCTGCTCGGCATCGGTCTGTTCACCGGACATCACATGCTCTCCGGCATGATTCCTACCAATACCTTGGTCATGGTTATCGGTGTCGTGGTACTTGCCGGATGCACCGCCATGGCCATCCCCCCGCTTCGCCGGCTGATTACCACACGATATTGGCCCCTACTGCGCTCCTACGGCCGCACACTGGTAGACGTTATCAGCCAACCCCGGCAATGCCTAACGTCCGCTGCCGGGGCCTTAATCCTTAATCTGGCCTCCGGATTTGGCTTCTGGGCGGCGTTGATGGCATTCGGCCATGCCACCAATCCCATCGAAACCACCTTCATCTTCCTGCTGGCCAACACCCTTGGTTCCGCCGTTCCCACCCCCGGTGGTCTCGGTGCCGTGGAAGCGGCGCTAGCCTTTGGTTTTACGTCAGTTGGCGTTCCTTCAGCCGTAGCATTGTCAGCAACTTTGGTGTTCCGCGTCGCATTTTATTGGATACGTATCCCTCTTGGCGCGCTCGCCATGCAATGGTTGAACCGCCACAATCTGATATAAAACGATAAAAACCCAGAAAAAAGTAAAGAAAACCCTTGCGCAATGCGGTGTTTCCTTGGAATATGCGCTATTATCAGTTTTGAACCGTGGATATCCAAGTCCTTGGGATATCCCCCGATTAAGAAGGATGCTTCTATGGCATACAACAAGTCTGATCTCGTGTCGAAGATTGCGCAGAAGTCCAACCTGACCAAGGCTCAGGCCGAGGCCGCTGTCAACGCTTTCCAGGACGTGTTCGTCGAGGCCATGCAGTCCGGCGAAGGCCTGAAGCTCACCGGTCTGTTCTCCGCTGAGCGCGTCAAGCGCGCCGAGCGCACGGGCCGCAACCCGCGCACCGGCGAGACCATCAAGATTCCCGCCTCCTACGGTGTGCGTATCTCCGCTGGCTCGCTGCTGAAGAAGGCTGTGACCAAGTAAGGCCCCTTATGACCTACCGGTCACACGCTTACACAACCCTGACCATGGCGGTCGGGGTTTTTTCTTGCTCACGGTACAGGTGACGCTTGTCCGCGCCACTGCGCCGCCTGTACCGTGGCACACTACACCACCGGCAATGACGGGACATCATCGTGCAACGACGACAGCACGCGCCGCACCGTCGCATCGCCCTCGGCATCAAAAGGATCAAGCATCGTCACCTGCGTCAAGCCATGCGCACCATATACGCCAATATGCGTCCAATCGCATGAATACCGCGCCCCCACGGCAGCGGCCATCCGCAATATCCGACTGCGCACGGCCGCCCGGGTATCGGCAGGGGGCTCGTGAAGTGCCCGGTTTGCCTCCTGCGCACCAATCACACGTTCCATACCGCCATGTGTCAACAGCGCTTCGTATATACGACCGTGGGCCACATCATGATAATCCAGGTCGATCTGTCTGCGTTGCGCGAACGACAACATACCGCGTCGACGCTGCATCCCCTGCACCAGCCGCCGCTTGGCCACCCAATCTACCCGATGTGCCAAAACATCCCAATCCTGACGCTCCACCGCGTCCAAGAGCTCGCGCCACAACGCCATCACACGCACCACCGAGGTGCGCGGCAACGCCTGTGCAATCCGATCGCCATATCGTTGCAACGTCTCATCCACCGCTTGCCAATAACGACGCTGGACGGCCGCGGCCCATAAGCCTGACAGATCACGGCTCATGGCACGATTAGCCGCTATAGGATCTTCCATCAAGTCCGCCAAACCTGCCGGGCACACGCCGTCACGCGAGGCCTGTTCAATCATGCACAACACCAGATGAGTAATGGACAGTTTGAACCACGTGATGGTTTGCGAACGGTTGGAATCGCCCACAATTACATGCAACCGCCTAAACAGTCCCGAATCCGCATGCGGCTCGTCTCGCGTATTAATCATCGGTCTGGCATGCGTTGTCGCCGACGACACCGCCTCATCCATGAACTCCGCCCGTTGCGAGACCACAAACCCATCGTCGTATGACGTGACCATGCCAGCGCCGGTAAGCACCTGCCGACTTACCAGCATCGGTACCAATACACGGTCAAGCAATACCGACGACGCACTGCGCCGCACCAGATAATTCTCATGACAACCAAAAGAATTGCCGGCGGAATCCACATTGTTCTTGAACACATGCAATGCAGTATGTTCGCCATATTCCTGACGCAACGCGTCCTGGGCGCGCAACGCCAAACGTCGCATCACCTGTTCGCCGGCAAGATCCTGAGCCAACGCATCCAAGGGATCGCGGGTTTCGGCGGTGGCATATTCAGGATGTGCCCCAATATCAAGATATAATCGGGCGCCATTGTCCAAAAACGTATTCGTCGAACGCGCACGAGACACCACCGGCTGGAACATCACCGTCGCGGCATCCGCCGCCCCGCACGGGCGCTCCGCCCCGACAACGCCCACACCATATTCAGTTTCCACACCAAAAATACGGGCGAAAGAATCCTCTTCAGACAGCGGCACCACAGCACTGCGCGATGTCGAGCTATCGCGCAACTGCGGCATCACTGACCGCCTTGCTGCACAAAGCTGCGCACATACTCCTCGGCATTGCGCTGCAGAGTCAATTCCACATCGTCCAAAATCGCATCCAGCGAGGCGTCAACCTGCGCCAACTCGTCCTGCGCGGCACGCGCTACGATGACATCATCCACATGCTGCTCCTGCATGGCTTCGGATGCCCGCATCTGTTCCTGTGGCATATCCGCCCCTTTCCACCGCCATCCGGTATGGTGAACGCCGCCCGACATCGCGTCATACACGAGTTGACGGCGACATTATCTTACAAGTACTGCGCCAAATCGTCAGTAATTATGCCATTGGTAGCCAACACATCATTCTCACCGCGCCAGTGGATGCCGCCGCCGCCCCACTGCCTCAAGTATCCTTGCGCTTCCCACACCACAATGGCGCCGGCGGACACCGCAGCCACATCCCACTGATGCAAGTGCGGTTCGAAGTAAGCGTCGTACGTACCATCGGCTACCTTGCACAAATCCAGTGATGCAGGACCAACGCGCTTGATATCGGCAGGACGGCCCGCAATACGTGCCACCACATTCAATGCTCGTTCTGATTCCTCCGACACGTACGACATACCGAAGCTCACCACCGAGCTATCCAACGACGATGTGGTCGACGGCATAATCTTCTCACGCTTGTCGCCCAACGCCGTTTTGCGAATGCGAATTGCCCCCTGACCGCGTGCCGCCACATAAGTCAACCCCAACGCCGGTGCATGCACCACGCCGAGAATCGGCTGCGCTGAACCTTGCTCATTGAACTCAAACAAGGTCACCGTCACCGACCATTCCGGCATATTGCGCACAAAATTAATCACGCCATCAATATGCCCCACACACCAATAGCGCTCCCCCGGCTGGCATTGTGCGGGACGATCCGACCACAATCCCTGGAACATGTCGATATACGTCAAACGATTGCTGATGAAACGAATAAGACGATCATCCACACCGGACATCAACTGCGTACGGTTGTCCGCCACCCGAAGCCCGGTCAAATCCCGAGGCGTCATCTGGTCGGTCAACGCATGCTTGCCGGCATCCTGCACCACACGTACTACTTCCAACGCCAATTCACGCAATTCCATGTATCGCCCTACCTATTCCTCATTCAGCGGTCGCATACTGCACACTTACTCACCATCGGCACCGCACACCAACATCACGCCATATCTGCCACGCCGACTCTGCACACGATTCTAGTCGCATCACACGAAGGCACGCCACAGACCGATATGTCAACCAGCCAAGCCCCGGGCTATGTCAGCCGCACAAGATGCTTCCTCACATAGACGCTCGCATTCCTCGCGTCCAAATCCCAGCGCACGATCCATCAGCACATCATGCAACGCGCCATCACGCCCCCGCACCACCACCCGCGACCATGACACGGTCACCACTTGGTCGGGGAAGCGATTGAGCAATGCGGCTCGCAGCCAAGCTCGTGTATCCGACGGAGCATGCGCCATCGCCTCAGCCACCTGAGTATCATCCGCCACCACGCTCACCCGCCCGCTCATCTTGCCGGCAAGTCCTTGCTCGTCCAATCGCCCCCATTCCATATCAAGAGCCTTCAAACGGACATCCGCCCAATCCGTGTCATAACGGCGACGGGCACGTTCCAACAACTGCCATTTGAGCAGCCATTCGATGCGTCCCGCCTGTGCCGTCATCGACAGACGCTCCTCATCGTCTCCATGACGAATCGTCGCCACATCCTGCAATGCCTGCCGCCATTGGGCCATCGTTCGCACAGTCGGCCCGTCAGGCCACAACGGCTCGCCGCGTGAATCCGTACCATAGCAGCGAGCGCCCATCGCGCACACCGCCGTATACAAGGTCACCTGTATCTGCCATGCGGTCGCCTGCTCACCGCCCGCCAATTCCAACGGCACGGACAGCGTGCAGTCATGCGACACCTCATGCATCGCCGCCACCGAGTCGGCAAGCTCCACCGCCGCACGCAGCCGGGCGATCTCGTCGGCATCGTCCTCGCGCACCGCCTGTTCTGCCCACCACAGCAGCATGCTGGTGGTACCGCACGCGAGCACACGCGGCACATCAAGACAATTCGCGTCCATGGTGATGCCATGCAGCCTCCGATACGCGCCCTCGACATGAGGCTCGTCTCGTGTGTTGATAATGGGCCGGTCAAACGTCGTGTGCAATCCCACCCGCATATGAAAGAAATCGGCGCGTTGGCTGAGCTGAAAGCCTGCCTGTTCACCATGCTCGCCAAGGCCGACCCTGCCCGAACCGCAATACTGCACGCGTGTCACCCAATGGGCGCTCATCAGCCACACCAGCAGGTCGAACGGCACGGCACGCTCCACGGCGTAATTATCATGCGTACCCCAGCTCGCCCCCTTGCCGTCGGTATTGTTCCGATACACAATCATGCCCTCACCACGCTCGCGCACCCGCCGTGCCGCCTGCGCCATCAACGCATCGCCCGCCTTGGCATAAGCCAAGGCATCATACGGATTGCCGGTCTCACACGCCGCATATTCGGGATGCGCATGATCAACGTACACACGAGAGCCATTGGCGCCCACCACATTGACGATACGATGCTGCGGAGCATCCGTCAGCATATCGTTGGGCGCATATTCGCGCGCCAAACGCATGCCGCGGGCGTCGCATAAGGGATCTTCCTGCCGGTAATCCCATGGAATACGCCATGGTCTGCCGTGAGCCGCCGCCTCAACCAAGGCAAATGACAGTGCCATGGGATCGCCCGCCTGCGTCCGCGAGCGCATCACTGCATATTCCGTTTCCGTTCCCATCGCGCGTATGACGCTCATCATGCCTCGTTCCGCTATGCCATAGGTATTTGTGCCATCGGCGTCGATGCCATGCGCACCGGCCGCCACATGTATGTGACGTTTCGTGACATATGCTACGAGCACGCCCGTATGGCGTTGATCTCGCCGACACGCACGCCTGCGGTGCGCGACCATTGCGCCGGATCGGCCTGAGCGATCGAAGCGCGCGATTCGACACACTCACGACGCACCGCCTCACGCATCATCGCCGTATCCAACGCCACATCACCGCCTGCCTCAATGCTGGCCTTGACGGCGGCGGTTTTGGCGCGGTCCACCATATTGCGCAGCATGGCACCGGAAATCACATCACGCAGGTACACGGTGGACCAGGTTCCCTGATCGTCGCGCACCTGGCATATCGCCCGCTCGCTGTCACGCGCATAGGCGGCTTCCACCAGCGCTTCGCCCATGTCATGCGCCGACAGTCCCGAAGCAATCGGCAACGCATCGGTCACATATCGCGCCACAATCGCCTTCGCCTGGTTTCGGTTAGGCCGATCCACATGAATCTTGACGTCCAAGCGTCCCGGACGCAGCACCGCGGGGTCAATCATGTCCACGCGGTTCGACGCGCCGATCACCACCACGTTATCCAAGCCTTCCACACCATCCATTTCCGCCAGGAACTGCGGCACGATGGTGGTTTCCATATCACTGGACACGCCCGAGCCCCGCATGCGCAGCAGCGAATCCATTTCATCGATGAACACAATAACCGGATTGCCGGCTGCCGCACGCTCACGAGCCCGCGCAAACAACGAACGGATCAACCGTTCGGACTCACCGACAAACTTATTGAGCAGTTCGGGACCTTTCACGGACAGGAACACCCCTCGTCGGCCACTGCCCTGCGCCAAGGCATGCGCCACAGCCTTGGCAATCATGGTTTTGCCGTTGCCGGGAGGGCCGTACAGCAGCACGCCCTTGGGGGCACGCAGCCCGAAACGCTCATACAGCTCGCGATGCAGGAACGGCAGCTGCACCGCATCATGAATACGTTCGATTTGCACGTCCAAGCCGCCGATGTCATCGAATGACACGTCCGGAACCTGTTCCAACACCAAGTCGTCGCCATCCGCCTTCGGCACGATCGACAACGCACACGCAGCACCCACGTCCACCAATACTTCGTCGCCCACCTGCACCTGCGCACGCACCTTGTCAATGGCATGCACCAACGTCGCGTTGCCCGAACCATCGGTCACCACCATACGGCCGTCCTCCATCAGCTGACGAACCCGACGCAGCACGCCGACCTCATCGGCACCCCGCGTCGCCACAGCGGTCATCGCGTCATTGAGCAGCGCCACATCGCCGACCCGCACATGCCCCAACGGCACGTCGGCAGCCACCGGCACCACCATCCGAGTGCCGCCCAAAGACACCTCCACGCTGGCCCGGCGCAATCCCGAGGCATCCTGCATTACCTCATGCACCCGCACGATGGTGGCGAAACGCATCGGCGGCTGCGCCAAATGCGTCAGCTGATCCTTGATGCGCTCCAGTTCCTGACTGGCCCGACGCAAGGATTGCGCCAACGCGCGATTGCGCTCACGCAACTCGTCATACGACGGCTCGCTATGCGATTCACTCATGGTTGCCTCCACTGCGACGGTGCGCCATCAGATTGCGCACCCATCGGAACAACAGTACCGCCACAACCACGACGAACACCACGATGACCACGTCTTCGAACACGTTGAGCACGCCCAAAATCGAACACCACTGATCTCCCAGCAGGTATCCGGCACTGACCAAGATGGTGTTCCACACCGCCGAACCCAGCATCGTCCATCCGGTGAATTGCAGGAAGTTCATCTGGTTGAACCCTGCGGGAATGGAAATCAGCGAGCGCACCACGGGAATCACACGGCCTATCAACACGGACCATGTGCCGTAGCGGGTAAACCAATCATTGGCCTTGTCCACGTCCTTGCCGCTCACACCCGGAATACGGTCGACGGCACGCCGGATGCGGTGCACGCCGACCCATCGCGCAATGCCATACAGCACCCATGCTCCCACCACCGAGCCAATGGTGGCCCATATGATGGCTTCGACCAGCCCCAACGTGCCGTGCGCCGCCGTGAAGCCCGCCAACGGCAGGATCACTTCGCTGGGAATCGGCGGAAACACCGATTCGGCGGCAATGGCCAACGCCACGCCGGCACCGCCAATCGTGCTCATCAGCGACACCAGCCAATCGGTCATGGCTCCGATCAAGCCAGTTTCTCCGGTCTGGCATACCGATATGGCGGACGAGGCTGCGGAAGCAAAAAGAAACGTATTATGCATACTGTGCATTGTCGCAATGATTCGACACAATCAACACTATGGCGCACAAAGCTTTGCAACCCCTTAACGAGCGTCCCACACTGCGGGCGCCCGGCCTGCTGGTCATGGATGCCGACGGCACCCTGTTCGAACAGGAAGTCATTGACGAGCTCGGTGCCTTGGCCCACGTACCCGACCAAGTGGCCGCCATCACCGCACGCGCCATGAACGGCGAGCTTGACTTCGCACAGGCCTTGCGCGAGCGGGTGCGTCTACTGCGCGGCCTGCCCAACTCGGCGATCGACGGTGTGCGACACGGCATCACCATTACCCGCGGGGCACGCACGCTTGTCGACACGCTTCACGCACATGGCTGGCGCGTCGGCGTCGTGTCCGGCGGATTCCATGATGTACTCGATCCCATCGCACGCGACCTCGGCCTCGACCATGTGCTCGCACACCGTTTGCAATGGCATGACGGCACACTCACCGGCGACATCGAAGGCACAGTGGTGGACCGTGATGCCAAACGCGACACACTTGTCGCCTGGGCACATCTCAACGGCATCGATATGGCACAAACCGTAGCCATAGGCGATGGCGCCAATGACATCGCCATGCTGCTGACCGCAGGGCTGGGCATCGGATTCGACCCCAAGCCCGCGGTGCGCCGTGCGGTGCCGACCATACTCGACGAGCGCAATCTTGCGGCGGCGCTTGACCTGCTGCGCCGCTAACCGTGCAGATTATGGCGCAACCCTAAGGACGCGACCGGCCGCCGGAGGCACAGCCGACGCTTCTACGACACGGCTCCGACGTGCCGACGACGCCCAGCATGGGGATTAGTCGCAATACGCCTGCGAGTCCAAGCGGGCGCCACGCGCCCAATCGGCCGCCGCCATGGCCTTCTTGCCCTGCGCCTTGACCTCCAACAGCTCCAACGGCATCGCGCTGGCCGAGCCAAGCCACACATGCCGCTTGTCCGTCACCAGCTGTCCGGGTCGCATATCGGCAGGCACACCCGGCTCATCGGGCTGGGCGATGCGGGCACGCAGCACATGCAGCGTCATCGCCTCGCCGCCTTCCTGGGCATGCAGCCACACCCACGCGCCGGGATTGGGCGTGCACGCGCGAATCTGACGATCCATGGCAAACACCGGCACATCACAGCGGATATGCGCATCCTCCTGCGTGATTTTGCGCGCATGCTCGTATGCGCCCGCACTTTGCGGCACAGGATCGGCCACCCCCGTGGCCACCGCGTCCAACGCCTCCACCAGCATCGGAGCACCATCGACCGCCAAACGATCCAGCAGATCGCCGGCCGTCTCGTGCGCACCGATGCTTACGGTGGACTGCGCCACAATCGGCCCCTCATCCATGCCGGCGGTAATGCGGAACACCGTCGCGCCCGTCACCTCATCGCCCGACCAAATGGCCCGTTGCACCGGAGCCGCGCCACGCCACTGCGGCAACAGCGAAAAATGCAGATTGTACCAACCCAATGGCAACGCCTGCAACACCGGCTCGCGCAGCAACGCACCATAGGCGACCACCGCCGCCATACGCGCGCTGGTGTCGTGCAGCACCTGGATGAACGACGGGTCATGCGGACTGGACTCCAGCACCGGCAACCCCAGCGCCAACGCCTCCTGCTTGACAGGACTGGCCACCATCTTGCGTCCCCGGCCGGTCGGCGCGTCAGGACGGGTCAGCACCGCCGTGACCGTGAAGCGCGGATCGTTCGCGAACGCGCGCAACGACGGCACCGCCACCTCGGGCGTGCCGGCGAACACTATCGGAACCGTCATCGAAACCACCCTTTCGTTATCGCGTCAGCCAATCGCCTCTCTACAGGCGCACCACATCCGGAATCGGCACACCGGCCTCGACCAGCAGATGCCGCAAGGCACGCGGGTCGCTGAACCGCACGCCGCGAATACCGGCCTCATTGGCACCCACAATGTTCATCGCCTTATCGTCGACAAACACGCTGGTAGAGGCATCAATGCCGAAATCGGCCAACGCCCGCTCGTAGATATCCTTATGCGGCTTGCGCAATCCCACAAACCCGGACACCAGCCGCCCGTCAAGCTCCTGCAGCAGCGGGCAGTCACGCACCGCCAAGGCAAACAGCTCACGCTCCCAATTCGACAATCCCCACACGCCGATGCCGGCCTGACGCAGATCACGCACCAACATGCGAGCGCCCGGCACCAACCCCATCAACGAATCTTCGAAATGCTCGCAGTAGAAGCTCAGCATGTCGGCCCAGGCGTCGCCATACTTGGCACGCACCCACGCCACCGCATCCGTAATGCTCATGCCGCCATCCATCATGTCAGCCGCATCGAAAAAGCCGGAGACCTCGTTATCTAGGAAGCGACGCACCGTATCCTCATCGTAGCGAGACACCAGTGCGGCGGTGGGATCCCACCGAATCAGCACATTGCCGAAATCAAAAATCACGTCGGTAATTGGCTTGCCCGCAGCGGATGCCGCCGCCGAATCTGCCACCAATACGTCGTAGTCCATCTGCGGCTCTCCCGGCCACTGCGTCATGATTGCCCTCCTTGCCATGTCGCGCGTATGATGGCGGCCCATGTCGCCGTCACCACTATGCTTCCCTTATGGTTTCACGGCAGAGCGACGAACCCCGCACGGCGACACACCCGACCGGCAATACCCGACGCAGGCACGCTTGCGCATACGACTACATCATGTCTTTCGGATCCATTTGGAAACGCAGCTCTCCCGGCTCACGTGTCCCGGCATGCCATGCCATTTGCTGACGCAAGGCACGTGCCAACGCCTCACGGCGCTTATGCTCCACGCGCACCACTGCCTTGACCCGGTCACGGGTAGCTTCCAATTCCCGGGCATCCTGGGTGCGCGGCGGCGCGATGGGCACAGGCCCCAACACCGCCGGCATACGTCGTTCGCCCACGCAAACCTCGGCCCAGTCACCGTCAAGCACGCCCAGCTCACGCAAAGCACGCATCACCGCATCGCGCTGACCCCACACGCAAGCCACACTCACCACCGGCGACAACCCGGTATCCACGCGCTCACGCAATTCCGCAGCCGTCATATACCCGCTATCCCACAACGCCAACGACTGCGCCACCACCGGATCGGCCTCACCCACGATCAGCGCCTGACCACCCTTGCTACGCGGCGCACACCATGAAGCCACACGCATCCAAGAACGCAGCACGTCATACCGCGCATCCACGCCAGTGGCATACAGGCTGGTCCACGCATCCAGCAACGCCACAGCACGATACTGCCCCCACGACCCATCTGCGGCACGCACCCGCGGCTCGACGCCGCTTGAGGCCACCACCACCATCGGTCGATTCTCCACCCATGGCACGGCACGGCGTCCCTGCTGCGTACCCGACACCACAATGGGCACGCGACGGAACAATCCTTGCAATTCCATCGCAGTCCCCGCAGGCCCCACGCGCACCACACGCAACCGTTCGCCACCACACGACACACACCGCCAGTGCACCTGCGCCGCAGCACACCAACCGCAACGCACTTCCTGTTCGCCAATGCGCAACACCGGTCCCGTGCAGCGAAGGCACCGCGCCTGACGGTGGCATGACGCGCAGCTCATCGTCTCACGCACACCATCGGAGGGCACCGACAGCAACACCGGCCCGTGCTCCAACGCCTTGGTCAAGATAGATACCGCCGTATGCGGCACCCGTGCTCCCGCCGTACGGTCACCGATACGCCCCAACTCCTCGCGGTTCAGCCAACGCACCCACGGCGTGGCATCACGCAGCACATCCGTCAGCGGACGTAACAGCACGCTGGGCGACGATACGGCGGTATGCGTCGCACGTTCATCGACCTCCCATTGACTCGCCACACTGCGGGTCTGAGCAAAAGCGATAAACGTACCGTGATGCAGGCGCGCACGCAATCTCATCACGCCACGCGCCTGCGCATAGGGAGCCATGCCGTCGGCATGCTGATATACGGTGTCATCAACTACCACAAAATTCGCGCCATCGCCGACCGGCGCATACATGGCCGAACGCACGCCCACCACACACCGCACCTGCCCGGAACGCACCGCATGATACACACGATACCGTTCAGCAGGCGACATCATCGCCCCATACGTCGCCACATCGCCATAGACGCCATAGGTGTGTGCCGACGCCATCGCAAAGGGATGCATTCCCCAGGCCGACAACGTGTTTGCCACATCCTGCACCTCGCGCACATCGGGCAACACCACCACGATCGAACCGCCTGCCAGCCATGTACACAACACCATCCATGCTATGGCATACGTCACATCACGCGCCGCCGGCATCCCATCCACCACATAAGACTGCCCATGAGGATGACGCAACGACTCACGCAATTGCCCGGCATCGGCATACCACGAATGCATCACGGCATACGCAGCTTGTTCGCGTTCATGAGCCTGCGCCGATTGCTGCGAGTCAAGCTGGCGCTCGCGCTTGTGACGCTGCTCCTCCTCGACACGCGCCACACGCGGCGGCACTGCCACACGCACTACGTTGGCGCGCGTACCGCCATACGCATCGGCAATGGCCTCAATGTCACGACGCAGCTGCGCGGGCACCGCATCGCCTTGCGATAACACCCGTTCGATGCAGCGCAGCGACGACGAAGGTGCATCGCTATGCGCCACACGAGCCCATATCACACCATTGACGCGCTGACCGCCGAATCGCACGCGTACCAATGCTCCCGGTTGCGCCGCTGCATCATGACGCTCCGGCACCTGATAGTCAAAGGTTTGTCCTAAATGCGGCGACTGCACGTCCAATACCACTTGGGCAATGGGAAGCTCTGCGGCCAGTGGTGTACCGGCCGTCCGGGAACGCTTCGCGCGGGGAGCCAAACCCTCCAGCGCTGGCTGTTCGGCGTCCAAAGCGCCCATTAGCGAACGGACACCGCCTGCCGCAACACATCGGCGCGATTCGTCTGCTCCCACGAGAACGCCACATCCTTACGTCCAAAATGACCGTAAGCCGCGGTCGCCTCGTAGGTAGGCGTCTTCAGCCCAAGCTCGTCAATAATCGCCGCCGGACGCAAATCGAACACCTGACGTACTGCCCGGGCAATGTCGTCATGACTCACGCCAATCTCACTACCGAAGGTCTCGACGTTGATCGACACCGGATCGGCCACACCAATCGCATAGGCTACCTGCACCTCAACGCGACGCGCCAACCCTGCGGCCACAATGTTCTTCGCCACCCACCGTGCCGCATACGCCGCCGAACGATCGACCTTGCTCGGATCCTTGCCGGAAAACGCACCACCACCGTGATGTGCGGCACCGCCGTAAGTATCCACGATGATTTTACGACCCGTCAAGCCGGCGTCCGCCGCAGGACCTCCCAGAATGAACGAACCGGTCGGATTTACCAGCACACGGTAGTCATCGTGACGCACCGTAACATCCAATTCCTCCGACAATACCGGTTCAATAACATGTGCGCGCAACTGTTCGCGCAACCACGCCTGGTCCACGTCCGCATCATGCTGCGTGGACACCAACACCGTATCAATGCGTGCAGGACGGCCGTCCTCACCATATTCCACCGTCACCTGGGTTTTGCCATCGGGACGTAAATGCGCCACCTCACCGGACTTGCGCACCTGAGTCAAACGCTGCGCCAACCGATGTGCCAACGTAATCGGCAATGGCATCAGCACATCGGTCTCATCGCAAGCATATCCGAACATCACACCCTGATCGCCCGCTCCTTGCGCCTCATAGCGTTCCTCGCGAGACGCGGCTGATTCCTCGTCAAGACTCAAGCGCTGTACGCCTTGGTTAATCTCCGCGCTTTGCCCGCCAATCGCCACCAACACACCGCACGAATCGGCATCCAATCCAATGGCAGAGCTGGTATAGCCGATACGACGCAGCACCCCGCGGACCACCTGCGGAATATCCACATAGCCTTCGCTGGTCACCTCTCCGAATACAACGAACTGTCCCGTCGTCGCACAGGTCTCCACCGCCACATGCGAATGGGGATCCTGACGTAGCATATCGTCCAAAATCGCATCGGAGATCTGGTCGCATACCTTATCCGGATGACCTTCCGTCACCGACTCCGCCGTAATCAGTCGTGGTTCGCTCATGTCTCTTCCTTGTTTGTCAACTGCCATAACCGTGCATCGCACCCGCATACCTGCCGCAAGTGCAAGAGAGGCCCGTGCCAACCACGGAGGGTGGCGCGAGCCTCACCATACGCTCCTGCCGAGCAGACAAGCCTAGTTGCCCTCGTTCACATCATCCTCGCCCAGCGTCTCTTCCAGCAGACCCTCGTTAATCTCGCGGAAAGCGATGGACAGCGGCTTCTCCTGATTCTGGTATTCCACCAGCGGGCCGACGTTCTGCAGCAAACCTTCGTTTAGCTGCGTGAAATAGGAATTGATCTGACGCGCGCGTTTGGCGCCAAACAACGCCAAGGCATACTTGGAGTCAGCGTGCTCCATCAAATCGTCGATGGGTGGATTCGCAAGTCCCTGCGGGGTAGGCTCAGTGCCGAATGCCATAATGAATGTCTCCAAATCGTCATGAAAGCATTACACATTTTCCAACCTCACCAGTATACGGTGAGGGCTCGATAAGCGCGACGCAGATCCTTAGGCACCCTTATACGTGCCATTGTTTCTAGACTCCTCGCCATCATGCGGCAAGCCATATTCGTCGGCAATCACCGCCCACAACTCGCTGGCCGCACGCTCCACCTCATCGTTGACGATGACCACGTCAAACTCGTCGGCGGCAGCAAGCTCCACCTCCGCCGTACGCAGACGACGCTCGCGCTGTTCCTCGGTTTCCGTACCACGTCCCACCAAACGGCGCACCAGTTCCTCATAGCTGGGAGGCGCGATGAATACGGAAACCATATCCAACCCCAGCTCTCCGGCACGCTCACGCACCCGACGCGCGCCCTGCAAGTCGATTTCCAACACCGTCGGGACTCCCCGACGCATATGATCCAACACCGGCTGCAGCGGTGTGCCATAATATGCCATGCCATGCACCACAGCCGTTTCCAAGAATTCGCCCGCCTGTTCGCGTCGCACAAACGTGTCTTCATCCATAAAGTGATAGTTCACACCATCAAGCTCGCCGGGACGCGGCTGACGCGTCGTAGCGGACACCGACACCCATACTTCAGGATGCCGCTTGAGTAGGCACGATTCCACCGTCCCCTTGCCTACGGCAGTGGGGCCAGTCAGCACCACCAAACGATACGAACCTGACGATTGCATCATTCCTCCTTAATGACTCATGACCGCATCCAACGCCCGGCGCACTTCCCCGGCGGCATCCGCAATGGCGGCGGACAACGCCGCAATGTCCGGCCCATGCGTGGCAATAAGCCGCGATGCCGTCACCAAAACATTGCCCTGCGTTCCGGCGAACAACGCACGCACATCCGTGGCCTGCGCCCCCTGCCACCCGTATCCGGGAGCCAGAATCGGGCCGGTGAACTTCGACGGATCCACCCCACTCGACTGGAACCATTGCCGAATGGTGGCACCGATGATCAACCCCACCGACCCCATATGCGGGTTATCCGCGTTGAACTTCTGCGCCGTAGCAGCGATGCCATACGCTACGGTTTCGCCCACGTATTCTCCGCTTTGCCGTATCGCTGTTTGCAAACTCGCGCCTTCCTGATTCGAGGTCAGCGAGGCGATAAACACGCCACGGCCATTGTCCAGCGCGTCATTGATCACGCCGCGCAGCGAACGCGCGCCATAATACGGCAGCAACGTAATGGCATCAGCCAACAATGGCGCATCCGGCTTGAAATAGGCGTCGGCTATGGCTGACACCGTAGTGGGAAGACCGCCGTGCAAACAGTCAACGACGGTCATCATATCCATCTGTCGCGCGGCATACAGCACGCGTTCCAATGCGGCGAACCCCTTGGATCCATATCGTTCAAACATGGGCAACTGCAATTTTACCGCAGCGGCCTGTCCATAAGCTGCCTGCAACATGCGCATGGCAAACAGTTCAGCACCTTCGGCGCTAACACGATACCCCCAATCCACAAGAAGCTTGCGATGCGGATCAATGCCCACACACAACGGACCATATTTATCCATGGCGTTGCGCAGGCGCAGGCCGAAATCCGAACGCTGCGCCTGACGCTCCTCGTGGCTGAGCCCAGTCATGACCATTAACGTTCCTCAAGAGCAAACAGCTCGGCCGCATGCTCCTGAATGCTCATGATCTGGTAGTCATCGCTCTTGACCGCTTCAATCGCCATCAGCACAGCCGCGAACTCGGTCATAGTAGTGAACTGCGGTAAATCAGCAGCAATGGCGGCGGCGCGGATGGAGTAACCATCAGAGCGTGAACCGCGCGAATTCGGCGTGTTCAGCACCATGTCGATCTGACCGTCTTCAATCAGCTCCACCACATTCTTGCCTATGCTGCCCTCGGCGTGATGCACCTGAGCCGGGGCATCGGCGGCGGCGTCCACACGGGTCGAGATCTTATCGACAATATGCGCGTCGATGCCGTAGCGGCGCAACACCGAAGCCGTACCCTCAGTCGCCCAAATGGCGAAGCCCAACTCCACCAAGCGCACACCCATCAACGGCAGCTGGCGCTTATCAGCGTCATTCACCGAGATGAACACATTGCCGCTGGTCGGCAGACCACCCTCGTACGAAGCCAGCTGGCTCTTGGCGAAGGCATGAGGGAAATCACGATCGAAGCCCATAGCCTCACCGGTCGAACGCATCTCCGGCCCAAGCAGAATGTCCACCGTCTTGCCCACCGGCGTACGGAAACGCTTGAACGGCATGACGGACTCCTTCACCGCCACCTGCTGGCCGGGGCGAATCATACCGCCGTCGCCCTGAGGCAGCAGCAATCCCTTGGCACGCTGATCGGCGATGGTTTCGCCGGTCATAATACGAGCCGCGGCCTTGGCCAACGGCACGCCCGTTGCCTTGGAGGCAAACGGCACGGTGCGCGAGGCGCGCGGGTTGGCTTCGATCACGTATAGCGTATTCGCCATGAAGGCGTATTGCACATTGATCAAGCCCTGCACGCCGCAGCCCTTGGCGATGGCATAGGTGGCTTCGCGCAGACGACGGATCTGATCGTCCGACAAGGTACTCGGCGGCAAAGTGCAGGCGGCGTCACCGGAATGCACGCCGGCTTCCTCGACATGTTCCATAATGCCGCCGATATACAACTCTTCGCCGTCGAACAGCGCATCGACGTCGATTTCAATGGCATCCTGCAGGAACTTATCAATGAGCAATGGCGACGGCAAGCGCCCGGAGACCACGGTATCCGCCTTGGCTTGGTTCAGCGCGCGGCGCACATAGGTCTCCAGTTGGGCATCGTCGTACACGATTTCCATGCCGCGTCCGCCCAACACGTAGCTCGGACGCACCAGCACCGGATACCCGATAGCGTGGGCGGCCTCGAAGGCCTCGTCGATGCTCAAGGCCGTGCCATAGCGCGGGGCGTTGAGCTTCTCCCGGCGCAAGACATCACCGAACAGCTCGCGGTTCTCGGCCAAATCGATGCTTTCGGGAGTGGTGCCCAAAATCGGCACGCCAGCAGCCTTCAGACGCGCGGCCAGCGACAGCGGCGTCTGACCGCCCAACTGCACGATAACGCCCTTGACCGGACCCATGAGTTTTTCGGCCTCATAGATTTCCAGCACATCCTCGAAGGTAAGAGGCTCGAAGTACAGCCGGTCGGACATGTCATAATCGGTGGATACTGTCTCCGGGTTGCAGTTGACCATGATGGTGTCATAGTCCTTGCCCAGTTCCTGTACGGCATGCACGCAGGTGTAGTCGAACTCGATGCCCTGACCGATGCGGTTCGGCCCCGATCCCAAAATAATCACGGCCTCACGCTCACGCTTGCGCAACTCGTTCTCCTGCGCGTAGCAGGAGTAGTAGTAGGGCGTCATGGCGTCGAACTCGGCGGCGCAGGTGTCCACCGTCTTATACACGGGTCGCACGCCGTAGTTCCAGCGCAGCTCACGCACCGTGTTCTCGCCTTCATCGCCCAAGCCACGCAAATGTGCGATCTGCACGTCCGACAGGCCCGCAAGTTTCGCCTTGCGCAAGATCTTGGCATCCAAGGTCTGCGCAGCACGCACCTGCATCGCCGTGTCGTTGATCAGCATGAGCTGCTTGAGGAACCACGGATCGATCTTCGTGGCAGCGAACAGCTGTTCCATGGTGGCTCCGCCCCAGATGGCGCGCTGAATCTGCAGATAGCGATGCTCCGTGGGAATCGTAATGGCTTGCAGCAGCCGCTCAACTTCCGCCGCGTCGGGAGCCTCCCCACTCCAGTCGAAGCCCATGTGACGCTTGTCGATGGAACGCATGGCCTTGCCCAAGGACTCCTGGAAGTTGCCTGCCAGTGCCATGGCTTCGCCGACCGACTTCATGGACGTGGTCAGGCGCGGATCGGCACCGGGGAACTTTTCAAACGCAAAACGAGGGACCTTGGTCACCACATAGTCGATGGTAGGCTCGAAACTCGCCGGCGTCGACTGCGTGATGTCGTTGCGGATCTCGTCCAGGGTATAGCCCAACGCCAACTTGGTGGCGATCTTCGCGATCGGGAAACCCGTAGCCTTGGAAGCCAACGCCGAGGAACGCGATACACGCGGGTTCATCTCGATGACGATGATGCGGCCCGTATCGGGATGGACGGCGAACTGGATGTTGCAACCGCCGGTATCCACGCCCACACCACGGATGATGGCAATGCCGATGTCGCGCAGCTTCTGATACTCGCGGTCAGTCAGCGTGAATGCCGGAGCCACGGTGATGGAGTCGCCAGTATGCACGCCCACCGGGTCGACGTTTTCAATCGGGCACACCACCACAACGTTGTCGTTCTTGTCGCGCATGAGCTCCAGCTCATACTCCTTCCACCCTTCGATGCCCTCTTCGAGCAGCACCTCATCGGTGGGCGAATAGTGCAGGCCGGCACCGGCAATGCGGTGCAGCTCCTCCTCGTCATGGGCGATGCCCGATCCCAGACCACCCATGGTAAAGCTCGGGCGGACCACAATCGGATAGCCCAACTCCTCGGCGACCTTGTCCACTTCCTCCATCGAATGGGCGATGTAAGAACGGGCGGACTCAGCGCCCGCCGCATCGACGACCTGCTTGAACAGCTCACGATCTTCGCCACGGTCGATGGCCTCCAGGGAAGCACCAATCAACTCGACGTTGTACTTCTTGAGCACTCCGGCCTCGCCCAACGCCATCGCGGCGTTCAGCGCAGTCTGTCCGCCCAGCGTCGGCAACAGCGCATCGGGACGCTCCTTAGCGATGATGCGTTCCAAAATCGGCGTGGCGATAGGCTCGATGTAGGTGGCGTCCGCCATGTCCGGGTCGGTCATGATGGTGGCCGGATTGGAGTTGACCAGGATGACGCGAATGCCTTCTTCACGCAGCACGCGGCATGCCTGTGTGCCGGAATAGTCGAACTCGGCGGCCTGGCCGATCACAATCGGACCGGAACCGATAACCATGACGGACTTGATGTCAGAGCGCTTAGGCATGGCGTGCTTCCTCCTTGGCGGAACGCATAAGGTCTACGAAACGATCGAACAAATAGGCGGCATCGTGCGGACCCGCTGCCGCTTCGGGATGATACTGCACCGAGAAGGCCGGAATATCGACGCATTGCAGTCCCTCAACCACATCGTCATTCAAATCGACATGGCTGACGAATACCCTGCCGAACCGTCCATGTTCGTACGGCGCATCCACGGTTTCACCCAACGGAGCATCCACTGCAAACCCGTGGTTATGGGCGGTGACCTCTACCTTGCCGGTGGTCACGTCCTTAACGGGCTGGTTGATGCCACGATGGCCGAACTTCAGCTTGTACGTACCAAAGCCCAGAGCACGGCCCAGCAGCTGGTTGCCGAAGCAGATACCGAAGAACGGATAGCCGGCGTCAAGCACCCGACGCAGCAACGCCACCTCGGCCTCGGCCTGCTCGGGATCTCCCGGGCCATTGGAGAAGAACACACCATCGGGATTCAGCGCCTGCAACTCCTCAAAGCTCACATGCGACGGCAGCACGTGCACACGGCAGCCACGTTCCGCCATGCGATGCGGGGTCATCGCCTTAATGCCCAGGTCGACGGCGGCCACCGTGCACAACGGTTCCTTGCCTTCGAACTCGCCGCACGGCTCAATCACATACGCCGAAGCGGTGCTGACTTCCTCATACAGGCTCAGTCCCTGCATCTGCGGCGTGCCGGCCACTTCCTGCATCATGGACTCAACCGAGCGCACCGCACCATTGTCGTCAAGCAGCGCATCGCCCGAAAAAATGCCGGCGCGCATGACGCCGGCAGAACGCAAATGCCGCACAAGCTTGCGCGTATCGATACGGCACAATCCCACAATGCCCTGCGCCACCAAATCGTCATCCAGGCTGCCCGTGGCACGCCAATTGCTCACATTTGGGCTGGGCTCACGCACAATGTAGCCAGCCACCCACATACGCGAGGACTCCTGATCCTGCGCATTGATTCCGGTATCACCAATATGTGGGAATGTTTGCACCACAATCTGGCGGTCGTAGCTTGGATCGGTCAACGTTTCCTGATAACCGGTCATACCCGTGGCAAACACAATCTCACCGCAGGTCTTGCCCGTGGCACCATAGGGCTCACCGACATACACCTGACCGTCCTCCAATACGAGCACGGCGTCCTGCGGGGTAATCGTTACGGTTTCGGAATCAATCTGGTTCACCAAAAACCCCTTTTCTCAAAGGCTAATCGTACTGAGAATAACGGCCCGTTTCGACGAACGAGACGGGCCGCAATACCTAATCATGCGTCGGACGACACATCCGCGTCATCCGCAACGTGTTCGTCAAGCGACGCCTCGGCGTCAGGCGTGTGATCCGGATGTTCGCCATTCGCTTCGCCGGCATCCTGCTCGCCGTCCTGCTGCTCGGCGGCGTGACATACCGCGCTCAACAATCCATGGATAAATGCCGGAGCATCGTCATCGCACAAGGTTTTGGCCAATGCCAACGCCTCGTCGATCGCCACTTTGTCCGGCACTTCGTCGTTATAACGAATCTCCCACACCGCCATACGCAGAATGTTGCGTTCGACAACACCCATGCGACGGACCTTCCAACCTGTGGAATTATCGTTCAACATACGGTCAATGACTGCACGATGCTCCGCCACGCCGCGCACCACGGCGACGGCATAATCCGGCAGCGGCGTCTGAGCACCCGGATGCTCCAAGCGCTCAGCAAGAAGGGACAGGATATCCTGTCCCTTCTCATCCGCTTCGTACAACGTATTCAGAGCCCTTTTACGAGCGGTGGAACGTGCCATGAAGCTTCATCCTTACTGGTTTATCAACAATGCTTAGTTGTTCTCACGGCCAAGGTAAGAGCCATCGCGAGTATCAACCTTCACCTTCTCGCCTTCGCCGACGAACAGCGGCACCTGAATCTCAGCGCCGGTTTCCACCGTGGCAGGCTTGGTGCCGGCGTTGGAACGGTTACCCTGCAGGCCGGGCTCAGTGTGGGTGATTGTGAGCACCACGGAAGCCGGTAGCTCCACATTCAACGGAGTGCCATCGTGGAACGACACGATGCAGTCCGTGCCCTCAAGCAGGTATTTGCTCTGGTCGCCGACCAACGACTTGGGAATGTACACCTGGTCGTAGGTGGTCATGTCCATGAAGACGTAGTTGTCGCCGTCCTCGTAGGAATACTGCAGGGTGCGGTTGTCCACCGTCTCGAAATCCACCTTCATGCCCGCGTTGAACGTCTTGTCGACGATCTTGCCCGAGAGCACGTTCTTGATGGTGGTGCGCACGAAAGCTGGGCCCTTGCCCGGCTTGACGTGCTGGAACTTGATGACGGTCCACAGCTGGCCGTCCAGATTAAGAACCGAGCCGTTCTTGATGTCATTGGTAGTCTGTGCCACGATTATTCACCTATTCATCCGTTGTTGAGGCAACGACGAAAAATTGCCTTGCTTATTATGCCACCACGTATAGAGAATGCAACACGAACGCCGTATCTCGCCCATGTTGCTTCCGATGCCGCCGAACGGCCGTCGAAAATCGTCGGCATCACATCACAACAAGGGCGCGGCCCGAAAGCCGAGCCGCGCCCTTTCATACGCCGCAGTGCCGCTTAGCGCACGCGATGACGCTTCGCCATCATCGCCAGACCGGCGGCAGCCAATATCATCGCGCCAAAGATGGCACCATACATCGACGCACCGGTGGGAGCCAGCGGATCCTTCGCTTCAGGAGTCGGCTCAGTCTGCGTGGCGGACGGATCCTCAATATCGCCCACCGCCGGCAGGACACCGTCCTCATAGCCGGCAACATGACCCAGCGTATCCGTCATCGCCTGGAAATCGGCGAAGGTAAAGCCCTGGTTGCTTGCCACGTTCCACAAGCGCGTGGCCATCGCACGCAGCGGCATCGCGATGTCGCTGGCAACCTGATCTTCCGTAGCAATCTTGGCATTGTCACACCAAATATGCATGCCCGCGCCCTTGATACGCGCGTCATCATCGGCAATGGTGTCTGTGTTGCCCGAGAACGCACCCGGACGCCACTGCTCGAAGATCAGCTTGTCGGGATCGTCGTTATCGAAGGCCGCCCATCCGTCAGGATGAGTGGAATCGGGATTGCGCAGCACGTAATATCCGAAGCTGCTGTTGACGTTATACAAGTCCTTGTGTCCGCGATCGAGAATCGTCTTCAACGTGGCAATGGACTCATTCCATGGCATATTCGACCAGTAATCAACGCCGATGTTGGGATCGAAATTCAGCTTCTGTGCGCCTTGGGTACTCACAGATGTCCCCGTCTCGCCGTAGTACATGCCGTCGTTGTACATGCGCGGCTTGAAGCCCTTGCTCTCCACCAGCTTGGCGATATCGTTGATATAGGCGGTCAGCACGTCGCGCCAATCATAGCCTTCGCCCAAGGTTTGCTCCGCATAGGCGTTCAGTACCGGCATATATTTGGTCGTGAACGGAGGACGGTCAAATTCCATATACTCGTCACCGCCTATCTGGAAATCAGTGCACACATCAGGGAATTCGGCGAACAGATCGGCGTATTCGGTGTAGATGCTCTTCATGAACTCCACCGCCTGCGGATTCGTCACGTCGATACCGGACTTGTAGTGGTTGCCGTCGATATCGACCTGTCCGAATTCGGGATGCGACCGCAAAATCCAATCTGTGTGTCCCGGACTGTCGATGGAGGGGATCACCTTCACGCCATACAGTCGCGCCTCACGCAAGATACCGCGCATCTCATCCTTGGTCAGCGCGCCATCCGTAGACACAATCTCCGGATGCAGTTCGCTTTGCAGACGGAAACCGAAGTTTTCCGAGAAATGCAATTCCAGCGTGTTGAACTTCAAATAGGACAATTCACGAATCTGTCGCTTGATCCAATCCGCGGTGAAATACTTGCGTCCGCAGTCCAGGAACAGACGACGTTCGGCAATATCGGAATAATCCTTGATCTGACCCAACGGCATGGAACCGGTGGTAATCATCATGGCTTCGATCGTGCGCAGGGCGTACATCGCCGCCACATCACTTACCGCACGAATACGCACGCCATCGGCGCCAACACTGATCACATATTCATCCGACGTACGTCCTGGCAAATCCACGCTGGCATCGACGCTCACGAACACATCGGCGGCACCAGTTGCCGACTCCTCACCATACGTCATGCTCAATGACTGCGGCACCACGCCCTTGCTCACCAGCTCGGCGTTCACCAACTTCACGGTTTGCGCCAAACGACTGTCGTCATGCGCCGAACGGTCGATAATCAGACGTGTCGACGGCGTCACACGCCACGCTTGGTTTCCGTCATCCTGACGATATTCATGCACGACGGGATTGACACGCTGCGCCAGCTGCGCGTCAGTGTACCGCACCGTCTGCTGCACGACGGGAGCCTCACCCCCCCCCTCAACGGCCATCGCATTTGCCGGCACCGCAATCACGGCACTGGACAGGCCCAAGGTCAAGGCAACCATGCCAAATCCCATGCGCCTCATAATTCCCATACTTCGCTGCTCGCTCATACTATCCTTTCGAGCATTGTTCTCTTCTGACGGACGCCTATTGCCACAATGCAAAGATTCAATAGTGAGCATCCGCACCAAACACGCATCGGTACGTATCGGTTCATTCAGCGTAAGTACAACCATATACTTATACGCAAAGACTCTATGCAATATTCACATATTCTTCATATATAACATTATGGGCGACAACACCATAGCATCATCGCCCATGTTGCTTCCGACGCCGCCGAACGGCCGTCGAAAATCGTCGGCATCACATCAGCGAGGGCGCGGCCGAAAACCGAGCCGCGCCCACATGCCACCCCAACCCAATATGACTACTCGATCACCCACGACAAGCCGACCAACACAACGAGAAACACCACATTCACCGCGCTGTACACCGCCAAATACCGACCTTTGCGCTCTGGATAGCGGCGGGTCACATTCGTATACGACACCAAAGACGCCATAGACGCGATCAGCGTACCCATGCCGCCAAGATTCGTGCCGATAATCAACGATCGCCATTGGTCGCAGAACCCGGAAAGCAACAACGTAGCCGGAACATTGCTAATCACCTGACTGGTCGCCACCGACACCTCCAATGGATGAGCCCCCACCAACGACGCGGCTAGCTGCGAAAACTCCGGCACCCGGCGCATATTACCGATAAAAATGAAGAACATGATGAACGTTAGCGGCAGTCCCCAATCCACATAACGAAACACCCGACGATCGCACCACAGCATCACCGCAAACACCGCCAACACCATGACATACAGTGGCAAGACACCGCCGACCGCCAACAAGCACACTACAAACAGCGCCGTATACGCCAGCGTGCGCCAACCTCCGTAACCAGCGCCATACCCCATCACACGAATCTCATCAGGCAAAGGCTTGCCGGATTCCGGCGCCAACACACCACGCTCGATACCACCGCCATCGAGATGCGAAAACTCATCCACCGACTGACGTGGAAAACATAGCCACACCATCGCCGCCAGCACCAACGCCGCCACAGCGGAATAGGGCGCCATAATGCCAATGAACCGCAACGTCGACATCCCCGTCAACGCCTTGAGATATAGATTATGCGCGTTGCCAATCGGCGTCAGCATACTGCCGACGTTTGCGGCCACCGTCATCAGCGTCACCACCAGCACCGCATGGCGATCCTGATGAGCCATAATCAATACCGCAATGGCAAACGGCACAAATGTCACCAACGCCACATCATTCGTCACCAACATGGAAGACCAAAACGGCAAGGCCACCAGGGTCAACACCAAACCCCGCACGCTACGCACCCGGCGCAACAGCCGCGAACCAATGATGCGAAACACCCCGATACGCTGCAAGCCGCAGACCACCAGCATCAAACACACCAACTGCGTAATCGTGCCGACATGAATATAGTCCGCATACTCGGCATCGGGAGGTACGATAACGCACGATATCGCCGCCAGCACCGTCGCCACCAGCAGAATGGTTTCGTTTTTGACGACGGCAATCAACCAACGTCGCATGCTTAATCCTCCGGTCCATACCTTATGAACGTTGCCCTGTCACCCTAGCCGATGGCATTGCCATATACCTGGTCTTGCAAGTTCTTCCGCGCCGTTTCCATCGCCGTAAGCCGGCGCAACACTTCCAGCTTCTGTTCGCCATCAGGCATCTGCGCCATCGTACGGCGCTCCTCGCCGATACGACGCGCAAACCCTACATCCAACAAGCGCACCAGCAATTCAAAAGCATATTGCCGCTCGGCATCAGTAGGCTGGCGCAACGGCGCGGCCGGATTGTCCGCATGTCCATCATCGCGCGCCGGCAATGCCGACCCCTGCGAGGGCAACGGCAGCGGCATCACCGACAATTCGTTGATCACCGGAGCCAGCAGCACGCCGCCCGCCTTGCTCAACTCATGCAGCCACCCACCTTGCGTTATCTGCGCAGAAGGCAAACCGCCAGCAGCCTGCACCGCGCAAAACAGCGACACAAACACCGGCGTGACAAAATTCGACATCTCCAAGGAATCAAACAATTGCGCATCCACCGCCGTGGGCACCTGCACCAGCGTGGCCATGAATTGCTGCTCACACATGAATACCGCATCGTCAACACGATAATATCCCTGGTTCCGCGCCGCCTGGCGCAACGCTGCCTGACGCTGGGCGGCATCGTTGGCATATGATGACGGCCCCGACTGCGCCCCCGCCATCGAGACGGCACGCTGACGAGGCGCATATGCATCCTCGTCACGCACCTGCAAGGCACGACGCGCGGCAAGCGCCTCACGGCGCATCACCTCCAGCTCCACACCAATGCGCCCGGCCGACTTGCGCATATACAAATCCAACAGCGAACGGTCACGAATCTGCGCCACCAACGGCGCCACCGCCTTCACCGCGCCCATTTGCCCCGTGGTATACCGAGTATCGAAACGCGCAATCGCCGCATCAATCACAAAGTCATACAACGGCTTGGCATGCTCCAGCAGGCTGCGCACCGCCTCGTCACCATGTTGCAAGCGCAAATCGCACGGGTCGAGATTATCCCGCGCCACCGCCACAAACGTCTGCGACAAAAACGCCGCATCCAAGCCGAACGCATGCAACGCCGCCTTCTGACCCGCTGCATCACCGTCAAACGTAAACACAATGCGCGAACTCAACGATTGGCCCTGCACCTGCAACGGGCCGATCAGCTGCACCGCCCCCAACGAGTCATCCGCGATCAGACGACGTACAATTTTCGCATGCTCGGCACCAAACGCCGTGCCACAGGTCGCCACCGCCGTATCGATGCCAGCCAAATGACAGGCCATCACATCGGTATACCCTTCGACGATCACCACCTGACGTTTTTTCACAATCGCCGGTTTGGCCATATCGATGCCGTACAGTACCTGATTCTTGTGATACAACTGCGTATCAGGAGTGTTGATGTACTTGCCGGCCATTGTGTCGTCATCGTAGAGTTTGCGTGCGCCGAAGCCCAAAGTCCGCCCAGTCGAATCGCGAATGGGCCATGTAGCACGCCCCCGAAAATAGTCGTACACGCCATGATCGGAACGGCGGGCCAAACCGGCATCGACCATCTCCTGCTGCGTAAAGCCCCGATCAGCCAGATGCCGCACCAGATTATCCCAACCACGAGGCGCATACCCGCAACCAAAACGCTCGCAATCGGCTCGTGTGAAATTCCTGCCAGCCAACAACTTGCGCGCTGCCAACGCCTCTTTGCTCGCCAATTGCGAAGCGAAGAAGCGCTGCGCCGCTTCATTGGCTTCCAGCAAGCGAGCACGTTTCGAGCCGGTTTGCGCAGTACGCTGCGTTCCCGCTTCATAGTGCAGTTCCACATGATATTTATCGGCCAAATACTCCACGGCTTCACGAAAATCGATATTCTCGCGCTGCTCGACGAACTTAAACACATCGCCGCCCAAACCGCAGCCGAAACAATGCCACGAACCCATCGCTGGACGCACATTGAAACTCGGCGTCTTTTCATCATGGAACGGACACAACCCCACAAACGTCCCCACGCCCGAGGGCTTCAACGCCACCACTGAAGACACCAAATCATACAGGTCCGCCGCGGCACGCACCCGTTCAATGTCGTCTTTCATAATCATTCCTGGCATATCGACCAGCCTACCGCGATTGCTGGATACGCCGCGCTTGTACCCCGCCCGACTAACAAACAATACTATGCAGCGCCAACGCCGAGGCATCGGTAAGCGAAGCAACTTGGTCAACGGCCACGCGCAAGCGCCCCGCATCATCGCCGGCATCATACCAGTCGCGCAAAAACACCGTTTCCAAGGCATCTGATGGATGTTCTCCCTCGGCCATCAGCACATCGATCAAATCTTCGACGATGCGGCGCTCCTCCTGATGAAACGGCTCGCGTTCCCGCGGCTCCATGACAAAATGCACGGCGATGCCCTTCAATGCGACGATCTCGTACGAAGTCACCTCGGGAACCACCACACTGGCCGCATATCGAGTCAACGGTCCGTCTCCGTAAGTCGTACGCGTCGCCGACTCCACCGTGCCGGCGAACCTGCCGATAAGATTGCTCGTAATGGTTTTCAACTGCGCCAGCGCCTGGCGCGAACCATTAAAATGCTCCGGGAACATATGCTCATGTCGCAACCGCAGCAATGCCTGCAGCAACAAATCGCCGTCCCAACGCTCGCCATACCATCGGCGGGTGTCATGCACGATGGCATCCAGAACCCGCGAATCGTTCAGCACCAGCGGATCGAACGCACCAGTCGCAACGGCATCCTCCACATCATGCACGCTGTAGGCAATGTCATCGGACAAATCCATAATTTGACATTCCATGGGGCGCTCGCCTTCGGGAGCATGCTGCTTAAGCCAGTCGAACACCTCGACATCATCGGGATACACGCAGAATTTCAACCCGCGCTCACCCTTGTCATGTGAGGCCGCCTGCTGCATGGTCCACGGATATTTCACCGCCGCATCCAATGAGGCACGAGTCAGATTCACGCCTGCGGAACGACCATCCAAATGCGCCACTTTCGGTTCCAGTCGCGTCAGCAGCCGCAAGGTTTGTGCGTTGCCTTCAAACCCACCGATATGCGCCGCGATATCAGCCAAGGCCCGTTCGCCGTTGTGTCCAAATGGCGGGTGGCCCAAATCATGTGCCAAGCATGCGCAATCCACCACATCGGGATCGCACCCCAGCATGGAGGCGATTTGCCGGCCGATCTGCGCCACTTCCAATGTGTGCGTCAACCGCGTGCGGACAAAATCATCCGTACCCGCCACCAACACCTGGCTTTTTGCGCCCAACCGACGCAATGCGGACGAATGAATCAGACGCGCCCTGTCTCGTTCAAAAGCGGTGCGGGCACGCGACTTCATCGGTTCGGGAGCCCAACGTTCCTCATCGAAAGGCGTATACCCCTCGCTCAATGGCACAATGTCACGATCAGCGATGGCAGTCACCATACGTCCCTCCCCTTATGTCAGCGCGGCGATATATCACCGAGCCTACAGTATGCTGTGCTCGTCTACCATGGCAACGTCCCGTCCCAATACGTCATGCGCGTGCACATACAGTCGTGGGATACGCGAGCGTAAACAGGTGTAGATCTCATAGCTGATGGTATCCGCCGCCCGCGCCCAGTCGTCGGCGGTGGGCTCGGCATACCGCTCGCCGCGCCCCGGTCCGAACAGCACCACGGTATCGCCTTCACGCACCCCCAAAGATGAGGCATCGCCATGCAGGTCAACCATGAACTGATCCATGCACACTCGCCCCGAGACGCGCAGCAACCGAGGGCCGCCCTCCGTCATCACCCGCACCGGACCGCCAGGCTTCTCAACGTGCTTGGCACCTTGCATATCGAAGCCGGAAGCCGAACGGTGAATGCCGTCGGAGTATCCTAACGGCACAATTGCCGTACTAGTATTGTCCGGGGTCAAATACGTGCGGCCATAGGAAATGCCATGACCAGCCTGCACATTCTTCACTGTGCCCAGCTGCGCCTGCAAAGTCATCGCGGGCTTCAACGCGTACTGCGAGGGCGTGCCCATTGCGGGATCGGGCTCATACCCGTACAACCCGATGCCCGGTCGAGTCAGTTCAAAATGAATCTCCGGACGAGACAAGGTGGCGGCGGTATTTGCCAAATGACGGATGCGCGGAGGCAAGCCCGCTCGACGCATACGCTCGGTAAAAGCATGAAAACAGTCAATCTGACGATCGGTGGACGCGACAAACTCCGGCACATCCGGGTTGTCGGCCACAGCGAGATGACTCCATTGCGCCACCACATCCAGTACCCCACGCTCAACAGCGCGGGACAAACGACGCAATGCCTCATCGAAACTTTCCTCGGTAAACCCGTTGCGCCCGAACCCCGAATCCACCTTGACATGCACACGCGCCGGTTTGCCTACACGACTCGCAGCATCCGCCACCCTGTCAATGGCCTCCAATGAGCCTACCGAAATATCGATATCCTCGCCAATCAGTTCCTCAAACGGCGCATTGAGACCGTTGTACACCCATGTCAGCACATGGCAGCGGTCGGCACCGATACCGGCCCGCCGCAACTGCAGCGCCTCCGAAGCCTGCGCAGCTCCCAACCATGTGGCGCCACCAGCCAACGCCGCCAACGCAGATGGCACCAGCCCATGCCCGTATGCGTTGGCCTTGACGATACCCATCACCGCAGTACCGGAGTGCGGACCCCCAACCACCTGCACCAAATGGCGCATATTGTCACGCAATGCCGCCAAATCAACAACAGCCTGCGCGGGATAGCGTCGACAGGCATGCTCATAGTTGGCCTTGCCTTGCTCGGACGAAAACTGCCATTGCGGCGCTGCGCTCATAGTCATGACGCGGAATACATCTCCTTGCATGGTACGCCAGCATCTTCCACTATGGCGGTGTGCCGGCACACCGGTAAACGAGCCGATGGTTGCAATCCTAATGCGCGGCGTCTACCATTCGTGACGCTGATAGGCGATACGGGTGGTATCCTCGTCCCGATCAAGCAGCTGAATCAAGCCGCAGCGGGCGAAACCACTGGTTTCCAGCACGTGTTGCATGGCTTTGTTATTGGCATGCGTATCGGCACGCACATTGCCGTAATGCTCCAATGCCCAATCGATGCATGCGCGGGCGGCATGAGGTTTGACGCCGGACGAGGCGATGCGGTGAATCGTCACATACGGCTCGTCGTCCAGCCACGCGCCGTCGATGTGCGCATACGTCGGGTCGGCACCGGTACATAGCGCGAACTGGGCCAAGATACGCTCATGCCCCTCGCATTCATCCACCAGCAGCATCATGCGGCGGCGTTCGATGTCGTCACGCACCACTTCCTCTCGGGGGAAGGTATGACCCCACTGCGTGGGATTGCCGGTGCGCATCATCAGCTCACGTGCGTGAGCATAAATCTCGCGCATACGTGGCAAATCGTCCAACGTCGCCGGACGGAAGCGTGCCGTATCGCCCATATCAACCACGTCGCTCACCTCACCTATCTGTTCGCCGAAACCGTCCGATAACCTACCATGCCGTGCGCACAACGCCAAGACCCGCGTGTGTGCACGGTTCACACGACGCGGCGTTCGAACGGATCGCTGCTGATGCCCCTGCTCACAATGTCACGGCACCACTCTCGTGCGGTGAACAGGCTGTGGTCACGGTAATTGCCGCAGCTTTCCACCGCGGTCGCCGGCACATCCTGCCAGGTGGCCTGCTCGGCGATGAAGGTCAACGCCTCCTTGACGGCGAGAGCCACGTCACGGGGGTCGTGTTCGCCCCAGGTGAGCAGGTGGAAGCCGGTGCGGCAGCCGAACGGCGAGCAGTCGATGTAGCCGTCGATGCGTTCGCGCAATAGCACGGCAATCATGTGTTCGATGGTGTGCAGGCCGGCGGTGGGAATGGCTTGTTCGTTGGGTTGCACCAGCCGAATGTCATAGTTGGAGATGACGTCGCCGCGCGGGCCGCGCTGCGTGTCGATGAACCGCACGTATGGCGCGAGTACGGCGGTGTGGTCCAGTTGGAAACTTTCCACGGTCGGTTTCGCCGCGGCCGGAGGCACTGTTGCCGCCGTGGCAGGCCGTTCGCTTACCGATGCATGTCGATTATTAGTCATGCTGACTCCTTATTGAAGCGTTCATCACAGTATGGTGTGCCCGATCATGGCTACCGCCCGCAACAGCGGTGGCACATCGGCGAACGGAACAAGGCCGCCCGCCGATGCCTATATGGCCGGCCGCTACCGGTCGGACATATGGAAGGCGTTGCGCATGCCGTTGCTGGCTTCGTACAGCACCGCGGCCAACACGTCGTTGGTTTCCTTGCGTAACCGTTCGGCCATGCATTCGTTGGCGCGCTCAAGCACCTGCCACGCCTGTTCGCCGCTTGCCTGGGCCATGGCCTCGTCGGTGTCGCACACCAGCCGATGCCCATAGGCGATAACGGTTTCGCGATAGCGCTCCAGCGCGTTCGAGGTGCTCACAAAATGGGCGTCGGCCAGAGCGGCGATAATACGGTTCGTCCAATAGAAAGAGTCGGTGGTGACCAATGCCGTGGTGTCGCGCAGATACGCCGGCGTATCTCGCACATGCGGATAGAACGGCGCCACCGTGTTGAATGGCCCCGAACCATAAGAGATCCACATGATGGTACGGTTCGCTCCCTCGACATAGCCTCGTACCTGCAACGCCACCATATGCCCGGTGCGGTTGATCCCAATGGGACGATAGCGGTGACGCGTCTCGTCCGTACCCAACGTGCCATACGGATCGTACGGCGTACCTTCGAAATGCGAGCTCATCAGCACATCGATGTCCTCGACGCTGATGCGCCGCTCCGGACGACGGCACCACGGCATATCGTCGGAGGTCGGCGTATAGCGGGCCTGCGGCGAATCCCAATCCTCACTGGGATTGAGATAACGCTGCATATACCACGCGCGCGGCGTGTTGTAGATATGGTCCTTGGCGGTGCAAGTGCCGAACATGTGACGCGGGTTGAGATGCCGCTCGTCCATATCCATCGCCATCCACAGATGATGCCGGTCGATGAACTCACGCATGTCGGCGCTACACAAATGCTCGCGCCCCTCGCCCAGGGCGTCCGTCAAATCGAAGTCGTCCAAGCCCAGCTGGTTGGGAATCGCGGCGTAGCAATCGTCCGGCACGCGTCGGGCGATCCAATGGTGGCCGCCAATCGTCTCGACATACCAAATCTCATCCGCATCGGCGATGGCAATACCGTTGGCCTCGTAGGTGCCGTATTCACGCAACAGCTCGCCCAACCGCAGCACACCCTCTCGAGCAGAGCGCACATACGGCAGCACCAAGGTGATGAAATCCTCTTCGCCGATGCCGCCAGGTACTTCGGGCACATAATCCTCGTCGCCGGGCACGCCTTGCGCCTCACGCAATTGCACCATCGGATCGGCGCCCAGCACCCGCTCGTTCACCGCGATCGTTTCGGTGGCACTCATGGTCACATGGCAGGCGTTCGCGCCGGCCTCCGCCAAAATGCCGCGTCCCGGCAGTGCGTTGGGCACGATGGCATACGGCAACGGATCATTCGGCAGCCGCATCGAACAATGGCTGATCTCACTGCAGTAGTCGATGGGATGATCCTGGGGCCGCACCGCCACAAAACGCTTCGGATCATAACGGCCACTACCCGAATCATCATTGCGGGCAATTAGCGTCGACCCGTCATAGCTGGCATCTTTTCCTACAAGTATCGTGGTACAAGACATAGAACTTACTCTAAGAGCCACCACGCCCAAACGGCACGCCCAGCCCGAGATACGCGCCATCTCATGGCATCAACGACGCCTCGACCAACGCTTGGGTATAGGCATGCTGCGGATGGTGAATGATCTGCTCGACACTCCCCCGCTCGACCACACGCCCCTCGCACAGCACCACGATGCGATCAGCAAGATGGCGCACCACACCCAAATCATGCGATACCACCACCAGTGCCATGGACGGACGCGCACGCCGAACATCACGCAACACCTCCAACAGTTGCACTCTCGCCGTCACATCGATTGCGCTCATCGGCTCGTCCGCAAACACCACATCGGGCATGTCGGACAACGCACGCGCCAGCGCCACACGCTGCGCCTGGCCGCCCGACAGATCCATGGGATAGCGCCACCCGTACTCATCCTGCGACAAGCCCACCATTGCCAAAGCAGCCGCTACACGACGATCCAGCTGCCCGGCCGTGTAGTCACGATGATGCAACCGCACCGGTTCGCCCACCGAACGGGACACCGTCCAGCGCGGGTCCAACGCACTCACCGGATCTTGCAACACCACACCGCATCCAGCACGCAGCGCACGATACCCGGCGCTGGCGCGACCTTGCACCGCCTGTCCGCGGTAACTCACCGTACCTTCATCGGGACGTACCATACCCAACGCCACCCGCAGCAGCGTCGATTTACCGGCTCCCGATCCGCCGACCAGCGCCACGCATTCTCCCGCACGCACCTGCAAAGACACGTCATTCAATACCTGCCGCCTCGATCGACCTTTGCCCAACCAACAATGCACCCGCCTGCAGCATACCACCGTCGATTCATTGGCCGATTCACACATCGTAGTCCTCCTGCCGCAACGTGACCATTCGCGCCGAACGCACCAACGCACGGGTTACATCGTTCCCCGGCTCATGAAGCATCGCCATCGTCGCACCTTCGTCCACCACCCGACCGGCATCCAACACCAGGCATCGCGTAGTCGCCCGCGACAACACCGCGAAATCATGGGTAATAAACAACATCGAGGCACCGGCTTCGTCCACCAGACGCACCATCACATCTACGATATGCCGTTGCGTCAACGCATCCAACGCCGTCGTCGGTTCATCGGCGACGATCAACTGCGGCGATGTGATCAACGCCGTGGCAATGCCCACCCGCTGTGCCTGACCGCCCGATAAGGTATGCGGATACCGTCCGGCCAAGGATGAGTCCAAACCAACCTTCTGCAGCATGTCCATCACCCGATCACGGCACTCCCGTTCGGACACGTCGTAATGCAGCCGCAACGGCAGCGCCACCTGCTGCGCCACCGTCATCACCGGATTCAACGACAACAGCGGCTGCTGAAACACCATGCCCGCGAAACTGCCCCGCATACGCGCCAGCGTGCGCTCATCGCTGTCCAACACCGATGTGTCGCCCAGTCGCACCACGCCGCCGGCACGCATATGACGCGGCAACAATCCCAGGATGGTTTGGGCAATCAGGGACTTGCCCGAGCCCGACGCGCCCACCAACCCCACACGTTCGCCCTGACCGATATGCAAGTCCACGCCATCGAGCAGCCGGCGATGCCCCGCATCCACCGTCAAACCCCGTACCGTCACCACCATCAGCACACCACCTCGGGTTCATGAGCACGACGCAGCATCGGATTGCAGGACGGATCCATCGCATCACGCAGCACATCGCCAAACACATACAATGCCATCACCACCACGGTCACCACCAATCCTGGCCACACCACGGCCCACGGCATCACCCGCACAAACTTCACCGAGGTGGCCAGGCAATGCCCCCAACTGGGAGTACCCGACGGCACACCAATGCCCAAATATGTCAATCCACTTTCCGCCAAAATGGAGGTTCCCGCCGACATCGACAGTTGGACGGCCACCACCGAGCGCATATTGCCCCACACATGGCCACGCCACACCTGCCATAGACTCGCACCATTGATCAGTGCCGACTCCACATACGACGAGCGCAACGCCAACGCCGCCGGAACACGGGCCACCCGAGCCAAATTCAGCCCGTAGCCCACACCGCAGGCAACTACCACCACGGCAATCGAGGCGCCAAACGGCACTGCCAAGATCAACGCCAGCAACACGGTAGGCACGGAAATCAAAGCATCGACGCTCACCACCGCAATCTGCGACACCGAGTCACGACGAGCTGTCATCGTCACGACCAACGACAGACCCACCGCTAAGGCCACGGCCATGCACAGCACCGCAATAAGCAGATTCGTCACACTGCCCGCCATCATCCAACTCAGCACATCGGCACCCGTGCCATCCGTACCCAGCCAATGCTCGCGCGAAGGAGCCGACCATGTCTCATAACCATTGGTCGCCCACAGCGAATACGGCGTCCATACCAAGGACACCGCACACACCGCCAGCCAAGCCAGCAGCAACACCGATGCGCAGCAACCCTCACGGCGTGACCATATGCAGCGGATCACCGCACCCGCACTACGCCACAACGCATGTGCCTTCATCATTGTCCATCCCCCGTTCCATCGCGCAGGCGCGGATCAAGCAGTCGATGCGCCACATCCACCAGTACGCCGATAGCCAGAAACACCGCCGCCAGCAGCAATAGTTCACTTTGCACCACCAGCAAATCGCGATTGCCCACATCCGTCACCAAACCGCTGCCCAAACCCGGCAACGCGAAGAGATTCTCGACCACCATCACGCCGGTAATCATCTGCGCGAACGTGAGCCCGATCACCGATACCAGCTGCGCCGCCGACAACCGCAGTCCAACCCGCAGCAACGCCTCACGCTCGCTCATGCCGCAGGCACGCGCCATCGCCACATAACCACTGTCCAGCATGGATATCAGCGACGAGCGGGTATAGCGCGTCACGGTCGCCGCCACGATAACGCCCACTGACAACGCGGGCAACAGCAAACACGATAACGCAGTTAACGGCGTATGCCACCCATCAGGTGCAAAACCTTGCGAAGGCAGCCAGTTCAGCAGACCCCCACCGCGCCCGAACAGCACAATCACCAGCATGCCGCCCCATAACGCCGGAATGGCCCCGCCAACGATGGCCACCACCTGACAGCACACCCGCACCCAAGCGCGATGGGCCAGCACCGCGACACATCCCAGCGGCACGCCGATCGCCAGTGCCAAGGCCATACCCATAACGATCAGTGGCACCGTTACGCTGGCCCGTTGCACCACCTGCTCGCCCATCGGCCGGCCGGTGAGCACCGAAACCCCGAAGTCTCCGTGCAGCACCGAAACCAGCCAATCACCATACTGCACCAACGCGGGACGGTTCAACCCCAGTTCAGCTCGCAACGCCTCGACACGTGCCGGCGTAGCCTTGGTACCGGCCATAATGGTGGCCACATCACCGGGCAATATGCGCAGCGCGCAGAATATCAATGCCGACAAGCCCCAGAGGGCCAGCAGGAACAGCACCATGCGGCGCAGAAGGAAACGTTTCACAACCGTGTCTTTCGTCCAGTACAGACCGTCAAGGTCAGACAGCGTCAGGCAGCGTCAAACCGCACGTTGTATAGCGGCATCAGCGACTGATTGAGGTTCACGGGGAAACCACTCACGCCGTGTACCCACGCCGTAGACACCCGATAGTTGAACAACCAATCCGCGGGCGCATCCTGGCTGACGATGCGCGCCGCCTGGGCCAAAGCATCGTCGCGTTGCGCGTCCGACATGGCGCTCATCGCCTGATCGTACAGCTGCTGCACCTGCTGGTTGTCGTAGTTGTAGTAATACTTGGGGTTTGCCCACTGTGAAAAATCATGGCTTTCATTGTGGTCCACCAAAGACAGGTCATACTGTTTGTTGGTGTACACATCCTGCAACCACGTGGAGAACTCCACCACATTCAGCGTCAGGTCAATGCCGATGTCATGCAGCTGAGAGCGCAGCAAATCGCCGATTTCTGTGCCGTATGTATTCGCATAGGTCAACGTAAGCGCCAGCGGATGCTCCGTCGTGTATCCGGCCTGGCGCATCAGTTCCTTGGCTTTGTCCACGTCATGCGGATACACATCAGTGAGGTCTTGGTAGCCTGGATCCAGAGACGGAATGGGACCGCCCAACGGCTTGTTCAGCCCGCCGAGCGAAGCGATGATCTGGTCATGGTCGATGCCATAACGGATGGCTTGCCGTACACGCAAATCAGCGGTATGTTCGCCCTTGTTGTTGAACGCCAGCACATATTTGTCGGTGCCTTCGCCGACCTTGATGGTGTATTGATCGGGTTTGGCACGCAACGGCGCGGTCAACGTTTCGTTGATGGGCGCCAATATCTGCACATCGCCGGAGGTCAGAGCGTTGAGCGCCGCGGTGTCATCGGTGAAGTAGCGCAACACCACCGTGTCGACTTGCGCAGGATGATCGCCCCAATAGCGCGGGTTTTTAGTCAATACCAGACGGTCGTTCGGAGCAAAGGAATCAACCAAAAACGGCCCCGACCCCACAGCCTGCGTTTTGGCGTCGTACTGGGCATCCTTATCGAACACCAATCCAGCTCGCCCCGACAACGACCATAGCAGTTCCGAATACGGCGCGCTCAGGCTGATACGTACCGTGCGCGGGTCCACGGCTTCAACGCTCGTGACATTGCGCAGCATATCTGAGTCATGATACTGCTTGCTGATCAACTCGTTAAGCGACCAGGCCACATCGTCGGCGTTCAGCACGTCACCGTTGGAGAACACCATATTGTTGTGAAGCGTAAAGGTATATGTCAAGCCATCGGCACTTTCCTGCCAGGACTGCGCCAACGCCGGCACCACTTGATTGTCGCTATCGCGCGCCACCAAACCTTCATATACGTTGCCAATAAGCGCTTGGTCCAGCGCCGTGCCCGACTGATTGCGAATATCCAAATTGGTAGGTGCCAGTTTCAATCCCACGGTTACCGTGCTGCCCTGGCGCGCGGAGCCACCACGCCCCGCCAGCAAGGCCGCCGCCAGCAATACCACGGCCACTACCGCGGACAGCAACCACAACAGACGCCCTCTTGGCGACTTGGTGGTCTTGATTCGATTATGCAAACTTGCATCAGTGCTTGCGTTGGTTGCGCCGGCCTCGCCGTGCGCACCATTGTGCTCAGTCATGGTGCTTATTATCCTTTGTCATCTCTTGTATCATCATTGCTTCGGTTGGCCGCCCGCCTGCGGGTCGTCCACCGAAACGCCATTGTACTCGAGACTGCCTATGTCGGAGCGTCGACGCGGTTCGCGCGGCAACAAACCGTATAATGATGCACGACCAAGGAGGACACCATGCTTGTAGCAGTTGATATCGGCAACACCAACATCGTCATCGGATTCATGCAGGGCGAGTCGGTGATCGGCACGTATCGCATCACCACCAAGGCCGAGCACACCTCGGACGAATACGGGTTGATGATCACTAATTTCATGCGCATGAGCCATATCGGCCGCGAGGATGTCGAGGATGTCATCATCGCATCAGTGGTGCCTAACGTCATGTATTCCTTCCGTGCCAGCATCGTCAAATTCCTCGGCGTCGAACCTATGATCGTTGGTCCGGGCATCAAAACCGGTCTCAACATCCGTATCGACGACCCCAAGTCGTTGGGCGCCGACTGCCTGGTTGACTGCGCAGGCGCCTATTACAGCTACGGCACACCCGCACTGGTCGCGGATTTCGGCACCGCCACCTCGTTCAACTACGTAGATGAGCAAGGCACCATCACCTGCGGTTTGATTACCACCGGCCTGCGCAGCGGAGCCGCTTCCTTGTGGGGTCAAACCGCACAATTGCCCGAAGTGGAAATCACCCGTCCCAAGTCCATCCTCGCCAAGGACACCAAGACCGCCATGCAGGCGGGCTTGTACTACAGCTATTTAGGCGGCATCGAACGCATCATCAATGAGTTCCGCGAAGCTATCGACGGCGATTTCACCGTCATTGCCACCGGCGGACTGGGACGGGTTTTCCACAGCGATACCTCCCTGATCGATATTTACGATCCTGATCTGATGTTCAAGGGCATGGCGCACCTGTACCGACGCAATCGTCAATAATGCGCGAGCCTGCGAGACGGAGCATACCGGCCGGTACAACTGACCCCGCACACGTCAGCGCGGTTATACGCCGGCCGACGGCGCGTAACCAGTCGTCGGCCGGCAACGCCACCATGTGCATACCATCACGTCAACCGGTATGCCATTAATGGTGCATAGTAAAGCCCTGATTCGTGCCATAGAGCAGCAAGTCATTTTGCCACTCGGCAATGCCATCTCGCAACGTGATTTTCTTGCCCGGCCCCTGAGGCACGCTGATGGGATTGCCACTCGAGTCCACCACGCCGGCAGCCCTTCGCCGTTTAGCGGACAGCACCGTCTGATGGGCGCTTTGCCAACGATAGGCATCGCCTACCGTCGAACGGAAGTTACTGCGCGAATACACTTCGAATGGCAGATACTGGTAGCCTACTGACACATTCTGCGCCGCCTGCGCCAGCACCCGATTGAACTGCTGACCGCCAAAATAGCTTACGTCAATCCCGCGGGCATCGCGCACTGTCGTTTGGTTGAGAAAATCCTCACTACTCAATGTTGCATCGTCAGCCGGGAATGACCCTCCGGCCACACGTGGTGCGATGCCTTCCTGCGTGTGGCACACATATTCGATAAAACGATACGCGGCGTTGGGTTTGCGCGTCGACTGCAAAATCGCCAACGCAGAACCGCCATTCTCTGAAGTTTCCGAAGTACCGTCGGGCGTTGGCATGGCCGCTACCCGCCACAGACCGGATGCCCCCGGCACATCGGCAAGCAACAAGGACGGCATCCAAGCGCCGGCAAACACCGATGCCACCTTGCCCGTACCCAATGCCTCTTTCCACCCATCCGACCATGTGGTCAGCTTCGTGTTAACCAGACCCTCGTCGATCATCTTTTGCCAGAACTCGGTGAATGTCGCCGTCCCTCGATCTCCCTCCAAGTCGACGGTCACATCCTTGCCATCGCTGGAGGTAGAAAACGGCCGTCCCCCCGCAAGCCATATCATGGCATTATAGAAACTTGCATCGCCCGCATCAGCGGTAATAAACACACCGATACGTTTCAGCTTTTTTGCCGCTTGGTAATAATCATCCCACGTCTTGATGGCCGACGCGTCCACTCCGGCTTCCTCGAACACATCCTGATTGTAAAAGAACGCCATCGGACCAGAATCCATGGGCAAACCATACACACGTCCATTCAACTGCACCGACGACCACGTGCCCGGCGTATAGAAATCCCCATACCCCTGCGCGCGATCGGTGATATCCAACAGCTGGCTGCTCACCGCATACTGCGGCAAAGCAAAATATTCAACCTGAATAACATCCGGCATACCATAACCATCTTGGATGGCGCTATTGAGATTGTCATAGCCGCTGGTATCACGCAACTGGACGTGAACATCAGGATTGGCCTGTTCAAAGCCGTCGATGACGGCATCCATGCTTGGCTCCCACGACCACACCGTCAGCACCGTGCGGGTATCCTGCGCAGCGCATGCGCTCAACGCCACCAGCATGATTGCGGCAAGTGCGCATGACATCGCTCGTGATATGTGCCGACGTGCCTTCACGCGTAGTCCTCCTTTGCCGCTTGGTTGATCCTCGCACAGCAAGTGTACGCCATAACCCTGAAGCCAACGCCACCTTGTGCGCCGATATGACAAGGCGGCATGGCACCTCCGTACCACGCCGCCTTAACCAACAGGCAGTATGCACGTCACACGCGCTGCACTAGAACGCGGCCACTACCACGCCGTTGGGGAACAACGTCGCCGTACCGGCTTCGTCGTCCGCCTGCGCCAAAGAGGCCACTAGCGCTTGTCCTGGCAGCGGTACCGACACCGGCTCATGCGTGCGGTTGAACACGAAACGCAACCCATGCTCGCCGCTGTCATCCACACGGTCGACCGTAAACACATCGCCGTTGCCCAACAGCAGCGCGCTCTCGCCCAACGCTTCGAACAGCTGCGGCAACGTGGCGGCGATACCTTGACGCCCCAAACGGCAGCCAACATACGCCGCCACACCGGACTCATACGGATGCACCGTCACCGCAGGCACGTCGTTCAGACCGGTCCATACATCGGCATGATACGAAGCCAACACGCGCGTATCCTCATCCATCGAAGTAATGACGTCGGCAAAGTCAGTGGCCACTGTGCCGTTGCTCACCTCAAGATGATCCAGCGTTCCACCATCCTGGCCCATCGGGGCAAACTCCTCAACGCGCACGCCCACCACGTCACGAATCGAGCCCGGATACCCGCCCAGATGCACGTGATCGCGCTCGTCGGCAATACCCGTGTAATACGTGACAATCAACTTGCCACCATGCGCCACGAAGCGACGCACACGTTCACTGGTTTCCTCAGAGAGCAGATACACGCTCGGCAGCACCACTACGTCATAGTCGTCCCAGCCAGCCCGCACCGGCACCACATCGGCGCCAATACCGACATCGGCCAACGCCCGGAACCAATCCAGCGGCTCGGTCCAATGGCGAACCTCCTGTGACGGCGTGGCCGTATGTTCGGTGGCCCACTGCGACTCATAGTCGAACACCACCGCCACCGGCGACTGCGCCACGCGAGTGCCCAGCACGCCGGCATCGGACAGACGCTGCAGATCGGCGCCCAGCTCGCATACATCGCGGAACACCTGGGAATCGGCGCCAGCGTGCGGCAGCATCGCCGAGTGGAACTTCTCCGCGCCCGCCTTGGACTGACGCCATTGGAAATAGCACACGGCGTCCGCACCCATGGCCACATGCGCCAAGGAATCGCGCACCAACTGTCCGGGTTCCTTACGGTAGTTGATGGCACGCCAATTGACGGCACTGGTCGAATGCTCCATCAGGAACCACGGCTGCTTGCGGGCAATGCCATCGGTCAGGGATGCACTGTACAGCAGCTCGTCCAGATGGGCCTCCCCCGGCGTGAAATAGTGGTCGTTGGAGACGAAGTCAACCTCGTAACCCCAGTCGTCGTAATCCAAACCGGTGCCACCGGCACTCACCATGAAATTAGTGGTCAGCGGACGACCCGGCGTCAGTTCCTCGAGCAGGTCGCGCTCCGCGCAATAGAACGCCTTGAGCGCATCCGAGCTGAAACGCTTGAAGTCCAACAGCTTGCCCGGATTCATGAAGTTGCCATCGCCAATGAAGCGCGGCGGCACAATCTGGGAAAAATCGGTCATGTGCTGCGCCCAGAACGCCGTACCCCAAGCATCGTTCACCGCCTCGATCGTGCCGTAGCGAGCGCGGCACCATTCCTGGAAGGCCGCCATGGCATCATCCGAATAGTCAAAACGATTATGGCAACCATACTCGTTGCCCACATGCCAGGCCACCACATACGGATTGTCGCGATAATGCTCCGCCATCTTGCGGCACAAACGTAAGGCATATTCACGGAACACCGGGCTGGTCGGTCGCCAATGCTGACGCGCGCCAGGCCAGCACACGTCGCCGCGATAATCCTTCCACATCACCTCCGGATGCGCCTGCGTAAGCCACAACGGCGGCGACGCGGTTGCCGATGCCAAATCGACGGCAATACCGGCTTGACCCAGTTTGTCAATGATGCGATCAAGCCAGTCGAAGTCATACACGCCGTCCGACGGTTCGATCTTCGCCCACGAGAAAATACCCACGGACACTAGATTCACGCCCGCTTCGCCCATAAGACGAACATCCTCATCCCATACTGCTTCGGGCCACTGGTCGGGGTTGTAATCACCACCGTACCAAATACGTTCTTGCTGGCCCGCCAACGGTTGCGGCCAACGATGCCTTCTACGTGCACCCATACTTCATACTCCTTATAACTGTAGTGGCCAGGTCGCTCCGGCAACACTACCGGGGCGACCTGCCAGCTCACGAGGGTTCCGCGAACCCCATCATTCCTTGACGGCGCCTGCGGCCAGGCCGGACTGCCAGTACTTCTGCAACAGCAGGAACGCGACCACGAGGGGGATGATGGTGACCAGCGAGCCGGTGATGACCAGGTTCTGGATCGCGGTGCCGCCGGCGGTGGAGGCTTGGTCCTTCCATTGGTTCAGGCCGATGGTCAGGGGGTACCAGTCGGCGTCCTTGAGCATGATCAACGGCAGGAAGTAGTTGTTCCAGGTCGCCACGATCGTGAACAGGGCTGTCGTGACGATGCCGGGGGCGAGCAGCGGCAGGGAGATCGTGCGGAACGTGCGCCATTCCGAGGCACCGTCCACGCGGGCGGCCTCGAGCAGCTCGCTGGGCACGGCCTGCTCGCTGAAGATCCACATCAGGTACAGGCCGAACGGGCTGATCAGGCTGGGCACGATGACCGACAAAGGCGTGTTCGTCAGTCCGAGCTTGGCGAACAGCAGGAACTGCGGGACGGCCAGCGCGATGCCGGGCACGGAGATCGAGCCGATGATCAGCGCGAACACGGCCTTGCGGCCCGGGAAGCGGAACTTGGCCAGCGCGTAGCCGCCCATGATGGCGAGCAGGGTCGCTCCGCCGGCGCCGACGACCACGTACAGCAGCGTGTTGAGCAGCCAGCGTGAGAAGATGCCGTCGTTGTAGGTGAACACCTCGACGAGGTTGTCCCACAAGGCGAAGTCCTTGCCCAGCCCCAGGCCGAACGTGGACGTGAAGTCACGCTGCGTTTTGGTCGCGTTGATGATCAGGTACAGGAAAGGGAACAGCGAGTACACCGCGAACACGGCGCACACCACGGTCAGCAGCACGCTGCGCCGGGGGTTGGCCACGTTCGAGAAACCGCTTTTGGCGGCGCGGCGGCGTTCGGCCGCCTCGTCGCGCGCCACCCTGCGCTGGCGCTCGCGCTCCGCCTTCTTGGCCGCGCGCTCACGCGCGCGCAGTTCCGCCGCAGTGCGGCGGGCATCACTCGTCACTGCTGTCATTTCATCTGCTCCTTCATGCTCCTCAGCTGCACGGCGTAGGCCACGGCCATGGTGATGACGGCCATCACGATGGCCAGCGCGGCCGCGTAGTTGCTCTGGTTGCCGCTGAAGCTCAGGTTGTACGCGTACATGTTCGGCGTGTAGTATGTCGTGATCGCGTTGCCCGGCACCATGTTCTGCATGATGCTCGGCTCGTTGAACAGCTGGAACGAGCCGATGATGGAGAAGATCACGGTGATCGCCAGGGATCCCTTCAGCTCGGGCAGCTTGATGCGGCGCACGATCTGCCATTCGCTCGCGCCGTCGATCGACGCGGCCTCGTACAGCGAGTGCGGGATCGTGGAGAGCGACGAGTAGAAGATCAGCATGTTGTATCCGGTGAACTCCCAGGTCACGATGTTGCCCATCGAGGCGAGCAGCACCGACGGGGCGAGCACATCGAAATTGGTGCCCAGCACGTCGTTGAGCGAGCCGACCAGGCCGTACTTCGCGCCATACATGAAACCCCAGATCAGGGTCGAGACCACCGCGGGGACCGCGTAGGGCAGGAACGTGGAGATGCGGAAGAAGCGCATGCCGTGCAGTTTGAGCGAGTCCAGCGCCAACGCCATCGCGGCGGCCAGGAACAGCATGATGGGCACCTGCACGATGGTGAACAGCGCCACTCGGCGCACACTACTCCAGAACTGCGCGTCCGCGAACAACTGCTTGTAGTTCGCCAGCCCCGCGAACACCGTGCCACCGATCATGCGCGTTTGGAAGAACGAAATCCACACCGCGTACACGATCGGCACTACGAACACAAACACGAACACCAACGCAAACGGCCACATAAACTTCCATCCACGCCAGTCCGCGCGATGCCTATGTGACACCACGGGAGACGCGATGGCGGGCGACTCATGCACTGACATCACACACCCCTCTCCGTCGAAGGTTATTGCAGCTCCATAACTGCATGCCAAAAATGGTTACGATATCATCATAGCATAGCTTTGGCAGAATGAGCACTTTCGCGTTTCTTAGATGATATAATGGTGACGAAAACATAATCAGCACACCGAAGAAACGAGCTCACTATGGAGAACAAGCAGCCTGCCTCCATGCAGGACGTCGCCAAAGCGGCAGGAGTCTCTCCCCAAACGGTATCACGAGTCGCCAACGGCAGCGACGCCGTGCGTCCCGAAACCCGCCAGCGCGTAGAAGCCGCCATGGAACGATTAGGCTACCGTCCCAACTATGCGGCACGTGCGTTGAAGCACGGGCGGTTCAATGATATCGGCGTCGCACTATTCAACATGTCCTCATACGGCAACGCCCGCATTCTCGAAGGCATCACCAACGCTGCCGTCGATGAAGGATACGCGGTGACACTGCATACCATCAGCCAAGCGGGCACCACACTGCAAGACATCGTCAACCGCATGAAACGACTACCGGTCGACGCGCTCATCGTCGTTATGGAACAGCGCATCACCGACTTCGACGATTTCACCCCGCCCAAAGACCTGCCGGTGGTGCTTATCTGCGAAGACGCCGCCAACCACTGCCCCACCACCGACGCCGACCAATACGGTTGCTCCACCGCCATCGTGGACTATCTCCTCAGCAAAGGACACCGCACGGTTTACCACGTCGCCGGCCCCGCCTCCTCCCGCGCCGCGGAAAGCCGACTGCGCGGCTGGCAGGACACCCTGCGCCAAGCCGGCCGCCCCATACCCCCAACCTATGTAGGCGACTGGGAAGCCGACAGCGGTTATCAAGCCGGATTAGCGCTCGCCCATGAATCCGACTGCACCGCCGTGTACGCCGCCAACGATCAAATGGCCTACGGCGTCATGCTGGGTTTGCAGGCAGCGGGCAAGCGTGTCCCCGATGACGTCAGCGTCATCGGCGTGGACGATTCGCTGCGCAACCTTGTGCCGCGACTGTCCCTCACCACCATGAGATTGCCATTCGACATCATTGGTCGCACGGCATTCGGCATGGCACACGACCTGTGCGAAGGACGCAACGTAGCCTCGCACGTCAAAAACGTCATCCCCGGCACACTCATCGAGCGCTCGTCCGTCGCCGAGATCGCCGCCTAAACAGGCCATCGCATCACTTGGGCCGGCCAGACAACGTCATTCGCCGGCCCGCACCACCAGCGCCGAATCTACGCGCCGTAAAGCTTGCATGTCCGTATCCAACCTCACCTGCGATCGCCATACGCGGCGACGCCCGCTCACCGGATCGTCAAAGGCGAGACTACGGGCCACCAAACGCAATGGCTGCGCGAAGTCATCATATGCGCGTGGCATCACCTGCGGGTACCAATCATCTCCGACGATAGGCAATCCCAACGATGCCATATGCACACGCAATTGATGCGTTTTGCCGGTAAGCGGATGCAAGTCGTATTGGCACCACAAACGAGACGGGCGCGTTGAACCGCAGGCCACAAGCCTTACCAATTGCCCGCGCTCCATACGAGTGATCGCATTCACCTGCCCCGGTATTTCAAAGGCCTGCAATTGCCCCCGCTCTTTGCGTATGTGAGAAGCACGCACCAATGGAAACGGTGTATGCGCGCATTCCCGACGTACCACGCCATATCGAGGCGTTCTCACCGGAGTGCACGGCGCGACGCATTCGTAATATTTTTCGGCCTGCCGCTCTTGGAATACCTTCTGATACGCCCCGCGCAAAGCCGGGTCCCGCACAAATACGACAACACCTGCGGTCATGCGGTCCAAACGGTGGGCCGGAACGATGTCCGGCTCACCGTAGGCCATGCGCAATCGCATCAGTGCAGTCTGCCGATACCACATCCCTCGCGGCATGGTCGGCACAAAATGCGGCTTATCAATCACAATAAGCGAAGGATCCTCATACAATACCGTGCATGCGAAGGGAATATCCGGCTCGTCCTCGACCCACCGGTGCCTGCCGCCAGCCATCGTGCGGCTACTCCACCGTCACCGATTTGGCCAGGTTGCGCGGCTTATCCACGTCGTAACCCTTGTCTTGGGCCATATACATAGCGAACATCTGTAACGGCACCACGTCGACCAACGGCGACAGCAGCGTAGGGCACGCCGGACGCCACAGCACCACATCGGCATATCGCTCGGCATCCGGGTCGCCTTGCTCAGCCACGGCAATGGTGAGCGCACCGCGTGCCTTGACTTCCTCAATAGCCGAGACCACCTTGGAGTGCAGCATATCGCGTCCACGTGCCGACGGGACGATTACCACGACCGGTTTGTTTTCCTCCACCAATGCGATAGGCCCGTGCTTGAGTTCGCCGGCGGCAAATCCCTCCGTGAAGGTATACGCGATTTCTTTAAGTTTCAACGCGCCTTCCAAAGCGACCGGATATCCCACGTGACGCCCCAAGAACAGCACGGACTGCGCGTCACGCAAACGATGCGCCAACTGCCGCACCGTTTCGCCCTGCGTGTCCAACACCCATTGAATATGCTCCGGCATGGCTCGCAGCTGATCGAGCACCTGCCGGATCTCATCGGCAAACATCGTGCCCTTTACCTGCGCCAAGTACAACCCCACCACATACGCCGCAACGATTTGCGCCACAAACGCCTTCGTGGAGGCCACGGCCACTTCCGGTCCGGCATGAGTGTAGAGCACGGCGTCGGATTCGCGCGGAATGCTGGCGCCTTGCGTATTGCAAATCGACAGCACCAACGATCCTTGCTCGCGTGCGTGACGCATGGCCATGAGCGTATCCATAGTTTCGCCAGACTGGGAAACCGCCACCACCAGGGTACGCGATGTCAAAATTGGGTCGCGATAGCGAAACTCATGCGCCAGCTCCACTTCCACCGGAATACGCACCCAATGTTCGATGGCATATTTGGCCACCAATCCGGCGTAGGATGCCGTACCACATGCCACTACAATGATTTTGTCAATGCTGCGGAAAACATCCTCATCCAATCGCAGCTCGTCCAACGTCAAGGAGCCCTGCTCATCCACACGCCCCAACAGCGTATCGGCCACAGCCTGAGGTTCCTCATGGATTTCCTTATCCATAAACGAAGGCCAACCACCCTTATCTACCGCGGATGCGTCCCAATCCACTGTGAACCGAGCGGATGCCGGCACTGCATTACCTTGCCAATCCGTAATGGCATAGCCGTCCGCACGCACGCTCACCACCTGATCCTGCCCGATTTCCACAGCCTCGGTGGTATACGCCACAAAAGCCGCCACGTCGGACCCCAGGAAGTATTCGCCGTCTGCAACACCAAGCACCAGTGGCGAATCATGGCGGGCCGCCACCACCGTATCAGGCTGACGGCAATCCAACGCCAAGATAGTAAACGTACCTTGCAGCAGCGAAGCCACCCGCCGCATAGCCTCGGCCAAGTCAGGCACGCCCTCGCGCTCCATGAGTGCAGCCGCCTCGACGCCCAGCAGCTTGGCGATCACTTCCGTATCCGTACTTGAAGAGAAGGTATGCCCCTGCTGCTGCAACTGCGATTTAAGCGAGGTAGCGTTTTCGATAATGCCATTGTGGATGACCGCAATCATCCCATCTGAACTCACATGCGGATGCGCGTTCACATCACTGGGCCGTCCATTGGTGGCCCACCGGGTGTGTCCAATCGCCGCCTGCGCCGCAGGCAAAGGCGCGCGTTGCACGTCGGCAACCAAATTATCCAGACGACCTGCCTTCTTACGCACCACCACGTGGTTCATATCAGGCCCGCACACCGCCACACCGGCGGAATCATATCCGCGGTACTCCAAACGCCGCAAACCTTGCACACACACATTCCACGGGCGGTCGCTCACCGCACCACCCACATATCCTACAATGCCACACATGACTTCTTAGTCTAAGGCACAATGATGTCGATACGGCAGCGTGTCTTATTTCTTTCACCGGCTGCGCATGTTCCGGTAGCGCATGGCGCGCAACGCCTCGCGCTTGTCCTGCTCCTCACGCAACGCCTGACGTTTGTCGTATTCCTTCTTACCGCGCGCCAACGCAATCTGCGTTTTCACCCGACCATCCTTGAAATACAGGCTCAACGGCACAATGGTGTAGCCTTTGGCCTCGGTCTGCCGCGCCAACTTGGCGATTTGCGCAGCGTGCAGCAACAACTTGCGCTTACGACGTGGCGCATGGTTAGTCCATGTGCCATTCAAGTATTCAGGAATATTGGCACCTTCCAGCCATATTTCCCCACGACGATCAATCGCCACAAATGACTCCGCCAACGAAGCCCGCCCCTCGCGCAGCGATTTGACCTCCGTACCGGTGAGCACAATACCCGCCTCATACGTATCTTCGATGGCATAATCATGACGCGCCTTACGATTTTGCGCAATCATCGTCGTTCCCTGTTCCTTGGCCATCACGCCTCCCACTTGTCCGTCCTCGTATGCCTTGTCCAGGCTCAGAACCAAACGTCTCGCACACATCTGCTTTTGACCATAGCACGGCGGGTGCGCCGCCATGCTATGGCAACACACCCGCCGAAAATGCCTCGCTTCAACGGCGCTTAGCACCGCCAAGCAGATCAGTAGTGAATGTACTCGTAGTTACCGGTATTGTAAATCGTCTCGTACGCAGGGAAGGACGCAAAACCGGTGCCACCTTCCGACACCAACACCGAACCATCCGCATTAACACGTTCGACAATCGCCACATGGCCGTACTGCCAATCCGCATACCAGCTGGTCACCTTCTGCCCACGGGCAAATACCATCACCGCGCCAACATGCGGCGTACGGTTCACCAAATACCCCAAACGACGGGCACTATTAGCCCATTCCGCGCCATTGCCCATATACGAACCGACGGGAAGTCCCATCTGGGAGCGGCGGATATACGCCCACAGCGTGCACTGACGGGCCGGATACGCAGCGCCGCCAACCGTATTGCCCGTATTGTGTCCATAGCAGAACGACGAGCCTTCTGGACAGGAACCGGGCACGGCATAATCCATACCGTTGGCCGTACCGCCACCCGTGTTGCCACCGGTGGATCCTCCGCCTGCGTTCCCTGATGAACCACCGGCAGAGCCACCGGAGTTAGAGCCACCTGAGTTGGAACCACCGCCGATTTGCTGCTGTCCACCGTTTCCGGCATTCGCATTGCCAGCATTACCCACATTCTGGTTCCACGAATCAATCTCGGACTTCATGGCAACGATATCGGCGGCTTCACGAGCTTCCTGCGTGGTCAGTTGGCTCTTCTGCGCTTCCAACTGCGCGCGTGCCGCGCTGCCTTGGTCACGCAACGTCTGCAGTTCGCTTTGCTTCGACTGGGCCGCCGCCAGCGCCTGCTGCGCTTGGGCAAGCTGCCCATCATACTGCTGCTTGAGCTTGGTGATTTCCTGTTCGATGGCATCCAAACGCTGCTGGCGATTCATCGACGTATTGAGGCTTACGGCAGCATCGGAAGCCGCGTTCGCCTCACTGCGCGTCACGGCCGCCTCGGATTGCATTTTGTTCACAAAATCTTTGGTGGTAGTGGCATTGGTCACTACATCCATCACATCGGAAGCGTCAGAGCCATGGAAGCTGTCACGCGCCAACTGCGCCACAGCGGCGCGGGCATCGTCGTAATCCTCGCCGGTTTGCTTGATCTTCGCCTCAAGATCAGCTTTGTCTTTCTTGGCAGCGTCCAAACGCGCGTTCGTGGCATCGGCCAAATCCTGCGCCTGTTGCGCTTGAGACTGCGCTTGGTTGGCGGCCTCCTGCGCGGCAGGAATCTGCTGTTCCGTCAAATCGTCGAGCTGCAAAATAAGGTTCGCCAAATCATCATTGACGCCCGCCAGCTTCGCTTTCAGCGCATCATGGGACGATACTTTCTGCTGATACTCGGAAACTGTCACCGCTTCTGCTACCGGAGCCTGGGCAAACGTTCCCAATCCTACCGAAACCAACATGGCGGCGCTTAATACCGTTGCGGTAACGGCATGCATATGTCGTACCTGTATCATGACTGACCTTCCTATATTGTCAACGTCACTCTATGATGTCGACGCTAACACACCAACCTGAATATTGTCTAGGTAGCGTGGCAAAGCGTGTACTAAGCCTGCAAATATCGCCGTAACGAAATCGTCGATGCCACCGCCGACAGCAACACGGCGCCGACAATCAGCCCCGGAGCCGCCAGCCACACCGTGCGCTGGGAAATAAACGGCATCCATTGCACATTTTGCGCCAGCCAATCGGTGACGAATATCTTAACCACGATACTCAACGCGGCACACGAAAGCACCGAGCCCAACAACGAAGCAACCGCACCTTCCAACACGAACGGCAGGCGAATAATCCAATTGGACGCGCCCACATAGCGCATGATTTCGGTTTCGTTCTTACGCGAGGCAGCGCTCAAACGAATCGTCGTACCTGTCAGCATGATGGCCACGACGACCATAACCACCGCCAGCACCACCGTCACCACCGTAGCGCGATTGAGCACCGCGAACACCGGGTCGAAAATCTGACGTTGGTCCACAACTTCTTCCACACCCGTACGGCCAGTTAACACCTCAGACACGGTCTGATACTTCGTCGGGTCGCTGAGCTTCAACCGCAGCGAATCCTGCATATCCGCGGCGGTCAGCGTACGCCCTTGGTACATACCATCGGGATATTGCTTCAGGAAGGTGTTCTTGTAGAAATCCTCACGGCTCACATACGTGATTTTGGACACAGTGCTGCCTAATTCGGTACGGATCACCTGCTCCAAATCCACGATCTCACTCTGGCTTGGCGCCGTACCCGCGGCACAATTGGCCGACTGGCTTGTGCCGTCAGGACATAGCCACACCACCACTTCGACTTGGTCATACCAATCGCCCTTGGCTTGGGTAATCTGCGCCTGCATCAGCACCGACGCACCGATAAACAGGAACGAGATAAACGTCACCAACATTACCGATAGAATCATGGATACATTGCGACGCAAACTCGTCCAAGTTTCCGACAGGATAAATCGGATATTCATTGGTTGTCCTCCATCGTGGGGGTCGACTCAGTGGCATTGCTCACAGCGTTGCTTGGCGGCTGCGGTGGAGCCGGAGGCGGCACCGGCGGTCCGGCAACATGTTGTTCGGCGATGGCTTGACGCTTTTGCGCGCCATCCTGCTTCGTGTCGTCCTGCGGTCCGGCGTCCCGACCACCGGCATCCTGCGGATGACCGCACGTCGTCGCATCATCACGCATGTCGCCAGCATCAGTGTCTTGCACGACGTCATCCACGGCAACGCTCTCCACCATCGTTCCGGAAGGTACGGCGCTGCCCGCCATGTCATCGGCACTGCCATCGGCACGATGACCATCCGGCCCATCGCTCAATGCCGCAGCACCAGAGGCCCCGGCCTGACCATCGTCCGCCAGCACCAGCCCACGTCCCCATGTCAAGGTATCTTCAACCGGCGCGAACACTTCGCCATAACGTCCGGTACGGCCCGAATGCACGGAATTAGCCAGACGGGCTATGCCGTCGTTATCCTGCGCAGCCACGGTATCGCTCAGCACCTGCAGGGCCTGAGCCACGTCACGTTCGCCCTCCTGCGCGGCCTGCACCTGTATCGGAGCCGACTGGGGACGGAAACGATCCTGGCCTTCGGACTGTCCAATGGCCTGCTGCGCCTTCGACTCGACTTCGGCATCCGGAAAATACAGCGCGGAATCATACGAACCATGCACCTGATCACGTACAATCTTGCCGCTATGCAGCTCCACTACGCGCTTGCGCATGGAGTTCACGATTTCCTCATTATGCGTCGCCATCACAATGGTGGTGCCGGTACGATTAATGGCGTCCAACACCTCCATAATGCCCAACGACGTGGTGGGATCAAGGTTACCGGTAGGTTCGTCAGCCAGCAGGATCTGCGGATGGTTCACATAGGCGCGGGCAATGGCCACACGCTGTGCCTCGCCACCGGAAAGCTCATGCGGATAATTATGTTCCTTGCCAGTCAGACCGACAGTTTCCAATACCTTGGGCACCAACGACTTGATGGTGGCGCGGCTGGTGCCGATCACTTCCAAGGCAAAGGCGACATTCTGCCATACCGTCTTATTGTTCAGCAACTTATAGTCTTGGAAAATAAAGCCGATGGAACGCCGATACTGCGGCACCTGACGGTTGGTCAGACGACGCAAATCATTGCCCGCAACGCGAATTTCACCATCGGTGGCTTCCTCTTCGTGCAACAGCAAGCTCAGCAACGTAGTCTTACCCGAGCCGGACGCACCCACCAGGAACACGAAATCGCCACGGTCAATGTGCAGATTCACGTCATCCAACGCCGGGCGTGTACCACGGGGATAGATTTTGCTCACATGGTCAAGCGAGATCAACGCCATAATACCGGCTCCTTATGCTTGCGCTTCTTCCAATGTCGCACGACGCTGCTCATGACGCCAGCGAATGCCAGCCTCGATGAAGGCGTCGATGTCGCCGTCAAACACCGCTTGGGTTTGCGAGGTTTCATGCCCGGTGCGCAGATCCTTGACCATCTGGTAGGGATGCAGCACGTAAGAACGCATCTGGTCACCCCAACTGGCCTTGATGTCACCGGCAAGCTCCTTCTTCTTCTTGGCTTCCTCCTCATGACGCAACACCAGCAAGCGAGACTGCAACACCGCCATGGCCGCAGCACGATTCTGAATCTGCGAACGCTCGTCCTGCATGGTCACCACAATGCCCGTCGGCAAGTGAGTGATGCGCACCGCGGAATATGTGGTGTTCACGCCCTGTCCGCCAGGTCCGGAGGAGCAGTAGGTGTCAACGCGGATTTCCGTATCCGGAATGTCGATGTGGTCCGTCGCTTCGACCAAAGGCACCACTTCGACCGCAGCAAAGCTGGTCTGGCGGCGACCCTGGTTGTCGAAGGGCGAAATGCGTACCAGACGGTGCGTGCCGCCTTCCACGGAAAGTCGGCCATAGGCATAGGGGGCGTCAATTTGGAAGGTGGCAGATTTGATACCGGCTTCTTCCGCGTAAGACGTATCCATCATCTTGGCCTTGTAGCCGTTGCGCTCCGCCCAACGCACGTACATGCGCAGCAGCATCTGCGCGAAGTCAGCGGCATCCACACCGCCCGCGCCGGAGCGAATGGTCACCACAGCCGAACGTTCGTCGTATTCACCGTCCAGCAAAGTTTGGATTTCCATATCGTCCAAGTCACGCTGAATCGCCTCGACTTCCTGCTGCGCTTCGCTTAACGTGTCGGCGTCACCTTCCTCGCGCCCCAACTCAACCAGCGTCTGCACGTCATCGATACGGCTTTCGGCAGAGGTCAGTCGCTTCATCTGCGATTGCGCGGCCGACAGACGACTCGTTACCTTCTGCGCATTGTCCGGATCATCCCACAAGCCCGGCTGCGCCGCCTGCTCTTCCAGCCGCGCAATCTGCTCGCGCAGGCGCTCGACATCCAACGCTTTGGCGATGGATTCGTATTTGGCGCGCGCGTCCGCAATGCCTTGTTCAAAATCATATTCAGCCATGAGTTACCACCATACATTGTTTGTCACGATATGGAGTATGCCATATCTTCATTTCCGCGGGTTCATCACGCATGCGCCGTCAACGCGCCAGCGCCACACTTGGGCAATGCCTCGATTGCCGGCAACGCACCAACGTCAAAGACCAGAAATAACCGCGGGAATCACCAGGCTCGCCAGCAGTGCGACCGCCACTACCACGGCTATCGCACGCGCGATGCAGCGCCGCCGCGCCTGCCTGCGCTCACGTTCCCTGCGATAGTCATCCATGCTGGGCATTGTACGCAATACGGCGGATTTTACGCTTGGCAGGACGCGCCAACGGCACGCCCTTACGGTATGGTTGAACAGGTATCCGCGGGCACACGCGGCCATCGAATGCTAAGGAGCGAAGCATGATCGAACCACGTACGGCATGGGGTTGGGGTTTGGCAAGTATCGACGCCAGCGGAGCGACCCTTGACGTTTGGTATCCCACGTTGTCCCTCGGCGCACCTCCTGCGCCGCAATCACGACCGCACCACGGTTTCGGCGCCATGGCTTTCGACGAACCGGACGCCCGTGGCGTGCGTCGCGTGCCGGTATTCACGATCAGCGATTTGGATGCTCCCATTGCCGACAGCGCTGACGCCTATCTGCGTCTGCACGTCCTGAGCATGCGGCTGGCCAAACCGAACACCATCAATCTCGACGGTATTTTCGGCAAGCTCACCACCGCCGTATGGACGAATTACGGACCGTTCTCGGTGTCCGACTTCGCCTTGCGCAAAATCGACGTCATGGATGCCGCACGCCGCGCGATGCCGATGATGCCGCCCGCATCGGTCACCGTCCACTCGTTGGATAAGATTCCGCGCATGCTGGACTACGTCACACCTACCGGCGTGCGCATCGCCGACGCCAACCGCGCCCGCCTGGGCGCCTATCTGTCCGAAGGCACCACGGTGATGCATGCGGGCTTCGTCAACTTCAATGCCGGCACACTCGGTGTTTCCATGGTCGAAGGGCGCATCTCACAAGGCGTGGTCGTCGGCAACGGTTCGGACATCGGCGGCGGTGCCTCTATCATGGGCACGCTGTCCGGTGGCGGCAAGCATCGCGTCACCATCGGCGAGCACAGCCTGTTGGGCGCCAACGCGGGCATCGGTATCTCGCTGGGAGACCACTGCGTCGTGGAAGCGGGCCTGTATGTCACCGCAGGCACCAAGGTAACCGTGCACGCCACCGGCGAAGTCGTCAAGGGCGCGGAACTGTCAGGCAAGGACAACCTACTGTTCATCCGCAATTCTCTCACTGGTGCCATCGAAGCACGCTACCGCAAGAGCGGCATCGAACTCAACGCCGAATTGCACAAGAACTGACCTCCATACGTCACGTGTGCCGTTGGACTCGCCGATACGACGAGTCCAACGGCACACGTCGTCTGCAACGCCGCGCACGGCAAGCACGCACGCCGCGAATCACCAGACGGTGGCGGTGCATCCTTATGGATATGCACCGTCACCATCGCATGTGCAGCCGATTGCGCGAATTAACCGATGTGGAATCACTCTTCCCTCTGCTCCATTGGCACATAGGTTCGCGCCGGCACACCCGTGTACACCTGCCGTGGACGTCCGATCTTCGTATTCGGATCGGTCAACAACTCACGGTACTGCGCAATCCATCCGGGAATACGTCCCAACGCAAACAATGGAGTGAACATTCCCGGCTCGAAACCGATGACGCGATACAGCAACCCAGTATAAAAATCCACATTGGGATACAGATGACGCTCCACGAAATACTCGTCATGCAGGGCGATGTCTTCCAATTCCATCGCCACCTCACACAACGACCGCACCTCACTAGGCAGTGTATCCATATCATCGCGGTGCAGCACCTGCTCCATATATTGCCGAGCAATCGCCGCGCGCGGATCATATGACTTATAGACACGATGACCCAGTCCCGCAATACGTCTCCCCTCGCGCTTGGCATCCTCGACAAACTCACGCACCGACTTCCCCGAATCACGAATCAACGCCAACTGCCGCAACGCCGCCTCGTTCGCACCTCCGTGCAAGGGTCCAGACAGTGCGTTGATGCCCGCCGCCACCGCCGCATATAGATTCGCATGGGCACTTCCGGCGATACGCACCACGGACGTGGAACAGTTCTGCTCATGATCGGCATGGATAATCAACAACCGTCCCAATGCATGCACATTCAACTGATCTGAGGCAAATGGCTCATACGGTATGGCGAAACACATGCGCAGAAAATCGTCGACATATCCACGCGCATAATCCGGATACAGCATTGGCTCGTCACGATGACGCCTCATGATGTAGCTCACCATCGTGCGTACCTTCGCCATAATGATGATCGCCGCCTCATCCAGCTGCGCCTCATCCAATGGATTGGTGGTGTCCGCATAAAACGCACCCAAGGCGTTCACCGCCGAGGCCAATACCGCCATCGGATGACTGCTGCGCGGGAACGACCCCAGGAATGTACGGAAATCCTCCCCTACCATCGTGCGATGGTTCACCGCTTCGCAATACGTCTCGAACTGCGTACGCGACGGAAGCTCGCCATATTGCAGCAACCATGCAACCTCAAGGAAATCCGCATATTCGCATAGCTCGCTGATCGCATACCCGCGATAGCGCAAGATAGAACGCTGACCGTCGATAAAAGTGATTTTCGACGCACATTGCGCAGTGGTCAGAAATCCCGGGTCAAGCGTGACCCAGCCATCGTTGCGCAACCCCGACACCACAATGCCGTCGGGACCATCCGTGGACTCCACCACCGGCAACACATAGGAACTGCCGTCAACATTTAGATTCGCCTCGGCCATCGCCACCGCCTTTCGCTACGTCGAAGGATTATCCTTGCGGCATCGCTGGTGTCTGACCACACAGGCAACTGAAACAAGCAGAGTACTTTATCGCTTGTAAGCCCTTGCAGCACAAGACGTTATACCATACAAGAACGCCGTATGCGGATTCACTGTAGCAAAGCAAATCGCATACGGCGTTACCTCGTCTTAGCGTACGGACAACACTACCGATTACAGACGTTCGCGATCGGTGAGGATAATCGGGCCGTTGTCCGTAATCGCAATGGTGTGCTCGCTGTGTGCGCCACGCGAACCGTCCACGGAACGCAGCGTCCACCCATCCTTCGGATCTTGATAAATCTCATCGGTAGTCTTAAGGAACCACGGCTCGATCGCAATCACCAAACCCGGACGCAAACGATACCCGTGATGGGCACGGCCATCGTTGGGCACGTGAGGATCGCCGTGCATGATATGTCCCACGCCATGGCCGCCGAAATCAAGATTGATGTCATAGCCGGCCGCATGAGCCACCTCACCGATGGCTGCGGAAATGTCTCCAAGACGGTTGCCTGGTTGCGCCTGCTCGATGGCCGCCGCCAAGGCCTCTTCGGTGCAGCGGATCAGACGCTCGTCCTCCGGGTCGCGATGCTCGCCGACGATGAAGCTGATCGCCGAATCGGCCACCCATCCGTCCACGCTGATCGCCAGGTCAAGACTGACCAGATCGCCGTCGCGCAAGGCGTAGTCAAACGGCACACCATGCAGCACGGCATCATTCACCGAGGTGCAGATATAGTGCGCAAACGGTCCGGTGCCGAAGTCCGGCGCGTAATCCACATAGCACGATTTAGCCCCCTTGCGGCTTTCGATGCGACGGCGCACGAAATCATCGATTTCCAACAAATTCGTACCCACCTTGGTGGTTTCGCGCAAATCCTTGAGAATGCCCGCCACAAAACGGCCGGCCGGCTTCATCGCTTCGATTTCTGATGCTGTCTTCAACTCAATCATATGTTCACCCTACCGCGTGCCTTGCCCGAACATGCCAAACGCCATGTCACACACCACACCACTCCAGGGCAGGTTCCCATCCATCGAACTGCCCCACCGCACATCGGTGCGGCGAGGCATTATCTGCACGAAGTGGCGAAGCACATGGGTATAGCACTCAACTCCACTCGACATTACTATCGTTGCACGCCGCGTCCGAAAGACAGAGCCCGCATAATGGAGGCAACGCCCATCACCACCAATGCGATGGCACCGAACCACACCAGCCAAACCGTGGACGACAGCGGGAACACCAGCACCACCACACCGGCGACCACCGCCAGCACGGCGTACAGCATCGACCAGCCCGAGCTGGCCAGACGCCGGCTTTCCGCCAATGCCGTGATGCCTTCGACCATCCAGCCGATGCCCACCGTCAGCGTCACCAGCAATGCCAAGGTCTGTCCCGACAGCATGCTGTTCTTCAACACCACCACGCCGCCGACGGCAAGCAATATGCCGACCAGGATATTGAGCACGCGCCAACCTCCCGGCAGGCCGAGTTCCACGATGGCGGTGACGATGCGCACCACGCCGGAAACGACAAAATACACGCCGAACGCCAACGCGAACAGCGCCAACGTGCGCCCCGGCCAGAAGAGCAGCGCCGCGCCAAGAGCCACGGCCGCCACGCCAAGTACCGCGTAACCACCGCGAATCATATTGCGCGCACGCATGGAAAGTGCGTCTTCAAACAACGAGAAGGGCTCAGGACCCCACCAATCGTTGGAGGTGCCGTCCTGCCATGCAGTCTGCTGCGGTGGCTGCTGCGACTGCTGCCACTGGCCATCATCTGCAGCTGCGCGTTGCGGATCATAGGGATTGTTCATTGATGCGGACATGGCGTCACGCTCCTTCACTGAATATGTAACGATGACTGACACAGTGTCACCTTTTCCTATATTCAAGAATAGACAGCCTGACCATTCCATGCCCAAAGCGGAACTCCGACTTGTGTGCTCCACACAGTTTGGCGTCCATCCAGCGGACGAGCATGCATGGATTGTCACCAAACATGGCTAGGGTAAAGCCATGAGTACAACATTGACCTCCGGCATCGACCCGGCATCATTTTCCTCCGTCATCTCCCCCGCGCAGGATCTCTTCCGTTACGTCAACGGACCCTGGATCGATACGTATCGCCTTCCCGACGACCGCTCACGCTATGGGTCGTTCGACAAACTCGCCGAAGACGCAGAGCGCCAAATACGCGAGATTCTCGACGACGAGAATGCCCCCGCGCCCCTCTCCCGACTTATCTACCGCACATTCCTGAACACGCAGGCCATCGAAGCGGCAGGCTTGGAACCCATCCGCGACGACCTGTCCCGCATCGACCAGGCCGCAGACAAAACCGAGCTGGTTCGCGCGCTGGCCACGGTCGACGGCGCTGAATTCTTCGGCATCGGCGTCTACGGCGATCCCAAGGATCCAACCACCGACATCATTCACATCGAGCAGGGCGGCCTGCTGCTGCCCGACGAAGCCTACTACCGTGACGAACACCACGCAGCGATACGCGAAGCATTCAGCACCATGGTCGCCCGACAGCTGCGTCACGCAGGCTACGCCGAGGATGACGAGTCCGCCACCGAACAGGCTCGGACACTGTTGGATATCGAAACCCGCATCGCATCGCATCATTGGGATGTCGTTGCGACCCGAGACTCGCAGAAAACCTATAATCCCTACGATTGGCAAATGCTCACCGAAGCGCTACAGCACGTTAACCTGCAGGCATGGACACAGGCCTGGCAGGAAGCCTACGATGCCACCGAAACATCGGCGGCCCAGCCCGTATCCATCAGCCAAGCGCTTGCCCATAGCATCGTGCACGAGCCGAGCTTCCTGACTGGCTTCGATGCTTTCTGGCAGGCCGCCAGTCTCGACGAACTCAAGCTGTGGGCCCGTGTACACGTCATCGTCGGCTGGGCCAGCATGCTGAGCGAACCATTCGACAGCACGAACTTTGACTTCTACGGTAAGATCCTTTCGGGAGCCAAGCAACAGCGCGAACGCTGGAAACGCGCCGTATCGCTCGTCAACGGCACCTGCGGCGAAGAGGTCGGCAAGGTGTATGTGCAGCGCCACTTCCCCGCAAGTTCCAAGCAACGCATGGAAGAGCTCGTCGCCAACCTCATCGACGCCTACCGTGTCTCCATCACCACCAGCGACTGGCTGGGCGAGCAAACCAAGGCCAAGGCGCTGGAAAAGCTCTCGAAGTTCACTCCGAAGATCGGTTACACAAATCATTGGCGCGACTACAGCGCACTGGTCATCCACGAAGGTGATAGCCTGATCGACATCATGCGCGCCGCCAATCGATACGAAATGGGCCGTCAGCTCGCCAAGGCCGGCAAGCCGGTCGACCATGAGGAATGGCTGATGAATCCGCAAACCGTCAACGCCTATTACGAGCCATCGATGAACGTCATCGTCTTCCCCGCAGCCATCTTGCAGCCGCCGTTCTTCAACCCGGATGCCGAAGATGCCGCCAACTACGGTGGCATTGGCGCGGTGATTGGCCACGAGATTGGACACGGCTTCGACGACCAGGGAAGTCAGTACGACGGCGACGGCATGCTCCATGACTGGTGGACCGAAGAGGACAAGGCCAACTTCGAGACACGCACCAAGGCGCTTATCGAACAGTACAATGCCTTCGTGCCCCAGCAGCTCGCCGACAAATACGCCGAGCATCCCGAACAGGCACCACATGTCAACGGCGCACTCACTATCGGCGAGAACATTGGCGATCTCGGCGGTGTCACCATCGCCCTGAAAGCCTACGCCTTCTCACTAGATAAAGCTCACGGCAACGCCAAGGACGGCTCGGCGCAAGGCATCGCCGACGCATTGCGCCAGGCGCCTGTCATGGACGGGTACACCGGCGTGCAACGCTTCTTCCTAAACTATGCCGCCATCTGGCGCACCAAGAATCGCGACGAGTTGGCCGAGCAACATCTGCAGATTGATCCGCATTCACCCGCGGAATGCCGCACCAACGGCATCGCGCGCAATGTGGATCTATTCTACGATGCGTTCCACGTCACCGCGGACGACCCCATGTGGCTCGACCCCGACCAACGCGTGCACATCTGGTAACGTTCCCGTCATCTTGCGGCATATACCGTATCGGCCGTGTCATGTGATATGCACGACCCATCGCCGCACTTGACCATTCGTGCCGACCCGTTGGAGGGTCGGCACGTTGCGTTATGTGCCTCCGCAGCGAACAACATGTCCACATGGGCTGCCGCTCACACGCTATCTGCAGTTGACAGCGAGGTGTTGTCCAACGCCTCTTCCGCAGTATCAAAATCCGAGTCCTCCGCACTGGAGTCACCCGCCGACTGCGCTCGATCGCCCATCTCGGATGCATCACGATGGACCCCGCCTTGCGCATTAGCGGCAGGCTGCCCGCCAGTGCCTTCGCGCCGCTGGCGTTGAAACATGCCGATACCACGGGTCAGATCATGCCCGACCGTCTGGGCTTCGATAACCAAACGGCTGCGCTCCGCGCCATCCTGCGTCCACTGTTCGGTTTGCAACGCACCACACACCATAACAGGGTCGCCTTTGTGCACCGATTGCAGAATATTCGACGCCAATGTCCTGAACGCCTTTACGGTCCCCCACGTGGTGACGCCCTCCTTCCACGCGCCCGCTTTGGCGTCGTAATAACTTCTGGTACACCCCAGACGGAAGGAGCAGGCCGCCGCCCCGCCTTCCTTGCCGAACGCCACCGGCTCTCCCCCGACATACCCGTTGATGGTCACCATTGCTTGCTGCATATCGCGCTCCTTGTGCTCGTTGGTGGACCGACGAGCACGCTGCTGGGCAACCAATCCATGACACCAACCGAAGTGACAGACACCATGCTCGCCGGTACCGACACTATGACGCACGCATGCCGCGCAGCACCAGCCGCTCCAACAGTGGTGGTCGAAGGCCTGGCAATCGGGCGTGTTGTGGATAACCTCCAACCGGAATGCTTCACCAGGCCCGGCAAGTATGCAAGATCGGCAACACCACGGCACTCCAATCCGACCCACTATGCCAAACGGCCCGCAGCAATGCTACGGGCCGCCCATCAACATGACCGCACGTGGGCCACGCTCACTATGCCTACAGTGCGGCGATACGCTCGACCAGCACCTGCGCCACCTGCTCAGCCGGCACCGCCACCATATGCTGGCCGTCGCGGTCACGAATCTCGATCGTGCCCTGCGAGACGGTATCGCGGCCGGCAACCGCCACCAGCGGCACACCGATCAACTCGGCATCCTTGAATTTCACGCCCGGCGACACTTTGCGGCGATCATCGTAGATAACCTCGACGCCACGTTCCTCAAGCTGCTCGACCAAGCGCTCCGCCGCCTCAAAGGCAGCCTCGTCCTTGCCGGTGGCCATCACATGCACCTGAGCGGGCGCCACGATCGACGGCCACGCCAAGCCCTTCTCGTCGTGATGAGTTTCCGCGATGCAGGCCAGTACGCGGGACACGCCGATGCCATAACAACCCATCCATACCGGAACGGTTTTGCCATTGGCATCCAAGACCTTCAAATCCAACGCCTTCGAATACTTCAAGCCCAGCTGGAACACCTGGCCGATTTCCACACCACGCTCGAAGCTCAGCGGTCCCGAACCATCCGGACTCATATCGCCCTGACGCACCTCAACCGCTTCCACCACGCCATCGGCTTCGAAATCGCGGCCGTACACCGCATGCACGCGGTGCTTGCCCGGCTCATCGCCACCCACGATCCACTGCGAACCGCGAGCCACATGGGCGTCGATGAAGAAACGCACCGGCTCGGCCACACCAGCCTCGCCAGCCTGCTTGCCAAACGCCATCGGACCCATATAGCCGGCCACCAACTCGGGATGCTTGCGCAAATCCTCGGGCGTGGATTCCTCCAACTCGCTGGGAGCGAACTGCGCTTCCAAACGCTTCATATCCACCTGGCGATCTCCCGGAATCGCCACGGCAACCACTTCGCGCCACGGCTTGTCATGCTCGTCATCCTCGGCATGCAGCACGGTCACCGCCACGGTCTTCAACATGTCGGCAGCGGTCCATGCACGGCCGTCCTCACGCGGATAACGGCTATTCATCACTTCCACCAACGACTCGATCGTCTTGGCGTCAGGAGTCTGCACCATCGCCATATCAGCGGTATCGGCATAGTCGACCGGCGCCACCTCGGGCGTGGTCAGCGCCTCGACGTTCCACGCCTTGCCGGACGGCGCCAAGGCAAACGTATCCTCGCCAATCGGCATGGGTGCCAGGAACTCTTCAGAAGCGGAGCCTCCCATGGGGCCAGACATGGCGAACACCGGCACATATCGCAGGTCCAGCCGTTGGAAAATACGCTCATACGCACCGCGCTCATCCATATAGCAGCGCTTCATGCCCTCCTCATCCAGCGTGAACGAATAGGCGTCCTTCATCACGAACTCGCGTCCGCGGATCAAACCGGCACGCGGACGGAACTCGTCGCGATACTTGGTCTGGATCTGGTACAGGGTCACCGGCAGATCCTTGTACGAGGAATACATGTCCTTGACCAGCAAGGTGAACATTTCCTCATGCGTCGGAGCGAGCAGATAATCAGCACCATGACGATCCTGCAAGCGGAACAGATTCTCGCCGTACTCCTCCCAACGATGGGTGGCCTCATACGGCTCGCGCGGCAGCAATGCGGGGAAATGGACTTCCTGGGCGCCAATGCCGTTCATTTCCTCACGGATAACCGCTTCGATCTTGTTCAACACCCGCAGACCCAACGGCAGCCACGTCCAAATGCCGGGGGCGGTCTTGCGGATATAACCGGCGCGCTGCAGCAGTTTGGCCGAATCGACGTCCGCATCGGCGGGATCTTCACGCAACGTGCGCAAAAACATAGTAGACATACGAAGTGCTTTGCTCATACGCCCAACCTATTAGCGCAAGAGGACATTGCCCGATAACATACCACACCCCTCATGGACACACTGTCTGCACCCAACAGTCGGCTCAGCACTAGAACAGTTCGTCCTGCGTAAACTCATCCTCCCCAACGATTTGTGGCGCAAAAGTCTCCTCGCCTTCTTGCGACAGCCGAGCGGAGGCTGCCCTGGCTTCGGCGCGCAGCGATGCATCCAGCCGTACGGCGTCCGGCGAGACCATGAACGCCCGCTCATTGATGCCGTCCAGATACAAACCATCCAATCCCTGTACACGCGACAACGCCACATATCCCATGCCCGGCGCGAACGTGCGCCGCAGGTCCATAACCGCCCGATCCAGCGTCATGCCCTGCGACTTGTGAATCGTTATCGCCCACGCGCACCGCAACGGCACCTGGGCCACGCTGGCCAGCACCGTTTCGCCATCCATCATGTCCCATGACGCGGGCTTCATCGTCACCACGTTGCCGTTGTCAAACTCGACGATCGGCCAACCGCCCTTGGGCTCCTTCGCAAAACCCCGCACCACCCCAATAGAGCCGTTCACATATTGACGGTCGGCATCGTTGCGCAACGCCATAACCGCCGCCCCGGTTTTCAGCTGCAACACCTGCGGAGCCAGCATGTTCTTCTGCAGACGAGCCACCAGGTCAGCAGGCCCGCGCGACTGCGACTGATACTCATGCGGCTCTTCGTCGATCTGCGCCAAACGGGTGTCGTTCAGCGTATCCGCCTGACGATTGACGGGAAACAGATGCACCGCCACTTCATCGTCGCCAGGCCTGGAACCCACCCGCGCGGCCAACACCTCATGGTCCTCCTGCGTCACCATGCCATCGCGAATATCGGTAAGTACCGTAAGCAGCTGTCCGTCATCCTGACGATGCTGTTCGGTCAGATAGCACACCACGGGAGCAAGCTCGCGCCACACCAACGATTCGGTGACGAAACCTTCCGGATTCAAGCCAGCGTCGGCATACCGCTCACGCATGGCCACAAACTCCGGCCTCGGCGCAATGACATCATGATTGCGCCCCGCCACGCTCACGGGAGGCAGCTGGAAGAAATCTCCCGACAGCACCACCTGCAGTCCACCGAAAGGCCGCGGATCGCGACGCAACGAACGGCACACCTGATCGACCATGTCGAACAGCCACGCATGAATCATCGACACCTCGTCGATGACCAAGATATCGGCGGATTGCAGCCTCCGGCGGCGGCGCTGCGCAATGGTTTTCATCAACGCGTCGCTCAACGATGTGGCCACGCCAATGCCGCTCCACGAATGAATCGTCTGCCCGTTGATATGCGTGGCGGCGATACCCGTGGAAGCCGTCACCGCCACCGACGCGCCATTGCGACGCGCCTGCGCCACGAACGCATTCAACACGTAGGTTTTACCCGCACCCGGCGCACCGGTAAGGAATACGGGCGCACCGGCCGCCAAAATCGCCAACGCCTCCGACTGCCGCATCTCACGCCTCCAGCATCGCCCGCAACACTTGCAGCACACCATGCTCGACGTTGGATGGCGCGCCGTAACGAGCGCACCGAACCACCTGCGGATGCGCGTTCGCCATCGCATACGACCATGATGCGGCCTGCAGCATGCCGACATCGTTGATGTAATCGCCGAACGCCATGGTGTGCGCGACATCGACCTGCCAACGCTCCTGCAACGCGCGAACGCCGCACGCCTTGTCGGCCCGGCGGTCCATCACATCCACCCAATGGGCGCCCGAGACCACCACTTGATGGGATTCGCGCAACGCTCCGAACAACGATTCGGCCACTGGCTGCGCGTCATCGAAATCAAACACCGCCATCTTGACCACCGGCTGGCCGTCGCGCACGGCGGCATCCAGCGCCTCGCGCACATCATCCACCACGCGCAGCGCATGATAATACTTGGCGCATTCCTCAACGAACGGCCGGTCGCCGCGTTCGATCAACGCCTCGTCGCGGCAGCACACCACCACGCCCAGATCACGCCCATGGTCACCGCGAGCCAGCGTCACCACATGCCGCGCCGTATCGGCATCGATGCCGCTTACCGCTTCCATACTGCCGTCAACGGCGATGACATTGCCATTCTCGGCGATCATGGCCATATCGCCGCCACGCGCGGCAAACATATCGCGCAGCGTGGCATACTGGCGTCCGCTGGCCGGTACAAATCGTATCCCCTGGCCGCGCAGCAGTTCGTACACCTGCCAAAAATCCTCGGGGATATGTCCGTCGCCGTCCAGCAACGTACCGTCCATGTCCGCCACAACCATGCGTACGTCGTGAACGGACGGGTGGACCTGCGACCATTGCGCTGTTGTCATAGGTTCACTCCTTGCGATGGGCCACGCGATGGTAGGATCGCGCGGCGCGGATCACTGCCCCAGCGGCGTGCCTTGACGCTCGTACTCCCGCAGCAGACTGGTGTCTTCGATTTGACGCGCCGTACGCTCACATGTGGCGGCGTCGGGACCAGGAGCCGGAACCATGCACAATTCGCGGTAATAGCGCAACTCGTCAATGGATTCGATGATATCGGCCAACGCACGATGGCCGCCATGTTTGGCCGGACGATGCACCAACACGTCCGGATACCAACGGCGGGACAGTTCCTTGAAGGTGCTCACGTCAATCACCCGGTAATGCAGCCGTTGCATCAGCTGCGGCATGTACCGGTCAAGGAATTTCTTGTCTGACCCTACTGAATTGCCCGCCAGATGCGCCTTGTCGCCCTGCGGCAAGAACCGCGACACGTATTCGACCACCATGCGTTCGGCTTCCTGTAACGACACCCCTTCTCGATGCCATTGGTCGACCAAACCGGACGAGGTGTGCATATGCCGCACGAAGTCGTTCATATGCGCTTCGGCCGCCTCGGAGGGCCGAATCACCACGTCGATGCCCTCATCCAATACATTGAGATCAAAATCCGTAGGCACTACGGACACTTCGCACAGTTCGTCACGGAAAATATCCAATCCGGTCATTTCACAATCGATCCAGATCAACCGCGAATCACTCGCGGCATATGTGACGTCATCGTTCTTCCCAGCCATTATGGCCACCTTTCCTTGACGAACGTACCGAACAGACAAGCCTATAACTCGGCAGCGACGGAGCGACGGCAACCAACCACGCAGTCGTCCCCACTCAGCTCGCCCATCACAACCACACAACGTTACGACCAGACGACGCCATGCCGCCGCATAACGACAAAGCGCCCGCCTGGGCAATTCCCGACGGGCGCTCAACATTACCAAAACCTGGCTTTAGCGAAGCTCGGCATTATCAAAGCACGGCATTACCGCAACACTAGCGAAGCTCGGCCCTAGCCTTGTTCGGCGCGCTCCGGCACGCACACCATGAGAGCCACCAAGCGCGAACGCACACGATCAGTTGTGGAAACCAGTGTAGTTCGGCGCTTCCGTGGTCATCACGATGTCATGCGGATGCGACTCGCGCAAACCGGCGTCCGTGATGCGAATAAAGCGACCCTTCTCGCTCATTTCCTTGATATTGTGCGCACCGATGTAGAACATCGACTGGTGCAGGCCACCGATCAGCTGGTACAGCACAGCGTTCAACGGGCCACGGTACGGCACTTCGCCTTCCACGCCTTCCGGCACCACCTTTTCGGTACTGGTCACATCGGCCTGGAAGTAGCGATCCTTGGAGTAGCTCTTCTTGCCGCGCGGCGCCATGGCACCCAACGAACCCATGCCACGATACAGCTTGTACTGCTTGCCGTGCAGCAACACCTTCTCGCCTGGGGTTTCCTCGCAACCAGCCAGCGTGCCGCCCAGCATCACCGAGCTGGCCCCCGCCACCAAAGCCTTGGCGATATCGCCGGAATAGTGGATGCCGCCATCGGCGATACACGGCACGCCAGCCGCCTTGCACGCCTGCGCCGCTTCATACACGGCGGTCAACTGCGGCACGCCCACACCGGCAACCACACGCGTCGTGCAAATCGAGCCAGGGCCCACGCCAACCTTTACCGCGTCCACGCCAGCGTCGATCATCGCCTGCGCACCTTGACGGGTAGCGATATTGCCGCCGATGACCTGAACGCCCCTAAACGCGGAATCGGCCTTGATGCGACGAATCATGTCCAACGCCAACTTGGCTTCGCCATTGGCGGTGTCCACCACCAACACGTCGACTCCGGCTTCCATCAGCGCCGAAGCACGCTGCCAGGCATCGCCCAGGAAGCCAACGCCCGCAGCCACACGCAGACGGCCCTGCTCATCCTTGGTCGCATCCGGATACTGCTCGGTCTTGACGAAATCCTTGACGGTAATCAGACCGGTCAGCTTGCCTTCGGCATCGATCAACGGCAGCTTCTCGACCTTGTGCTTGGCCAGCAGGTCATGCGCGTCGTCCTTGGAAATATCGGACGGGCCGGTGATGAGATGCTCACGGGTCATAACATCCCTGACCTTGAGATGGTCGTAGTCCTCCGGCGCGATGAAACGCATGTCACGATTGGTGATGATGCCGACCAGACGGTTGTCGGAGTCCACCACCGGCAAACCGGAGATATGAAAACGCCCGCATTGCTTATCAAGCTCTGCGAGCGTGGCTTCGGGACTGACGGTCAGTGGATCGGTGATCATGCCGGATTCGCTACGCTTGACCACGTCCACCTGGGCGGCCTGATCGTCAATCGACAGATTGCGATGCAGCACGCCGATACCACCGTTGCGCGCCATGGCGATGGCCATTTCTGCTTCGGTCACGGTATCCATCGCAGCGGAAATGGCGGGAACCTTCATCGTGATCTCGCGGGTCAGATGCGTGGTGGTATCCACTTCCGAAGGAATGACGTCGGTCGCGTTCGGCAACAGCAACACGTCATCATACGCCAAGCCGAGATTGGCGAAAATAGGGGGCAGAGGAGCATACGCGGATTGCGCGTTCATTTCAGGGATTGTAGCCATAGCACCACTATATGAGCGTGTGCTGACGAAAGACACACCGCAGGGCACTCCATACGACGCTCAGCACAATATGGTAAACGTTAGCCCTATGACGCGGGCGCGCATACTGCGACACATGCTATCCACACCTGCGCGCCCGCAGTACCACATCAATCCGATATCGCGGACGTTCCGGCGAATCGGCGCAACCGCACGAACGCTAACGCCCCTCGCGACCTGACGAATGATGCCCCCGCTTCGAAGCCGCATTCTCCTCGCGAATCTCCGGAATGCGGTGACGCATATACGGCATCAGCGTCACCCCCGACAACACCACCACCGCCACGGCAAAACCAATCGCCACATACTGCGCCTGAAAAAACAGAATCATCAACGAGCCAAAAGAAATCAACGCAGCCCACGCCCATAGCGTCAGTACCGCCCCCGGTACCGAATGGCCGATGCGCAGCATACGATGATGCAAATGCATGCGATCGGGATGCATCGGAGACTGCCCTTTGCTCAAGCGGCGCACAATCGCCATGCACATATCCAACACCGGCAGGAACAACACCAACACCGGCAGCAAAATCGGCATGAACACCGGCAGATAAATACTGGTATGGATGGAAGCCGGGTCCAAACGTCCCGTCATCACAATCGACGCGCACGTAATGAGATACCCAAGCAGCATGGAACCGGAATCGCCCATAAACAACTTCGCCGGGTGCCAATTATGCAGGATAAACCCTGCGCATATGCCCACCAGTGCCACATCAATCAATGTCGCCAGCGATGCATACGACGGCGACGAACGCGCGATCACATACGAATATATGGCGAACGCAATGCCTCCGATCGCCACGATGCCGGAAGCCAAGCCATCCAGGCCATCGACGAAATTCACGGCATTAATCGACGCCACAATCAAAAACGCCGTAATCGCCACCGACAGGCTGGGCGACGCCGTAACCAACGACCCCAACGGCAATGAAATAATCTGCAAACCGCCCCATGCCACAAACACAGAGATCAACAACTGTCCCGACATTTTCAGCATCCAGTCCAGATCCCACAAATCATCGGCCACGCCCAACAGACAAATCATCCACGCACCCGCAAGAATCACCCACGGCTGATGCGTGCTCACGAACAAGTTGGAAATAAACGGAATCTGACTGGCGAACAGCATCGACACCGTAAATCCCAGCAGCATCGCCACCCCGCCCATACGCGGTGTGGGCACCGTGTGCACATCACGGGCGCGCACCTTACCCACCGCACCGATACGAATCGCCAGATGACGAATCAGCGGCGTCAGCAACCACGTCACACCGCCGGCAATCGCCGCGATGAACAAATACACCCTCATGCCTGCGCCTCCATCCGTCCGCGCTCTCGACACACGCCCTCGACACCGCCCCTACGCGCGGCATCCGCACCAGCGGGAACGCCAACGGCAATACCAGCATCATCCGCATCCAGCACGCGATCGATAACCGCACGCTCCAACACGCCCTCGCGCAACACACGCACGCCCCGCGGCGCCGTCGCATCCGCCATCACCACCGTGCTGGGCACATGGCTGCGCGTAGGCCCGTCATCAATATACAAGTCAACCGAGTCGCCGAAAGCGCGCACCGCCTCCTCAACACACTGCGCACTGACACCGCCGGACAAATTGGCGCTCGACGCCGCCAACGGACCGGTCACCGCCAACACCCGCAACAGCGCCGGACAATTCGGCACACGAACACCCTGTGTGCGCTCGCCACGCTCATTGACCGCGGTCGTCACCAAAGAACATTCCCGACCTGCCACGGCAATAGGCGACAAACCGCCCGGCAGCAACGCATGGGACAACACGTCCAAAGGAGACGGCAACGTCAGCGCCAATGCGGCTGCATCATCCACACACGACATCAACACCTGCAAGGATTTTTCACGCGGACGATGCTTGACGGCGAACAAGCGCTCGACGGCCGCCTCATTACGCGGATCACACGCCACACCATACACCGTGTCAGTCGGTATGACGATCACACCGCCTTTACGTATGACGGACGCCGCCAACGCCAACGTCTCGTCATCAACGCCACGAACCGCGACCATGTCATCCTCCGTATTCCGCACCGCATCCAGCGGCACCGAGTGCCATTGTACAAAACATCCTTGGCAACGTAAGCCCGGCCAACAGCCCGTCCGCGCGAGTCCGCCCGTCCACGACCGACCGTCAATCGCAGGCAGGAGACGACGCGCTCATCCACACGACATACGACGGCATGCCACCACAAATCGCGGCCGACCCGCCCAATCGGCAACGGTATGCGCCCGCGCAAAACCATGCTCCAGCGCCCACGAAACCAAAGCCTCGCCCTGACTGATATCGTGCTCCATAACCAACAGTCCTCCCAGACGCAGCATCGAGGCCGCACGGACCATCAACCGTTCGGGGAACAGCAGACCGTCATCGGAACCGCCGTACAGCGCCATCGCCGGATCATACAACCGCACTTCCGGCTGCTCGGGAACGGCACTATTGGGAACATACGGCGGATTCGTCACCACAACATCCACCTTGCCGCGCAACTCGCCCAAGGTATCGGGAGCCAACGCATCACCCTGCACCAGATGGTATCGGCCCCGCACCGACGGATGGGAGTCAGCCACACGCTCGGCGTTACGCCGGGTCCACGGCAACGCCTCATCGCTGAGTTCCACGGCCCATACCTCGCTATGCGCACATTCCACGGCCACGGAAAGCCCGATCACACCGCTGCCCGCGCAATAATCCACCACACAGGGCGCTTCCAACGACTGCTCACCTATCCAATCCAGCGCAAGATCAACGGCCATTTCCGTTTCCGGACGAGGCACGAACACGCCCGGACCAACCGCCACATCAAGATAACGGAACGGCGCATGGCCAACAATATGCTGCAATGGCTCACGTGCGCAGCGCCGACGAACCACCTCGGACAACATTGTCGCAGCGGCAGATTCGTCATGTTGCAAGCCCTCCATGGACGACACCTGCGCACCATATTCGGCCATGGTGCGTCCCATCGCCATACCGGTGCGCAGGTCAGCCAGCGTGCCGCCCAACACGTGGGCGAACAGCACCGCGGCATCATGTTCGGGCACCTCCACGCCGGCGTCCCGCAGCATCGTCGCCGCCTGCGTTACGGCAACACGCAACGACGCATGCGGATCGCACCACGCATGGCCGTCCCCGTCATGGACACAGCCGCTACTGCTGGTTGGCAAGACGCTCCGCCTCATCCGCTTGGATATCGCTGTCGATCACCGCTTGCAAATCGCCGTCCAACACCTGATCGAGGTTGTACGCCTTATAGTTCGTACGGTGGTCAACAATGCGGTTTTCCGGGAAATTGTAGGTGCGAATGCGTTCCGAACGATCCAGCGAACGCACCTGGGAATGACGCATGTCGGCAGCTTCCGCAGCCTCCTGCTCATGCTTCATCGCCAACAGACGCGATTTGAGCACGCGCAACGCAGCGGCACGGTTTTGAATCTGCGATTTCTCATCCTGCATGCTCACCACAATGCCCGTGGGAATATGCGTCATACGCACCGCGGAATAGGTCGTGTTCACCGACTGGCCACCAGGACCGGAGCTCATGAAGATATCGATCTTCAGATCCTTCGGATCGATTTCGATCTCGTCATTGTCATCATCGGCTTCCGGGAACACAATGACGCCGGCGGCCGAAGTTTGGATGCGTCCCTGCGATTCGGTCACGGGAATGCGCTGCACACGATGCACGCCACCCTCATATTTCAAGCTCGCCCACACCCCTTCTTCGGGAGACGGCGTGCCCTTGGCACGAATCGCCACCTGCACATCCTTGATACCGCCCAATTCAGTACGATTTTCGCTTTGAATGACGGTGGCCCAACCACGCTTCTCCGCATACCGCATGTACATACGCAACAAGTCGCCGGCGAACAAAGCGGCCTCCTCGCCGCCCGTACCCGCCTTAATTTCCATAATGGTGTCACGGGCATCGTCCGGATCGCGCGGAATCAACGCATTACGCAGCTTCTCCTCAACCACAGGCAGCTGCTCTTGCAAACGCTTCGCCTCCTGCGCAAACTCCGGATCCTCCGACGCCATTTCCTGCGCGGCCTGCAAATCGTCGCGCACCTGCAGATACGTCTGGTAGGCACTCACAATCGAGCCAAGTTCGGCATGGCGACGGCCCAGCTTGCGCATGGCCTCAGGGTTGGCCGCGGTTTGCGGATCACCCATCTGCTCCTCAAGACTCCGATACTCGTCAAGCGCGGTCTGCGCGGCAGGGAATTGTTCGTCCGCCATAATCATCCTTTACGATACAAAAACGCCAGTCCACGGAACCAACATTGCCCCGTGAGACTGGCGCACCACAGTTACTTGGTCTTCTTGCCGTAGCGCTTCTCGAAGCGAGCCACACGACCACCGGTGTCGAGAATCTTCTGCTTGCCGGTGTAGAAGGGGTGGCACTTCGAGCACACGTCAACCGTCATGGCCTGCGTATCGGCGGTAGAACGGGTGACGAAGGTGTTGCCGCACGAGCAGGTAATCTGCACGGCATGATAATCGGGATGAATACCCTGCTTCATGGTGTCTCCTAAGGAATTCGGGGGACTCGGGTCGCCATGCCCCGATGGCAGGCGTGAACCGAAACCTGTGACATTGTACGAGACGGCACGGACGAACTACACACATCTCAGCGCGATCTGCGCGGGAATGAAAAACCGCCGACGCCACGGACGGCGACGGCGGACAGCTGGTAGGGCCGCTGGGGCTTGAACCCAGGACCGACGGATTATGAGTCCGCTGCTCTAACCGACTGAGCTACAGCCCCACATCGACCAACAGGCCGACGTGGTTAGTGTAGCAAACATCCTGACAACACGCGCACGTACACGCCGCATGTTAGTCGACTTGACCACGCACGGCCCTGCCGGAGGCGAATCGATCCAACGCTCCGGTGCGCGCAACGCCCACATACAAGAACCAGCTCATGACGCCAGCAATCAGTACGCCACCAATAATCTCGCTGATCATGTGCACTATGCCACGCGGGCTGAAAAACGCTACGCCTTGATAGCGGAACAGCATCAAATACACGCCATATTCCAATCCCGTCAACGCTCCGGAAGCAACGGCCATCGGCAGATTGAACACCCGGTATCGCGCCAGTGCAAACGGTAGCTCCGCAAACACCCCCTGCAACATCGCCGAAATCAACACAAAGCCAACCGCATACTGATTGCCCAACACCATTTCGGCCAAGCCGCCGACCACATTCACCATCAATGCCGAACCTGGTTTGCGCACAATCAGCATGGCCAACGTGCCTGAAAAATACCACAACGCATGCAGCACACTAGCCACGCCGGGCAGGATAGCCCCTAGAATCGGCGACAGCCACGCATACGCAAAATTGAAGCCCCAGAACACCACGCCGCACGCCACGCCCAACGCGGCTGCAACCGCAATGTCGGCCGTGGTCCAGCGAAAACGAACCATATCAGTGGTAGACGAATACATATCATGAGACGAGGAAGACATGGGAACTCCTTGAATCAAGTCGCACACAGCACATACCGTTTAGGTGCGCTTCTTGACCTGTGCGACGCGGGCGGAAGCGCACAAGCCACTGTACCAGCGCATGTGCCGCTACGACCTGAGTCACCATGTCATGGCCCAAACCCCTCCAGTCAACGCCATCAATTCTGGGCAAGAAAACGCAAGGGATCGTCAAGGAACCTGCGCATTCCCATATAGGAAGCGCCGAGCAATGCCGGCCGCGCGGTAACCTGGGAGATCAACACCCTCGCCTGCGTTCGCGGATATCCCAATACCTGAGGGCGGACCATATGCTCCATACGCTGCGCGAATTCCGGCTCCATACGCGCCCACAAACCGCCCAATATCACCGTATCGACATCAAACGCGTTAATCGTGGAAGCCATGACTGACACCATTGCCTCGATGGCATGATCCACCACGGCCAAAGCCTTGGCATCACCGTGATGCCAACGTGACAACAATTCGTTCAACGCATCCCTCGTCGCCGCGGCGCTACCGCTGGCGATACCCGCGGATTCCACCATGGCTCGGCGTCCCGCATATACTTCCAGACATCCACGTCGGCCACAACGACATACCGGTCCCCTCATATCCACGGAAACATGCCCCAATTCTCCACCAAATCCGTGCTCGCCGCTCAATACAGCGCCACGTTGAACGACAGCACCGCCAATACCTACGTCAGTGGACAGGTAAATGAACGAATCGGTGGGCTCAACGATGCCTTTGCCTTGCCGCCGTGTAGCATACCCGGGAATTTGCGCCAACGCCGCCATGTTGGCTTCATTGCCAGCGCACGCGTCCAAGCGTCTCACCACGTCGAAAGAAGTGAGATCAAGACGTTCCCACCCCAAGTTCCTCGCCATCAGCAATTGCATGTTGCCGGTGACCAAACCCGGCAGAGCCAGCGCCGCGCCAACGAGCCTCATGTTATGGGCGAGAGCCTCGTGTTCGCACTCCTGCGCAAGCATATTGAGTTCGTGGAACACGTACGGAGCGTCGGCATTGGTCATATTGGCTTCGATCCAACGCTCGGCGACTACCGCACCATTGAGATCCACCACACATACGCCGTATCCGTCGGTATTCACTTGCAAACCCAACGAGCATATGGCTCCTGCGCGAATTTGCAATGGCGTGCTCGGTCTTCCATAGGTGGATTGCGCGGCGGGCTCCCCCTCTTGCAATATGCCATTGTCCAATAACAGCGACACCAACAGCGACATGGTGGCTTTGGTAAGCCCGGTCGCTTTGGCGAGATCGGCCCGGCTCATGGGCTCGTCGGCACGCAGCAACGTATCGAGCACAACCGATAGGTTATGGTTGCGCAAATCATCCTGGTTGATGCTGCGTAACGCTGGCATAACAAGCCTCCTGCTGGTTTCGGTACGACGCACGGTAATGCGCTTGTGGAAACAATGCTACACTGAGCATTATAGTTCATTCATCTAACTATCCATGTGGCTGTGGTGCGCAGTGGGTACAACGTTGCCACGCCACCAACCACGGCAAGGAGGCCTTCATGGTCAGCACGCTCGTTGCAGGCATCGACACCTCGACCCAATCCTGCAAAGTTCGCGTCACCGACGCGGCAACCGGAGCACTCGTCCGATTCGGGCAGGCCAAGCATCCCGACGGCACCACCATCGACCCGAAGTACTGGTGGCAAGCCTTCCAGGAGGCAGCCGCACAAGCCGGCGGACTCGACGACGTTGCGGCGCTAGCCGTCGGCGGCCAACAGCACGGCATGGTCATCCTCGACCGGCAAGGACGAGTCATCCGCGACGCCATGCTATGGAATGACACCAGCTCCGCCCCCCAGGCAGACGAACTCATCACCATGCTCGGCGCAGCGCCCGCCCAAGACGACGAACCCGACGACATCATCGAGCGGGGCAAACAACGCTGGGTCAAAGCCGTAGGCTCCTCCCCCGTAGCCTCCTACACCTTAACCAAACTCAAATGGGTCGCCGACCATGAGCCGCACAACGCCGCGCGCATCGCCGCGGTATGCCTGCCGCACGACTGGCTCAGCTGGCGCATCGCCGGCTACGGCCCCGTCGACGAAGGGCAGGACGCCCATCTCGAAGCGCTGTTCACCGACCGCTCCGACGCATCGGGCACGCTGTATTTCGACGCCGCCCACAACACCTATCGCGAAGACCTGCTCGATCTAGCGCTCGGACGCCACGACATCATCCTGCCCACCGTACTCGCCCCCCACGCCGCGGCACCGGTGCGCGCCGACGCCGCGTATGCGGGAGCCAACGTCGAAGGCGGATGCATCATCGCACCCGGCGGCGGCGACAATGCCATGGCATCGCTAGGACTTGGCATGTCCGTCGGCGACGTGTCCATATCCCTCGGCACTTCGGGTGTGGCAGCCGCCATCTCCCAGCATCCGACTTACGATCTGACCGGATCGGTATCCGGATTCGCTGACTGCACCGGACACTACCTACCGTTGGCATGCACCATCAATGGCTCGCGCATTCTTGACGCCGCACGCGCCGCACTCAACGTCGACTACGACGAATTGGCGCAACTGGCATTCGCGTCGAAGCCTGGAGCCGAGGGCATCACACTAGTGCCCTACTTCGACGGCGAACGCACCCCGAACCGCCCCAACGCAACCGCCACATTATCCGGACTGACGCTGCGCAACACGACAAAGGCCAATATCGCCCGTGCGTTTGTCGAGGGACTGCTGTGCTCGCAACGCGATTGTCTTGAGCTCATTCGCTCGTTGGGAGCCACCATCGATCGCGTGCTGCTCATTGGCGGCGGCGCCAAATCCGCAGCCGTGCGCACACTCGCCCCGTCGATATTGGGACTGGACGTCACTCTCCCCGCAACCGACGAATATGTGGCCATCGGCGCCGCACGCCAAGCCGCCTGGGTATTGTCCGGCGAGGACGAGCCGCCCACATGGTCGCTGACGCTCGAAGGCACGCAAACCGGCGAGCCCACGCCGCATGTGTACGAAGCATACGTGAAGGCGCGCGCCTGACGCATGGGGATCATGCGACCATCGCCGATATCACGACCGCATGAAAGTCAACAACATATGAGGTCCCGCCAAGTGCCATCGCAGGCATTCGGCGGGACCTCATGAATGATGCCGTCCAGCGGCGAGACGAACCGCTTTACTCCGACAGCAGGTCGCCGTGCACCAACCGCCCCTGAACCCATACGGCACGAATGTTCGCCGGCGAAACCAGATTCACCAATTTCTGGAACACATCATGCGAAGCCAAATCGTCGTCGAATATCGGCAGGTCCGCGCCAGGAGCATGCACATCCACCAACTGCGCATCCCAGTATTGTCCGACCTGCAACGAGCCGGCGTTGACGCCCAATGCTTGAGCGCCTCCGACCGTCGCCATCCAAAACGCCTCGTCAACCGTAATCACACTACCGGGCACGCCGCGACGCTCAACCGGCACGCGGGCATCCACGCCCTGCTCCAACATGCGCCCCATCACGCCGGCCATGCGAATCATGCCATAGATGCTCGGATCATACCCGCCGGAAATATCCGTACCCAATCCAACGTTCACGCCATGTTCACGATATCGACGAACCGGCGCGACCGTACTGCCGAAATACACGTTCGACAGCGGGCAATGCGCCACCGAAGCGCCACGGCTCGCAAACAACGCCGCATCGGACGGCGAAAGGAACACACAGTGATGCATCACGGTTTTGTCCGTCAACAAACCGAAACCGTCCAACGACTCCGTGTCGCTACGGCCGTAACGACGCAGCGCCTCGCCATGCTCCCAATCACTTTCCGAACAATGCGATTGCACGGCGCAATCGTAGCGGGCCGCAATATCACCCAAACCACGCAACGCCTCGTCAGTGCAACTAGGAATGAAACGCGGCGTCACCACCGGCTGCACCAAACGATCGGCACTCATGCCGCGTACCGCTTCGACAAACGCCTCCGTATCGGCGAGCGCCTTATCCGTTTCCTCGCGATAATATGACGGGTTTGCCTCGGGATGATCCATAACCACTTTGCCCACGAACGCACGCTGTCCCATGTCGGCGCATACCCGCGCTAGGTTCTCGGACGATTCACGGTAAATGGTGTCGTAGTACAGTACGCTCGTGGTGCCATGCGCCAGCAACGCCCGCACCAAATGCCGATGGGCTTTGTCGGCGAAGGCGGGATCGCCGAAGCGTGATTCCGTCGGGAACGTGTACTTGTTCAGCCAGCGTTCCAACGGCTCGTCCAAAGCCGTGCCATCCTGAACCCACTGCGGCGCATGCACATGCAGATCGGTGAATCCGGGCAGCACATACTGCCCGTCGGTCAAGGAAGTCAGGCGTCCCAGGCGTGCGGCCTGCGTGCGTACGTCCTCATAACGCTCATTGCCGGAAACGATGATGTCGGCGATGATGCCTTGTCCGTCGATGACATAGAGCGATCGGTCACGCAACTGCACGCGATGTTCGTCAACGCTGGCAAACGCCTGCGCTTCCACCACATGACCGTCCATTGCGTACGCCTGGTTGTTGACATGTTTGCTTGACTGCGCTGTGTGTTCCATGTCTCCACTATAGGCGAAGACTTCCCTCTGGACTGGAGCGTACTTGGCGAACTTCCGGCAAAGGTTCTCACCAACAGCATCCAAACATCGACATCACCTATTGATATACCCGAGCCTTCCCGATACTCGTGATTTTCCGAAGTATAATAGTTTATTGAAAAAACTAATAGGCGGGCGACGACGCCACGCCACAACAACACCCCAGAACCCCATTATCAAAAAAGGAAACAACATGACCTATAGGTTCTCCATCACCGATGATAAACGCATCCGAGTCATCATCGACACCGATGCCGACTGCGAGGCAGACGACCCCTTCGCCATCACGCATGCCCTACTGACCCCCAAATTCATCGTCAAAGGAATATGCGCGGAACACTTCAACGAAGAAGGCAGCATGGAACGTAGCTACCGTACGGCATTGCGCATAACCACATTGCTCGACAGCAGCGTCCCCGTACTGCAAGGCTCCACGACCCCACTCGACCCCAACACGGACGGCGCTCCACATGTAAATCACATTTTGCTCTCCGCCGCATCACAAGCCATCATCTACGAAGCACAACGCGACGACCCGCACCCTCTCTACATCCTCTGTCTAGGCGCCATCACCAACGTCGCCGCGGCGATACAGCAACAGCCCTCCATCATCCCCCGTCTTCATATCATTTGGATTGGCACACAGCTCGTCAATCAAAAGGAAACACCAATTCGCGAATTCAATTCCGGCAACGACGTCACCGCCGCCAATATCGTCCTATCCAGCGGAGCGGACCTGTGGCTCGTCCCCTACACCGTGTACCGAACCATGCATATCAGCATCGCCGAACTGCAATGGCGTCTCAGCGGCACCGGCCCCATCGGCGATTTCCTATTCACCAATCTCACCGCCTACAACGAAGGACCGTATTCATGGTGGACATCAGGCGAATCATGGTCGCTTGGCGACTCGCCGGCAGTCGGAATAGCCATCAAGCCAGATTGCGGCACATTCCACTATGCCCCGGCACCTGTCATTCACCACAACAGCACCAGTAGCTTCAGCGCCGACAGGCCGCTCATTCGCATCTACGACAGCGTCGATAGCCGATTCATTCTGGAGGACATGTTCGCCAAACTCCACCTGCACGCTCAACCCTAACGAGCAACCAACCCCACATGACACCAGCACAGATCGGTAAGAGGCCCGCCGCAGTCACCAAGCAAGCCCCTTACCGCTCCCCGCGGCTACGCCATCCACGGCTCGTCTTCGACGCGTACATCCTGCCCGCTACGCACCGACGCTTCAATCGCCAATCCGATGGCATGATCGTGCATGCCGTCGGCCAACGAGTAGATGGCATCGCCTTCGCCCCGCGCATACCGACCCATAGCCACCAAATGATCGGCAACCGCCAGATCATCTTCGGACAAACGTCCGCCTGGCAATGGGTTGCGATACACCACATTCCCGTCAAAGCTCGCCGAAGCAACCTCATTGCCCTCAAGATTCATGTCACGGCCCAAACGACGATATTCGATATGCGAAGTAACCGGCGTACCGTCAACCCAACGCAATACCGTGTCATCAACCATCTCACCCAAACTCGCACGCACCACCACGCGACGCGACAGCAACGGATTCCACCACTGGTTGTCCACGAAGTCATACACACCGTACCGGCCATCACCAAAATCCACCGTCGCCAACGTCGAGGCAATCGGCTCCGGCTCAGGATCAACTGTCCAGCCATCACGCTGTAGCGGATTGATCATCGGCGACGTAAACACACGAGCATTCACCGTAGCCGCCACGCGCCCGATTCCCAAATAACACCGCATCAGCGACACCGCATGATACAGGTGAGTCGAAGCGATTTGCACACTATTCACGGTGCTCAATGCGCCTTGACGCAACACAGCCAATCGTGACGCATGCCCAGGCATGCGGTAATACTGTTCGCCGATCTGAATCAGCTCGCGACAATCATGCGTCTCGTCCCAGAGACGACGCAAGCCCTCCATATCCGGAGCGGGCGGAGTCTCACATAACACGTACTTGCCGCGCTTCGCCAAATCCACGGCTAGACCGGGCGTCGCCGACCATGAGACAGCCACGGACACGAAATCAGACGGTACCTCATCCAACACCGCCATATCCGCGCCGACGCGAACACCATATGTCTTCGCCAAACGCTCCAGCCGATCGCTATGATGCCCCACCACGGCGCTCACCTGCAACCATTGCGGCACGGCCTGCGCCACGCGACAGAAAAACTCGCCGCGCCAACCGTCACCAATCACCACCATCGAATATGGATTGTCAGGAACCATCATGAAAACCTCCTTGTCATCCACCAGCAACCATAGCCCCCGGCACATGGCATGAAGCCAGCGACACGCTTACTTGTGTCTTCTATAGTCCCCCAACGACGACCCGGAAAACACGGCATTGAGTCCATCGACAATCGCTCCGACCGCCCAGGGCATAAGAGCAAACCACGTACTTGCGGCGGACCCATCGGGGTATCGCTCATGAAGCAATCCCCTCGAATAGCAGAAGCGTTCCGACATCCAGCCCCGCCGCCCATAATCGTATTCGCGATCATATCGGTTGTACGTCTGGCAGCTCCAAGCAATCATGTCGTCCACTCGAGCCCGCACATAGTCGTCGTCCTGCCGGTGTTGCAGATAATAGAGCATATCACCAATCACGTTGCTGGACATGGGATGGATATGCGGATTGCATACCGAAGTCACGCCACCCCCGCAACTCGTCCACCCTACGGTGCTCAATGGCGGCGTGGACACCGGCGTGTTCCAACAGAATGTAAAGCTGAACTCATAGTCCAAAGCATGACGCAGGTATGTCAGCATGCGGTCTTCGCCAGTCATCTCGTGCAGCCTACGCATAGCCTTGATGTATGCCAGCACGCCCTCCGAATCGACGGCTTTCTTCACGTCGAGCGGCGCACCGTAGCATTCCATGCGATCGATATACGCCTTACGATACCATTCCTGCGACGCCAGCAACGATGCCAAATGTTCGCGAGTGCCCGTCACCACATCGTAATAGGCCACGGCAGCCATGCACCAGGCCCCGGCAAAGGAGTTGTAGTCCAAACCGTCCCCGCTTTGCCCTGAAAACACGTAGGGATATTCCCCATCGCCATTTTTCGACGCTTCCAATACCGAAATCACGCGGGACACGAACGCCAGCCAATCATCATGCGTCGCACCGCAAGCTCGCTGTTCCGCCTCGTACGCCTGAAGAATGTAATACAACGCCTGCCCTACGAGATACGAGGAATGTCCGGGTTCGGGCAGACACGACGCCCACCATCCACGCAACAACCACTCGTTATCGTTTACCGCATCATAGGGAAGCCCACTATCGGGATTCATCGAGCAATCCACTATGTGCTGAATGCAATCGAGCGCTTGGGCTCTCAATACGTCATCTGACCGTCCGAGTGCGGCCTGCAGCATAGGCACCGCGACAGAAAGTCCATTGGTCCATGAAATCGACCCAAGATCGCGGACCGTGTTCTTTTCCTCGCCCATGTCATCAAAAACGAAACCCGCGTACATGTGCTTATCCGGCAACCACGCGTAATCCCGAACCGCCGCACTCAGATCCCGTATCGCCTCCTCAACGCCGCCAACTGCACGGCAAGGCTGGCGATAACGCCAATACACGGTTTCCAACGCATCCGCATAGCCACGTTCGCAATCCGCCGCATAGTCGAACACATCCACCTTCACGCAAACCGTTTGCCCAACTCCGATAGTGATCACATTGGCCGCCCCCAACGGCTCACGGTCGCGCATATCATCCGCAGCGACAAATACCCAAGGAGCTTCCTCATAACCCAAGGTATATCCCACCGAAGCGCCGAATGCGCAGGTAAAGCCCGACATGCCAAGCTCAGTCACCGGCCTACCCGCCAAGCCACGAACCGCGCCATCGTCATACGCCAGCGCACACGGATACGCAAGCCGATCGGCACTCTCCATCCACCACGTCGACAACGGTTTGCCTTCGGCCCATGGACTCAACCGCGGATAGTCGCGTCCATCAACGGGGACTTCTCCCCGATTCCACCCATACATGAATCCAGGAAGCAAGAAACGTGGATGCTTATCGCGCAACACCAACTCGATATGCACCACGCCGCTCCAGGCAGCATCGGCATTATTGCTCACATAGATGGCGTATTGGAAGGGCCTTGCCGCGGAACCATCACCCTCCACAAGTTCCTCGCGCACCGACAAAGGCTTGCCGTCACACACCTCGTATTTTTTCGTGGCATCGTCCAGCGATCGACAAGTGTAACGAAATTCCATACTTCTCCGATCTCTCCTCACGGACGGCACCGGCGGGGCGCCCTATCGAGCCCCACCGAACCATCCTTGATCGAACATCATCTAACGGCGCTTGAACACACAAATGTCGCAGATACCAGGCCTCAACGCCTGCAAAGGCCCTGGGACACGGACCCGCTCAGCGACAACGCCCTCCATATCGGTATCAAGAACATACGGCGTCCCGTCAGGATGCTCATACCGCTCCTCAACCACACGCGGCTGTCCGAGATCATCCGTAGTCACGACAGGATTCGAAAGCCCCGCAAAGGATTGCGGCACCTCGCATAGCAGATGACAACCATCCTCCCGTTCTTCGATGCGGATGGACAGCGGTTCCGGCAACAACACCCCGTCACGTTCGACAGACGCGCTCTCAAGACCCGAAGCGTGCACATTGTTGGCCGCATAAATAGGCTGCCACGTGTATTTCTCTTCTTCGTCTTCGGGCATGGTGGCCCACATCGAGCCCAGCCGATCATTGTATTCACGCAATGTCGCCGGATTCGATTCGTATTGCGACAATCCGAAACTTCCCCGCTCGACCCTCTGCGTTTGAGGAGCGAATATATTACCGTAGAAGCGCTCGTCACCTCCCGAAACCACCGTGGTGCCAGCAACTTCAGTGCTATGCGGATAATGGTACGGCGTGGAACGCTTCAGCACTTGATGCAGTGTGAACGAACCGCAGATGAGATTGTTGACGAACGCGGAGCCTTGCGAAAAATCATCCCACGTAATGGGCGAGGCGAAAACATTGCTATCCACCAATAACGGACCATGCGTCACCTCGAACATCATGTCTCTAACATTGTCATGAAATACATTAGAGGATATGCGCACGCCCTGAGCTTGCCAATCGAGCCACATGCCCAACGAGCAATCATGCACATCATTCTTGGCGATAACCGCATCAATGGCGGCATGGAACTTGATTCCGGCAATCTCATATCCGTAGAATTCACGCCGCACACCGATATGGTGAATATCGTTTCCGATCACCTGACTGTCAATGCAGCCCAGATGCCCGACCACACCATTCTGTCCGCAATGATGAATTTCATTATTGCGGACAATGTGCGACCCGACATAGCCCTTTTGCCAACCGATGCGACGCGCTTTGAACACCGCCTCGAGCTGATACTGATATCCCTGCTTGCGTCCGGTAAGGCTGTGCTCGTTTTCTCCGGTGTCCTCTTCCTTTCCAAGACAGACCGCCGAGAACTTGGCATGATGCAACACGTTGTCTTCAATAATCCAGCTCAACGCCCAGTTAGGACCAATCATGCCCATCTGATGAGAGGTCGGCGGCGCCCAATTGGTAGCAGCCTGGCACATCTCGAAATTCCGTACGGTAATGTAATTGCGATGATGCCGGCTCGGGAAGAAGCAAGTCTGGCGAACGCTCACTTCGACCAGCTCCTCATTAGGGTTCCGATGTTGAAAATTCGCCCATACGGTAGTATCGCCGCTAATTTCATCCACTTGCGCAAACCATACGAACTGCGTCATATCAGGATTCTCGATGGCGCATTCCACGCCAATGTCATAATCATCAATCGTTTCCCTGCGCTGCGGTGCGTAGAGTTCATCCAAAGACGTCACCTCATACAGAGGCTCTCCACACAAGTACACATCGCCAAGATGCTTGACCGGGTCAACGCCAGGTTTAGGCACGTCCAGCCAATCCCCAAAAATCGGTTCGGCGAACGGATTGAATCCACCGAAATATTCCTTGGCAAACATCGTCTTCCACACACCGGGATGAGCCTCATCGCGAATCCAATTGCTTACTCTCTCAGATCCCTTAATGACCGGCTTACACTCTCCGTCCGCACCTTGATAGACGATACGACAGCTATCGCTCTCGCCTCCATATGCAGGATCCACTGACTCCCGGTACGTGCCTTCGTGAACCGTCACCACATCCCCCGGCCGCGCCAGCACGGCAGCACGCGAAATGGTTCTCAACGGATGCAATGCATCTCCGATATTCCCATCATCACCAATAGTCGACACATGATATTCAGCCATAATACTTACCTTCCTCTTTCCTTTTCCACGTTGCTGACAATGCCTCACCGCATGACAGTCTCAGACGGTTCACCTGACGGTACACGTACTTCACATGGAGCGACCAGCAAACCCGAACTGCCGTACAGCAATCCATCCGTGGGCGCATTGCTCCAGGCGTATCGCACCTGTTCGGGACGCCTGCCTCGCACGGGAATGGTCACCGTATGCCCCTGCAAGAATGCCGGGACCTTTGAGGACGAACCATCTTCCCAAACCAACGTGAATTCTCCCAATGCCTTGCCGTCAATGGTTCGCAACACACAATCGTCACTTCCGTCGGCGAACTCCAATGCGATCGTCCCATGTTCGTAGCGGACGCACGAAACATACGGAGCTTGCGCAAGGGATACATCTCCGTAGACCGAACGACGCATGGCAGTGAACAATCGCTGTGCCACCAAACGTTTGTTAGTGGGGTGCAAATCGTTCCATTCGCCCGCATCAAGCGTCACCACAGTGGTTACGCCATCAACCTCATTCGCCACACGCTGTTGGCAATCACGCACTATGGCCCATCCGCCGTCTTCGACGCTATCGATGGAGAAAATCGGCAGTTGCACAATCAAGAATGGCAAATCGTCCTGCTGCCAGGCCGACCGCCAATCACCAATCATGGCCTTCAATAGGTCGCCATATCGCTTCGCCCCATTACCGGTGTTGGATTCGCCCTGATACCACAATACGCAGCGCACACCATACCCAGCGCATGGAGCAAGCATCGCGTTATACAATCCGACCGGACGCCATTGCGCGAAGTCCTGCCCAGGACAGTCGCAGTCCTGCACCCAAGCGACCTCGGCAGGCAACCCACCCGGAACGCTGGTCCGATGTTCGCGAATCGTTGTCGCACGTGCACCTATGGCATATGACCACGTGCCTTCCAAATCATAGGTTTCGCCATCAACGACAAGCGACAGGCGCTTGCCTGGAGTCACTCTCCCCGTACCGCGCTCGCAAACCAGCCGAACAAGAATTTCGTTGTTCCCCGCATGCAGCACGCCCGCCGGAATCTCATACTCGCGAGATACATACTGATGGGCACTTTCACCGACACGAACACCATTGACGAACGTCACATCCGAGTCCACCATGGTGCCCAGCGTAAGCAGTCCGGGGCAGCCCTGCACGTATTGCGGCAATGAAATCTCACGCCGCAAATACACCGCACCCCTCAGTTCCCGCAGCTCGACATCACCCGATTCGCACAATACGCTCGGTAGATGAATCGACCGCCATGACCATCGCGCATCGTGCGACAACGCCATGGCATCGGACTCAGCTAGATGCAATTCGTCATACCATTCCTGCACTTGGGAAAGACCATGTGCCACGCGGCGTTCCAGTTCAGCATCGTCACGATAGGGGGCCAACTCTTGCAATGATTGTGGAGCTATGCTTCTCAAGGTCCCCTCACTCATCCAGGATTCGATAGGCGAACCACCCAGACTGATGTTGAGAATACCCACGGGAACATGCAGCCACTGGCGTATCAAACACCCGACCCAATAACCGATTGCACTAAACTCACCCAGATGGTCATGACTCGCGCCGAACCAGCGCACCTCATCGAGCCAATCGCGCTCTTGGTGAAAATCAAAGGCAACAGGAACCTTGCAATGCCGAAGCAGGACATCATTCTTTTCCCACTCGCGTGAGTAACGATGCCGAACATCGAACATCGTAAATTCCATATTCGACTGACCGGCGCATACCAATACTTCACCGACATATACTTCCCGCTGTTGCAGGGATATGCCGTCGCTCACACGCATGGCAAACGGACCTCCGGCCGGCAATGCCTGTAAGCAAACCCGCCAATGGCCACGATCATCGGCCACGCACCGAGCCGACGCATCACCTACCTGCACCAATATTTCCGCAGTCGGTCTTCCCATGCCCCAGATGGCAACCGGACGCTCTTGCTGCAGTACGCATCCATCAGCAAACAACGCGCCCAACATCAATGCTTCGCTCATCGACACTCCCTATGTCACTCGTCAACGGAGGCAAAATACCGATACCTGCCGCTTAATGCCAGGAACGCAAACGCGTAGAGGAAATTGTCGTAATAACGACGCTTGCCGACACGCATGGGCGTGTCCCATAGCATCCGCACCCACGTGATGACGTCAGCCCGAACCCGATCGTCGTCCACGCAGCTCGAAGCCAGAGTCCCTTGAGCAGTCGCCGCCAGGAATCCCACGGGATGCAACACCGTTTCGCCCACGGCGGTTCCATCCACTTCGTACACACTGGTCCGATCATGTTCCAAGAAGAAGCGCTGCAAGCGGGCCACTGCCGCGCACAACGTCGCATCGGGCCCATTCCACAGACAGTCCAATCCGATGTTCGCCGCGGTGCGGTAGGCATCTGAGTAGAACCGCCAATGCCCACGGTTGCTCACATGAGGCGTGCCGTCGTAGTTGGCGTATTCCGGGTTCATACCCGTATGCGGGTCGCAAGCCTTGCCAAGGAATCGACGGCTGGCCGCGGCAGCCGCCCGCCAGAAAGGACGATCCTCCTCATTAGCCTCCTGCGCAAACACTTCGTAAAAATGAGGAAGATGGTAGGACGGATCGGTCCATTCCGTTTCGGGAATGAACTTGATCAGATGATTGTCGGCATTCCACATGGGATACCCCACGCCATCCTCGCCTTGATGCACACAATAATGCAGGAGCTCGCGGGCATGCCGCGCATACGCAAAGATGCCCTCCCCTTCGCCCCACCTACGCGAAGCCAGGAATAAGGCCATGGCAAAGTATTCCTCGCCATCGGGCGCGGGCCCGTCGGAGTTGGGCACGCCATCCGCAGACACCGACCATGCGAAATAATGCCGATGCACGCCCTGATCCATATACATATGTCGCATGACCCATCCCCAGAGCTTGTCGAACACGTCATGCCGGTCATACTGCACCGCCAGCATCATCGCATACGACATGCCCTCGGTACGCACATCATCATTACCTGTGTCCATGACGTAGCCAAGGCCTTCGTCGTTCTCCCAGTAGATTTTGTCGGGACCTTCGAACATCTCGTACCACACGCGATCCACACGCCGCGCAATCTCCTCCGGCTCATATCCGCACTGCGCGAACATCGATGTCAACGACATACCACCCTCCGTATCGTGCTACTTCCATTTCACGGTTTCCGTTGCGCCACGGGAACCCATCCTGCCGCGCAACGGAAACCGCGCCAACCAATCGATCAGCGCCACACGCAAATCTCATTGTGTCCGGCACGCAGATCGACAAGCGCACCGGCGATACGCTCCCCCTCGCTCCGCTTACCAGTTATGTCAACGTTAAGTACATACGGCTCGCCATTCGCATCTTCATAGCATTCCTCGACGATGCGAGGCGTGCCAAGCACCTGCGAGGTAACCGCCACAGCCGTGTGACGTGCCACCGACTCAGGAACGTCGCATACCAGATACCAGCCGTCCTCCCGTTCGGACAGCGATACCGGCATCGAAGCAGGTTCCATGATTTCAGACGCATCATCCCCACCGAAGAAGCCAGTATCCTGACGTCCTCGATCGGTACGCTCGCCCGCAGGCGCCGCCTGGCCGGTATATACGTTGCCCGCCGCATACAGCGCTTGCAACGGATTGCGCTCACCGCCGCCTTGCGACGGATCGGCCCACATGGCACGTTGACGCTCCAAATATTCCGGCATCGACGCAGGATACTCCGCATAGGACGCCAACCCATATTCGCCTACCCACGGCTTGACCGGCTGCGGAGCGAACAGATTATGCAGATAGCGCTCATCACCGCCGGAAACCACGGCGCATCCCGCGACCTCCGTCGTATGCGGATAATGATACGGCGTGGAACGATCGGGAACCGTATGCGGCTCTATGGCTCCGCAAATCAGGTTGTTGACGAACGCGCCGCCTTGGGACCAGTTCTGGAACATCACCGAAGACAGGAACAGATTGTTGTCCACCAGATACGGCCCATGGCTGACTTCGATCATCAGGTCGCGCACATTGCGGTGGAAGACATTGCGTGTGATGCGTGTGCCTTGCGTCTGCCAATCCATCCACATGCCCAAGGAACAATCGTGAATGTTGTTGTGCTCGATAACCGTATCCAATGCGGCATGGAACTTAATCCCCGCAACTTCCCAACCGAAGAACTCACGCTTCAACGCAATGCGATGCACGTGGTTATGTTCAATACGGCAGAACGCAGAACCCATATGGCCGACGATGCCATTCTGTCCGCAATCGTAAATATCGTTGTTGCGCACGATATGGCCACCGATAAGGCCGCGTTCCCAACCGATGCGGCGAGCCTTGAACACCGCTTCGAGCTGATACTGGTAACCGGTCTTCCTGTCGGTTTTCGCCCATTCGTTGTCTCCGGTGGAGATTTCTTTGCCTAAGGACACCGCCGAGAACTTGGCGTCATGCAACACGTTATCTTCGATAATCCAGCCATAGGACCAATTCGGACCAACCATGCCCCACTGCTGAGAAGTCGGCGGAGCCCAATCACCGGTGGCCTGCGCCATTTCAAAACCACGAACCGTAATGTAATTGATGTGGTTCCTCGACGGGAAGAAACAGGCACGGCGCACACTGACTTCCACCAGCTCCTCATTCGGATCCGCTTCATGGAAATTCGCCCAAATAGTCGTTTCGCCAGTCTCGCGATCAACCCGCGCATGCCACACGTAACGCGTACGATCCGCATCAAGAATCGGACACGGAACCTTCAACGCAAAGTCCTCGTCCACTTCGCGCGCCTGCGGCGCATACACTTGTTCCAAGTCAGTCGCTTCAAAGAACGACCGACCATTGAGATACACATCGCCCAGATGCTTGTCTGGCTCCACGCCACGTTTCGGCTGCTCCAGCCAGTCGCCAAAAATAATCGTGTCAAACGGGTTGAACGATCCGAAGAAGGACGCCGGCAACGTCACCGACCAGACTCCCGCATGCGACGGGTCCTTAACCCAGCCGCTCACCGGCTCGGAGCCCTTGACCACCGGCCTACCTTCGCCTTCGGCGGCGCAATACACGATCCGCTCGCGCTCGCTCACACCGCCATGCAACGGATCGACCTGTTCCCGGTAGACGCCTTCATGCACCACCACGGTGTCACCCGGAGCTGCCACGCGAGCCGCCTGAGAAATCGTAGCGAACGGATGCTCGGCATCACCACGCCAGGTGTCATTGCCCGAAGGCTTCACATGGTATGTAAACGTCATCGTTGTACTCCTTGATGTACCTTGCATTTTTATTGTTATTGGGGCCGCCTGCATCGGCGGCCCCAAACGGATCAAACTACTCGTTGTCGGGTAGTTCGCGATAGTCGAACGAAGTGAACCGTGCGCGAGCGTCGTAGCCCGACAAATCCACGGCGGCCATGCCGACAAAAGCCCCGGTAAAGAAACCACCGTAGCGCTGGTTGACATAGTCATCAGACAGAATCTTGGCATCCAAGGTCACGCCCAAATCATGCCATTGCTGACCGTCGAATGAATATTCATAGCCGTAGGTCTGCGTACGCACCTTGGTACGCAGCCATACCTGCGCAACATCATCAGGTACCACCACGGCACGCTCCCGCAGGAACGACGTGTAAGAATGGAAGTCATTCTGAGCGACTTCAATGACCCGGCACGCCCGTTGCTCATCCCACGTAACGAACACCCACGACCAGCACAGGTCGTTGTAGTAGTTGGTCAAGCCAGCCATCTGATTGTAGTTCTTCGGATCGAACTCCACCGCAACCTGCGCATCAAAGTTGAAAGCCTGCCAACGGCGAGCCACCAACGACAGGTCAAAGAGATTGCACAACGATCCCTGGCCTCGCAGTTCCAACGCGCCGCCACCCACATGTCCCATCGTCTCATCGAACGGCACACGCAACGTATTCCAATCCAACCCAAGCGAATCGGATTGGAAATCATCATGCTGGCTATGATCCGTAGGCGCCTGCGTCTCAATGGCATCCTTGGGAGCAGGCACATACCGCTGTCCACCATGGCCTCCAACGACATACGGCCAGCCGCCTTCGGTCCATTCCACCTTTTGAATGGACGTCTCACGACCAAGCGTGCACCAGCCTCGAGGGTCGCGATCCGGCTCGGTATCATGATGCCACGGACGCGCGCAGAGCGAAGCATAATACCATTCGCCAGAAGGCGTATCCACCAACGCGCCATGTCCCTGCTTCTGCAGGTAGCTATCGGGCGTATCGTAATTGCCGATAAAGGGATTGTTCGGCATGCCTTCGAAAGACAACGCATCCAACGAACGGGAGCGCGCCACGGACTCCTGGTGCGTATACACCGTACCGCCCTCGGCCGCGAACAGATAATAATAACCGTTGATCTTGTACAGGTGCGGTCCCTCAACCAACTTGACCTCCGTACCACGCCAAATGGTGCGGGCCGTTTCCGGCCGCAGCCGCATGGTCGATGCGTCGAACTCGGTCAGCGTGATCCCGTCGAAACCATGATGATATTCACGGAAGTCCCACGTCTGCTGCACCAAATATTTGCGACCATCGTCATCGTGGAACAGACTTGCGTCAAAGCCCACACCATTGAGTCGAATCGGATCGCTCCACGGTCCGCGAATGTCATCGGCGGTGATCAGATAGTTGGTGCAATCCTTAAACGCACCGTTAACAATCTTCACATCGGTATACACCAGCCAAAACTTTCCATCGGCATACGAGAGGTCAGGCGCCCAAATGCCGCCGGACGAAGGATTGCCCCGCGCATTCAACTGAGACACACGAGACAACGGCCCCGGAAGCAAATTCCAATGAACCATGTCCTTGGACTCATGAAGCCGCACGCCCGGAAACCAATCGAACGTGGAATTAGCGATGTAATAGGTATCCCCCACACGAATCATCGACGGATCGGCGTCGAAACCAGGGAGCACAGGATTTGCGATTTGCATTTTCTCTCCTGAAAAATATGAAAAACAGTAACCGATTATTTACCCGCACGCTGGGCCCGAATCTTGCTGAAGTGCTTCTCAGGATCAGGAGCAGCACCCAGAAGAACCTTGGTGTATTCATGCTGCGGATGCAGAATGACATCATCAGATGCACCGTACTCAACAATGTCGCCGTGGCACATCACCATAATTTCATCCGAAAAATGCCTTGCAGTCGCAAGATCATGGGTAATGTACAACATGCCGATATGCTCTTCTCGCTGTATGCGGGACAACAAGTTCAGCACTCCAAGCCGCAATGAAACATCGAGCATAGAAACAGGTTCATCAGCAATCAGCACTTTAGGGTTGGGGGCCAAGGCACGAGCGATAGCCACACGCTGACGCTGTCCACCAGAAAGCTCATGCGGTCGGCGATACATAAACTGCGTCGAAGGCGTCAATTCCACACGCTCCAGCAATTCCATAACGCGTCGTTCGCAATCCTTATGATCCTTCGCAACCTTGTTAATCATTAGAGGTCGTGCAATGTGATGGAAAATAGTATGGTATGGATTCAACGAAGCAAACGGATCCTGAAACACCATCTGCACATTATGGCGATACTCATATAGTTTACGCCCACGAACCGGCACGGGTTCACCATCGAGCGTAATACTCCCCGATGAAGGACGTTCCAAACAGGTAATCATACGAGCAATTGTCGATTTACCCGAACCTGATTCTCCGACCAACGCAATCGTCTTATCTGATGACAACGAGAAGGAGGCATCTTTCACCGCATGTATTGTCGTGGTCTTCAAACCATCGCGAAGCTGAAAATCTTTAGTGACATGTTCAAGTTTCAAAACAGACATAATCAATCCTTTGCGACACTGGAGTCACGAACGAACGCACCGCGGTCACCAGTCAATGAGGGGAAAGAACTCAACAGTCGTTGCGTGTATGGATGCTGAGGATTAAAGTAAACATCTTCGGATTTACCTTGCTCAACTATCACCCCATCTTTCATGACGGCGATCTTGTCCGTTATCTCCAAAAGCATTGGCAAATCATGGGTAATAAAGATTACCGAGAAGCCTTTCTCTTTTCGCAGCTCAGCAATCTGTTCAATAATCTCACGCTGAACTACTACGTCCAAAGCCGTGGTCGGCTCATCCATAATGATGAGCTGAGGCTCCAACGCCAAAGCCATAGCAATCATCACTCGCTGTCGCATACCACCCGAAAGCTCGAAAGGATATGCCGCCAAACGATTAGGGTCAACATGAACCATTTCCAACAAATGCGCGCAACGATCATGACGCTCTTGTTTGGAGAGTTCAGGCCAATGCGTCTTGTAAATATCACCAAGTTGTTTTTCGATCTTAGTGACAGGGCTCAGGGAATTCATGGCCCCCTGAAACACCATCGAAGTTTTTTCCCAGCGATATCTGCGCAATTCCTTACCGGACAGAGCACGTATATCAATATCGGTACCGTCTTTGTCATGGAAAATGACAGAACCACTATTGATGCGCCCCGGGGATTTCAGCATCTGATTAATGCTATATGCCAATGTCGTCTTGCCACATCCCGACTCACCTGCAAGTCCAAGCATTTCGCCGCGCTTCAATTCGAAAGTCGCATTTTGCACAGCATGCACCGGATTATCTGTGTCATAGATGACATCCATATTCTCGACAGAAAGCAAAACATCTTGTTTCTTATCCATCGTATGACTCCTAACCCTTATGCTTCTTCGTTTTCTTGGTGGTCGTAGGCTTACGCAAACGCGGATTAATAACCTCATCAATGGAGAAATTGATAAAAGACAATCCGGCCCCGATAAACGCGATCATGAGCCCTGGAGGCAAGAACCACCACCAAGCGCCAGTATTAAGCGCCGAACCGTTCTGCGCATAAAACAGCATGGTTCCCAAGGAATACGAGTTGCTAGAGCCCAAACCAATGAATGACAAGGACGATTCGCTCAGAATAGCCATAATGACGGAGAACACAAATTGTGAACCCATAACCGGAAGTAAGTTCGGCAGAATTTCGACAGTGATAACACGCCAAGGACGTTCTCCTGAAATCTTCGCGGCCAAAACATAATCGCGGTTTCTCATAGAAAGCGTTTGCGCACGCAACACACGAGACGCTCCGGCCCATGCTGTAATGGAAATGACCAAAATCAGCATTCCAGTGCCCTTGGAAGGCATCAGCGCAGCAATAACGATGGTCAGCGGCAAACCAGGAATCACTAGCATGATATTGGTAATCAGGGAGAATAAGTCATCCCAGAAACCACCAACATACGTACCTAAAACACCGAAGATACATGACATGACCGTAGCGATTATCGCCACGCAAAAACCAATGATCAGAGACCCACGGACGGAATATCCCAACTGAGCGAATACATCCTGACCAGACTGTGTGGTCCCTAATAGGTGCTTGGCAGAAGGCGGGGTCAAGCCAATATTGTTAATCGCATCGGGATCCTGAGAAAATAGGGGTACAAATACAGCAATAAGAATAACGATCCCTACAATCACAAGCCCTGCCACAAGCCTCGGCGATCGCTCCGGAAGGACACGCTTTACCGAATCCCAAGCGGAATGCGTCGGCAACTGCGCAACTTGCTCAATGTTCTTTTCTGACATTACAACTCACCTCAGTCCTGCTGACGCGTACGCGGGTCAATGACGCCATAAAGCAAATCGATGATGAAATTAACCACGAGCACGGTAACCGTGATAATCAAGAAGATTCCCTGCATCAGTGCATAATCGTTGCTTTGTACTGCCTGAAGCAGCATCTGCCCGACACCCGGATAGGAAAACACCTGTTCCGTAAGCAACGATCCGCCAACGACTGCGCCAATGGATGTTCCAAAACCCGAAATTGACGGAAGGACAGCATTACGGGCTGCATAGCACATCATAATCCGCCGAGGTTCCAGACCTTTAGCTTCGGCGGTTGTAATGTAATCTTCAGCCAACGTGGAAACCATCATATTTCTCATGCCGACAACGCCGATTCCCAAAGAGCTTACAAGAATGGTCAATGCAGGAAGCGCAGCATATTCGAGTGCGCTAGCAAAGAAATCCCAAGAGAAACTTGGCACTACCTCACGGTAGTTATAACCACCAGATTGAGGGAACCAGTGCAGCGTCTTCGCAAACAGCCAAATGAAGATAAGCGCAAGCCAAAAATACGGTACAGCTTGAAAAATTGTTGCCACAGGAGACACGATGTTATCGAACTTGCTTCCTCGACGCCATCCTGCCCAGATACCCAGCGCCTGCTGGATAAAGAACGACAGAACCGTTGTTGTGCCTACCAGAGCGATAGTCCAAGGAAGTGCAGAGGAAATAGCAACCGTCACTTGCGTCGGGAAATACAATACCGATACTCCCCAATTACCAGTAAAGATATTTTTTAAGTAATCAAAATACTGCTGTATCAAATTCCCACCGTTTTGTCCCAACATAGCGGTAACGGCTTCTTTGGTTTCAGGAGCTACTATGCCACCACGCGCAGCCAACCGATTCAGCACGGCACTGACCGGATCACCCGGCATCATACGCGGAATTGCAAAGTTTAAAGTAAGCGCAGCAAATAGCGCTATCAAATAAAAGCCTATTTTTCGAAGATAAAATTTCATAAATATCCCCCCGGGACAGGTGACGCGGAAACTCCGCGCCACCAATGGAACTCATTCGTTGAAAGAAGTAAGAACTACTTCTTGACCTTGAGGTTCTTCAGAACAATTCCCAAATCCGGGTTCGCCCACGTTTGAGGATTCGCGTAAACGTCATCATCCGTCGGCCAACCAGTGACCTTATCTGTCCAGTACTCAGTCAGGCCAGTCTGACGAAGCAGCGGAATATAAGGCATATCCTCAAACGTCTGCTCCTGGATCTTCTTGTATTCCTCAGTCTTGGTGGCAACATCAGTGGTACCGTTGATCACATTCAGAGCATCATCGACCACCGGGTTGCTGTAGCGGGAATAATTCGGCCATGCACTCTCACCCACGGGCTTAGTCTGTTCAGTCGAATAGAACTGGTTGTAGAACATCCACGGCTCTGCACCCGCAACCCAAAGTCCGAAGATGGACATCTGGAATTCACCCTGCTGCATCGCCTGCGTCCATTCGTTAGAGGACATCTGATCGGCGTGAATATCAATGCCAACTTCCTTGAGTTGCTGGGCAGCTACATTAATAGTGTTAATCCAGTCGGAATAGTCACTTTGCACAGCAACTGGGATGCTCAGCTTTTGTCCACCCTTCTCATAGATGCCGTCGCTACCCTTGGTCCACCCATCCTCTTCAAGAATCTTTATCGCTTCAGACTGACGAGCTTTACCAGGAATCGGCGTATCGGGAATGTCCTTATCCATATACTTGCCGAACTGCCCATATGGATAAAGAGAGCCGGCCAGTTCAGTGTATTGACCATTCAATGCAAGCTTATTGATTTGATCACGATCCAGCGCGTAATAAATTGCCTTGCGCACCGCAGGATCCGTCATTGGACCAGTGCACCCCATCTCGACATTCGAGCAAGTGATAAACGCTAGCTGGCTCGAAGGCACGTTCACCGTCTTAATGTCAGGATAGCCAGAAAGTACCTTATCCATATTGGGGAAAATCGCCGACATCCAGTCGATATCTCCGCCAGTCAAAGCATTCTGAGAGGCCTGAGTGCCTCCAGTTACAAGAACATATCGAACACCGTCAACCTGAGGTTTCCCCTTATCCCAGTAATACGGATTCTTTTTGAACGTGTACGCCGTAGGAGAGAAGTTCCCGCCCTTGACCGTGAATGGGCCGTCACCAACAGCATCTTCATTAGTGAATGTAACTGGATCCTTCACATCCTTCCAAATATGTTCCGGAACAATGTACGTACCTGCCAAAATCGACAGGGCATTCACGGATTCTGCTTTAGCCAAAGTCACACGGACCTGATTATCGCCAGTCACCTCTGCTTTGCCATCGAAACCAGACGTGTTCAGACCAGCGTTACCCGCAATCAAATTAAAAGTATATGCGACATCATCCGCGGTAAATGGCTTGCCATCAGACCACTTACCACCACTGCGAATCGTGATATCGATAGTTTTTGCATCATCACTAATGGTGTATGACTTACCCATAAGCGGTTCAAGCTGCGTAGGATCATCTTTCAGATTATTCATAAAGAACAACGGCTCATACAAAGCTCCAACAACACCAGTCAACGCTGTCGGAGAGAAAGGGTTGTAATTCAACGACGCCTGAGCGGTGGAATTCATTGTCGTATTAATGATAACTTCTTTTGAAGCGGATTGCGAACCGCCACCACATGCTCCCAGCGATGCAACCAAGGCACCGGCAATCAACGCCGAAGATATTTTCTTCCAGCATTTAACGTTCATCTTCGAACTCCTTAAAAACGAGGATATTGCTGTTTTCTTTTCGAAAACATATTCACCATAATACTTAGTTAGACCATCTGTCAAATCACTATTAAAACGAAAAAAGAAGTTTTTATCATTGATATTTCAACAATTTGAATATATAATATCAGCCATATAGAACTTCATTATTTTCGTAAATTTTCGATATTACGAAATGCCAGATAGGATCAACACACATGCAAGCCAAGAACAAACCACACGTCCAGCTTTCCACTATTGCCGCGCAGACAGGATATTCAATAGCCACCGTTTCCAAGGTACTTAACAACAAAGAAGATGTCTCCCAAGAGGCTCGCCAAGTCATAACAAAAGCACTAACAGCTTCAGGCTACAGACGCAAAAAAAGACGAGAGGCTTCCTCTCTCCACGGCACCATCGAAGTCGTATTTCAGGATTTCGATAATATCTGGGCATTGGAGGTGCTTCGCGGTGCTCTCAAAGAAACGCGCAATAACGACATTAGCGTCGTCATTACCGAAGGAGGCGATCGCCAACACCCTAAATCATCCTGGATTACCGGAGTAACACAACGTCGCCCCATGGGAGTAATCCTGATTTTTTCCAACCTAACCCCCGAAGAACGACGCACACTCAGTTCCCTGCGTATTCCTTTTGTTATTTTCGATCCTTCGGGAGAACCCACCCCAGATGACCTCTCAGTACAAGCCGATAATTGGACCGGAGGCGTCACCGCAACACGGCATCTCCTTGCTTTGGGACACACGCGCATCGGCGTCATTACCGGACCGGATGAAATGCTATGCTCGCGCGCCAGACTTGACGGCTACACCTCAGCATTGGCCGAACGCGGAATTACCCGTTCCGCCGAACTCATTACCGAAGGCGATTTCACCACACCCGGAGGCTATGCTCAGGCAATGGCATTATTGGAAAACCAGCAAATACGACCAACAGCCATTTTTGCGGGAAGCGACCTACAAGCCATGGGCGTGTATGAAGCTGCACGCCAACTCGGCATTCGCATCCCAGAAGACCTTTCCGTCGTAGGGTTCGATGATGTGCAAACCGCTTCGTTTATGGGCCCTGCCCTTACCACAATCCGGCAGCCTCTGCAAGAAATGGCACAAGCAGCCGTACGTCTCATACTTGACTCCAATCACGGCACACCAATTCAACGTCAAATCATCCTCCCCACCACACTTGTCGTTCGCAACAGCACTAGACCACCTCAACGGTAAATCATCACAGCAAAGGAACCTCACATGACCCGCGTACCCCAACCGCTCATTGCGATGGACATCCCCGACCCCGATGTCATCCGAGTTGGCGACACGTTCTATATGATCACCACGACCATGCATTTCTTCCCCGGCGCGCAAATTCTGCAATCACACGATTTGCTGCACTGGGAACATGCCTCCTACGTGTTCGAACAACTCGACTCCCCCGCCACCGCGGGGCAACGACTCGAAAACGGCCATACCATTTACGGGCAGGGCATGTGGGCGGGCAGCCTACGCCACCACAACGGCATCTTTCATGTGGTATTCTCCGCAAACGACACCCACCGCACCTACCATTTCACCGCTGAACACATCACCGGCCCTTGGATAATCCAGCCACTGGAAGGCTTCTACTACGATTGTTCGCTATTTTTCGACATCGACGACCGAGCCTACCTGGTGCACGGCAACCACACCATACGACTCACCGAACTGAACGATACGCTCACCGCCCCTCGTCCCGGCGGACTTGACCGCATACTGCTCGAAGACGATGCCAACGCGGTCACACTTGGATTTGAAGGCTCGCACCTCTATCGCATCGACGGGCGATATTATCTCTTCAACATCCACTGGCCGAAAGCCGCCCCAGCCAGACGCACGCAAACCTGTGCCATCGCCGACAGCCTCGACGGCACCTTCACTGTCCGCGATGTGTTCAGCGACGATATGGGCTACCACAACTCCGGCATCGCACAAGGAGGCATCGTCGACGACCTGGATGGCAACTGGTATGCCATACTATTTCAAGATCATGGCGCGTTTGGCAGAATGCCAGTGCTGCTTCCCGTCACATTCGGCGACGACCATTATCCGATCTTGGGCGTCAACGGCACCGTGCCATCGCAATTCCCAACTCCATCCGTCGCCAATGGTCACTCCGTCCACACGCCCCGTCCCTTGGCACACGACGACGATTTCCGTTGGACACGCGACGACCACGAACAACCGCAACCAGACCCGCAATGGCAATGGAACCATATGCCGGACGCTTCGGCATGGAGCATCGTGTCCCCCTCCGACGCCGGCAACGCATTGCGCCTGTACGCCGCCACTCCGGCGCCGACCATACTGCGAGCGCACAACACGCTGACGATACGCACCACGTATCCGCACTGCCGTGTCGAAATCACCATTGATCCTCGGCATATGCAGCATGGGGAACAAGCCGGACTGGTGGCATTGCTTGCAGCGTATGCGACGGTCGAAGTATATCGGGACGCTTACGGCAAGCTTGGCGTACGTATGACGAGCCGCGCCGCACAGGATGACACCATGGCTCCCATGCCTACCGACAATGAGGAAGCATCGGTCTTGCAGGCCATGAATATTGACGAACAGCCTGTTCGTCTGGCGTTGGAGTTCACGTCCGATGACACTGTTGAGGCGGTCGCGGGTCTGTACTACGACGAAACCCGCCGACAGTGGCATAGCTTGGGAACGCACCGCCTTTATTGGAAACTTGATCATTTCACCGGATGTCGGGCGGGAGTATTCATGTATGGCTCTACCCCATCGCATGGATACGCGGATTTCAGCGATTTCCGTTATCTCACCGACTGATATGGGTGATGTAGCCGCCGCTGCCGCATTCCGGCTGCGGCGGCCATTATTCGCGCGGCAATCTCACCGAGGCCAGCAGCGCCGCTCCGCACAACACAATCATTGCTTCCACCACAAAGGATGCTCCGTATCCAAGCGAGTCAATAATCACGGCTCCTAAGCACGAAGCACCCACGCCGCCAAGCGTGTTCGCCAAATTGAGGAATCCTAAATCCTTCGCAGCAGCATGCGGGTCAGGTAACACGCGCACGCTAATGCTTTGGATCAACGAAGCATTCATACCACCGCCGATACCAAATAGCACCGCGAAAATCGTCAGGCCTTGCGCTGTCGGCATGACAAAGGGAACGAAGGATGACGCGGCGGTAAGGAGCACCGAGAGCACCGCCAGTTGCTTGACATGCCCGAAAGTATCGGCCAACGGACCAATTGCCACGCAGCACACCAGGCCGATTCCCAACCTAAGCGATGAATTGAGCGATAGCAACGATTGCGTATGATCCGCATCCAACCCCAAATAATCCTGAATGATGTACAGCATGTAGTTCGACACCACACCGCCGCCTACGGTCATGAGGAACCGTGCGCCCAACGTCTTGTAGAAGTTCACGGCATGATGCGTGGGAAATGCGAACATATTCCATAGGCTTCGCCATACAAAAGGTTCTCGAGGCTCGTCGACGTTGGAAGGTTCGCCCGCCATCAGCGCCGAGACGACGCCGCCGCATAACGCAATCAGTGCGAACACCCCCACGCCAGCGCTCACCGAATCGAGGAACTGCGCTCCTACTAAAACACCGAGCTGCGATCCGGCCATCTGTCCGATGCCATACGCCGACGAAACGCGCCCGCGCCATTGCGCCGGCACCCTATCGGACAGTTGAGCGATCATAGCGGCTGCCACGCCATTGACCACCACCTCGTACAGGCACCAATACGCCAACATGGCACCGATGGCCTCCGCTTGGGCAAACAGCAACAACACCGCGCACGAGAGCACCGAACAGCCGACGATCCATGGTTTGCGCTTGCCGAAACGCGTGCGCGTACGATCCGAACAGGCCCCCAGCACGATGTTCGACACCAGCGCCACCAGCATCGCGATGGTCGAAAACATCATCACCAACTGCACTTTGTTCGCCGGATCAATGTCCGCAATGCGCTGCGGCAGCAACGTGGAAATCGCACCTTGATGTGGCATAAGCCATGAAGCCGGCCCAATCAGCAACGATACGGTGAGCCAGCCAAACCCTTGCATGGCCTGGTTTACTTCGGTCTTCTGCTTGTGCGCGACCATGGCACCATCCCTTTACGCGCTCTTCTCCCATGCGCGCGCTTTATGCGCGCTCCGCTCACATGTCCTCCCTGCAATGGTTCCGCACCGAAGGCTTGCGTGCCGCGGTCCACGTATCATCACAGGCACGAGAACGCCATCACACGATGGCACACCAAGGGGCCTCGCATCATATGACAGCGTTCTCGCACACCATATATTCCCGTTAATCACCAGCGGTCGGCAACGTACCCATCATGCAGCCAACGAAACCACCGGCCCGTTCCGTACTCAGGAACCGTGCGTCATACACACGCAGCACCACACCGCCTTCGGCCTCAACACAAGCCTGCGTTGACTGCGTCCACTGCGATGCCTGCGCTTGCCGCTCAGCGCCGCCACACACCACCTGCGGCACCATGCGGTCGTCACCGCATCCCAATACCACCAGCTGATTGCACGCGAACGCCACCATAACCACACTCAGACCAGCGGACACAGCATCGATATGTTCCGTTACCATTTCCCCGTCCACCACACGACTGACCACACGCCGACCATCAAACCGTACCGTGGCGTAATGCGTGGAATTTTGCTGCACACGCAAGAATCCGTCCTCGGGAACAACCATCGCCACTTCGTGATGGCAGATACGCACGTACCGTATGGACGCATCGCCTCGAATCAACACCTCATGCGGGTCATCTCCACGCCGCATCACCACGCACGGCTTACGGCAGGGCTTGCCCATGTCGCCGTCGCAAGCGCCTCCATCGCAGGATTGCCCGCCGAATATACGCACTTCCCCGCCGTCGACCGCCATGCGTTCAGGCAACCGCCCCAATCCATCGGCAACCACCGGCCAGCCAGGATCTCCCTGCCCCTCGCCCGGTCCGGTTCCATCCAACTTCCAATTCGACGGATTATGCTGCCACGACACCGGAGCTGCGAACGTCTCGCGCCCCAGATAGCTCAACAGCTCTCCCGGACGCGCTCCCGGAGTTTCCCGAACGCCCAGACACGTCATCCACCACCCCGACTGCGGATGGCGCAAGATATCCCCATGACCGACACACTGCACGGTTTCGCTCAAGCCCAGATGACGATGGCTGAGAATCGGATTCTTCTTATTCGCCTCAAACAACCGATGCCACTGCCCCACCATGCTGCACTCGCCATCACGAGGCGCTTCGATGGCATCGCCGGACATATTGACCGCGCAGTCAAAGGTCTCCATCGCCGCGGAGAGTCCCTCCGGCGCATACGTGCGCATAGCCATCTCGCTATGCTCGAAGCTGGTGCCACCCTCGGCAGTCATCAGATATACATAATCGCCAATACGATACATATGCGGCCCTTCGGCCCATACTGCGTCGATGCCATATCCACGCCACACAACCGTCTTGCAGCCCGCAGGCTGATCGTCGTTCACCAAACGCCACGTATCCGGATCAATACGCTGCGTCCACACTTCGGTCTGCCCTTCCCACTGCGGGTGGACGGCAGGACGGGTCTGCGTCCAATACACACGACCATCGATATCTTCGAAAATATCCGGATCGATGCCTTGGGCGCCCTCAATCCAGTAAGGACCACGCCACGGCCCTTCCACGGCATCGGCGACCATGGCGAAATTACCTTCACTCTTGCGAGCTGCAGCAAGCTCGTCTTCGGAACATCCACCGCAGCGTGCGGCCTGTTCGTCGATGCGCGCCACCGTGCACACGATGACATAGCGTCCACGTATGCACCGAATGGTGGGCGCATACAAGCCACCGGAATCCTGAACGAAAGGAATCAGCAGACGACGAGCCATGTCGGCATCCACGGCATCCGCCACATACCGCCAATGCACCATATCCGAAGAGGCGTGCATCGGCAGACCCGGTACCAATTCAAATGATGAATTCACCAGCACCGCTTCGTCGCGCCGCTCATCCCACATCCACGAAGGATCCGGATACATACCCGACAAAATAGGATTCGTCACCGCATTGGCGGATTCGACACTGTAGACGCCGCTGTCGCCAGCATAACGTTCCATGAAGGCACCTCCTCGTGCACACAAGCCGAGGCGGTCCGCCCAAGAACATGCGCCACGCATGCCCTGCGAACGGACCGCCCTCGAAAAGGAAGGAAAAAGATTGAACCGGGTCAGCTGAGAGAACAAAGCGCCGACCCGGTGCGCTATTCATTGCCCGGGGCCGCCCTGACGAGTAGGCGACCACGTCGGCATTATCATCACGCCTCGGCCAGCGCGTCCACGATGTAGTTGTTGATCGTGGCCTTGACGGACTCCAGGTGATCCGACTTGGTGGCCTCGATCAGCTTGGCCTGCGGGATATCCAGCGCGTACTTCTCCAACGATGCCAGCGACGCGGTGCCGTTCTCGATGGTGGCGCCGATGCCGGAATCGTAGGAGCTATAGCGCTCGGCCTGCAGATTCTCGATGAACTTGTCCTCATGCATCTTTGCGGCGACCAGCAGGCCAGCGGCGAAGGAATCCATACCGGCGATATGCGAACGGAACAGGTCTTCGGCATAGAAGGAGGTACGGCGCGGCTTGGCGTCGAAGTTCAGGCCACCCTTCGGACCGATGGAGCCCGCATCGAGCACTTCCCACATCACGGTGGAGGTCTCGTACAGATCGCTCGGGAACTCATCCATATCCCAACCAATGAGCTTGTCGCCCTGATTGGCGTCCAGCGAGCCCAGCACACCGGCCTCACGGGCGGTGCGAATCTCGTGCTGATAGGTGTGACCGGCGAGGTTCGCATGGTTGCCTTCGAGGTTCAGCTTCATGAAGTCGATGTCATACGTCTTGAGGAAGGCAATGGCGGTGGACGCATCGAAATCATACTGATGCATCGTAGGCTCCTTGGCCTTCGGCTCGATGAGGAACTGCGCATCCAGACCAATCTGCTGCGCATACTCATGGCACATGTGGAAGAACTTCGCCATATGCTCCTGCTCACGCTTCATCTGCGTGTTCCAAAGGTTCTCGTAGCCTTCGCGACCGCCCCAGAACACGTAGTTCTCAGCCCCCAGACGCTTGGCGATTTCCAGGCTGTGCTTGAGCTGGCCAGCGGAGTACGCGTAGATGTCGGCAAACGGCGACGTGGCAGCGCCTGACACGAAACGCGGGTTGGTGAACAGCGACGACGTGTTCCACAGCAGCTTGACGCCGGTGGCCTTCATCTGCTCTTCGATGCGGTCGACGACCTTATCGAGGTTGTCGTTCGTTTCGCGCAGGGTATCGCCTTCGGGAGCGATGTCACGGTCATGGAAGCAGAAGAACGGAGCACCCAGCTTCGTGAAGAACTCAAACGCGTAATCGACCTTGGCCAGAGCCTCGTCCATCGGGTTCGAATACTTGCCATACCAAGGACGGTGCGAAGTGCCGGTGCCGAACGGATCGACCAGCTCCTGATCGAACGTGTGCCACCAAGCGACGCCGAAACGCAGCCAATCCTTCATCGGCTTGCCGGCGACCACACGGTCGGCATCGTAGTAATGGAACGCCAGTCCCTCCTGCGGGCCCTTGGCGCGGCCAACATACTCAATCTTATCGATATCCCACAAAGCCATGGGAAGCTCCTTTGCTGTAGTGCTTATGCATAGGTGACGGTTTCCCGCCTCGCCCCATATAGTAAAATCAATTACCTATATTTGTCAAATGGCTTTACTATCGACGTGTCGAGAGATTATGAACCACTCACCATCCGCCAACACCAAAGTCCAGATACATAAATGCGGGTGTTGCCAAACGCAACACCCGCATCATTTACACGTAGATCATACGCACAGTGAGGTCATGCCATTACCGACGGGAGCTCCGACGGCGAATCATTACGAGCATGGCCGCAACAGCGCACGCAGCCAAAGCGACGATGGCAAAGACCAGAACGGCGCTGCCGGCAGCTGCCACTCGATTTTCCTTCACGACCTGCGAGCCGTTCGATTGACCCTCGACAGTATTGCCGCTCGAACCATTCTGTTGCTGGCCATTGGAAGAACCTCCGGCCTGCTCATCATTGCCACCCGGCGTAGAGCCGCTGCCGCCAGTGTCTCCATCGCCACCCGGAACATCGCCCGAACCTTGACTTGCCATGCGCACCTCAAAAGATGTGGTCACCGTACCACCCGGAGCTTCCGCCACCAAGGTATACATACCATTTTCTGTAATCGGATCCCCGTTGGACCACCCATCAACAGGCGAACCATAGCCCGCATCGTCCTGAGTGCCATCACCGGTCTCATCGGCGGCGGCGTCCTCCTGCGACGCCATCATCACACGCGCCATACGCGCCATACGCACCGAGGCCGGACGAACGAAGGAAGCCGCACGAGCAGAATACTGAGCCGCCGACGGCGACGCCTCGCCATCGGCAGGCAGATCGCGCCGATACAGGGTTACCGTATTGGCGTTCTTCGCGTAAGGCTTCGGCGCGGTGGTATACGTCGCCCCATCACGTACGCCAGACACCTCCGGCATCACCGGAGTATCGGGAATCGCAGGCTCCTGCGGCTTCGGCACACCAATCTGGAACGACACCTTGCTTGTCTGTCCAACGTTATTCGAAGCCACGATGGTATAGCGCCCTTCCCCACTGATCGGAGTGCCGCTCTTCCAACCAGCGACAAGCTCGCCATAATCCTCAACGTCGCCATCGGCAGTGGATGCCACCGACCCGACAGTGACCAAATCAACGGACTGCGCCGCAGCAGGCTCGACCACAGTCGGCAAATCCTTGCGATACAGGGATACCTCCGTAGCATGCTCGACCTCGGGAGTGACGGCCTGCTCATACACCGCACCATCCTCGACGCCGGCAAAGCTCGGCGGCACAGGAACCGTATCGAGAATGTCATCCGTGAAGAAACGGGGATTGCCCCATCCGGCGTGGTTGTTGCCACTACCGAGAGGGGTGTTCTTCAAAGTAATCGCCGTAGCCCCTTCGGGAATCTTCACCAACGCATGCTGCTGCACCGCATACCACCCCATATCCGGAGAGGTGTACAGCTGCTCTTCCTTGCCGTCGACGGTGGCCCATACTTCGAGGCGAACCTTGCCATTACGCCCCCAGGAGGTGTTGTCGCGGACTTCCTTCTCGATACCCACCCAAGCATCGAAATAGCGATAGCCCTTGCCCGCAATGTCATAGGTGAGAGACACCTTTTCATTCATCCAGATGCCATTGTCGTACCAACGCTCGGCGTTGCCGGTCCACAAACCGACCCGGCGGAACGTATAGCTGCCGCTGTGAGACGAAGGATCCTTACCTACGGCGGTCCCCTCGTTGATCACCTGCACATAACCTTTTGCCGTGGCGGTGTTGCCTCGCGAATCCTTGACCGAATACGTCAACGTATAGAAACCGGGAGTATATCCCGCATCCGTGGCCTTCGCAGCCAAACCGCCGTCATCGATCGAAACCTTACCGATAACGTTGCCGTCATATACGCTGCTGGCTTTTGTAATCAACGACGAAGCCTGGAAGGACTTGCTGTCACTGGGCACCAACACGTTGATATCCTGCGACACTTCCAAGGAGAGGTTCGGCCACTGCGTGTACTGGAACGGATACGACTCATCCGTCATATCTGGATATCCCTTGCTGCGATCGAAATACACCTCGTGATGATGTCCGTGGTACTTCGACATAAAGCTGCCGCCATCCACCGACAGGAAGCAACCATCGCGAGCCAGCAAATCAACGCGATAGTACTTACCGGTTTCGTTGAGCTTGATAATGCTCCACGCATGGCTGGCAGTACGCACCCAGTAGGCCTTGATGCCCAAACGCTGCGACAGATAGATGGCGCCGCGGGCATTGCCGCCGCACACGCCCTTGCCTTCCGCCAGCGCCTGATCCATGGTCTGGCCGCCCCATCCACCATAGTCGTTGTATTTGATCCAATCCGCATACGGGTAGAGCACCGCACGCAAGGTCTGCGCATCCGTCATACCCTTCTCATACTTGGCGATGAATCGACTTGCGTTGCCTTCCGTCGCGAGAAGACGCTTATTGTAATAATCGTCCTTGGTGTATCGCTCCGGCACATAGAAGGTCGCCACAGACGCCATGCCTTCCTTGGCAGTCACCACCGGCGCCCATTCCTTCAGCAGGAACAGTCGCGGTTCGTCGTCATACATCAATGCCGTGAAGTATTTTGCGTCCGCGGTGCTCATGTAGATACCGGCAGCCTGAAGGTTGATATCCACCTGCGCCACGCGCTCATTCCAACGGGTAATCACCGGATACTTATTGACGTCACGTCCGAAGTGCAGCAAAGTATCCACAATCAAATCGAAAGCCTTCTTGCCCTGTTCATCCAAGAAATCACGACCCGAATACAGGTATGAAGCGAACGGCGTGGTCAGGTAGTCGATATCCGCATTCGTGCGATACCGTTCGGTGCCTTGCACGGTCATCTTCACCGTTCGGGTGCGCACCAGCCCCTGCGCATCCTGCACACGATAGGTAATCGAGAAGTCTCCAGTTTTGCCTGGCTGATAGTTCGTGGTGTACGTCACCGCGTCCGACAGGTCGTTGCCCTCCTTACCGTTGCGCAATTCCCCTTTAACGCCTTTGACCGGTTCCGGGGTTGGACCCACCGGACCGGATAGCGTACGAGCAAAGACACCTTCCAAGATATTAGCGGCCGTAACCTGTTCTGGAGTGGAGAATTCCTTATCGGCGGCCGATAGGTACGGTGTGGCACTGCTCTTGTAGAAGGCAGCGTCACCCCACACGGCATGGTCGTCCTGGTTGCCTCCCAAAGCATCAGCTTCAAGCTTGAGCACGTGAACCTGCGAGATATCCACCGACACATGCTCCGCCTCGCTGGAAGCATTCATCGTCGAGCTCTGCCACAACAGTTGGCCGTCCCCATACACCCGGAACTGAACCGAGGCTTTGGCTGACTGTCTCTTGGCCTTGTCGATACCCACCCACGACTCAAAACGCTCATAGCCATAATCTTGGATATCGTTGTAGTAGATGTACGAATGCGCATGTGCCAACAAACCCTTGTCGAACTGATGTTCAACCCCCTGTACTTTCAGGGAAAGCTTTGCTCCGTCGAAATTGGCATCCGTACGCAAGGAACCCCAGCCCATCTGACTGCCACTGGGCGACCTATCCGACAAATATTGACGATACTCCCCACCGTTGGCGGCGCTCGCCGGGTGAACAAATGCCATATTGGACAAGACTATGCCCAATACAACGATGCATATAACGAATACATACCGCGACTTGCGCTGTATCCAGCCCATCACTCTCTCCCACAATCAGTATGGTTTACACTCGACCTTACAAGGATAATACAGATATGGGAATTTTATTAATGGACTGCCTGTACTATAAAATATTTACTGGAACATCAACACCCTGCACCATTCCGACACACGGCATCCCATTACAACATCACGCCGCCCGATGGCCCAACATCAACATCCGACGATATTGGCGAACCATGTCGAAGGAATACACCACCAGTGCCAGCCAAATCACCGAAAAAGAAATGAAGCGATGCGCAGGCACATATTCGCCCAGTACCACAATGCCCAATATCAGCTGAATGGTGGGCGTGATGTACTGCGTAAAACTCACCGTAAGGAACGTCGCATGCTTAACACCGTACGAAGTCAATCCCAACGGCACCACGGTTAACACACCGCATCCGGCGAGCAGTACCCAAACCCACCAAGGCGCGCCGGCCGGCACCCCCATCCGCGGCTGGACGGCGAGCGCCACCAGCGCGAAGGGCGCAAGAATACCGGTTTCAAACGTCAGTGACGAGAAGGCGTCCAAGGGTACGAATCGTTTGATCAGGCAGTATCCGCTATAGCTGAGCGTCATAATCATGGCCAACCCCGGGAAGGATCCAGTATCCCACACATATAAGCCGGCGCCGACCAAGGCAATCACCATGGACAGAACACCGAGCACACTGGTTTTTTCACGCAACAGCACCAAGGCGAGCAGCATGTTGATCAGCGGCATGAGGAAGTTGGCAGCGCTGGCTTCGGACGTATGCCCGATGGACACCAGATAGATGTACACCACCCAATCAATCGTTACCAATATGGCTGCAGCCACGGCGGCGGCAAATACTTTGGGTTTGGCCCACATGGCACGCACCGAGGCGACGAACCCCGCCCAACGGCGCGAGCATATCATGAACAGCACCATAACAATGGCCGCGGTGACAATGCGATATAACATGACATTCATGGACGAGACGCTGGCGAGCGCCGCCCAATAAAGAGGGAAAAATCCATACACGACAGATGCCACCAAGGTGGCCGTCAATCCTTGCGGGGTTTGTTCGATTCGATGCTGCGTACTGCTCACCGAACGATAATAACGCAGCTGCGGATATCCGACATTACACCGACGTATCGTTCCACCTGTGCGATTGCTGCGCCACCGTGATGGCGACATACGCGAGGGACGGCATCACTACACGAGGTCGATAGCGAGATTGTCCGGCATATCTGCGGCGGACAAGCGGAACATGTCACCATATTCATCTGCAAAACACGAGACGGAAACATCGTTGTGCTTATCTGCGATGCTACGGTGGACACAATGCCTATATTCATGCGCACTACGGCGCTTCCCTATGAGGTCAGGAGGAATCCCATGACGCTGCATCTCGACACCACCTGCGTGCAAGGCGGCTACCAGCCGGGCAACGGCGAGCCGCGCACACCTCCCATCGTGCAGTCCACCACGTTCAAATACACCTCAAGTGAGCACATGAGCCGCCTCTTCGACCTCTCCGAAGCCGGATACTTCTACAGCCGCCTGCAAAATCCAACCAGCGATACGGTTGCGGCGAAAATCTGCGAGCTGGAAGGCGGCGCCGCAGCCATGCTGACTTCCTCGGGACAGGCAGCCAACTTCTTCGCACTCTTCAACATCTGTGGCAATGGCGACCACATCGTCGCATCCAGCGCCATCTACGGCGGCACGTTCAATCTAATCAACGTCACCATGCGACGCATGGGTATCGAATGCACGTTCGTCAGCCCAGATTGCACCCCTCAAGAGCTGGAAGCGGCGTTCCGCCCCAACACCAAAGCGGTGTTCGCCGAATCCATCGCCAATCCTGCGCTCATCGTGCTTGACTTCGACAAATTCGTCGATGCCGCCCACCGCCATGGCGTACCGATGATCGTCGACAACACCTTCCCGACTCCCATCAATTGCCGACCGTTCTCGTTCGGCGTGGATATCGTCACGCACTCCACCACCAAGTACATGGATGGCCACGGCTCATGCGTCGGCGGAGCAATCGTCGACTCCGGCAACTTCGATTGGATGGCACACGCCGAGCGTTTCCCCGAAATGACCACGCCGGACGACTCCTACCACGGTGTGGTCTACGCCAAAGATTTCGGCAAAGCCGCATACATCACCAAAGCCACCGCGCAGCTCATGCGCGATTTCGGCTCCACACCGGCTCCCATGAATTCATGGATCATGGGGATGCATCTGGAGTCGCTGGCCCTGCGAGTCCAGCGCCATTGTGCCAACGCCCAGGCCGTGGCGCAGTTCCTGCACGACGACCCGCGCATCAGCTGGGTCAACTATCCGGGATTGGCTGATGACCGTTACCACGAACGTGCCATGCGTTACATGCCCCAAGGCACATGCGGCGTCATCGCGTTCGGCGTGCCTGGAGGACGCGAACAGGTAACGGCTTTCCTTGACCGTCTCACCACCATTTCCATCGCCACCCATGTGGCCGACGCCCGTAGCTGCATCCTCTACCCCGCCGGCACCACACACCGCCAGCTCACCGAGGAACAGCTCGAACAAGCCGGCGTGGGCATCGATTTGGTGCGCTTGAGCTGCGGCATCGAAAACGCGCAGGACCTCATTGACGACATCAACCACGCTTTGGACGCCGTCTCATAATCACACGCGACCATCGCTATACCTATGCATGACTGCGCGTTCGCCGGTCCGAACGTTCGACTCACCACGCATGCGCAGGTAACCAACGAGGGGTGGCACGTCATCATGACGCGCCACCCCTCGCCATATCAGCCGCCACCATCGCTACGGCAACGGCCATACCGCGTTACTACGCGATAGCAGCCAGCAAGGCATCCGCCTGTTCGGCAATCGCCTTGCGGTCATCCTCGCTCGGCGTGAACGCACCGGTGGCGAATGCCTCCGAAGGCAGCACAACGCCCACCTGTTGTTCCAGTACCTTGGCATTGACAAACTGCAGCAAAGTGGTCAGATGCTCACGTACCAGCGCACCTGCCGAACGCCCCGCAGCCGAGCTCAGCGCCACCGTCTTACCAGTCAACGCACTGGTAATGTCCTGGAAAGTCGGATCGAACGGACGGGATAGCCAGTCGATAAGATTCTTCAGCACTGCGGTATAGCTACCGTTGTATTCGGGAGCGAACATCCACAGCGCATCGGCATGCCTGACCTGCTCGACCACACGAGCGACCGGTTCGGGCGCGGGATGCTCAACATCTTGATTGAGGAACGGCACATCGGCGTAATCCACAACAACCACGTTGGCCCGCCCCTGCAACGCCTCGCTTGCCACTTGCGCAAGCATGCCGTTGAATGAACCACGACGCAGCGAACCAACGATTAGAGCAATGGTAGGAAGAGTCATCAGTATTCCTTTCGTAAGTGGCTTGTTTGTAATCGTCCAACGTCAAACACGGATGATGGATTGACGGGAAACGGGGCAAGCCACGGATGAATATGATTCCATTATCCCGTTCGCGCATGTCCGGCATATGCCACACGCCGAGCGTTCCCCTCATGGCGTAGCGAGGTATCTCACATTCTCACTGCAAGCCCCACCACTTGTTTACACACCACGCATTATGCTTAGGCACAACATTCGTATTCGTCACCCACGCAATCAGGCTAAGGATCATCATGTTTCCCATTCTGCTAGGCGTCATCGCCGGTGCCGTCACTCCCGCGCAAACCGCAATCAACACCAGGCTACGCCACGCCGTCGGATCACCGCTGCGCGCCTCCATGATTTCCTTCAGCATGGGACTGCTTACCATGCTGATCGCCACACTGGTGGCCGGCCCTTACCCATTGATTCCGCAAGGCGCCACCTCGGGCCCATGGTGGATGTGGCTTCCCGGCCTTTGCGGCGGCATCTTCCTGACCGGCAACATTCTGCTTCTGCCGCATCTAGGCAGTCTGCAAACTGTGATGATGCCCGTCATGGGTCAGATTGCCATGGGATTGCTCATCGACCAATTCGGCTGGTTCGGCGCCGAGCAACGCTCGCTCAACACGCTGCGGACGATCGGCGCACTCGTAGCCACCATCGGTTTTCTTGTCACGGTCGTGCTGCCGTCATGGCTTGCCCATCGCAACCATGACGACATTCATGACATGAAGCCGAGCATGGCCAGTGCCCCTGCCACTAGCAAACACCACACCGTATGGCTGTGGCGTCTTGCCGGCATTGGCTTCGGCGCGTGCGCGGCCATCCAAATTGCCATGCTTGGCACCTTAGGCACCGCGTTGGGATCGCCATTGAAAGCCGCGGTCGTATCCTTCGCACTGGCATTGCTGCTGCTTGCCGCAGTCGTCGGAGTGCGGGAACACAGCTACAACATATCCGGCGCATGGCACGGCCAACACCCTTGGTGGATGTGGTGCGGCGGATTCATTGGCGCGGGAATCGTGTTGTCCAACGCATTTCTTTCGCCACGTCTTGGCACAGGAGTGACGGTACTGCTCGTGCTGTTGGGCCAAGTATTGGGCGGTGTGCTCATCGACCAATGCGGCTTGCTCGGAGTTCCCCGCCGCCGCATCAGCACGGTACAGATCATCGGCCTGATACTGGCGATTGGCGGCATCGCCCTTATTCGACTCTCCTAACAAACCGGATATCCTACGAGTGAGAACAGCTGTTCCTGCCTAACCACTGGCGTTTCACAGGCAGTTGTCTCGTAGAAACGCGACAAGCTCCGTCTTATTCCGCTTGCCCGTCACCAAGTCCTGTACCCACTGGTACAACTGGTTGTCCTCCGGATTGGGCGTGTCCTCGAAACCGTAAAAAATACCTTGACGGTTCAGACAGCTTAGGGCAAACGTGACCGTGGTGCGTTTGTTGCCGTCCGCGTACACATGGCGCTTGGCTATGCGTTCTGCCAAGTCGCTTATCTGCTCGAAGAAGTCGGCGTATCGGTCGGCGGGCGATACGCCGAAGTGCGAACAGAATACCGCTTCGATAATTGGTGTTATCCGCTGTTTCCGATCGGCACGCCCGTCGGTTGGAAACAGCTCCTTGGATTCAAAACCCGCTTGTGAGACGATACCTGCGTGCGCTTCATCCACGGATTGCGCCAATGCTTCAATTTTCCTAGCGTCGGCAATCATCAATGGCGGAAACACTGCCTTCTGCATATTGCCGCTCATGAGTTCTCCAACAACCGCATGGTGTTAGGCCATTTTTCCGCCACCATGTCGAAACCGTCACGCAACGTTCGCCCGATGTTCTCAAACGCGGTCATATCCGTTGACGAGGTGATGATTTCCGCTGTGATGGGGGTGTCTTCATTGGGTGTATAAGCCTTTTCCCACGCGCCGCCATCCCTGCGAGAGAGTTCCACAAGATCAAAAGCGGTCAATCTTCCTATCTTATCCATCGTCAGGGCGACGATCCGCTGTAGCCGTTCGGAGTTTTCATACTGGGAAAACTCCCGTATACGATTGCTCCCGTACTTCTGAAACGCTCGATGTACAGCGGGCACTGTCACCCCATTTCCCTCCGCTTCTATCGCGTCGTCGAACAAAAGCCTGCCGGTTTCCCTAAGCGAACACACCTGCGTGAAATACACCAGCTCATTAAGTTTCAGGTTCGTGAGCACCACGTCAGAACCGTACCTGTCGATAATGCAGTTCGCCACGTCAACCGATTTCATATGTGCTCCTTTCCTGTCGCACGCCCTCTCTCCTATCGTCTCACGAACTCCTTATTTTCTTTTCACGCTTACAACGCCTTCTGGAAGTCTGTCAGCAACCATTGCGCGGCCTGATCGCCAGGATTGACTTCTAACGCACGGTTCAACCGACGCAACACATGCCGTAGGCGCTGTTGCCTTTGAAGTCGCCCAAGTCCTTCGGGAACCCGTTGACGGTGATGGTGTCCCACAGTTCCGCGCCGGTTTCCGCGTGGGGTTCGGCTACCATCGACCATTCGGAGAATGTCTGGCGGTGTACGTTGGTTTCGTTCGGTTTGCCCACGTTGTCGATGGTGTCGGCTTTCACGTAGCTCAAGGGGTCTCCGGTGAGCGTGCCGCCGATGGTGATGTGGCTGGTGTCGCGTGGGATGACCCATAGCCATGTGCCGAACGTGCCGTTGCCGGGCGACGTGTAGGGTTGTCCGTTCTTCATGGCGGTCGCGGTCTGCGTGCCCGCTCCGGTGAATGTGACGGACGCGGTGGCGGTGGGTTCGCCCAAAGACTGCTTGACGCGGTTCACGTAGTCGCCCGCGTTGTTGCCGTCCACGCTGATTTCGCGCAGGATGTTGCCAGCCGCGCCCTCGAAATAGTAGCCGTCCGCCTTGAGGCTCACGCCTCCGATGTACGAGCCGTCCGAAACCCCCAGAGTAACTTGGTCGGTGACGGTCTGCCCTTTGTCGTATGTCTTGGGCGCGTTGGTGGACAGGCTGGGTTGGAACGCGGGCTGGAACGGTTCGTTGTCCGCGAGCACGAGGACGATGACGCTGGTACTCCTGATGTTGGGCGAAGTCGCCTCACGATTCACGATGCTGTCCACCGAGGTCACGCCATCAGAAAAAGTACGCGAGGTCTGATATGCCAAACCATTGCGATAGTATGTGTTTGGAACAATATTCTGTAGATAAGGGGCAAACCATTGTTGGCTTGTGTGTGAGCCGGATGCGCCCGTGAAGCTGTTCGTACCGGTCGAATGGACGAAGCCCACGCCCACCAGACGGCAGTTCGCGGACGCTCCGGCACGGGACTGGCACTCCGAGACCGCCTTCTGCAACGCCTCGTTGATGGACTTGTCCGGGTTGTTGCCGCCCACTGCGACGATTTGGATGCCCGGAGCCGCCTGTTGCATCGCCGCCCGCACGTTGGCGTTCGTCGCCGCCCCAAAGTCCTCGCGGTACGTCCACACCACCGTGGAACTATCGCCGGAACCGCCTGAGCCGGAACCGGAACCGCCGCCTCCGTCGCCCGCATACGCCGTTGCGGGAAGCACCATGCCGATGCCCACCGCGACAGCCACGCACGCACGCGACACATTCTTCAATTTTCGTTTGATGCTTACCCATGTACTCATGGAATAGCTCCTTTTGTTGAGTCTGCACTTACGCATAACCCAACACACCTCACAGCACAGTTTACACGATTGCGGTTTTTGCCGCAGGGCGACCGGCGCGAAGTCAAGCCACCCCATTTTCGCCGGTCATATCCATCCACACCACCTGCACGCGAATACAGTGGAACACGAAAGGCAAACGAAAACCCTTGGAAAAGGAAACAGCCACAAAGAAAAACAATAAGGACAGGTTTTCGCCGGTCGAAGCCCATGGGGGCGCTCGCCCACACATAGGATGGAAAACACAAGCCCCACGCAACAGCGAGGGGGCAGAACGTCGGGAGGACGATATGACGCAGACCATCTTCCTGCTCGCCACATTGGCAGCCCTAGCGACCATAGGAGGCATACGCCACCACCACAACACCACAACACCCGCCACATGGGGAACATGGGCGACATGCGCCACCACCACACCAGTGACACCGAATACGAGAGTGTCCCCGCAAACGCCGGGGCGCTCGCGGGGACACTTGTTCAGGAGAGAGAGGAGAGGTAAGACCTAATCAGCCAACAGGGCAATACTTGGTCGGGTCAGTGCAAATAGGAGATGTGTCACGACCTTGGCTTAAAATAGCCATCATTTCCTCGTAGGTCATGTTTCCGCTGTTGGATGCACTTCCACTGTTGGAGGACGTGCCACGATTGGAGGAACTTGACCCGTAGCTCTTGGACGTACCGTAACTGGTGCTCTTCTTGGACGCTTGCGCCTGCGCCTGCGCCTGTGCGGCGGCTTGGGCGGCTTCCTGCTCAGCCTTGGTCTTCGCGTCCATGGAAGCCTGAACCGCGTTCACGGCATCGTCGAGCTGTTTCGCCTTGGCGGTGTAATCGTCCGCCTTGTCCGAAGAGAGCTTGTTCGCCTCGTCGATAAGCGTCTGCAACGTGGCGCGGGTGTTCTCGTCCGCGACCTTGCCGTTCGAGTCGTTGAGCTTCGCGGTGGCGTTGTCCACCGCCGTCTTGAGCGCGGTCTTCGCGTCAGCCAGCAGTTTCGCCGCATGCGAGTCGTTCACCTTGCCAGCCAGTTCCTCCACCTTGCCCATGCGCGTGCGCAACGTGTCCGCCACCTTTTGGTTGGCGGTCGCCGCCGCCTGCAAGCCTTGGGTGTCCGCGGGGCATCGCTCGGTCGCAGTGTCCTTGGCTTGCATGAGCTTAGCCAATCGTTCCACGAGCTTCGCGTCCTGCACGTCGCCCGCCGTGTACTTGACCGCCGTCTGCACGCTGTCGGACGCGGCGAGCTTCGTCCACTCGCCCAGCGTCTTGTCCGCGATGGTCACGCTTCGCTCGCACGCTTGCGCGGCGGTCTTGTGACGGTGGCTGGTGTACAAGCCGACTCCCGCCGTTCCGGCGAGGATGATTGCCAGCGCGCTGAGGGACGCGATGAGGATGGTGCGCCGCGTGGGCTTGCGCTTCGACGTTGCGTTATCGTCGTTGCTGTCCCGCAAGGGAGCGTCCTGCAAGGGGGCGTCCTGCAAGGGGGCGTCCTGCACAGTGGTCTCCTCCACAGTGGTTTCCTCCATGTCCGGGGTAGGCTCCACGCCAAGCTCCGGCATATCCATGTTCTTCTCGTTTTCCATTGTCGTTCGTCTCCTGAATCTCGGTGAAACCCCCACCCAATGTGAGCGTTTCGTGTACATTCACATTGTCCCAAACCCCATAGCGGAATGTCAAAAACCAACCGAAAACGACCGGCGAAAACGACAAAAAAAGGGGCGCACTCCCCCGTGGGGTTGTGCGCCCGGAAAAACAGGGCTAAGCCTACAACCGTCTGATTGTCAGCCACGCCAGCAGGAGCAGCAGGAGGAGAACCGTAAGGTTCGCCGTCCATTGGCTCACCGCCTTTGCGACGCATAGGAGGCATATCGCCTTCAGCAGGTTGGCTGGTTGGCTGTCGCCATTGTTGTTTCCGTTCATTTGATTGTTCTTTTCTTACTTGGGGGCTTTCCCCGTGTTCGGGGATTGCCCGAACCGTCCCGTGCCGGACGGACGCGGGACACGCGCACGGCGGAGGGTGAGTCCAACCGTGGGCGCGTTTGCCATTCTACACATCTTCGTGTAGTATCGGTGGTGACGGATGGCGGGGTGACTTTCCCCAGAACGATGAAAGCCCACCGCAGACAGACTTTCGGGGAATGCGCCAAACGTCAGGAATGGCAACATTCCACCTTTCATTTAATTTTCTTTTCTTGAACGAGTGCCTACCGTTTCCGGTAGGCACTCGTTTTATACGCACGTCTTCGTGTAGTATCGGTGGTGACGGATGGCGGGGTGACTTTCCCCAGAACGATGAAAGCCCACCGCAGACAGACTTTCGGGGAATGCGCCAAACGTCAGGAATGGCAACATTCCAATGGATATACCTTTTTATCGGTGAGTGCCTACCGGAAACGGTAGGCACTCGTTTTATACGCACGTCTTCGTGTAGTATCGGTGGTGACGGATGGCGGGACGACTTTCCCCAGAACGATGGAAGCCCACCGCAGACAGACTTTCGGGGAATGCGCCAAACGTCAGGAATGGCAACATTCCAATTTTCATACTAACCTTCTTTAAGTGGGCGCCCGTCGTTTCCGGCGGGCGCCCACTATTTATCTACGCAGGAGCGACTATCGTCAGTTCAGCGGTTTGACCAAAGGGAACGTAATCGTCTCACGGATGGTCGCGCCGGTCAGGGCGATCAGCAGACGGTCGATGCCCATGCCGGTGCCGCCTGCCGGCGGCATGCCAACGCCAAGCGCCTCTAGGAAGTCCTCATCAATATCCATGGCCTCCACATCGCCGGCCAACGCATCCTTGGCTTGCGCCACAAAACGCTCGCGCTGCACCACCGGATCGTTCAGCTCCGAATAGCCGGTCGCCAGCTCGAAGCCGCGCACATACAGATCCCACTTCTCCACCATGCCCGGCTTGGTGCGATGCGCCTTGACCAGCGGCGAAGTCTCCACCGGGAAATCACGCACAAAGGTCGGCTCATACAGCTTGTCCTCATAGAAGTGCTCCCACAGATGCTCCACCAGCTTGCCGTGGTTCTCCACCTCGTCGCGTTCCACGCCCAGCTTGTCGGCAATGGCGCCGAGATATTCCACGGACGTCTGCGGCGTGATTTCCTCACCTAAGGCTTCCGACAGCGAACCGTACATCGTCATGGTCTTCCACTCGCCGCCGAAGTCATACTCCGTGCCGTCCAGCAGCGTCACCGTAGTCGAACCAAACGCGTCGATGGCCGACTGCTGAATCAGCGTCTTGACCAGCTCGGCGATGGTGTCGTAATTGCCATACGCCTGATAGGCCTCCAACATGGTGAATTCGGGAGCGTGCGTACCGTCGACGCCCTCGTTGCGGAAATCGCGGTTGATCTCAAACACTCGGTCGATGCCGCCAACCAGGCAACGCTTGAGGAACAATTCCGGCGCGATACGCAAATACAATTCCATATCGAACGCATTCATATGCGTGGTGAAGGGGCGCGCAGCCGCACCACCGTGCACCGTCTGCAGCATCGGCGTTTCGACCTCAAGGAATCCACGGCTTTCAAACGTGTGCCGCAGCGACGACACCACCGCCGAACGCTTGCGCACCATATCGCGAATCTTCCCGTCCGCGATCATGCCGATGTACGGCTTGCGTGTACGGGTGTCATCATTGAGTTCCTTATGCAGCGCAGGCAGCGGCTGCAATGCCTTGGCCGCAATTGCCCATTCGGATGCGAACACCGACAGTTCGCCCGTCTTGGAGGCAATCACGCGACCGCGCAGGTATAGATGGTCACCCAAATCAACCAACTGCTTGAATTGCTTGATGGAATCGGCACCGATTTCCTTCTTCGACACCATGCCCTGAATGGTGGTGCCGTCTCCGGCGGACAACTGCACGAAGCACAGGCCACCGGCATTGCGCAGGAACAGCACACGACCAGCGATGCCTACGATATCTTCGGTTTCCTGTCCGGCGTCCAGCGTGCCGTCATACTGCTCGCGTACCTGCTCGATGGTGTGCGTCACATCCAACGACACCGGGTACGGCTCAATGCCGTCCTTCAACATCATGGCACGCTTGGCGACGCGCATCTGCACCTGTTCGGGGTGTGCGGCTGGGCCAAACTGCGCGTTGCTGGGATCCACTGCCTCGTCAAGCGTCGCGCCCTGTTCGATCTTGCGACGAATCTCCTCGTCCTGGCGCATCAGCATTTCGGCACGTTCAACCGTGCTCATCGCCTGTGACACGGCATCATCCTGCATCTCGTTCATCTCATCGGTAGCGTTCAAGTCAGTCATAGTCCTTCAGTGTATCGATGAGCCACTACACCGTAACGATGGTGTGTACCATCCACCGAATGGCCATCATCGCTTCGGCTCCACCGCCGCACGCGCCACGACTGGCACATCGAACCCGAAGGTCACCCATAATACCTACGACACGCGGTATTTGCTTGTCCGCATGTTCGTTGTAAGATAACCAACGTTGCCAAACGGGCTGTAGCGCAGCTTGGTAGCGCGCTTCGTTCGGGACGAAGAGGCCGCGGGTTCAAATCCCGCCAGCCCGACCACATAAGGGAACTACTAATGGTCACACGACTGTTGGCGGTTCTCTTTTTTTATGCACGAACGGCATCGTTCGGCAAACCACACAGACGATGAGGTGAGCGATGAAGAAAAGCATCCTGGCGCTGGCGTCCGGCGCGTTCGTGTTGGGAGCCGCGGAATTCGTGATGATGGGCATCCTGCCGCAGGCGGCACACGCCATGCACGTAGACATTCCCACCGCCGGCAATTTCATCTCCGCGTACGCCATCGGCGTGTGCATCGGAACCTTGATCCTGGTCTTTGGCCGCAAAGTGCCGCCCAAGAAGCTCATCATCATCTTCATGCTGATTGCCCTGATCGGCAACGCCGCGAGCGCCTTCGCCATCAATGCTCCCATGCTCATCGCCGCACGTTTTGTGGCCGGCCTGCCTCATGGCGCGTTCTTCGGCACCGCCACTCTTATCGCCAAAACACTTGCCGACAAGGGTAAGGAAGCACAGGCTGTATCCATGATGGTCACCGGGCAAACCGTCGCCAACATGATTGGCGTACCGGCGGGAACCCTTATGGCGGAAAGCATGTCATGGCGGCTGGCGTTTGGCATACTTGCAGCGTGGGCGGTGCTCACCATCGCATTGGTGGCTTGCTGGGTGCCATTCGTCGCTCCGGTCAAGGACGCGGGCATCGCCGGACAATTCCGTTTCCTCACTAAGCCTGGTCCGTGGCTGGTGCTGCTCGCCGTATTCACGGGCAACGCCGGTATTTTCTGCTGGTGGAGTTACGTATCGCCATGGCTGCAGCAGGTTGGCCACTACCCGTCATCTTCGATATCGTTGCTGATGATGCTGGCTGGATTCGGCATGGTGATCGGCGGACTGATCGGCGGGCGCATCTGCGATCGTTGGCGTCACGCCGGCACCGCCGCCATCGGGCAAACTATCGCCTGCATCGGCTTGCTCGCCGTATTCCTTACGCCCGGCGAACCCGTCAGCGCCGCGATACTTACTTTTATCATTGCATTCGGCTTGTTCTTCGTATCCTCTCCGCAACAGTTACTCATGGCTGAGGCTGGCAAGGGTGGCGGCGAGCTTATCGGCGGCGCCGCCGTGCAGGTGGCGTTCAACTTTGGTAATGCAGTGGGTGCCGCATTCGGCGGCATCATGCTCACCGCATTCCACGACGACTATCATTATCCGGCATTGGGCGGCGTACCGTTGGCCGTACTCGCTGTCATACTGCTGGCCATATTCTCTGTGCGGCATGAAGCGCATCGTAGTGTGCTCGACCGTATCGAGGAAGTTCACATACAGTGACCTTCGCTGCGACATACGCGCTGTGAGCACCCTCACACCGCCACGCCACGCGAATACATACCCTACGGCCGTACACTGGAAGGGCAACGACGCCACGCCAAACGCGCCGCGTCCCCTCGCGCACCAGGGCAAGGAGTGGGTATGAGTAACGACGACACCACACTGGATATTCCACGGTTCTTCGCAACATTGGACCAATTGTTCGCCGACCACGCTTCTGCGGACGACGTGCATCGGTATCTCACCGATACGTTGCAGCAAACAAAACTCCGCCATGACGATGCCGGAGTGCTTGCCGTGCTCAACGAGCTTATGGGCTGGTACCGCGCTCAAGGCCGCCACGAGGACAACCGCTCCATTGTCAAAGAGGCCCTTGCTCTGCTGGACGCCATGCACGTGGCGGGCACCGACAGCTGGACCACCACCATTATCAATGCCGCCACGGCCTATCGAGCTGCCGGCGACTACGGACAGGCAGAAACCCTCTACCAGCAGGCGCTTGACAGCGCATCCCATACCCTGTCTGCGACGGATCGTCGTATGGCCGCTTTGCATAACAACCTATCGCTGCTCTACAGCGACACCCAGCAATGGCACGCCGCCCAACATGAGCTCATGCAAGCCCTGCAGGTTCTCGAACACTCCAGTGTGGACGTCGACACGGATGTGGATGTCGCCGCCACTCACACCAATCTGGCATTGGTACTCGCCCAACGCGCCGACGCCCTCAGAGACGATGCTGAACACGCCCGCATCGATAGCGTCGACGCAGACAACGACACTGGCCTCAGCACTGCCGACGCCGACGCACTGCGGTGCGACGCGCTCTCGCACGCCACACGTTCCCTCGATATCTATCGGCGAGCGCAAGGCGAAGGCAACGGCCATTTCGCCAGCGCTCTGGCTGGATACGCACAGGTATGCTTCAGTATTGGCCTCTTCAAACAGGCCGTCGACGCTTACGAGCGAGCGTTGGCATTGATTGGCGAATGCTACGGCACCGACGCCGAATCGTACGGCATCACCCAAGCCAACCTCAACGAAGCCCGCCAGGCGCTGCATGTCCAGCACTCCGGCACCGCCGCAAACGCGGATACGAACGTCAATGCCACTGCCGACACCACCAGCAGCAATATCGCCGGCACCGCGGCCGCCGGTATTATCGGCACTAGTTCAGCCACCGTTCCAGCAGACGTATCTTCCGCTCCCGTCAATAATCGTCCCGCCATCAGCGGACTGGCCCTTTCCCGCGCCTACTGGCAGGAATACGGCAAACCATTGATCGAACAACGCTATGCGCAATATGCCTCCCGCATCGCCGCCGGTCTGATCGGCCACGGCTCGGAATGCTACGGCTTTGATGACAATCTGTCCCACGACCATGATTTCGGCCCCGGTTTTTGCCTGTGGCTCACCGATGAGGATTACGCCATCATCGGCGAAGCCTTGCAGGCCGATTACGAACGCCTACCCTCGTCGTTCATGGGATTCGGCCCCGCAGAACGCACGCCGCGCGCACAAGGTGACGCCCGTCGCGTCGGCGTATTCGCCATTTCGGATTTTTTCGCCTCTATCACCGGCTACGCACAGCCGCCGTCCGTCGACAAACCCCATGAATGGCTATTGCTGGATGAGCCCACGCTGGCGGCCGCCACCAACGGCGAGGTATTCGCCGACCCATTGGGCGCGTTGCTTTCTCGCCGCCAAGCCTTCAAGACCATGCCGGATGATGTACGTCTGTCATTGGTCTCCCGACGGCTGGGCATGATGGCGCAAGCCGGACAATACAATCTGGCACGTATGCTTGCCAGAGGCGACGGCATGGGCGCTTGGATGTCGATTCGTGAATTCATCCACGCCGCCACATCCCTTGTGTTCCTGATCAACACACCGATCAGCGCCGGGTATATGCCGTATTATAAGTGGCAATTCGCCGCGCTACGCCGCCTATCCGCACGCATGGCAACCCGGTTGGCCACGGTCTGCGAGCGCCTTGAAACGATGGCGCGTCTGTCGTCAGCCGCATGTTTTGGCGGCGCGGGTTTTGGCGAAGGCGGCAAGGGATCGACCCCTGCGGCCGTGCAGATCCAATCCTTGGTGGACGGTATCTGCGCCGATGTGGTCGACGAGCTGCGCCGTGAAGGTCTGACCACCAGTCGGGAGACCTTCCTGGAATGGCAGCGGCCGTATGTGGAGTCGCATATTGTCAGCGATGCCGCATGCCTGCACAGTTTGCCGGCGCCGGCCACCCCAACGGAGCATGGTGAGCAAACCTCCGCAGGATGATGCAACGGCACGCCACGCGTCGCACTGACGAAGCTCGACGAATGTTCTTGAGATAAGGAGCGATCATGCAGTTCCATGACAACACGAGCAACGACGCCAACATCGCCGACGGCGTCGACCCTCGTGCCACACCTGAACCCACCGCACTGATGGAGGATGTGGTACGGCTTGAATGGGAACAGTTCCAACGCACCCATAACGAAGGCGGCCGAGCGTCCTGCCAGGATAATTGGCGCACGTTCCGCATTATGCGACTCAGCCAGTTCCTCACATGGCCCGAATCACTCATCGCATCATGGGCTGCAGACCTGCGCAACGCCGAACGCGACGGCCGCAATCTCATCACCGAAAAATATGCTCGCATGATGGAATCCACCGCCCCTGACGAATTCCGTGAGCGTATTGCGCCGTTCCTGCCCGCGCTCGATGAGTCCAGGCGACGCGAGCAAGAGCGCGTCATCGCAATCCAAGTGGTCTGGGCACGAGACTTCCGACAACGATATCCGCGGCTTGGCAACGGCATGCGAGTGCTCACCACCTCGGAAGACAGCGACGAATACACCTCGTTGGAAACCTATCTGCGCGGAGAGATCAGCACCTATTCGGCACCCATGTTCGCCAGCTATGCAGCCTTTATCGACGAGTGTGCGGCACACGGACGCAACCTCACCGAGGAGAGCGTGCGCCACACCGTAATGTTGGAAGGCTACACCAGTGTGGACGACGCGGAGGAACACGCCACTGCGTAAGCCGCCATCTTTTCCAACCCGTGTAGACGGCATATGGGATAATGCCACAGGTACTGTGCTGCGCCTTGGATGGGCAAGCCGGCTGATATATCGGCGGATACATCAGCATTGCCTACAGCCGGTCGGCGTCTGACCGATTCGTCCGACCGCATCAAGGAGCGCAACCGCTGACATGGTAATTGACAACGGAAAGAGTAGCTGTGGCTGAGTTTGTATATCAGATGATCAAGGCCCGCAAGGCTTTCGGTGACCGCGTCATTCTCGACGACGTCACCCTAAGCTTCCTGCCTGGCGCCAAAATTGGCGTGGTGGGCCCCAACGGCATGGGTAAGTCCACCCTGCTGAAAATCATGGCAGGTTTGGAAACCGTCTCCAACGGCGAAGCAAGTCTGACTCCCGGTTTCACCGTCGGCATCCTCCAGCAGGAACCGCCGCTGGATGACACCAAGACCGTCGGAGAAAACATCAAGATGGCGTTCGGCGAAATTGCCGAAAAAGTCGCACGTTTCAACCAAATCGGCGAAGAGATGGCGAATCCTGACGCCGATTTCGACGCCCTGATGGAAGAAATGGGCAAGCTGCAAACCGAAATCGACGCCGCGAACGGCTGGGATTTGGATTCGCAGCTCGAGCAGGCCATGGACGCACTGCAATGCCCCGATCCGGACACCCCGGTCAACGTGTGCTCCGGTGGCGAGCGCCGCCGCGTCGCCTTGTGCAAGCTGCTGCTGGAAGCTCCCGACCTGCTGCTGCTCGACGAGCCCACCAACCATTTGGACGCCGAGTCGATTCTGTGGCTGGAGCAGTTCCTGCACCAATATCAGGGAGCGGTAATCGCCGTCACCCACGATCGATACTTCATGGACAATGTTGCCGAATGGATTTGTGAGGTCGACCGCGGCCACCTGTATCCGTACAAGGGCAACTACACCACGTATTTGGAGACCAAGGCGAAGCGTATGGAGATCCAGGGCGCCAAGGACGCCAAGCTCGCCAAGCGCCTCAAGAGCGAACTTGACTGGGTGCGCTCCTCCCCCAAGGCCCGTCAGGCCAAGAACAAGGCTCGTCTGGAACGCTACGACCAGATGGAGCAGGAGGCACGCAATTCCAAGAAGCTCGACTTCTCCGAGATTCAAATTCCGCCGGGGCCGCGTCTGGGCTCGACGGTGTTGGAAGCCAAGCATATCCACAAGGCGTTCGGCGACCGCGTGCTTATCGACGATTTGAGCTTTACGTTGCCGCGCAACGGCATTGTGGGCGTGATCGGCCCCAACGGCGTGGGCAAATCGACCCTGTTCAAGACCATCGTCGGCTTGGAGCCGCTCTCCGGCGGCGAACTCAACGTCGGCGAAACCGTCAAGATCAGCTACGTCGACCAGGGACGCGCCGGCTTGGATCCCAACAAGAACCTGTGGGAAGCGGTTTCCGACGGTTTGGACTTCATGGAAGTGGGCGGCGTGGAAGTGCCAACCCGCGCCTATGTGGCTAGCTTCGGCTTCAAGGGTTCCGACCAGCAGAAGCTGACGGGCGTGCTGTCCGGCGGCGAACGCAACCGCCTGAATCTTGCGCTGACCCTCAAGCAGGGCGGCAACCTGCTGCTGCTCGACGAGCCCACCAACGATTTGGACGTCGAAACGTTGGAATCGTTGGAGAATGCGCTGATTGAATTCCCCGGCTGCGCCGTGGTCGTCTCCCATGACCGTTGGTTCCTGGACCGCGTCGCCACGCATATACTCGCGTGGGAAGGCAATGACGAGAACCCGGCCAATTGGTATTGGTTCGAGGGCAACTTCCAGGCCTATCAGGAGAACAAGGTGGCCCGTTTGGGCGAAGAGGCATCCAAGCCGCATCGCCTGCACCGCAAGCTCACTCGCGTGTAGCCTGCGCAGTCGTGTGGCACGCGCGTTATGCCACACGAATCCACATACGCCCCTGCGTACACAACTCATGTACGCAGGGGCGTATGTGTTGGCCATTGACGCGTTGACCCAATGTCTCCACTAGGTCAACGCCGCGCATGTTATTAATACCGGGTGACTAATGCCGCATACGCCAGCGCCGTGCGGCAACCAATGCGACGATCGCCCCAGACATAGCCAACACTATCGCCGAACGCATGACACCAATAGTGGCGGCACCTGATGGCGGCAGCGTAACCGACGAACGAGGTCCGCTGTTGGTCGCCCCTTGCCCGGGCGTCGCGTCATCGCCAGACTGACCTGCCGCCGGCGGCGCCGGTTCTGGTGTTGGGCCCGGCGTCGGTTCAGGGCTTGGTTGCGGACTTGGTTCCGGTGTTGGCTCACTCGACAATGCACCAATGGCCATCACCTTACCCCGCTCAATCCGAATCGGCACCGTGCTGGACACCATATTGACGCCGGCCTGCTCTCCAGTGCCGCCTTGCACGGTGATAGTGCCCTGCGCATGGTTACGCAATGATTCAGGAATGTCCACCGACACATTTGCCACGCCATTCATCCTAGTGCCGTAGAGCATCTGCTGCCCTTGCTCGTTGACTTGTTGCCCCTGATATCCCTGCTCCATGCTCACCGTCACCGGCAGCTCAACCACATTGCGCGCGGTGTCATCCTGGAAGGTGGCGCGCAGCTTCACCGCCGATTGGTCGACGATTTTCGGCTCCGCATAGCCGCCGATACGCACCGGCTGGCTTACGTCGGCTCCCACGGCATCATAGGTCACATACTGCGCCTGCCAACTGGTCACTTCACCGGCGACATGGAAATTCACGCCACGATTCATCAGATCGATGCCCATCAGCCCGACCCGCGCATTCCAATTGGCATAATTGCGCAAGTTCTGTTGGGTCCATGCCACTTCGGCCGTGGACAGCATGCGCGGGAACATCATGAACTCGGCGTCACTGAGCGTACGCACATGTTCGCTCCACAACGCCGCTTCCACACCCAGCATGTCGGATTCATTGACATACGCTTGCGTGGTGGGATTCCAGTTGTAGTACTTGGCGGTATCACAGCCAGACGCGCCACACGCCCAGTCAGGACCAACGGTGTCCTTGCCCGGCTTCTGCGCAACGTAAGTATTGGCTACCGGCGACATGATGATTTTGCCGTTGTGTTCCCTGACGAAGCTCTGGATGCGTCCGTTATGGTCGTCAGCCCTGCCGGTCCACACCTGAACCACCGTGCCGTCCGGAAGCTGATCAGCGGCATCCATGCCGTCGTTCCACACGATGACAGTGGAACCACTATCTTTAACCTGCTTGCCCAGCTTACCTAGGTATGTTTGCATGCGTTGGGTCAAATCGTTGGCGTTGGCAGCCAACTCGTCGCCACCGATATGGAAGTACTGTCGGCGCATCACCTCAACCGGCATACCGGAACGTTCCAGGCCTTGTTCGATCATGCCCCGCAACTGACTCATGATGTGCCCCATCACCGTGTAGGTCACTTCGCTATCGGTAGCCAGGCTGGTCTTACCCCACTGTTCATAGGTGAGTTCCGCCGTAGCCTTGCCTTCCGCGGGCTTAGGCAACGCATTGCCCACATTGAGTTCGGGCAATGCGTGCAGCATGCCCATGCTATGGGCCGGTCCGTCGATCTCGGGAATAATGCTGATTCCGCGATCGGCAGCATATGCCACCAGGTCGATGAACTCTTCCTGCGTGTAATATCCCGTGCGGCCATTAATCGGGGACGTCCAGAACTGCTTCTTCTTTACCGCCCAATCATGGTTGTAGCTGCCGGTACTCGACACCTCGGCAAGCTTCGTGTAATCCACGGTGTCCCCTGAGACACGACCTTCGTTGGTAATCTGCACACGGAAACTCTCGTCATCGGACAAGTGCAGGTGCAATACGTTGTACTTATATGACGACATGACATCGATCATGCGTTTGACTTCATCCGTCGGAGAGAACGAACGAGCCACATCCAGCGTCAACCCACGCCACTGATAGCGCGGCGCATCGACAATGTGCGCGGCCGGCACGCGGGCTTCCTGCGCCACGCGAGTTGCCGAATGCGCCCACGGCCCAACCAGCTGCAACAGCGTCTGCACACCCCAAATCGCTGACTGGGCGCTTACCGCCGTAATCCTCACGCCATTGGCATCACTATCCAAGATGTATGCCTCATTGGCCTGTACACTTTGCGAAGCGTCTACCGAGGACGCTATCGAGAGCTGAGGATCACGCGTGATGGTCACACCGCATGCCCCGGTGGATTGCGTTAAGCCCACGCCATAGGAGGCACTCAACGCATCACGCAACAACGCGGCCGCAGGCTTCAAGGAATCATCCGACAGACTTACGCAGGTTTTCGCATCCAGCACATACCCCTGTCCATCCAACGCTTGGGCGACCAGCGGCTTGGGCGTCAGCGCCTGGACAGGGTTGTCCGCAACCTTATCCATAACGCCCATAATGTAGACTTCCCACACCGAAAGCGCCCACTTCTGGCTTTTTTGGGTAGCTACCATGCGCAGGTACCGTGCGTCCACAGGTGTTTTCAAGGTCACCGTGGTTTTAGCGCTCTTCTTGCCTACAAGCCGATCTCCAACAGTGGTCCACTGCGAACCATTCTCCGACACCTGCAGGCGATATGCGGTGGCATAGGTATTGCCCCATTCGATGGACACCTCATCGATATGCACAGTACTGGCGAATTGGTATTGCAGCCACCAATTGCCCGTCATGGTCTTGTTATCCGTGTTGGCGCTCCATCGGGAAGCGTCCGCGGCATTGTGCACGCTACTGTCGGCACCATGTTCTGGCATTCCCTTACCATCGGCAGTCAGTTCCGGACCCCATTTGCCGGCAACTTCCTGCCCAGATGCCGTCACCGTGGATCCCAACGACACATCAGTACGTCCATTCGTGGCCCGATCATCAGCCACAGCCACATGTGCGCCCGCCATCGCACCCACTATCATTGCGGAAGCGCACAACGTGGTCGCCCACCATCGCACCGCACGGCCACCGTGACGCAGCATGCGGGCGACCAAGCGAACATCGCCATTGGATTTCATGAATATCCCCCTTTCCGGCAGTACAGATAAATCCCGAATGCCGGTAGTATGCCGCCCACACACCTTCGTGCATGTCACGCGGCTCCGTTGCGAGAGCACTTCCTTGGCTCTTGCAATACGACGCAGTACACGTTAGTACGCCGCCCCTACATTATTATACAACACGCACGATGTTGTATCGTCGCAAGTATTGTGCTGCAAAGACTACACTCAATTGCGGTATTCCGATAGATGTTATTGGACGCAACGCGCCATCCACCAGAATCGAGGACCATATGAACGAATCCGCGCCGACCACACAGCCGACACCCATCGACCACGTGCTCAACGTTCTAACTCTAAACCACAAAAGTGATACCTGTTTCGTAGGCGAGAGCTTGTATTTCCCCACCGGACGCGTCTACGGCGGTCAAGTCGTCGCACAATCCATCATGGCTGCGGCGCGCACCGTACCTGACAGCCGCTTGCCACATTCCGCCCACGCCTATTTCATCGCCGCAGGCGACATCGCGCAACCCGTCACCTTCGATGTCGACGTGCTGCGTGACGGCCGTTCGTTTTCGGCCCGCCGTGTCAATGCCACCCAATCACAGGGGACCATCCTCACCGCCATCGCTTCATTCCAAGAACAAGGACAGCAAGGCGTGCAATTCGCCGATCCGATGCCCGACGTTCCCGCACCTGAGACCCTGACCAACGCGCAGCAACTCATGGCCCCCTACAGTGCGGTATCGCCTTTCGCCCACTATTACGCCAAGCAGTCACCCTTCGACATTCGCCACGTCACCCCGACGGTGATGCTCTCCGCCGACCCGACAAGCGCCAAGCGCGACAGCGGCAGACAAATGGTATGGATGAAAATCGACGGCACCATCGACGCCTCACAAACCACCCACCGTGCCATGCTGGCTTTGGGCTGCGACCAAATCATGATGGAACCCGTGCTGCGTCGAGCTGGATTAAGCATCGCAACCCCAGGTATTTCCTACGCTTCCCTCGATCACTCCATGTGGTGGTATCGTGACATCGACATCAACCAATGGCACCTGTACGTCCAAGATACCCCTACCGCCGCGCATGGACGCGGACTGGGAACCGCAGCCGTCTACGACCGCGACGGACATCTGGTCGCCGCCATGGCACAGGAAGCTATGATTCGCGTGCCCGAAGAACTCTTGGCCTGAAGACTCGTCCTAACGAACGGCGGGGTGTCTGCCCACGGTGGGCAGACACCCCGCCGTTCGTTACGCTTCGGTATCGGTACGTTTCCGTTCACCGCCTTGTTCAATCCGGCATATCCGTCTCACTCATGCGAGGTTTTCACCGCTGCGCCGGCCATCTGTCGTTGTCGTTCAGCCTCGCGCATACGGGGATGTTCCGCCCCCTCGCTCGGCGGTAGCTGACACCAGCGTTCCCCGATAATGCCGGCAACCATATCCAGCAATGACAGCACACCAGCCACCGCACACTGCCAAGCCACCTGGCGATAGAACTCGGCATCCAAGTGCCCCAGACACAGCAGGATCTGCCCGCCATACCACCCGGCCAACACCGCGCCCGCAATCCCCAATGACTTGGACAGCATCAAGGCATATACCGCCTTGCGTGGATCAAGCGTGGTCTGCCGTTTGCGTGGATCGGTACGCGCATACACCCGCACCTGCCAAGCCAGCGCCAACACCACCACACCCAACACGAAGAGCAGCGCGTCCACCACCCAGGGAGCACCCGCCAAGGTCACGCCGGTACGATCCGACAGCGACATGACACCCATGCCGCACAGCACTCCCAGCAAGATGCCAATCACATAATGCCACCACGGCGTTCGCATAGCATTCATCACATCGCTCCCACAATCCATTGATCGGACAATACACCCACACGAGCCGCGTCGTCGGCGTTGGCTAGCAAAAATGCCACCGGATCGCCATCACATTCCGCATTGGCATCCATATCGAGCCACGGCGCCAGCACCGCCGCACGACGCTTCGCCGACGGCCATGGAATGCGGCATTGCAGCGTATTCTCATGCACGCCCTGCATATCCACAACATCCAAGTCAACCGCACCATCATGCAGCCGTTCGACCTCCTGTAATGCGGCAATCAGCGCAGTAGGCGACAATCCGGTACGCAGCTGCACCACCGCCGACATACCATCCGACCCTTGCAACGCGCCGACATGATATAACGGCGAAATGCCCTCGACCTGTGTGCCGGCAAACGCATCCATGCTCACCACGGCCTGTCGAAACATCGATTCCGCATTCGTGGAAACACTTTCCAACGACACCACCGCACGGCGGCACAACAACGAATCATCACCAGATGACTCCGCTACCGCGTCACCCGACATCTCGTCCGAACCATCTCCCAACACCCCGCATGCCACAGCGTCGGCAACGCCACATTCCTCCCCGGCCGTTTCGTCAAGATACCACTGTTTGACCGGGTTGGACGTTTCATCGCAGGCAAGCCGTACCGAGGGATGATCCACCAACACCGCAAACTGCCGGTCATCCGTATGCACGATGACGTCAACGCGCACCGCCTGCCGCATCGCCCATATCGTATCCGCATCGGCGAATGCCGACGGATCCAATCGCAAGGTCACCTCCGCGCCGTTGACTTGCTCCGGGCGCAGCGTGCAGCGCACCATGCGGTCGGTGTCGACCCCTGGTCTCATATCCGAGGCGGCGCTCCTACCTTCGTCGTCCATCATCCCATCATCCTTCCCTCACCATTATGTGTCAACACCATATCAACATGCCAACATGCACCTTGAACAGCCACTGGCGAGTCACTCGCTTCAACAAATTGAGGGGTATGCCGATGCTTGGCATACCCCTCAACCATGCGTGCATCGCAGCGTCACTCGCCCGGCTTCATGCCCACGGAACGCTTCAACGATTCAGGAATCTCCACTGGCGGAATATCCGAATTGGGTCGCATGCTGTCGGACAGCCACATCCGACGCTTCGGAGCCTTCTTGATATTGGCAAAAATCTCCGCCAATTCCTTTTCGTTCAGCGTTTCCTTCATCAGCAACTGACGCACCAACTCATCAAGAATCTCACGGTTCTCGTTAATGATGGTCCATGCTTCCGTATGCGCAGTTTCGACCAGTTTGAGCACTTCCTCATCGATCACCTGCGCGGTTTGATCAGAGTATTTGCGCGGCTGCAAACCGTCCATCACCGTGGTCTGGTCATCATCATCCGCCCACTTGATGGCACCAAGGCGCGACGAGAAGCCATATTCGACTACCATCGTGCGGGCGATCGCCGTTGCCTTCTCGATATCGTTGGACGCACCCGTCGTCGGATCATGGAACACCACTTCCTCGGCGGTGCGCCCACCCATGGCATACGCCATCTGATCGAGCAACTGGTTACGGGACTGCGAATAGCGGTCAGACGTCGGCATTACCGCCGTATAGCCCAACGCACGGCCACGCGGCAAAATCGTCACCTTGGTCACCGGATCGGTGTTGTGCAAAGCAGCCGCCACCAACGCATGCCCACCCTCGTGATAGGCAGTATTGCGCAGCTCCTGAAGCGCCATCCCCTTGGACTGGCGCTTCGGGCCAGCCTGCACACGGTCAATGGCTTCGTCGATAGCGCGATTGTCGATCAGCTGTGCTCCGGCACGCGCGCACAGCAGCGCCGCCTCGTTGAGCACATTGGCTAGGTCAGCACCGGTGAAGCCCGGCGTGCGCACGGCAATAGCATGCAAATCAACATCAGGTACAAACGGCTTGCCTTTGGCATGCACCTTCAAGATAGCCTCACGACCCTCCAGGTCAGGCGCTTCCACGCCTACCTGACGATCGAAACGACCAGGACGCAGCAATGCCGGATCAAGCACATCAGGACGGTTCGTCGCCGCGATGATGATCAGATTCGTATCGTTGTTGAAACCATCCATCTCCACCAGCAGCTGGTTCAACGTCTGCTCGCGTTCATCATGACCGCCGCCCATGCCGGAACCACGGCGACGACCAACCGCATCGATTTCGTCGATGAAGATGATGGCAGGAGCGTTCTTCTTCGCCTCTTCGAATAAGTCACGCACGCGGGAAGCACCTAGGCCAACGAACATCTCCACGAAGTCCGAACCAGCCATCGAATAGAACGGCACACCTGCCTCACCGGCGATGGCACGAGCCAGCAGGGTCTTACCGGTGCCGGGAGGACCATACAGCAGTACGCCGCGCGGAATACGGGCGCCCAGCGCCTTGTACTTGGACGGATCCTTAAGAAAGTCTTTGATTTCTTCGACTTCCTGCACGGCGGCATCCTCACCGGCGACATCGGCAAACTTCGTGGTGGGTGTCTGCCCGTCCAGCAACTTGCCGTGGTTCTTCTTGCTGCCCATGCCAAACATGCCGCCCGAACTCATGCCGCGCATCATCCACCAGAACAGCAGCACAATCAGCAGCACCGGAGCCAGCGAGGTAATCAAATAACTGAGGATACTGGCCGATTGGATGGTGCTCGTCCATCCCTTGGAAAGGTTGGCTTTTTCCACCAAGGAAATCAGCTGTCCTCCTTGGGCGAAGGTGTAGTAGAACTGCACTTTCTTGCCGTAGTTGTGGCTGGCACCGGTTTGCGCATCGCGCTTGACGAAATTACTGGACAATTCCAGCTTCACCAGCTGTTTGTTGTCAATGATTTCCGCATACTGGGCGCTGCCGTCCTCAATCAGCGACAAACCATCCTTGGTGTCGATGGTCTGCGTACCGCCGCCGAAGAACATGCCGAACATGCCCACTGCCAGCAACACCACCACCGCACCCCACAGCCACGGCGACTGCCAGAACGCACGAGGTCCTTTGCCATTGCCTTGACGCGAACCGTCGTTGCGCATATTGAAGGGATTATTGCCGCCGTTATTGCCCATCGGCGGGCGCTGCTGCGGCCCTTGGGGAAAACTCATGCCCTACGCTCCTTGATACACTGCCGGTTTCAGCACGGCGATCGAATCGAGATTGCGATAACGTTCCGCAAAGTCCAGCCCGAAGCCGACTACGAACTCGTCAGGAATCTCAAAACCCTGATATTTCACGTCCACGTCCACTTCACGGCGAGCCGGCTTGTGCAGCAATGCGAAGACTTCCACGGAAGCGGCTCCGCGCTGCTTAAGCTCTTCGACCAGCCAAGCGAGTGTACGCCCTGAATCCACGATATCCTCGACAATCAAAATGTGCCGCCCGCGAACATCCGTCGACAGATCCTGACGGATGGTGATGGTGCCACTGGAGGTTGTCGACGTCCCGTAGCTGGACAAACTCATGAAGTCCATCGTGGTGTGGATGCTCAACGCCTGAGAGAAGGCCACCAGTGTATTGACGGCACCTTTGAGCACCGCAACCAGCATCACATCACGGTCACGGTAGTCATTGCTGACCTGTGCCGCCACCTCGTTGATTCGCGCGACAATACGGTCGTGACTAATCAGCTCATGATCAATTTCATCTTGGATATCAGCAATTCGCATGCTCACCATCTTGACACAGGCGAATGACGTGTTTCTGACGACTTGCCGAATATTTGCTGGGAAGATGCACCGCTCCCTGCCCATGCCAATCGGTAACCAGACGCTCCACCGCAAGCACATGACGCGCCGACGGCTGCATGCCAAGCCGCGACATGGCCATGGCAATCACCCGACGGCGAATCGCAGCGTGTTCGGCCGCCAACGGTTTCACCGCCAACGTCACGCCAGCCAAGGCCGTCATGACGTCATCCATCTCCCCCTCGTGCAACATCCTCTCGCCCGCACGCGCCGCAGCCACAGTATCCGCAGCGGCAACTTCTTCACGCACACACCGCGCCCACGCCTGCCGTGCCTGCGCGCACAGAAAATCACGCTCGGCCGCCGCCACCGACGCCCCGTAGGCAAGATGCGCCTGCACCGATGCACCGGTAACCGCACGTAACACGGGCATTACATCATGCCGCACCCGCGAGCGCAGCGGATACTGTGCCGGCAACAAACCATGCGCTGACGTCGCCCCATCGCCGCCGCCAAAAGCATCGCTGCCGACGTCCTCGCCATTGGTGGGATCATCCCACCAGGACACGCCTGCATCGGCGCAGATACCTGCGGTATCCTCACGGGTAAGGTTCAGGAACGGCCGCAGCATGGGTATTCCGCCACGCACGGCTCGCGCCGGAATGCCCACCACCGCGTCAACCCCCACCGTACGCAACACACCCATAAGCACGGTTTCCGCCTGGTCGGTTTGCGTATGCGCCAACAACACCGCCGCGGCACCGCAACGCCGAGCTTCGTCGACAATGGCCTCATATCGGGCGGTTCGCGCGGCATCCTCCAATCCCGTTCCGGCATCGACCACCTGCACCCGGCGCACTGTCACGGGATGCAATCCCGCGTCTTCACACACCCGCGCCGTCCTCTGCGCCACGTTCGCAGAATCTTCCTGCAGCTGATGGTCCACAATTACGGCACCGCACCGCACGCCAAACATAGCGCATACTTTGGCCGCGACCAATGCCAAAGCCAACGAATCACGGCCTCCCGAACAGGCAACCAGCACCAGCGGAGCATGTTCGGCGGGAGCATGCTCGCCATGCTCGCGCATCCGGGTCGTGCCGGATATCACGCCTTCATTGACCAGCGTCGCACGAACATCACCGATGGCTTGCCGCAGCCGTGCCGAATACGTCATACGCCAGTCCTTTCTGTGCGATTTTTACAAGTTCACCAGTTCAGTGATGAAGGTATCCACCGCTTGTTTGGCCGCGGCATAATCGTCAGGATTATTGACGATCACCGCAAACGTCAGCACTCCTCCGGAGCGGCGTGACACATTGCCGGTCATGGACGTCACCTCGTCCAAACTGCCGGTTTTCACGCGCAGCAACCCGGCTGCGGCTTCATCCGTAATGCGATATTGCGCCGTGCCATTCACGCCAGGAATCGACAAGCCTTCCGCTGCCGCGGCCTGACCATCCGCCACCACATTATGATGCTGCACATCAAGCAGCGTGCGTATGGTGAGCTGCGATCCGGGCGACAATCCCGAACAATCCGCCATCTGCAAGCCGTCCGTGGAGATGCCCAGCTTAGCCAGCGCCGCCTGCACCGCCTGCACGGCGCCCGACGGCGAATTGTCAGTACCCGCCGCCAGCGCGGTAAGCCTACCGAACTCCTCCGCCAACGTATTGTCCGAATGCCGTAGGGCAAACGCCAGGATTTCGCTCAACATGGCGGAATGCACCTGCGCAATGGGCGACGTGTTGGCGGGAACCGTCTCTTGCGTCGCATCGCCTTGCACCTCGATGCCTTGATCGCGCAGACGTTGGACGAACACGCCAGCCGCATCCTGCGCCGTCGTGGTCGATAGCGTGGGATACTCCTCAAACACGTCAGGATTACTGGGACGCTGTCCATTCCATTGACGACCGCCGTCAATCGCCATCGACGACACCCCGGTGTAGTACAGATTGCCCGGATTATTGCGCTCGATATTCGCCGGAGCTCGCGTCGAACCGAACAACGAATCGTCATATCGCACCTGCACCGCCGCAATGCCACGCTGACGCAACGCCGTTGCCGTATCCTGCGCCAAGGACGCCAAGCCCGCACGACCATTGACATGCGAAGCGTCGTTATACCCATCCGACAGCAGCATATCGCCGTTGCCTTTGATGATAACAACCGGCACATCGCCGGTTTGCACCAGATACGTTTGCGTATCCAAGGTAGCGCCCATATCCAGCGTGGCCGAAGCCGCCAGCGCCGTCAGCGTTTTCAACGTCGAAGCCGGTTCTCTGGGCGTGTCAAGTTCCCGTTGCGCCACAATCTGGCCAGTGCCGTCGGCTATCGCCACCGATACGTCAGTTCCCACACCCGGCGCGGCCAGCAATGCGGAAATCACGGCATCGGCACGCGCCGAATCCACCGGCAGCCCCGTATCCACCGACGCCACAATCGGCTCTCCCGACACAGCTTGCAACGGGGTATCGATATGGCGCACCGGCACAGCCTGCAGCGTCAACGGCCCAGGCAACACGTCGCATACGTCCCCCGCCACGTAGCCGACCATGGCCGCCGTGGCGCACACGCACGAAACCACCACGCGGATCACACGGCGTATATGGACGGTACGCCACGATGGCACATGCTTGACTGGCAACGCATCTTCCCCTTGGATCGACGTGATGGTGTTCGGCCCGCAGCCGCGCGCATACCGTCGGCAACAAGCGTTATCGCTGCAGGGATGCGAACGAATCCAGCGTCGCCATGATACGCACCACCCGTGCATCCAACAGCTTACCGCCGAGTACCGTACCGCCATAGAGCACAGCCGCGCCGTTGACCAGCGCGACCACAGCCAACACGCCATACCAAAGCGGAGCGAAAATCATCACCACAACGGCCACGATCACAGTAGGCAGCATCAATACCAATGTGCCGAACATATGCGCCAGCGGGAAGAAACCCTGCGCCACGCCACGGCCCTGCGGCGAAGCGAACGGACGGTCCAACGACGGCACCGGATACATGAGCACGCAGGACAACACCTGCGCCAAACCCAGCGAACAGCCCAACAAGCCCAAGCCAACGGCCCACATGACTACCGCGAACAGCAGCAACTCCAGGTCAGCCCAAGCACCGGAAAGCGCCACCAGCACCAAACCGATCACCGTCAGATACGCCAGACCGATAACGCCATACACCCGTACACGTCCGATGCGCTCCTGACGCCCCCGCACACCGGCGATAACCTCCATGGCAAGTCCCTGACCGTCATACGCCAAACCATTGCCTTCGGTGAGCGCCATCAACCAACCCGATATGCATAAGGCCGAAAACGCCACGGCAAACTCGCCGTTGGCATACGTCTCAATGCCCAGCACCACCGTGAACAACACCGGCATTACCCAAATCATGGCCTGACGCACATCGCGTACCAGATACGTGAACAAGCGGGCAGACACCGCCCCCGACACGCTATCAGGCACTCGCTCGAACATCCCCAGGCCCTTGGCCGAGGCGCGGCTATGACCGGCATTGTCGGCAACGCGCTGACGACGAAGCGCCCACACGCCGACCACAAAACACACCGCCCATGTCACCGCGATAATCGCCACACGGACACACAACGCCAGCCAATTGCCATCAACCACGTCGAAAGGCAGGCACATCGGCGCCGCCAACGGCGTCCACGACAGCACCGCAGCGGCAGAGGACAGCATACTCCATGCCGACTCCAACCAGGCATCCTGCCAGGAGGATGCCACCATGCCGGGAATCTGACACACCACAATGAATACGATGAGTACCACCATATATGTCAGGTTGCGGCTGCGTGAACTGCTGGCCAGCGCGGTGAACAAGTTCAGCACCATCTTCGACAGGCTCATCAATGTAACAATGGTCAACGGAGCCGCCACCACGGCCATCACCACAGCGCCCACGCCAAGACCGGAGAACACCGACGCCCAGATCAGCAGCCCCAACACGCCGAATATCGACGGCAAACCGGTCAGGGAAGCGCCCATCATGCCTAGGTGTATCGTACGGTCGTCAATACCGTACATGGCGAACATCTTCGGGTCCATCGTCATGCCGGACCCGGCCCACATCAGTTGGAATATGATGCACCCCAGACACAACAAAGCCGTCCCCACCATGGTCAGGCCCCATACCATCCGCACGGCGCCCGTGCCCACTATGACAACAGGCGCGTCAAGCATCGCCCCTACCATGCGCGCGAACTTGACGACGCCCGCCAACGCTGCCAGACCAATGATGAAAGACACGATGTAACCGATCATCTGCCACATCGAGCGGCGCATTTCCGCCAGCATCAGCGCCCAGCGCAAACGAATCATGATGCACGCCGTAGCCATCATGCCTCCCCGGCGCTCTGCGTACGAGCAGCACCCTGCGTCACACCGGCATCCAGCGTTGCGACACCCGCAGACCCAACACCGGAAGGCACACCACCAGAAGGTGCAACATCCGAAGTCACGTCATGGGACGCGGACGAGCCGTCCTGTTCCAGCCAATCCAAACGGGCCGCTTCGTGTCGCCCGCCCACCAACTGCAGGAAACGCTCCTCAAGATCCTCGCCAGCCGCAACCTCATCGACCGTGCCGCTGGCACATACTTGACCGTGATTAACCACCGCCACATGGGTGCACATCTTTTCCACCATCGCCATCACATGCGAGGAAATCACCACCGTACCGCCAGCCGACGCATATTCCAGCAGAATATCGCGCAAATTGGCGCTCGACACCGGATCCACCGACTCAAACGGCTCATCGAGCACCAGCACACGCGGACCGTGGATCATGGCCGAGGCAAGGCAGATTTTCTTCGTCATGCCGGCCGAATAATCCGACACCATGACATTGGCAGCATCATGAAGATCGAATGCCGCCAACAAATCGTCGGCTCGGCGGCACGCCTCATCGCGACGCATACCCCGCAGCATGCCCGCATACACAAGCAGTTGCGATCCGGTGAGCCGGTCGAAAATCTGATCGGCCTGCGGCATCATGCCAATCAAATGCTTCGCGCGATTCACATCGGCCCAAACCTCGTGTCCAAGAATCATCGCCGTGCCATAATCCGGGGTAAGCAGCCCCGCCACCATATTCAGCGTGGTGGTTTTGCCGGCGCCATTGGGGCCCACCATGCCATAAAACGATCCGACGGGTATGTCCAGGCTCAGGCCGTTCACGGCGACTTTCTCCCCAAACCGCTTGAAAAGCCCACGAATCGATATGGCCGCCTGCGGATCGGCGGGCGGCAAAGCCCCGGCTTCAGAGCCGACTTCCATCACTGTTGCATCCGTGTTCTGCATCCCATTATGCAATGGATTATAATTGTTCACAGTTTGCAATTTAGCACAAAAACACAGTGAATGGTAGAAATGTCCACCGACGCGGTGCACGAGACACACCAACCTCGCGAGCCTCACCGAATCCCCGCCGTCGACTCACCGTCATCAATATCACTCAACAATACCGCCTTGCCATGTCAGAGCTTCGTTTCCACCTCAGCCACAAGCTATCGATTTTTTCGATAACAAGCATTGAAAACATCGATTTGCGTAATAGGTAAGCCTAGAGGCAAGATACCACTATGACTAACGCAAACCATGCCATTGTTTCCCGCGGCGACCTGCGCCGCCGCCGTTCGCGCCACTTCCACAAAACCGTGGCGCTCCCCCGCGCGGGCCTCACCCTCGGCATGCTCGCCTTGGGCAACCTCCTGATCTCCATGACCCCGGCCAGCGCCGCCACGCCACTGCGCATCGTCTTCGGCGTGGTCTCCCTGCTGTATTTCATCACCGTTGCCACGAAGTTCTTCGTGCAGCCGGCGGAAATCATCACCAACGACATGCAAAACCCCGTGGTCGCACCGGTCAGCGCCACCGTATTCATGACCATGATGCAATTCGCCACGTATCTCATGCCTGCAGGCGGCATCTGGGCCACGCTGGCGGTATTCCTGTGGTACTTCGCGGTGAGCTTCAATGTGGCGCTGATGGCACACATCACCACCCGTTTCGTCGCCCACGACTTCCAGCTGAGCAACGTATTCCCCACTTGGTTCGTCGGCTACGTCGGCATTGTCGTCGCCTCCGCCACCAGCGCTCCCGTAGGCCAGCAGGCACTGGGGCAAATCATCTTCTGGATCGGTTTCGTGCTGTATATGCTCATGCTGGCGCTGGTCACCATGCGCATGGCACGTCATCCGCTGCCCGAACCAGCCAAGCCCACCTTCGCGATCTACACCGCTCCTATGAGCCTGTCCATCGCCGGCTACACCACGGCATTCGCGGACCCCAACGTCTGGTTCGTGCTCGTGATGCTCATCGCCGCCCAACTGCTGTACGTACTGGTGCTGGTGAATATGCCCCACTTGCTGCGGTTGAAGTTCTACCCCAGCTACGCGGCATTCACCTTCCCCTTCGTCATCACCGCCACCGCCTTGCTCAAGGCGCTGACGCTTTTCGAAGCGCACGGCTGGCAGGTGCCGGCATGGCTGCACGTGCTGCAGGTGGTGGAAACCGTGCTTGCCTGCGCCATCGTGTTGTATGTCGCCATCCTGTTTGCCTATCACATCTTCCGGCATTGGGTGCAGGCCGGTCAGACCGTCCGCGAGGAAATCGCCCGCAGCGGAGCCACCGCCACATTGGGCGAGGAGCTGCGCGAAGTCGCCGAAGCGGTTGCGGACAGCGAGGAACAGGAACGCGAACAGGACGCGCAAGCCCTGAGCGGACGCTGATTGACCGGCATGGATTGACTGGACGCTGGCTGGCAGTACACCCCAACCGCACGGTCACTGACAGTGCAGCGCCCATCCTCCTCAACGCCGCAACCAGCAACCGTCACCATCTAAGGGGCGGTCACCCACAGTGGCCGCCCCTTTCGCTACCCTTTCGCTACCCTTTCGCCACCCTTCGCGATCTTTCGCCGCTTCGCTGATCAGCCGCCACCTCTTGCCCTCGGACACCTCTTGTCAGCCTCCGACTAAGCCCGTCGCGCCGCGTCCACGGCCTCTCGATAGGAATGCATATGCTCGGCGAACACGCGCATCACAGCGCGCATCCCCGCCGGATCAAGTGCTCCGAAGCGCACACCCACCTGCCGGTCCGCCACGCGGGCCACCGTTGCCGGCAACGCCACGCCATCCAGGATCACCGTCACCGAGGCATCCCTGCGCAGCCACTCTCGGGTCTCATCGGCACCATCATCCTGTCCCGCGCGCTCATCCAGCCGTCCGCCCAACCGCACGCCCATACCGGTACCGGAAATATCCACAACCTCGCCATCGCAGCGGCACCGTCCATCAGCGCCACGAGTTTCGACACCGACAGTTCCGCCAACTCCATCAACGCCGCCAGCCTCCTGGACCGATACCGGGACAGTATCCAACACCGCCACACGTTCGCTGGAACGCACGATAGGACGCTGATACGCCACCATGATCGCGACAATGATGCCGGTGACGTTGTACACGCTCCACACCAGGCTCAACAGCATCGACCCTGCATAGCCGTAGTGCATGGCGAACGACACCGCGCTTACCGCCCAAGCCGCCACGGTCAACAGCGCCAACACCATGTGCGGCAGCGCCACCGACATCTGGAACGACGCGCGGTCCAATACCGTATCCTTCGCCGTCACGGCAAACGACGTGCGCACATGGAACAATTCCTTGAGAATGGACACGCACAGATGCGGCGCCATCGCAATCTCGTAATAATGGCTCCACCGAATGGTGCGCGTACGCGGCGACAGCACATGAAAAATGGCGTACTGCCCCACCATGAAGGGAATATACACGGTCATCAGTGCAGCAAACGTGCACTCCAATATCACCGTATGCGTCAGCAAGTGAATCAGAGGACACAGCAGATAAATCATCTTTTGGAAATTGGAAAACCAATACACCGCCCCATCCAAATAGGCGATTTTCTGCGACCTACTCAGCCCTTTGGTGAACAGCGGATTGAAATGGCGCAACACCTGCAGGTTGCCACGGCACCACCGATCGCGCTGCTTGACCATATCGGAGAAGGTCATTACGGACAGTCCGCACACCAGTTCCTCGTTGACAAACGCAGAAGCATAGCCATGCGCCTGCAACAGCATGCCCACCGCCATATCCTCGGTAATCGAGCAGGTGGGATAGCCACCTACCGCCAGCACATCGCGCTTACGAAAGACAGCATTCGTACCCACATGGAGCACGGCGTTGCGGTCGGCGCGAGCCTGCTGAATGTCACGCATAAAGAAGTCCTGCTCGTTGGGAATATCACGACGCGACAGGTTGTACTGGTACATGTCCGGGTTGTAATACGTCTGCGGCGTTTGCACGAACGCCATCCGCTCATCGGCAAAATAGCCGACCGTGCGCTGCAGGAATTCCCGCTTGGGCACCATGTCGGCATCTAGCACCGCGAACAACTCGCCGTCGATCATCTCCAACGCATGATTGATATTGCCGGCCTTCGCCCCCTCGTTGCCTTCGCGGGTTATCCAATCCACCCCATAGGAGGCGCACAGCTCACCCAATTCCTTGCGATTGCCGTCATCGCATACATGCACCTTAAAGCGGTCCGTCGGATAATCCAATTGCACCGCCGCAGCCATCGTCATCTCCAGCACACGCAACGGTTCGTTATAGGTGCAAATCAACACATCGACGAACGGTAGATTGTCTCCATATGCGCGAATATCCCCAGACAATTGGCGACGTTTGCCCAAAAATAGGTATTGGAAATCGAAAAACGCCACCATGCCCAACATTTCCGCGGCGAACAGCAAGACGCCTAGCGTCGCACTGACCGGGCCCGCCCGGAAAGGAATGGTCGTGACACGCCATCCGATATACACCAGGCATACCACCATATCAGCCACGATCAAGCCGCCCCGCCACGAAGGCCGAACCCTGGCGACCAGCCACATCACCGCCAGAACCGCCAATGCGATCGGCGCATACCACCATGACACCGCCATTTATGCACCCCTCTCGCTTTCGTCGTATACCCGATATTGGTGTTTGCCGGCATGTTTCGCTGCGTACAACGCACTATCCGCCCTCTGATACAGCATTTCATACGGCAAGTCACCTGAGGAACGCGCCACGCCGACGCTCAGCGACATTCCCGATCGAGATAGCCTCGCCTGCAATGCACCAAGCTTGCCAGCCAGTACGTCGTCATCCAGCACGCGGGTCACCCATACGCAGAATTCGTCGCCGCCAATACGCCCTATGACGTCGTCGGAACGGAATTGTTCGCGCAATGCCTGCGCCACCGTACGCAGCGCCCGATCGCCGGCGGGATGACCTTGCCGGTCGTTGATTTGTTTGAAGTCGTCGACGTCCGCGATCAGCAGCATGCCTTCGCGCTTGTCCAGATTCTCAACCATTGCGGTAAATCCGCGCCGGTTCAGCACTTCGGTCAATGCGTCGGTGTCACCCATCTGTCTGGCCGAGTCCAGGCGGCGCTGCAACCCCTGCCGGTCGCGCACTTGCGCAGTGCGGTCAACCATAATGCCTTGCAATTCGCCTTCTTCGCGGTGTACGCGCAATTCGAGGTATCTCTCGCCGCAAGCCATAACCTGCTGTTCGCCGCACCGTTGCATCCACGCGAGTATTTCCCGTTCACATCGTTGAGCATCATGCATGAGCTGCTTCCAGGTTTCGTCGTCGTATCCGACCATGTGCTGAATGTTGTCCGTTGCCAATACCGTGCCCAGTGCGGGGGAACATTCGAATACGCCGATGTCATCGCCTAATGCCGAGAACAACACCGTCCAATGCTCCGACTTGCGGATGTACCCTTCGCGTAGCCGTTGGATAACGGCGAACAACTCTCGCAGCTCCGGCACCTGCGCCGATGACGCCCCCCGAGAGAAATCACCGGCCAGTACCGCACGCACGTCGTCACGCACACGCGCGACATCACGCAATACCGTGCGAGCCATGCGTCTGCGCAGCACCAGCACGGTTATCGCCGCCACGGCCGCCAGCAAGATGGCGAACCATGCAAACTGCTTCGCCGCGCCGCTGAGCAACGTTGCCATGGACGTGAACGCCAGCACATAGGACGAGCCCACCCGCATCGAGCGCACGATGCGCAGCTGTCCGTTCACGCTCGCATACGCCGGCTCCTGAATCGCCGCACGCGCCACGGCAAGCGCGCCGTCGCCGCCTCCCGTGAATTGCAGATCCCGGTCATTGTTTACCGACACCGCTCCCACGTCGCCGGTATCGGCATGGATGGTCATTACGACGGTGCTGCGTTCGGTGCTCATGCCCAGCACCGCCAGCCGCAGCGCACCTTGCGTATCCGGCACTCGCAGCCCCGATACATCGGCGTCGATTGACAATACGCGATATACGGATGTTCTCGCCTGCCCACCGAATGTCTGCGCTGCTGGCAGCACCACCTTCACTTGCGTTACAATGCCTTGATCATTCGCCTCCAGCTGCACGGCAGATGGCTCGCCGTTCTGCACGACTGCCTGCAACCCATCCATCCAATCGAATGTCGTGCCCACCAGCGCGGGGTCGGTGTCTTCGAGAATCGTTCCCTCGAGGTTCATGAGATGAATCGCTTCGATATCCATGAATTGGCGGATTTCCTGCAAATCGGCGCTCCAATTGTCACGCGCCCCCTGCTCCATCATGTAATCGACCGCCTGGGCGCGGTTGACGTAATCCTCCTGCAGCAGCCGTCTGCTCTCCTGCGCCTCTTCCCGCAACCGGGAAGCATTGCGAGACACTTCCTCCACCAAATCACGCAGGTACCCGGAGGTATTGCTCACATCAACGCTGACCGCATAGACACCCATGACGGCCAGCACGGCCAGCATCGAGAACAGCAAGGTCGCTACCACTGTCCGATACAGGTGTTTCATACGATCACCTATCCTTTGCGGGACACTTACCGCCACCATGGTGGCGGCCGTCGACGAAGTATAGGGAACATGGCTCCACGACGACCGGCTGCGGCGATACCGCATATAGACACCATGCCGATTCCCTTCAGACTAACATTGACGTTACGTCATGAACAGGGTGTTCAGTCGTGGGCATAGCGCCCCCCATTGCCCGTGAACCAAACCGATACACTGGAGACAAACAAACAACCAACCAATCGCCACAGGCAAGGAGCGCCGCATGCCCGCACAAGCCACACCTGACAGCGGCATCACGCCGGACAGTCCACCACAACTGCGCGTGCCGCGGCTGCGCGCCGCCATGGCAAACGGCGAATTTCGTGCGGTGTTCCAACCCAAATGCGATATTGCCTCGGGGACCATCGTGGGCGCCGAAGCCCTGGCGCGGTGGCTGCCGGAACGCACCGACGCCATATCGCCCGACCAGTTCATCGATTTTCTCGAACGGCATGGCATGATCGTCACATTCGACCGCATGATGCTCACCGAAGTGTGCCGCCATCTGCACACCATGCATGAGCAAGGACGCGCCGTCGTCCCCACATCCGTCAACCTATCGCGCGCGCACCTAGCCAGCGACGACACCATGCGCGATACCCTATATCAAATCGACCGCGCTTTTGACCAATGGCACATCGACCCGCAATGGGTGTCATGGGAAATCACCGAACGCGAGATCGGTTGCGTCCACGGCGACGCACCAGACATACAATCATCCACGAGCATAGCTGCCACGCCATCTGCCCAAGAAGACAGCCAGCTCGCCCGACGGCTGGATACGCTCATCGACGCCTTGCATCAACGTGGCTGTTTGGTCGAACTCGACGATTTCGGCGCGGGCGCTTCCACACTGCGTACCGTGGCCATGCATGCGTTCGATGTCATAAAGATCGACCGCTCACTCACCATGCTGATTCCCGGCAAACGGGCGAACGCCATCATCGCCGCCATCACCACAATGGCCGCGGAGCTGGACATGCAGGTTATCGCCGAAGGCGTGACAACATGTGACCAGGCACATGCGCTGCTCACCCTGGGATGCGCGACAGCCCAAGGGTACTATTACGATAAACCCATGTCCCCGGAAGATTTCGCCGCCTTACCTGCTCTTCGCCGGTAGTTTTCGACGGCGCGATCGACATACTCAACCACCACCGACTCTACAACGCGCCAATCGACACGACGCGGCACATGCCCCCACCCCGGCAATCGCACGAATGTCACGCATCGATTGGTCTCGGCAATTGCGTGAAGTTCGTTCGCCGGCGCAAACCAATCCTGCCATCCCTGTACGTACAGAGTCGGTACCCGAGTGGCATATGCGTATCGCCGAACATCAACCCAGCGCAGTGAGCGAGACATCGTGCGGAATATGCCCGCGCCTGTCCATTCCAACACCGTCACACGCATCATCGCAGCATACTCGCGCCACCCGTACTGCGCGCAGGCCGCAAGCGGAGCCAGCCACCACCACGCCTGTGGCGCGCGGGCATGCCGTTTGGCAGCCGACACCGCTCGGCGATACCGCGCGTAGAATACCGTCGGGTCATCCATTCGTCGCCTACGCCAGATTACGGCTCTCGTTTTCTTGCCGGCGTCGGACAACGTAGCCAAATCCAACACTGGAGCCACATTCACTACAGCGGCAATCGCATCCGCGCGCGCCCATGCGGCGACCATGGTCAGATATGTGCCGAACGAATACCCATTGAGCACTATCGGCGCCCCGGGAAACATCCGTCCGATGACATCGACCAAGTCCACCGTCATCCGCGCCATCGTCCGCACCGTCATGCGCGAGGCAACCCGATCGGACACACATCCAGCATTGCGCCCGCAGCCGCATTGGTCCCACCAAATCAGCGTATAACGACGTGCCAATTGAGGATATCTTCCGTGATATGCCATGCCATACAACACCGGCATCCACGGCCCGCCGTGCAACATCAACATTATGGGAGCATCAGATCGATGCACTTCAACGCCGATGCGCTGTCGCACCCCACCAAGCGTCACCATATGCTCTTTGTACATCGGCCACCTCCGCATATTCGCCCAACAGCCTCGGCACAACCGGCGTCTGCGGCTTGACGCCTCACCTCGTAACCGCCTTGAGATCAGCGGCTCTTATGCGCATCCGACACGGTCAAATACCTCTATGAAAAAGGCTCTGACACCACTATGCCAGAGCCTTTCCTGCGGGCAGAGCGAGATTCGAACTCGCGGAGGCGTGAACCTCAACGGTTTTCAAGACCGTCTCCTTAGACCGCTCGGACATCTACCCTTGTGCTTATGCACGAATCGCCATTATAGGCGATATGCTCGATATAACACGCGCGGCACACCGACTACCGGGGATTACGCTTCCCACGCCACCGGTTCGATAACCTCACGGCCGCCCATATACGGACGCATGGCGGTAGGAACAGTAATCGAGCCGTCGGACTGCTGATGGTTCTCCAAAATCGCCACCAACCAACGGGTCGTCGCCAACGTGCCGTTCAGGGTCGAAACCGGACGAGTCGAGCCATCCTCCATACGCTCGCGCACATTAAGGCGACGCGCTTGATACTCGGTGCAGTTGGACGTGGACGTCAGTTCACGATAGCGTCCCTGCGTCGGTACCCACGCCTCGCAGTCGAACTTACGCGCCGCCGACGAACCCAAATCGCCAGCCGCCGTGTCGATGATGCGATACGGCACTTCGACCTTACCCAGCATTTCCTGTTCCATCGCCAGCAAGTGCTGATGCTCGGCTTTGGCGTTCTCCTGCTTGGTGTACACAAACATTTCCACCTTGTCGAACTGATGGACGCGAATGATGCCGGAAGTATCCTTACCGGCCGCTCCAGCCTCGCGACGATAGCAGCTGGACCATCCGCAATAGCGAAGCGGACCGTTGTCCAAGTCGAGGATTTCGTCAGCGTGCATGCCTGCGAGCGCCACTTCGGACGTGCCCACGAGATACTGCTCGTCAGGTTCGCGCAGACGATAGATCTCGTCGGCATGCGCGTTGAGGAACCCGGTTCCGCGCATGACTTCTGGACGCACCAGCGTCGGCGTCACCGCCAGGGTGAATCCATTGGATTCCGCCTGGTCTACGGCCATGGTAAGCATGGCAATCTGCATGCGAGCCACGGCACCACGCAGGAAGTAGAAGCGCGAACCGGACACTTTTACGCCACGACGCATATCAATACCGGCAACTCCCGATCCCAAGGTGAGATGGTCCTTGGGCTCAAAACCTTCGGCGGCGAAATCACGCGGCTCGCCGACCTTCTTGACCACGACATAATCGTCTTCGCCGCCTTCGGGGGCTTCGTCCTCCACAATATTGGACAACTTCCACATGGCGGTGGTGTACTCTTCGGACGCCGCATCCGCCGCCGATTTGAATTGCGCGACCTGCTGCGAAAGTTCCTTGGTCTGCGCGATCAAGGCTGCCTTGTCATCACCGCTGGCGGCGGCCACTCGCTTGCCAATTTCCTTCTGCTTGGCACGAGCGGCTTCGAATTCCTTCAACGAGGAGCGACGCACTTCGTCCGAGCGCAGGACATCATCAACCAGTTCCACGGATTCGCCGCGCTTGCGCTGGGAATCCTTCACCACATCGGCATGTTCTCGAATGAATTGGATATCAAGCATGCCCTCCACACTAGCCGTGCAAGCCGACACCGCCGCAGAAACATCCGCCCCCCGGAGCGAACGCGCCCATATTGCGTGCAGAATTCGTCAAGTTTTGCCACCCGACAAGCTCTTCCGGCGCGCATGTGCCCACAATAGTGCCATGTCCCCTTCCACTGGCGCCGTATTGGCTATTGTTGCAGCGATTCTAACCGTTATCGTTGTTGTTGCGGTGAATATTCGTCTGTATCATCGTCGCCGCCGCGCTGAGTGGCTGCGCAAGCGCGATGGTGACCAAGTTCGCTATGCCTTCATCGTGAACCCGTCCAAACCACAAGCCGAGCACTACGTAATCCTGATCAAGGATTTTTGCGCCAATCGCGGACTTACGCACATTCAGTTCATCGAAACGCAGTTGGATAAGGACGGCCGCGTCTGCGCGCAGGAGGCCTTGGCCCAAGGCGCCGATGTGGTGGTGGCTGTCGGAGGCGACGGCACCGTGCGCACGGTGGCCAGCGCATTGTCGGGCACAGGGCATGCCCTCGGCATTGTTCCCATCGGTACCGGCAATTTATTCGCCCGCAATATGGGCATTCCGATTGACGACGCGCAAGCGGCGCTCACCGTAGCGACCTCGCACGGCTCACGCATGGTCGACGTCGGACGCCTGACATTACTGGACCATGAGGATGAAGACCACGGACACGCCTTTCTCATCATCGCCGGCATCGGCTTCGATGCCTTGATGATCGACGACACCGACCCCACACTGAAGAAAAACATCAGCTGGCTGGCATATTTTGTCAGCGGCGTCAAGCATCTCTTTACACCAAAACATCGCGGCACCATCAGCGTTACCGACGCGCATGGCAATATCAACATCATCAACGAAGTGACGTTCCGCACACTCATGGCCGGCAACTGCGGCCAGATTCCGCTGTTTTCGCTGATGCCCAACGCATCTTATGACGACGGATTATTGGATTTCGAGGTTATCGACACCTCCGGCGGCATTATCGGCTGGGCCAATCTATTCGGCGATGTCGTGCATCAAACCATTACCGGCAAGCCGCAACAAAGTCCTTTGTCCACCAATTCGACGATGGAACAGATGCAAGGCATCACGGCTGTCATCACGCTGGACGATCCGACCCTCGCCCAAGTGGATGGCGATACCCTAGGGCCAACGTCGCATATTCAGTTCAGCATCGAGCACCGGGCATTGTGTGTGCGCGTGCCGGAAACCAGTACCACGGCGTTATGAACGCCTCGCCCCAATCCACGCTACCGATGGATTCACCGTAATTTTCACCACAATGCAACCCGCCCCATCGAACATACTGTCTACTTGAGCCGTCACGTTACCGACTGTCTCGCTCGTCGGCGGTCACACGGGCCACATGCAAGGTCAGATAGGCGATTTCGTCGTCGGTAAGCGAAGCGCCCAACCGCAGTTCAGCCACCGTGGCGATACGCTGCGCACATGCCGTGGCCTGTGGATACGACTCATAAATGGACGTGATGATCGGCTCGGGCTCACGTCGCAGCTGCTGATGCTGATGCACTCGCACGAATAAATACCGCACATGCGTGATGAACCGTCCTACGCTCACGCTGTGCTGGTCAAGCGTAATGCCGTAGCTATGTTCAATTACCGCCAACATCTGTTGGATGACACCGGTCATGGTGTAGGTATACGACAAATCCCCCGTGGAAAAACCGGCATTGACCAGATGCATAGCCACTGCCACGCACTCACCGTGCGGCAACGTCTTGCCCAATGATTCATTCAGCGCTCCGATCAGCGCCTCACCCTGCGCATATTCTTCCGGATAGAGGGAGCGCACTTCCGCAGTCAGCGGATATTCCACATGAACGTCATCGTTCAATCGGCGCAACGCGCCGGCCACGTGGTCGGCCAAGGCCATCACCAGCGTGGGCTGTTGCTCGATATGCTGACCGACGCCGGCCTTCACCATGGCGTCGGTCACCAAACGAATCATTTCCGGCGGGATTCCGGCCAGAAGCTCAGCCACATGGTCGGGATCGCGCCCGTCGGCCGGAAGGAAAGTCCGCACCACCTTGGATTCGTCGACCTGCTGGCCGGGGCGGGTCTGGAACCCGAGCCCACGGCCAGTGAGAATCATCTCACGGTCGCCATCTTTGGCAAGCACGACGTTGTTGTTGAATACGCGAAGTACCTCCACAACGCTCCTTCCGACCTATCGGCGTCAACGCTCGACGGTCAGCACAGTCTGTCCTGCCTGCACGTCCTGCCCCGTCTTCGGGGTGACACCCGCGAACATGGTGGTGTTCAGCACCGTCATCAATGTGGTGGTGCTGTACCCAGCTTCCTTGACTTTGTCAAAGTCTACCGTTACCAGTGTATCGCCGGCATTGACGCGCTGCTCGGCAGACACGGCGACCGTAAAGCCTTCACCATTCATCTTGACGGTATCGATGCCCACGTGCACCAACACTTCCACACCATCATCGGTCTTGATGCCGAAGGCATGGCCGGTTTCCGCCACGGTCTGCAGCACGCCGGAGACCGGAGCAACCACCACGGACGAGGTCGGCTCGATGCCCACGCCCTCACCCAAAGCACGCGAGGCGAACACCGGATCGCCGGCTTCGTCGAGCGTCACCACATGGCCGGCAACCGCAGCGCCCACCGTATCGGTGCGCACATCGGTGGCCACGGCAACCGTGGCAGCAGCCGGAGCGGAAGCCTCCATCGCCTCACGAGCCACACGAGCCTTGACTTCGGCACGCTGTTCGGGAGTACGGTAGTCAAACATGATGATCAGCGCCATGGCGGTGAAGAACGCCACCGCAATGGCAATGGCATAAACCCACATCGGGCTGAACACCGGAATGGTCAGCAAGCTAGTGAACGCGAATGCCGATGTCTTCACGCCGTTGAACGGGAAGCTCAGGATGGCGATGACCAAGCCACCCAAACCGCAGCCGATCAGCATACGGCGGTAAACCAGCTTGTAACGCAGGTGGATGCCGTACAGCGACGGCTCGGACACGCCACCGAGCAGACCGGCGGCCAACGCACCGATGGACACCTGGCGCATGCCCTTGTCCTTGTCGCGCATGGACAGGACGAGCACACCGGCGGTCGCACCGAAGCAGGCGAAGTTCCACACGCCCATCGGTCCCTGGATGAAGTCGTATCCCAGGGACTGGATATTCACGAGCATCAAGGCGTTGAGCGGCCAGTGCAGACCCAGCGGCACGAGGAACGGGTAAATCAGCGGAATCATCACGCTGAAGATGAACGGAGCGTTCGTGTTGAGCCATGCCAGGCCAATGCCCAGATAGTTGCCCAGGAACACGCCGACAGGGCCGATGATGAACGCGGTAAGCGCGGTGACGATCACCATGCACAGGAACGGCACGAACACCATCTGCACGCTGTCGGGGATGATCTTCTTCAAACCGTGGTACACCACAGCCAGCACCGCAGCCATGAGGAGCGGCACGAACACATTGCCACTGTAATCATTGAGCATCATCGGCAAACCAAAAATCTTGGTAGAGCACGAGGTGGTACCCAAAGTCTGGTTCACCACGCAGCTCGTGACGCCCTTATAGGTTTTGGGATCGAGCAGACCGGTGAACTGCGGGGTCATCAGCGCCGCCATAATGGTGCCGCCGAGCCACGGATCAACCTTCAGCTTCTTCGCGGCATTGTAGGCAATCATCACCGGCAGGAAGTAGAACACGCCCTTCCAGATCGCTTTGACGAACACCCAGCCGGTGGAGGCTTCGTCATTGGGGATGACGCCCACGGAAATCAGCACGTTCACCAACGCGATGATCAGTGACGCGCCAAGCAGTACGCCCAGAATCGGACGGAACGAATCGGACAGATACTCGAAGAACGCATCGAGCCAAGCCACCTTGCCACGAGCCTTGGCACGAGCGGCGGCCTTAACGTCCGCATTGGACATTTCGCCACCGGACTTCGCCGAACCGGAACCGGCATTGGACATCTCGGGAAGATGCATGATGTCGTCATAGACGGAGGCCACCGCTCCACCAATGACCACCTGATAACGGTTGCCGCCTTGCGGAACGGCACCAAGGACTCCGCTCATGGAGTCGAGACGCTGAGCGTCAACGGCATCGGCGTCGTTGAGCTCGAAGCGCAAGCGGGTCGCACAGTGGGTCAGGCTGCGCACGTTACCGGCGCCGCCCACCGCCGCAATAATCTGCGACGCGAGTGAATCAGTCATGATGATTCCTTCCTACAGTGATGTTCTCTCAGTCAATTCACACCGACAGGCAGCCCGTTTCGAGGCAACAAAAAAGACCTGAGATACGGCGAACCGTACCTCAGGTCTTGCGTCTCAATTTGGACTTGCAACCCTGCAAATGTCGAATTACATGCAATATACGACTGTCTTGCCCGGAACACAACCACGACACGCCGAAACATCGATTACCTCTTTATAGGCATCGACGGCATCCCTCCTTCACCATCCTCGCACACGCCGCATATTCTGCCAAATGCGAACAGAACATGACATTTTCTTACACAACATCCCGCAATCGTGGCACAATAGAAAACATGGTTGCAAACAATGCGGGACTACCCGCCACCCCAGCTGATCTCATCAACGTTGACGAAGTCATCGGTAGCTACTATGACCTCGTCCCCGATTCCACGGTCGCCGAACAGCGCGTATCGTTCGGCACGTCCGGACACCGCGGCTCCAGCCTCAAAACCTCTTTCAACGAGGCCCACATCGTCGCCATCACGCAAGCCATTGCGGAATACCGCAAGACACAGGGCGTAACCGGCCCGCTGTACATCGGCCGCGACACCCACGCACTGTCCGAACCGGCGTGGAAAACCGCCATCGAAGTGCTGGTCGCCAACGACGTACGCGTCCGCATCGACGCCCGTGACGACTTCACCCCCACGCCCGTGGTGTCTCAGGCCATTTTGACGCACAACCGCGCCGCCGACGGCACGCAGCGCTTCAGCGGCGCCGACCTGGCCGACGGCATCGTCGTCACGCCGTCGCATAACCCGCCCACGGACGGAGGTTTCAAGTATGACCCGCCCACCGGCGGCCCAGCCCCGTCCGAAACCACCAACGCCATTGCCGAGCGCGCCAATGAGCTGTTGAGCAACTACCGCAACGTCAAGCGCGTGCCGTTCGAACAGGCCATCGCCTCCGATTTGGTGGAGCGTTTCGACTATCGCGAACATTATGTCGCCGACCTGGAAAACGTCATCGACTTCGACGTCATCCGTTCCTCCGGCGTACGTCTGGGCATCGACCCACTGGGCGGCGCATCCGTCAACTACTGGCCGCTGATGAACGAACGCTACGGACTCAACATCGGCGTGGTGCGTCCGGACGTCGATCCGACCTGGCGTTTCATGACGCTGGATCACGACGGCAAGATCCGCATGGATCCGAGCTCCCCGCACGCCATGAAGGGCTTGGTGGACCAGCTCAATGCGGGCGCCTGGGACAAGTACGATCTCGTGGGCGGCACCGACCCGGACGCCGACCGCCACGGCATTGTCTGCCCGAATTGGGGCGTCATGAACCCGAACCATTACATTGCCGTGTGCGTCGAATATCTCTTCGGCGGCGCACGTCCCGGCTGGCCGCAAGGCGCAGGCATCGGCAAGACCTTGGTCAGCTCGTCGTTGATTGACCGCGTTGCCGCATCAATCAACGCGAAGCTCGTCGAGGTTCCCGTAGGCTTCAAGTGGTTCGTCGACCCGCTGTTCAGCGGCGATGTGGCGTTCGGCGGCGAGGAAAGCTCCGGCATGAGCTTCCTACGCAAGGATGGTCGCGTGTGGACCACCGACAAGGATGGTCTCATCCCCGACCTGCTGGCTGCGGAAATCACCGCCAAGACCGGCAAGAATCCGGCGCAGTTGCACCAGGAGCAGGTCGCCCGCTTCGGCGAAAGCTGGTACAAGCGCGTCGATACGCCGACCACGCTGGAACAGAAGGCGAAGTTTGCCAAGCTCAGCGGCGACGATGTCACCGCCACCACGCTTGCCGGCGAAACCATCGAAGCCAAGCTCACGCAAGCGCCGGGCAACGGCGCGGCCATCGGCGGCCTGAAGGTCACCACGGCGAACAACTGGTTCGCGGCACGACCCTCCGGCACCGAAAACATCTACAAGGTGTATGCGGAGAGCTTCACCTCGCCCGAAGCCCTGGACCAGGTACTGTCCGAAGCGACGCAACTGGTCGACAAGGCCCTGGAGTCCTGACCCATAACGGCCTAGCCAAACGGCGTTATACCAAGAGGGGGATTCCCACGCAGTCATGCGGGAATCCCCCTCTTGTCGCATGTCATCGTGTCGCCATGCGAGCTTGTCTATGCAGCGGATCCCGACACACAGACAGGCCACTCACATCGTCAGGCGCGACGACGCGACGAACGCACGCCAAGCGCCATGCCGCCAACCACAACCAATGCCGCAGCCACGGCGACGGGCGCGAACACGGAGGCACCTGTGTCGCCCAACTGCGCGACGGTCTTGGTCGCAGTCGAATCGGTCGCATCGCTCTGTCCATCGTCGGGCCCGGCGTTCGTGCCGGTGAGAGCACCGGCAGGTTTGCCATTGGCCGATTCGCCGGTGCCGCCAGCAGAGTTGGCGACCTTCGAGGCAATCATGAACGGAGACAAGTCCGTCACCGTCACCACGATGGAACCGTTCTTGACCGTATAATCGTCGGCAGTGATGGTGCCATCGGCGTGCTTGTGCCACAGCGTCACCACCGTGCCATCGGGAGCCGCCACCGGGAAGGTCAACGTGAGCTTGCCGAAGTTATTGTGGAACTGGGTGCCGCGGTTATCGAGCGACACTTCGTACGCGCCATAAATCGTGGCACCGCCCACCACCGAGAACACCGAGTCACGCAGCGAGGCGTAATCGGCGCTGTTGGTGTCGAGCTGGGATGCCTTGACGGTGGCATCCTTGCCCGTGGGGTCAACGTTGCTGTCACGGAAGTCACCCACGGCCGAGAAGCCCGGAACATCGGGCGCATCCACCTTCGGCGTCACCGTATCAGCAGTGTAACCAGTGGGATGAGCCGAGACCTTGAGCGTGAGCTTGGTCGCCTTGCCGGTGACCGGATCCTTGTCGGCAATCAACTGCGCGTCATCATCCATATCGAAATACTGACGGTCGTAGAGAGCTATCGCCACATAATCGCCACTGAAATATGCCTTGTAGATCACATGGTTCGGGTTGTTCGGATCGACGCCATCGGGGGTGTTGAAATAGGACTGGTAGAACTCAGTGGGAACCAACGCATCACCATTGGTGTAGGTGACGTTCAAGTCACGAATGGGCTGGCCCGAGTACCAATCGTACACGTGCACCTTCGTGGTATCGAGACGACGGGTCTTGGTGTCATCAGCCGTATGGCCGAACCACGGGTTGTTCTGTTCGGCGTCCGTGAGCTTGGTGACCACGTTCTTCTTCATGACGCGATCCATGAGCACCTGCTGCGTTTCGCTGGCACCCGGATACAGCGGCACGGTCTTGTAGACATCGACCACGATGGTGTAGGGCTCGGCGCTGTTGAACGGCATGCGCCAAGGCACATCGCCGGATTGCTGGTCGGAGCCCACCTTGTTGCCATTCGAGTCGAAAGCCGCAAACTTATACGTGCGGTCGTTGAACTCACCGGACTGGTTATCGATATGCACCGAAGCGAATGGCTTGGTGGAGGTATCGAGCGTGAGCTTGGGCACCTTGATGGTGTCGGGAGCCTGAATGGTGTTGCTGTACTTGGAGTCCCATGTGAACGTGATATCGGCAGTCAACGTCTTACCGGCAATCTTGCGCACCGTGGTGTTATCGAGTTCGTAGGAGACATGATCGGTGACAATATTTACGCCATAGTCTTTCCATGTATCGGAGGACTCCCATAAATCGTGACTATAGGTGAACTCTTTGGTTGCAATGAGCTCACCGTCGGCGTATACATGCTGCGTGGCCAACACGTCGCCATCGGGTTTGTATCCTGCGGCTGCATGCATCTGGAAGTTCATGACCAACTCGGCCGACACGTTCGTGTTGAGCATGTCAGTGGCGCTCTGCGGCGTTACCGACAATTCGTGCGTTTGGTTGGCTGGCTTGAAATCAATATCAGCGGTGATCGCCTTGTTCGGGTCTCCGGTGTACTGCGGAGGAATCGGGCCTCCTGGCCCATCGGGCGTACCGTCGGAGTCTGCGGTCACATCACCGTCAGCCGTAGCTGAATCGCCGGCAGCGCCGTTGCTATTCGAGGGCGCAGTCTGTGCGTCAGTGGTGGGCGCAGTAGTCGTTGCCGCAGTCTCGGTCGAGCCTTGCGCGGCTTCGTTGTCGGCGGCCGTATCGGTACCAGTGTTTGCCGCAGAAGTATCAGCAACCACTGCATCGGTGCCACCATCGGCCATTTGCGAATCCTCGCGGGAGGTTCCATTCGCCACCGCCTTTTCCAGCGGCGTTACGTCCTTGTCGCCGATAGCGGATGTCGAAGACGACAGCCCGGATTGCGACTTCAATTGCTCAGGATTGATACCCCCCCCTGAGCCACCGCCGGAACGGCGCCAGCACATATGCCAAACACCGCCACTGCGGATAGCGCCACCGATACGAGGCGCTTCTTCTTTGTCTTCTCTGCCATACCAGTATTCCTTTCCTATGGCATATATGGACACTATGCCCATACCTCGGCAATTATATAATGACAAAGCGTCAATATCGGATATTGTCAACGTTTTTCTCATGATTGGTGCCACAACGCCCCGTCGCACACACTCCGTAGTGTGGAACGCATGACCATCATTGTTTCCACCGACGGCAGCGCACTCGGCAACCCCCACGGCCCCATGGGCTGGGCATGGGCGGACCACGGCGTCAATGGCAAGGTATCCGCATCCCATCCGCACACCAGCGACTGCGCGGCAGGAGGCGCCACCAACGGCACCAACCAAATAGGAGAATTATGCGCCGTATTGCAAGCCCTGCGCGCACACCCCGGCAGCGAGCCGCTCACCATCGAAACGGATTCGCAATACGCCATCAACTGCGCCACGACCTGGGTGCGTGGATGGAAACGCAACGGCTGGCGCAACTCGCAGAAACAACCCGTCAAGAATGCCGAGCTCATTAAAGCCATCGACCGCGAAATCACCAATCGACCCGGACCGGTGAACTTCGTGTGGGTCAAAGGTCACGCCGGCAACGCAGGCAACGAGCGAGTGGACGAGTTGGCCCGCACGTACGCCGCCGACTGCCGCAGCGGCGCACAGGATGGTTTCCTGCCGCTGGAAGGATGGCAAGCCCTGATGGCTTCGCCATACGCGCAAGGATTGGACGTGCCCGCCGACGCGCAGCTGTTGATGGACGGCGCGATCACCGGCGAGCAGTACGAGCAAGGCCGCCCCGGAGCACTTGTGGCGCAGCATCTGCCGCAAGACACGGCACAAGATATGACGCAGGATGCCGGAGAAGAAACATCTGACACAGCGCAGAAGGCAGCCGATACCAACGACAGCGCGGACGCAGCCAATACGATCGACGGCACAGATACCGCTGACAACGACATCGATAACAGCGCCGATATCGCTGACAGCGCAGCCAACATGGACAGCGCCAATAACGCAGACACGGATGACGCTACCGCCAACACCGGCGACGCCGTCAGCACGCCAGAGGAAGCACACGACGAGACACCGCAGAACACGGCAGATACAACGACAGAGACCACTTCCCCTGCCAGTGACGACACCACCAATGACGACACTAGCGACGCCGGCCAGCCTTCAACCCCATCCGCCACGCCGTCGGCCGTTCCCTCCTCCGCACAGCGCGTCAGCGGTCTGACCGTAAGCGGCACGGTGACGTTCTCCCCTCCGCCCTCCTCCAGCCCATCCTATGATGGCCGTCCCCGCCTGGTACGCGGCGTCATCGCCGTGGAAGGCTATGTGGACGGCGAGGGGCGCCTCACGCTCGCCCAAGCACCGTTCCTGATCAACCGGTCGTAACCCCACTCCAGCTCATTGCGGCGACATCCAATCGCGAAAAACACACAGGCCATGCGGCAATCGCCACTGGCCACTACTATGAAAACAAAGGCTTAGCGTTTCCAGCCAAGCCGCTGTTTCTCGAAGGAGCATCATGGATAAGGCACAACAAGACGCACTGAAGAAGGCGGCGGGCATCGAAGCCGCCAAGCTCATCACCAACGGCATGATCGCCGGTTTGGGGACCGGTTCCACCGTTCGTTTCCTCGTGGATGAGCTTGGTCGTCGCGTCAAGGAAGAGGGCTTGGAGTTCATCGGCGTCACCACGTCTCGCCGCACCCAGGAACAGGCGGAAAGCTACGGTATTCGTATTGTCGATATTGACGAGGTCGACCATATCGACGTCACCATCGACGGCGCCGACGAAGTGGACAAGGACTTCAATGGCATCAAGGGCGGCGGCGCGGCGCTGCTGTGGGAGAAGATCGTCGCCATCAACTCCAACCGCATCGTATGGATCGTCGACGAATCCAAGGTGGTGGACACCATCGGCGCGTTCCCGCTGCCGGTGGAAGTCATTCCGTTCGGCGCCGGTCAGGTCGTCAAGAAGTTCGAAGCGAAGGGCTACAAGCCTGTGCTGCGTTTGGATGCCGACGGCAAGCCGGTGCGCACCGATGAGCACAACTATGTCGTTGACCTGCATCTGGAACGCATCGAGCACCCGCAGGCCCTGGCCGACGATCTCATCAACACGGTTGGCGTGGTGGAACACGGCCTGTTCCTCAACATGGTGGACACCGTTATCGTAGGCGACCCCAACGGCCCGCGTGTGATGACCAACGGCAACAAGTAATCCACGCGTCACTACGTTAACGTCGGGGCGGCTTCTCATGCCGGGAAGCCGCCCCGACGCATATGCGCATACCGCATCCTCCTAGCCACTCTATGACATACGATGCCAGCCAATCCTGACGGCACGAACGCATCACCCGGTATGCAAAATCCCCGGAAATCACTACGATTCCGGGGATTTGCAACGTCCATAAGCGAAGACTACTTGCGCTGGTGACGAGTCTTACGCAGCAGTTTGCGGTGCTTCTTCTTGCTCATCCGCTTGCGGCGCTTCTTGATGACCGAACCCATCGGAAGCCTCCATTCCTATATGTGAAAGATTGCAACTCGCCCAATAGTACACTGCTTTGGCGACTTTGCACATCGATACGAAATCTTAGGGTGTTTCGCCAATGCAATGCCACATGCCGACAAAACGCTACATGGGAAACTTGCGATAGAACGTATCCACGGAATCCTGCGCGCCAGATGCTCGGAACACCACCGTATCGTTGCGCCATACCGCCACCGCATTCTTGCCGTTATCCGTGGACTTGACCTCGTAATTGCCCGTCGACGCCCCCGACACCTTCACCTCGCCAGCCGCAATACGCGTACCGTTGAGGTTGCCGGTCAACGTCGTGTATTGATTCTCCGCCTTATCCGACGTGGACCACTGCGCCACAATCAGCGTCACATCCTCGCCTTTGGTACCGGTCGAATACGTCAGCGTATATTCTTCCAACGGTGACGAAGCCGACCAATCCTGCGTATGCTTGGCAGCCACTCGGGCGAAATTACGTACGGAATCAGGCATGGAACTCAACAGATTGCTGGCATCATCCGGCAATGGCACCGCATCGATCGTCGGCTTGTCAGGCGTCGACTTCTTGGCCGTATGCTGTGACGTTTGGGATGACGAAGACGCATCGGCTTCGGATTTGACCGCCCAGCCGGGCCATACGAATGCCGAAAGCACCGCCAATACCACCACTACCGCAGCGGCGGTCACCACCACGATCAACTTGCCATGCGAGGGAGACTGCTGAGAATTAGCCATGCCGCCATTGTCTCACGCCGTCCTGACCCCGGGCCATCCGCGCGCCTCACCACACGAGGCAATGTCTGCAAATCTCGGTAGCGTCACATATATGGCAAAGTCGTCGACGCAATTCCTCTGCTCCGAATGTGGGTGGACCGGCACCAAATGGTACGGCAAATGCCCAGAGTGCAACCAATGGGGCACGGTGAATGAATTTCACGAACCCCGAGCTTCGACCGGAACGCGCACCGCCGCCCCCGGACACACGGCACGTACCACCGCACTGCATGTCGGCGATGGCGTCGTCACTCCAATTACGGAAGTCGACACCGACACCTCGTCACGCATTGCTACCGGATTCAGCGAGTTTGACCGCGTACTCGGCGGCGGCGTGGTTCCCGGATCGGTAGTACTCGTGGCCGGAGAACCCGGCATCGGCAAATCCACTCTACTGTTGGAAACAGCCGGCAATATCGCACGAGCGCACCAAGGCACCGTCGTCTACATTTCCGGTGAAGAATCCCAAGCACAGGTGCGCATGCGAGCCAACCGCGTCGGCGCAATGTACGACGATCTCCTGCTCGCCTCCACCACCGACTTGGCCACCGCATTGGGCATTATCGAGCAACACCGCCCGACATTGGCAATCGTCGATTCAGCACAAACCATCGTCTCCCAACACGTCGATGGCATCGCAGGCGGATCCACACAAGTACGCGAAGTCGCCAGCGCGCTTATCGACACCGCCAAAGCCAACGCCATCCCCATCATGCTGGTCGGGCACGTCACCAAAGATGGCACGATCGCAGGCCCACGCACATTGGAGCACCTTGTCGATGTGGTCTGCCAATTCGACGGTGACGAACAAACCGCGCTACGCATGCTACGCGCATTGAAAAACCGCTTTGGCCCCACCGACGAAGTCGGCTGCTTCGATATGAGCGGCGATGGCATCGACGAAGTACTCGATCCTTCGGGGCTGTTTCTCTCCCGCGACGACGAATCCGTGGAAGGCACCTGCGTCACCTTTACTTTGGAAGGCCACCGCAGCCTGCCAATCGAAGTACAGGCACTCATGACCAATTCGGTATTGCCCACACCACGGCGTGCGGTGAACGGCGTAGATCCTAGCCGCATTGCCATGCTTACCGCCGTGCTCTACCGTCACGGCGGCATTAATCTGCTGGGCAATGACCTGTATGTGTCCACCATTGCGGGAGGAATGGCCAAAGAACCCTCCTGCGACCTAGCCATTGTGGCGGCATTGGCGAGCGCTGCGCGTTCCATACCGCTCTCTAAATCGACGTGTGCCATTGGGGAAATCAGCCTTACCGGACAGGTGCGTCCCGTTCCGCGTCTGGAGCATCGCTTGCAAGAAGCCGCTCGGCTGGGATTTACCACCGCCGTAGTCGCGCCATCGCGCACCCCCGTACGTCCTATCGAGGGAATACGCGTGATTACGGTGTCGTCGATTCGGCAAGCTTTACAGGCCTTGTTGACACCGACCAATGGCACCGGCGCGCACTCATCACCAGCGGTATGAAGAAGCTCAGGATTCCTCGGCCATGCGCTTGGCAGTACGGGCATTGTCCGTCAGTGCCGCCTGCAACGCGTCCACCGAAGTGAACTTCTCTTGGGGGCGCAGGAATCCGCAGAATTCCACCCGGACACGGTGACCATACAGTTCCAGCCAATCATCCGTAATGGCATAGGCTTCGATCACTCGTTCCTGCAAACCGGTTTCCTCGCTGAAGGTTGGCTTGGTACCAATGGAAATCGCCGCAGGATAACGCCACGGCGATCGGGCGACCATGCGCGAACCGTCTCGGGCAATATGCTGGTCGTCCATAGACTTACCGGCTTGCGGAGGAAAACCTGAGCCTTCATCATCGCCCATATCGACCAACCATCCGGCATACACGCCATCCACCGGCACATAGCCCTCCACGGTTTGCCCCACATTCGCCGTAGGGAAGCCGATAGTGCGTCCACGCTGTTCGCCATGCACCACCACGCCCTCAACGGCATGGTCATGTCCCAAAATCTCGTTGGCAGCGCGCACACGACCTTGTGATAGCAGGTATCGCACATTCGTGGAGCTCCACAGCCGATGCTCGCGGCACTGATGGCGCTTGCTCCATGCCCGCACCTGCGCTTTGTCCATACCATCCAGAGGATCGGCGGGCTCCCCTTCGCCCTGCGGTACCACCGGCATGAAATCGGCAGGAATACGCACATATCCCGGGCCTCGATCATCCACCACATCCAAGGTGAACACGCCAGTGGCCTGTGACAACGTAGATATGGCTTTAACGTCGCCGGCACATTGCGCGCCCAATGCCGCGTCCCGACCCAGCACGAATGTGCGCATGCCAAGTTTGCCCACCAACTGCCCCAAGAAGAATCGGTAGGATTTCGCGGCAAATTCCAACGTGTACCGCACCATCAATACATGGTCGACACCCAATTCGCGCATCAGGCGCAGACGGTCGCGCACACCGCTCACCATATGCGGATCCGGCATGCCTTGAGGCAGAGGTGCTCCGCCATGTGCTTTGGCATAGGCGTGCACCAAGCCGGGGCGCGGGTCACACATGATTACCACGGCAAAGGAATCGGACTGGCGAGCCAGTTCCACCGTGCGATGGATCACCTCTTGGTGTCCCCGATGCATACCGTCGAAGACGCCGATCGTCACCACCGACTTACGATTGGCGCTCAACATCGGCCACGCCACCACACCGGCGCTATCTGGAACAAGTTGCGTGATTTTCATGCCATCCTCATCATCTTTCCAGCCGTACACATACGGTTTTTCACTCTCTTCAGACTATCAGTCTTGAGGAAACACCACCATGGGGCGCACCATGCCTTGCCGTCCCCTATCTACAATCGCCACCACGTCACGGGATTGCTCGTACACCGCAGCCCACGGTCCGCGATTCCTATCGACATCAGTATCCGACATGGCAATCTGCCGACCAAAGCGCAAATCCAGCGCCTGTCCATCGTCCACTGCCAGCACCGGCATAGTCAACCGCACGGCATCCACCATATCCAACGCGCTATCGCACACGCTTTCGGGATGTTCGAAACTCGCCTGCATGCGATGCCGCTCCTCACCATTGCGATCGGTAAACACCCGTTCCTGCGCATGTGCTCGCAAAACGCGCGGATCATCCACCGAAAACGCACCGACTGCCAGTCGACGCAATCGCGTCACATGCGCACCCACGCCAAACTCGTTGCCCAGATCACGCGCCAACGCACGAATATAGGTTCCTGCCGAGCATGTCACCCGCACGCACGCATCCACCACCGGTGTACCGTCCGCAGCCTGAGCGGGTTGCACTGTCACTACCGTGAATTCATCGATAGTGACTTCCCGCGGTTGCAACTGCACGGCCTCGCCTTGCCGGGCCGCCTCATACGCGCGTTTGCCATGTACTTTGATAGCTGAAAACGCATTCGGCACCTGCTGGATGACACCCAGAAAAGCACGTTCGATAACCGCTTGCAACCGGTCAAACGTCACCTCATGTAACGTGTCCAGCTCAATAGGATGTGCCGAGTGCACAAACTCACCGTCGGCATCATCCGTTGTGGTGCGTTGCCCGAACCGTATCGTCGCTTCGTAGGTTTTGCGATGGTCCACAATGGCATTGAGCAATCTGGTGGCATGCCCGAACCCTATCACCAGCACGCCGGTGGCCATGGGATCCAGCGTTCCCGCATGCCCCACACGCCGCATATGCAATGCGCGGCGCACGGCACCAACTACATCATGACTCGTCACCCCTTGCGGCTTGTCCACAATCAACACGCCCGACGCCAACGGGCTCTGCGCCAAAACCACAGCCACTCAGTCCTTCACCACGGACGCGGGCAAGCCGCTATCGTGAGCTATCTCAGCACCATCGACACTACTAGCATCATCATCCCAATCCCCCAGGTCTTCAACCTCCACGCCGTCAGCATCGGTCTCGTCATCCCACTCGTCATCCGAGAAGTCCTCGGCTTCCTCGACATGCTTGTAGGGATCGGCCTCGCCGGCATACTGCGCATGCTCACGCGCCTTCGCCAGCTCTTCGTCCCGGCGCCGAGCAATAGCCAGAATATCCTCGATTTCATGCGCCTCACCAGGCACTTCATCGAAGATGAACTGCAGTTGCGGCGTCAACCGTAATCCGGCCTTCGAGCCCACCAACGAACGCAAGCGCCCCTTGGCCTGATTCAACGCATCCTGCGCACGCTTGCGTTCCCCCTGCTCGCGGCCCTCACGACCCAACTGTGTCCAGTACACCTTCGCCAATTGCAAGTCGTTGGTTACTTTCACGTCGGTAATGGTCACATGCGCGATGCGCTTGTCATGCAGCTGCGACTCCATCGATGACGCAATCACCCGCTGGATCAGCGCCGCAATACGCGCGGCGCGTGGATTCGTTCCCGCCATGCCTCTGTCCTTACTCATATTGTTGCCATACGGCGTTCCTACTCGCTGTCGAATCAGCCTACCATGGTCGCTTCCCAGAACGCGTTGTGCCCGCGGCCGTACATGACGGACGCGGGCACACCACCTGCTTTGGCGCAATACGCTACTTGCGCTCGACCTCCTGCATTTCAAAGGTCTCGATGATATCGCCGATTTCGATATCGTTGAAGCTGCCGAGGTTGATACCAGCCTCGTAGCCCTCGCGAACTTCGGTGACGTCGTCCTTGAAGCGACGCAGCGAGGAGATTTCCAAATCGTTGACCGTGGCAACGCCATTGCGCAGAATACGGCACTTGGTGCCACGCTTGACCACACCATCCTGCACGGACACACCAGCGATGTTGCCGAACTTGGACGAGCGGAAGATCTCGCGAATCTCTGAATGTGACGTGGTGACTTCCTCGAATTCGGGCTTGAGCATGCCCTTCAACGCAGCCTCGATATCCTCAATGGCCTTGTAGATGATCGAGTAGTACTTGATCTCCACGCCTTCGCGTTCCGCCAAATCGGCAACCTGACGGTTCGGGCGCACATTGAAGCCGATGATGACGGCCTTATCGACGGTCGCCAGATTGACATCGTTCTGCGTGATCGCACCGACGCCACGGTGAATGACCTGGATACCGACCTCGTCGGACACCTCGATCTTCATCAAGGAATCTTCCAGCGCTTCCACCGAACCAGAGGAATCACCCTTGATGACGATGTTGAGCATATCGACCTCGGACTTGGCGAACTGCTCCTTGAGGCTCTCCAGCGACACGATCTTGCGACGCTTGGCCAACTGGGCGGCACGCTCCGTAGCCTGACGCTTCTCGGCAATCTGACGTGCGGTACGGTCATCCGGCGCCACCAGGAACAGGTCACCAGCAGTCGGCACGGACGTCAAGCCAAGCACCTGCACCGGAGAGGACGGTCCGGCTTCCTTCATCTGATGACCGTTCTCGTCCAACATGGCACGGACGCGACCATAGGACGTACCCGCCACGATCGCATCACCGACGCGCAGAGTACCCGACTGGACCAACACCGTGGCCACCGCCCCGCGGCCCTTGTCGAGGCGGGCCTCGACCGTGGCACCACGAGCGTCCATATCCGGATTCGCCCGCAAATCAAGCTCGGCATCAGCCGTCAACAACACCGCTTCCAGCAGCTTGTCAACATTCAGTCCCTGCTTGGCGGAGATGTCGACGAACATGGTGTTGCCGCCGTACTCCTCCGGCACCAAACCAAACTCGGTCAGCTGGCCACGGACCTTGTCGGGGTTCGCACCGGCGACATCGATCTTGTTCACCGCCACCACAATCGGCACATGCGCGGCCTGGGCGTGGTTAATGGCCTCCACGGTCTGCGGCATCACGCCGTCATCGGCGGCCACCACCAAAATGGCGACGTCGGTCAACTCGGCGCCACGGGCACGCATGGCGGTAAACGCCTCGTGACCAGGAGTATCGAGGAACGTGATCTTGCGCGGCTCGCCCTCCAGCGATACCGTCACCTGATAGGCACCAATGCGCTGGGTAATGCCACCGGCCTCGCCAGCGATGACGTTGGTCTTGCGGATGGTATCCAACAGTCGGGTCTTACCATGGTCGACATGGCCCATCACCGTGACGACCGGCGGGTGCGGCTGCAAATCTTCGTCTTCCTGCAGTTCTTCCTCATCGAGATTGATGTCGAACTGCTGCAGCAGCTCCTTGTCTTCTTCCTCGGCAGACACAATCTTGATGTTCCAGCCGATTTCCTCGCCAAGAATCTGGAAGGTGGACTCGTCCAACGACTGCGTGGCGGTCGCCATCTCGCCAAGATGGAACAGCACCGTCACCAACGCCGCCGGATTGACGTTAATCTTCTCCGCCAAATCCGCCAACGACGCACCCTGACGCAAGCGGATGGTCTGACCGTTACCGGCGGGAATGCGCACACCGCCGATAACCGGCGCTTTCATCTCCTCGAATTCCTGGCGCTTGGCTAAACGATTCTTACGCGCCTTCGAGGACTTGCCTCCCTGACGTCCAAAAGCTCCGGCAGCACCACCGCGACCGCGACCGCCACCGCGGGACGGTCCGCTATTAGGCGCGCCTCCACCTTGGAAGCCACCGCCATTGCCACTGCCGAAACGGTTGCCGCCCCCCGGAGCGGGACGACCCGATGAGCTGCTCTGGGCCGGACGATGCTGACCCCACTGGCCCGGCTTGGCGCCTTGCGATCCCTGTCCTGGACGGCCGCCACGGAAGCCCGAACGACCGCCGGCTCCTTGACCCGGGCGCGGTCCACGACCACGCCCGCCTTCACCGGACGCGTTATTCGCATTCGGACGGGACATCGGATGCGGACGCGGAATATCTCCCGGAGTCGGGGTGCGCATGCCCTGCTTGCGGCTAAACGGATTGTTGCCCGGACGCGGACCATTCGCAGCATGAGGACGCGACCCCGTACCCGGAGTCGCGGCAGGACGCGGAGCCTGCGGCTTGGGCGCGGCAGGACGCGGCGCAGCCGCACGCTCGGTATTCGAAGCAGCGGGCTTGGAAGCGACCGGTTTGGCCGCACGCTGCCCCGGCTTAGGAGCACTCTTCGCCGGAGAGACAGACGGTGCGCTTACCTGTTCTGCGTTGCTCGACGTTGCGGCAGGCTTGGGTGCTGCGGCAGGCTTGGACGTAACCGTCTTAGCGTTCGGTTTGCGAGCGGCCTGCGGTTTGGGCGCGGCTTCCTGCGGCTTAGTTTCTTGGAACGCGGACCGCAACTTGCGGGCCACCGGTGGTTCGACTGTCGATGAGGCGGACTTTACGAACTCCCCCATGTCCTTGAGCTTCTCAAGAACAGTCTTGCTATCAACGCCAAATTCCTTGGCTAAATCATACACGCGTGCTTTCGGCACTCTTTCTCCTATTCTGCGCCGCGTGCATGCGCACGCGGTCACCTTGTGATGACGGCGTTACCCTGTCTCATCGCTGAACCATGATCGTATACCTCTGATGTCTACCGGGAGTTCGGCGCACGGTGCGCCACCCGGCGTTGTTCAGCATACTCGCGGCTGTGGATGTGTTCACCGCCGCGAGTCACTGCACTGCTTACCCGTATGGTCAGGCTTGTTCCCGAACTTCGGACGGACGGTGAGCGTCCGCCGATTCGATGCCGATCTTCCAACCGGTCAGCTTTGCCGCCAAACGAGCATTCTGGCCTTCTTTGCCGATGGCCAACGACAGCTGATCGTCATGGATGAAGGCAATGGCGGTTTGATTCTTCTCGCTCATAACACGCACATCCGTGGCAACGGCCGGAGACAGCGCTGCGGCAACAAACTTCGCCGGATCATCAGACCAATCCACAATATCGATTTTCTCGGCACCCAGATTCTCCATCACGGCACGCACACGTGCGCCACCGGGGCCAATCAATGCACCCTTCGGGTTCACGCCAGCGGTATTCGCTCGCACCGCAATCTTCGTACGCGCGCCGGCCTCACGGGCGACAGACATGATGGACACCGCTCCCGACACCAATTCCGGCACTTCGCGCTCAAACAAGCGACGCACCAAATCCGGATGGGAACGAGACACCACGATTTCCGGCCCCTTCAATCCGCGCGACACATTCACCACGAACACGCGCAGACGTTCACCATGGCGGTAACGCTCGCCGGGAACCTGTTCACGGCGCGGCAGCAAGGCTTCGACGTCGCCAACGGCGATGTGTACGTTCGATGGATCCTTGGCATCCTGCTGGACGATACCGGTAATCAAACGACCTTTCTGCCCGGAAAATGCGCCAAAAATCTTATCGTCCTCCGCTTTGCGGAACAGTTGCATAATCACCTGACGGGCCGTGGCGGCCGCAAGACGTCCGAAATCCTTTGGAGTGTCGTCATATTCCTCACCCAAGGTGACCGTCGGATACGGATTGTCTTCGGTCGGTTCCGCGGTAATCTCGTCGCGGGCCCACACCACGAACGAACCAGCGCGTTCGTCAAGTTCGACACGCGCGTGTTTCGCTGCATGGGGCGTTTTGCCGTATGCAAGTTGCAAAGCCTCACACAATGCGGCGTCCAGCGTTTGGGAGTCGATCCCCTGTTCGGCGGCCAGCTGATGCATACCTGCCAGGTCTAGTTCCATGTGGAAGACCTCCTATGAAGTTATGTGTAGATACTTGAAGTTACGGTCCGAGCGTTGCGCCCATATGGTCACAGTCAACTATTAGTCTAGGTGGCTATGCAGACACCTTCGCTTCGCGCAAACACCGTGCAACGCCGTCATTGTCGCCATCTCGTCACGGCAATCTGCACCACGATGACGCTGGTGCTGTCAGGCTGCGCCATGCCACGCATCGACGGCAAGGATGAGGCGGCACAATCGCGCACCTCCTGCGAAGTAGTATACGAACGCGCGAATCGAAATCGCACCCTATCGCTCGATGCGTCGACTCCGGCAATGCTGCGATTCGTTTATGCGCAACGGGCACAACGCGACTGGCTCAATGTCGCCTCCCAATGTTCGGGGCGTTTTCAGGAAGGCGCGGTACGCAGCGCCGAATCGCAGTATCTGGCCAGCACCATCGCCGACCATTGGCATCTTGACTTCTCTGCCGCCGGGACCGCTTCGGTAGCATATGCGCCACAACGTCTCGATGGCTGGACCAACGCCGTCCTCTCCCCCCAAGCCCTGGGTTCGCTTGCATTGGCGGAAGACCGCGCAGGCTTCGCATGGGAGGTACTGGCGCCTCGCTCCGGCGCCGAGCAAGCGGTATCCATGAGCGACATACATAAGGCAACCGCCCAACAACTCATCTCCGCCGGTAGCGCTACCGATACGCGCCGCAAAGTCTACGATGTCAAGGACCTGCTACATCATCCAGACACCGTGGTGGACAATCGCGGCATCGCGGCCCCAACCACCGCAGCGGTGGAAATGGATTGCGCGCGCGAACTACTCGCCGCCACCAGCACTGCCTCCCTTGCCTCGGATGCCGCGCCGAACGCCACCGCAACGCAACGCGGCGATAGCCTTATTGTTGTAGCGTCCTTGGTTGCGAATCGACTCATGGGCGCGTTCCATTACGGCTACCCTTGCGTCGAAGCGCTACTGCTGAAGCAATAGTTGTCAACCATAGGACAACATCATACATGTAAACAAAATCCCGAAGCCGCACCAAGTGCGAAACTTCGGGATCGATGGCGGATGAGGCGAGATTCGAACTCGCGGAGGGGTTCGCCCTCACACGCTTTCGAGGCGTGCTCCTTAGACCGCTCGGACACTCATCCATGTCACATAAAGCAACTTGTCCATTATTACATACATTTCGCGTTACGCAAGTGGCGTGCCGCATCGAAGTGTCGCACACAGCGAAAAGGCGCACACATCAGCTCACATGGGATTGTGGCAATGTACGTTTTGCACGGATCGATTGCGCCCGTAACGCCAGTTGATCATCCGGCGGATACGCCACGTGTTCCAAAGTAAGCCCACCCGGAGCGATAGGGCCCGTCGACCCTTCACGCAGCGGATGCGCCATTTTGTCCGCGAACCACGACAACGTTTTGCGTCCCATACCAATCTGCACGCAGGCATTGACCAGCGAGCGCACCATATTATGGGCAAAGGCATCGGCCACGATCGTGAAGCACAGCAACCCGCCTTCCACATGGGACACCACATAATCACCGTTATGTCCAAGTCGTACGGGAGCCACGCCAAGTGGCTCGATCGGCACACGCTGCCAATGCGCAGCCTTCACCTCACGGATTGTCGTACCATGCGGATTCGCGGTGGCAAACGAACCGAAATCATGCAACCCCAGCATCAAGGCAGCAGCCTCATTCATCGCATCCATATCCAATGGCGTGCAGACCGGCAGCACCATCGAACGCAAACGAGGATCGAGCAGTTCCGGATCGTCACATATGCGATAGACGTAGGTTCGCTCCAATGCCGAAAAACGCGCGTCAAATCCATCCGGGGCTTCGCTGACCGCATGGATGCACACATCGTCGGGCAGCACATGACGCAGACGACGTTGCAATGCGACGGCCCCATCCACGGCCATATGGCCCACGCAACGGTCAAGCATCTCGGGTTCGATATCGACATGGCATACCTGGTGACGTGCATGTACACCAGTGTCCGTACGCCCAGCAACGGTCAAGCGCAAACACGCACGCTCCTGCTCGTCGGCGCGCAGCACCATTGCCATCGCATCCTCGATCACCCCTTGTACCGTGCGCAGCTGCGGCTGCCGTGCCCATCCGAAAAACTGGCTGCCATCATACGCGCAATCACAGCGCAGGCGCATTGTTCACCTCCTCGCTCAAGGTTGCGGCAAGTGCGCGCACCGCACGCTCAACATCTTGAGTTATCGCACGGGCTTTGTCCTCACAATCATCGACATTCGCCTGTTCTCGCGCAACCTGCGCCGCATGCATGCCGCCACGCACCAACGCACGCGTCAATTCCACGCCAAGCTGCGGATCGTGCGGCCGCAACTGTTGCCATGCTCGCAGCAATGGCCCTTCGATATTGCAATGCTGAGCATCACGCTCTGCCGCGTCGCCTGCCTCACCGTAGGATGAAGCGAGCACAGGACACCCTTCGCCCTCTTGCCGTTCGCGTAATACGCCATACAGCCGCATCAACCACGCATGTCCATGCACCGACGCCTGTTCCATGTTCACCCTCGCCCATATCGCCACCGCTTCCTGCGGTGTGCCCGCCTGACGCAAGGCCTCCGTCAAGGCATGATGCCATAACGGTACATGACGTTGCACCACCATCGCGCATAATTCATCGACGGTGTTGACATAGCGGTAAATCGAGTTTCTTGCGATGCCTGCTTGCGCGCTCACCGCAGCACTCGTCAGCGCCTCGCGTCCAGACTCTCGCAGTATGGATTCGGCGGCATCTACCAAAGCACGCTCAACCTTATCATGGTGCGCCTTCACCGTGGCTTCACTGATCTTGGGCACTTTTCCTCCTTGTCCTGACTCGCCGCGACATGCCCATCAACTTGCCTTGCAGAACTTAGCGACATATAGTCGCAATCATAGGGACATCCTGTCTCAATATAACATCATCGACGGTTCGACGCACCTAGCGCGAACCCTTCTCGGAAAAGTTGCCTTATGAATTCCCCAACCACCCATACGTCATCACACGACGAAACTCCCGCGCCCTGGAACGCCCTATGGGTCCTGGCCCTAGGTCTAGCGCTCATCATCCTGGACAGCTCCATCGTGAACGTATCGCTGCCCACCATTATCGACGCCATCAATATCAACCTCACCGACGCACAGTGGATCACCTCACTGTACAGCATTATCCTCGCCGCGCTGCTGCTGCCGGCAGGCAAACTCGGTGATATGCACGGACGACGCAACCTCTTCCTCATCGGACTGGTGATCTTCATGACCGGCTCCGGCTTGGCCGCGGGAGCCGCCAACGGCGCCATACTCCTCATTGCAAGAGCCGTGCAGGGAATCGGCGGCGCCTTCATCATGCCCTCCACACTCTCTACCGTATCCGCAGCATTCCGCGGCAAAGCCCGCGCCGTCGCATTCGGCGTATGGGGAGCTGTCATGGCTAGCGCCGCCGCCATCGGACCACTGCTTGGCGGCATTCTCACCACCACCGTCGGCTGGCGTTGGATTTTCCTCGTCAACATTCCACTGGGTCTGATTGCATGTTACGGCGCGTGGCGATTCGTTCCCGAAACGCGCTCCGACGAGCGGCACGAAACAACCTCATCCATCCGTTCTGATTTTATCGGACTCATACTGCTCGCGGTTGGCGCCGCTGCCGTGGTATTCGCCCTCATCGAAGGACAAGACTATGGATGGTGGAGCCCTCAACGCGATTTCACCCTCGCTGCCTTCACTTGGCCCAGCACTTGGCCCATCTCACCCATCCCCTGCTGCCTTGCAACCGGCGTGGTGTTACTGGTCATCGCCATAATGCATGAACACCGTCGCATCGGACAGCACAAGCTGGTTATTCTCGATGTTACGCTGTTCCGGTTCCCGGCGTTCGCCTGGGGCAACCTCGCGGCCGGCGCAGTGTTCTCCGGCGAAATGATCGCCGTCTTCGTCCTACCGCTGTATCTCATTAATGTTCGCGGCATGAGCTCGTTGGGCGCTGGCGCCATCCTGGCCATTCTCGCATTGGGTGCATTGGTTTCCGGCGGTCTGGCCCGCCATTTTGCCAGCTCAATCGGACCGGCGGCAACCGTGCGCCTAGGCTTATGCATCGAAATAGTTGGCATTGGCCTAGCGATTGCCATGATGGGCACATCGATTACTGTATGGGCATTGTCACTCGTGCTTGCCCTGTACGGATTCGGACTGGGACTCGCCTCGGCTCAGCTCACCAGCCTCGTACTCGCCGATGTTCCGGTGGCGCAATCAGGGCAGGCTTCCGCAACACAATCCACTATTCGTCAATGTGGATCCGCCGTTGGCGCAGCACTGGCCGGCAGTGTCTTGTCCGGCGTTATCACCCATACCGTTCCCGCATCATTGCAAGGTATTGCCGGTATCAGCAACGGTTTGGCAACGGGCTTAAGCGAAAGCTTGGCAGCATCCGCCGGTACCGTCATTCCGGCATTGCGCGCACAAGGCGCCCATGGCAAGTTTGGCGAGGCTACCATACATGTCGCCGACATGATGGCCGCCGGATTCACCCATGCCTCACAATGGACACTGGCATCCGCCATGGTGCTCATCGCCTGCGGTCTGTGCGCTTCGTTACGGGTGAAGGCCTCGCGCGAATCCTGACACACCGACAACCATCGCGCATGAATGCAATATTTACGAAGTCGCGTGTGACACTGTTTCAGCGGACGGACTCACCACCCGTCCGCTGTTATATGTGCACCCGCTATGGCTAAACCATCGATCTCATATCTACGAACGGCACATGCTTCCGGGGGAGCCGGCCATGCAGGCGCACGACCGTACATACGCGGAACCGGTATCGAAGCCGGCCTCGCGCGGGGAGCCGGCTATGCAGGCGCACGACCGTACATACCAATGATCCGCACCGCGTATCATTCCGTGTCACTTTCGAGATACATCCGTAATGCAGCGCACCAACTACGCTATGCGTATCCCCTATCACACAAAGCTGCCATCATGCCAAGCATAGTGCGGCGTCTATGACAGACATATCGGCCGGATGTTCGTTGCACACACATCTGTTGTAGATAACACAGGGGCGGGCGTGTTCGTTAACTAACACGCCCGCCCCTAACGCTGTATCAGCGGTGAGGTCACTCCTCGGTCTGCTCGGCGGTGTTTTCCACCTCAGCCTCGACCGTAGGCTCTTCGACCTGAGCCTTTTCGGCAACCTTCACGGCAGCTTCGGCTTCCTTCACCACGGCCTTCTTCGGGCTCACCGGCTCGGTCACCAGCTCGATAATCGCCTGCGGCGCGGAATCACCACGACGCGGAGCGATCTTCACAATACGGGTGTAGCCACCCTCACGCTGCTCCATCTGCTCCGCAATCTGCGTGAACAGCACATGGACAACCGACTTATTGCGAATCACGCGCATCACGCGACGACGCGAGTGCAGATCGCCACGCTTGGCGAACGTAATCAGGCGTTCGGCCAGCGGACGGAGGCGCTTGGCCTTCGGCAGCGTGGTCACGATGCGACCGTTCTGGAACAGGCTGGTGGCCATGTTCGCCAGCATCAGGCGCTCGTGCGCCGGACTCGAGGCCAGACGGGGACCCTTCTTGGGTGTAGGCATGTTAACTCCTTATTGCCTCGGGGAACCAGGTGGGCATGCGCCCGAACATCCGATTCCCCGGAGCGGTTGTTGAAGATCAGTCGTCTTCCGGAGAGAAGAACGTACCACCTTCGAGATTGGCGGCATCAAAACCAAGCGGCGAAGCCTTCAGCGACAGACCCAGCGTCTGCAGCTTTTCCTTGACCTCGTCGATGGACTTCATACCGAAATTGCGAATGTCGAGCAAATCCTGCTCGGTATGGGCGACCAATTCGCCGACGGAATGAATGCCCTCACGCTTCAGGCAGTTGTAGCTGCGCTGCGTCAGGTTCAACTCCTCAATCGGCACGGCCATCTCCGGGTTCGCCTCTTCGACGACCGGAGCAGGACCGACCTCGACGCCCTCTGCCTGAACATTGAGTTCGCGGCATAGACCGAACAGTTCGACCAACGTCGAACCAGCGGAAGCCACCGCATCACGCGGAGCAATGGCGGGCTTGGTCTCCACATCCAAGATGAGCCGGTCGAAATCCGTGCGTTGTTCGACACGGGTAGCCTCGACCTTATAGCTCACCTTGAGCACCGGAGAATAAATCGAATCGACCGGAATGCGACCAATCTCATCATTCTCTTGCTTGTTCATCTGCGCCGGAACGTAGCCACGGCCACGCTCGACCGTGAACTCGACTTCCAGCTCGCCATCTTCCGCGAGCGTAGCAATATGCAGCTCCGGATTGGCGACCGTAACACCGGCAGGCGGCGTGATGTCACCGGCGGTGACCTCTCCCTTGCCGTTCTTACGCAGATACATGACCACCGGCTCATCGTATTCGCTGGTCAGCACGATGCTCTTGATGTTCAGCAGAATCTCGGTGACATCTTCCTCGACTCCCGGCAACGTGGTGAACTCGTGCAGGGCACCAGAGATGCGCACCGAAGTCACAGCCGCTCCAGGGATGGAGCTCAGGAGCGTACGGCGCAGCGAGTTGCCAAGCGTATAGCCGAAGCCAGGCTCGAGAGGCTCGATGACGAAGCGAGAACGCTGAGGGTTAATAGATTCCTCGGTAAGTGTCGGACGCTGTGCGATAAGCACTGTGGTATCCTTTCAGCTTTTGGCTGGCGGTGCACTCACCAGCCATCGGCACGTTGGACGAATAATTGCTTCTAGTGCTCAGACGCGGCGGCGCTTCGGGGGACGAACGCCGTTGTGCGCTTGCGGGGTGACGTCGGTAATGGAACCAACCTCGAGCCCAGCGGACTGCAGGGAACGGATAGCGGTCTCGCGACCGGAACCCGGGCCCTTGACAAACACGTCAACCTTCTTGACGCCATGGTCCATCGCCTTACGGGCGGCGGACTCAGCAGCCATACCAGCGGCGTACGGCGTGGACTTACGTGAGCCCTTGAAGCCGACATCGCCACCGGATGCCCAGGACACAACGGCCCCGGAAGGATCCGTGATGGAGATAATGGTGTTGTTAAAAGTGGACTTGATGTGCGCCTGCCCAACCGGCACCGACTTGCGGTCCCGGCGACGCGGCTTGCGCGAGGCTTGCTTCGTAGCTGCCAATTGACCCTCGTTTCCTAATAACGAATGTTTCCTATTGCCAAGGCGATGGATGTTACCCCGTGGCCCTGGCTATGCCACCGACTACTTGGTGGCCTTCTTCTTTCCGGCGACCGTGCGCTTCGGACCCTTACGGGTGCGGGCGTTGGTCTTGGTGCGCTGACCGCGCACAGGAAGTCCCTTGCGGTGACGCTGGCCTTGGTAGCAGTTAATCTGGATCTTACGGCGGATGTCCGCGTCGATCTCACGACGCAAATCACCTTCGATCTTATAGTTACCTTCGAGGTAGTCACGCAGCGTAATCAGCTGCTCATCCGTCAGATCCTTGACGCGAATATCCGGATTGATACCGGTCGCGGCAAGCGTTTCCTTAGCGCGAGTGCGACCCACACCAAAGATGTAGGTAAGCGCAATCTCGATACGCTTCTCATTGGGGATGTCGACTCCGGCAAGACGTGCCATTGCGATTCCTTACTGTTCTCCGCAGGTCTTGCACCGAGTCCTCCGGTTCCCCGGCCCGGGCCTGCGTACCCGGGGTTCAGCTGTCGCTGTGACTCAGCGCCTGTTCTCTTATGCCGCTGGAATCTGCTCAGCCCTGACGCTGCTTGTGGCGCGGGTTGATGCAGATCACCATGACGCGGCCGTGACGACGGATCACGCGGCAGTTTTCGCAGATCCTCTTCACACTAGGGCTGACCTTCATGGTTTTCCTTTGCTATGTACCTTACTTGTAACGGTACGTAATACGACCGCGGGTCAAATCGTAAGGACTCATTTCCAAGACAACACGATCCTGAGGCAAAATACGGATGTAATTCTTCCGCATCTTGCCAGAAATAGTCGCCAACACGATATGTTCATTCTCAAGTTCGACGCGAAACATTGCGTTAGGCAACGCTTCGACAACTCGACCTTCGACTTCTATCACACCGTCTTTTGCCATGAGCCTTCGTTTCTGTCCTTTGGCTGGATTACTGGTACGACATGTCTAAAAAGACACGCCAAATTCCAATAATACAAGATAAGCCGTGATTGCAACACACTCGGCGTGTTGCAATCACGGCTATGGTATTGCAGAGCGGTTCACTCCCCCAGCGTTGCGATAATGCCACGCGAAATGTCGTCGATATCACCGACGCCATCCACGTTGAGCAAGATACCTCGCTGCTCATACACATCGAGTAGCGGTGCGGTTTCGCGCTCATAGGTTTCCAAGCGCTTCGCAATGACTTCCGGAGTGTCGTCGGAACGTCCCTGCTCGGCAGCGCGCTTGGTCATACGCGCAAGCAACACATCACGCGAGGCTTCCAGAGCCACAGCGTGATCCAATGGTGTGCCCAACTCCGCCAGCATGGCATCCAGCGCTTCCACCTGCGCCATATTGCGCGGATACCCGTCAAGAATCCACCCCTTGCTGGCATCCTCCATGGCCAAACGATCCTTCACGATGCTGTTAGTCAGCTCGTCGGGCACCAATTCACCGCGATCGATATACGCTTGCGCCTGCTTGCCCAGCTCAGTTTGATTCTTCAGGTTGTAGCGGAAGATATCACCGGTGGAAATAGCGGGAATGCCATAATGCTCGCTCAACAGCGCAGCCTGCGTGCCCTTGCCGACACCTTGCGGACCCATAATCAGCAGTCGCATAATCTTTATCCTTCTCTACATTTTTTCGGTTGTACAGCCGTATTGTTGCAAGCCCTCACGACGCGGGGCCGGACACGATGTCGCGTCCGGCCCCGTTCAGGCTTACTTGCCCTCGACGTGATCAGTGTTTTCGAACAGGAATCCAGCGTACTGGTACTGCTCCGTCTGTGCCTTGGCCTGACGCAGCGTATCCAAGCCGACACCAGAGATGATCAGAATCGTGGTACCTCCGAACGGCAGCTTGGTGCTCAAGTCCAGCATCATGATCAGCGCCGTAGGAATCAATGCCACGAACAGCAGGTAGACCGCACCAACCGTATTGAGGCGATTCATCACATAGCTCAGATAACGGCTGGTGGCACTGCCAGCACGGATACCGGGGATGAAGCCACCGTACTGCTTCATATTGTCGGCAGTTTCATCAGGGTTGAAGGTAATCGAGGTGTAGAAGAAGCAGAAGAATACAATCATCAACGCATACAGCGCGATGTACCATACCGACGTCGTATTCGCCAGATTGGTGTTGATCCACTGCACCCAGCTTTGGCTGCTATCGCCGAACTGTGCGATCAGCGTCGGAATCGCCAAAATGGAGGACGCGAAGATCGGTGGGATAACACCGCTCATGTTAATTTTCAGCGGCAAGTACGTGGAAGAACCGCCATACATCTTACGACCAATCATGCGGCGAGTGTACTGCACCGGAATACGGCGCTGAGAGAGTTCGACGAAATCGACCAACACAAGAATCACCAGGAAGACGCCAACCACGATACCAAACTTGGTCCAGTTTCCATCAGTGCCATTGGTGCCCCAGCCGATCTCCCACAGCTTCGGCAGGAAGCCGGCGCAGATGGACATGAAGATTAAGATGGACATACCCTGACCAATGCCCTTGTCGGTAATCAACTCAGCCATCCACATAATCAGGCCGGTGCCGCCGGTCATGATGAAGAGCATAACGATCAAGTTCCACACGCTGCCGTCGGGAATTACCTGTGAGCACTGATAGTTGAACAGCGCGCCGGAACGAGCGGTGACCAGAATTGTGGTGGACTGCAGCACCGCAAGTCCAATGGTCAGATAACGAGTATACTGGGTCAGCTTGGCTTCGCCGGACTGGCCCTCCTTATGTAGCGCCTCAAAGCGCGGAATCACCACACGCAGCAGCTGGATAACGATAGAAGCGGTGATGTACGGCATAACACCCAGCGCGAAGATGGACAGCTGGAGCATCGCACCACCGGAGAACAGATTCACCAAACCAACAAAGTTCTCCTGGTTATTGGAGATCGTACTCACACACTGCTGCACTACCGTGTAATCCACACCGGGAATCGGGATAAACGAGCCGATGCGGTAGATGATGATCATGCCAATCACAAAAAGGATTTTCTTTCTCAGCTCCTTAGTGCGAAAGGCCTGGATTAACGTCCTCACGTTGGGGTTCCTTCCCTTAACCTATGCGAACTGGCGCATATCGACAAGTAAACAAACTCTAGCTCACCAGTCTAGCCTACAGCGTCTACCTTCGTGGCTTTTCGACGCGCATGTCTTATCTACGACAAGGGGCTTCCCCCCGAGCAGACTCGGAGAGAAGCCCCTCATACTATCGTAGACAATCAGTCTTCGACAATCGAACCGCCAGCAGCTTCGATCTTGGACTTAGCGGAAGCAGAAGCATTCACGCCCTTAAGCGTGAACGCGATGCTTGTCTCGCCTTCACCCAGAATCTTCACCGGCTGGTTGGCACGAACAGCGCCCTTGGCCACCAAGTCAGCGACGGTAATCTCGCCACCCTCAGGGAACAAACGCACCAAAGCCTCAACGTTGACTACCTGGAACTCCTTCTTGAAGGGGCTCTTGAAGCCACGTAGCTTCGGCAAACGCATGTACAGCGGCAACTGGCCGCCTTCAAAGCCAGGACGCACCTGATAACGCTTCTTCGTACCCTTGTCGCCACGACCCGAGGTCTTGCCCTTGGAGCCTTCACCACGGCCAACGCGGGTACGGCTCTTCTTGGCACCCGGCGCAGGACGCAGATCGTGCATTTGCAGGATTGTGGTCTCTTCGTTAGCCATAATCAGTCTGCCTCCTCCACGGTAACCAGATGGCGCACCGTCTGGATCATGCCCAGATTCGAACCGGTGTCCTCACGGACCACGCTCTGACCAATCTTACGCAGACCGAGGCTCTGCACCGTCGCGCGCTGCTTGGGATTGGCACCGACGACGCCATGCACCAATGTAATCTTCAGGTTCTTAGCCATCACTCACCATCCTTCTGAGCAGCGGCAGCCTTGGCCTGAGCCTCTTCGCGAGCCTTACGAGCCTCGGCGATGCCCTCGGCGCGAGCACGCAGCAACGCGTCGGGAGCCACCTCTTCGAGGGACATTCCACGGCGAGCGGCGATCTCCTCCGGCTCTTCCAGCTTCTTCAGCGCATCGACAGTGGCACGCACCACGTTCACCGCGGTGGCCGAGCCCATCGACTTGCTTAGAATGTCAGAGATGCCAGCGCACTCCATGACGGCGCGAACCGGACCACCGGCGATAACACCAGTACCCGGAGCAGCCGGACGCAGCAGCACAGTGCCGGCAGCATCGTGACCAATCACCGGATGGGTGATGGTGCCCTTGATGCGGGGCACAGTGAACATGTGCTTCTTGGCATCCAGCTGGCCCTTGGCGATAGCCGCGGGAACCTCACGGGACTTGCCGTATCCGACGCCCACGGTGCCGTTGCCGTCGCCCACCACTACCAGAGCAGCGAAGCTGAACGTACGACCACCCTTGTGGGTCTTGGAGACGCGGTTGATGGTCACCACGCGATCGAGCAGCTCGTCGCCGTGGTTTTCCTCACGACGGTTGCGACGCTCGCCGCGACGACCCTCACCACGCTGACCGCGACGGTTCTTGCGATCCTCGTTGCGCTCCTCGGCCGTTGCCTGAGTGTTCTGAGTTTCTTCCACCACTGGGGTTTCCTTCTCGTTGTCGCTCACAGTGCCAGACCTCCCTCACGGGCGCCCTCAGCAACAGCTGCGACGCGGCCATGATACTTGTTGCCGCCACGGTCGAACACGACAGCGGTGATGCCAGCTTCCTGAGCCTTCTTGGCCACCAGCTCGCCAACCTTCTTGGCCGCTTCGACCTTTGTGCCCTGGAAACCAGCGAAGTCGGCCATCAATGTCGACTCGCTCACCAGCGTGATGCCCTTGGTGTCATCAACAATCTGAGCCACCATGTGACGGTTGGAACGGGTAACCACGAGACGCGGACGCTCTGGGGTACCCATGATGCGCTTGCGAATACGCGCATGACGACGCAAGCGCGCAATCTTCTTGCCTTTACCGAAAATCTGGACGGTCATATCACTTACCAGCCTTTCCAGCCTTGCGCAGGATACGCTCATCAGAGTACTTGATGCCCTTGCCCTTGTATGGTTCGGGAGCACGCAGCGCACGGATATTCGCGGCAACCTGACCAACAGCTTGCTTGTCGGTGCCCTTGACGATCACCTGGTTGGGGTTCGGCAGCTCGAACTCGATGCCTGCCGGAGGCTCAACGGTGATAGTGTGCGAATAACCGAGCGAGAACTCGATGCCCTTGCCCTTCATCACGGCGCGGTAACCGGTACCAATGATGTCAAGCGTCTTGGCGTACCCCTCGTGCACGCCCTTGACCTTGCCGGCAATCAGTGACCGGCTCAGGCCGTGCATAGCGCGGGTAGGACGAGTGTCGTCAGCGGGGACCAACACGATCTCGTTGTTCTCGACCGTGGCGGTGACGCCTGCGGGGATTTCGTAGGAGTCAGAGCCCTTCGGTCCCTTGACCGAGAAGTTCTGACCATCAATCTTGACTTCCACACCTGCCGGGATGGCGATGGGGAGCTTACCAATATGCGATGCCATGTGTCAGCTCTCCTTTCTCACCACACGAAAGCGACGATTTCGCCGCCGATGCCCCGGTCGAGGCATTCCTTCTGAGTCAACAATCCCGAGCTGGTCGAGATAATCGCGATGCCGAGACCGCCCAACGGCATGGGCAGCGCGTCGGACTTAGCATAGCGACGCAGACCGGGCTTGGAAATACGCTTGATGCCCTGAATGGAACGTTCGCCATTACGACCATACTTCAGCGTGATTTCCAAGGTCTGACCGACCTTGGCTTCCTTAGCGGTGAAGTCCTTGATGTAGCCTTCACGCTTCAGAATCTCAGCAATGTTCGCCTTGAACTTGGAGTACGGCATATCCACGGTTTCGTGCTTTGCCGCGCTCGCGTTACGCAGACGCGTAAGCATATCTGCGATTGGATCTGTCATTGTCATGTGGGCTAGTGCCCTTTCTCGCCGTGGTTTCCGCCGCCCTCACGCACTACAGCGCTCGGGCCGCGGACCTTCAGCGTCGATGTTTACCAACTGGACTTCGTAACTCCGGGCAGCTCGCCACGGTGAGCCTTCTCACGAAGGCAGATGCGGCACAGACCGAACTTGCGGTAGACGGAGTGGGGACGACCGCACACCTGGCAGCGCGTGTACGCGCGAACCTTGAACTTCGGCTTAGCGGCCGCCTTGTTCTTCAGAGCGGTTTTTGCCATATCAGTTCTCCTTGAACGGGAAGCCCAAGTGCTTGAGCAGCGCACGAGCTTCGGTGTCGTCCTTGGTGCTGGTCACCACGGTGATGTCCATACCACGCTGATGATCGATCGAATCGGGATCGATCTCGTGGAACATGGACTGCTCAGTCAGACCAAAGTTGTAGTTGCCCTGACCGTCGAACTGCTCGCCGCTAATACCACGGAAATCGCGGATACGCGGCAGAGCCAGCGTCAGCAGACGATCCAAGAACTCCCACATGCGATCGCCACGCAGCGTCACATAGGCACCGATGGCCTGACCCTCACGCAGGTGGAACTGCGCAACAGACTTCTTGGCCTTGGTGACCTTGGGCTTCTGGCCGGTAATCAGCGTGAGGTCCTTGATCGCACCTTCGATGAGCTTGGAGTCGCGGGCAGCGGCGCCAACGCCCATGGAGACGACAACCTTCTCCACGCGAGCCACCTGCATCGGGTTGGAGTAATGGAACTCCTTCTCCAGCTCAGGAACGATCTGCTCCTTGTACTGCTGCTTCAAGCGCGGAGTTGCCGGCGCTTCGATAGTGATATCGCTCATGCCAGCTCCTTTCCGGACTTCTTGGCCACGCGCACGCGCACAGTCTTCACCTTGCCGTCACGAGCCTCTTCCTTGATGACGACGCCAACGCGGGTGGGCTGCTTCGTTTCCGGGTCGATCAGCATCACGTTGGAGCGATGGATCGGAGCCTCGGTGGCAACGATGCCGGCCTGCTGACCCTGCTGGGTGGCACGCACGTGCTTCTTGACGATCTGCACGCCCTCAACGATCAGACGATCGTTGGGCAGCACGCGGGTCACGGTACCTTCCTTGCCGCGGTCCTTGCCGCGAATGACCTTCACCTGGTCGCCGGTCTTGATCTTGGCTACCATCTCAGATCACCTCCGGGGCGAGGGACACGATCTTCATGAAGCGCTTGTCGCGCAATTCACGACCAACCGGTCCGAAGATACGAGTGCCCTTCGGTTCACGGCCGGAGCCGAGAATCACGGCGGCGTTCTCGTCGAACTTGATGTAGGAACCATCGACACGGCGATGTTCCTTAACGGTACGGACGACGACGGCCTTCACCACATCGCCCTTCTTAACCGACCCGCCAGGGATCGCGTCCTTGACGGTGGCGACGATCACGTCGCCAATGCCGGCATAGCGTCGCTTCGATCCGCCGAGCACTCGGATGGCCAGGATTTCCTTGGCACCCGTGTTGTCGGCGATATGAAGCCGCGTTTCCTGCTGAATCATTTGATTCTCCTTAGCCGAGCTGGTTCTCCCCGAGCACCCTGCCTAAGCAGGGTGTCTCGCGGAGCCTTGCCGAACTGGTATTACTTGGCGCGCTCGATAATGCTTTCGAGACGCCAACGCTTGGTCTTGCTCAAGGGCCGAGTCTCCATAATACTCACGAGGTCGCCAATATGCGCGTCGTTGTGTTCATCATGGACCTTGACCGTGCGGGTGGAACGAACGACCTTGCCATACAGCGGGTGGGTCGAACGCTGCTCGAGCTCGACGGAAATCGTCTTATCCATCTTGTCGGACACGACGTAACCGCGACGAACCTTGCGGAAGTTACGCTCTTCAGCCATTACTTCTCCTCAGCTTTCGTATCGGTCGCCTCGGGGGCCTGGCTAATGCCGAGCTCACGTTCGCGCAGAACCGTGTACATCCTGGCGATATCGTGCTTGACCGCCTTGAGGCGCGCGGTGTTTTCGAGCTGACCGGTAGCCGACTGGAAGCGCAGGTTGAACAGCTCTTCCTTGGACTTCTTCAAGAAGCCCTCGATCTCAGCATTGGTCTTCTCGTTGAGATTCTTGATGGTGTAGTCTGCAGTTCCGACTGACATCAGATGTCACCGCCTTCACGAGCAATAACACGGCACTTCATGGGGAGCTTGTCGATAGCGCGGCGCAGAGCCTCGCGCGCAACCTCCTCGGAAACACCACCGATCTCGAACATCACGCGACCGGGGTGCACGTTGGCAATCCAGAATTCCGGAGTACCTTTACCGGAACCCATTCGGGTACCAAGCGGCTTCTTCGTCAACGGACGATCCGGGAAAATCGTGATCCACACGCGACCACCACGCTTGATGTAACGAGTCATGGCGATACGAGCGGCCTCGATCTGACGGTTCGTCACGTAAGCCGGAGCCAGAGCCTGAATACCGAAATCGCCGAACGCGATCTCGTTGCCGCCCTTGGACATACCGCCACGGGTAGGACGGTGCTGCTTACGATATTTGGTCCTCTTTGGGATAAGCATCAGCTCACTCCTTTGTTTCCGTTGCGGCAGGAGCTTCAGCCGGAGCGGCTTCGGTCGCGGTGGCGGCCTCGGCGGCATTCTGCTGAGCGGCGGGACGAGCACCGCGACGAGGACGACGATCATTGCGACGTCCAGGACGGTTGTTGCCCTGCTGAGCCTGCTGCTCTTCAAACTCACGTTCGGTCATATCGCCTTTGTAGATCCAGACCTTGACGCCGATACGGCCGTACGTGGTCTTGGCCTCGAAGAAGCCATAATCAATCAAGGCACGGAGAGTCTGCAGCGGGACGCGACCCTCACGATAGAACTCGGAACGGCTCATTTCCGCACCGCCGAGACGGCCGGAGAGCTTGATACGGATACCCTTGGCACCAGCGCGCATGGCATCCTGCTGAGCCTTGCGCATGGCGCGACGGAACGTAACGCGGTTGGTCAGCTGCTCGGCGATGCCCTGAGCCACCAGCTGAGCGTCCAGCGCGGCATTCTTCACTTCGAAGATGTTGAGCTGAACCTGCTTGCCGGTGAGCTTCTCGAGCTTCGCGCGAACGCGCTCGGCTTCCGCACCACGGCGACCGATCACGATGCCCGGACGAGCGGTGTGGATATCCACGCGTACGCGGTCACGAGTACGTTCGATAACGATACGGGACACGCCCGCACGCTCGAGGTCCTTGCTCATGGCCTTGCGGATGGCGTCATCTTCGAGCACGAAGTCACGGTAACGTTCGCCAGCCTTGTTGGAGTCGGAGAACCACTTGGAACGGTGGTTTTCAGTGATGCCCAGGCGATAGCCAAAGGGATTAATCTTCTGACCCATCTTTAGCGGGCTCCTTCCTTGCTAGCGACGACGACCGTGATGTGGCTCGTGCGCTTGTTGATACGAGCGGCACGGCCCTGTGCACGAGCGCGGAAACGCTTGAGCGTCACACCCTCATCCACAAAGGTCTCCTTGATGACCAGGTCGTTCTCGCGGAACGACTCGCCGGCACGTTCGGCCTTCACGCGAGCGTTCGCGATGGCGCTCTCCAGGACCTTGAGCACCGGAACCGATGCATCCTGCGGAGCGAACTTGAGAATGGTGATGGCTTCGACCGCCTGCTTGCCTCGGATGAGGTCGACCATGCGGCGAGCCTTGCGCGGCGTCACGCGGACGTGACGAGCGATTGCTTTAGCTTCCATGTGTCTTTACTCTCCTACCTTTAGCGGCGTGCCTTCTTGTCGTCCTTCACGTGACCCTTAAAGGTCTTCGTGGGGGCGAACTCACCGAGCTTGTGTCCAACCATGGACTCGGTGACGAACACCGGCACATGCTTGCGACCATCGTGAACGGCGAAGGTGTGTCCGATGAAATCAGGGGTGATCATCGAACGGCGTGACCACGTCTTGATGACGTTGTGCGTGCCCTTCTCGTTCTGCTCGTCGACTTTCTTCTGCAGGTGGGCGTCGACGAAGGGGCCCTTCTTGATGCTACGAGTCATCTTCTCGACACTCCCTTACTTGCGGTTCTTACCATTCGGACGACGACGAACAATCATCTTGTTCGAAGCCTTCTTCGGACGACGGGTACGAACCTCGCCCTTGCCCCACGGAGAAACCGGCGGCTTGCCACCGCGGGTACGACCGCCGTGCGGGTGATCGACAGGGTTCATGGACTCACCACGGGTGATCGGACGCTTGCCCATCCAACGCGCACGACCGGCCTTACCGAGCTGGATGTTGGCGTGGTCGGAGTTGCCGACCTCACCAACAGTGGCGCGGCAGCGAGCGTCCACGTTACGGATCTCGCCGGACGGCATACGCAGCTGAGCGTAAGCACCATCCTTAGCAACCAACTGCACCGAAGCACCGGCGGAACGCGCGATCTTCGCACCGCCCAACGGACGCAGCTCAATGGCATGAACCACGGTACCGGTCGGGATGTTGCGCAGAGGCAGGTTGTTGCCCGGCTTGATATCGGCCTTGGCGCCCGTCTCAATCACGTCGCCCTGCTTGATGCCTTCAGGAGCGATGATGTAACGCTTCTCGCCATCGGCATAGTGGAGCAGCGCAATACGAGCGGAACGGTTGGGGTCGTACTCGATGTGAGCGACCTTCGCGGGTACTCCGTCCTTATCCCAACGACGGAAATCGATGAGACGGTACTGACGCTTGTGACCACCGCCACGGTGACGGGAAGTCATGCGGCCATAAGAGTTACGGCCGCCAGTCTTGCTGAGTTTGCGAACCAGCGACTTCTCAGGCGTGGAACGCGTGAGCTCGGAGAAATCCGAAACAGAAGCGTTGCGACGGCCTGCAGTCGTCGGCTTATAAACGCGGATAGCCATAATGTAGTTCTTCCTTTGACTTTCTCGGCTAGCCTTCAGTTGCCGAAGATGTCGATCGTCTGTCCCTCAGCAACCGTCACGATGGCACGCTTCTGGCTCACACGCTGGCCGAAACCAGTACGCGTGCGCTGACGCTTGCCGGCGCGATTGAGAGTATTGACGTTCGTCACCTTCACCTTGAAGATTTCCTCAATAGCCTGCTTGATCTGCACCTTGTTTGCATCCGGAGCCACCACGAAGGTGTACTGACCGCGATCGGAGATCGCGTAGCTCTTCTCCGACACGACAGGCTTCAGGATGACGTCATATGCGGGCTTATGAATAGCGACCATCTGAATCAGGCCTCCTTAACCGTCGGCTCGGCCTTCGCCTCAAGGAACGCGTCCAAGCCTTCCTTGGAGAAGACGATGTGCTGAGCGGTGACCACATCATAGGTGTTGAGCTGATCAGCGAAAATCGGGTGAACGGTCGGGATGTTACGCACCGACAGCCACTCGTTAACGTTGTCGCGGGACAACACCACGGTCGTGAACTTGTTCTCCGTAATCGGAGTCAGTACCGACACGGCAGCCTTGGTGGACGGAGCATCGGTGATACCGAAGTCCACAACGGCAACACGTCCGGCGTTGAAACGATCGGACAACACGTAACGCAGCGCAGCGGCCTTCATCTTCTTCGGGGTGCGCTGATCGTACTTGCGCGGAACCGGGCCATGCACCACGCCGCCGTGATACCACTGCGGAGCGCGGATGGAGCCCTGACGGGCACGACCGGTACCCTTCTGCTTCCACGGCTTCTTACCGCCGCCGGAAACCGCGCCACGGTTCTTTACCGCGTGCGTACCCTGGCGAGCAGCAGCCAACTGAGCCACCACGACCTGATGGATCAGCGGAACGTGAGCCTGAACCTCTTCAGCGGAAAAACCGAAGATTTCAGCGGGCGCTTCAACGGAGCCAGCCTTCTGGCCCTTAGCGTCAGTGACGTTCAGAGTAATGTTTGCCATGCTAATCAGGCTCCCTTCACTGCCGAACGGACGAGAACGATGCTGCCCTTGGGGCCCGGCAGGGCACCCTTGATGGCGAGAATGCCGTTCTCCACATCCGAAGAAACGATGGTGAGGTTCTGCACCGTGGAGGTCACATGACCCATGCGACCCGCCATGCGCTTGCCCTTGAGGATACGGCTCGGAGTTGCGCATGCGCCGACGGAACCGGGGCGACGCTCGTTCTTGTGCGAGCCGTGCGAACGACGATAGGACTTGAAGCCCCAACGCTTAATGGTACCGGCGAAGCCCTTACCTTTGGTGGTGCCAGTAACATCCACCTGAACGCCCTCAGCGAAGAGCTCGGCGGTCAGTTCCTGACCTGGTTCGAACTCCTCAACGTTCTCCGTACGCACCTCAACGAGGTGGCGACGCGGAGTCACGCCGGCCTTGGCGAAATGACCAGCCATCGGCTTGGTCACCTTGGTAGGATCGATCTGGCCATAGCCGAGCTGCACGGCCTTGTAGCCGTCGGATTCCTCGGTCTTAACAGCCGTCACCACATTGGTGGACACATCGACGAGCGTAACAGGTACGAAGAAACCGTTCTCGTCCCAAACCTGCGACATGCCAAGCTTGCGGCCTAGCAGTGCGGTGCGCTTTGCTTGCTGCGACATAACGTTTCCTCCTCCCTTACAGCTTGATCTCGATGTTGACATCCGCAGGCAGATCAATGTGCATCAGGGAGTCCACGGCCTTGGGGGTCGGGTCCACGATGTCGATGAGACGCTTATGCGTGCGCATCTCGAAATGCTCGCGAGAATCCTTGTACTTATGGGGAGAACGAATAACGCAGAACACGTTCTTCTCCGTCGGGAGCGGAACCGGGCCTACCACAGTAGCGCCCGCGTTCGTCACCGTTTCGACGATTTTCTTCGCCGATTGGTCGATGACCTCATGGTCATAGGACTTAAGCCTGATGCGGATTTTCTGTCCCGCCATTGCCTTCCGCCCTTTCTAGCGATTGTTGTACTGTTTACCAACCTGTCACAGGGCACTGGCGAAGAGCCACAAGGGACACACGTCCCCCAAGGCGACCACATCAGTGCGTAGGCTTCCACACATCCACTGGTGAAATGCTGGCCCTACGCTCGCTTTTTTGATTCCAATATGCGAGCCCAAAACAGGCAACTTCTTAATTAAACCATTGAGGGTAGCCTTATGCATGCCGGGCGTGTCGCGTCAACCACGGACACAACCCCAAGCTATGTGGACGTCCTGGCGTCATCATCGAATCTAACCATAGGCACGCCGAAAGCAACAATGCGACCCCCTTCACAACGCGTTTGGGGATGGCCCCGTACGGAACCATCCCCAAATCCATCAGCCAATACTGGACACAACCAGTTTGACCGTCGCTTCGGCTATTTAAGCGCGCTCAGAAGCCTCCACCGTGGCATCCTTGCCCTCACGCTCAACGCGAAGACGATGGCCCTCGGCCTGGCTCACTCCGTAGTAGGCCGCGATGGCGATATCCTTCATATCCTCAATCTGGGGGATACGCGGATTAGCCGGGGCGCACTGATCCTCGTACGCACGCATGCCGATCTGCTCGAGCACCGACCAGAAGTAATCCTCATCGACGCCGCAATCCTGGAAGCTCTTGTTCATACCCAGCTTGTTGTCGCGGTAATCCTCCACGGCCTTGGCCAGGTTCTCCACAGCTTCCTGTGCGTTCTTGCCCGGATCGACGCCCAAGTTGCGCGCCAGATCCTGATAACGCTCCGGAGCGATGTACTTGTTGTACTTCGGCCAGCTTGTCGGCTCCTCGGGAATGGAACCGTTATAACGGATCACATACGGCAGCAGGATGGAGTTCGTGCGGCCGTGCGCCACATGGCACAGCGCGCCGATGGTGTGTGCCATCGCATGGCACATGCCCAGGAAGGCCGAGCCAAATGCCATGCCGGCCATCGTGGCGGCATTGTGCATCTTCTCCTGCGCCTGCGTGCGCTCCTCTCCAGGCTCGGCGTTCACCGACGGAGCGAGGTTGTTCCAAATCAGCTTCGCCGCATGCAGCGCCATGCCATCTGTGAAGTCGTTGGCATACACGGACACATACGCTTCGAAGGAATGCGTCAAAGCATCGAAGCCAGCATCGGAAGCCAGCTTACGCGGCTGAGTGCGAGCCAGAACCGGATCGACAATGGCGACCGACGGAGTCAACGCATAATCCGTAATCGGATACTTGTAGCCGGTCTTGTGGTCGGTGATCACCGCGAACGGCGTCACTTCCGAACCTGTACCCGACGAGGTCGGGATGCACACCAGCTTGGCCTTCGATCCCAGCGGCGGAATCTTGAACGCACGCTTGCGGATATCGAAGAACTTCTCACGCACATCGGAGAAGGAAATTTCCGGGTGCTCGTACAGCAGCCACATAATCTTGGCCGCATCCATTGGCGAACCGCCGCCAACCGCGATGATGGTATCCGGCTCGAACTCCTCGCGCATCATCTCAGCGCCACGCTCAACCGTCTCCACCGAAGGCTCCGGCTCAACGTAATCGACGATACGGAACGTAACGTTGTTGGCACGGGCACGCAGCTGATCGATGATCTTGTCGACCACACCCAACTGCTCCATCACCTTGTCACACACGATGACGGCCTTTTCAATGCCGTCCATATCGCGCAGGTACTTGATGGCATTCGGCTCGAAGTAGGTCTTCGCCGGAATCTTGAACCACTGCATGTTATTGTTCCTCCGCGCAATACGCTTGACATTGATCAGGTTCACGGCCTGGACGTTGCCAGACACGGAGTTGCCGCCGTACGAACCGCAGCCCAAGGTCAGCGAAGGAGCGATGGCATTGTAGATATCGCCCACGCCACCCAGTGAGCTGGGAGAATTCCAAATGATACGGCAGGCGTGCATACGCAGACCATACTCACGCACCAAATCCTGGTTGTTCGTATGAATCGCAGCGGTGTGGCCGGCGCCGTGCACCAGCATCTGCTCGCACATCGCAAACGCCTGATCCTTATCATCGGCCTTGAGCACAGCCTGCACCGGAGCAAGCTTCTCCATGGTCAACGGCTCATTCTCACCAATCTCCTTGCATTCTGCGGCCAGAATCGTGGCATCCTGCGGAATGTCGAAACCGGCGGCCTTGGCGATGAACTGCGGCGACTTGCCCGGCACCACCGAATTGAGCTTCGGCGTATTGCCCGAATACGCGGTGCAGCCGAACATGTACTGCTCCAGCTTGGCCTTCTCCTCATCGTTGACGAAGTACGCCTTGCGGTGCTTGAGTTCCTTGACCAGCGGCGCATACACGTCCTTGTGGGCGATGATGGCCTGCTCGGTGGCGCAGATCATGCCGTAATCGAAATGCTTCGACAGGATAAGGTCGTTGGCGGCACGCACGATGTCCACATCGCTGTCGACATACGCCGGAGCATTGCCCGCGCCCACACCCAACGCCGGCTTGCCCGACGAATAGGCGGCCTTGACCATGCCGGGACCACCGGTGGCCAGAATCGTAGCGATGCCCGGATGCTTCATCAGCGCACCGGTGGCCTCAATTGAAGGATGCTCGATCCACTGGATGCAATCCTGCGGAGCGCCTGCTTCGACAGCGGCATCACGCACGATGCGGGCGGCTTCGACGGAGCACTGCTGCGCGAAGGGATGGAAGCCAAAGATAATCGGACAACGGGTCTTCAAGGCGATCAGCGACTTGAAGATGGCCGTCGAGGTCGGGTTCGTCACCGGGGTGACGCCGGCGACCACGCCAACCGGCTCGGCGATCTCATCGATACCCATGACGTCATCCTCGCGGATAACGCCCACAGTCTTCTGACCGGCCAGGTAGTTGGTGACGTGCTCGCAGGCGAAGATGTTCTTCGTAGCCTTGTCCTCAACCAAGCCGCGGCCCGTCTCATCCACGGCCATCTTGGCGAGCACCAGATGCTTGTTCAAGGCAGCGATGGAAGCCTTGGCGACGATGCGGTCCACCTGAGCCTGATCCAGCTGCTCAAATTCCTTCAAGGCCTTGAGGCCTTTTTGTACCAGGGCATCAACCTCGGCTTCAGCGGCGGCCTGAGCGTCTTCGGGTGCAGGCTTTGCCACGGCTTCGGCATTCTTTGCTTTTGCCACTTGGTCCTCCTCGATCGTGATAGGTGCAAGGTGTATGTCCGCCTTACGGCAGTATGTCTCAGCATTGGATTCTGTGACCTGCATCACAATGTAGCGGAAGAGTGGTACGTTTAAGCCCCTTCACCGTGTTGAGCGTTTCGTGAGTTTCTCCGCAATATTTATGTGAGATTTTGTGCATAAAATGTCAATTTTTATGTTCACATATATACAGTAATACTTTTCAGATGCAATCCCACCGGGGACATCGCCACTGCCGCACCGATCCATCGTTTCACAGCACCATCACCACAACCTGTCACCGACACCGACCGCCACTATATGTTCTTCCACAAATATCAGCAAGGCCCCAGCCATAACGGCCGGGGCCTTGCATGATGCCAGTAGTAGGCAACAATTAACGCTTCGAGAACTGAGGAGCGCGACGAGCCTTGTGCAAACCAGCCTTCTTGCGCTCCACGACGCGAGCGTCGCGAGTCAGGAAGCCGGCCTTCTTCAGCGCGGCGCGGTTCGCATCACGATCGATGGCGTTCAGCGCGCGGGCCACGCCCAAACGCACCGCACCGGCCTGGCCGGTGGTGCCGCCGCCGTCCACCAGGACGATGACGTCGAACTTGCCCTCGAGCTTGAGCAGCACGATCGGGGAGTTCACTTCACGCTGCAGCAAACGCGACGGGAAGTACTCCTCCAGCGTGCGACCATTGATGGTCCACTTGCCAGTGCCCGGAACCAGACGAACACGGGCGACAGCTTCCTTGCGACGGCCTGTGCCGTAGCCCGGAGCAATCGCGGAAGTGCCGGTGCCAGCACCAGCGTTGGTTTCGGTGGTGTACGAGGTGAGTTCCTCTTCGGTCTCGAGAACCGCGGAGTTATTGGTATTTTCAGCCATGTTTCTCTATCTCCCTTCGGCTCACTTGCCCTGCTGCGAAACCTGAGTGATTTCGAACACCTGCGGCTTCTGCGGCATGTGCGGATGCTCCGCACCACGGAAGACACGCAAACGGTTCAGCTGCACCTTGGACAGACGGTTCTTCGGCAACATGCCCTTAACCGCAGCCTTGATGATGCGCTCGGGGTTCTTCTCCAGCAGCTCAGCATAGCTGTCACGACGCAGACCGCCGGGGCGACCCGAGTGCGAGTAGAGTTCCTTGCCCATCTTGCTGCCGGTCAAGGCAATCTTGTCGGCATTGAGGACAATCACATGGTTGCCGGAATCAGCATGCGGCGCAAAGGTCGGCTTGTTCTTGCCACGCAGCAAGGTAGCCACCTGAGTGGCGAGACGACCGAGCACCACGTCAGTGGCGTCAACGACATACCAGTCATGAGTCAGATCAGCTGGCTTCGGTGTGAAAGTTTTCACGATGTACCTTTTCTATTCATTGTGTTCCGGACCTCACCGCCATGCCCCGCGTTGAAGCGTCGCAAAGCATAACCGCTTGGTCTCATTATCCGTGGGCTCCCTGAAAGTCCTCGATGGCGAGTGGGAAAGCGCTTTGAAGGACCCCGTAGGGAAACACAACAATCCTCTAGTATATCGCCAGTCTTGACTTTCGGCAACACGAATGACAAACCGGCTATTCGCCACGCATAATTGCCGACAGCGACCGCAAACGCTCATTGGAGAACAACGACTCCAGCGGCACTACATCGCCATGAGCATCGGCCAGCGGCACACGCCAATTGGGATACTCATTATTCGTCCCCGGTTGATTCTGTGCGCGGCGTTCACCCACGGCATCAACCAACGATGCGGCCAGCAACTTGCAAGGCGACGCCTTCAACGCGCGGTACAGTGCCTCAACGATCTGCTGGCCATGAACCGACTCATCCTCCAGCGCCGCAGCATCCAAGAAACCTTGCTCCACCAGCATTGCCATCATGGCTCGATGTTCGCGTCGGGCATCGCTCATAAACTCCTCAGTCGAGCATGTCAGCAGATGCAAACGCTCACGAATCGCCACGTGCTCATAGGCAAGGTACCCGGCAGCCGGAGGCATATCGTGCGTATTCACCGACGCCAACGCATACTCGCGCCACTGCGATGGTGGTACAAACCGCCCATCATGCTGCTCGAACCACTCCACCGTGCAGCCCAACACGCCGTGCTCGCGCAGCGACTCCTGCACATAGTCAGGAACCACTCCCAAATCCTCGCCGACCACCACGCCGCCGGCACGTGACGCTTCCAACGCCAAAATGCCCAACATCGCTTCGGCGTTGTAATGCACGTATGCACCATCGGCGGCACCGCGTCCCTGCGGGATCCACCACAAACGGAACAAGCCAAGGATATGGTCAATGCGCACCGCACCTGCCTGGGCAAACATATCATGCACCATATCGCGGTACACGCGGTAGCCCGTACGCTCCAACTCCATCGGATGCAACGGCGGTTGGCTCCAGTCCTGACCTTGTTGATTGAAGTAATCCGGAGGAGCGCCCACCGTCGCACCCTTGGCAAATCGCTCCGGATGCCACCACACGTCGGAGCCGCACGGATGAACGCCAACCGCCATATCCGCCATAATGCCAATGCGCATGCCAGATTGACGCGCCACATGCTGCGCATGGCGCAACTGCTCAACCGCAATCCACTCCAGCCAACGATAGAATTCCAAGTGCTCGGCAAACCGCTCACGCAACGCCTTCACCGGTGCGCTGTCCTTGCCGTATCGATGCGCCCAATCCGTGGACGAACCATCCGGCATCCCCCACTGCTCCACGCATAAACACCACGTCGCATACGATTCCAGCTCATCGCCGCATGACTCGCAATACCGCTGGAACTGCAAGCGCCGCGCATCGCTCATGCCCGAGCGGAACACAATCCACAACGCCTCGCGTTTGGCATTCCACATGGCATCACGGTCAATCAACTGCGCATCGCCGTTCAACGCATCCACCTGCTCGTGCAATTGCTCAATGCGCTGGCGATCCTTGGCCGACAACAGCAAATATTCGGCAACACGTTCCGGACGGATATACGTCACATTCACAAACCGGCGGGAAATCGGCAGATACGGAGACGGCGTCAACGGCGACACCGGTTCCGCAGCATGCAAGGGATTCACCAACATAAAATCAGCGCCGGTGGCACTTTTAGCCTGAGACAGCATCGTTGCCAAATCCTCAAAATCACCCACGCCCCACGACTGTGACGACCTCACCGAATACAGCTGGGCCATCCATCCCCACAGCTGGCCCTGCTTCATCGCATCCAGCATCGGCACGCGACGCGGCGCGCTAATCAGCGTAGCCTCCTCAACGCGCTCGCCCACCCGCACACGCAGCGTATGATACCCAAGCGGTAAATCCGCGGGCAGCACCAAACCGGCAGTAGTCAAAAAACCCTCCGCAGTCGGATAGGCCGCTGACCCATCGCCTGATTGCCACCGCAAACGCCCCTCGAACGGCATACCGTTTTCCAACACGATATCCGCATGCGGCATGGTATGCACTTCCGTACGCACCAACAGCACCTGCCGTTCCCCAGCCATATGCAGCACCGTCGGCGGAACCAAACGACGCAAGCGCTCGTCAAGCATACGATTCGTTGCCTCATCGATCGCCGCAGCCGACGAGGCATCGATGCCCAACGCCGCCAATACCTCGACCAAGACCTCATCGCCGATTTCGTGATAATCGCCGGTCTGCCCCACATAACTAGTGGCGACGCCTGCCAAACGAGCCAAACGAATCAGCGGACGCGCAAGGCGTTCCTTATGTTCACTATGAGCAACCATAGTCCCAATTCTATGGTGTCTGTCACACAAATCGCCGTAAGGACGCGCTCCTTTTTGACAACGTATGCAGATAAATTCACGACTCCATACGGCACTGCGCCGCATGAGCAACATCATCCGATGCATCCTGCGCCAACACAGCCAACGTCTGTGCATCCGTATTCGGGTTCAACGCCACGGCACGACGCACCATTGCCGACAACACGCTCGGTGCATCCGGTTCTGTCTCAACTCCCAACTTCGCCAAAAACGCCAGCGTGTCAGCATCGCAATCCGTCGACTGCGCCCCCTCAAGGCGCATCTTCCATGAGGTGCGAGGATTGCGCAACGCCGCGGACCGCACCTGCGGGTCAGCATCTTTGGTCAACCGCCCCACCAGCCAGTTTTTGTCATCCTCGTTGCCGGCCACCGCGCAACGCACCTGCGGATCGGCATCCCGAGACAACTTCACCAGCACATTCGGAAACGGCATGGTCTTGGCCAGCATAATGCGGTCTTCCACCGGTGTATGCACATTGCCCGCCACCGCCTCCAACAATGCGGTGGCACGGGAAAACGCCGCTTGCTCGGAACGGTCAGGCAGCGTGCGACATGCAAATTCATGCAACTGCGCAACATCTTCGGAATGGCGAAGACGCTCATACGTCGCCGTCAACGGCTCTCCCTCATGATCCTGCGCCATGCCCGTTCACTCCTGTTCCAGCTGCTGCTCAACCCAATCAACAATATATGGCGCAGCCTGTTCGATCTGGTCAATCGCAACCTCAAACTCATGAGTACCGCCATACCACGGGTCAGCCAAATCCAACGCGGCGGCATCCTCACCGTGGAGGGGCTTGACCTGCGGATCAAAGCTGCGGTACATCTTCACCGCATCACGACGGGACGCCGGCAGCTGACGCAACAACGCGCGCATATGCGACACCGTCATGGGCAGGAACACATCCGTCTGCTCAATTTCATCGGCACCAATACGATGCGCAAAATGATGCGACGGAATCTCATATCCACGCTCCCGCAACACCCGTACCGCACGCCGATCAATCGGATTGCCATATTCCTCATCGCTCACGCCACTCGATTGCACCCGCACGCGGTCGGACAGTCCACGCCGCTCAACCTCCGTACGCAGCACAATCTCCGCCATCGGCGAACGGCAAATATTACCGGTGCACACCGTCATAATCGTCCAAGGATAATCCCTCATGACCATGCCTTTCTCTGTCTGAGACCCGTCCGTCATTGCCTATCCAACTGTGTGCTGCCATCAATAGCGACGTCGTGCGCCTTGCGGCGGTGACGCCATGAGCCGACTCAACAACAGCCCAAGACCGCCATAGTGCCATAGCCTATGCGGCATCATGATGCACGCGAGCATACGTGACAAAACGATACGCACGAATATTCGGTTCCTCATGAGCGGGAACCTCCCACTGGCCTTCCTCCACCAGCTCCCAAGCACCCTGCCGCACCAAGTCATCGATATCCGGCGCATACGTATCGGCATCCACCCGAGCATCAATCTGCGTGACAAACGCCTTGTCCGCGAACGGCAACACCTGACGGAACAACTCGCCGCCACCGATCACCCAAATCTCGCCGCGATCCATGCCGTCGTCAGGAATCGCCTCCTGACGCGCCAAATCAAGTGCATCTTCAAGATCATCGACCACCGTGGCACCGGGCGCGGCAAACATATGATTGCGCGACACCACGATATTGTCACGATTCGGCAGCGGGCGAAAACGCGCGTCCAACGACTCCCACGTACGCCGTCCCATAATCACCGGGTGCGACACCGTAAGCTCCTTGAAACGCCGCATATCCTCAGCCAAATGCCACGGCATGCCGCCCCGAAAACCCAACACGCCCGCGCGACCGTCATTGTCGAACGCCTGCGCCCAAATCACATTCACGGAAAACGTCTTGGGAAAATCGTCTCCCCAATCCTCGCTCTCCTCCAGCCCGGCTACCCCGGGCACGGGTTCGTGATAGCCACTACGGCTACTGTCATGCTCCATTTCATTCACTCCTTGGAAATTGACTGCTTGAGGAAGTTTACTGGACACCTCAGACCGCGATAGGGGCCTTGATGGTGGGATGATGCCGGTAATCCACTATCGCAAAATCATCGTAGTCATAAGTGAACAACGAGTCGGCCTTGCGAATCTCAATCGTCGGATACGGATACGGCTCCCGCGACAACTGCTCCAACACCTGCTCGACATGGTTGTCATAAATATGGCAATCGCCCCCCGTCCATACGAACTCCCCGGGCTCAAGCCCGGCCTGCTGCGCCATCATCAACGTCAACAGCGAATACGACGCGATGTTGAACGGCACACCCAGGAACATATCACAAGAACGCTGATACAGCTGACAGGACAGCTTGCCATCCGCCACATAAAACTGGAACAAGGCATGGCACGGCGGCAACGCCATATACTCCACTTCGGCAGGATTCCACGCACTGACCACCATACGACGCGAGTCAGGATGATGCTTGATCAAATCAAGCACATTCGTGATCTGGTCGATGGTCCTATTCGGATCCTGCGGTGTGGGAGCAGGCCAGCTACGCCACTGCACGCCATACACCGGGCCCAAATTGCCGTCCTCGTCGGCCCACTCATCCCAAATATGCACATTGTGCTCCTGCAGCCAGCGCACATTGTTCGACCCCTTGAGGAACCACAGCAGCTCATAGGCCACCCCCTTGAAAAACACGGTTTTGGTGGTGAGCAGCGGATACGAATTCGACAAATCAAACCGCATCTGGCGGCCGAACAACGAAATCGTGCCCGTGCCCGTGCGATCCGACTTCAACGTACCCTCGAGAAGAATGGTACGCAGCATATCCTCATAGGGCGTCGGCACATCGCTGTGCGGACGCTCGGGAATGCGGGAACGGATATCGGCAAGTTGGTCATCAGTCAAAGCCATGAGTACCAGCATAACAAAGTCACCAACCAGCGTGTTCATCCCGTGCCAAAGCGGGCACCACCCTGCGGTAGATTGAACATAACGCCGCAATCAGCGGCAACACCGCAAGCAATAAGGAGGCATCAATGGGCAAGCGACTGTGGGTGGAGCGCGACGACCAAGGCACGTGGCACGCCTACCGCGAAGATGGCGCACATCTGGTCTTCGGCAAAGGCCCGGGCGAGTTCAATCCAGGCGACCTCATGAAAATCGCCCTCGCCGGATGCGCGGCGCTTTCCAGCCAAACCGCCATCGAACAGGTATTGGGAGATAACCGCGGCGCACGTATCATCGTCGACGGCACCTATGACCCCGATGCCAACGGATACCTAAACTTCGGCGAACAGATGGTGGTGGACGCCAGCGACGCCACACTCAGCGACGAGCAAGTCGACGAACTACGCGAACGCATCACCCGGCACGTCGACAAAGCCTGCACGGTAAAACACACCTACGAAACCGTTACACCGGTTCGCATGAACATCACTATCAGCCGATAGCGCAAAACGCGTACATACACCCATTTATCAGATTCCTCGCATAGACAAGGCGGGCACTCCCCCACCGGGACCGCCCTCCTTGTCGCAATCTCATCGAATAGTGGCACGGCTATGCCGACAACGCCATCCGACCGGCCTGTTCACTGCCCATCATGCAATGGGTCGATTGTCGATTCGATATGCGCAGCTTGGCTGGCATCGGCCTTCGGCACTGATACCTGCTGCACGCCCGTAATATCGTCCAATGGCTTCGTCGGTACCTCAGCCGGCGACGACGGCACGGTATCCAGTCGAGACTCGGCGGCCTCCACATACTTACGCGGCACCACATACACCGGCGTCACCGCATGCTGCAGCAGACCTTGGCTCGTCGACCCCAACAACAGCCCCGTAAAGCCACCGCGACCCCGAGAGCCCACCACAACCACATCATGGTCATAGCTGGCCTTGGTCAACGTATCCACCGCTGAACCAGGCACCACCGACTTACGCACCACCAGCTCCGGATGCGACTCCATAATCGGCTTGATCCGGGTTTCCAAATCCTCCATGTACGAGTCCATCACGCCCTTGTCGCCATCGACGCCCTGAACGTGCGGCACCGCCGAAATGACATCCAGCTGCGCGCCCCAAGCATCGGCGAAATCAGCAGCGATCTGCAAGGCTTTCAAGCCCCACTTCGATTCGTCCGAACCAACGGCGACCTTGGTAATCGTATTGTTCAAATGCATGAGGTTGCCATCGTCGTCGGTGTACGGTACCACTACAATCGGGCAATACGCATACGCAGGCAGACTTGAACTCGTCGTACCCAAAAGTCGCTCGGCCAAGCCGCCTTTGCCACGGTTGCCAATCACAATGAGATTGTAATTGCGCGACAATTCCACGAACACCGAGGCCGGATCGCCGGTAACAATCAGCGTCGTCGCCTGCACGCCCTGACCGTCGGCGATGGCCTTGGCCTTGGACAAAATCTCCTGCGCATCACTATGCGCCGCATTGTCGTCACCCATCACCGTATACGTGGCATCGAACGACACCGCCGCATAGCTGGGCAAGGAATACGCGCAGATAATCTGCAGCGTCAACCCTGCATGTTTCGCATAATTCGCCGCCCACCATGTCGCCTTGTAACTGGCATTGGAGCCATCCACACCGACCAATATCGCCTTGTCCTGAATCATGGTGACCTCCTTGAGGATCCGACGACGCTACACGCATCGTTCCGTGTGTCCACCTTACCGCGATTCAGACCGTACACACGCGCAACGCTGCCACAAGGTAGCCATACGTTGGGCGAGTCTCCCCTACATGTCGTATATTCAGCGCCGACATATAGCGATGTGAGTACTACAGCACCCGACGAATCGCATAACTGCCGTGGAACACCCACGACACCGGGGAATACATAGTGCCACCCATCTGCGCGTTGACCACCATGCCATTGCCCACATAAATCGCCGCATGCTCCGCATTCGCCACGATATCACCTGGCTGCGCCTGGTCCAGACTCGCCACAGCAGTGCCCACAGTCGCCTGACCACTCGACGAATGCGGCAACGTGATCCCCATAGATGCGTACACATACTGAACGAATCCCGAACAATCCCAACCAGCCGTAGTCGATCCACCCCAACGATATGGAACCTTGCCCACAAACTGATCGGCATATGCGAGCAACGCCGCAACTGACTGACCATCAGGAGGAGTTTCCGTAAACGATTGCGACTGCTGCACAGCGTCACGCTGCGCAGAACGGCTGGCCGCAGCCTGCTGTTCCTGTTCGAGCCGGGCTTGCTCCTGCTCCTCTTGCGCGGCCTGACGCGCAGCCTCGTCGCGTTCCGCCTGCGATTGCGTCTGCGGCACATCCAACTGCTCGACCCCGCCCCAATCAGCCTGGTCATCAACACTAGTAGACGTGGACTCCGCCGTAATATCCCGACGAACCACATTGGCTTTCGGGAAAGACCGTGCAGATGCCAACGTCTGCGGGACATCAGCCAACGCAACCGGCACTATGCCAGCGCCAAGCAAAACCGCAATCAGCGCCACAACCAACATGATGCGCAAACGTAACGTGTCCATCACCAGACAACTGTAGCATGACGACATCGCGCTTAAGGAAATATACCATCATCCGGACACACCATGTCATCTAGCTGAGACATATTGCAGTGGCGCAATCAGGATGATACGGATAAGGAGGCGTCATGCGACACACCGTTATACATTAAGCTCCACACACCACGGCGCCGATAAGCCGACGGCATTAGCAACACCGCCGCTAATCAGTAATGAATGAACTGGAAATCGCTTGTGTTGGTATACGTGCGAGAATACGTCTTGCCCTGCATGGACTCGCCACACTCAGAGGTAACGATGGAACCATCAGGATTAATCTTTTCGACGATTGCCACATGACCATAGAAGGGATCGGAACCGGCTTGACCGGCGGCAAACACCATGATGTCACCCACATGACGCGGTGTATTGTCCACCCAATAGCCCAGAGAACGAGCAGTGCGTGCCCACATAGCGCCATTGCCCATATGCGAACCAACTGGCAATCCCAGCTGATGGCGGCGCACATAGACCCACCACGTGCACTGACTGAACTCATAAGCGTTGCCGACATCGCCCGTAGCGTGATTCGGGTCAAAGCCTTGCGGCAACAATGAAGAATCTTGCTCGACCAACGACGCTACCTGTGGATTATCCGCCAATGAACGAGAAAGCTGATCGACGTCAGCCACCATGTTGGAATCACCCAACTGCCAATCACCTTGGCTAGACGTGGACGACTGCTGCGACTGTTCTGTTTGCGTCTGAGACGACAACGCCGTACGTTCCTCGGAACGTGACACGCTGCTGCCCGCACCAATCGCCTGCATCTGCGTAGTCGTCGTGGCATCATCGGCAACAGCCAGCGAAGCCACCCCCTGTTGATTGGCCAGCGACACCGTCGTTGCCGCAGTACCCACCAATGCCGCCAAGGACGCCGACGCCAACAACAACGAACGCCGCTCAGCGGCACGAGCTGCCTGACGCATGGAACGACGAGTTAACGGAGCCACCTCATTGAGCTTAGCCGCCAACGCAGCATCAATGTCCGACATGACGGTACGCCCCTGCGCCAACTGCGCCATACGCACCGAACCGGCACGGTGAGAGCCCTTGCCAGAAGCAAACAGCGCCGCCGGATCAAAGGGTCGCCTGGAAGCTTTTGCTGCTTTATGGGCACCATGCTTCATGCTGAGGTCACTCCTTGTGGGACGACATAATGTACACAGCGCGCGAATCAGCCCCGCCGATTCAACGCAACACAATTACCCTACCGTCTGACATGCCCAGAGGCAACCACCACCGCGCCCAACACTGAACGGTCGTCCACCGGCCAGATAGGACACAAACACTACGGACCATGCGGTAAACCACCCCCACGGTAAGTTCCCTCAATCAACTGTATATTCTGTAGCGGCCGGGCGTGTCGACAAAACTTCCGTCATCGCTCGCGCTCATAGCGTGAAACATTCGACGCATAGTGTGAGTTCTCCGATAAGCTGGTCATCATGAGCCAGGACATCGTTATCCCACCGAATCTACTGCCCACGGATGGCCGATTCGGTTCGGGCCCCAGTCTTATTCGTACCGAACAAATGGATGAGCTGCGCCAATGCGCCACGACCGTATTGGGCACTTCACACCGCCAAAGCGGAGTACGCCATGTGGTCGGCGACATCCGGGAAGGACTGCGCGAACTGTTCGCCGTCCCCGACGGCTACGAAGTGGTGCTGGGCAACGGAGGCGCCACCGCGTTCTGGGACATCATCTGCTGCAATCTCATCACCCGGCGCGCCGCATGTGGCGTCTACGGCTCATTCAGCGCCGGACTTGCCGACGCCATACGCCACACCCCATTCCTGCACGAGCCCATCATCAACCAAGCACCGGCCGGAAGCTACACACTGCCGCAATACCACCCCGATGTGGACGCCTACTGCTGGGCGCACAACGAAACCTCAACCGGCGTGCAAGCCCCCGTCACCCGCATCCCCGGCAGCGAGCGACAAGCGGCACTGACCATCATCGACGCCACCAGCGCCGCCGCAGCGCTGCCCGTAAACCTACACGAGGCCGACGTCTACTATTGCTCGCCGCAAAAAGCCCTCGGATCCGACGGCGGACTATGGCTGTCCATACTCTCCCCAGCCGCCATCGAACGAGCCAACGCCATCGCCGCCAGCACCCGGCTCGAAGGCGCACGACGATGGATCCCCGGATTCCTCTCCCTTACCGACGCCATCGCCCAAAGCCGCAAGGACCAAACCCGCAATACCCCGGCCATCGCCACACTTATTCTGCTACGCAGCCAGCTACAGTGGCTGAACGACCACGGTGGGCTCACCTGGGCGGTTTCGCGCTGCCAACGGTCGGCCGATACGCTCTACCAATGGGCCGAACGCAGCGACTACGCCTCACCTTTCGTCACCGATCCACACGCGCGTTCGCAGGCCGTCGTCACCATCGATCTTGACGAACGATTGAGCGCCGACACCATCGTGCGCATCATGCAACGCCACGGCATCGTCGACATCGCCGGATATCGCAAACTGGGCCGCAACCAATTGCGCATCGGCGTATTCCCCTCCGTAGACCCCGACAATGTGCGCGCGCTCACCCATTGCATCGACTACGTCGCCGAGCGATGCCTCGACAACGGCAACACAGCATCGCACGCATAACCCCATCTGGACACGGCACGCGCTACAGTTAGAGCCATGAAGTTCGCCCCGATTATCGATCCCAACGTGCGCAAACCAGCTCCCAAGCCGGTACGCGTCGACCTGCGGATCGTCTTCGGCATCGGTACGGCGCTGTGGGCAATTGCCGCCGTCATCTGCGTCATCGCCGCATGGATGGGAGCGAACACACTCAAAGCCTGCGTAGTATGCGTAACCGGCGTGATTATCGGACTGCTCCTGTTGCTCTGGGAATACTTCGACCGCTGGGACTACCGCCGGCTGGGCTTATAAACTCCGACAAATACGGCCGCATCGCACCATTCCCCTCGCCACACCAGCGTGTGGTGTGGCGACTTGTCATCCGATAATGCTCACGCTGCCCACTATCGAGCGGCAGGCAACGTCAAGCTAAACGTACTGCCCTGCCCGGGAGCACTCCACACGCCCACCGAACCATGATGGGTAAGCGCCACATGCTTGACGATGGCCAGCCCCAAGCCAATACCATCCTGCGTGCGATCGGTTTGGTTGCGGCCACGGTAGAAGCGTTCAAAAATACGTTCCTGTTCGTCACGGGAGATCCCCACGCCACGGTCAATCACCCGTATCACCACGCCGTCGCCCGCAGGCGTAGCGGCAGCCGTCAATGCAACCTGCATGCCAGGCGACGAATACCACAAGGCATTGCGCACCATTTTCTCCACTGCCACGCCAATCTGCCCGGCATCGCCATGCACGGTCAATCCCTCATCGGCGCCCACCTGCACCGTCACCTGTGCCGACTCGGCTTCCGGCTGCAATCGCTGAGCCACCCGCTCCAACTGCTCCGCTACCGTCACGCGATTGTTCGCCGACGGCTCCACCGGTGCCTGCGCTTTCATCAGCAGCAGCAAATCAGCCACCATATGCTCCATGTGGGCGCACGAGCGACGCACCTGCAGGGCATCACGGCGGATCGCCTCACGATCATCCATATCCCCGCACTCCAGCGCATCAGCCAAATGACGCAATGCCTGGGTGGGCTTGAGCAACTGCTGTGACACATTCTCGATAAAGGCATCGCGCACCTGCCCGAAACGAATCCCCTCGCTGACATCATCAATCAACACCACGATCCAACGTCGCCCCATACGCCCCACCGTCACCCGCAGCCAATTGGGACGCGACACCATGCTCATGCCTTCCTCGACACGGTGTTCCTCACCACTATGGGCCTGCGAGCTGGAAGGCAAAAACTGCTCCGGCGTCATGGTCTGCAACTCGCAATGCCGACGCCCGCCATACTCGCGCACCTCGTGAATAGCGGCGAGCACTTCCTTGTTGACAATCTCATCATCGCGCATCAAACCAAGTCGATACGCCTCAGGATTGGCCCGCACCACCTCGTTGGCAGGCCCCACCACCAACGAGGCCGTCGGCAATAGCGCCAGCAACGCGGCCGTGGTATCATCCACGTCATCGTCACCATCCCCCCCATCGTCCTCATCGCGCTGAGACCCACGACGATGCACCCATGCCGACAACGATTCCCCCACTGTCACGCCGCCAAGCAAACGCGATACCACGGGCTGCACACGATCCCACACCATGAATCCCACAGCAAGCACCACGGCAAAGCCCACAATGCCAAAAGCCACGAAAATCATCACCGATGACGCATGAATCGATTCCATACGGCTCATTGTCGCATATTACCGACCCGACACGCGTTGTTATCGCTCCCCATGCAATAGGCAAAGTGAACATGGCGTGAATGCCGCAAGAATTTTCAACGGCTATTTTCGCACAACCCGCCAAGTCACCTGCAAAAAACCAATAAACCGCATACACTGGTATGCATTGCACACCATCCATGTAGGAAAGGCACAGACATGCGCGCTATTTTCAATGAAGAACTCAAGGCCGTCGCCGATGACCTCGACCGTATGGTTCAGGACGTGCGCACTGCCATCAACGGCGCCGGCAAGGCGCTGCTCCACTGTGATCTTGAGGCAGCGCAGGCTGTCATCGAGGGCGACATCGAAATCGATGCCCTCGAAGCCAGCATCACCGATCAGTGCGTCAAACTGCTCGCCAAGCAGAACCCGGTCGCCACAGATCTGCGTGTAGTGGTCTCCACCATGCGCCTAGCCTCCACTTTCGAGCGCATGGGCGATTTGGCCAGGCATATCGCCGAAGCCGCGCGACGCACATACCCACAGCCCTCGATTCCCGAAGAAGCCAATGAGCTGTTTACCAATATGTACGACTTCCTCGCGGTAATGGCCGATCGTATGGAACTCATGCTTGCCGAGCGTGACACCAAAACCGCCGAGCAGGTCATTATCGATGACGATCAGCTGGATCATCTGCACCATCGCATCTTCGACATGGTGCTATCCGATTCATGGAGCGGCACCAAGCAACAACTCATCGACGTGGTGCTGCTCAGCCGCTTCATGGAACGCATGGGCGACCACGCCGTATCCGCGGCACGCCGCGTGGTGTACATCGTCTCCGGCTTCGACCCGACCAAGGAGCCGACGCGCGACGAGGGCACCGATATCGACTGATGCGTTTGCCGGGACTGTCCCACGGCCAAGGACGCCCCGTTACATTGGCATATAACGCAAGAACGGGAAGTCACCACAGTGGCTTCCCGTTCTTGTTATGCGCGGCCATGCCTTCACACAGCAACACCCCGAGTCGGTGTGTGCCTCACGCTTGTTGCCGGGCACACACCGACATTCGACTCACTTCTGGCCCTGAGCGGCCACAGCGGCGGCACCGGCGGCGGCGGCCTCAGGATCGAGGTATTCGCCACGAGGCTTGATCGGCTTGAAGTTCTCATCCAACTCGTACAGCAGCGGGATGGCGGTAGGAATGTTGACCTTGGCGATCTCCTCCTCCGACAGGCCGTCCAGCATCTTCACGATGGCACGCAAGCTGTTGCCGTGAGCGGCGATCATCACCGTCTTGCCAGCCTTGAGCTGCGGAATGATGGCGGACTCCCAGTACGGGGTCACACGCTCGACCACGTTTGCCAAGGCCTCGGTTTCCGGCACCGGCTCACCCGCGTAACGCGGATCGCCGTTCTGGGCGTACTCATCGTTCGGATCGATTTCCGGCGGCGGGGTCGCGTAGGAACGACGCCAGATCATAAACTTCTCGTCGCCGTATTCCTCACGAATCTCGGTCTTATTCTTGCCCTGCAGCGCACCGTAATGACGCTCGTTCAGACGCCAGTTGCGCTCCACCGGAATCCACAGACGATCGGCAGCATCCAGCGCGATGTTCGCCGTGTTGATCGCACGACGCAGCAGCGACGTGAACACGATGTCAGGAAGAACGTTCTTCTCCTTGAGCAGCTCGCCGCCACGCTTGGCTTCCTCGACGCCCTGCTCGGTCAGCGGGACATCCACCCAGCCGGTGAATTGATTGGTTTTATTCCATGCGCTCTGACCATGTCGGAGCAATACTAGTTTGTAAGTCATGCCCTTCAGTCTAGGCCGGGCAAGGGACGAACCGCATGATTGCTAGCGCAGACTCACACCAACGGATACTCCCATTACACACACGCGAACACCTACTCACGCCCCTACAGGCCTATACCGTCACCAGCGTCCATGTGACCACCACCAGCAACGGCAACACACCCGCGCAGGCCAGTGCACCGGCATATCGATTCTCCAGCATGGCCGCACGCAATCGCTGCAGCCCTGTCAACACCGCAGCCAGTGGCACCATCATCACCGACAGACGCACCACCACCGACCACCAGCCCGGCAATGCCATCCGAACTGCAGTAGCCTCTGATACCCCGAAAATATCCAACGCCGTAGCCGTCAACACCAATGTCACCAATATCATCATCAACGCCACTTGGGTGACCATCATCAACCCCATCGCCCATGAGACCCCATACCGTGTTGCCAAGGTATGTTTGCCATGAGCCTCATCCGAGCCCACATCACGAATATTGTTCACCAGCATCAGCAACACGGCAGGAAAACCCGCCGACAACGACGCCAACGCCAGCATCGCGGCCGTTCTCCAACCACCATACTCGAGCACCGGCCAGCCAACCAACGCATACGCGGTACCGCATACCGCCACCGGACCGAATACCAGCAACACCGCCACTTCCCCACAGGCATGATAACCATAAGGATGTTTGCCCCCGGTGTACCCCCACGCCGCCAGCACACACGCCAGGCCAAGCAGCAGCAATCCCCAGCGTACACTGGCCAACGTCACAACAACACCCGTCAGCGATGCCACCGCCGCCGCCATGACTCCCGCACGTCTCACCGCACGGACAGGCACTCCAGACGCCACCAATCGAGCTGGCGCCTCCATCCCTTCGCCACCCGGCGAAGCCACCCGATGATCATCCAGTCCGCGTGCACCATCATCGGCGTCATTGAACAGATTCGCGGCAATCTGCAAACCACATGCCACCACAGCGCACCCCAACGACACCGCAATCCACCATAGAGGTGAGCATAGCGGCGCCTGCACAGTCAAGCCGCCAGCACCACCACCGGAGTCAGCACCAGCGCTGACCACCGGCCGACAGATCAGCCAGGCCGCGCACACACCCAAACATACGCTGGAGAACGACACCGACAGCGTGCGCAGTCGCATACCCCGCAACCAGACACGCCAAGACACGTCATTCCTACCATCCATCACATCGTGATTCATGACGCTTCCACCGGTACGGGCCGAGCCACCACACCCAACGGCTGGGGCGTCACCGACGCATGGAACCCCTCGCGCACTTTGCGTACAAACATGTCAGCCGCCGCCATCGGCACCGACACCGTCAGCTCCACATCGGCACCATACGATACCGCCTCCTGCACGCCATCAACGGAGGCCACCACATACTGCATCGACCCCAATTGCGCATAATCCAACGACAGTCGATATTGCTGGCACGGTACAATCAACGCCTTATGTGCCGCTTTAAGCGCCACCGCAGCGCCGGTGGCATACGCGCGAATCAACCCGCCGGAGCCCAACAACACCCCGCCGAAATATCGTGTCACCGCCACCACGCAATCGGTAAGCTCCTGAGCTCGAAGCACGTCCAAAATCGGCTTGCCAGCCGTACCGGATGGCTCACCGTCATCGCTCATGCGTTCGGACAAGGCGCCATCCGCACCACCGCAAATCGCCGCATACGCCACATGCCGCGCTTTGGGATGCATCTGACGAATCGTCTCCACCACTTCCAACGCCTCCCCCAGCGTCGCAATATGGCAGGCGTCTCCGATAAACTCCGATTTGCGTTCCACAAACGCATCATGCGCCGGATGGGCGGCATCCTCCGTCAACGTCCACATCATCATCCTCCCACATAGTCCCCATCCAGCCTAACCGATATCGGCCTTGCCCCGCGCCGCCGAAACCGCGACACACCCAACAAGGATGTCCCGATATCCACCGCGGCACAAGCCCCATCCGTAATAATGCTGATTGGAGACGGAAGGACAACGGCGTGCTTCCGGCTCCACTTTTAGACACCACGGCTTGCCCGCAACCAGTGGATCCATACGCACGAAACGCCCTACAGTACCCGAACATAAGACTCGACTTTACTACGACAAGGCGGGCACGACCCTGTGATCGCACCCGCCTTGAGCGGCATCCTAGGATTATCGCCCGACGCCGATTCCGCACGCCGGAAATACGAAGTCGTCAGCCGTGCTTAGAAACCGAACTTTGCCGCGGTTTCCTTCAACGTCTCCGCCGAACGCTTCAACGCCGCCAGCTCCTTATCCGACACCGGCGTGTTGATACGCGAGTTCACGCCGGAACGGTTGATCAGCGTCGGCACAGACATGCACACGTCGGAAATGCCATGGAAATCATCCAAGAGCGAGGACACCGGCAAAATGCGGTTGGTGTCACGCATGACGGCTTCGATGATATCCACGCCAGACATGGCGATGGCGTAGTTCGTCGCACCCTTGCCGTTGATGATGCGGTACGCAGCGTTCTTGACTTCCTGATGGATTTCCTCACGCTTGGCGGCATCCAGCGGTTGATGGCCCGGCAACTCCTTCCAATCGCACATGGGTACGCCACCGATGGTGGCGGACTCCCACAGCGGCACTTCGGAGTCGCCGTGCTCGCCGGCAATGTAGGCGTGCACGTTCTTGACGTTCACACCGGTCTGCTGCGCGATCAAGAAGCGTAGACGAGCCGAATCCAAGTTGGTGCCCGAGCCGAACATCTGGTTCGACGGCAAGCCCGAAAGCTTGAGGGACACATGGGTAACCACGTCAACCGGATTGGTGATGAGCATATAAATCGCGTTCGGCGCGACGTTCACCACATTCGGGATGATGGACTTCATGATATTGATGGTCGCTCCCGCCAAGTCAAGACGGGTCTGCCCGGGCTGCTGGCGAGCGCCGGCGGTGATAACCACCATGTCGGCGTCACGGCAGATTTCGACATCGTCGGAACCGGCGATGGAAACGGTGGGATAGAAGCTGGAGCCGTGCTGCATATCGAGCACTTCGGCCTCCACACGTTCCTTGGCAATGTCCTGCAGGACAATCTGACGGGCGAGGCCGCGCTGGGCGGCAGCGAACGCCAGTGTGGAACCGACTGCGCCGGCACCGATAATCGCAAGTTTTGTGGGTTTAATTGGTGAATCCACCATAGTGTTTGAACCTCTCTACACACACATGCCCGTCCCTTGACGGGTATCACGATACACGCCCTTCTACTGTACCGAGATACATTGACCCACACAACCTCGCAGCGCGTAGTGCAATGTGGAACTAGTCACATTGTGCAGTCGGCATCATGGCACTTATGCCGCAGTAGGTTGCGGCCCGTCTGACGAAGGTATCGAAGTGTCGGACGGCAATGCCTGATCCATAATCTGCGCGGCCAGCGCCCCATCGACGTCGGCTTCCAGCAGCACGCCGTCGTCACGATATTCGATCTGGTCCACCACACCGTATTCGCGTACTTTCGACAGCACCGAACCACTGGAGTACGGCAGCACCGCGCGCACATGCACACGCGGCACCGGCAGCAACGATTCCACCGCATCGCGCAAATCCTCGATACCCTCGCCACTGGCAGCCGATACCTGCAAGGCATCCGGCATCAACTGCGCCAATCGTTCGCGCGCCGCCCCATCCATGCGGTCTGCTTTGTTGAACACCACCAGGCAGGGAATTTCGTCAACACCTGCAATCTGCGACAGCACGGCGTTCACGGCATCGATCTGCGACATCGGGTCGGGATGCGACCCATCCACCACATGCACGATAAGGTCGGCGTCGCCCACTTCCTCCAGCGTCGACTTGAACGCCTCCACCAACTGTGTGGGCAGACGGCGCACGAAACCGACGGTATCGACCAACGCATAATAACGCCCGTCGCGCGAGCGAGCACGGCGTACCGCCGTATCCAACGTGGCGAACAGAGCGTTCTCCACCAATTCGCGCGAGCCGGTGAGCTGATTCGTCAACGACGATTTGCCCGCATTGGTGTACCCCACCACCGCCACCGTCGGCAGCGCATAGCGTCGGCGAGCGCCGCGTTTGACATCTCGCGCGGGTGCCATGTGTTCGATGTCGTGACGCAATTTGGCGATGCGGCTGCGTATGGCGCGACGGTCCATTTCGATTTTCGTCTCGCCCGGGCCTCGCGAACCAATGCCGGCATCTGCGGCCGCGCGTCCGCCCGCCTGCCTCGACAGCGACGCGCCCCAACCGCGCAGTCGCGGCAGCATGTACTGCAGTTGCGCAAGCTCCACCTGCGCCTTGCCTTCGCGGCTTGTGGCGTGCTGGGCGAAAATATCAAGAATCACGGCTGTACGGTCCACCACCTTCACTTTGGTGGCGTCCTCCAGGGCACGGCGTTGGCTGGGCGGCAGATCGTCGTCCACCACGATGGTGTCCGCTTCCTCACGCGCCACGACGCCGGCGATCTCCTGCGCTTTGCCGGAGCCGACATAGGTGGCCGCGTCGGGACGGTACCGATGCTGCAACACGCCGTCGCACACCACGGCGCCTGCGGTTTGCGCCAATGCCGCCAACTCGCGCAAGGATTCCTCGGCCTGCGCCAGCGTCGTCTCCCGGCTGGACCATACGCCCACCAACACCACGCGTTCCAACCGCACCTTGCGGTATTCGACTTCGGTGACATCCTGCAACTCGCCCAAACCGGTGACATGCTTGAGCGCATTGCGCGAAGTACGCTCCTGCCACAGGTCGTCGCGTTCTTCGCCGATCAGCCAGGACCGCCCCTTGTCGGCAATCAGCACGTCGGATTCGTCGGAGAGGATGCCACGCGATTCATCACGCGCGGCGTCTTGGTCGGCGACGGTCGGTTCCGCAACGAAATTCTGGGCAGTATCCATAGGAATATCCGAATACGACTCGTTCATGAGCTCCTCGTCGCGTTCACGATTGTGTTCTTGATTCAACGGCACCTCTCAGTATTGCACTATGGTCGTTATTATCATCATCTTGGCAGACATGCCGCGCGAACGCCATCCGTCCGGAGCTCACGCGCGGCACACCCTTGGCGAAGGAGTACCCATGGCACGGCGACAGCGCGAACACCAGCACAGCGAATCCAGCCGCACACCAGACGCGCAGCCGCGCGGCGGCGAGCAATATTTTGCCTCGGCACCCGCCTCCCAAGACGTGCGGCGCACCCTGAACGTCACCTTGCGCGGCATACCGGCCGCCGTGGAAACGTCAAACGGCGTATTCTCCGCCCACCGTTTGGACCTAGGCACCTCCGTGCTGCTGCGCGAAGCTCCCGAGCTGCCCGCGCATGGCACCTTCCTTGACATCGGATGCGGCTGGGGCCCCATCGCATTGTCCATGGGCCTGCAATCGCCCGAAGCCACCGTATGGGCCGTGGACATCAACGAACGCGCCCGTGACCTGACCCGCGCGAACGCCGAGGCCAATGGCCTGTCCAATATCACCTGCGTCGAGCCCGAAGCGGTTCCCGAGACCGAGCGTTTCGACGTCATCTGGTCGAATCCGCCCATCCGCGTCGGCAAGGAGGCCTTACATGCATTGCTGATGACCTGGCTGCCGCGCCTGTCCGAGCAGGGCGTCGCCTATCTGGTCGTCCAACGCAACCTCGGCTCGGATTCACTCATCCCCTGGCTGGCCGAACAGCTTGGACAAGGCTACGAAGTCAGCAAATACGCCAGCGCCAAAGGCTTTCGCGTCATCGAAGTCGCACGCGTCGACGCCTGACCGCGCGCCGCACCTCACGCCAGCCACACCAGCGCCCCTTTCCAGGTAAGGACATCCATGCGTTTCACGTATCCGCCGCAACTGCCGGTCAGTGCCTCCCACGACATCATCATCGAGGCCATACGCACCCATCAAGTGGTGATTGTTTCCGGACAAACCGGCTCGGGCAAAACCACCCAGCTGCCAAAAATGTTGCTGGAAATGGGGCGCGGTGCCGACGGCAGGCAAATCGTGCACACCCAACCACGCCGGCTCGCCGCCCGCACCGTCGCCGAACGCATCGCCGAAGAAATGGGCGTACGACTGGGCACCGAAGTGGGCTACCAAGTCCGATTCACCGACGAAAGCTCCGCGGACACACGGTTGCGCGTGGTCACGGACGGCATTCTGCTCGCGCAAATCCAACGCGATCCCACACTCAGCCGATACGACACCATCGTGATCGACGAGGCGCACGAGCGCAGTCTGAACATCGATTTCCTCCTCGGCTACCTCACCGCACTGCTGCCCAAACGCCGCGATCTCAAGCTCATCATCACGTCCGCCACCATCGACTCAGAGAAATTCCGCGAACATTTCGCCAACGCCCTGCATGAAGACGTGCCGGTCATCGAAGTGTCGGGACGCACCTACCCCGTGCAGATCGTCTACGAGCCGCTTGGATCCGCACCAACGCTGATGCGGCACGTGCCTGGATTCGCCGATGGTGTCATGCCCGGCAGCGACGATTACGGCGATCCCGACGCGACCGCGATGGACATGCCCACCGCGGTGGCCCGCGCCTGTGCCGAGCTGGTCATCCACTCCAGCCATGTGCAAGGTCCGCGCGACATCCTGGTGTTCGCCGCCGGAGAGCGCGACATCCATGACTTTGAAACCGCGCTGCGCCGCCATTTCGGCACTCGCACTTCGGATATGCGCCGCCCGGACGCCCTCGAAATCATGCCGCTGTTCGCACGGCTCTCCTCGCAGCAGCAGCACAAAGTCTTCGAGCCACACGCTCACCAACGCATCGTCATCGCCACCAACGTTGCAGAAACCTCGCTGACCGTGCCTGGCGTGCGTTACGTCGTCGACCCAGGCATGGCCCGCATCTCGCGCTATTCCAAAACCGCCAAGGTGCAGCGTCTGCCCATCGAGCCCATCTCGCAAGCCAGTGCCGACCAACGCTCGGGACGTTGCGGACGTATCGCCGACGGCATTGCGATACGCCTCTACGCGCGCGACGATTATGAAAACCGACCGCGCTTCACCGAACCGGAAATCCTACGCACTTCGCTGGGAGCCGTCGTACTGCACATGCTGTCGGTGGGCGTGGCGAAAAATGCGGACGACGTGACGCATTTCGGATTCATCGACCCGCCCGACACCAAAGCCGTATCCGATGGATTCAATGAATTAACCGAGTTGCGTGCCATCGGCCGGCGACACGGCGAAGTAACCCTCACCCGTATCGGCCGCCAGCTCGCCCGTATCCCCATCGACGTGCGGTTGGGGCGCATGGTTATCGAAGCGGCAGCCAATACCACGCCGAACACGCTGGCCGCCGTACTGGTCATCGTGGCGTTCCTCAGTTTGCAGGACCCACGCGAACGGCCCGACGAGCAGCGCGAGGAAGCCGATCGCATCCACCGCCGCTATGCCGACCCCACCAGCGATTTCCTCACTGCGCTGAATGTGTGGGATCATGTGTTCCAAGCCGACGGCGAACCCAGCAACAGTGCCCTGCGCCGTTTGTGCGCCGCGGAGTTTCTTCACCTGCCACGCATGCGACAATGGCGCGATCTGGTCAGCCAACTGCGCCAGATGTGCAAGGAGCTGCATTTCAAAGTCGGCGATCCGCTCCCCATCAGCCGCCCGGAACTGACTGTAAGGCAACTGCCCAACAACCAGCAGGCCGCCCATAGCCTGTGCTGTTCGTGGGACAGCCAAGGCATCCACACCTCCATGCTGGCCGGCTTATTATCCATGATGGGTATGCAGGTGATCCGAGAACCCAAGGCCTCCGATTTCGCGGGATTGTCCGGAGCCGCCAAGGCACGCGCCATGAAACGCGCCGCGAAGATGGCGTACAACGACTACCAGGGCGCACGCGGCACGCGCTTTTCGCTGTTCCCCGCCTCCGCAGTCGCCAAAAGCACGCCACCATGGGTGATGAGCACCGAACTGGTGGAAACCTCGCGGCTATGGGCACGCTACTGCGCGGCCATCGATCCGGCATGGGCCGAACCGCTCGCCGGATCGCTCACCCGCATCACCTATGCCGAACCCCATTGGTCAGGTTCGCGCGGAGCGGCCGTCGCCAATGCCACCGTACTGCTATATGGATTGCCCATCGTACAAGGACGAGCCGTGCAATGGGGACGCATCAACCCCGCCCAAGCGCGTGATTTTCTCATTCGCCAAGGATTAGTCGAGGGCGACATCCAACAACGGTTTGCCTATGACGGTTTTGTCCAGGGCAATCTGGACATCCTGCAGAACGCCGCCGACGACGCCAATCGAACCCGGCATACCGCCGGCACGGTCAACGACGAAGATCTGGTGGATTTCTACCAATCCGTCATCCCTCCGAACGTCACTTGCGTCTCCGAGCTGGCCGCATGGGTCAAGCGCGAGCATGCCGACAATCCCAACGCACTCACCTTTGATCCACAGGCCGTCGAGCGCTTGCAGGACAGCGAATCCGTAAGTCTGGACGACTACCCCGACCGATGGCATACGCTCGGCACGGACGGCACGCCGTTCAGCCTGCGATTGAGCTACGTGTATGATCCACACGACCCCGCTGACGGCGTCACCGTACACGTGCCGCTTTCCGCGCTGTCACGGCTCACCCCGGAACAATTCACCTGGAGCGTGCCAGGCTTGCTCGACGAGCTGATTCTTGCGATGATCAAATCCCTGCCCAAAGCATTGCGCGTGCAATTCGTCCCCGCACCGGACAGCGCACGCGCCATCCGCTCCTGGATTGACGAGCATTATCCCGATTTGCCCGGCCGCGCCGACGGAGACACCCCGCTGCTACCGCCGCCCAACCCCCATACCGGCACCGCCGCCTGGCAGGATTTCGCGCATGTGTTCACCCAAGCGGCCATCGCCACCGTAGGCGCGCAAATCCATCCGGAGGTCTTCACCGAAGCACAGCTTGCCAAACTCGCGCCTCATCTGCGCATGACCTTCGCCATAGAAAAGCCTGCCCCTGTGTCCAACAACCGACGCCGCCGGCAGACACGACGCACCATGACGGTGCTGGGTACCGGCAAATCGCTGGTGGAGCTGCAGCGCCGCTTTGCCGACGAAGCTACCCGCAGCGCCCGCCATATGGTGCAACGGCGAGCCGAGCAAGCCCAAGCGCAAGGCCATGTGGTCGAACGCGCCAACCTGTTGCACCAAGCCGGAGCCACTACCCAACGACGCGCCAGCATGCTCTGGCAAGGGGCGATGGACGCCCTGAAGTTACCCGACGAGCGTATCACCTCACGATGGCTAGGCACCGAAGCATTGATGCTGGCCTCCGCCCCCTACGATTCCTCGGCAGCGCTGGCGCAAGATCTGCAGCTGGCGGCCGTCAAACGATTGCTGCCCACCATCGATGAACTTGCCGACGACCTGGCCCTGGCCCAAGCCATCGACGGAGCACGCGAACCATTTGAAGACACCGTGTATGCCGTCGCCCACGACGTAATCGCCATATTGCGCCGATACGCCGACGTACAGCATGCGGTATCCGGCCCCGCGGATTTGCCCATGCTTGCCGTACTGCAATCGATACGCGAACACGCGGCGGCATTGGTACGCCCCGGATTCATCGGCAGCACACCACCGGCGTACCTTCCGCATATCGACCGTTATCTACACGCCGACATCATGCGTCTGGACAAAGCCAAAACCGACAAAAACCGCGATGTACGATGGGCATGGCAGGCAGACGAGGCCAAACAACTGGTGGACGCTGCCACCAAACGTGCCGCATCTACCCCGCCGGGACCACGCCGCGATGCGCTTGAACAGCAAGCCGAACACGCACGATGGCTGTTGGAAGAGTTCTATGTCTCCCTCTGGGCGCAGGAACTGGGCACGGCACACCCCATCAGCATCCAACGCCTACGCAAGGCGTTGACCGCATAACACCACGGCTGCACGGACCCCCAGACCTCGACTGCGCAAGTCCACGAACGAAAGGCAACCCCATGAACGCCCCCACACAATACCAGCAACGGCAACGACGCCAGCGGCAAGGTACCCCTCGGCGAGGAGGAACACGATCCCACAGCCGTCACCCGCTGCCGGTCCGCATGATACGCGCCTACGTCCGCCGTTGGAAACGCGGCAACCGGCAACAACGACGCCGCCAAGCCGCGATCACGCTGGTGGCCTTATGCTGCGTGATCGCGCTGGTGGCCGCACTCGTGCAGGTCGTGCGCTACCATATCGCCGTCACCGCCGCACGAAGCAACCAAGCCGCACTCAGCGCACTATATGACTTCAATCCCGGCAACATCATCGACGACGCGCACTTCTTCAATCCCGACGCCATGACCCGCGACGAGGTGCAACAGTTCCTTGATGACCATGTGTCCCAAGGCTGCTCCGAAGGGCAATGTCTCAATACCATGACCTTCGACACCACCGATCAACCAGCAGACGACTACTGCAACGCCTACGCAGGCGGCACCGGGCAACGCGCCGCGGATATCATTGACGGTGCTGCACGAGCCTGCGGCGTCAGCCAGCAAGTATTGCTCACCATGCTGCAAAAAGAACAGCAACTTATCTCCACCGTCAACCCCAGCGACTTCCAACTCAAAGCGGCCATGGGCTTAAGCTGCCCCGATAACGATCATTGCGATCCGCAATACGCCGGATTCTTCCAACAGGTGTATGGCTCGGCCAAACGCTACCAGTATTACCGCGTCCACGAAGACCAGTACGGCTACCATGCCCGACGCCTCAACTACGTGGCGTATAATCCCGACCCGTCCTGCGGCGGCGACACCATCTACATTGAAAACGACGCCACCGCGCTGCTCTACATCTACACGCCGTACCAGCCCAACACCGCTGCACTGAAAGCCGGCGCAGGTACGGGAGACTCCTGCTCGACGTACGGCAACCGCAATTTCGCTCTCATCTACACCGGCTGGTTCGGTTCGGCACATAACTGACACGACCGCAGCCGATATGCAATCAGTCTCCTACACAACTGGCCGGGACCGCAACTATCGACACAGCCCCGGCCAGTTCGCTCACAATTTGGGCAGATACTTCGCCAACTCGTACGGCGTCACCTGACGGCTGTATTCATCCCATTCCTGACGTTTGTTGCGCAGGAAATACTCAAACGCATGCTCACCCAGCACACCAGCTACGAAATCGGACTTCTCCATCAACTTGAGCGCCTCGTCCAACGAAGACGGCAGCGGCTGGATGCCCATCGCCTGACGCTCGGCATCTGTCAGCTCCCACACATCGTCGCTGGTAGGCTCGCACAAGGTCATCTGCTGTTCGATACCGTCCAAACCGGCTGCCAACAGCACCGAATACGCCAGATACGGATTCGCCGTCGGATCGAGCGCACGAAACTCCATACGTGCCGAATTGCCCTTGCCGGGCTTGTACTGCGGGATGCGCAGCAACGCCGAACGATTGTTATGCCCCCAACACACGTAGCTGGGTGCCTCATTGCCGCCCCATAGACGCTTGTATGAATTGACATACTGGTCGGTAACTGCGCAGATCTCCGCTGCGTGATACAGGATGCCGGCCGCAAACTGCCGGGCGGTCAACGACATGTTGAACTCCTGACCGGCCTCATAGAAGGCATTCGTGTCGCCCTCAAACAAGCTCAAATGCGTGTGCATGCCCGATCCGGGTTGGTCCGGCAACGGCTTGGGCATGAAGCTCGCATACATGCCACGTTCCAAGGAAATCTCCTTCACCACCGTACGGAACGTCATGATGTTATCCGCCGTGGCCAGCGCGTCGGCGTAGCGCAAATCAATCTCGTTCTGCCCAGGGCCGCCCTCATGGTGGGAATATTCCACGGAAATGCCGACCTGCTCCAACATACTCACTGCGGCATGGCGGAAATCCATGCTCGAACTACGCGGCACATGGTCGAAATACCCGCCTTCATCGATGGGTGTCGGCGGGCGGGACCAGTCTTCCTGATTGTCAAAGAGATAAAACTCGATCTCCGGATGCACGTAGAAGGTGAAGCCCTTTTCCTTCGCTTTCGCCAAGGCCTGCTTCAATACGTGACGCGGGTCGCCCAAGGATGGCTCGCCATCCGGCGTCAAAATATCACAGAACATGCGGGCCGTGCCCTGCTCACTGCCACGCCACGGCAGAATCTGGAACGTGGACGGATCTGGCTTGACAATCATATCGTCCTCGGATACGCGGGTCATGCCCTCAATGGCCGAACCATCGAAGCCCAAGCCTTCCTCGAAGGCCGCCTCCAACTCGGCCGGCGCGATCGCCACCGACTTCAATGTGCCCAACACATCAGTAAACCAAAGACGAATGAACCGCACGTCGCGCTCTTCGACGGTGCGCAACGCAAATTCTTGCTGCTTATCCATGCATTTATCGTCTCACACGCATGTTACGAATGTCGTGTTCGTGTCAGTAGGTAAACACGTACCCGACATCGCGCCAGGATCATACCGGCAGACATACGACAAACACCGACGAACGTCACGTACTCATCCGGCAAAATCCGGCGAGCTCAGGCTACGGCCAGCGCCTGAGGCAGCGTAAACGCCCCCGCGTACAAGGACTTGCCCAGAATCACCGCATCCACGCCCACGGATTGCAGCGTCGCCACCGCGCGCACATCATCGAGACTGCCGATGCCTCCCGAAGCCGTCACATGCGCACTCGTACGGCTCGCCACCTCGCGGAGCAAATCCACATTCGCCCCCGACAGCATGCCGTCACGGCGCACATCGGTAACCACATAGCGCGAGCAACCCGCCTCGTCCAGCCGAGCCATCACGTCGAACAGATTGCCGGCATCCCGCACCCAGCCACGCGACGCCACCGTGTGCCCACGCACATCAAGCCCAACGGCCACCCGATCGCCGTACTTGGCGATCATACGCGCGGTCCACTCCGGACGTTCCACCGCAGCCGTGCCGATATTGACTCGAGCCGCGCCCGCATCCAAGACGGAACGCACGCTGTCGTCATCACGCAGTCCGCCGCCCACCTCAATGCGCACACGATCGCCCAAACGCTCCACAATCTCGCGGATATGCGCGCGATTATCCCCCGTGCCAAACGCCGCGTCCAAATCCACCAGATGAATCCACTGGGCACCGTCATCCACCCACCGACTGGCGGCGTCCAACGGCGAACCGTAATCGGTTTCCGACCCCGACTCGCCCTGCCGTAACCGCACGGCACGGCCATCTCGCACATCCACAGCCGGTAACAATGTCAACGTCATGATGCCACCTCATCCTTTCCAACTTGCACACCGCCGGCCTGCATCTCGCCATCGCGCGTAGCATGCACCGCCAGGCGCACCCAGTTGCGCAACAGCCGCATACCCGCCTCGCCCGATTTTTCCGGATGGAACTGCGTGGCGCACAAACTGCCGCGTTCATAGGCCGCCACAAAACGTGCCTGTCCATACTCGCACCACGTCACCAACGACGGCGGATCGCCCACCGCACGCCACACCTCATCATGCGCGTCACGCGCCTGACTCACCCCATACGAATGCACGAAATAGAAGCGCTCCTGCGCCACGCCATCCAACAGCCTCGAGCCAGACGGAGCCTCAACGGTATTCCATCCCATATGCGGCACCACGGGAGCGTCCAGCAAGCTCACCTCACCATCAATCAGCCCCAGTCCATCGGCGTGGACGCCATGCTCGACACCGCGACCAAACATAATCTGCTGTCCGACGCACACGCCCAACACCGCCTTGCCGGCACGCACACGACGACGAATCAGCTCGTCGCCGCCAGCCTGACGCAGCCCCTCCATGCACGCGGCGAACGCACCCACCCCGGGCACCACCACGCCATCGGCCTGCCATGCCTGGTCAATGTCGGCGGTAAGCATCACATCCACGTTCAGCCCCATCAGCGCACGCATCATCGAACGCACATTGCCGAATCCGTAGTCGAACACCACAATCGAGGTCATTGCCCCGTCCTTTCCACCCATAATCCATGCCAATCACGCTCGGCCCGCCGCATACCGCGGCCCGACAACCGTCAGATCCCGGACGGATCCCTGCCAATCCGCATATGGTCGGCAATCACACGCATGGCTTGCTCACGCGATAACGACGACACGTCCACCATATCGGCACCGGACTGCGCCACTTCACTTACCGTGCTGATACCCAGCAACAAATCCTCAACAAACGGCGCAGTCGCCGCGAACAACACCGGCGGCGGCACCAACTCACAAGGCCTCCCGTCCCGATAAACGTGCGTATCCAACTTATCGGCACGATTCACGGACAACACCACTTCCAAACCGGACACCACTTCGGTGATATCACGCGCCGCCGCTTCAGGAGCATCGCCATCCAGCGCACGCAGTACCGCCGTGGCACCATGCTCGGTATACAGGCATTGCGCCGAAATATCGGACAGTTGGCAGAACGCCGCCAGCAAATCCGCCGAACTTATGCTGGTGACAATCAACGCCATCTTTGCCTTATTGCCCAGCAAACCCTGTAGTTCGTCGTCGAAACTCGTCGCAGATTCGCCCTCGCCAACCGAATCATCGCGCGCCGACATATCGGCGAGTTCGCGCTCGAACCCGGCCATCGCCGCGGCAATGGCCTCGTCGCTTAACGCATCGCCCATATCGTGCGACTGCATCGCATCCTCACGCGCGTCGTCATCACCATCGCTCATTACAGTGCCCCTTTCGTGCTGGGAATGCCCTCCACGCGAGGGTCCAACTCTACAGCGTAGCGCAACGCCCGCGCCAAGGCCTTGAACTCCGCCTCCGCGATATGATGCGGATCGCGCCCGGCCAGCAGCCGCATGTGCAGGCAGATGCCCGCATGGATGGCAATGGATTCCAACGCATGACGCACCAAAGAACCGGTGAAATGTCCGCCGATCATCGCATAGGCGAACCCCTCGGGCTCGCCGGAGCACACCACGTAAGGACGTCCGGATACATCAACCACGGCATGGGCCAACGCCTCATCCAACGGCACGGTGGCATCGGCAAACCGGCGAATGCCACGCTTGTCGCCCAATGCCTGCCGCAGGGCCTCACCGACCACAATCGCCACATCCTCCACCGTATGATGGGCGTCGATATGGGTGTCTCCCGATGCCCGAATGGTCATATCCATCAAGCTGTGCTTGCCCAGTGCAGTCATCATATGGTCGAAAAACGGCACGGACGTATCAATATTCGTCTTGCCGCTGCCATCAAGATTGAGCGTCACCTCCACGCTGGATTCGCTGGTGTTGCGCACTATCGAAGCCGTTCTTGCCATATCGCACTCCTTGGTTGCTTCGCGGATGGCCACCGCCACCGCCCTGATCGTTACGCCTGCCGTGATTCCACGGCACGCAAGGACTCCACTAGCGCTTCGCGGAACGCCGCCATTTCCTCATCCGTGCCCATGCATACGCGCATCCAGCCACGGGGGCCGACGGCGCGAATGAGCACACCGCGCGAAAGCATCTCGTCAAACAGTGCGTCGCGGTCCTCGAACGCGCCGCCGAACATAAGGAAATTCGATGCCGACTGAGCAACGTTCAACGGTACGCCCCGATAGGTCTGCTGCGCCAACCATACTGCGGTTTGCTCACGTAGTTCGCGCAAATGAGCCACCTGACGAAGCTGTTCGTCGGCATGCTCCAACGCCGCCACCGCAGCAGCTTGCGTAATGGCCGACAGATGATACGGCAGTCGTACCACACGCAGCGCGTTGATCACGCCGCTGGCAGCCACCACATATCCCACACGAGCACCGGCGAAGGCAAAAGCCTTGCTCATGGTGCGGCTCACCACCAGATGGTCCCACTCGCCCAGCAGACTCACCGCAGATGCCGTTGACGGGTCACGGAATTCGATATATGCCTCGTCGACCACCACCAACGGATGCACGCCCTCACCAGCGCCCCGCACTGAACATTCGCGGCATGCCGCCATAATGGCGCACAACTCATCGACGCCCAACATAGTGCCCGTAGGATTGTTCGGACTGGTGAGCACCACCATGGCCGGACATATCTGCGCAATCGCCTCCACCGTGGCCGCCACATCCACCGTGAACACATCGGTACGCGGCACCGTGCGCCATGTGGTGAACGTGTCACGGGCGTATTCGGGATACATGGAATACGTCGGATCGCAGCCCAACACCGTGCGACCGGGACCACCGAACGCTTCGAACAGCTGCAGCATGATCTCGTTCGAGCCATTGGCCGCCCACACCTGGACCGGATCAAGCCGCACGCCGGACTCGCGTACCAGATAGTCGCACAACGCCCGACGCAACCGCATATGCTCACGGTCCGGGTACCGGTTCAGGGTTACGGCCGCCTGACGCACCGCATCGGCAATGGCATCCGCCACCACCGGGCTTAGCGGATACGGGTTCTCATTGACATTCAGACACACCGGCACATTCAGCTGGGGAGCGCCATACGGCTCCTCGCCCAGCAAATCATTGCGCAACGGCACGTCGACAGGAATCGCCGACTGCGCCGCGCCCTCAGCGACAGCATCGCTCATCGCAGTCCCGCCTCTCGCTCCTGCTCAGCCAAGCTGGCCTTGTCATACGGATCCGCCACGAAACGGCTCAGCACGCTTTCGCCATGCGCCGGCAAATCCTCCGACACAGCGAAGGTGTTGATGCGGGACGCCAACTCACGCAAACCAGACTCGTCGTATTCGATAACCTCCACCGGCTTGAGGAAGACATGCACGCCCAATCCGGCGGCGAACCGCGCCGTGCCTCCCGTAGGCAGTACATGGTTGGAGCCACTCATGTAATCACCCAACGGCACCGGCGAATATGGCCCACGGAAAATCGCACCAGCATTGCGGATACGCGGCACCACCTCGTCCGGATCAGCGGTGTGAATTTCCAAATGCTCGGCCGCATAGGCGTTCGCCACGGCAATCGACTGATCCAGGTCATCGGTGAGGACCACCGCCGACTGCGTACCAGTCAACGCGGTGCGCACACGATCGGCATGCTTGGTATGCGGCACACGACGAGCCAGCGACTCCTGCACCCGCTGCGTCAGCGATACGCTGTCGGTAATCAGCACCGAACCAGCCAGCTCATCATGTTCGGCCTGGCCAATCAAATCAGCAGCCACCCATTCGGCATTGGCACCCTCATCGGCCACAATGCCGATTTCCGTAGGACCTGCCACCGCATCGATGCCCACGATACCCGACACCAGACTCTTGGCGGTCGCCACAAAAATGTTGCCCGGCCCGGTGATCTTGTCCACCGGCTCGCACAGTATCTCGCCATCCTGCGGCTCGCTGCCCTTGGCACCGTAAGCGAACATCGCCACCGCCTGTGCACCGCCAACCGCATACACCTCATCAATACCCAGCATGGCGCAGGTCGCCAAAATCGTCGGATTGGGCAGGCCCCCATGCTCGCGGCTCGGCGGCGTCGCCACTGCCAAGGACGACACACCCGCCACCTGCGCGGGCACGGCATTCATAATCACCGAGCTGGGATACACCGCCTTGCCGCCCGGCACATACAAGCCCACACGCTCCACCGGCACCCACCGTTGACTCACGCGAGCGCCATCGGCCAAATCCGTGTGGAAATCCTGCGGCACCTGCGATTGACACACCGCACGGCTGCGGCGCACCGATTCGGCAATGGCTTCTCGCACGTTCGGATCAAGCTCGTCCAACGCCCGTTGCATCGCTTCGGCGGGCACGCGAAGATCGTGTACCTGCACATGGTCGAACTGCTCCGCATATTCACGCAATGCCGCCGCTCCCCGCGTGCGTACGGCGTCCATGATGGGTCGTACCAATTCGCTGGCGGCGCTGGTGCCCATTGCGGCGCGCGGCATGGCTTCCAACAATGCCGCGCGAGTCAAGTGTTGTCCCCGTAAATCAATGATGCGCATGAGATTGTCAGTCATGCCACCATCGTAACAACGCCATCTCCCCAACATTCATTTCCCCACAGCAAAATGCCACATCGTGAGATATGCATGAGGTCTCGATACGCCCACAGATAAAACGTATACAGCGCACACGGACGCATAATGGAATCAATCCGCCACACGGCAAAACGACGGCGGTTGTCAGTATTTTCCACGGCAGGAGCCTTTTATGACCACATCCATCACCCATCGACTCACCGACACCCTATGGGACAGCGACCCGCGCCCCCTACTCCGTTGGCATGGCGAAACATCTGTCGCCGACATTGCCGCCGACGGTACGCCCGGCTTCACTGGAAACAAAAAACAAGCGCAACGAGCCATCGAAGCGTATGGTGAGCGCATCGCAGACCTGCAGGATGTGCTCTACGCCAATGGCATCGCAGGCGGCTCACGCAGACTCTTGCTGGTACTGCAGGGCATGGATGCTTCAGGAAAAGGGGGTATCGTTCGGCACGTCTTCCACCAAGGCAATCCCATGGGAATCCACTATCATGGCTTCGGCAAACCCACGGAGGAAGAGTCCTCGCACGAATTCCTCTGGCGCATCCGCAAGGAGCTGCCGGAACCGGGATGGATCAGCGTCTTCGACCGTTCACATTACGAAGATATCGTCGTCCCTCATGTCACCGGAAGCTTCCCCGAAACCGTATGGCGGCCCCGATACGAAACCATACGTGAGTTCGAAACCCAACTCGTCAATGACGGGTGCGCAGTCATCAAGGTATTCCTGGTCAGCAGCAAACAAGCGCAGCTCGTACATTTTCTTGAACGTTTGGATAATCCTCAGAAGTACTGGAAATTCGACCCTTCCGATCTGCAAGCCCGCGCACGTTGGGACGATTATATGGATGCATGGCGAGAAACGTTCGAGCACACCGACGCGGATGCGGCGCCATGGTATCTCGTGCCCGCCGACCACCGCTGGTACTCGCGCCTAGTCGTATCCACACTGCTGTATCACGCACTCCAGGACATGGGTCTCAACTGGCCTTCCGCCACATGTGATTTGGCAGAGGCGAAGCGCTTACTCAGCGAGGAAACCTGTACCGACTAGTCATGGATGCGACCTGCCCGTCCGGGACGCATTCGCACCCAAGATCTGGACAGGTCGCCGCTTCTCTATGCCCCCGGCAAGCTTGCCGAACCAAATAGCATCTTCAACTCGCCGAACAAACTTGTATCTCGACGCACGCGGAAGCGATCGCCCAAAGTCAGCACTTTGGCGTTGCCTGCCTCGTCCAGCACGGCAAGCTTCACCTCGCAATATCCCGGATAGGCGGTGAGCACTCGTCCCAAACGCTCAACATGATGACGGTCCAAAGCACGTTCGGCAATAGCGATCACCAATGGGCGCTCATCAGCCGCTTCCAAGCTGGGCACTTCCATCTCCGTAGCGCGCAAACTCACCGTCTCCTCACGCACATCGACGTGACCACGCACACGCACGACGGTATCCACTGCTAGATCAGCGGCAGCCGCCTCATAGGCTTTGCCGAAGAACATGCACTGAATCGAGCTTTCCATATCTTCGATGGTGACCAATCCCCACGCGTTGCCCTTTTTGGAAATCCGTCGTTCCACCGAAGTAATGAGACCAGCGATAGTCACTTCCTGACGATCCGGCATGGTCGGCGCACGGTCGATCACATGTGCGATGGACATTTCCCGCAGACCCGCCAAAATGGCGCTCATGCCACTGAGCGGATGGTCGGAAACATACAAGCCCAACATTTCACGCTCGAAATTCAGCTTGGTTTTCTTATCCCACTCTTCAATATCAGGCACGCTGACGTTCATATCGCCCATCTGGTCGTCGTCATCATCGGCGTCGGCGAACAGATCGAACTGTCCTTCGGCTTCTTTGCGCTTCAATCCCACCACCGAATCGATGGCGGCCTCATGAATCTGCACCAGCGCCCGGCGATTCGGGTCGATGGAGTCGAAGGCTCCCGCTTTGATCAAGGATTCGATCATCCTGCGGTTCAACGCCGTAAGCGGCACACGCCGAATGAAATCCATGAAATTGACGTATTTGCCACGTTCTCCGCTGCGCTCGGCGATGATATCCGCCACCGGCTTCTCTCCCACGTTGCGCACCGCGCCCAATCCAAAACGCACCACATCGCCGACGGCTGAATACTCCAACACCGATTCGTTGACATCCGGCGGCAGCACCTGAATGCCCATACGGCGCGCCTCGCCCAAATACAGGGCGGTTTTGTCTTTGTTGGTACTCGCTCCCTGCAACAACGCCGCCATGAATTCCACGGGATAATGTGTTTTCAAATACGCCGTCCAATAGGAGATCAGCCCATATGCCGCAGAATGCGCTTTGTTGAATGCATATCCCGAGAACGGCACGAGCACATCCCACACCGCTTGCGCCGCCTCCTGCGAGTAGCCATGTTCCTTCATGCCGGCAAAGAACGGCACTTGCTCCTTGGCCAGCACTTCCGGCTTCTTCTTACCCATAGCACGACGCAACACATCGGCTTTGCCCAAGGAATATCCTGCCAAAATACGTGCGGCTGACTGTACCTGTTCCTGGTAGACGATCAGACCATAGGTCTCGTCCAGCACCGCTTTGAGCGGTTCCTCCAATTCAGGATGAATCGGCATGATCTGCTGCTGGCCATTCTTACGCTTGGCATAATTGGTGTGCGAATCCATATCCATAGGGCCAGGGCGATACAACGCGATCAGTGCGGAAATATCGTTGAAATTATCGGGGCGCAGGATCTTGAGCAAGGCGCGCATACCGTCGGAATCGAGCTGGAACACACCGAGCGTATCCCCCCGCGACAGCAGTTCATAGGTCGCCCGGTCATCAAGCGGAATGTCACGATGATCAATGGACTGCTTGCCATTGGCCTCGATATTGCGCAGGGTGTCACGAATCACCGTCAAGTTGGAAAGCCCCAGGAAATCCATCTTTACCAGTCCCAGGGTTTCACACGTATGGTATTCAAAGGTTGTGGTCACCGTACCATCCGTACGTTCCATCAACGGCGAGGTGTCGGTGATGGGTTCCGAACCCATGATAGTAGCGCACGCATGCACACCGGTCTGACGAATCAGTCCCTCAATACCCATCGCCTCATCCGTGATGCGGCGCACATCATTGTCGGACTCGTACAGCTCCCGGAATTCACGCGCTTCGGCATACCGCTTGGAATGCTCGTCAAAAATATCATGCAACGGAATATCCTTGCCGCCGGTTGCCGCCGGAGGCAGCGCCTTGGTCACCCGCTCGCCCATCGAGAACTCATATCCCATAATGCGGGCAGAATCCTTAAGCGCCTGCTTGGTTTTGATGGTACCGTAAATCACGCACTGCGCCACCTTGTCATGACCATACTTATCCGCCACGTATTCCAGTACACGGGCGCGACCTTCCGGATCGAAATCCACATCGATATCCGGCAGCGACACACGCTCAGGATTAAGGAAGCGTTCAAAAATCAGGCCATGTTCCAACGGGTCGAGCTCGGTAATCCCCATGGCATAGGCCACCATCGATCCTGCGGCCGAACCACGGCCAGGCCCCACCATCACCCCGTGATGCTTCGCCCAATTGATGTAATCCGCCACCACCAAAAAATAGCCGCAGAACTGCATCTGGCAGATCACGCCGCACTCATAATCCGCCTGCTGCAGCACGTGCTGCGGCACATTGCCGTGATAGCGGTTCTCCAGACCTTCTTCGACCTGTTTCAAGAACAGTGACGTTTCGTCCCAGCCTTCCGGGCAAGGAAACTGCGGCATGAACGCGCCATCCTCACCATCATCAAACATCACATTGCAGCGTTCTGCAATGGCCAAGGTATTGTCGCAGGCATCAGGGAACTCTTTGAACAGTTCGCGCATCTGTTCGGCGGTTTTGAGGAAGTAACCGGAACCATCAAACTTGAATCGATCTGGGTTGTCCAATTGCGATCCAGAATTGATACACAGCATGGCATCCTGCGCATCCCTATCGGACTCCAACACATAATGAGCATCGTTCGTCGCCAGCAACGGCGCATCCAAGCGTTTGGCGATATCCAGCAACTCCTTCGTCACCCTGGTTTCGACGTCCAGCCCATGATCCATCAGTTCGATGAAGAAATTCTCTTTGCCGAAGATATCCTGTAACTCACCGGCGGCACGCAATGCCTCATCAAATTGCCCCAAACGCAACCTAGTCTGCACAATGCCCGACGGACATCCCGAACCGCAGATAATGCCTTCGGCGTAGGTGGACAACACATCCTTATCCATACGAGGATAGCGCATCACACGCCCCTCGAGGTTGGCCACTGACGACGCCTTGATGAGATTGCGCAATCCCTCATCCGTCTGCGCCCACAAGGTCAAATGCGTAATCAAACCACCGCCTGAAACATCATCCGAACGCTGTGCTTCCGTACCCCAATGCACACGGCTTTTATCCTGACGAGCGGTTTCCGGCGTCACATAGGCTTCGATGCCAATAATCGGCTTAATGCCCTTACTCACCGCAGCGGACCACAACTCGTATGCACCATGCATATTGCCATGATCGGTAATGCCCACCGCCGGCATCCCCAACTCAGCCGCACGATCGACCATCTGCGGAATCTTGGAAGCACCATCCAACAACGAATAGTGCGTGTGATTGTGCAGATGAACGAAATTTCCGGATTGAGCCATGAGTCCAACTCTACCTCATGGCATCCGGCTCACCACGATGGCAGGACGACACTCCGCGTAGCCAGCCGAAGTCACGGCGTGTATTGCCATGCCGGGGCTACATCATCTCTGCAATGCCCCATTCACCCAGACATATCCCACGAACGCCAGCTTATTCGTGCCGCCGACGCATCGCGACCAAAGCCTGCATCAAATCCGTGGGATACTGAGATTCCACGCACGTCCATACCTTGGTGCGCGGATGGCGGAACTCAAGCTTCATAGCATGCAACCACTGCCGCCGCATACCCAATTCCTGAGCCAATGTGGGATTCGCGCCATACATGGCATCGCCCACCAGAGGATGCCCTATTGAAGAGAAATGCACCCGAATCTGATGGGTGCGCCCGGTTTCTAAGTTCACCGACACCAATGTCGCCTCACCAAAACGCTCCACCACATCCCAATGAGTAATCGCAGCTTTGCCCGCAGGAGTCACGCAAAATCGAAAATCCGACACCTTAGCCCGGCCAATAGGGGCATCAATCGTCGCCTTATCCTCGCGAATATTGCCCTGCACCAGCGCATGATAGGTTTTCTGCACCTCATGTTCGGCAAACTGGCGACGCATCTCCTTATACGCCAACTCCGACTTGCATACCAGCATAAGACCGGAGGTTCCCACATCCAAGCGGCTCACAATCCCCTGACGACCAGCAGCACCATACGAGGTGATGCGCACCCCGCGCTCCAACAGGCTGCCCAACACCGTGGGACCAGTCCACCCGACGGAAGCATGGGCTGCCACGCCAACCGGTTTGTCCACCACGACAATGTCGTCATCCTCATACACCACGGCCATATCGTCGGCAATGGGTTCAGGTTCCTCATGTTCCTCGACCAGCGAAAACTCGACCATGTCGCCGACAAGCAGCGTCGCCGATTTGCCGGAATCACGGCCTACGATGCGTGCCTGTCCATCGGCAATCAGATCCGCAGCCTTCGCCCGCGACACACCCAACATCTTGGCGACCGCCACGTCGAACCGTTTACCAATCAACGCATCAGGAGCAGGAACCATACCATTCATTGAGCAGCCGACTCCGTTCCCTCATCCACCGAAGCCCGACCAATTGCCGTAGACTGCACATCGCTGCGAGCACGCACCGGCACGCCCACCGCGATTAACACGACGATACCGATGCCCGCAAGCATAAGAATAATGTCAGCCACATTGCCGACCGACCAGCCGTAATTCAGAAAATCCACGACCTTGCCGTCCAGCAGGCCCTGCGCATAGGCCACACGGTCAATCAAGTTACCCAACGCTCCGGCGCAGCCCAACGCGGCGCACACCGTCCAACGACGATCGGTTGACCACAAGGACAACGCCGCCAACGCCACCACCGCAACCATGGCCAGTAGAGAAATCAGCCACGTCATCGACGAACCGACCCCCAACGACGCCCCCGGATTGTGATACAACGTGAACGACAGCAAGCCCGGAATCACCGGCACCGTGCGCCCATCTGCCAAGACGACCTGCGCCCACCATTTGGTGAGCTGGTCAACCGCCAGCGATGCCACCATGACACATGCAAAGACGGCCACGCGTATGCGCAGCCGTCTTTCGCTATACGTATTCACCATATCGAATGCCTACGTCCACTGTGCCTTTACTCGGCAGGCTGCTCGACACGGTTGTAGTTGTTGGTGTCCGACACCTGAGCCTGCAGTTGGGTAAGGAACTCGGTCAGGCGAGCACGATACTCCGTCTCGAACTGCTTGAGACCCTGAATGTTGCCCTCGATAACCTTGGACTGCGATTCGAGGTTCTCACGCACCTGACGGGCATAGGCATCTGCCGAAGAGCGGGTGTTGTTGTCGTACTCGGCGGCACGGCGCTGCACCTCGGACTCATACTGGTCGGCTTCCTCATGCTTGGTCTGCACATACTGGTCGGCCTCGGCACGCTGGTTCTCCATGTACGTGTCGGCGTCCTGTCGGGTGCGGGCCGCATAGCCGTCGGCATCCGAACGCGTCGTTTGCGAGTAGGCGTCGGCCTCGGTGTGCACCGTGGCGTTGTACTCGTCCGCCTCGGCGCGTGTACGATTGGAATACTCGTTCGCCTTGGCTACGGTCTGCTCGTACTCGCGCTGGCTGGTCTCCGTGATTTCCTTCGCCTTGGCCTTGCCCTTGTCCACGTACTGGTCGTGCAGCTGCATGGCCAACGTCAACATGGCCGTGGCACGCTCCGGCTCGGTGGACGCAGCGGCAGCGGCGCCAGCGATCTTTTGCAAGCTGCCGGTTTCGGTGCTCGGCTCCATCTTGGTGAGCTGATCGCGCAACTGCTCCTCACGTAGCTGGGATTCCTTGAGACGCTGGTTGAGCGCCTCGATCTGCGCTTCCTGTTCCTTGGACGCCAGCAACTGCTGCCGGGCGGCCTTCAGCTGCTCCTGTGATTCGGTGAGCTGATGATCAAGCTGTTCAATACGTACGCGGAACTCGTCACGCTCATGCTGCGCGGCTGTGAGCTGCTCACCCAACGCCTTGCTGCCAGCGGCTTCGGCGGCCTGCGCGGTCAACTGGTCAACCTGCGCGCTCAAACGGTCAATCTGTCCCTTGAGCTGCTCATTTTGCGACGCCAACGCACGGTTGCTTTCCTCGGCTTCCGTGAGCTTGGTCTGGGCAACCTGCGCCGCCTGCGAATCCTCATCCGACGACGACGCCGCAGAACGCAGTCCCTCGTTCTCCTCACGCAGGGATTCGACCTGCGCCGTCAACTCGGAAATCTTGCCATTGAGGTTCGCCACATCCGGCCCCAGCGACTGCGTGGACTGGCTGCTCTGCGCCGCCTGCTTACCTAACGCCTCAACCGTTTCGGTAATCTGGTCAAGGAAATCATCAACCTCGTCGACGTCATAGCCTTCCTTGAAACGCACCGTCTGGAAGGTATGCTCCCTAATATCCTTCGGAGTCAACAGAGCCATAAATCTACACCTCGCTTTGAGGGCATACGCCCCTCTACATGTGGGTATCCGTTACCGATGCTAGCACGGAGTGAGCATCGGCACATGCATCGGCGCCGATTAGATGATCACCTGCGCCACCACCAGCACGAAATACAACACCAAAAAGCTGGTGTCGAACATGATGGGGCCCATCGGAATCGGTGGAATATAGCGCCGCAGCCAACGTAGCGGCGGATCGGTGAGTTGGTACACGGCGTGCACCAATGTCGCCACCACACCGCGCGGATACCACCGCGGAGCCAGCACTGCCACCCAGTCAAGAATCATGCGACACACCAGCACCGTCATGTAGGCACCAATCAGCCAATGCACCACGCGAAACAACAACGCCACAAGAAAAAACAGCATGCTCACCAGACTAACAAACCGAGCCTAGGAGCACGCTGTATATACGCTGAACGCGAGTACGGGCATGCCTCCCACACACGACACGCCATACTCATCTGAGGAATTTACTGGGCAAACAGGTCATGCGCCGAGCCATTGGACTGCGGCTCCTCAACCTTGATATTCACCTGCGCCGGACTCAGCAGGAACACACGCGGCGTCACCCGTTCGATGGAGCCACGCACGCCGAACACCACACCAGCGGAAAAATCAACAATGCGATACGCCACCGCTTCCGACACACCGGTAAGGTTCAACACCACCGGCACGCCATCGCGCAAGGCACGCCCTACCATCTGCGCATCCTCATACGACTTGGGATGAATCGTGGTGATGCGGCTGACGCGCCCCTGGAAAGGGTTGGAAGTAGCAGACGAAGACGACGCCGTACCCGACGAGGCGGACGCCATGGGCGTTACCGAATGATCGGAATCAAACGATGACTCCGACTCATGCTCGTCCTCATAGTATTCGGCGTCCTCCTCCGGAACATCGGACATGCCCAGATAGGACATCACACTTTTTAGTTTGCCTGCCATGACGGTTCCTTTCGTTACAGCGCACCCTCAATCAGCGCAGAAAATCGGGGATGTCCAAATCGCCCGGATCATTGGAGGAAATCACCTCATGTTCGGTGGTCTCGTCAAACAGCTGGGCCGACTGATCGGCAGCCGGAGCAAACTGCATGGGCTCGGTCAACGGCGCGGCGTTCACCATCGGCTGAACCGGCTGCGCAGGCTCAGCACGAGGCTCCTCGCGCTGCTCCACCAAAGGAGCCGAGGCCGGTTCCTCCTGCTTAGGAGTGCCATCGAAGCCGGCGGCAATCACGGTGACGCGCACCTCATCGCCGTAGGCGTCATCCAATGTCAGACCCCAAATAATCTGCACCTCCGGATGGCTGGAATTACGAATCAGACTTACCGCGGCAGAAGCCTCCTGCAAACCAAGATCGGTGGAGCCGGCCACGTTGATCAGCACGCCGTGAGCGCCCTCCACGCTGGATTCCAACAGCGGCGAGCTAATGGCGATTTCGGCGGCCTGCACGGCGCGATCCTCGCCGCGGGCCGAACCAATGCCGAACAACGCAGTGCCAGCACCGTTCAGCACGGAACGCACGTCGGAGAAATCGACGTGAATGTACGAATTCATGGTGATGATGTCGGTAATGCCCTGCACACCAGCCAACAACGCGGTATCGGCGGTTTTGAAGGCATCCATAATGCTGATGCTGCGGTCGGCCAATCCCAACAGACGGTCGTTCGGAATGACGATCAGCGCATCGACTTCCTTGCGCAGGTTTTCAATACCGAAATCAGCCGAAGCCGCACGCTGCGGGCCTTCAAAGGAGAACGGACGAGTGACCACCGCTACCGTCAAGGCCCCCTGCTGCTTGGCCGCACGAGCGACAATCGGACTGGCACCCGTACCGGTGCCACCACCCTCACCGCAGGTGACGAACACCATATCGGAGCCCTTCAGCGCCTCTTCGATCTCCGACTGATGGTCCTGCGCGGCCTTAGCCCCCTTCTCCGGGTCGGCGCCAGCGCCAAGACCACGGCTCGTGGCATCGTTCAGCGCAATCTTCACGTCGGCATCGGAACGCAACAAATCCTTGGCATCCGTATTGATCGCCACGAACTCAACGTTCTGCAAGCCTTCATCAATCATGCGATTTACGGCGTTGCCACCGGCACCCCCGACACCGACCACCTTGATATTGGTCTTGCCGTTGAATTCTTCAATCTGGGCAATCTCGCTCACCATTGTCTCCTGTCACTCGCGGTTACGCATAACTTTAGCGCAGAACCACGGATAATGGGTCAATTATTTCGGCGTGTACCGTCATTTTAGTAACTTGCGTCCATCGGATCGTCGCCAAACAGCGCCTCACGCTGCTCATGCGTACTGCTTCTGGACTCAAGCCACCCATACGGTAAGTGTACTTTCTTCGCAAAGCGAACGCGCCCACGGGGCTTGTCCACTACACGCTCAGGAAACGGCACGGCGCTGTCTAGGCCGTCCACCTGCCTTTGTAGATCCTCCAGGCATTCACATTCCATGAAGGCCTTGCGCGTCGCACCCCCCACAGGAAACCCCTTGAGGTACCACGCCACATGCTTGCGCATATCATGCACCGCCATGCATTCGTCGCCGTCATAGAACTGCGTGAGCAACCCGGCGTGCCGCATGATGATGCGACCCACCTCGCCCAACGTAGGATTGCAGCGCGTGGGCTCGCCCGCAAACGCATGGGCGATATCCGCGAACAGCCAAGGACGGCCCTGGCAACCGCGCCCAATGGCCACACCAGCGCAACCGGTTTGCGTCATCATGTCCAACGCATCCTGCGCGCCCCAAATATCGCCATTGCCGAACACGGGAATATCCAGCACCTCAACCAACTCGCCGATACGGTTCCAGTCGGAATGCCCACCGTAATACTCCGCAGTGGTACGCGCATGCAGCGTCACCGCCGCACAGCCTTCGTCCTGGGCGATACGACCAGCCTGCAGAAACGTCTCATGCTCGTGGTCAATGCCGACGCGAATCTTCGCCGTCACCGGAATATTGGCTGGCGCACACACCGCCACCACACGATGCAACAGCTCTTGGAAAATATCCGTTTTCCACGGCAATGCCGAGCCGCCACCGCGACGAGTCACTTTAGGGACCGGGCAGCCAAAATTCAAATCGATATGATCCGCCATACCGTCTTCGACGACGATACGCGCCGCCTGCTCCACAATGGCTGGATTCACACCGTACAACTGCAACGAACGCACGCGTTCGCTAGGCGCGAAACGGCACAGTCGCAAGGCTTTGGGATTGCCGGCCACCAAAGCGCGAGCCGTCACCATCTCCGCCACATACAGCCCTTGCGGACCATACTCCTCGCACAGCACGCGGAACGGCCAATTCGTCACACCCGCCATTGGCGACAACACCACCGGCGTCGGCACATGCACCGGCCCCACATCCACCGGCGCAGCATGAAACGCGCCGTTCGACGGCGCAGAGTGTCCCTCCCCCGGCTGCGCCGTCGAATGTGGATCAAGCGATAGCACGGTATCCGCGCGCGTGTCAATCACCTGGGTCTTAATAGAGGCCACCGGCTTGCGCCACCTCCAGCGGCGCGAACTGCACCGCATCGCCCACGATGGAAGCCGGCCCCTGCGGATAGCGCACCCGACGCTCGCCAATGCGCTCGGCCACATACTGGGTGACCTTATCCATCGCCACACGCTCCTGCGCCATGGTGTCACGCTCACGAATGGTGACCGCGTGATCGTCCAGACTGTCGAAGTCCACCGTAATGCACAGCGGCGTGCCGATTTCGTCCTCACGACGATAGCGGCGGCCAATGGCACCCGCCTCGTCGTAATCGATCATCCAGTCATGCTGACGCAGATCGGCGGCCAAATCCTGAGCCACGGACTGCAGCTCCGGCTTCTTGCTCAGCGGCAGCACCGCGGCCTTCACCGGCGCCAGACGCGGGTCGAGACGCAGCACCGTGCGCTTATCGACGCCGCCCTTGGTATTCGGCGCCTCATCCACGTCATAGGCGTCCACCAGGAAGGCCATCAGCGAACGGGTCAAACCGGCGGCCGGCTCGATGACATACGGCACGAAGCGCTCGCCCGTCGCCTGGTTGAAGTAGCTCAAATCCTCGCCGGAATGTTCGGCGTGCGCCGACAGATCGAAGTCCGTACGGTTGGCGATGCCTTCCAGCTCGCCCCAATCGGAACCCTGGAAACCGAACTTGTATTCGATGTCCACCGTGCGCTTGGAATAATGCGACAGCTTCTCCTTGGGATGCTCGTATAGACGCAGATTTTCCGGCTTGATGCCCAGATCCGTGTACCAACGGGTACGCATGTCGATCCAATACTGATGCCAATCCTCGTCCGTGCCCGGAGCCACGAAGAATTCCATCTCCATCTGCTCGAACTCACGGGTGCGGAAAATGAAGTTGCCCGGCGTGATCTCATTGCGGAACGACTTACCGATATTGGCGATGCCGAACGGCGGCTTGGAACGCGAGGACGTCATCACATTCTTGAAGTCCACGAAAATGCCCTGCGCGGTTTCCGGACGCAGATAATGCAGGCTGTTCTCGTCCTCCACCGGACCCAAATGCGTGCGCAGCATCATGTTGAAATCACGAGGCTCCGTCCAGTTGCCGCGAGTGCCGCAATCCGGGCAGACGATATCCGCCAAGCCATTTGGCGGCAGCTGGTCGCCATGCTTTTCGGCATACGACTCCTCCAGCTTGTCGGCACGATGACGCTTGTGGCAGTTGAGGCACTCGATCAGCGGATCGTTAAACACGGAGACATGGCCGGAAGCCACCCACGCGGCCGACGGCAAAATCACCGACGTGTCCACGCCCACGACGTCGCCACGCGTCGTCACCATGGCACGCCACCATTCGCGCTTGATGTTGTCTTTCAACGCGACGCCAAGGGGACCGTAATCCCACGCGGAACGGGTGCCGCCGTAGATTTCTCCGGCGGGGAATACGAAGCCACGACGCTTCGCCAGGGATACGACTTCATCAAGTTTGCTTACAGCCACAATGCACCTTCTGGTTTGAACGGTTTGGGGACTTTACAAGCACCCCACAGTACCGCCATGCTGTGACAGCAAACCCTTCTGCCGACGCGGAAGTGCCCAAACGGCACACGCACCCACATACACGCCGCCGCAACCAAGCCGACCTACGGCAATCCGACCTGCGGCAGGCCGACCCGCCGCACCGTCCACCGACATGCGTATGGTGGAGCGCGTTCAACCGAACGCAGGGGAACCGAGGGCACACACCCAAGGTTGAGAGTGGCTTTGCCAGACCCTTAGAACCTGTTGGCTAACACCATCGTAGGGAGCAGCATCATGAGAGCAAGCGCATCTGCATACACCAATGTATCCAATAATCCGTCGAAGGATTCCATCAACACCACATCGGCCAATGCCGTCGACCATCCGCTTGGCTTGGACCGCAATCTTCCCGCAGACCACCCGCTGCGCGACGACATCCGCCGGGCGGCGCACATCGTGCGCGACACCACGCCGCTGGCGCAATCCTTCACCAACTTCGTCACCATCAATCTGGTGGCCAACGCCCAACTGGCCGCGGGCGGCACGGCGGCCATGAGCTTCCTGCCCGACGACATCATGGATATCGCCGCCATCGCAGGAGCCACCTACATCAACGTCGGCACGCTGCTGCCGTTCTATGCCGAGGCGTTGCCTGACATCGCACGCCGCCTGCACGAGGCTTCGCATCGTTGGGTGCTCGACCCCGTAGCCGCAGGACTGGGCGCGACCCGCACGGCGATTTTGCAATCCTTCGCCGCCGTGCCGCCCACCGTGGTACGCGGCAACGCTTCGGAATTACTGGCGTTAAGCACCCTATGGGGACTGGATGACCACGCGGACAACACCGGTCCCGTGGGCGTGGATGCCGCGGACGAAGTGGACGCCAGTCTCGAAGCCGCCGTGCGCGTGGCACGTCATCTGACGCAGCACAGCGCCGACGGATTGGGGGCAGTGGCCGTATCGGGCGCACGCGATTTGATTACCGATGGGCAGCTCGTGTACCGATTGGGCGGCGGCAATCCCATGATGACCAAAATTACTGGCGCGGGCTGCGCACTGGGCGGTGTGGTCGGCACCTATCTGGCGGTCGCCGATCCCCTGGTCGCCGCCGTAGCCGCCAGCGCGCATTTCAACCTTGCGGGTTCCATCGCCGCGCGGCACGCGCAAGGGCCGGGATCATTCCAAACGGCTTTCCTTGACGCACTGTGGCAAGTCACTGCCGACGACATCGCCAATGCCGACATCACCTGTGTCGACGTCAACGGAGCCGACATCGCAGCCATGCCGACGGACGCCCGCAGCGCCTAATCGAGCCGCGCCGGTTTGCGTGGCCGGTACAACACAGCCAGTCACGGAAAACCGGCATATGCCGAAGCGTTGGACAGGCCACGGCGCCCCAGCCGTTACCGGCATATCCATAGGTGTGCCGATTGCCCCGCCGCACGTTTCCATATTTCGCTCTTGTCGCCAATCACTCGAAGCAGCGCATCGGCGTCCAACCACCATCATCCGCAAAGGAGTCATTATGACCGATATCCACCCCGCGCCATCACGCATCACCACCCGTTATCCACACGCCCTGCACGCCTATCTGGTGCTCGGCCCGGATGACACCGACGGCCGACCTGTGGAACAGATCGTCGCCCAAGCCGTGCGCGGCGGCGTCTCCATCGTGCAGCTGCGCGCCAAAAACGCCGACCTTGCCGACATCGTCGACATGGCTTCCCGCATCGCTGACGTACTTGCCGAAGCCGACACGCATATTCCGTTGCTCATTGACGACCGCGTGGACGCCGCCTGGCAATGCCGCGCCATGGGCATCGCCGTCGATGGAGTGCATATCGGACAAAGCGATATGGACCCTCGGCAAGCCCGGGGACTACTCGGCGACGAAGCCATCATCGGCCTGTCGGTGGAAACCATAGACCATGTGCTCGCCGCCAACACCCTGCCCGACGGTTGCGTGGACTATTTGGGCGCAGGCCCGCTGCATATGACCAGCACCAAACCGGATGCCGCAGTCGTCGAACGGGACGGCACACGCCATGCGCTCGGTTACGATGGCGTGGAACAGCTGGCAAACGCCAGCCGCTACCCCATCGTTGCCGGCGGCGGCGTCCAGGAAGACGACCTTGCCGCATTGGCCCACGCCGGTGTGGATGGATGGTTCGTCGTCTCCGCCATTGCGCGAGCCGCCCACCCCGAACATGCCGCCCGCCAGTTGGTGGAGCGCTGGCGCGAGGTATGCCAGCATCCCGTCAACGCCGAGGCCATCGCCGTGCATGAGGCCGCACACGCCACCACGCAAGACCAGTCGGCGCAGGACCACGCAACTGCTTGCCCCACGCCGCATAACGATACCAACACGCACACGTTGGCTCCGGTGCTCACCATTGCGGGCAGCGATTCTTCAGGCGGCGCCGGCATCCAAGCCGATATGAAAACCATGCTCGCCAACGGCGTATTCGCCATGAGCGCCATCACCGCGATTACCGCGCAAAACACCCTGGGCGTCACGGATGTCGCCGTGATGGATCCGGCCATCGTCGGCGCACAGATTGACGCCGTATTCGCCGATATCCCACCGCTCGCCGTCAAAATCGGCATGGTACCCTCCGCTGACGCCGCGCAACGCATCGCCCAGCGCCTCGAACATTGGCATGCCGCCAATATCGTACTCGACCCTGTGATGGTCGCCACTTCCGGCGCCCAGCTGGTCGACGACGACGCCATGCGCGCAATTCGCGAATCCCTATTCCCTCTTGCCGCAGTCATCACGCCCAATATCCCCGAAGCCCAAGCCTTATGCGGTATGACGATTGCCAGCGACGACGATATGGTACAGGCCGCCCATGCGCTCACCGACACCTACGGCTGCGCGACGCTAGTCAAAGGCGGACACGGTACCCACGACGCCAACGACGTGCTCGTCGAACCCGACGGCAGCGTCACCTGGATGCGAGCGCCACGGATCGACACCACGGATACGCACGGCACCGGCTGCACGCTGTCCTCCGCCATCGCCGCCAACCTTGCCTTGGGACTGCCCTTGTCCGACGCCATCCGCGCCGCCAAACGCTATCTCACCGGCGCATTGCAAGCACGGCTGCGTCTGGGACACGGCAGTGGACCAATGGATCATGCCTGGCAGTGGCGCGCACCGCGCTTCAACCATGCGGCACATCGGCACGCCGATAACCATGCAGCCAACACCGTGGCCGCCGTCGCCATTGCTCCCAGCGGCGTGGGCGACGAGCTGAGCTCTTATGTCAGCCAAGTCGTGTCAGTGATTCGCAATAGTGGCCTGCCCAATGAGACCAACGCCATGTTCACCAACATCGAAGGCGATCTCGATGCAGTGCTCGCCGTTGTGGGCGACGCCTCCCACGTATTGGCCGACCAAGGATACCGCACGCAAGTGAGCCTCAAGCTCGACATACGTCCGGGGTTCAGCAACCAACTGCAGGCCAAACCTGCACTGGTGGACCGGCTGCTCGGCAACAACGCTGTGATGTGATCTGCGCTAGGCGTTGCCTTCCGGCTCGCACGCCAAACGATAGCCCATGCCCGACTCCGTGCACAAATACTTGGGATGGGCGGGATCAGCTTCGATTTTCTTGCGCAACTGCGACATGTACAGGCGCAAATAGCCACTGTCGCTAATATGGTCGCTGCCCCAAATCTGGGTCAATAAATCCTGTCGCGTCACCAACTTGCCGCGGTTGCGTACCAAAATCTCTAACATCTTCCATTCGGTGGGCGTCAATTTGATGGGGATCTGACGACGCTGTACGGCACGCACCACCGTATGGGACGTCAGATCGACCGTCACCGAGCCAAGCCGCACCACCGGGTCACTCGCCTCCGCGGTGGGCTGCTGCACCACACGCCGAGCCAATGCACGGATACGTGCAAATAATTCCTCGATGGACACCGGTTTAGTGACGTAATCATCCGCACCTGCATCCAAAGCCCGTACTTTCTCACGCGCATCGGCACGACCCGATACCACCAAAATCGGCGCCTGCGTCCATCCACGCACGCCCTCGATCACCTGCATGCCGTCCATGCGCGGCATGCCCAAATCGACGATAAGCATGTCGGGATGTTCTTTCACAGCCTTATCGATGCATTCGATGCCGTCACCAGCAGTCACAATCTCATACCCCTGCGAATGCAAGGTAATGCGCAGCGCCTTGAGGAACTGCGGGTCATCATCAGCGATCAAAAGCTTCATCGCGCGTGCCTCCCGTCGTCATATCGCCCGCCTCGGCAGGTTCGCCATCACTGTCTCGCTTATCAGCCAGCCCTTCACTGGATGTCTCAACATCCGTAGATTCGCCGTCAGAACCCTCCTGAACACGCAGCTGCGCTCCACACATCGGCGGTAAAATCAGCGAACCGACATCCCAGGTATCCTCCACAGCATCATGCGCGGGTATGTTCACCGGCTGGCCCACCGCCACGCCCTGCGCGGCAATCCGCAAGGCAATCACCATGGTCAGGCCGCCGCCCGGCGTATCCTCGGCACGCAGCACACCGCCCATGCCTTCGACGAAGCCCTTCGACAAGGCCAATCCCAGGCCCAGACCAGCGGTATTATCGGTATCCCCGATACGCTGGAACGGCATGAAAATCATATCCTTGCGCTCGTCGGCAACACCCGGACCGTGATCGACCACGCGAATCTCTACCGTGGAGCGGAAACTACTCACCGAAATGCCCACGCGCTCACCGTGCGGCGTAAAGCGCTGCGCATTGGCCAACACATTCGCCACCGCACGCCGCAACAACGGCGGATCGGCACACACCAACGGCACGGGATCGATGTCCAAACTCACCAACGACGGGCCCAAATCCACATCGTCCAACGCCGCCACTATCACCGACTCAGGGTCGGTCGCCACCAAGGAAATCGGCAGCGCATCCTCACGCAAGCGGCTCACGTCCAACAAATCCGTCACCAACGTAGACAAGTCCTGCAAACCATCTGCCGCCACATCCAGCAACTCACGCGCATCCTGTGGCCGCAACCTGCCCTGGTCCTCGCGCAAACCGCTGACCGCGGCCGTGGCCGACGCCAGCGGACGACGTAAATCATGACTCAGGGCGTTGAGCAAGGCACGACGGATGTTATCCGCGGCCGTCAATGGTTCGATCTGGCTGGCACGCTGCTCCAAATCGTTATATTCCAACACAGTATCCACCTGTGTGACGATGGTGTTGAGCAAGCGCTGCTCGTTAGCCTCCACATCACTGCCGTACGCCCGCAAGGTTGCCTTGCCGTCGTTGAGCGGAAACACCATGCACGTATCGTCATCCGTCGCGCCTTGCACCCCCACGCGGTCCACGTCCAACGCAGTCAACGCCTTGCCGGGTGCCACACTGATGATGCTGGGCGCATCCTGGCGGGTAATCACAATATGCGAAAACCCAAAAGCCTCGCGCATACGATCCACCAATGCCTGCAGCGGATCCTTGCTGCGCAGCACCGAACCGGAAATCGATGCCAGCAGCTCTGACTCGGCACGTGCGCGCTGCGCAGTGGCATACCGACGCTCCGCCCGGTCGACCACATAGCTGACGATCAAGGCAATCGCCACGAACAACGCCAGCGACATCAATCCAAAACGCTCGTAAATATGGAAAGTGCCCAGAGGCTCGATAAAACAAAAATCAATAATGAAACCACTGGCCAAAGCCGTAAGCACCGCCGGCAACGCACCGCCAATGGTGGCAACGATCACCACCAGCAACTGGTTGGCCAGAATATCGCGCGGCAAGCTATAGACATCCTGACTGCGCATCAGCGCCATCGTCAGGATCGGCAAAGTCACCGCCGCAAACAGCAACCCCAACAGTTTACGTTTCCACGGCAACACACCATGCGTGCGCGGCAGCGCCCATCCCTTGGCCACATAATCGTGCGTCACCATATGCACATCGATGGTACCGGCATGTCGCACCAGATTCTGCGACACCGAAGGACGCCCCAAATAGCGGCTTAACGAGCTGCGCGATGATACTCCTACAATAATCTGTGTCGCGTTCACTGCCTGCGCGAACTCAATCACCGATTCGACGATGTCCTCGCCTACCACCTGATGGAACGAGCCGCCCAATTGCTCGACCAACGCACGCTGTTCATCGAGCTGACGCACCCGCCCGCTACGCAAACCATCGGCACTGGTCACATGCACCGCAATCAATTCGCCGCCACCGGAATGCGCCGCCACACGGGCGCCTCGACGCAACAGCGCCTCACCCTCGGGACCTCCCGACAAGGACACCACCACACGTTCACGCGTCTCCCACTTGGCGTGGATATCCTGCTCCTCGCGGTATTTGCGCAGGGCTTCGTCCACATTGCCCGCCAACCATAGCAAGGCCAACTCGCGCAGGGCGGTAAGGTTACCTACCCGGAAGTAATTTGACAATGCCGCGTCAACGCGATCCGAGGGATACACCAACCCAGCCGACAACCGCTCGCGCAGCATCTGCGGCGGCAAATCCACCAACTCCACCTGGTCAGCGTTGCGCAGCACCACATCGGGCACCGTCTCGCGCTGCTCGCTGCCGGTAATCTGGCGAACCACATCATTCAACGATTCGATATGCTGCACATTGATGGTGGTGATGACGTCGATGCCGGCAGCCACCAGTTCCTGCACGTCCTGCCAACGCTTCTCGTGTTCGCTGCCCGGCACATTCGTATGCGCCAATTCATCGACCAACGCCACCTGAGGATGGCGCTCCAATACCCGCCGTACATCCATTTCCTGCAGGCGCATACCTTTGTATTCCATCGTACGCAGGGCAATGCGCTCCAAGCCTTCCGCCTGCTCGCCGGTGGCCTGTCGCCCGTGCGTCTCCAACAAGGCGATCGCCACATCGCGGCCCTGCTCGACCAAACGATGACCTTCACGCAGCATGGCATAGGTCTTGCCCACTCCGGGAGCGGCGCCAATGAGCACCTTCAACGAACCTTTGGCCACTGCCATGCCATCACCGTCCTTATCCGCGCCTCGCACGACACGTGCATCACTGGTGTACCACGTCGCCGCACCGCCCGCATCGTGCGCCGACGGCCGTTATGTCCATCATGCCATGACAGCCGTCGGCACGCCGAGCATTTACCGCTGCAACGCATCCAATGCCGTGTTGAGCTTGAGCACATTCACTCCTGGCTCACCGATAAAGCCCAGGCCACGGCCGGTAGTGTACTGCTTGACCAAGTCACGCACCTGGCTTTCCTCCAAGCCTCGCGCCTGCGCCACGCGCGCCACCTGGATATCGGCATAGGCAGGGCTGATCTGATAATCCAACCCCGATGCCGAAGCCGTCACTGCATCCGCCGGCACCTGATCCGGTTCGACGCCCTCACGCTGGGCGATGCTCTCGCGCAGCTGCTCGATGCGCTTGGTCAGCCGCTTGTCGGAAGCGCCCAAGTTCGAACCGCCGGACGACGCCCCGTCATAGGGATGCGCGTTGCCATCGGCATCCGTCGTCGCCGAGGGGCGTGATTGGAAATACTGCGGGAGCGCGTTGCCATCGGCGTCGGTAAACGACTGGCCGATATACGCCGAGCCAATCGCCTCGCCCTGCGCATCGCGCACCAACGAACCGTTCGCCTGTTCGGGGAACGCCACCTGACCGACCGCAGTCACCGCCGCGGTATACCCCACGCCGATCACCACCGTGAACACCACCATGGCGCGCAACGCCGCACGGCAACTGCGCAACTGCAATGCCACCGATGATTTCATGTCTGCCTCTTTTCCTTACCTTGCCATCTATCCAGTCGAACTTAGAAGCCCGGAATAAGCCGAACCAGCAAGTCAATCACCCAAATGCCGACGAACGGAGCGACCAAACCACCCAATCCGTAGATGCGCAGATTGCGCGACAGGATACGGTCACTGCTTTCCGCGCGGTACTTCACGCCCTTCAACGCCAGCGGCACCAAGGCCACGATGATCAGCGCATTGAAGATAATCGCGGACAGCACCGCCGACAGCGGCGAATGCAATCCCATGATGTTCAACGCTCCCAATCCCGGGAACGCATTCATGAACATGGCCGGAATGATGGCGAAATATTTGGCGATATCGTTGGCGATGGAGAACGTTGTCAACGCACCTCGGGTAATGAGCAGCTGCTTGCCGATGCGCACCACGTCGATCAGCTTGGTCGGATCGGAGTCCAGATCGACCATGTTGCCAGCCTCCTTGGCCGCCGACGTACCTGAATTCATCGCCATGCCGACATCGGATTGCGCCAAGGCCGGAGCGTCGTTCGTACCGTCACCGGTCATGGCCACCAACTGCCCCTTGGCCTGCTCGGCCTTGATATAGGCCAACTTGTCCTCGGGCTTGGCTTCCGCGATGAAATCATCGACGCCCGCCTCCTTGGCGATGGCTTGGGCGGTCAGCGGATTGTCACCGGTCACCATCACCGTGCGGATGCCCATGCGACGCATATCTTCGAAACGCTCGCGCAAGCCTTCCTTCACTACGTCCTTGAGCTCGACGACGCCCATCACGTCAATGGCGCCGCCCGGTTCCTGCTTCGCCACCACCAACGGGGTGCCACCGGACTTCGAGACGGATTCCACCTGCAGATGCAGCTGGTCAAGCACCTCCTGAGCAATGGTGCCTCCCTCGGACGCTATCCACTGTTCGACAGCCGAACCAGCACCCTTGCGGATGCGGGTACCATCCGGCAAATCCATACCGGACATACGGGTTTGCGCCGTAAATTCCACGGCCAACGCCTTCGGATCACGCTGCGGGGTCAATCCCTCCTTGGAGGCAAGCGCCACGATAGACTGGCCTTCAGGCGTCGCGTCGGCCAGGGAGCTCAACGCCGCGGCGTGCACCATGTCCTCGTGGCTTACCGCGCCCAGCGCATGGAAGGCGCTGGCCTGGCGGTTACCATAGGTGATGGTGCCGGTTTTGTCGAGCAGCAGTGTGGTGACATCTCCGGCGGCCTCGATGGCACGCCCCGAGGTGGCCAGCACATTGTGCTGCACCATGCGGTCCATGCCGGCGATGCCGATGGCACTGAGCAGCGCACCAATGGTGGTGGGGATCAGGCACACCAGCAGCGCCACCAGCACCGTCAGCGACACCGACGCGTGCAGGGTGGAGGCCATGGGATTGAGCGTCAGCACCACGACGAGGAAGATGATGGTCAGCGAGCTGAGCAGCACGTCCAAGGCAATCTCGTTCGGGGTTTTCTGACGGTTTGCGCCTTCGACCAAAGCGATCATCTTATCGACGAAGCTTTCGCCGGGCTTTTGCGTGATGCGCACGATGATGCGGTCGGACAGCACTCGGGTGCCGCCGGTTACCGCCGAACGGTCGCCGCCGGCCTCGCGGATCACGGGAGCGGATTCGCCGGTGATCGCGGACTCGTCCACGGAGGCGATGCCGGATATGATGTCACCGTCTCCGGGAATCAGGTCGCCAGCCTCCACAATCACCACGTCATCCATCTGCAATTCGCTGGACGGCACTTCGATCGCCGGCGTGCAACGCACGTCGGGATCGTTCTGCGCATCGTAGCCATGCACCCGACGGGCGGGCGTGGTGCTACGGGTTTTACGCAAGGCATCGGCCTGCGCCTTGCCGCGGCCTTCGGCGATGGCCTCCGCCATGTTGGCGAACAATACGGTAGCCCACAGCCATACGGCGATGATCCAGGTGAAGTACACAGGTACGTCCGCGCCGCCGCGCAACGCCACATCATGCGGGAACACCAGCTGCATGACGGCGAGCAAGGTGAGCAATACCGCGCCCACCCACACGACGAACATCACCGGATTGTGCCATTGCACACGCGGATCAAGCTTGCGGGCCGCTCCCGGCAGGGACGCCAGCATCATATGCCCGAACGAACGGGACTTCTTCGGACGACGAGCATCATCCGGATTTTTCGTTGCAGCCATGTTACGCCACCAATCCTTCCGCCAGCGGACCCAACGCCAAGGTCGGGAAGAACGTCAGGGCGGAAACCACGATAATGACAAAAATCACCAAGAATACGAACAATCCATTGTCGGTACGCAGCGTGCCGGATGTTTCGGGAACCACATCCTGCTGGGCCAACGACCCGGCGAGCGCCAGCACCAACACGATGGGGATGAATCGTCCCAGCAGCATCATGAGCGCCAGCATCACGTTCAGCCACGGTGTGTTGGCCGACAGGCCCGCGAAGGCCGAACCATTGTTGTTCGCCGCCGATACGAAGGCGTACACCACTTCGGACAGGCCGTGCGAACCGGTGTTGAGCATCGACGCCTGCACGCTGTCGCGTACCGCGGGAATCGCCATGGAGCCGCCGACGCCCAGCAATACCAGCACGGGCATGACCAGGAAGTACAGCGACGCGATCTTCATGTGGCGCGGACCGATCTTCTTGCCCAGGTATTCGGGGGTGCGGCCAACCAACAAACCGGCGATGAACACGGCCACCAACGCCATGACCAGCATGCCGTACATGCCGGTGCCGACGCCGCCGGGAGACACCTCGCCGAGCATCATATTGAGCATGAGCATCATGCCGCCCAATGCCGTGTAGGAGTCGTGCATGGAATTGACCGCTCCAGTGGAGGTGCCCGTGGACGTGGTGCCGAACAGGCTGGACCATACGATGCCAAATCGGGTTTCCTTGCCTTCCATGGCACCGCCGGCCAACACCACGGCCGGATCGTGACCGAAGGATTCAAAACCAACCAACGCCATGAACGAACCGATCCATAGCACCGCCATTACGGCGACCAACACCAATCCCTGGCGCGTATTGCCGACCATACGTCCAAAGGCGCGGGTCAGCGATACGGGAATCACCAGCATGGCGAGAATCTCGATAAGATTCGTCCACACATTCGGGTTTTCAAACGGATGGGAGGCATTGGCATTGAAGAAGCCGCCTCCGTTGGTCCCCAATTCCTTGATGATTTCCTGCGAGGCCACCGGGCCTCCAGGAATGTACTGTTCGCCGCCCGCCAACGTGGTGACGGTGGTGCCCGACGAGAACGTCTGAATCACACCGAGTCCCATCAGCACTATCGCGCCGACAAACGCCAACGGCAGCAGCACACGCACGATGATGCGCACGATATCGACCCAGAAGTTGCCGATATCGCTGCGGCGACGCCAGGCAAAACCACGGATCAGCGCGGCGGCGACCGCGATGCCCACGGCGGCGGACACGAAATTCTGCACGCACAATCCCGCCAGCTGCACGCTGTATCCCAGCGTCGCTTCGGGACTATACGACTGCCAGTTGGTGTTGGTCACGAACGACACCGCCGTGTTGAACGCCAGCAGCGGATCGACCGCCTTGTGTCCCAACGACCACGGCAGCCACTGCTGCACACGCTGCAGCGCGTACAGCACCAACACACCCATCAACGAAAACGCCAGCACGCTGCGCACATAGGAACGCCACGCCTGGCCCTGCTCGGCATCCACGCCGATCAGCCGGTAGCACCAGCGTTCCACACGCCAATGGCGACGCGAGGTGAACGTCCACGCCAGATAATCGCCCAACGGACGATACACCGCCGCCAACACAACGCACACCAGCAGCGCCGCGGCAAACGCATACGCATATACCATTACAGCCTCAATTCACCCTTCGACCCGCTTCGGTGCAGATCAGAACCGCTCCGGACGCAGCAACGCATACGCCATATACACCACGCCTGCCACGGCCAGTACCGCGGCGGCAATATCCAAGACCATGCTCATAGACGATCCACCGCCTTGGCCAATGCGTCGATGGCGGCAAACACCACCACCACGCCGACGACTACGATGACATCCAACATGACGTCCTCCATTTCCCATACACGGCCGAACGCACCCGCGCCGGCCTTTACTTCCATGCTAGAAACGTTCATACAGGCAGAGCGTCGATTTAACGGGACGCATACGCACCCGCATGGAAAACTAACGGTTTCCTAACGACAAACGGCATGTGCTGACCTCCACCAGCTGTCCGGGCGAAGGGTCACGTGCCGTGTACGCCATAGCCGAATCCGGCACGATGCAGGTCACCTCCTGCGTGGCGCATCACCTGCGATCCATCGGCTTGGAGTAACGCTGCGGTCGAATATACGACGGCGAAGACAACGCCAACGACGAGGGGCGGCCAGTCACACCGAATGACTGGCCGCCCCTCGTCGCATCTGCCGTCAATGCGGCACCCTGCCGGCAATGCCGCCCGACGTGGTCCGACAGCGGCGCCGCAGACATCACCGACGACCGCCACTACCGCCTATCGTTTGACGCCGCCAAAACGACGGTCACGATGCACATAATGCTCGATGGAACGCCACAGCACCTCACGACCGCAATCGGGGAATAATTCCGGCACGAAATCCAGCTCGGCGTACGCGGCCTCCCATGGCAGGAAATTACTGGTACGCTGCTCGCCGGACGTGCGAATCACCAGATCGCAGTCAGGAATATCGGGATTGTACAAATGCTCCGCAATCATCTTTTCGGTCACGCGGTCGCCAGACAAACGCCCGTCACGCACCTGACGCGCGATGGCGGCGCAGGCATCGGCGATTTCGGCACGGCCACCATAGTTGATGCAGAACACCACGTCGATCACCTTATTGTGCTTGGTGCGCTCCATCGCCACTTCCAGCTCGTCGATCACCGACTTCCACAGTTTCGGACGGCGGCCCGACCACCGCACGCGCACGCCCCACTCATCCATTTGCGCCACGCGCCGGTGAATGATCTCGCGCGAAAAGCCCATGAGGAAACGTACCTCCTGCGGCGAGCGTTTCCAATTCTCCGTCGAAAACGTGTACAGGCTCAAATACCGCACGCCCGCCTCGATAGCGCCGGCAATGGTGTCGAACACCACCGGTTCGGCTGCCTGATGCCCAGCGGTACGAATCATGCCACGCTCCTGCGCCCAACGCCCGTTGCCATCCATAATGACGCCTACATGCCGAGGCACCGAACCCTTGGGAAACGGGGGAATGCGCGACGGGTCAGCAAACGGCGCCGCAGGAATGTCCAACGACGTGTAATCCATATGTTCAACAGCCATACTCATGAATCTAACAAGCGCAGCGAACGAATGGGACGCTCCAGATAATACGCTCCCCAATCCTCGACAAGCTCACGCACCGCAGCCGACATCGCCACGCCGTCCAACGAGGCCCAGCGCCCGTCGACTAGCGCGTCCAACTGCCAAATATCGGCCACGCTCATGCGTCGGGATCCAGAGATGTGGTCAGTGGCGCACATGCTGCCGCCCGCAGATGCGGACACATACCATGCATCACGATGCCATGAACCGGTTGGCGAGGCCGTATCGCGCCGTGTGTCCCCCCTCGGTTCAGGCAACAGTCGACCGCACGCCACGCAGGCCCGCAACCGTGGCGTCCAACCCGCCAATGCCAATGCCCGCATCACGTAAGAATCCCCAATCATATCCGCGTCATGCGCATGTGCTGCCAAAGCATGCAACGCACCCCGCAACAAGCGATACTGCTCACGAGACGGCTCATGCTCCGCGCTCACCACCATATTCGCCGTCTCCACCACCGCATTCGCCGCCGCATACACGCCATAATCGGCGCAAATCGCACCCGCATAAGCGGACAGGGACTCCGCCTGCGAAATCACATCCAGCGAGCGCCCTTGGGCGATGAGCACGTCAACCCGCATGAATGGTTCAAGCCGGCCACCAAAGCGTGATTTAGTGCGGCGCACACCTTTTGCCACCGCGCGTACTTTGCCGTGCGATTCGGTCAGCATGGTGACGATACGGTCGGCTTCGCCGAGCTTGACCGTGCGCAACACCACGGCTTCATCTCGATACAGTGCCATCGTCACCTCCCTGTCGTTACCATCGATGTGCCGCCATCAACAATATGCCGTCACAGCGGCCGATCGTCAATCATCCCCACCATCGCATCAATACACAAACATGCCCCAGAACGCAAATACCAACAGCACATGCAACATGGTGATGGCGGTCATCCAAAACAGCACGCGACCCAACCGTGTGGATGCCAATACTGGTTGCTCGCCGCTCACCACTTCCCTGATCGCGCCTTTACGCGGAGGCCACTGAATGATGCCACGCCGACAGGCCACTTCCAGCAGACGAGCCAACACTCGCGACCATGCCCATACCACCAGCGTACACACCACTTGAATCACTGGCCAACTCCAATACATCATGCCCGGATCGTCGGTTGGCGCACCGCCCCACGACAGATTCACCACGCCCATAATGACCTGTCCCAAGCCGGCCGCAAACAGGGCCAACGTCGCCACCGTGACTATGGTAAGCGTCGCTAATGCATTACCGAATCCATGTGTAAAACCCAGCGCCGCCCCACGACGCGTTGCCGCGCGGCGTATCTTGCGTCCCAAGGCCACCAATGCCACCACGATGGTCAGGACGGTGAGCACGGCGGTGGAAATATGCAGGCACAGTCCGTACACCGTCAGCGAACGGCTCGGCCGCAAATCCATCGGTACCGCAATGGACTGATATATCGCAGAGCCTGCTACCCGCTCGCTAGTCTGTTGCAGCCCGTGGGTCGTGCCCACCACCCAATCGACGGTATCGTGTATATAAGCATCGGCGAACGGCGTGCCCGACTGCGATTCATCCCCTAGCCGCAGCACATGGTTAGCCACCGCATAGCTGCGAATGGTCACATCCGTATTGCCGGCCTGACGCGCCAAGGCAAGAATCCGCTGCGCGCCCTGCACCTGGGCAGTCATCACATCCTTGGACCCGTACGCCACCAGCGTCGGAACCGCATATGCCTGCGGCCATAACGTATCAATGTCGAAATTATGCAGTCCCAACATGTCACTGTCGACATGGAACACGCGCCGGACAATCGATTGATATCCCTCGTTGGCCCCAACCAACGCAAAATCCTGCGCCGCCAAGAATCCCAGAGCGTGCCGCGGCGAATACACCATGGGACTGAGCAGCACTTGGAACGCAATGTCGGGATCGTCGCGCAGCAGATACGCCGAAATCCACGTACTCTCCGAAGTGGCGTAGATACCTACCTTAGTAGCATCCACCATATCCAACCCTCGCACGTAACGAACCACTTGGTCGTAGATCACCGCCGACCCCGGATAATCACGGGTCAGATCATTGGTAGACCACACCGGTTTGTCTAAAACCGCAGTGACCATGCCCGCCGACGCCATCGATTCGGCCACATCGCCGAACGAGTTGTCGCAGGTGCCATAGCCTGCGCCATGCATAAACACCACACCGGGAACTTTGCCCACAGGATTGACCGGCTCTCGAATCAGCACGCGGATGCGCTGGACTTCCCCCGTGGATGGACGCACTGCCTTGATGGTGATATACCGCGAAGTAACGTCATAGGCGCCCACATCGGTCATCACATGCTCGGGATCGTCGAAGGTCACCGACGTGTCGGCGGCAAGCGTAGCCATAGTCTGACCAGTGGGCTCATTGCGCCACGGCACGGTAGTCGCTCTAGACACGAATATCAACGCCCCCAGCAGCATAATGAATATGAGCAGACTAACCGTCAGGCGTTTGCCTCGGCTCCACGACGGCAAGGCAGGGTTGCCTGACCGCTCGGTTGCACTAGATTGCTGGGCCTCATCCAACTGCTCCGGCGTGGCGCACTGTGGCGATACGCAATCGGACTGATTGGCGCAATCGGTTTGCCCGTCAGGGTTACGCGAAGATAATGACGACGTTGATGGTGGCACGGCGTTCATCATACCCACCGTACCTGAACAGAGCGTTATCCAACAGCGCAAGCCTTATCGCACCACCGGCAGCACCACCGGCCCACTGCCCTGCTCACCATCGCATGCGCCATCACGCTCCATCTCGGCGGCAATGCGCTGCGCATGTTCGAGCAATGTATCGACGATCTGCGCCTCGGGTACAGTGGCGACCACCTCGCCCTTGATGAAAATCTGTCCTTTGCCATTGCCGGAAGCCACGCCCAAATCAGCCTCACGCGCCTCGCCCGGACCATTGACAATGCAACCCATAACCGCCACGCGAATCGGTGCGGTAATTCCCTTCAACCCTTCCGTGACATCATGGGCAAGCTGGATCACATCCACTTGCGCACGACCGCAACTCGGACAGGAGATAATGTCAAAATGGCGCTTGCGCAATCCCAGATATTCCAAAATCTTGCAGCCAACCTTAACTTCCTCCACCGGAGGAGCCGACAATGATACGCGAATGGTGTCACCAATGCCTTCGGCCAGCAACGCACCAAACGCCACGCACGATTTAATAGTGCCCTGCCACGCGGGTCCGGCTTCGGTCACGCCCAAATGCAGCGGCCAATCACCCTTGGACGCCAACAACCGATACGTCTGCACCATAGTGATCGGATCGTGATGCTTCACGGAAATCTTGAAATCATGGAAGCCCACGTCTTCGAACATACGCGCTTCCTGCATGGCGGAAGCTACCAATGCTTCCGGAGTTGGCCCGCCATATTTGGCGTAGATATCCTTGTCCAACGAACCGGCGTTCACGCCGATGCGCAAGGAAATACCCGCATCCGTGGCAGCCTTGCAAATATCCGGTCCAACCTGTGAGAACTTGCGGATATTGCCGGGATTCACCCGCACCGCCGCACAACCGGCATCAATCGCCTGAAACACATATTTACTTTGGAAATGAATATCGGCAATGATGGGAATCGGTGACTGCTTCACGATGATCGGCAGCGCATTGGCATCGTCCTGACTGGGCACGGCCACGCGCACAATATCGCATCCGGCTGCGGTCAATTCCGCAATCTGCTGCAACGTAGCGCCAATGTCCACCGTAGGAGTGTTGGTCATGGACTGTACCGAAATAGGCGCCCCGCCACCCACCGGCACGGGGCCGACCATAATGCGGCGCGACTGCCGACGCGGATGCAGCGGCGTCTCGCTAATATCAGCGGCAGCGGTCTTACGGAAAGGCTTATCCTCACTCATATCCACGTATGTACTCCAGTTATCAGTCGGCAGCGCACCAGGCCCACACCCCGCACGCCGGCAACACCGAACACTTACCGTTGCTGGTTTATCAGATTGTCTGCAACGCGGCGAGCGTCACGTTCGACTTGATTCACTTCCTCCACGGACGCGAAGAACGGCTCGCCACGCAAATCGGCATCCATCCGCTCGATTACCTCACGTACTGTATCGACAATGCCGAGATACGGCAGCCGATGCTCCAGAAATGCCTGCACAGCCTGCTCATTCGCCGCATTCAACACCGCGGTATGCTTTTCCGACGCGGCAATGCACTCACGCGCCAACGACACCGCCGGGAAGGCTTCATCATCCAACGGTTCGAACGTCCATTGTGCCGCCGTTGTCCAATCACACGGCACGGTCACATCCGACAAACGGCACGGCGCGGACAATCCCAAGGCTATCGGCAACCGCATATCGGGCGGAGAAGCCTGCGCAATGGTCGCGCCATCGCAGAATTCCACCATGGAATGCACTACCGACTGCGGGTGCACGGTCACAGCGATACGTTCCGGTGGCATGGCGAACAAGCGGCTCGCCTCAATGACTTCCAAACCTTTGTTCATCAGTGTGGAGGAATTGATCGTCACCACCGGCCCCATCTGCCATGTGGGATGATGCAACGCCTGTTCGGGGGTGATGCCGCGCATACGATCGCGCGACCAACCACGGAATGGCCCGCCCGAAGCGGTGACCACCAAACGAGCCACCTCGCCATGCGCACCCGAACGCAGCGACTGCCAAATGGCGGAATGTTCGGAATCCACCGGATTGATCTGCTCCGCACGCACCTGGGCATCGAACAGCAAATGGCCGCCAGCCACCACGGATTCCTTATTCGCCAATGCCAGCTGTGACCCCGCACGCAAGGCAGCGATCGAAGGCTCCAAACCAATCGACCCGGTGATGCCGTTCAGCACCACATCTGCACCGCATCCTGCTGCCTCCAACACGGCCCGACGTCCGCCATCCACACGAATATGTCCGACGCCGGCATCATTCAACGCCTCACGCAACGCGGCGACACGAGTCTCATCATGCACGACCACCCACGGCACGGCATAACGCACTGCCTGCCGCACCAGCAGATCAAGCTGATGGCCGCCCGCCACCAACACCGATACCGTAAAACGGTCACGATGTCGGTTGATAACGTCAAGCGCTTGCGTACCAATCGAACCGGTCGACCCTAGAATCGCCACCGACAATGGCGACGATTGCTCCTGCACTGCCGCGCTCATTGTGCCGACGAATCCTCCTGAGGGTCCTCACCCAGCGAAGGGAACGACAAATCAGGAATATCGAACGTGAATCCAGAAGACACCGGCTGATCCATATCCGGGAATGCCATATCCTGCTGTGGCACTTCGTCCTGCTTCGACTCGTTAGCTTCAGGCGCCGAGGTTTCAGTGGCATGCACCGGTGCGCTAGCAAATGGGGACGTCACCGGCTGTGTGGCGAACATCGCAGCCGCAGCATCAGCCAACGCTTCGCCTGCAGGCTGCGACTCGACCACCGGTTGTACCGAAGGAGGCAACGAGGACTCGCCCATATCAGCACCCGGCGTCGCGGACTGCTGGGCAAACGGCAGCACCATACGTTCGGTCTGCGTGCCCGCAGGGACTTCGCTCGCCGCAGTTACCGCCTCATCATGATGCACCGACGCCGCCAACGCGCTTAACGACGACATCGCGTAAGCCGCTGAATCAGACGCAGCCGTCGAAGCCGCAGCCGCAGTCGCTCCAGCAGCCGAATCCGCCGCACTATCGGCAACGCTTGCAACCATGCCACCAGCTACGCCAGCAGCCTCGCCGATGGAGACTGCGGAGGCCACGCCAGCGGCAGCCTGCTCACTCGCGCCAGCCACATGCGCCAACGCGGCCAATGCGGAATTACCCGCAGACTCACGCGAACCAATACTGGAGCCGGCATCCTGCGGCGCAGCGTCCGATACCGGCGTCTGCGGCGCGAACGACTGCGGTTCAGTCGTCATCACCGTAGGAGACTGCCACAGCCGCTCACCCGATTCCGTCGTATTGCTCGCGGAAGCCGGTGTGAAAATAGCCTGTTCGGCACGGTGTACCGCATCAAAACTTTCGTCACTGCGCGGCGCGGCCATAGGCTCACTTTCCGCCACCGGCTGTTGCGGTTGCTGACGATACGCGGTGTGCTCATCAAACAACGACGTCACCGGTTCTGCCGCTACCGGCGCCGCCTGCTCCACGGCAGGTTCATTCTGCCCGCCCACATAATCAGCTACGCGCGCGTAAGATTCCAAACGACTCAACAGCCGCACGCACGAATTGAGGAAGAAATCAACCTGACGCTCGTCATAGCCTCGCTTGCCACGACGCTGCGTGAAAATCGTGTTGGACACCCATGACGAATCCACCAACGACAGATTGCGCACGTCCTCCAACGTCATGCCATCAATACCAAGTTCGGCGGCAACCTTATCCAACGCCTGGTCGACCACACGATCCACCTGTTTGCGGTCATAGGACGGAGACTTCGACTCTCCCGCCTGGAAACGCTCACGCGGCTGGCGACCCGCGTGACGCGCCAGCTGGCGGTACAAATCCTCGCTCTGCGCCTTCCACGCAATACGCCCGAACTTGGCGATTTCCCATTCCGTCTGCTTGTCCACCACCGCACGCTCCAGTCGAGCCAGGGCGGCGTCGACCTGGGCAATGACGTAACCGTCCTTGCATTGGTCGAATGACACATTCTGAATATCCTGTTGCGTCAGCTGCATGTCGTCAGCTTCATACAACGCGTGAGCCCGCTCCAGAAACGCATCGACCTGCACGGGGTCGTATCCCCACTTGCGTTTGCCAGCGCGCGCGATACCGGCTGCGCTTCGCCCGGTTTCCGGTTCCTGTGCCATTCCTATGACCTCCTGACGGATATAATGCTTTCTCCACCTTACGTGATTGAGGCGACTCCACGCGGAAGAAGCGCCGAAACTTGTCAAGTTCCACGCATCCTCCCCATCGTCATGCACAATGACACATACGATGACACGCCCAATCGCCGTTATGGACGAACTGCCCCAACGTGCTGTACAGTGGTCGGTTGCGGGCGATTAGCTCAGTTGGTTAGAGCGCCACCTTTACACGGTGGATGTCGGGGGTTCGAGTCCCTCATCGCCCACTTTTCGTACCTTTTTGCGGATGCTTGCAATTCCTCTATTTCTCCAATCGACAGTAGGGCTTGATGCCACTCAACCAACGATGGTGAGTTGTATCGAATGGTATCGGATTGCACTGGGTTTTTCGCGCTCAACATGCGCTCAAAAATCTATGGACACTCGCCCATTACACCGATAGTCCATGTTCGCGGCACCAACGACCCCCAACAACCACAAACCAAGCCAACAAACCCCAACAACCCACCACCAATTACACCGATAGTCCAACACCACACACCCACAAAACCCAACAACCACAACAAAACCCCAGCTTTACACCGATAGTCCATGTTCGCTGCTCCGATGTCTTCCCCGACTTCCGGGACACCTGCCCTCGACGGGGCAAAGTGTGTGTTTATGGCTTCGACGGCAATCCCAAGACCGAAAGTGCGTGTTTACACCATCAATAGTGACTGGTTTGCTCGTGTTTACGACACCCCACGACTGAAAGTGTGTGTTTACACCACTCCTACAGATCCAAACCGGCCTCTTCCGGTGTGGAAAACACACACCTTCCGATTACGGGTACGGCATATGCACAGTTCCACGCCCGCCCCGATACCGAAAACACACACCATTCGTGCGCGAGACGGCAACCGCGACGCTCGACCCGCTGAAAAACGGCCGCATCCGTCACGCCCGCGCAGCCGACCCAATGCCCGGCGTCCCTGGACGCGCTGAAGACGGCCGCATCCCGTCACCCGTACGCTCGAAACCAAGGCCGCAAAGGCCGCCAAAACCCTGCGCAAGGCAGTGAGCAAGGCGAACGAGTCGCATGCGGCGAAACTGCTGGCGGACGCGAAGGCCTCGCTCAAGACGTCGATGGACAACGCCACCGCGAGGCTCAACGACTCGAACGGCAAGGTCGCGGACGAACACCTGCACCACATTGCAGGCACCAATCGACAAGGCGAACAAGCTCGCTTCGGACGACCCGGACGACTACACCGCCAAGGCCAAGCAACTGGATGGCGCGGCCGCCGCCGTGCAAGCTTCCATGGACGCCAAAGCCGACCAAAAGTCGCACGGACCGCTGCCGACGCTTAGGCGCAGGCCAAGGCCAACTCCCCCAAGAGCTACGATACGTCTGGCTCCAGCTCGATACGCCATCGAAGCACATCTGGATCCGACCGCGGAGCGAGCTATGTCGGTGGCAATGCCTCCAATACCAAGGATTACCCACTCAAATATCAAGGATTACCCACCTTTGGTCAGCGACCCCAACAGCACGTATTCGCGCAACCAGGTCAGTACCGCCCCATCGACTAGCCACCACCCCTCTCACACAAATCCCCCATCTTCTCAACGGGGGCCACTGCCGTCATACACGGCAGGGGCCCACTCCATTATGACGCCTCACCAACCGGCGTGCGGATTACTTGCCATCCGCCGAATGCGATTCACCATCCGCCTCACCATCGACCTCACCATTGGCATCATCACCAGCGTCACCACTGGCACCATCAGTCGTCGCGCCGTTGTCAGACACTTCGCTGGCATTCTGCGCCGCCGCATCTTCTCCGGCCGCATCACCATCACCATCTCCGCCAACCGCATCGCTCTCTTGGGCGTCCAGCAGCTTGCTCAACTCCGAATCCCAGTCGATGGTTGACATGCTCGCACCAGCATCCGCAGCACCAGCATCCGTCGTGCCGCCCACCAAGCCGGCATTTCCCGCCGATTCATCCGCGCCATCCGCACCACGCTCGGCCGCGGACGCATCAGGCAGCACCGGCAACAAATCAGGATGGTTCCAATGCGCGTCGCGCCCGGATACACCTTCGCTTGCCGCCAACCGCTCCCACAATACGGCCGCCTCACGCATACGCCGGGGACGCAACTGCATACCCAGCAAACTTTCAAACGTGCGCTCGGCAGGACCGCCCACCGCACGCCGTCGACGCATCATCTCACGCAACTGCTCGATATGCGGCACATGCGCCATGCCCGCACGCCAGGTCACGCAATCCACCCAGCCTTCCACCAAAGCCAGCAAGGTTTCCAAACTAGCCAGTGCCTCACGCTGTTCCGGTGTATCGGCAATGCCAACGTTGGAAATGTTCACCACACCCGCCATGGATTCGGGGTCCAGGGCTTCGGCATCGCGCAGCTGCTCCGCCATCGCGTCGAGATCAATATCCACACCGCGAGCGTATTTGCCAATCAACGCTTCAAAACGCGGCATCAGCCATGACACCGTGGCGAACAGTCGCGCATGGGCGGCTTCGCGCAACGCCAGGAATTGCATGACTTCCTCAACGGGCAAATCAAGCTCGTTCGCGTATTCGCGCACATTTTGCACCACGATGCCACCTGCAGGGTTGTTCAACAGCGACACGCCTTGGTCGTATCCGCCGAACACTTCGTGCGACAGATTGCCCGCAGCCCGCCCCAATTGCATAGCGAACGAGGTGTTGGCCACCAAACGCATCAGCTGGCGCGGGTCCTTCATGCCTTCGGGAATCGGAATGGGAATCGGCCCGGCGAACATGCCTTCGACTTCCCCACCGAAGTCATCACCCAATCGTTCGGCCAGCACGTTGCCCAATGCATCATTCATGGATTGCGCCACCGGAGCGGCGAATTTGGTCCACGCTTCCAAGCTCGATTCCACCCACCCCGACCGGGTGAGTGCTTCCATCTGCCCTTCCACAGGGTCACATTCGCACGCCGTGTCCAACCACAGGTTCACTTCGCTCGAAACGCGACGCACCATATCGCCGTCTTCGGCGTTAACCAACGTGTCCGACCCGGTACCGCCAGCCTGCCCTAACGCTAGCGATTTGGCGAGTTTGACGTTGATAGGCCCTTCTTCGACAGCACGCTGCATGTCGTCGGGCGTGTTCAATCCGCCGTTGGCAAACGCTTGCATCAGCGATTGCACTTCTTTGGGGTCGGGCAGTTTATCGACAGTTTGGTTCATCATCTGCTCTCGCAGCTCTTCAGGCAGCCGCTGCAGCTGCTCCCATGCCAATTGCCCCTGAAGCGGTCCGAAACATTCCTGCAACCATTGGCGGAAAGCGTTCTCGTCCATGTCGCTCCTCAGATACGTGTGAAAAAGTCCTATCTACCATAGTATGGGTGTTATGCCTATTATGCACGCTCGAACTCATGTTCACGCCCACGGCGTAGGGTGCCGCCGCCCCCAACGCAGCCTGTCTTATATTCTGCGGCGCAAAGCCGGTGCATGTGCCGTGATGCTGGCACTTATCCTGCTGATCGCCCCTAGCCCATACGCCATCGAGATGCCTGGAGTGACCCGCAATGTGCTGGGCAACGATGAGGGCACGCCGATTATCAGCATTACCGGAGCACCCACGCATGACGATTCAGGCAAGTTACTGATGCTTACTGTGGTGACGACGGGGATTCCGGGATATGCCACGCCTACGGCGGCTGCGTTGGGCAGCTGGTTTGTGCGCTGGGCGTCGGCACTGCCGGTGGAGGCGGTGATTCCACCGGGGCAAACCGTGCAGGAGTATCAGCAGGAAACCACGCAGGAAATGACATCGTCGCAGGATTCGTCTTCGGTTGCGGCACTGCGGTATGCTCGCACCCATCTTGGCATAGATACGAGCAATATCAAGGTATCCATGCATATCAACGATATTGGCGGCCCTTCCGCTGGCATGATGTACTCACTGGGCGTGCTTGATAAGCTCACCGCCGAAGATGAAACCGGCGGACACACCATCGCCGGTACGGGCACGATGTCGAACAACGGCAAGGTTGGTGCTATCGGCGGCATTCGTTTGAAGATGATTGCCGCCCAGCGCGATGGCGCCACATGGTTCCTCGCGCCGGCCAGCAATTGCGACGAAGTCGTGGGCCATGTGCCGCAAGGTTTGCGCGATGTGCGGGTTGCCACCTTGGACGATGCCTATCAGGCGCTGGTGTCCATCGGCAAAGGCGAGGGCAATGCTCTGCCTCATTGCACTATCTGACATGTTCCATCTCACATAGTGGCGCAGAAAACCGGAAGTTATCCTTATCTGCGGTGTGTCACCACAGGACTTCGGCGGAAGTTGCTATATTGAAAACCGTGAATCAAACGGCATCGCAGAACGCGGAAGAATTCGGTTTCCACGATGGAGATATCATCCAGGAGTGGCTGTGGGATGACGACGTGGATGACTCCATCCGCGCCAACATTGAAAACCTCACCAATGAGGATCTGGTCGACGAAGACTACGATTCCGCTGTAGACGGCATCATTATTTGGTGGCGTGACGGCGACGACGAGGACGAGCTCTCCGATACCATCGTGCAAGCCTATGCGGTGATTGGCGACGACGGCCCGCTGTGGGTGTTGACGCCCAAGCCGGGACGTCCTGGCGCACCAAGTTCGAGCACCGTGCAGTCCGTGGCGAAAACCGTTGGCATGAACGCCGCAACGCCACTGACGGTAAGCGCTGACTGGAACGGCATTCGTCTCCGCGCGTTCGGCAAGGGGCGCTAAGCGGCAATAACGGCCCGCAAGTCTTCTCTTGGCCCAAGCGGGCGTATTGAGTTTGCCGTACCGAGTTGCGGGCTTGCCAGCGTGCGCCGCCATATCAGCATGCCATCTCATCAGTGTGCCACCGTATGGGAGTCGCGGCTTTGCCGGCGCGACTACGCGTCCACTACGCCGTACACAGCTCACGGCGCGGCTTATCTGGACACCAGGAACCGGCTTGGCTCGCGTTCGCGCCCCACACCATCCTTGGTCAGCGCATACGACAAGTGCAGCGTGTCTTCGGCGCGGGTGATGCCCACGTACATCAACCGCCGTTCCTCCTCCACATGCCGCTCGTCCTCGCCGCCGCCATACGGCAGCAAACCCTCGCAACAGCCGATAAGAAAGACATGCTTGAACTCCAAGCCCTTGGAGGCGTGAATGGTGGAAATCATCACGCCACGCTCATCATCTCCGCGCATCGCCGATTGCACGCGCTGCGCGGCCTCAACCACCGTATCGCTCGCCATGCCGCCCTCCGCCTCGGATTCCAGGAATGACTGCTCCAATCCAGCGCCGGCACGCACCGTACTGGCCAACCCCACTTCGCGCAATGCCGCACGCACCATGCCATGCTGGGCATTCAACCGAGTCAACACCGCGCAATCACGCAACGCCACACCCCGTTGACGCAGCGACACCAATTGCCGCGCCACCTCGCGCACCTCCTGCTCATCCGTGGCATACGCGGTGCGCTGCACGCGAGCGCCTTGCGACCGCGCCGAACGCAGCACCAGGTAATCGTCGCGGTACGGTGATTTGCGTAGCACGGCGTTGGCGGCGCCCACCACGTGCCCGGTGGAGCGGTAGTCGGTGTCAAGATGAATGTCGGTGCTGAGGGGGGCGAATTCTTCGGCGAAGTGCAAGAGTTCGTAGCTGCTGGCTCCTGCGAACGAGTAGATGGTCTGCGCGGGATCGCCCACCACGCATACTTCGCGGTTGTCGCCAAGCCATAGCCGCATGAGTCGATGCTGCAACGGCGAGACGTCCTGATATTCGTCCACTGTCAGCCAGCCGATGCCGGCGCGGATACGTTGCGCTTCGTCGCCGTTTTGGTCGAGCACATGGCACATCATGAGCAAAATATCGTTGAAATCCATTTCGCCGCGCGATGTTTTTTCCGTATCGAACATGTCGTACACGTCGGCGAACTGTTCGGGCTGCAATCCGGCTGGCGGCGTGCGATGCAACGCGGCGCATACCCGCGGATAATCCTGCGCCGCCACCAGCGATACTTTGGCCCAGTCCACTTCTGCCCGCAGCAGGCGAACGCCCGCCTGATCGGTGTCCACTCTGCCGAACACACGGCGTAGGGCGTTGCCCATGATGGCATCCGCCTGGTTGGTGATGTGTGGAAACGGTGCGTCGCACAATTCCGGCCATACGTGGCGCAGCTGGCGTAATGCCGCGGAGTGGAACGTGCAAGCCTGCACGCCGTCGACACCCAATCCGGCAAGACGCTGGCGCATTTCCGCGGCGGCTTTCACCGAAAACGTCACGGCCAACGTGCGCTGCGGCTCCCACTGCCCGCGTGCGCACGCATAGGCGATACGGCGGGTAATGGTGCGTGTTTTGCCAGCTCCCGCGCCGGCAATAATACGAACGGCGCCGTGTATGGAGGTGGCGGCCAGCCGCTGGCTGTCATCCAACCCGTCCAATATCGATTCCGCCGATGTTTCCATAATGCCATTGTGGCAAATGCCTCGCCCAATGCACGCATGTGCCGCGCGATGCGCCGCATTGCGTCGCGCAACACACCATGACAGCGAACATCGGTGTGGTATTGCGACAACTTTTGGTGTTGCGCGTGGCTTTACCGTCTCTTTGTATTAGTGTGGAGGTGTGACTCAACGAAACAGATTTATGTTGGCGGCCCTCACGTCGGCGGCCATGCCCAATGTTGCCGTGGCGGGCGTGCGCTCTTTGCAGGCTGACGGCCAATCGAATGCGACGCTGGGCATCGACCATGCCGTGGTGCAGGATGCCACTGGCAAACTGTTTGACGTATTTGCATCGAGCACCGAGGCCGGCAAGTGCGAATTACGCGAACGTGTGCGCGCCGCCCGCATGGTGGAGCAGGCGAGAGAGCCCGGCGGGCTGAGTTTCGGCCTGGACCGCATGGTGGCGTACTGTCCGGCGGGAGACGGCAGCCCCACCGCAGATACCACTGTGGTCGTGACGGTACATTACGAGGGTGAGCCACGACCATTGGAATTGTTGACCATTGACGACTGCGCGAGCATCGGCACGGCAATTGGAGCGATTCACCGTTTGCGCCCGAATTTCCTTGAGGAGGCGAAGTATCCGGTGTACACCACCGGTCAGATTCGCGCGCAGCTCACCGCGTGGATCAAGCGTCTACGCCAGGCAGGTCATGTACCGCAGGAAATCACGACGAGTTGGGCGCGCATTATCGAAACCGATGGTTTGTGGTCGTTCACCACATGCCCGGTGCATGGCGGTTTTGCCGACGGCGACGTGCTGTTTTCCGGTTCGACCATCACGGCCATCAACCGCTGGCAGTCCATTCGGGTAAATGACCCAGCGTGTGATTTGGCGTGGATTTTTGCCAAACTTGACGAAACCCATCGCAACGCCGTGTTGGCAGCCTATGGGCGTATGCTTGGCTCGCGTTTGGACGATTTGATTATGCTCCGTGCCAATTTATGGCTGCAAATGGAACAGGTACGCGAGTTTATTGATGCGATGAATCATGCCGATTCCACCAAAATCACGCAATTCCGCGCACAGGTGGAACGCTTGGCACATCAGCTTGCCGTGGCGACGGGCACATCGTCGAAACCGGCTGGCCAGTCCCCCAGCACCATTACCGTGGGCACGCTGTTGCGTGATGGCGAGCGCCGTCAGGAAGCCGCTGCGGATGATGCGACGGGAGAATCCGATAAAACCGGCTCGTCGCGCATTGCCGCCGCGGATGCCGCCGACGCAACCGCCGATTCGCGCGCACGTTCGCAGCAAGCGTTGGCCGATCGCACCGCGTCGGGGCGCATGCACGCCGTTGCCGCACAGGAGATGACCAGCGATTCCACGTCGTCATCGGTGGCCGCCGCAGCGGTAGCAGCCGCGTTGGTTGATGCCACGATGGATGGCGACGGCACGAATGATGCCGCGACGCCAGCCGTCCAGGTCTCCCAGCAGACGACTACTGGTACGTCCCAAACCATCGTGTTAACCACTTCCCCGGCATCTGGCGTCCCGTCATCCAGCAGCGCTGCTCTTCCAGCGCACGCTATGGATGCCTCATCATCTCCCATGATCCCCGACACGGCGAAAGATGTGGTGCCGGGCAATGAGCCGACCATGCTGATTCCGTTGCTGGAACGCGAGGAGCGAGCTATGCGCGATGCCCAAGCGGATCTGCAAAGCCATACGGAAAGCTTACGTGCAGCCAACACGAAGACCCATGGAGATAATGGTTCGCCTCAAGCGTAAGCCACTAACACTGCGGCACCATACCGTACATGCGGGTATCGGGCAATTTCCCCACACCGTTACCATGAAATTATTTTTCGGAAAGGACACATTATGGATATCGAATTGGGCATTCGCAACGTGGAGCGCACGGTGACGTTCTCCACCGACGCCACCGTGGACGAGGTCAGCCAGGCCATCAACGCCGCGGTAGCCAACGGCCAGGGCATTAATCTGCAAGACGACAAGGGCCGTCATATCATCGTGCCGGCAGGGGCACTCGGATACGCCATCATCGGTTCGCAGCCGAAGCACACGGTTGGTTTCGGCAACCTCGCATAAACCAGCCTCGAAGGTATGTCATCAAACCCGCCGATACGGTTCGTATAACACGCCGTATCGGCGGGTTCAGTATATGTTTCTCGTACAACAACCTGCGCGTCACAAACCCAACGTGCCGTCCGGCTGTACCGCAGTAATCGCCCCTCGTTCGATAATGCACGCCACCGTATCATCGTCGGTAACGTATTCGCCCAGCTCGTTGGGCTTGCCGGCACCATGCCAATCAGAACCACCGGTCACCAGCAAACCATGCCGACCGGCTAATGCCAACAGCCGCTTACGCTGGCGTGGGGGATTGCCTCGATGCCACACTTCCAAACCATCCAAGCCATCATCGGCCAGCGCGGCAATCGTAGCATCGTCCAATATGCGCCGGTTGCGCGAAGGATCGGCGGCATGCGCGATGACACTTACGCCGCCGGCCTCACGCACGGCACACACCACATCATGGACTTCGGGCGATGGCGTCGGCAGATAGTACGGACTGGTGGAGCTGACAATGCCGCGAAACGCACTCGATCGATCGGGATACACACCGGCTGCCACCAGCGCATCGGCGATATGGGGACGTCCCACCGTCGTATGCTCCCCCTCTTTGACTTGCGCCAACACCAACTGCCAATCAATCGGATAATCACGGGCAATAGCCTCGACCATCCGCCGTGCGCGTACCAGCCGTTGCTCGCGGGTGGCGGCAAACAACGCCATCATATGCGGTTCGTCCGGCCGATATTGCAATGCCAACAGGTGTACGGATATGCCATCGGCATCGGCAGTGATTTCCGTACCCCGCAGCAAGGGCATTCCCAACTCGCGCGCCGCTTCTGCAGCCTGTTCCCAACCAGCCGTGGTGTCATGATCGGTGATGGCCACGCCATGCAGACCGAGTCGCTTCGCTTGGCACACCAATTCACGTGGCGTGCAGGTACCATCGGAAAACACGGTATGACAGTGGATATCCCAGCCCTGCCCGGGAGCGTCACTGCTCTGGTCATGATGCGTCATGGAACTATCGTAAGCTGAAAGCACGCCGGTGTCATCTTTGCACAACCGGCAAGGCACACGTCCGACGATGACGGCAGTCACGGACGCAGGTCTTCATCAACGAAAGGGCCTTTTCCATGGAACAGCTTGCCACCACCGAAGACGCTCGATTGCTCGACGCACCCGACATCGACGAGCCAGCGCTCACCCATTGGCGTCATGGCGCGATGTGGACTTATCTGGTCATGCTGGTGACTTCGGCAGCCGCGCTGATCATTTCACTCGTGCTATCGGCGGAAACCCTGCAGCTTGCCCGTCATCCTAACGCGCCATTAGGATGCGATATCAACGGCACACTCTCCTGCTCCACCGTGGCGCAATCCTGGCAAGCTGAGTTGGTACATATCGGCGGATTGAGCTATCCCAACGCTTTCTTCGGCATCGCCGCCGAATCGGTATTCGTCACCATCGCCGTCATAGGACTGGCCAAGGTGCGCGTGCCCCGCTGGTTCGCCGCCTGCACATGGTTCGGCTCGCTGGCCGCGCTGGTTTACTCCTATTGGCTGTCCTCGCAATCCCTGTTCGTCATCCACGCCTTGTGCCCGTGGTGCCTGGGGCTGATGATCGCCACCACCGTGCAGTTCATGGCGGTGTCGCACGCCACCGTCACCGTGCAAGGCCTGCCCGGCAAGGCGGCAGGATTGCGCCGCTATTATCGTCTGCATATTGACCTGATGGTCGACGTGGTGTGGATCGTGGCAATTGCCACCACACTGGTCGTCATGTACGGCGACGCCCTGTTTGGCTAAGGCGCGGCCAACCTCCATGCCTTAACGCCTAATGTCTGACGGGCTCCATTCCCGCTTCGCCTTAGTTCCTGCGGAACATGGCCGGATTGAGCGTTACGTCACCCACCAACACGGCATCTCCGGTCAGGGCGATGTCATCGTCGGCGACATCCACGCGCAGCACGCCGCCGCGCACCTGAATATCCCACGACGTCATACCGTAGCGCTGCCGCAGCATTACCGCTGTGGCGCACAGGCCAGTGCCGCAGGACAGCGTCTCTCCACAGCCACGCTCATACACTCGCATCACCGCTCGGCCTACTCCGGCAACGGACCGCGCCTGTCCAACCACACCGGCAGCCCTGACATCAGCGCCAACTCCAAGACCACCTCGCGTCACGCAAGTAAACTCCACGTTTTGCCCCTCCGCCAAGCCAGGCGTCACCACCGGTGCGGCCGTCAAATCCAAGGAGTCCACCACCGTCTCGCTTGCTTCGGGCAACACAGCCACCACATGCGGATTCCCCATATCCACGTAAGTGCCTTCCAATGACTCGCAAGCGCCAGTGACCATCACGCGGTGAGCCGACTCCTCGCCCATACGCCACGGCCCCATATGCACTTGGAACACATGGTCGCCGTACGGCTCCACCGCACCCAGTGAGGTCAGCCATTTCACCCCAGCCCGTGTGCCCAAGGCCCACGGCTGCGTTGCTTCGACCGGCATGTGACCGGCATGTTGCGCCATCAGCGCGGTGGCGCGCGTACCATTGCCGCACATCTGCGCCAGACTGCCGTCCGCGTTGCGATAGTCCATAAACCATGCTGCGCCCTGCTCGTGCAGCGCCCGCGCCATGTCGGGTGCGACATCCGCCGCATATTCGGGTCGCGTCAGGCGAATCAACCCATCCGCTCCTACTCCGCGATGCCGGTCGCATAGGGCGCGAATCTCCTGCGGCGTCGGCTCGTAACTGCCTTCGGGATCGACGTACATCACAAAATCATTGCCGGTGGCGTGGGCCTTGCTCACCACGTGGGGAATACTCATACCCGACAGCCTATCGTGTTTGCGCACGCCCTGCGGCAACACGTCCGACATGCGTGTCAAGCATAAGGGACTGTGGCATCCGTCAACCGACTTCCACCGGCCGACAACGCACCAGCACACCGAACACCCCAAGGGCACCGCAGCCATCATGACTCCAGCGCGCGCTAGGCTATACACCAGGCATAGACCACTGTCTACGGGAGGTTTTCATGGCATCCACCGCACCCATCGGCGTGTTCGACTCCGGTCTGGGGGGCATTTCCGTCGTACGCGAACTGCGTCGGCAACTGCCGCATGAGCGCATCCTGTACATAGGTGACTCGGCGAACGCCCCGTATGGCATCCGCACGCCGGACGAAGTGCGCGACCTCTCCTTCGCCATCGTGGAACGCTTGGTCAAACAAGGCGTCAAAGCCGTGGTGATTGCCTGCAACACCGCCACATCGGCCGCAGTGAACGAGCTGCGCGAACACTATGGCATTCCCATCATTGGCATGGAACCGGCATTGAAAGTGGCATGCGACCGGGGGCATGGCCGCCGCCAGCACATTATTATCGCCGCCACTCCGCTGACCTTACGCGAGCGTAAATTTGCGGCGCTGATGGATCGCTTCACCGCCGACCACACCATGTATCCGCAACCGTGCCCGGATTTGGTGTCCATCGTTGAGCATGGTCAGCTCAACGAACATGCGACAGTCATGGATACCTTGCACCGTTACTTCGACGGCTATGACATGCGTGACATCGACTCGGTGGTGCTGGGGTGCACGCATTTCGTGTTCTACCGTCCCGCATTCCGTGAATTATTCGCCGATCATGTCGCCATTATCGATGGCAACGCCGGTACCGTACGCCACGTACAGGTGGTGTTGGAATCGCTGGGCGCGCTCGCCCCACAGGATGCTCCCGGATCGGTGACGCTGATGAATTCCAGTAACGACGAGTGGATTGCCCGGCTTGCCGACCATTTGCTGCACGCCGAGGATCCAATGTCCACTCAACAGGCGTAAGCTGTGCCATCATCGGCATACGTTCACCACATAAGGGGGCATACACATGGCACGCACGGCGTTGATTGATGTTGGCGGCGGATTCCGGGCGATTTTCGGTGCCGGTGTCATGGATTTCTGTCTCGATGAAGGCATTGGTTTCGACCATTGCTATGGCGTTTCCGCCGGCAGCGCCAATATGGTGTCCTTCATCGCCAACCAGCCGGGACGCAACCACACCTTCTACACGCAGTACGCCTTCCGTAAGGAATACGCCAGCGTGGAAAGCTTCATCCGCAACCATAATTTCGCCAATCTGGACTACGTGTATGGCACATTGAGCAACCATGACGGCGAATATCCCGTGGACTACGAGGCGTTCGCCGCCAATCCCACCGGCTTTACGGTAGTGGCGTGCAATGCGTTGGACGGCTCGGCCCGATACTTCGATAAATCCAATGTGCATTACGACGATTTCAACATCATGAAAGCCTCCTCCGCCGTGCCGGTGGCTTGCGAACCTTACACCATCGACGATATTCCCTATTATGACGGAGGCATTGTCGACCCGGTGCCGGTACAGCGCGCGCTGGACGACGGCTACGAGCGCGTGGTAGTGGTGCTGACCCGATTGAAAGACGTGCTGCGCGAGCAACGCAAGGACGTTGCCCCCGCCCGCATATTGCGCCGCTCCTACCCGGCGGCAGCGGAACGTTTGCTGAACCGCTACCGCACCTATAACGACGAAGTCGCGCTCGCCAAACAGTACGAGCAGCAAGGCCGCGTGCTGATTCTCGCCCCCGACGATCTGTGTGGCCTGTCCACGCTAAGCAAGAGCTTCGAAGGCTTAGAACTCATGTATCGCAAGGGCTACGCGGCGGCCAGCGCCATCGAAACCTTCCTCGACTCCTAACATCACCAGCGTGCGTCCGCTTTGCCGTGGGCGCACACCCTGTCACTTTCCTACAATGGGAACCATATTGAAAGGCTGGTTCCCATGAAGCTCTATCATCATGCCACCTTCGTGCCCATGGACGGCACATCATTCGATGCCCTGCTGGTCGACGACCACGGCATCATTGCCTACACCGGCTCATACGAGGACGCGTTCGCCTACGCGCAACATCTGCGGCAGACACAGCCAGATGCCCTGCCTGTGCGCGATATCGACATGCAAGGCGCAACGATACTGCCCGGATTCATCGATCCGCATTCGCATTTTTCAGGAGCCTCACAGTACTTCACCGCCGCTGACGTCAGTCAAGCCACCTGCATCGACGATATACTGAGAGCCTTGCGCACATTTGCCCGAGAGGACGAGCGGCGGCGCGGAACCATAAATCCCGACGAACCATTGATCGCCGTGGGCTGCGACCACACGATACTACGCGAGCGCCGCATGCCGCTACGCGCCGAATTGGATACGGTGAGCACGGTGCGCCCTGTAGTGGTCAATCATGTGTCCGGACACAATCTTTCGTGCAATTCGCGTATGCTTGCCGCCGTGCATATCGATGCGGATACGTCCGACCCGACCGGCGGCCGGTATGAGCGCGACGACCATGGCAATCCGGATGGCCGATGCATCGAACCTGTGGCCATGCAGCCTATATTCACGTATATCCAAGCGCATAGCCATCGCGATGCCGGAGCCCTGTTACCCGCCATGCAATCGGTATATGCCGAACAAGGCATTACCACCGTACAGGATGGCGCGAGCACGGCGCATGACGCCGCCTTGTTCGCCAAAGCAGCTGATGCCGGATCATTCGCACTGGATGTGGTGTCCTACCCTATGTTTGGCGAGGATACAGAAGCCATATTCCGCGAGCATACCCAGTTCGATACCGTTGATTATCACGGACACCTGCGCTTCGGCGGCGTCAAAATCTTTATGGATGGTTCGCCCCAGGCACGTACCGCGTGGCTGTCCGCACCGTATCTGCCAGGCGACGAAGGCGAGCACTATTGCGGACATGCCACGGTAGATCTTCACCAAGTCCAAGAGTTTACCGACGCAGCCGTCCTTCAAGGACGACAGGTGTTATGCCACTGCAATGGCGACGCTGCCGGCGATGCGTTCATGGATGTGATGGCGCAGTCGTTGTCACAGTCGCCGCACACGGACACGTATCGGCTGCGCCCGGTTATGATTCACGCACAGTTCGCCCGGCGTGACCAATTCACCCGAATGCGCTCGCTGGGGATGATGCCATCGTTCTTCACCGGGCATACCTGGTATTGGGCGGATACGCACATCGAGAATATGGGACGCGAACGTGCCATGCGCATCAGCCCCGTGCGCGACGCACTGGATGCGGGACTGCCGGTGACCTTCCACACGGATTCGCCGGTAATCCGCCCCAATCTTCTGGAAGCCGTATGGTGTGCGGCAGCCCGCATTAGCAAGTCCGGTGTACAGCTGGACGTCGCCCAACGGGTGGACGTCGCACAAGGCTTGCGGGCCATTACGCTCGACGCCGCCTATCAATATGGCGAGGAACGGCGCAAAGGCAGCCTCTCCGTAGGCAAACTTGCAGATATGGCCGTGCTGGCAGCCAATCCGCTTACGGCATCACTAGATCCCGCAGACCCCTGCTGTCTGCGCGATCTTCGCGTGCTGGCCACCATCAAAGAGGGGCGTACCGTCTGGCACGCCCCCGACACACCGCACTCATGGGAGGACGATGAGCCCCTACGCCAGTGAACGGTCATGCGCAGGCCCAACACCAACTCCGCAGCACGGTTACATAACAAGGCATAACAAGGCACCTGCCATGCAGGAACCATGTCCTTACTCGTCCGCCGTTTCCTGCGCGGATACCATAGCCTTGGTCATCTGCTCGTACAGGTCTTGATAACCTCCCGGCGTGGATGCCGGCAAGAGCACGGTTTTCGCATTGCTTGATTCGCACAGTGAGCGCAGCACATCAAGATACTGGTTGAAGAGCACCACATTGTTGACGTCATTGATATCCATACCCACGGCCTGCAGGCTCTTGATCTGGTCAACAATGCCGTTGGCGATTTCGCGCCGATAATTCGCCTGCCCCTCGCCCTGCAACCGGTTTTTCTCCGCTTCGGCCGCCGCCTGCGTTTCGATCTGAATGCGCATGGCTTCGGCACGCTGGCGCGTGGCTTCCTTCTCACGCTGCGCGGCATTGATGGAATCCATGGCGTTCTTTACCTGAACGCTGGGGTCAATGGCGGTAATCAGGGTCTTCACCACGCTAAACCCGAATCGGGCCATCTCATTGCCCACGGTTTGCTGGACATCGGCGGCCACATCGTCCTTGCGGGCAAAGGCATCATCCAACGTCAGCGCCGGAATGGCCGATCGCAAGGCATCCTCCATGTAAGAACGCAGCTGTCCGGCAGGATCGCGCAGCTCATAATACGCGGTCGCCACATTATCGGAGTTCACGCGAAACTGGGTAGAGGCCACCACGGTTACGAACACGTTGTCCAGTGTTTTCGTTTCCAGCTCCACCTTCAATTCGGCCACACGCATGTTGGTTTTCATGGCGATACGGTCCACCAGCGGAATCCGCAGGTGGATGCCGGCGAATCGCACACCGTGGAATTTGCCAAGCGTTCGATGATGTACGCTTGTTGCTGCGGCACAACGAACACACCACCTACCAATACCAACACCAAGAGAACAAGTACTGCAATAATGAATACCGTCATCGAAACATCCTTTCTGCAACTCGATGCCCTAGGCGGCTTCCATGCCGCTGACCACTCCTATGCTCCCATTACCCTCCCCAATGCTAACATAGCTCCACATACGGCATAGACGTACCCAACCTTCTTGGATAGAGCGCCCTGAACAAGTTCAATGCGTGGTTTCAATAACAATATCTCTGTGACACAGGAATCCATTCGGCTGGTTCAGGGACTCGTCGGCGGCCGGGAAACGGCAATCACCGCCCTCAAAGCACATGCCCCGGCCAGGTGGACCTGAGGGACACACCAAACTTGGCATCCGAAAACTTGGCATCTGCATATACGAGCTCCCCATATGCCGGCATGGCTCCGTATATGTTCAGGAAAATTGCAAAAAATTCCGTATTCGTCGTTGCCTGATGTTTACGAACCTCTCAGCGATGCATACGGAAAAACGATCAAAAAAGCAATTTCCTGAGACCACCAATGACCGATGCCGTGTCATCATGCGTGTATCTCCTTGGTATCCCATCAGCAATTGCGGCTGCGCCATTATCTGAAAATCTCTACGCGCAATCTAATATTCAGCCATATCAGCGTTCCCGGCACGTGATTTACAGTGCCGACGGATTACGAGGCAAGCTCGTCGCCCACAAGACAAACTTGTCAGCACTGTTTTATTGGCGAACTTCTATGAATAACCTCTGATATTTTTTTGAGGGTAGATTTTTCCTTTTTTGATATTTTTAGCGCGTTTGGGAAACCTTAGTGAGGCAGGATTTGCTCGACCATTTGCCTTCCGTCCCCCCCATGGCGACTTTCCTGTCCGCCATCCCGGCATTCCTCCGCCACGTAAGTTTCCTCTCATCGACGATCTCGCTTCAACGACACGCTATGAAACGTCCACGGTTGCACATCACGGGAATGTGATATATCGTGTTCGAGTTGCTTCACGGCAGCTTGCGCGAGTAGCCCAGCGGATTAGAGCAGCTGACTACGGATCAGCAGGTCGCAGGTTCGAATCCTGTCTCGCGCACAACACAAAGCCCCGCACCACTCAGTGCGGGGCTTGTTTGTTATCGCGCTTGGCGATGCCGTGCTATCCCTTATGCACGATGGGTTTCCATTCTGCCTTAGCGAAAATCGCCTGGAAGGAAATCGGCACATAGCTCAACATGTAAATCGGGAAGCTCAAGACATACGCAAACAATTCCTTATTGCTCGCACCAATGCGGTCCCGCTCCACAATAATGGTCAATGCCGCCAGCACCATCATAATCACCACACTCATCACAATGCCGATGCCCCAATTGCTCACCGCCGACAACTGGCTCTCCCACGTCACGAAACCAAACAGGGCGAACAGCATTCCCAACGACACCCTGGCAATGGTCAATACGGTAAACGGGCACAGCAGCAACGTGAAATCCACTGCGGAGAAATCACGCTCACGCACCGCATGACGTACCAATTCGCCGCCGTAATAGCGGAATACCTGCAAAAAGCCTTTGCTCCAACGCAGACGCTGACGCCAGCTTTGCTTGAACGTCACCGGCTGCTCATCATACAGAATTGCCGTACCGCAATAACCAATACGGTCGCCGTGCAGCAGCGAGTCCATCGTGAATTCCAAATCCTCGGTCAACAAGTGGAATTTCCACCCATTATTGCGGCGCATCACATCATACGAGAACATAAACCCCGTACCGCCAACATGGCAGCTGTTGCCCAGCCACATGCGCGAGGCACTCAGGAACCTCGACTCACGGATGAACCACAATGCCGAACCAGACGACACCCAGTTATCCGCCAAATTCACGGAATTACGGTAGCTGGTCAAAATACGATAGCCCGACTGGAACGCCTTGTTCATCTCTTCGATATAGTGCGGATCAAGCTTGTTGTCCGCGTCGAACACAAAAAACGCGTCATAGCGTTCGCTGGCACCGGTGTCGTTCATGTAATCCAGCAAATAGCTCAACGCATATCCTTTGCCCACCTGCTCCTGATTGAAGCGCTCCAATACGTGGCCTCCTAATTTGCGCACCACATCGGCCGTATTGTCGGTGCAGTTGTCGGCAACCACCCACACGTCGACGAGCTCGCTCGGATACGTTTGCTCGCGTAAACACCGCAGTAGATTGCCGATAACCTGCGACTCATTACGCGCCGAAATCAGCACGGCATACCGTTTGTCCATCGGCGCGTCCGGGAACGTCACCGGCTTGGCCACCAATGACACCACCACGCACAACGCTTGGTACATAATGCCGACGCCGCCGACAATCATCATGAGCACATCAAGCACATTGAGCAATACCATAGCTGCCGCTCCACACTGCCTTTCTACTGCCTGTTCCTACCGTTGCCCCACTACGCCAACGTCGGCCGCGCACCGCAGCCTACAACGCCGCATAGCGTCGCAGACGCATCCGTTAGCACCACTATTGTCCCCACCGCCACTATCAGCGCCACTGGCTGCGCGGATTGCTCTGCGCGTCATCCGCATCCTGCGATTGCGTCTCAACATTGCCGCGCATCAGCGTGCCCTGCGGAATCGCCACCGTAGCGGACTCATCCAAATCCTGCGACGTGCGCATATTCGACGACTCGCCATCACGGCGGAAAGCTTCATTGAGCAGATGCTCAAATTCTTCATTCACCCGCACGCGCTTGCTTGACCCCTTCGCCGCACGCGGCATGTGGTCGGCAACCGGACGAATCACCTTCTCGCTGAACGCTTCGGCGCTTTCCACCACCATTGACTTGCGTTCCGGTAGCGGATCGCTCATCAACGGCGAATCCACCAACGCGTAACGCTTGGTGGACATCTTGAAAATCGCCTGCAGGCTCGCCGTCACCGGCAGCGCCAAGAACGCGCCCAATGCCCCGAACAGCGCACCCAACACCAGCACCGCCAGGAAGGCAATGGCCGGATTCAAATCCATGGTACGCTGCGAAATCTTGGGCGACAGCACCAAGTTTTCAATCTGTTGGTAAATCACGATATACACGAGCACGAACACGGCATACATCAAGCTGTTGCTGGTCCACGCGAACAATACCGGCAACGCACCGCCGATATACGTGCCCACCGTGGGAATGAACTGCGACACCACGCCGCAGAACAGCGCCAGCGGCAGCCAGTTGGGCACATGGATGATTTCGAGGAAGATCGCCATGAAGAATGCGTTCAACGCCGCCAGGATGGTACGCGAAAACAAGAAGCTGGAAATCTGATCCTGCACCACGGTCCAGGCGATGAGGAAACGACGCTGCGTGCCCGGCCCCAGCCATTGGCACAGGCTGCGCCGCATTTTCGGCCCGGCAGCAGACACGTAATAGGTCACCATGTATACCGTCAGCAGATTCAACAGGAACCCCAATGCGCCCATAGCGGTGTCCAACGCCTGACCGGCGAAATTCGTCACCCACGACGTTTGGATGTTCTTGAAAATCTCCCCGCCCAAACTCGTGATTTCCGGCATTTTAAAATCAGTGGAACGTTCCACCGCTTCCACGATTTGCGCATACACCGTCGGCAGCGAGCGCACCATGGAAATCATCTGCTGGACGAAGAGATTGCCGAACAACGCAAGCATTCCCACAACCAGCACCGTCAGACCCAACATGCTTACCGCCGTGGCTGCGCCGCGCTTCCAGCCATGCTTGACCAACGCCAACACCAGCGGCTCGATGGCCAGTGCAAGGAATACGGAAATCACCACATCCAACACCACATAGGACACTTTGCCCCACGACACCCACACAAAGTATGCAAGGAACACGGCAATGGCCGTATATAGCAACGCTCGCCCCCACCATTCCGGGGGACGGCGGGAATCACCCTTGGAGGGGAAGACCGAAGCCAAATCAATTTTCTGCTCGTCAGGTTGAGTCTGCTGCGTCATGGTTTCCATTCTATGCGGTGTGCTGTGTACGTACGCCCATCTATTCTATAGGCATGGTCGCAGTCTCTTTGGTTATTCCCGCGTTCAACGAGCATGATCGCATCGTTGACTGCCTGACCAATGCTACGCGCCAGTCAGTGCCGGCGCATGAGATCATTGTGGTGGACAACCGTTCGACCGATGACACCGTCGCTTTGGTGGAACAGTTCATCGCGCAACATCCGCAAGCGAAGGTGCGGCTGCTGCGTCAGGATGCCGAACAAGGTCTTATTCCTACGCGCAATATGGGGTTGAACGCCGCCACCGGCGATGTGGTGGGGCGCGTGGACGCCGATTGCATGCTGAAACCCGACTGGGTGGAGGTCGTGGCCAAGGTGTTTGCCGACGACCCTCGCGCGATGGCGGCAACCGGCCCTGTGTCGTATTACGACATGCCGGCCCGGCAGGCCAGTCTACGCGGCGACGACCGTGTGCGCCGCCGCACGTACCGGGTCGACAACGGACAGGTGCTGTTGTTCGGCTCCAATATGGCGCTGCGCACCATCGCTTGGCAGGCCATCGCGCACGATGTATGCCGCGACGAAGAAGACGTGATGCACGAGGATATTGACGTTTCGCTGCATTTGCTGGCACGTGGTATGAAAACCGTGTACTGTCCGAATATGATATGTGGTATTTCAGCTCGCCGCATGCATTCGTCGCCGTCGTCGTTCCACAGTTACATGAACCGGTTCAAGAATACGTTCGACGCACATCCCGACCATCGGCGTACCCATAAGTCGGAGCGCACGTTATACGCCATGTATCCGGCACTGCACGTATTGTATCCGATTTATCAGAAGCTGCTGGAAGCCCGAGATATCAATCCCGCCGAACGCGTGTGGTTCGAAGAACAAAAAGCTTTGGCGCAACGCGATGGCGTGATGTTTGACTAGCGTCCGGCCTTCCCCCGTACCGGCAGATATGGATTGGGTCGCGACAAAGCGGCCGGATCCGCGGCACTTGCAGGGTACCTCCATATCATCCACACGAACTACTGCCAAGTGTTGCATATCGTGATACAATCACTTGCTGTCGCACTGACCTGCACGATACCCATCGTCGGCCCCATCTCATACCGCAATCGCAAGGAAGGTTGTATGGCGCGCAGCATATTCGACATATCTCTTGTCTCCGGCTGGCTGCCTTTCGCACTCATAACGGTCACTGCAATATGCGCGGTATATTGTACGTCGCATACGGCCGCAACGGTGTTGCGCACGTCGCCCACACGCCCTCATGCCGCGCGCCGATGCATCACGGCGCTGTCTGCTGTTGTCGCCAGCGGAGCCGCCGGAGCAACGATTACTTGGCTGATTTCCGACGTTTTCGTCTTGTTCGGCGTACCGTTGGAACCTTCCACACCGCTATTCGTCGGCATCGCCTTTGCACTCGTCGCCCTCGGCATATGCACACTGCGCCTCCATGCGCAACGCCGCTGGCAACGTATCCTCGCCGCGGCTGTGATACCCTGTGCGCTCCTCACATCGGCACTGTCCATCAACATGGCCTACGGAGAATACACCACGCTTGGATCCCTCTTCGGCCGATCGCCATACCAGGCACTGCGACTGCAAGACATCGCCACACACACGGTACCGCTCAAGCAATGGCGGCAGCGGCATGACGCGCAGCATGCCACCGCGCGCACCGGTATGGTAGGAACCGTATCCATCCCTTCGTCTGACCCACGATTCAATCCCCGCCAAGCCGTGGTATATGTTCCCCCAGCCGCATTGCAGCGCGAATGCCCACCACTACCGGTGCTCATCATGCTGAGCGGGCAACCCGGAAGCCCGAACCGAAGTATGTCGGCCGGACATTTTCCGTCCATCATGAACGCATACGCCGCAGCTCATAAGGGACTGTCGCCCATCGTCGTTGCCGTCGACCAATTGGGCAACGACTGGCATAACACCTTATGCGTCGATTCCTCGCTCTACGGAAACGTCGAAACTTACCTTACACACGACGTGCCCCGATGGATTATGCGCCATCTACCCGTTGCCGACCAAGCCAGCCAGTGGGCGCTGGGAGGGTTCTCCCAAGGAGCCACCTGCACCATGCAAATCGGACCGACGTATCCGCATCGTTTCGGCATGATGATCGCCGTAGGAAGCGAACTCGGACCCTCCAACGGCTCTCCTGACGACATGATCCGGAGCTTCTTCAACGGCAACACCGCCGATTATCGCGCGCATATTCCCGTCAACGCAATTCGCCTCCACGCCCCCTCGACGCAGACGCTCATCATGGCCGCCGGCGAACGCGACTCCACAGGGCAGCAGCACATCCAGGCCATAGCCCCCACCGCGCAGACTGCCGGGATGAACGTTACCACGCTCACCGCGGCCCGATATGGACACGATTGGCATAGTGTTCGAGCAACGTTCCGCTACGCGATACCCGTATTCATGCATAAAGCGGGATACTCCGGCGCACCCCCCTCCCTCAAGGACTTCCCCGATTTGCATCGACTGCCGGTCAGCAACTCCCCAGCGGGCGATACGACGACGTATGACACCGAAAAGTAAGGATATATCGCATGACTGATTCCAGCAACGCTGCGACTACTACGCACGACGGACGCAATGGCGTCGTCCGGCTATGGATAACCCGTCACCCACTCACCCTAGCTGTCGCGACGACCTTGCTGGCCGTCAATCTCATTATGTACATCTACTGTGCATTGCGCCTGCACACCGCGGTACTGCCCCAGTCACGACTGAGTTTCCAGTCTCTGGCTTCGGGACAATGGTACCGTGTTCCACTCTCGCTCATCACCATACGGCCGTCCCGCCTTATGCTCGAGCTTCCGCTGCTCATCGTCGCCACCACCTTGGCCGAGTCGCGTATCGGACGCGTCAAAACCGCGTGGGTGTCGTTGATCAGCACACTAGGCGGATTAGCCGCCGGCATGGGTCTTTTTGCAGCGCTTACACACCATAATCGCTTATGGGCCATTGTCTCGCACCACGGCACAATCTTGGGACCATTGCCCTTAGCCATCGGTTCAATGATGTGTGCCAGCGCATTCGGGTCGGTATTGTGGCGCCGACGCATCCGCGTCATCGGCTATGCCATCATTCTCGCTTTATTTCTCTACCGCGCCGAAGCCGGAGATGCGGTGTTGCTGTGCACGGCGATGCTGGGACACTTGCTCGGCTATCTCATGGCAGATGAACATACTTCCTATCCCAGCATCTCCCACGGTACGCTCACGGAAACACGCCGACTGCTGGCATTCGCCACCGCAGTACAGGCCGTCGGCCCAATCATCGCCGTATGCTCGCGTCAACCGGTCGGCCCATTAAGCGCGCTGGGACTCTTGGTTGGCCCCAACACCCTCGACTTCGATCATGTGGTTGCCTGCCTGCAGGAACCGCACGCTCACAATTGTTTCGCTCAATACCAACTGCTGCGTGTATCGATGCCCTCAAATTGGGTCACCGCCATCTTGCCGGCAGCAGCGCTCCTGCTCATTGCCTGGGGACTCTATCATGGCAAACGAGTCGCCGCATGGCTTTGCATCGTCTTTAACTCAGCGACCATTGTGCTTACCGGCTTGTTCTATATCGCCTATCCTTGGTATTTGGACCATTCGTTATCCTCGTTGTTCCGCCATGGGGCAATCCACGCCTGGGGCGCATGTGCGGTAATGCCAGCCATGTCGATTGCCGCACTGGCCATGCTGATGCGATATTTCGACCGCCGTACGGAACCGAGTGTGTTGGCGCGCAACGGCATCACGGTCTTGTTTGCATCGGCCGTATTGCTAATGGGGTACACCCTGTACGGCACACAATCAGCCCATGCCTTCACCCCCCGACCGTCAACCACCGACCTCATGGTGGATTTCCTGCAACGGGTTCTGCCTATCGGGGCATTCGCCCCCGTCGAACCGCTGTTCATCCCCACCACACGCACGGCATGGCTTGTCCATCAAAGTCTCCCGTTAGCACTGTGGATCATCGTACTGTGGGCAATTCGGCAATGTCTCATCGATGCGCATGACATGCATGACGCCGAGCATCGACATGCTGACCAAATCATTGCAATGGGTGGCGAATCCATGTCATTCATGGCGACATGGCAGGGCAACCAATACTGGTTCTCCGCTTCCGGGCGATCGGCCATCGCCTACCGTGTCAGCCATGGAGTAGCGCTTACCATCACCGGACCGTTCGGAGACCCGAACGAATGGGACGACGATCTGCGGCAGTTCTGTACATTCTGCGCCTCCAATTCGTGGACGCCTGCTTTCTATAGCATCCACGCGCACCAACGTGATTGGCTTGCTTCTCAAGGCTGGCACAGCCTTGCAGTAGGTACGGAGATGGTAGTTGACCCCAACCAATGGCACACCACCGGCAAGCGATGGCAGGATGTGCGAACCGCCATCAATAAAGCCAAACGTGAGGGCATCACCGATGTCATGACCACCTATCGCGAAGCTCCGTTTAATGTCCAGGTGCAGATTCGTGACATCGCCGAACAATGGGTCGGCGAAAAGGCATTACCGGAGATGAAATTCACGCTCGGTGGACTCGAAGAGCTTGGAGACCCTCGGGTGCGGCTGCTGTACGCGGTGGATGCCGAAGGTACGGTGATTGGCGTCACCAGTTGGCTACCTACTTGGAGGGATGGTCATATCATTGGATGGACGTTGGATTTCATGCGCCATCGAACCGATAGTTTCAATGGCGTCATGGAGTTGCTTATTGCCCGTATGGCCGAACGGCTGCGAGACGAAGGCACCGTAGAGTTCATGAGCCTTTCCGCAGCACCGTTGGCCGGCACCGACGACGAACAGCCAGACGACACCATGTCCATGGCCTTACGCGCCATGCTGCGCACTATGGCGAACATTCTCGAACCTGCCTATGGATTCCACTCGCTGTACCGTTTCAAACGCAAATTCCAGCCAGCGCAGGAAACCGTCTATATCGCCTATCCCGACGCCGCAAAATTGCCGCAGCTTTCCCTTGCCGTCGTACAGGCATATCTGCCCACCATGAAACCTGCCGACGCCATGCGGTTGCTGCGCACGTTGCGCCCCCATCCCACGCCGCCCTCCAAAAACCAGCAATCACAGTCGCAGCAGGACACCACCGCGATGTAATCGGTGTCCATTGCGAGCAACCTTGCCCGCAGCTACGGTTGATGGCACGGAATACGCCGAACACTCCATTGCATTCCTCTTCATCATCACATCCTCTCCGCCTAGGTTTCGCCGCATCGTCGTCAGAAGTATTGCAATGCTTTACGCTGATACACGACCGATGATATTGGCACAGGAACAGACACCATTGTCTCGACTCCCCACCATTACTCTATTTGCCTTATGCACATATAACCCCAGCATTCGATAGTGCACGACGGCACATGACAGGGGGGGCGTCGGTTCTGCTGAGCCGACGCCCCCTGCTGCATACCCGCGGTTATCGACGCTACGACATCAATGACCTGGCAGTTGACATCGCAACATGGAACTCATCAGCGTCGCACACCACGACGACGCATCGACGCAATGACACCGCCACACGCAGCACAGGCCACAATCGTCATCATTGCCGCCCACACAGAAGCGCCGGTCGGCGGCAATGGTTGCCTCCCTTCTGCGCTAGGCGATGGATCTGCAGACGGCGTTCCTGCAGGAGGAGTAATGGGGTTGGTCGATCCGCCCGGATTGTTACCTTCCTCCGTAGCCACCGGATTATCCGTAGGCTGCTGCGGTTCAGTGAGTTCAATCGGCGCATCGGGCACCAGTGCCCGCAACGACGCAACCGATGCATACGACACCCCCTCGCCGTCGCCGCCATCAAGCAGATACATGCTATCGGCCTCGACCTTCACCCACACGTCACCGGTAGGCACGGTTTGCGGCACCGTGATGGTCTGCCAATCCTGCGTCCACGGCAACGTACCCTGCGCCACCGGCACGCCCCAATCTGTAGGAGCCTTGCTTTCTCCGGCAGCACGGGTCTGCGTACCCGCCTGACCAGCCGCAACCACATACAGCTTGTAATCCTTGATAATGCCCTGCTTCTTATCTTGACGCGGCAGAATCGACACTTCCGTAAGCCGCTTGCCGCCCGTGGATGCCTTGAAACTCACCCAATGCGGAGGATTAGCCACGGTGGAATACGCGGTATGCCAGAACGTATTCGGATCATCATCAAACGCCCGGGTCACACTGCCGTCTTCCTGTTGATGTTCCTCGGAATTCGCGACGGGGTCCGAAGTAGTCGCGGCAATCATCATAGAAGCCTGCAACGGCACCGCTGCGCTCATTGTCATTCCACGCTCAGTCGTAATCGTAAACGCAATCGAGGCAGCGCCCATCGCAGTGGTGTTCACCACACGGAATATCGCCCTAGCGGTTTTTCCAGCCGGAATCGACTGCAAGGAAACCTTGCCAGGCAGCACCTTCCACCCTTCAGGAACCTGCGGCGTAATCGTTACCACCCCAGAATTCTGGCTGTGCGGCGCATCCACATATACGGTGATATCCACCGGCTTGGATGGCGAAACCGTGCTCGCGCTTACCGAAGTGCGCACCCCCATGGTTTCATTCAGGGTGAATTCAGCATTCTCCCCTACCAAATCCGGCGGGAACTGGGCGATTTCGCCAGTCTTGGGAGCCAAGCCCAACCCACGCATCGTCGTCACATCGATATGCTGTTCCTTGCCGGTGGAAACAGCCAAACGTTGCTGCGTCAATGCCGAGGTAATGGTGTATCCGTCGTGTGTGCCCTGGCGAATCTCCCACTTCTGCACGTTGCGCCGAGCTGCCGCCGCATCACGTCCCGACTCCCATGTGACACTGACATCCTCGCAAGTCGTCAGTCGAGGACGGGCACCCACCTGAGTCACTACACTCAAATGCTTGGGCACTAACCCCTCGCCTTCCACGCCTTGGTCAAGGGTGAGACAGGTTCCCTGCCCAACGTTGCGCATCTGATAGTAGCCGTCAGGCGTGGCCACCAATTGCCACGGCCCCTTCGCCACCGCATCCAACTGCGGAATTTCATACGTGCCTTCCGCCACAGGCTGGTACACGTACCTGCGGTTCGCCAACGGCTTGCCAATCGAATCGACCGCCGCCTTCATCCCATTCCAGTTTTCCCACGGACGCGACGCCGACCACGTCATCTGCGCGATAAAGCGAATGCCATAGAAAATCTGCTGTTCGACTTCGTTTTCGGTCTGCACATCGGAATTATCTGGCCAAATCGACACCTTGGCGCCCAGCAAATGCGGGCTGTCAGGATCAATCTGATGGTTGCCCACGAAAGTACCCGCATTCCAATGCTTGTTGTTGTACAAACCCGGCACGTCTACCGTAAAACTGGTATTGGAACGCGACCAATACAAGGCGCCCGAAGCATTCATCACATGAATGCCGCTATTGACCAAATCCTGAGGCGTACGCGAATTGCCGGCATCCCAATACTCGACCACAATGTCTTCGTTCAGCTTCACCACTTGAGTGTTCACGATGCCATCGTTCCAGATGCGCAGTTTTTTACCCTTTGCCTTCACATAGTCATTAATGTTGTTGATAAACGCGGTGAAAGCATCGTTCGGCGTCGCATTCTCTCCATAAGTTTGCTTCGCCCATTCCTGCAACTTCGGATAGTTACTGAACGAAGAGCCGATCATATACTCATCGGCGCCCATATGCCAGTAATCCGTATCGAACACACCGTCGTACTCGTCAATCAGCGTCTCATAGAACTTCACGGCTTCCGGATTGCTGATGTCAAGCTGATCGCTGTGCTTTTTCCCGTTCTTATCTTCCAGCTGATATTCGGGATAATTTTCCAACCACACATTCATATGACCCGGTGAGTTGATTTCCGGAATCACCTCAATGCCGTAATGCTTGGCCTTTTGCACGAAGCGTTTGACATCATCGCGCGTGTAATACGACCATGTCTCCGCCTTCTTTGTATTCTCGCTCTCCGGCTTGAGCTTCATCTCCATCAACACATAATTAAGGCGATTGTCGGCCATATCTTCCAGGAAACGGTCAATCCAATCCGTGGAAATATTGATTTGGCAGGCACACAACGTAGCCCCGCGCTCCTTGTACTTCGGCACGGTGGTGACTTCGCCCGCAGGCAAGGTCAACTGCCCCTGACGCAGCAGCTGCGACACCGCACGCGTGCCATAGAACACACCAATATCCGTCGCGCCAATCACTTGCAAACCAGATGCGCCGATGGACAGCGTGAAGCCTTCGTCACCCAACGTCGAGCTGCGCGAACCGTCAAGCGTCAGCACCACATCCTTATCATTGGAAACGCCAGTTGCCGAAGGCACCGAGAACCCGGCGAATGCCGTAAGCTCCTCAGACAGCATTTGCGCACGACTAAGCTCGCTTTCCTGGCTCGCCACTACGCGACTGCCTTGTCCAAGAGTCCATACACCAGAAGTATCCTTCCACCCGTCCAAACTTGGCACGGTTGCAGGGCGGCTCACCGTCGCAGCCTGCTGGTGGAATCCTGCCGTTGCCACTTCATCCGCCGCAGCTGGCATGGCAGTCAAACCTCCACATGCCATGACACCTGCGATTATTGCCGCAATGCCTGTTTTACATACGGCATGCATGCGTATTCCCATAAGTATTGTCCTTTCGATATCCACACACGTCGCCACATTGCGGCCCGTGCTTCGTCAACCGTGCGCCCTCGCACGGGAAACACTTCATCCAGCACCCGCTGGACGTCGCCTCCTCCCTCTGATTGCAACGTATATCAGCCGGTTTGCCGAAGCCTGTGATACAGAAGCACGCCCTATATCACACGCTCACCGTGTGCGATGCCAACCTCGTTGTTGACACCGCATACGCACGGCATATCAACGCTGCGGTATTCAATACCAACATTTCAGCCGCAACGGCATGCGTCACTACTCCCCACGGAAACCGTTGGGATGCTCGCGCTGCCAGCGCAACGACGAAGACGCCATATCGTCCATGGTCAACTCCGCCTGCCAATCCAGTTCGCGGCGCGCCTTGCTCGCATCCGCATAGCAGGCGTCCACGTCGCCCGGACGGCGCGGTTTGATGCGGTAGGCGATAGGATGCCCGGCGGCACGCTCGTATGCCTTGATTACTTCCAGTACGGAGTAACCGTGTCCGGTGCCGAGATTGTAGGTGTGCACGCCGGGCTCGCTGACGTGATCCACAACGGCCACGTGGCCACGCGCCAAATCCACCACATGAATGTAATCGCGCACGCCGGTGCCATCAGGGGTGTCGTAATCGTCGCCGAACACCTGCACTTCCGGCAGGATGCCCATCGCCACACGGGCGATGTACGGCGTCAGATTGGCAGGGATGCCCTTGGGATCTTCGCCCAGCTTGCCGGATTCGTGGGCCCCGACCGGGTTGAAATACCGCAGCAGCACTATGGTCCATTCCGGGTCGGCGAGCGCCACATCGCGCAGCATCTGCTCTTGGAACAGCTTCGATGTGCCGTAGGGGTTGGTGGTGCCGCCGGTGGGGCTGTCTTCGGTAAGCGGCAGTTGCTCGGGCTTGCCGTATACGGTGGCAGAAGAGGAGAAGATGAGGTTCTTTACGCCGTGCGCCCGCATGGCGTTGAGCAGCACTAGGGTGCTGTAGAGGTTGTTGTCATAGTATTCGATGGGTTTGGCCACGGATTCGCCGACGGCTTTCAGACCGGCGAAGTGAATCACCCAGTCAATGTCGTGTTCGCTGAAGATGCGCTCCATCAGGGCCGCGTCGCGCACGTCGCCGTCGTATCGGGCGACGGTTTTCCCGGTGATTTCTTCGACGCGGCGCAATGCCTCCGGCGAGGAATTGCCGTAATTGTCTACGGATACCACGTCGTAGCCGCGGTTGAGCAGCTCGATGTCCGTGTGGGTGGCGATGTATCCGGCACCGCCGGTTACCAAAATTGTTGTCATGATGATTCCTTATGGGATTGTGCTACTGGCTGTCCGTTGGATTCCACCCCAAGGCCTGCATGAAGTCGAGGGCGTGGCCGTGTGTGGGGAATACGGCGGTGTTGCGCAGAATACGCTCGCATACGCTGCCCAACTCGTCGCGAATGGCTGCCCGTACGGCTTCACGCTCACGGTTGCCGCGCAGTGCGGCGAGCAATTCGTTCCATATCAGTCCGAATTCCTGTTCGGATCGCGGCAACGGCTCGCCGGCGACCAAGGCGTCTTCCAGGTGTGCCAACTGGTTGACCAGGCGTCCGGGAAGGATGAACAATCCTTGTGCTTCGATGAGTCCGATGGGTTCTTGCTTGATGGGATAGAACTCCGGATGTGCGTGGAATATACCGTCGGGATAGGTTTCGTTCACGCCATTGTTGCGGAAGATCAGGCTCATTTCATAGCCGCGTTCGGCGATGATCGCACTGGGCGACAGCGCGGAACGTTTGCCGTCCTCGCCTTCGCACCAGATGCTGAGCTCCGGGTTGGTGTAGGACACCCAGGCCTGGCGGATCTGCTCGCATACCTCAATCAGCTTGGCACGGTCACGGCTGACCACACGCACGGCGGTTCCCGGCCAGTCGAGAATTTCCACGGTCACGTCGTCATTCGCCACCTGGCATAGCGTCGCCCATGCGGGCGCGGTATGCATGGGCAGCATTTCGCCGCCTCCCTGGTAGTGGTCGTGTGCCAATACCGAGCCGCCGATACGCGGCAAGGCGGCATTACAGCCGAGGAAGTATCCGGGGAATCGCTCTACGAAATCAAGCAGTTTGCCGAAGGTATCACGGTCGACATGCATGGGCGTATGCTCCATGTTGACGCAAATGCCATGCTGGTTGAAGTATCCGTACGGCGAGAACTGCCAGAACCACGGTTCACCGCCCAAATCGACCGGCACGGTACGCAGCGTGCGCTTGGCACGTCCGGCGAATCCTTCATTGGCATGGCAGATCGTACACAGCGGGTAGCCGCCGGATACGCTATTGCCCGCAGCAGCCTTGGCCATGTTCTTAAATTCCGGCTTGGCGAGGTTGATGGTCACGACCAAGCCATGCGAGTCGAATCGAGGATTGCGCTCCAACCCCGCCCGCCGCACATAGGTGTTGGCCACACCGTAGTCGTATAGCCATTGCATCGCGGCCATGCCGTCGCCGGCGCGCTCGACTTGCAGGAACATGTCCTGCACCCGAGAGGGACTGGCGCTGAGCGCTCCCATGACGGCATCGTTGATGTCGCCGCAGTCCTCGCCTCGGAACAGTCCGGCCATCATGCCCGCGTTATCAAACGCTTCGAGCAGAGCATCTTGATCGCGCTCTCCTGCCAACTCGCCGGTCGGCGCATATGAATCCAGCCGGAACATGCCGAGAATCGCGTTGCGCGTCCAATCGATGTCGCGCCCGTCCAATCCCAATCGCAATACCGCATGATCCATCAAGGCGTCAAGCGCACGGTATACGTCGATGATTCGCTCCTTATGGCTCATCAGCGCACCGCCTCGCTCATAATATCCTCCACAATGGCTCGCGTTTCGTCCGCCCGCTGCTCCATTTCCTGAACCAGCTTGATTTGCGTGCGGGCGCGCACCAGATTGTGTTCGGCGTACTTAGTAGCGAAATACGTGTCGCCCGCCAGATAATCGGCCAGGAAACGCATGCCGCATTCGACGGTCATCATGATTGCCCCCATAGGCAGCAGCTGGGCTTCTCGTTCGGTAATGCTGCCACGCACCGCACCGACAAAGCCTTCCGCATAGGCACGGAACAACTCGGTGCTGAAATGCACCTTACTCAGATCCGGCTCGTCCTCCAACGCCGTGGAGGCGCCGAAGCGTATGGAGTCACCGAAGTCGAACAGCATCGAACCGGGCATCACCGTGTCCAAATCGATAATGGCCCGGGCCTTGCCAGTATCGGCATCCATCAGAATATTGTTGAGCTTGGTGTCGTTGTGCGTCACGCGCAACGGAATCGACCCATCGCGCAGCCCGTCCATGATGGTCGGATATACCTCGGCGTGATCCATGAAGAATGCGATTTCCTCGCGGCAAGTCTCGGCACGCCCCAAAACATCCGCCTGCACCGCAGCCTGGAAGTCACGGAAACGGCTGGGCGTATCGTGGAAGTGCGCGATGGTCTCGTACAGCTGGGATGCGTCAAACTGCGACAAATCATTTTGGAATTCACCAAACGCACGGCCGGCTTCCCGGAACACCGCCCGGTCTTCGACGAGATTGTATGACATCGTATGCTCGATGAACGCATACATACGGTAGGAGCCATCGTCCAATTCGACATACGAGGCTCCAGACACGGTGGGAATAATGCGTAAGGTCTCCTTGCCTTGCTCGCGCAACGATCCCGTGACCAATTCGATATTCTGCATCAGATGCTTGGTGTCCGGAAATACGGACGTATTCATCCGCTGCAGAATGTAGCGGCACACATCGGTGCTCACCATATAGGTGGCATTGATATGCCCATCCCCGTACGGCTCGATATCGAGCACGGTACCTTCCAGAACAAAATGCTTCACAACTTCAGCAAGCCGGGTGTCCATGATGACCATTCCTCCCCTTCCCCGTTGTACCGCGCCGACGGCACACATATTGGTGATGTATCAATGGGGGCGGGTGTTGGTCCCGCCCCGTTTGTCGTTGATTACCATTGCCTCCAGGCGATCGCGCTGGGCTCCAGATCGAAGTGCTCGACCCGCCCGCCCTCGACACGCACGTCGGTGGACTGCGCACGATCGGTATTGTTCACCACGCAGTACACCCTGCGGCCCGGGAAGCACGCGACCTCGCACTCCGGGTTCGTGGAGCTCCACGTCTCGTAACGATCCTCGTTATGACTCGCGTAGAACAGGATGCGCTCCAACAGACGCGCGTTCGCGGCCGAATACGGCAGACCCGACACATACACGCCGCGGCCTCGGCCGTATTCGTTGACCGCGAGCTGCACCTGGCCGCCATCCGCGCGCAGCAGGGTCACATCCTCGCTCACCGGGAACGTGTTCGCCACCGCCTCGCCGAAATCAATGCCGCCTATGGTGCCGCCCTGGCCGCCGCCGCAACCCGACAGCGGAATGGCGCGCGCCTCGTTCGCCGCGTCCACGGCCTCCGCCGGCACGTCCACATCCGCGGTGATGAAGTGCTCGCGGACGACCGGCGGGAAATACTTGTCCACGGACAGGGTCTGGTAGCGTTCCTCGTCCACGCCGAACACGTCGGCCAGCTGGAAGAACCGTCCCGCCTGGAAACGGGCCAGAGACGACGGCTCACCCACGCCCACCAGCGCGCCGCCCGCGCGCACCCAGGCGCGCAGCGTCTCGGCAAGCTTCGGATCGGCCCACACGTCACCGCCGGACCACGCGGTATCCACGGGACCTCCCGTGACGATCACGTCGATATCGTCCGCGACGCCATGCTCCAGCACGTCGTCGAAGCTGACGAACCGCACGTTCACGCGCATGCCCGACAGCGCCTCGAGGATCCCGTAATACGAATACGTCTGCTTGTTCGGCAACGCGTGCGCCACCGTATACGCCATCCACGAACGCATCGCGCCCCAGCTGTTGAGGATGGCCACCGTCAGCGCGCCCCGGGCGGGTTCGCCGCCGGTGCGCTCGTGCATGTCACGGAACTCGTCCGCGATACGCGCCACCGTGTCCACGAACTTCGGGAACTTCGCCGCCAGCGACAGGTAGCCGCCGTAACCCATGCGCGATATCGGGCTGCGCAGAATCGCGCGACGCGCCTTGCGCCAATTATCCAGGCCCTCGACGCTCGGATCGTTGCCCTCGTAGAACGTGTCCGGGAAGAAGTACGGCAGGAACCGCCCCTCCGTGTATCTCACGCCGGGAATGTCCGCGATCATACGGGTCGTGGTGCCGTCGCCGATCGAGCCGACCACGGCGTCCAGGCCAAGCTTGTCGAAGCCTTCCTTGTAGGGCTCGGTGCCGATCCACTGGTCTCCCAGGAACATCATGGCTTCCTTGCCGGCCTCATGCGCCATGTCGGCCATCAGGCGCACGTTCTCGCGCACGAACCCGGACAGGAAATCGATCCAATCACGCTGCGCCTTGCGCGGCACGCGCCACGCGGAATTGTAGGCGCCGCCGTCCACGAAATCCTCGGGACGCAGACGATAGCCATACCTGGCCTCGAAATCATCCAGCGCCTTCGGACTGACCGTGCACGAGCAGCCGAACCAATCCACGATCTTCTCGCGGCGCCGCTCGTCGAACAGCAGCGTGAACTGGTAGAAGAACGTGGTGAACCGCACCACATCCGTCCCGGGATTGTCCGCAAGCCACTCGCGGAACGTCTCCATCACGAACCGGCGGGTCTTGCCATGGTAGATGTCGAACGGAATCTCATGTTCCTTGTCGCCCCAATCATTGGTCAGATGGTTGTACATCTCCACCGGATCCCAAATGATGTACGCCAGGAACGACACCGTGTACTCATGCATCGGCGACGCGCCGTCCACACGCACCGAAGCGCCGTCCCCGGACACCCGCCAACGCCCGGCCGGCACCACCTGGCCCGTGGTCCGGTCGACCACCTCCCAATACCGATGCGGATCGGCATCCAGATTCGGCCTGAGCTGCTCCTCGTAGAACCCCTCCATCAACGCGATGTCCACCGAACCGGTCTCGGCCAGCACCCGACGGGTCAGCAAATACACCTGCGGGGTCTCGTCCATATGCAAGGTGATCCACTCATTGTGCGCCCTCGTCGGGAAATACGCGCTGTAAATCTTCTTGCCCAACGCCAACACCGCATCATCCAAACGCGTGCCATCCGAATTACGAATCGCGTCCGCGCCCCACAGATCCGCGAGCTCCCTCGTCTTGTCCGCGAAGTTCTCCTCGCTCGGCAACGTAAAACGACCAACAGTAGTCATAATCATGTCCTTTCCGCATCCACGCGGCCATCAAGGCGACCCATACCAGCCACCGCTCGATCACCGTACGACCGGGCGCAACACACGCCACGCCCGCACCACACACACTCGATTCACCAGACACATCCCGCCGTCAATGGCATCATCCCTTCACCGCGCCAGCGGCCAAACCGGACTGCCAGAACCGCTGCAGCCCCAGGAAGATGATGATCACCGGCAGTACGCCCAGCAATGCGCCCATCATCAACGCACCACGATCGGTGAAGGTGGACAGCGACACCATGCCGTACAGACCCAACGTGACCGGATACAGGTTTTCGCTGGACAGCATCATCAACGGCAGGAGGAAGTTGTTCCACGTCATGACGAACATGAACAGGAAAATGGTCACCATGGCCGGCGCAAGAATACGCAACACGATGGTGAAGAAAATACGCGCCTCTCCGGCACCGTCGATGCGGGCTGCCTCAAGCAACTCATTCGGCACCGAGCCTTGCGCATATACGCGACCCAGGAAGAAACCGAACGGCGAGACCGAGCACGGCAGAATGATCGACAGCATGTTGTTGGTCAGATGCAGCTGGTTGAAGATGGAATACTGCGGAATGGTCAGCAACGCCGCCGGCATCAGCATAGAAGCCATGATGATGCCGATGATCACCGCCTTGCCACGGAACTGGAACTTCGACGTGGCATAACCGGCCATCACAGAAGCGATGGTGCCGATCAATGCGGACAATCCCGAATACACGATGGAATTGAGCACCCAACGCCAGAAGTTGCCACGAGTCCAGCCCAACAGCTTGCTGTAATTGGTGGCGATGGCATTAGGCAGATCCTCCAACCCAACGGCGAACCATACGCCGTTGCTGCCCGTCATCTGCGACGGGCTCTTGGTCGAGGCGATGATGGCCCAATAAATCGGGAACAGGAAGTAAATCAACGCCACCGCAAGCACCACGATGGTAATGATCTTCACCAACTTGGAAGGCTGCATGGAACGCGGCAAATCATTCGCCGCACGCTCACGAATACGGTCCGCCTTACGACGGGCGCGGCGCTGCGCCGCAGACATGGTTGTGGTTGCCGTCATGATTCATTCACCTTCTTCTCCGCCAACGCGTACAAGGCCGCCAAAATACCCGCGATAAACGCCATTACGATGGCAATGGCCGAAGCGGGGCCATCGCCCTGCGGCGACAGGAAGCCACGCGAGGTATTCAGCGCCATCATCATCGGCGTGTACGAATAGGAAATACCCGGATTGGCGGTTTGCAAGACCTGCGGCTCGTTGAACAGCTGAATGGTGCCCACAATGGACAGCAACATGGCCAGCAGAGCGGCGCCACGCACGTTCGGCAGCTTGATCCGCATCGCCACCTGGAATCCATTGGCGCCATCAATACGTGCCGCCTCATACAAATCGCGCGGAATTGCCTGCAACGCCGCGAGGAAAATCAACATGTTGTAACCGGTAAAGGTCCACGTCGTGATATTCGCCATGGAGGCAATCACCACATTGTTCGCCAGAAAATCCGCATGGATGCCGATGGCTTCCAACCCCTTGACAATCGGAGAGATCTGGCCGTTGTACAGATACACCCAAATGATAGAGGCGACGACGCCGGGAATGGCGTATGGCAGGAAGTAGCTCAAACGGAAGGCCGTGATGTGCTTGACAATGAACGAGTCGAGCAGCATTGCCAACGCCAACGCCAAAATGATCATTACCGGTACCTGGATCACCGTATAAATCAGCACGTGGCCGACACCGGTCCAGAAGTCACCCGAGGTGATGGCGTAACGGAAGTTCTCCAGCCCAACGAACTTATTGACGATTTCACCGCCACCATAGGCGCCACCGCCGGAGACCACCTGACGGAAGAAACTTGAATAGATCGCATAGCCGATTGGAATAACAAATACCAACAGGAACAGTAGGCAGAATGGCGTCATAAACGCCCAACCCGTTCTCTCCAATCGCTTTGCGGCAGCCGAACGCTTCATCTGCGCCTTGCTCGCATGACCCGTAGCCGCGGCATGCGCTGACCGTGCCGTTGCACTCATTTTTACCCCTGACTTTCTGATGGTTCCCTCAACATTGACGGCGAACCACGTACACACAACAGGGGGCCGGCACGCGCGTAACGCCCGACCCCGCTTTTATCGCTGGTGCTTGGGGCGCCAGAAGTTACCGACGCCCCAGCAACATCACTCCTTTACGGACAGGTTCAGGCTCTTGAGCGCGTCAATCGACGCGGTCTGCGCGTCGGTAAACACGTCGTCCACCGTCGCACCACCCGTAATGGCCTTCGATGCGGTTTCCTTCATCGCAGCGCCCACAGCCGAGAAGCCCGGTATATAGGTGAAATCACCCATGTTGTCGTTCGCAGTGGCGAACTCGGCCATCAGGTCCTGGCCGCCGAAGAACTCCGACCAATCGGCCGGGGTGGTGGCCTTACCCTTGGTGGTAGCCAACACCAGACCTTGCGAAGTCAGGTCGTCGATCTGCGTGTTGAACCAATCCAAAAACTCCATTGCTTCGGCAGGATGCTTCGAGCCTTTAAGCGCCACCACACCAGAACCACCGTCAGGGCCGGTCTTGGTGCCATTGCCGAACCAGTCGCCGAGCTGGACCACGCGCCAGTCGCCCTTTCCGGTACCGCCAGAGGAATCCATGATCAGCGGAGCTTCCCAAGCGGCGCCAATCGTGCCGATCAACGAACCGTCCTGCAACGTGGCGTCAAAGGAGGCATCCCAACGAGGATTGGTAGTCACCGCCTTGGCGTCCAGCAGCTGCTGATACACGTCAGCGACAGCCTTGGAACCTTTGGTCTGCGTATCCACAACCCAGGAGTCACCGCTGACCTTGTACCATGAACCGGTAGCACCAGCCAAACCGGAGAACATGTTGCCAACCTCATCGGGCTGGTAGGACATGATGTACTTACCTTGCGCCGCAGCCTTCTTCGCGGTCTCAATCAATTCGTCCTTAGTCTTGGGAACGCTGATGCCCAACTGATCGAACGCAGCCTTGTTATAGAAGTACAGCAGCGGGCCGGTATCCTGCGGCAATCCGAAAGTCTGGTCGCCTACGGCCATGAGCTTGTATGGACCAGCGGCGAAGTCATCCTTATACTTGCTTGCCTCAGCGGTCACGTCCTGCAACATACCTTTGGCATAGGCCTCAGGAATCTCCGCATAACCGAGCTGCGCCAGATCAGGAGCATTGCCGGCCTTGACATCCGTCTCCAACTTTTTCATCATATCGGCGGACACACCGTTGAACTTAGTAGCCGTGACATGAATGTTCGGATGTTCCTTGTTCCACTTCGCCACAATGTCATTGACCAACGTCATGCCGTCCTTATCCGGCAGACGATGCATATAAGTGATTTCGACCTTTTCTCCGCTTGAGCCCTCGCCCGACTGAGCAGTGTCAGTGCCGGCGCCGCCGCAGCCGCTGAGCGTCAATCCAAACGCGGCCACCGTGGCCAAACCCGCAACGATGCGTTTACCTTTCGAAATCATATCCCTACTCCCTTCGAGATGATTCACTGTCACGTCGATGTGACATCATCCACGATATCATACATTTTCAACAAACGTTCGCTTTGTTAACTTTTCCCAACGGCTTTACGTGAAAAAAACATGAATTTAAGCAATTTCGTAATAATTGCACGATAAAACCCTAGAATATATCGATACACCACAACCGACCACCAACCATCCGGGCGTGTTGCACATGCGCCACCTCACAGCACGCCTGCCCCAAAATCACGTCCATGCACCCTGTGCCGATTCCACGCTCATTCATCCCGCGGGCATATAACCCCGGATAAGCCGATGGGGCCTGCCTACATCACACAAAGACAAGCCCCATCGCACCGACAAACGGCACAACGCACACGCAACACCGCGCTACATCAGCGATTGGTATATCGCCAAAATATCTTCCTGCGAGGCGGGACGCGGATTGCCCGGCGTGCAGACATCATGGAACGCGTCATGCGCCAGACCCGCAAGATCAGCCTCCGTAGCCCCCACTTCGGAAATGGTGGTCGGATTGCCAAGCTCCTTGGTCAACGCACGCACCGCAGCCACCGCCTCGTCGCGCACATGATCCAAATCGCCGGTGTACGCATCCGCCACACCGAATGCATCAGCTATATCACGGTACTTTTCTCCCGTATATTCCTTGTTGTATTCCATCACCGGCGCCAGCAAGATGCCATTGGCCACACCATGCGCCACGCCAAGACGGCCGCCCAACGGATGCGCCATGCCATGCACCAGACCTAGGCCCACATTCGAATACGCCATGCCGGTAATGTACGAGGCATACGCCATTTGCTCGCCTGCCGGCACGTCACCGGCGGCGGACTTTGCCAGATTCTTAGCGATCATACGAATCGTTTGTATGGACAGGCAGTCAGACAGACTCCACGCCCCCGGCGTGACATAGCCTTCGATGGCATGAGTCAACGCGTCCAAGCCGGTGGCGACCTTCAGCGAGCGCGGCTGAGTGTCGGTCAGGTCGGGATCGACGAACGCCACCAGCGGAATATCATGCGGATCGACCGCCACGAACTTACGTTTGTTCGCCGTATCGGTAATCACATAGTTGATGGTGGTTTCCGACGCAGTGCCGGCGGTGGTGGGCACGCCAAAAATCGGCACGGATGGATGCTTGGTATCGGCGACGCCTTCGAGCGACAGCACGTCGGAAAACTCCGGATTCGCCACCACAATGCCGATGCCCTTGCAAGTGTCCTGCGGAGAACCGCCGCCCAAACCAATGAGGAAGTCAGCGCCCGACTGGGTGAACTTGGCAACGCCGTCTTGAATGTTTTCGACCGGAGGGTTGGGCTGCACATTGCTGAAAATCTCATACGGCATGCCGGCTTCGTCGAGCACATCGGTGACTTTCTGCACGGTATGTGTTTCCACCAGCACGTGGTCCGTGACGATGAACGCCTTGGTAAAACCATGTGACTTGGCCACGACCGGAATTTCCTTGATGGCACCACGACCGAAGTATGCGGTTTGGTTGAAAATCATGCGATACACCATGTATGCCCTCCTTTGAGCGTCGTTGCACACGGCCGCCTCGCGCCTTCCTCGTCCACGAGCGACACTTGGTATCTTACGCCGTTTTGGTTCGTTTCACATCGCGCAAAACGCAGACGCGCTTCAGAACGCTTATTCCGCCGCAGACGAACTTAGCCGCCGAAAGCTAACAAAAAAGCCCCTCGCAGCTCTTCGCCACGAGGGACTTTTAATTTCTACCCGTACCCCCAGAGAGAGTCGAACTCTCGTTGTCAGATTGAAAGTCTGGTGTCCTAACCGTTAGACGATGGGGGCAACAAGACTATTATGTTACGGGATGAATGCCCCTTCAGCAAATCGGCGTGTCGCATACCAAGACAGCACCTCACAACGCCTTCATCCAGCCAACACGCCACCTACATGCACGCAACGCATCGCCTACCGCTTGCGATAGGCGAAATCATGAATGACGCGCCCCGCAGCGATGCCTTTCTTCTCAAAGTTGGTCAGCACTCGCCCGTCGAATCGCACGGATTCAACAAAGTCACCATGCGGCAGCGTGGCCGCATCCTGAGCGTTGCCCTTTCCTACGTGCTCCAGCGGCAGGCTTACGGTCAGCCCGCCCTCGTTCACGAAGTCCTCGCGGCCATCCATCACCTCATGCACATGCAGCGCATAATCCTCGATATCCGTGGCGATACGCCATACGCCACCCTCCGCGAGAGCCTTGCACACGTCGGCCGCCAACTGCGCTTGCACGATGCGACGCTTATGGTGACGCATCTTGGGCCACGGATCGGGGAAGAAGGTCCACACCTCCTTCAGCAAGTCCGGAACCACCGCCCGCATAAGTTCGGGCGCATTGACTTGCGCCACACGCAAATTGCGCAGCTCGCGCTTGCCTGCCATCAATAAGGTATGCGCCACACCGGGGTCATACACTTCCAACGCCAGGAAATTCACATTGGGATTGCTCTGTGCCGCAGCCACCACGTTCTCGCCCTGACCGCTACCGATTTCCACCACCAACGGATTGCGATTCCCCCAATGTTCGGCAACAAAATCGACGTCAACAACCAATCCCTCCCGCACGCCAAGCGACCCTTCGCGGGGAGCCAGCGTCAAGAGATACTGCTCGGCATACGCATCCCAAGCACGCTGCAACCGGGCGTCCAAGCGTCCCGAACGGCGCACGAACGACAGCACCGGCCTGGCACCCCGCATATCGGCCGGCATACCAGTCTCAACCGCATCACCATCGTCGAATCGCTCGCCGCCAGATCGGTCGGCCAGTTCTTTCATCGTCATGCTTGTCACAGCCTTTCTTTTTCGAGCACATTGCCCATGCGCGAACCATATATCATTATGCCCGACGCACCCCACGGCAGCGAATCACAGTGTGCTATACTCAAATTGTTCCAAAAAGTAACACAATTGAGCAAAACCGAACAAACTGTATCGGCGAGCTCGTATCGAAAGGCCAGACATGACAGTTCTCGTCACTGGTGGGTGCGGTTACATTGGCGCCCATGTCGTTCATGCTCTTCATCAATCTGGAAGCCGTGTCGTCGTCGTGGACGATCTGAGCTACGGCAAGCCCACGCGCATCGAAGGCGCACGCCTCTACGGCATGGACATTTCCTCCCCCGACGCGGGTGCACGCCTCGCCGAAATCATGACCGCCGAAGGTGTTGACGCCGTCATCCACTTCGCCGCCCGCAAGCAGGTCGGCGAATCCGTGGAGAAGCCGCTGTGGTACTACCAGCAGAACATCGTCGGCATGCTCAACGTCCTGACCGGCATGCGCGACGCCGGCGTCAAGAAGCTGGTGTTCTCCTCCTCCGCCGCCACATACGGCGAGCCGCCGGTTGATGTCGTCCCCGAGGACGTTGTCCCCATGCTGCCGATCAACCCCTACGGCCAAACCAAGCTGTTCGGCGAGTGGATGGCCCGCGCCTGCGAAGAGCCGTACGGCATTCGCTTCTGCGGCCTGCGCTACTTCAACGTCGCCGGCTGCGGTCCGGTCGAGCTCGAAGATCCGGCCATCCTGAACCTGATCCCCATGCTGTTCAACCGCCTCAAGCAGGGCAAGGCTCCCGCCATCTTCGGCGACGACTACCCCACCCCAGACGGCACCTGCATCCGCGACTACATCCACGTCTCCGATCTGGCCGACGCCCACATAGCCGCCCTGGACTACCTCGACCGCGATGAGCGCGAATATGACGCCTTCAACGTCGGTACCGGCGAAGGCACCTCCGTGCGCCAAATCGTCGACGAAGTGAAGAAGGTCACCGGCCTGCCCTTCACCGAAACCGTCATGCCGCGCCGCGCCGGCGACCCGCCGCAACTGATCGGCTCGCCCAAGCGCATCAACGAAGCCATGAACTGGCATGCCAAGTACAACGTGCAGGACATTGTGAAGTCCGCCTGGGAAGCCTGGCAGGCGAACCCGGAGCATCACATCGACGTCGCATCCTGGAAGCAGGTCGACTAATACCCATCGTGGCCGGCGGCGCAACCAATGCGGCATGCCGCCGGCCACGTCTTATATGACCCTTCCCACCCGCGCCCGCACCGACTTAAGCGCGCGCCGGACGCACGACATACTACAAACAAGGTTGTTTGCACAATTCCTTTCACCTATACTGTGCGAAGTGCTGACATTCAGGGCTTGACGCCCCATATAGTTCTCCATACAGAACCGTGCGACGAGAGTGCAGGTGGACACATGGATTCCATAACCAGCGGCGACGAAGCTTACATAATCAGCGTCAACGAATTACTAGATATGACACTCGATATTCCGGATTATCAGAGGCCCTATCGATGGAACTCACGTAATATCGACGAATTGCTACAAGACATCAGCACGGCAATCGCAGACGCAGCCAAACCAGACCATGCACACACATACCGTTTAGGAACCATCATTCTCCACCGCAACACCGACGCTTACGACATTGTCGACGGGCAGCAGCGCATCATGTCGCTCCTGCTGGTGAAAAAGTGCCTCGACCCGTACTTTTCCCACCCCATTTTCGAGAAAACGTTCACCAACACGATAACCCAAGCATCCATTGACCGTAATTATCACCTCATTCGCAAACAGTGCTCCGCGCAGACCGAAGACGACCGCAAGCGCATGCTGGAGGCATTTAACAACATTCTGAAAGTCGTGGTCATAGTCGTGCCTACGATCGCACAAGCTTTTCAACTATTCGATTCGCAGAACACGCGCGGCAAGGCACTCGACCCGCACGACCTGTTGAAGGCCTACCATTTGCGCGAGATGAGCGCGAATCCGCAAGAGCGGGAGGAGATGGAACGCGCCGTAGAGCGATGGGAAGAGACCGACAGCGCGCATATCAAAACATTGTTCGACACGTACCTGTTTCCCATTTGGCATTGGTCACGCGGCCGGAAAAGCAAGCCCTTCACCGCGAATGACATCAACATCTACAAAGGCGTCAGCCTTGACCAGGTCTCTCAATACCCCTATGCGCAGCACATCAACAGCGCGATGCCACATTTTCAGATTACGGAGACGTTTATAGCCGGAAAACATTTCTTCGCCATGGTCGACCATTATCTGAACGTGTTTGAGCACATCACGACCGCAATAGCCACCAACCCCGAATTCGCTGACATCAAAGCCAGCATCCGCAACAGCGACGACAACAGCGTTCCGCATCTGGACGCAACGACATATCGATCCCCGAGACTCACTCACGTCATTCGGCTGTTCTATGGCGCACTTCTGCACTATTGCGACCGGTTCCACGATTGTGATCACAACGCACAGGACATAGACCCAGCAGCGGTACGGACACTCTTCACCTGGGCGTTCATGCTGCGCATCGACCTAGGCTCCCTTGCGTTCGCCAGCATCAACAAGTATGCTATCGGCGACAATACCAACGCTCGATACACCAACCATATCGCCATGTTTTCCGCAATCAGCGACGCAAGACTGCACACCGAAATCTCCAGCCTGCCGGTAACGCTACTGCGCGATTCCACCGTGAACGACGATAGCCACTGGAAAGATCTCTACAAGACATTACAACGTATCAACGGCGCGTTGGAGGCATGATGAGCGAGCTCGTTTCCAAACTTCATATCATCAGCGACGACAAAACCATGTTCGATACCGGCGAGAGGTACACTATCCCCCTGTACCAGCGGGCATACGCTTGGGAAGACACCCAGCTCGTCCAGTTGATCGAGGACATACACAGCGTAGCCGACAACGAGGAATACTGCCTCGGCTCGTTGATTGTCGCCAAACAGGGCGACGACTACGAAGTCATAGATGGGCAACAACGCTTAACCTCGCTGTATCTTCTGCTCCATTGCCTTGGGTACTCGACAAACCATACGCTAACCTTTGCATGCCGAAAACGCTCCAACTACACGCTGGAACACATCGCCCATACGTTGCCTCCATCTGACAGCTCATTGGATATGGAAAGCATTGACCCGAACATCCAGCAGGCCACAGCAATATGCGTGCAAACACTGCAGAACAACAATATCGATAAAGGACAGTTTAAGGAACAGTTTAAACAGTTTATCGACAAACTGTCGCGAGTGGTGATGTATCGCATCGAGGTTCCTCCACACACCGACGTGAACCGCTATTTCGAAATAATGAACACCCGCGGCGAACAGCTCGAACAGCATGACATTGTGAAAGCAATGCTGATGAGCTACCTGCGCAACGACCGTGATCGGGCCGCATTTGCCCGTATCTGGGATGCCTGCAGCGACATGACCGGCTATGTGCAAATGCACCTGCCCGACAGCGAGCGAAAAAGCGTGTTCGGAAACGATTGGAACACCATGCCTCCGCATTGCTGGGATAAATATATATCTCGTGATGCCGATACCGCACACAGAGTCGGATACACCATAAATCAGATCATCAGCTCCGATTCTCGCTTCGACTCCGCCGAGCGTCTCGACGAGACTACGAACGCGCAATTCACCAGCATTATCAATTTTCCCCACTTCCTCATGCACACGCTGCACGTGTACCTCGCCATCAATGGCATCACGAATGAAGACGCCCAACAGCGCATTGTCGACAGATCGCTCGATGACAAGAATCTCATCAAAAGCTTCAAACGTGTATGCGACAGCGATGCCATCAAGGAACACACCGAAGCCTTTGCCCAAAATTTTGCAATATGCTTGCTGCGCACCAGATTTCTGTTTGACAAATACATCCTCAAACGAGAATCCAACGACCAATGGAGCCTGAAGGAACTCCGCATCGACAAACCGCCTTCCAAGCATACGGCTAATTATTGCAACACTCGGTTCGTGCGCAAAGGGGAATGGTATCAAAACGACCGCAGCGCCGAACGCCATAAACGCATCCTTATGCTCCAGTCGGCTCTGCGTGTATCCTACACCTCCGCACAGTCGATGCACTGGATAACAGAGCTGCTCATTTGGCTTTCGCAAGCCGAATGCTCCCCCGACAATCAAGACGTCGATATGACCAAGTTCGACACGGTTATCGAGGATATCGCCAAACAGGCCGTTCAAGAACAATTCTTCGAAGTCCGCAAGCGCGATACATACAACATGGGAACGCGTACTCCACACATCGTGTTTAACTACCTGGATTTCCTGCTGTGGGAAAAGGATCCCGACAAATACGCCGATTTCACCTTTACTTTTAGAAACTCCGTCGAACATTGGTATCCACAGCATCCTTCCGAAGACACCTTTGACCCCTGGGATGAAGTGAACCGTTTCGGGAACCTATGTATCATCCCACGCGACGTAAATGCAAAGTTTTCCAACATGTCGCCGGAAGCCAAGAACAGTACGTTCAGGCACATGATTGCGCAAGGCAGCCTTAAACTCCGCCTCATGAGCCAATTCATCGAGCACGCTGGCACCAACGCAAGCCAGAAATGGAAAGACCCCAACGGGTGCGCGGCCCACGAAAAGGAGATGATAGACCTGCTGCGCCAGCATTGTTGCCCCGACAAATAACCATCGTAAAAACCCACATACTGCGTACATCGCCATACCGTCATGCGACCGCGCGCTCCCCTATACTTGAAACATGAGTAATACCAATATTCCCCCACAGCAGCCGCAGCAGCCATACCAGCAGCAGCCGTACGCACCGCAAGGCTACTATCCCGGCTACAATCAGCCCGCCCCATGGAACGCACTCGCCATTCTTGGATTCATTTTCGCGTTCATGTTCTTCCCCGTGGGACTCGTGCTGTCCATCATAGCCGTCAAGCAAATCCGCTCCACCCACGAGCGCGGCAAGGAACTCGCCATCGCCGGCATCATTATCAGCGGACTGGAACTGCTGGCCGTCGTCGCCATTATCGCGGTGGTTGTTATCGCCGCGGCTTCCGTCGGCACCATGACGCCAACCGACAGTGGTTTCGAATGGAGCTATTCGTTTATGGCAATGCTGCCGCAGCTGTTCTAATTCACAACTGTTCTAATTGCGGTATCAGCCGTCCCTGTCCGGACACCCCCATCCGAACAGACAACATAGCCTCTTATGTGGCGCGCGCCAGTTGGTACGCGCCGCATTGTGCATGCCAACCAAACACGACTCACCCAACACGCCGAAGAACACACTATTCCACCCACCACCATGACAAAATTACGTCGCGATCCCCCTGATTTTCCAGAATTAAGAAACATTGATTTTTCAACGAAACACGCCGTAATTTGCATACTGCCGAGATATCAGTAATATATCTACTCGGCTCCTCAAACAGAGGAAACCACGGCCCCGTAGCTCAGTTGGTTAGAGCGCCGCCCTGTCACGGCGGAGGTCGCCGGTTCAAGTCCGGTCGGGGTCGCTCGAATGGTTAACACCCGGTTTATCCGGGTTTTTTTAACTGTTCATGGCTCTGTAGCTCAGTTGGTAGAGCGAACGACTGAAAATCGTTAGGTCAGCGGATCGATCCCGCTCGGAGCCACCACGAGGAAACCCCCACTGCTTGCAGCTGGGGGTTTCTGCTATATACTGTCAGTATTGGCAGCATGCATGCCCCTCCAGGGTATTTTGGCCTATAACCCGGCTCACACCGCCATACGGCTATATCGCACGTAACGCCTCAATGATGCGTCCTACGCCCTCCTCCATACGCGCACGTTGCGTCGCCACATTGATGCGTATGAACCGTGCACCATTACCGCCGAACCCGGAACCGGACGACACCTTCACCCGATACTCCTGTTCCAACCGCTCACACCATGCGTCAGCGTCCGTAGTAGCGCAGGAGCAATCCACCCACCCTAAATAGGTGGCAGCCCCTTGCGTAAGCGCCACACGGCGTTGCTGCGGCACCGAAGCGTTGTATTGGGCAAAAAGCTCACGCATCCGCTGCTTGTTGTCGTACAAATATGCGCGCAGGTCATCCAACCACGGCGCACCATGCCGGAACGCTGCGATGGTCGCCGGAACGGCAAACGCATTCGGCTCATTGCACTGGGCACGAGCCACCGCAAGCTCCACACGCTCCCGCAGCCCCGGGTTAGGCACACATAATCCAGCCGACTGAACGCCCGCCAGATTAAACGCCTTACTCGCCGACCAACACGACACCGACTGTTGCCGGCATTGCTCGTTCACCGAGCCGAACGGCACATACCCAACCCCCGGATCGGTAAGATCCCCATGAATCTCATCGCTGATCACCAGCACGCCGTGCCGATGGCACAACGCACCGATGCGCGCCAGCGTCTCCCTATCCCATATGCAGCCCACCGGATTATGCGGATTGCACAGCACCATAATCGTGGTGCGCGAATCGGCCAACTTCGCATCCAAATCGTCCCAGTCAATGGTATATACAGCCTGCTCTTGCGCGCTTCGCTCGTATCGCAGGCGCGATTCCACCACACGCCGCCCACAGGAACGAATGGTACGCATAAAAGTGCCATATACCGGCGTTTGCACTACAATCCCGTCCTGCGGCTCGCTGAATTCTTCAATCATGGCGCCAAGCGCGGGAATCACCCCATTGCAAAACACCATCCACGACGGATTAACCGCATAGCCGTGCCGTGTGCTCCACCAATACGCGTACGCAGCATTCCACTCAGGTGGCACATCGCTGTAGCCAAACACCGCATGCTCCACTCGTTGTTGCAACGCCTGCACGATGGCCGGTGCCGCCGGAAAATCCATATCCGCAACCCACATAGGCAATGCTTCGCCGGCCGCATCCCATTTCAACGACATCGTACCCATACGCGATACCGGCTTATCAAAATTCACACTCATATCAGCCATACTAGCCACTCGTTGACGTTGTACGGACTATCAGGCGAGCAAATGTGGCCGCATCGCTATTGCCGTCTACGCATAAGTACGGGCGTTACCGCAACCGAACAACTCACCATGCGAACCATAGCCAACCCGGTGACATCGTCTACGTGTCATCCTGCACGGCATCCCGCGTATCCTCGCCACACACCCGACTAATCGGACATCGCAGGTCGCTGCAGCCAGCGTTCAGCAGTGAGAACCATATCCATGGTTGTTTCGTCCGCACCGATGTCGCCCGACACATCTTCACCGTGCGCGGGTTCGCATATCTGAAAACCGTGCCGTTCGTAGACATGACGTGCCCTGCCATTGCACGCAAACACTTCCAAGGTCAGCCGACGTAGCCCCAGTTGTGTGAATGCATACTCGCACGCATGATGTACAGCCCAAGAACCAAGCCCGCGGTTGCGGTCGTCGGGACGAAAAATCGCAATGCGATAGTTGGCTTCTCGCCGTTCGTCATCAATATCGTTAATAACACTTTCTCCGACAATACGGCCGTCAGGTGCTACCATCAGCCACATCCGCCGTGAGGAATCTTCCAAGCACCAGTGGAAGAATCCGATTACTTCATCGTGTTTGAACGATGGCTTGCTACCAGTCAAAAGAACAAGTTCGGGATCGAGTTCGGCAAACCCGTCGGACCAGAACCGTTCAGCATCCGACGCCCTAGGAGAGCGCAGCACCGTACCATCGTCGCGTTGCCATACCATTGCCGTCATGCAATTGACTCTATCGCACCTTCCCCCCCTATACAACACGTTGGCGCCCAACCCTTGCGAGGTGGAAGCCAACGTGCATGAATATGAGCAACAGCCTCAATCGGCGATCACTTATGGTACAGGCTTACGCGCTCGTACTTCGGTTCGCAGCACACATTGATGCCAAGTTTGCGATACAGCTCTTCGTCCGTCGAAGAAATGATCACGGAGAAGAACGAGTCCGAGCCGCGCAATTGCTCTAAACCGCCGATTACCTGCGCCGCCAGTTCACTTTGCGAAGAGGTGATTGACAAGGCGATCAACGTTTCGTCGGAATGCAAACGCGGATTGGCGCTGGAGAGGTGCTCCGTCTTCAACCTGCAGATGGGCTCGATTGCCGCGTGATCGATGACTTCCACATCGTCATCCACACCGGTAACGGCTTTCAGCGCGTTCATAAGCAGTGCGCTGGCCGCGCCAAGCAGTCCTTTGGTCTTACCGGTGACCACGCGGCCATCGGGCAACACCATGGCACCCGCAGGAGCGCCAGTTGTTTCTTCCTTCAACAAAGCAGCACTACGGGCAGGTGAAAGATCTTGGTCAACGCCAGCCTTCTTCATGATGGAACGCAACCGTTCCACCTGCTCTTCTCCGGTGCCAGTACGCTTCAACGCTACTGCGGCGGCGAAATAGCGGCGCACGATTTCCATATTGGCCGCCTCGCGACAGGCTTCATCGTCGACAATCGCCATACCAGCCATGTTCACACCCATATCCGTCGGCGACTGGTAAGGGCTTTGTCCCATAATGCGCTCCATCATGGCTTTGAGCACCGGGAACGCTGCGACATCTCGGTTATAGTTCACCGTAGTCTTTCCGTAGGCTTCCAAGTGGAACGGGTCGATGATATTGGCATCGTCCAGGTCGACGGTTGCCGCCTCGTACGCGATATTAACCGGATGGTTCAACGGCAGGTTCCAAATCGGGAACGTCTCATACTTGGCATATCCGGCCTTCACGCCGCGACGGTACTCGTGATACAACTGCGACAGGCAGGTCGCCAGCTTGCCCGATCCCGGACCAGGCGCGGTGACTACCACCAGCGGACGGCTGGTTTCGATGTAATCATTGCGGCCATATCCGTCTTCGGACACGATATGTTCGAGATCGTGAGGGTATCCGGCAATCGGATAATGGAGGTAGCAGGTAATGCCCAACTGCTCGAGACGTCGGCGGAATACATCGGCGGCCGGCTGACCCGCATATTGCGTCAGCACCACTGAACCAACGTAGAATCCCATGCCACGGAATTCGTCGGTCAGGCGCAGCACATCCTCATCGTAGGTGATGCCCAGATCGCCACGCATTTTGGCCTTTTCGATATGATTGGCGTTGATGGCGATAACGATTTCCACGTCGTCGACCAAGCTTTTGAGCATACGGATTTTGGTGTCCGGCTCAAAGCCAGGCAGCACTCGCGATGCGTGATAGTCGTCAAACAGTTTGCCGCCGAATTCCAGATACAGTTTGCCGCCGAATTGAGCGATACGTTTTTTGATGTTGGCGGCTTGCAATTCAATGTAGGTGTTGTTATCGAACCCTTGACGCACGGTGCGCTCCTTTCGGCCGCGAGCTTATGCTCGTATGGTATCCGACCTAGTATCATGCAAGCATCGGACAGCGTACTCATCTGTGTATGCTCTTGCAGCGGCTGCGACCGCTCTGTACGCGCGCCCTATCAAGGCTTGGCTCTATGTACGCCTCGTAGATGTCACCCGCTATGCACGCCACGTAAGACTGCAACCACTATCAGTATGCGGCGCAAAGACTGCAAAACGCCGTACATGCCTTACATCAATGTCGACTGTATCTATCCGACTCATGCTCCTAGAACACGGGCTTATTTCAAATGCAGCACTACATCATTCCAAGCGCTGCATCCCGCAAACCCTGCATCCTCAAGCATTCCTCCCTCTCAACCGCTGCTTTCCGGGGACTGTTGCTGTGAGGCTTCTCCTATGTACTGTCCCTATGCGCTATTCTCTGGGCGCCGTTCCATACACAGTACCTCAAGCGCTGTTTTCCCTCGCGCTGTCTTCAATCATCGCCATTGCTCCAGCGCTGCTTCCACGTATTGCTTCCACGTATTGCTTCCAAATCATTATTCCTCAGCATCGCTTGCTACGACATATTCGCACGTATCGCTCTCCTAGGTGCCCTAAATACATCTCTATCGCCCCAGATACATCTCTATCTATGTATCACTTGCTGCTCGGCTTTCCCCAGGTAACACTTGTCTCGCAACATCACTCGCAGATTCATCAAGCGGTGCTTCCCAGACACCGCTCACAACGCCCACCCTAGGGAAAGTTTGCCTAAGTACTGTTTCTGAGAGTTATTCTTCGCTTTTCAGTACTTCGATGATGGCATCTACGGCATGATGTTGTTCTTTGGAAAGCCCCGTCCTTGGCATGACAGCGAAGAACCTCCGCACGAACTCTTCTCCAAGTTCTACCGAGGATACGTCGTCAGGAAGCACGCTCTGTGAAATGATGGATTGTCCGAATCCTCCTGCGAGGCATGCTCGTATGGCTTCGTTGCTGGCTAATTCCACCACTGTGGTTGGGGTGATGTCATGTTCTTTGAAGTACAGCTCTGTGTAATATCGTACTCCTGATCCTCGTTCTCGTACCAGCCATACGTTGTCGGTGACATTGCCGGCTAATACGAGTGTGTCTTCGTGGAGTGGCACACGGTGCACCGCTTCGCTGATGATTGGTTTTTCGATGATGCCGAGTTCAGCCTCTTTACGTCCTACCGCTTGCAGAATAATGTCCGAGTTTTTGGTTTGGACGGTGATATCGAATCGTTCAAGCGATGGGCGTAACGCTGTCATTGCAGCCGGCGCGCAGGTTCTCACCGCTGTATGTGAGAACAGCAGACGCAACGGCTGTCGTAATGTGGATAGTCGTGTGGCTGCGTCCATGGCGCTTTGCCAATTATCGAGCATGGCAACGGCCGCCTGATATAGTACATCTCCCGCTGGTGTGGGGATCACTTCTTTGCCGTTGTGGCGTTCAAAAAGCGTGTTTGCGGTTTCTCGTTCCAACGCGGCAATACGGGATGAAACCGTTGATTGTGATATGCGCAGCTCATCGGCAGCTGCGGAAAATTGCCGTGTTTCGTATACGGCGATGAATGTCGAGAGATTGGCGAACACCGGCACACCTCGTTTCTCGTGGTTCCCGCCATGTCATGCTCCACATTACAATGGGCACGCCCTATTGTGCCCGTACGAGCGACCGCTTCCATGGTCCGAACGGTCGTTCCCTTGGTCCGGGCGATACCATCGTCATTCCTATATCATCGGCTGGAAGTGACCCGTACGAGGGACAAACGGGGGGGGGAGTCGGGAGGAGGACGGGCGTTGGGATCGCGGCGGGGGAGGGAACCCGGGATGAACGGGGCGGGAACCGGGGCATGAACGGGACGCGGCGGGAGGGGGAACGGGGCATGGGCGACGACGGAACACCAAATCGTAAGGACCGACAAGGAAAGAAGGAAGAAGGAAGAAGGAACAGAAGGAACAGAAGGAAAGGGAAGGAAAGGGAAGGAAAGGGAAAGGAAGGGAAAGGAAGGGAAAGGAAGGGAAGGAAAGGGAAAGGAAGGGAAAGGAAGGGGAACGAAAAAGGGGAGAGGGGGAAACGACCGGACGGCCGCCTCCCCCTCTCCCCGGGCAAGTATGAATGCGGCGGCGAGCTACTCTCCCACACCCCATCGGGTGCAGTACCATCGCCGCGCCAGGCCTTAGCTTCCGGGTTCGGAATGGGACCGGGCGTCTCTCCTGGGCCATGACCGCCGCAAATCTTCGATTATCACACCCCAAGGGGCGCGGACGGGACCGTGGACGGTCCGGGAACCGGACTATGGACGCGAGCGTGCCGTGACAATGACCGTTCCATGACCGGACGCTCATCGCCGTCCGGACACGAAGGCCGTGCCTCCCGCCGCACATCCCGGCAGGACACACCCAGTTAAGATGAATGGGATTGCCCCTCGGCCGTTAGTACCGGTCCGCTCCATCCCTCGCGGGACTTCCACGTCCGGCCTATCAACCACGTGTTCTACATGGGGCCTCCAACGCCACGAAGGGCGTACGGAATCCTAATCTTGGAGCAGGCTTCCCGCTTAGATGCTTTCAGCGGTTATCCCTTCCGAACGTAGCCAACCGGCCGCGCCACTGGCGTGACGACCGGCATACCAGAGGTTCGTCCACCCAGGTCCTCTCGTACTATGGGCAGGCCTCCTCAGGATTCCAACGAGCGCAGAGGATAGAGACCAAACTGTCTCACGACGTTCTGAACCCAGCTCGCGTGCCGCTTTAATCGGCGAACAGCCGAACCCTTGGGACCTGCTCCAGCCCCAGGATGCGACGAGCCGACATCGAGGTGCCAAACCATCCCGTCGATATGGACTCTTGGGAATGATCAGCCTGTTATCCCCGGGGTACCTTTTATCCGTTGAGCGATGCCGCGTCCGTACGCCGGCACCGGATCACTATCTCCGACTTTCGTCCCTGCTCGACCCGTCAGTCTCACAGTCAAGCCCGCTTGTGCGATTGCACTCGACACCCGATTGCCAACCGGGCTGAGCGGACCTTTGAGCGCCTCCGTTACTCTTTGGGAGGCAACCGCCCCAGTTAAACTACCCGCCAGGCACTGTCCCTGACNAGGATGACTCGTCGAGGTTAGACGCCAAATGCGAACAGAGCGGTATTTCACCTTCCGGCTCCACACGGGCTGGCGCCCACGCTTCGAAGCCTCCCGCCTATGCTACACAATCCGCACCTAACGCCAATACCAAGGTATAGTAAAGGTCCCGGGGTCTTTTCGTCCTTCTGCGCTTAACGAGCATCTTTACTCGTACTGCAATTTCGCCGAGCTCCTGGTCGAGACAGTGGGGAAGTCGTTACGCCATTCGTGCAGGTCGGAACTTACCCGACAAGGAATTTCGCTACCTTAGGATGGTTATAGTTACCACCGCCGTTTACCGGGGCTTGAATTCACCGCTTCGCCGAAGCTGACGGATCCTCTTAACCTTCCGGCACCGGGCAGGCGTCAGAGCGTATACAGCGGCTTGCGCCTTCGCACGCTCCTGTGTTTTTGGTAAACAGTCGCTACCCCCTGGTCTGTGCCACCCCCGAAAGCTCCACGGGCAAGCCGCTTCACCCCCAGGGGCCTCCCTTATACCGAAGGCACGGGAGCAATTTGCCGAGTTCCTTGACCAGGATTCGCTCGATCGCTTTGGTATTCTCTACCTGACCACCAGTGTCGGTTTGGGGTACGGGCGGCTGACAGCCTCGCGCCGAAGCTTTTCTCGGCAGACAGGATCACCGGATTCGGGCCCAACGGCCCCCACCATCACGCCTAAGCCACAAGCCCCCCGGATTTGCCTGGGAGGCGGCCGCACGCTTGGCCACGGACTACCACCGCCGCGGCCGGCTACCCGTCTGCGTCACTCCTGCGCTACCCTCGACGGCCACGGAACCAACGACACCCGCCGCAACCCACCCCGAAAGGCCGGCGCGACAGGCACGGAGGCAACGCGGACCGTTCCGGGTCTGGGCGGCTGAAAGCCGGTACGGGAATATCAACCCGTTCGTCCATTCGACTACGCCTGTCGGCCTCGCCTTAGGACCCGACTCACCCGGGGACGACGAACGTGGCCCCGGAACCCTTGGTCATCCAGCGCGGGGGATTCCCACCCCCGTCTCGCTACTCATGTCTGCATTCTCACTTCCGAACGGTCCACGGAGGATCACTCCCCCGCTTCGCCCCAGGACGGAACGCTCTCCTACCCAGCCTCCAAAGGAAGGCTGCCGCGTCTTCGGTGGTGTGCTTGAGCCCCGCTACATTGTCGGCGCGGAACCACTAGACCAGTGAGCTGTTACGCACTCTTTCAAGGATGGCTGCTTCTAAGCCAACCTCCTGGCTGTCTATGCGACTCCACATCCTTTCCCACTTAGCACACGCTTAGGGACCTTAGACGACGATCTGGGCTGTTTCCCTTTCGACGACGGAGCTTATCCCCCGCCGACTCACTGCCGGAATACACATCACGGGTATTCGGAGTTTGGCTGCTATTGGTACCCACTACGGGCCCGCAAGCATCCAGTAGCTCTACCCCCCGGACGCAATCAACCGACGCTGCACCTAAATGCATTTCGGAGAGAACCAGCTATCACGGAATTTGATTGGCCTTTCACCCCTAACCCCAAGTCATCCCCCCGGTTTTCAACCCAGGTGGGTTCGGTCCTCCACGCGGTCTTACCCACGCTTCAACCTGCTCAGGGCTAGATCATCCCGCTTCGGGTCCAGGACGCGCGACTGAAAACGCCTTTTAAGACTCGCTTTCGCTACGGCCACCCCACACGGGTTCGCCTCGCCACACGCCACTGACTCGCAGACTCATTTTTCGATAGGCACGCCGTCACCCCACAAGAAGGCTCCGACGGTTCGTAGGCGCACGGTTTCAGGAACTATTTCACTCCCCTCCCGGGGTGCTTTTCACCTTTCCCTCACGGTACTGGTACGCTATCGGTCAGACAGATATACTTAGGCTTACCCAACGGTCTGGGCGGATTCACACGGGATTCCACGGGGCCCGCGCTACTTGGGACGCATCACCGGAAGACGGCGCGTGTTCGGCTACGGGGCCATCACCCTCTGCGGCCGGGAATTCAATCCCGTTCGCCTCACACGCCGTTTTCTGCAACTCCCGCCGGGCCCGTCGGAACCCGGACGAATGCTCCCCCAACACCCCACGCGCAACCCCCGACGGGTATCACACGCGCAAGGTTTGGCCTGATCCGCTTTCGCTCGCCACTACTCACGGAGTATCCTTTCCTGCAGGTACTGAGATGTTTCACTTCCCTGCGTACCCCCCGCACAAGGCGGTGCCGGCCCATGACGGCCGGCGGGTTTCCCCATTCGGAAATCCTCGGATCAAAGCCCACCTGGCGGCTCCCCGAGGCTTATCGCAGCCTGTAACGTCCTTCATCGGTCCTGTCTGCCAAGGCATCCACCATACGCCCTTGCAAGCAACCCCGGCCCGAAGCCGGGACAGCAAGCAGGAAGAACGGCAATCACCGGACGACAAATCATCGCACTCAACGATCACAAAACGATCAACAAATCAACCGGAGACCCCAACAAGAGGGGCCGCCGGCGAAATCACAGCAAGAACCACAAAGATTCTCGCTCGCGTCCACTATCCAGTTCTCAAACCACCACGCGACGCACGCCAACCCCCAGGCCCCAAAACAAGCCAGGAAACCGACGCGCCCGCCCCGAAACCACCCAAGGCGGACGGTCCGGGAACCCAAAAGCATGCCCATACCACCACAAGCCAACGATCTCTTCCACACCAGCAGGCCATCCCCGCCCGGCACCACGCCGGACCGCCGGAACGGCCAAAAGAAAACTCCGTAGAAAGGAGGTGATCCAGCCGCACCTTCCGGTACGGCTACCTTGTTACGACTTAGTCCCAATCACGAGTCTCACCTTAGACGGCTCCCCCCACAAGGGTTGGGCCACCGGCTTCGGGTGCTACCCACTTTCATGACTTGACGGGCGGTGTGTACAAGGCCCGGGAACGCATTCACCGCGGCGTTGCTGATCCGCGATTACTAGCGACTCCGCCTTCACGCAGTCGAGTTGCAGACTGCGATCCGAACTGAGACCGGTTTTCAGGGATCCGCTCCATGTCGCCATGTCGCATCCCGCTGTACCGGCCATTGTAGCATGCGTGAAGCCCTGGACGTAAGGGGCATGATGATCTGACGTCATCCCCACCTTCCTCCGAGTTAACCCCGGCGGTCCCCCGTGAGTTCCCGGCACGACCCGCTGGCAACACAGGGCGAGGGTTGCGCTCGTTGCGGGACTTAACCCAACATCTCACGACACGAGCTGACGACGACCATGCACCACCTGTGAACCCGCCCCGAAGGGAAGCCCCGTCTCCGAGGCCGTCGGGAACATGTCAAGCCCAGGTAAGGTTCTTCGCGTTGCATCGAATTAATCCGCATGCTCCGCCGCTTGTGCGGGCCCCCGTCAATTTCTTTGAGTTTTAGCCTTGCGGCCGTACTCCCCAGGCGGGACGCTTAACGCGTTAGCTCCGACACGGAACCCGTGGAAAGGGCCCCACATCCAGCGTCCACCGTTTACGGCGTGGACTACCAGGGTATCTAATCCTGTTCGCTCCCCACGCTTTCGCTCCTCAGCGTCAGTAACGGCCCAGAGACCTGCCTTCGCCATTGGTGTTCTTCCCGATATCTACACATTCCACCGTTACACCGGGAATTCCAGTCTCCCCTACCGCACTCCAGCCCGCCCGTACCCGGCGCAGATCCACCGTTAAGCGATGGACTTTCACACCGGACGCGACGAACCGCCTACGAGCCCTTTACGCCCAATAATTCCGGATAACGCTTGCGCCCTACGTATTACCGCGGCTGCTGGCACGTAGTTAGCCGGCGCTTATTCGAAGGGTACACTCACCCGAAGGCTTGCTCCCCGACAAAAGCGGTTTACAACCCGAAGGCCGTCATCCCGCACGCGGCGTCGCTGCGTCAGGCTTCCGCCCATTGCGCAATATTCCCCACTGCTGCCTCCCGTAGGAGTCTGGGCCGTATCTCAGTCCCAATGTGGCCGGTCGCCCTCTCAGGCCGGCTACCCGTCGAAGCCTTGGTGGGCCATCACCCCACCAACAAGCTGATAGGACGCGACCCCATCCCACGCCGCTCAGACGCTTTCCCGCGATCGCATGCGCTCACGCGGAACATCCGGCATTACCACCCGTTTCCAGGAGCTATTCCGGAGCATGGGGCAGGTTGGTCACGCATTACTCACCCGTTCGCCACTCTCACCCCGGCAGCAAGCTGCCAGGGATCCCGTTCGACTTGCATGTGTTAAGCACGCCGCCAGCGTTCATCCTGAGCCAGAATCGAACCCTCCACAAAAAACTATGAAAGGAACACAAAGGCTCCAAATAAGAAAAAGACGAAACCCTTATAAGGAAAGGGTAACGCACAAAAACCCCGCCATCCATCAAACCGAACCAACGGACCCGGCCGAACACCGGGCGGACAGCGGACTGGCAATCATTGACTATAAAGAAGTAGTACAAACACGCTCTTGAGTTCTCAAACCACCACCACACCGGAAACCCCGCAGGAACAAGCGGCCAGCGCCGGGCAGCAAGAAAACAACCTACACCACCCGAACGCCCCACGCAACCCCACCCACCAAAAAACACCACAAACCCCCGGAAAACCAACCCAAACACGGCGTGTCGAAAACACAACAGCTAGTACGTATTGTGCACCTAACAACATGCGTAACGCTTCAGTTCATTGTGTTCATTGTGTTCCGATTCCTACATGTTGACTCATCTTTCGCACCGGTTACCGCTCAGGTATCCCAGAACTAGCAAGGAACATAACAAATGCGGGTTACTCGCCGTATACTTGGCAAAGCAACCCGCAAATGCAAAGGATCAGTGATACCTGTCCTCGGGACCAACTTAGCGACAGAAACACCTATCCGCGACTTGTCACAAAATGTATTTCACTCATTGCAAGATGTCCCCAACGATTGCCAACTTCCGTAGGAATCAGACGAATCCGGGAGGTATGGATCCCTTGACCACCCAACGGCAACCACTGCCGTTCGATAGCATCATGCTCAGTTGCCCACGACACCGAGAACAAACGGTCCGCACCGTCTTGCTGCAGCACATGCCATGAAGCGTCACGCTCATCCCACGCAGCAATCTTAAATTGTTTGATGCCCTGATCAGCGCCATAATTGCCATACAGCTCCACCCCGGTCACATCAGTGGGTGCGCCGAAATCATAACTAATCCCAATCTTGCCTTGAGATAGGGCATCAGCGTCATATGTGAACTCCCCTGTTCTACGATAGCTCACGATGTTTCCATCAAACAGGTTATCCACCGCAGAACCCCAACTCGGTTCCATGCCCTCAACTGAATACCGTCGCGATGCCATCGTGGCGTTACTCGGCGTGATAGTCATTTGTGTGGTCTCCTTGCGCGGCTGAGACAATGACGTAATCGTCACCACACCCTGCTTCGTCACCGGAAAACCAGCACTGAGATCCGCCAAATCCCGATCCGTGATCGGATCCCACGTCACGGGCTCCTGCGTCTGCGTGCCATCGTTCCAATTCACCCGCACATACGACTTCGTACCCGGCAGATTCTTCTCCGTATAATCCGGTGTACCATCATCGTTCGTGTCATAAGTCTTCATCATAATAGCGCTCGGGTCAATCACTGGATTTTCAGCAATGACACTTGTGGGATGCAACTGGCTTTCCGGCAATGCCGCCTGCCCCTCGGGAAGCTTCTTATAGACGCGAACGTAGTCCACGTCCATCGTGTTCGGATACGGCATCCACTCCCAATCACCGGTCCAACCACCCGCACGCTTCTCATACAGCGACAGCAGCTGGATCATCGGATAGTCAATGTTAACGTTCATCTGCGCATACTGCTGTCCGTCTACGTAGAACACAATCTTGTCCGGATACTTGCCCGAACCGGTCCCCTGCTGCCAATCGAACCCATACACATGATACTCGTTATTGAAATCCTTGTCATTATTCGTATACGACGAGGGACTTGAAAGCCAGGGGAACGCATCTCCATCATCCCAAGCGTGCACCGCAGGGGGAACTTTGTGATCATTACGCCCTTGAATTTCCATGATGTCGATTTCGGCGCTCTCATCCGGCGTGTCCTGGAAGCCCAGCAGCCACCACGCGCTATGACGCGACGACCCCGACTGCCCCTTCATACGCATCTCGTAATACCCATACTGGTTGATATGCGTCAACTCGGTATCGGCGGGATTCCTCACCTTATTGTTGCCATTCCAGTTATGCAACCCATTACGCTGCCCCGTAGTAAAACCACTTACAACAGTCTGTCCATCGAACTCAGGATCCCACGGTTGGGTATCTTGGTCAATACGTAAGCTCACGCCACCATTACCTACTGTATGATTCGCCGCACGCTCGGGAGTGGTGGTCCATGAGGATAGATATTTGTTGACCCACTTGCTCTGATCCAATTGCGTACCGTTGAACTCATCGTCAAAAATCAAACGATACCCAGGCTTCTCAATCGGATTCGCAGCCGTATTATGACCAAAACGTGGAGAGATCACCATAACGCCACCAAGCGCATCCCTCACACTCTGCGGAATAGCAGATAGCGAAAAAGGAAACAACATCTCATATTTAGAGGGATCGGAAGATGGCCCCCAGTACCAGCCGAGGAAGTCATACCCATCCTTTGTTGGCTGTGCCGGGACCTCATCCGCTGCAATGGTGTCGGCATATGTCTTGGATAAGGTCACGTCTGGATGACCGTCCGTACGTATTACCACGCGAACCGGAGACTGCCGATCCGTGTCGGACAACGCTGCACGAACGGCATGAGCACCTTCATAATATGCATCACCGGCCAGCGCGGTCTGAGCACCCATTGTTCCAACGGCTAGCAGTGCGACAACAACACCGCTCGCATATGATATTTTTTTCCAAGAACGCAACATCATTGTCGTATTCCTTTCAGCTACTAGAATTTCGTCAATCCTTCACAAAACACATAAGCTGCCTTACATAACGATGATGCATTAACGACTATCTACCACAATAGTAGACATAATCATTTATTATGCACCATAAAAACGAGAGTGTACCAGGATGAATAGTCACAAGCAAATTAAATGCACAACGTGAAATGAATCAACTACAACGCTATCCACCCCACAAACATGTGGCCCGAGAGGACTGTATCTCTTCGCAATCCTCTCGGGCCACATGCCATACTACAACACAGGTCTCTTCGCCCTTCTGGACAACACCAGTCCGGCAGACATCAATACCACCGAGCAACACATTACCGCCATGATGCTCGAACCTCCGCGAGCCAGCCGTACACGCGACCCCGCCGACGTATTATCAGAATCTACACCATCGGAGCGTAATCCACCGCCGTTAAGTCCGCCCTCACCACCGGAATCGTTTCCGCCATACGATTCATCACCGACCAACCGCAAACCTTCGATACCGGAGCGCAACGTCGCGAGCGCCGAATCAACTTCCCGCTGCGTGGATAAAGCATCGAAATAAACTGCGGAGGCAGAACGATAAGCCGCGTCATATACGGCCCATGAATCAGGCGTATACCTATCTTGACGAAGCTGAGCCGCAGACTGAAGAGCCAGGCTCAACTGCGAAGTCTGCGCCGGATACACAGTTTTGGCCATGATCACATTATCGATATATGTAGCGTTGTCATCCGCCAACTGAAGATCAGGCTGACTGATACTCACCCATACCGCTCCAGAGGGATCAGCATCCTGCGGAACGGTGAACTCCACCGAGCAGTATGTGCGGTAGCGTTCGGCGGCACCGGCGCTACAGGTTGCCGAAGCTATCAGACGCGTATATTGGTCGAACAATCCGCCATTATCGGCAACCGTTCCATCATTGCCTTGCCGATAACGAATCGATGCGGTAATTGCACGCTCCCCACCCCGACTCGTCGCAGCATCTTGCTCCTGACCAAGAATGGCCCAGAAACTGAGCGTATACGACTGCCCAGGACGCACCAAAATAGCTCGCTGATTCAGCGTAACAGCCTGCGTGTCAATGGTGTCGGAGGCATCCTTCTTTCCGAGTTTTGCGGCATAGTCACCAGAAACAGCAACCTTGTCACGATCAGACAAGGCACTACGCAACTCATCGCGAGCTCGATACCCATTGTCATAATTCCGCACATTATCCTTAGTGCCATATGTCCACGGAGACAAGCTACTGGCGCTCCAGTTCGAGGACTCGAACGAACCATCCCACAATGCGTCCTCAACCGTACGGAGTCGCACATCCGCGCATGCCCCGGATCCACTACACGACAACACCAATTGGGAGGAATCAGAGGCAGTACGCACGTATGTCACACGACCTTGCGCAGCGCCGGAAATCGTCTGTTCAAAACCACGCCCATTATTGATGCCAACACTCAACGAAGCTTCACGATCGGGATAGGAACTCACCGCAATCACCGCGTTACCCGGAACATCCACCACACGCTTCGACCCATGGGCCATATCACCGACCACGCCAGAATCACGCTTAACCTTAGTAGTTTGGAAAGCACCCACATCAGGTGTCGACCAAGACGGGACTTCATTGCCGTCATAGTCCGTAACATTCTCCGGCGCCATCGCCCGCCCCTTCGAAGACGTATATTGGCTGGCAATCTTCAACGTAGAAAAGTCGCCCTTGGCAACACCCTCCAAATCTAGACCAGTAGCAGCCCGGTATACCGACAGGGGCACATACGTATTCGTGTCACCTGAAACGATAGGCCATCGAGAGCCATCCTTCTCTACTCCGACAAACACATTGTTCCCCCACCGCAACGTGGACGTTGAGCTATCCTGCGACAATCCCGTCTGATCGGCCAATGGGCTAGGAACCACGATGAGATTATTGGCAAAGAACGCACTATTGGCACTCCCGCTAGGAACCGCCAACTGGTACTTGCCATCAATCTTCGGGGCAACGACCGTGTTGTTATAGAAGGACATATCCTTTACACCAGCAAGGAAGGTGAGACGGTGAGAATCCTTCGACCCTTCACACCCCTGCGTATTCACCCCATCATTAACCGAAACGTTATAGCGGAAAACAGCTCCCACCGCTTGACTCATCCGGCCACCACACGCACAGGTCAACAAAGCACCCCCGGCGTTGTCGTGACTGTAATTGTACTGATACACCGTATTGCGCGTACCATAGTCAAAATCCCAAGCGGTACCGTCATTATTGCCGTCACGTTTACTGGTATACGCTACTTCGTTGTGCTGGAACAACGTATCATCCGCATTCCACACCCATACAGCGGCGGTACTGCCCGGGTTGTACGAGCGCGACGCGTGAAAAACCTTGTTATTCTGCACGACGGCTCCCTGAGCCTCTTGCACAACAATGCCATCTCCACCAATGCCATCAAGAAGATTGCCTTCAATCAACGTATTAGTCGACGGGGTCCATGGGGCATACTTACGCTGCGTCGCATCGCAGCCATCGTCGTAATTCCAATCCACAGCCTCACGACACTTATAGTCAGATGCAGCGTTGATGCCGGAACGGTCGACGTTCTCAATCCGATTATTAAGAATCTGCGTGTTGTCAAACCACGACGGGTGCTTCATTGATTCATCCGGCACCACCGATTTCGCGTCACGCGCCCATTCGCCATTACGCACCACGAGACGAGTAAAGGAATACACCTCCATAATCACACCGGCTGCGCCGCCGTGATTACCACCATCGTCGGGCTGACCAGTAACATCGTGAATGTAATTATCACGCACCGTGATGTTCGATAACTTCCCATTATTGTGATTCATGATGGCCACGCCACGTCGAATGTACTTAGCGTAATCCGACTGATTCGCATCTTTGTTGCTGATATCCAGATTTTCAACCGTGACATCATGAGCATCCGTAATCAAGACCGCCTCACGACCAGCTATGTGATCTTCGCTAGCAATGATCTTCGGCATGCGATCACCATCGCCATACGACGAAAACACCACCGGATTCCCCGGCTCTCCAGAATCCATACCAGGCACGGACTTACCAGCACCGGTTGTAGACAATGCTTGAGTACCATCGCCAATCAACAACCTACCGTGATACTCCGTACCTTTTCTGAACAACACCTTATCGCCAGGAAGGAAATTCACTGCATTGACAGTATCCAATGAATTAAAAGGAGACGTTCTCGTCCCGTCCCCATCTTGTGAAGCAGTGCTATCCACGTAGTACGTCGTATTCGGTTGTATATCCACGTTAATCACGTGATAATGCCAACTCGATATATCGGAATCGGTCTTCCCTTCCTGAACTGCTATAGCCTGTACCGTGACATCCGAAGCCAGTTCAATGGGCTTCTCATATATCGCAGACTGAACAGTAGGAGTCGAGCCGTCCACCGTGTAATGAATAACGGTCCCGGACTGCGGCGAGGACAGGGCCACCCTCTTGCCCTTCACCACCGTACCTGACGGAACATCCGCCTCCACCGGCATGAGCTTTGACGTGTTATATATCGCCAATTCCGTGATGCACACCCACGTCTTGGCATCCAGCATTTCGAATTTCACCGCCGTGCCTGTGACCGCCTGGCCCAACGGCACGGTAATGGACATGGGATTACCACGCTCTTCCTCGGTCGTTTTGCGTTCCACAAGACTTTTCCACGGACTATCGGGTGACTGCTGATACGACAAGCGGAATTGATATACAGGATTGTCTGTTCCCTGAACGGTAACCGTATCGAAACTCACTGGCTTATCGTCAGCGAACCGTACGGTCAAATCAAATGGCTGTCCGCTATCGCCCTGAGCCAATGTGGCAATATCCCCATCGACCGCATGGCTCGCTAAGTGAGGCGGATTATTATATGGCTCCACACTCATGACCGCGGTCGAACCAGAGGCAAGATTGCGATATCCTGAATAATCGTCTGCGCCATACACGGCAGACTTCGACTCCATCGAAACGTCAGCCTTCCCATCATCGCGATACTGGCGAACATCCGTCTGCATTACATTCGATGATGTTGCAGGCGGCAACGCAACAGCCTGAGTTACACTTCCTGCCATCATTGCAATCGCGGTCAAGATCGCGAGCGCAAAAGAAGATCCCTTTTTCAACTCCATTGTCCTTTCTTGATCTTCATGGAATCCCTGCGCGCACGGCATCATCGCCGTGCCGCACTACTGCATCGGACTAATCTCACCCCCTCCCTATATATCGCTTGTACGGGTCCTCTCCATAAAAAAGGGTTCCGGCAAACCCTATCGTGCGCCGGAACCCCATCTCAGGCCTCACCGCTGCTTATACATGGCGACGTGAAATACGTGCCACACCAGCGACGATGACCAATACCGCACATAGCAATGCCACAGACATCACCGAGGCTCCCGTCTGACCGATGCCGGCTTGTGGCGCCGGATTGGAGTCAATCGAATCGCCTACCGAGGAATTGTCCTTACTTGGCTCGTCAGAGGGAGGAATGTTCGAAACGTTGCGCAACCCGTCCAACGCCTTTTGCAGAGCACCCTGAGCATTGGCAACATCGCTCGCCGATGCAGTGGCATCAGCCGCAAGCGCTCGGGCCGTAGCCAACGCCTCGGCGAACGGCTTCCACGAATCGGCCGTGTAATCCCGCTGATTAAGCAAAGCAGCCTTAGCAATGAGCGCCCGCAATGCGGTCTTATCAGCACTCACCGTAACGGTGAACGTGGTGTGTTGTTCGCCTACCGTGACGGTGATGGTTTGCTTGCCTACCGTGTTGGCATCATATCCGTTCAACTGAGCCGAAGCCGTCACATCGGCAGTCACGCCGCCCTCGTAATTACCGGTAACCACCATTCCTGTGGTATCTAGAGGTTCGCCGAGCACATAATCACGCTTGGTCGGCGGAGTCACCGTGAGTGATTGTAAGGCCAACGGGCTTTGTTCAAACGCAATCTCGCTCATGGCAAGATGACCCCATGTATTACCGATGTCTGTCGGAATAATGCGCACTTTGCTGGTGATATAACCACTGTCATCACCGGCTTTCGCCCGGGCAGCATGTTGCCCTGACACCGTAGTGCCAGTAAAAGACACCGACTGTTTTTCGATGGTATCTGACTGTGTCTGCCAGTTCAGCGTAAATACCTTATCGTTGGCGGTGCCGTTTTCCTTCAAACGCTGCCATGACTGCGTCGCATCGTCCCAGAGCGCCACCTTGAACTTTTTGATTCCCTGGTCGTTACCGTAATTGGCGTACATATCAATGCCAGTGAGCTTCACAGGCTTACCGAAATCGTAGTCAATAGCGAGCTTTTCGTTCTTAAGGTCCTCTTGACTGTACGTAAACACGCCGGTTTTATTGCCGTCATCACTGATTCCATCGAATAAATTTGCCAGTGCACTGCTGCCATTTTCAGCGGTCAACCCTTGCGCGCTGAATGGATATACCGGGTCTGGCGTAGCATCCGACGTAATGGTCATCTGCGTGGTCTCCTTGCGCGGCTGAGACAATGACGTAATCGTCACCACACCCTGCTTCGTCACCGGAAAACCAGCACTGAGATCCGCCAAATCCCGATCCGTGATCGGATCCCACGTCACGGGCTCCTGCGTCTGCGTGCCATCGTTCCAATTCACCCGCACATACGACTTCGTACCCGGCAGATTCTTCTCCGTATAATCCGGTGTACCATCATCGTTCGTGTCATAAGTCTTCATCATAATAGCGCTCGGGTCAATCACTGGATTTTCAGCAATGACACTTGTGGGATGCAACTGGCTTTCCGGCAATGCCGCCTGCCCCTCGGGAAGCTTCTTATAGACGCGAACGTAGTCCACGTCCATCGTGTTCGGATACGGCATCCACTCCCAATCACCGGTCCAGCCACCCGCACGCTTCTCATACAGCGACAGCAGCTGGATCATCGGATAGTCGATGTTGACATCACGTTCCGCATACTTCACGCCGTCTACGTAGAACACAATCTTGTCCGGATACTTGCCCGAACCGGTCCCCTGCTGCCAATCGAATCCATACACGTGATACTCGTTATTGAAATCCTTGTCGTTATTGGTATAGGCGGTCAGCCCCTCGGTAAACGCATCCGTATCATTCCATTTGTGCAATGCGGGCGGAACCTGATGGTCATCTTTGCCCAACACCTCGAAAATGTCGATTTCGGCGCTCTCATCCGGCGTGTCCTGGAAGCCCAGCAGCCACCACGCGCTATGACGCGACGACCCCGACTGCCCCTTCATACGCATCTCGTAATACCCATACTGGTTGATATGCGTCAACTCGGTATCGGCGGGATTCCTCACCTTATTGTTGCCATTCCAGTTATGCAACCCATTACGCTGCCCCGTAGTAAAACCACTGATAACAGTCTGTCCATCGAATTCAGGACACCAAGGCTGAGTATCGCCGGTAATCTGCAGGCTCATCACACCATTCGATTCCGTATGCTGCGTGGTCTGTTCCCAGTTCTTGCTCCATGAAGACAGATATTTGTTGACCCACTTGCTCTGATCCAATTGCGTATCGTTGAACTCATCGTCAAAAATCAAACGATACCCAGGCTTCTCAATCGGATTCGCAGCCGTATTATGACCAAAACGCGCCGTGAAGGTCAGTGTGTCGCCGAGCGAGGAACGCACATTGGTAGGAATGGATGATAAAGCCATCGGGAATACGCCCTCGTACTTGACAGCGTTTGACGAAGGGCCCCAATACCAACCCAAGAAGTCGTACCCACTCTTGCTCGGAGACTCGGGCACCTGATCGTTTCCTATGGTCTCGTTGAATGCGCTTTGGAACGTCTTGAGCGTCTCTCCACCATTGACAAACTTGACTGTAATCGGAGCGGTGTTCTCCGGCGAATCGGCTTCCGTACCACCATTGCGCGAAAGAGTGATGTAATCAAGCCCTGGAGCGTCTTGCCCATTTTTCGCAAAGAACTTGATGGTGTTTTCTCCGGACTTAAGGTGGATGCTTACCGCCGAAGAATCCGCCATGGTACTCCAACTACCACTATTCAAAGCGTCCCATCCGGCAGTCTGTCCATCGTTGACGCGATATTGCAAAGCGCGGTTATCGCCAGACCGATAATGCGCTACCATGCGTACATCGTCATCAAAATTCACGGTTATGGATAGCGTCAGCGAAGCTTTATCCTCTCCGCCATCCAAATTACTCACCATAGTGGTGGCTGGAGAGACATTGCCAGGCGTCTCAGTTTTGGCAGTGCCCGCCAACTGACCATTCTCCGCCTCGATCTTTTGATACCACTTATCCGAAGTCGCCAGAGTTGATACGCCACTATCGGTAACGCTGGCCACCGCAGTGACTGCCGGAACTCCGCTCGCAAGCATTGCAAGGGATAGCATCCCTGCACATGCCACATGAGCCCATCGTTGGTTCATCGCCGTGGTTTTCCTTTCTATTTCGAAGATACCTCGCATGTTCGCCCTCATTGGCCCGCAGTAATCTTCAGTGTTATACATAATGGATATTATGCACAATTAATAAATGGCCATATCTATCCCAACCTTGGAATAGCCCCTCAATATGACAACATCGTCACACGTCATATTATCACAAAAGACATGGAGGCGGACAGCTCGAAAAGCCGCCCACCTCCATATGTAATCAACAACGGAACTATCAGCCCTTCACTGAGCCAGCCAAAAGGCCGGACACAATCCACTTCTGGCAGAAGCAGAAGAAGATGAATACAGGAAGAAGAGCCAACACCGTGGTAGCCATGAACAACGGCCAGTTGGTAGTGAACTGCTGCACCGCGTTATACACCTGCAGAACAACCGTCTGCTTCTCTGTCGAAGAAAGGAATACCGACGGCAGGAGGAAGTCGTTCCACGTACCCATTGTCTGGAATACCACAACTGTCGTAAGAATTGGGCGGATCAGTGGCAACACAATCTTCCAATAGATACGGAACGGGCCAGCTCCATCAATCTTTGCAGCCTCAAACAATTCCTGCGGCAACGACCTCATGTATCCAACGATAAGGAAGTAGCAGAACACGCAGCTGCCCATGTACAAAGCAATCAAACCAATGATGCTATTCGTAAGTCCCAAGGCGGACTCCATCTTGTACAACGGCAACAGCGTAGCCTGTGCGGGAATCGCAAACGTCACCATCAACACCGAGCCGACAGCCAATGTAAACTTCGACTTCTTCTGAATGATGCCATAAGCAGCCAGTGACCCAATGAACACCTGAAGGGCAACCGCAATCACCGTGATGACGATCGTATTGATAAACGCCCGGATAATAGTGCCATCGGCAAATGCGTCGGCATAATTCGACAGCAGCCACTTCTCAGGAAGCCCCAGCGGATTCTTAATCATATCCACCGAAGACTTGAAGGAACTAATCACCAAGTAGTACAGCGGCACGGCGCACAGCAAAGCAAGCGCCAACACGACGATAGTACGGATGATCTTAGCTACGAGATCACGCTGTGTCTGTGTCATTGGAACCTCCTCGACACCATGTTCGAAATGCCCAGCTGTACGGCGATAACTGCCACACACGCGATGGTGAACAGTGTTGAAAGCGCCGATCCCAAACCATAGTCAGATTGACCGATACCGCGCAAAATAATTGCTTGCGTGATGGTATTGGTGGCATATCCAGGACCACCGGCAGTCAATGTATAAGGCAAATCGTAAATCTTGAGTGCGCCAGTCATCAACAGGAACATCGAAACCACGATGCCTGGAGTCAACTGTGGCAACGTCACATTGAAGAACTGCTGGCGGAAATTGGCGCCATCGACGCGAGATTGTTCGTACAAATCAGCGGGAATGGCCTGCAAATACGCCAAATACAATGTGGCATGCCAACCGACCTGCATCCAAACCGCCACGAAAATTACGCAGAAACGAGCCCAATTGTCTTGTGCAAGCCACTGGACAGAAGGAAGATGCAGCGCGTTCAACACCTTATTAGCAACGCCACTATCCAACGGCGAAAAAATATACTGCCAAATCAAACCGATAATTGCCTGAGCCGGAACGCCAAGGAAGAAGAACAAGGAACGAGCAAAGCTACGGCCCCACATGGCCTTATTCAGCGTAACCGCCAGCGGAATGGCTAAACACGTGACAATCAACGTTACGGTAACGGCGTACAAAAGGGTGAAACCCAATGCCGAAAGCAAGGAGGCGTCTTGGAAAATCTCTTTGTACTTGTCAAAACCAACAAATTTAAACGATGACGAATACCCGTTGTAATCCGTGAAAGAATAGAACAACGACTGCGCCAACGGAATCACCGTCAGCACCAAGAAGATCAGCATAATGGGCAACAAGAACCAGAACGACGCCATGTTTTCAGCGAACGATGCCGAGACCGTGCGCCGCTTCGGCCTGTTCCCTACAGTTACGGAAGTCATATCACTGCTTTCCACTTAGATGACAACATGTCCCGCGCGATTCAACGACACGGGAGACAAACTCGGTAGCCTGTCAGTGCCGAACGGGAGTGCTGGGCGGGCAACGGAGGAATGCCCGCCCGAGCTAGTTGCGTTGTGCGGTACGCCATCAACCGTACCGCACAACCATTTATAGGATTAGGTTCAACAGGAAGGTCTTACTTGACCGTATCCCACTTGGCGTCCATCGCCTTCGCGAAATCCTCAGGCGTGATCTTGCCCTGGACCAGCTGCTGCTGCTGGGCGGTCATCTCAGCCATCATGACGCTCGGCGACTTGGAGAAGTTCACCCAGTAGAACTTGTTGGTCTTGAAGTAATCCTTGATAACATCAGCCAACTCAGCCGGCGGTTCAGCCTGATACTTGCTGGACAGCGACAACGTGCCAGCGGCGCTGGTGAAGGTCTTCAGACCGTCCTTGCTGTTGAGGTAGGCCAGGAACTTCTTGGCGGCGTCCTGCTGCTCCTTGCTCGCCTTGGCGGCGATCGCGAAGCCCTGGTCCGGGCCGCCGTTGATCCACTGCTCGCCGTCGCCGTACGCCGGCATCGCGGCCACGCCGAAGTTCACGCCGGAGTCCTTGACGTCCTGCAGGTCCCACGGGCCGGAACGCATCACGGCCAGGCTGCCCGTGATGAACTCCTGCTTGACCTGGTCGGCCGACAGGCCGACGCTCTTCTGCGGGATGACGCCCGCCTTGACGGCCTTGTCCCACTCCTGCAGCGCCGGCGTCCACTCCTTGGCGAACGTGGACTTGCCGTTCCAGATCACCTCGTCCTGCGTGGCGTTGCCGTCGGCCGCGTACTTGCTGGCCAGCAGCGCCTCGAACGTGCCGGAGGGCTGGGTGTTGAAGTCCTCGAGGAAGGCGGTCTTGCCCATGTCGTTGATCTTCTTGCCCATGGCGATGAAGTCGTCCCACGTCTTGGGGAACTCCGTGTAGCCGGCCTCCTTGAGGATGTCCTTGTTGTAGAACATCACGCCCACCCAAGCCGACACCGGCATGGCGTAGGTCTTGCCGTCCTGCTGGAACAGGGTGAAGTTCGTCGGATCGATGCCATCAAGGAAGTCTGCACCCGTGATGTCCAAAGCCTGACCGGCCTCCATGATATCAGTGCGGTTATCCATGGTGATGTTGAAGATCGTCGGAGGGGTGCCGCCCGACAGGCGGGTCTGCAGCGTCTGCAGATACTGAGTGGAATCCTGACCGTACTGCACGTCGATCTTGATGTTCGGGTTGGCCTTTTCGAAAGCGTCGACCACCGAACCAATCTGATTCTTCTTGAAATATGAATAGAATGAAATGGATACGGCATCACCGCCGGAGGCAGTGTTTCCGCAGGCAGCCATTGGCAGAACCAAAGCTGCGGCAGCGCCCAAAGCCAAAGCGGCGCGGCCTGCCGTGAAGGTCGTACGTCCCATGAGATTTCCTTTCTTCCTATACGTCCGCTTCGACGTAGAGAATTAATACGTATTGGAAATACGTGACTTCAGTATGCCACAACTCGGCAAATGACGCAATACAGCGATGATGTCATTCTTACAATAACTCTTCAAATGGCTTAATTATCAGCTTTTGTTATCGATAACAAAAATTCGACACGCCCATGGAAAAAATAAAAAAACACGATTCCAGTTGGCAAGTCGAGGGAATTCTCTTATACTGAGTCAATACGTATTACCCACTACGTAATTGATTGCGTCTTCATATTTTAGGGTCTAGGAGAAAGCCATGAACGCTACAGGACGTGACGCTGCAACGAAGCAGTCGGCGTCGCCCACTACACAAACCACCATTCCCTTGTTGCCTGGCGAACGCTGGTGGGGCGGTGCCGTCGCCGACGCCCGGCACATGCCCTATGGGAAGGATGAAACATTTACCAAAGATCTCGCCGCTTGGCACGAGGAACCCAGGCAACTTCCCGAGGCCTCTAACCAAGTCGCGCCATTGCTACTGTCAACTCGCGGACGATACATCTGGTCGGACACGGCATTCACATTCACATTCACCACATCGGAACTCGTCATCAACCATGCAGGCAATCTGGATCGATCTGACACGCAGGGCACTCTTCAAGATGCCTACCATGCCGCTTGCGCAGCACATTTCCCGCCATCGGGGAAAACCGTCGCTATCGACATGTTGAACAAGCCTCAATACAATACCTGGATTGAAATGCCCTATGAGCCCACGCAAAAAGCCGTGGAACAGTACGCCAAGCAATTCGTCGATTCTGGCATGCCCGCCGGAATTATCATGATCGACGACAAGTGGTCTCCCGATTACGGCAATTGGACGTTTGACACCAGCCATTTCCCAGACCCACAAGGAATGATTGACCGGCTCCACGAACAGGGCTTCAGCGTAATGGTATGGCTCGTCCCGTTCATTAGCCCAGATTCGCCAGAGTTCCGTGAATTGGAGGCCCATGGTCTTCTCATCCGCGACCATACTGGCAAAATTGCTATTCGCCGATGGTGGAACGGACTGAGCGCAGTACTGGATCTGTCTCACCCGGATGCCATTGATTGGATCTGCGGGAAACTCGATGACCTGCGCGCACTAGGCGTGGACGGCTTCAAGTTTGATGGCGCTGATTTCTATGATTTCCATCCCGACGACATCTCTTACGCCCCACTGGCCCCAGAAGATTTCTGCGAACGCTGGGCCCGCATTGGCCTGCGGTACCCATTCAATGAATTCCGTGCTTGCTGGAAAATGGCCGGACAACCCCTGGCGCAGCGTTTACAAGATAAACCGCCGCTGTGGAATGAACAAGGCATTGGTTCCCTCATTCCGGAAATGCTTGCACAGAGTATGATGGGGCACGCCTTCGTCTGTCCGGACATGATTGGTGGCGGCGAAATCGAATCCATGCGCGATGCCAAAGCTCACGGCTACGATCAGGAATTTTTCGTACGATACGCGCAAATTGCTGCGCTGTCGCCAATGATGCAGTTCTCCGTAGCGCCGGCACGGGTACTCGACGAGCAGCATCTCGCCATTGTCATGGACACGTTACGCATTCGCGACGAAGAACTGCCTCATATTATCGAGCTGGCGCAACAGGCCGCCACGCACGGTGATCCTATCATCCGCCCAATGGCCTACCACTATGCCGACATGGATGATGTCACCGATCAGTTCATGGTCGGCGATGAACTCATTGTCGCTCCCGTACTCGAGCAAGGCGCCACCAGCCGAATCGTGGCTATACCAGAAGGCACTTGGATATCCGATACTGATGAACACATCGAAGGACCAGTCCGGCTAACCGTCGAAGCTCCATTGGCGCGGTTGCCCCGCTTCCGACGAGTACAGTAGGACATGCGTTGGGTGGAAGCCTCTGCAGAGGCTTCCACCCAACGTGACAATACACGTCAAGGAGAACGGAAAGGAGTACACATGGCACGCCCCACAGCATGCACGGGAAGCAAACCGCCCACCAGCAAAGATGTTGCGGCTCTGGCGGGAGTGTCACAAACCACCGTCTCCTTCGTTATCAACGGAAAATCCACCGTCGCTCCCGCAACTCGCAAGCGAGTGCTCGACGCCATGCAGGCGTTGCAATACCACCCCAATGCAAGCGCCCGTATTCTACGCACGTCACGTACCCATATTTTGGCACTATTCGTGTCTATGCACGCCACCACGGATGCAAACGAAACCACCCCGTATATCGATGCCATCGCCCAAGCCGCAGCAAAGCATGACTATGACGTCATCATCAACACGGACAGCCACGATACCTCCGACATGCAAAGGCTTTCCGCCAGATCACTATGCGATGCATTCATTCTGATGGATATCACCATGGATGATGCGCGCATACCAATTGCAACACGGCTCCCGCAGCCCACGGTCCTTATCGGACGGCCCAAAGATGCGCTGGACCTTGATTTGGTCGATTTGGATGCTCGAGCGGCGGCAATCAGCGCTGTTGAAGAATTGGCGGCAACAGGGCATCGCCATGTTGCCGTTGTCGGCGAATCGCTCACCGACGCAGATTCCAGCAGTGATACAAACATCAACGAAAATATGGCCTTCATTCGCGAATTCTACGCGGGCATCAGCGAAGCATGCGAGCGCACCCATCTTGACTACTGCGTTGTTCCCCGTATGACGTCGGACTGGCATGGTTTCGTTGCATCTGCAGATCAGTTGCTAACTCACGCGGACGACCGTCTCGGCATTATCGTCCGTCAGCCGCGCGTCCTGCAGTGGGTATTATGGTATCTGGCGCAACATAATCTCACACCAGGCCATGATGTATCAGTCATTGCCCACTGCTCAGATGATTCGGCAGCCGCCTTCCCAACCCCTGTTTCCAACGTGTCTACCATGCCCGCAACGATTGCCGCGACAGCTGCCTCCTTGGCATTACAGCGCCTTGCGAACCCGCTTCATGGGCCACAGCGCAAACTCGTGGCGCCGAACGGTGTAACACGACGCCAAACTACTGCCATATGGCATAAATAATCCACTTCTTCCTGACGTCCGACATGTCCTGTGGTCGCCTCGTACCACGTGACGCTCTATCATGGAGTTCACACAGCAGCCAGGAGGAACATGATGCGCGATATTCGCATTGCCGTCGTCGAGGATGATCCTACAAGTTGCCAGCAGGTCCTTGACCATCTGAACCGCTATCAAGAGGAACGTAATCGTCGCTGCACCGTATCGGTGTTCACAGACGGCAGTGATATTGTGGAACGATACACCCCCATTTACGACATCTTGTTGCTGGATATTGAAATGCGGACTCTGAATGGTATGGAGGCCGCGAAAATCATCCGTAAGCAGGATTCCGGAGTTTCCATTATTTTCATCACTGCAGCACCGCAGTATGCCATCAGCGGGTACGAGGTGGGAGCACTGTCCTACCTACTCAAACCCGTCCCCTATTTCGCGTTTAGCCAGGAAATAGACCGATCCATACGAGCAATCGAGCATAATGATAGCGCCGCAATTTTAGTAGAGACAGGCCAACGCCGCACGCGTCTCAACCTCGCAGATATTCTGTACATCGAATCCATCAGGCATACAATCATTCTGCATCTGTCTAACGAACGAATCAACATCACCGGCACTTTAAAAACATGGGAAGCGGAACTAGGCGGTGCCAACTTCTTTCGCTGCAATTCCTGCTATCTAGTTAATCTACGGCATGTACAAGGCGTCGAAGATCAAGATTGCCTGCTGTCCAATGGTACACAACTGCGCATAAGTCGCCCCCGCAAAAAAGCATTCATGAATGCGCTCACCGAATATTTGGGAGGCATACGCGCATGACCAGTATCACCAACGCTCTGCCAGACATCCCTCGACTATATACCGGTATTTGTGAATGGGCTGCCTGCCTAGTGTATGCTACCGCAGTGCCTCGGCGGTCCAGTAGCCTCCGCACTACTGTGGCACTAGGCATCGGATTGCCGGTAATGATTGCCGTCCAATACATCGCCGGCGCACTTCCTCTGACCTTGTGGATTTTTGGAATGTTAGCCGCGGCATTCAGTATGTTGGGCATCATCCATTACTCTGACACACGGAGCTTTGCAGAAAGTCTGTACATCACCGCCCGAGCCTTTGTGCTCGCCGAATTGGTCGCCTCATTACACTGGCAATTGGCTACGTTCATAGCCCCCACACATACAGTGAGCGACTCATGGGAGTTGGCATTCCTCCTTATCGCCACGTACGCCGGATGTTTTCTCCTCGCGTGGCTTCTCGAACGCCGCAATTTCGCCAGCGGCAACCTACACACGCTCGCCGCCACCCCCACAGCAACATCGCTCATCATCATGGTGGTCACCTTCGCCATGAGTAATCTGAGTTTTGTCTCCACCAATACGCCTTTTTCCGGTACGGTCGACCAAGAAGTGTTCTATATCCGCACACTCGTGGATTGCTGTGGCTTCGTCGTACTGTATGCCCAACAGGAACAAGCCCAACACCTAGCCGCACGCGCCGAACTGGACTCAATTAATACCCAGCTCACCAGTCAACATCAGGAATATCTGCAGTCCAAAGCCAATATCGAAACCCTTGCACGAATCTCCCACGACCTCAAACACCAAATTACAGCATTACGAGCACAGGTTGATCCTGAACGGCGAGAGCAGGGGTTCATCCAATTGGAAGCTGCCGTGCAACGCTATAGCGACCAACATCACAGCGGCAACCCCGTGTTGGATGTTATGCTCACTACCAAAGCACGGCTATGCGCAGAGGAACACATTGTGCTCACCACAGTCGCAGACGGTAAGCTTCTCGACGGCATGTCGTCGCTGGATATTGCCTCGCTCTTCGGCAATGCCTTAGATAATGCCATTGAAGCCGCCATGCGCGTGCAGGAAATTGACCATCGACTCATTAAACTCGCACTGTACCAGCAAGGACAATTCACGGTGATGCGGGTGGAAAACTATTACGTCAAGCCGCTTGAACGAGACCATGCCGGCAACCTGCGCACCACCAAACACATCAAGCCCGAGCAACATGGATACGGCGTAAAATCAATCCGCCATATTGCAGAGCAATATGGCGGAGAGGTCAGTATTCATACGGAAGATCACTGGTTTACGCTTACCGTGGTCTTCCCCAGCATTAACGCTTCGGCATAATCCAGAACTTCAGCAGCGGGTAGCTCACCACCACCGCGAGCAGCGTGTTCACGATGGACGCGGCCGTTGCGGCAATACCAGCGTTCAGCCCCCAGCCCATGCACATCGCGGTGACATAACCTGGCAGCACCAGGTTCACCACCACAATGATTACCGCCAAAATCGCGTACTTGCCAGCGGCCTGCGCCGCGTCCGCGTTCGACTTGAACACCCACGTCTTCTGCACGATGAAGTTGACCACCTGGGCCAGCACTTCAGCGAACAGGAACGTCAAAAAGCCGCCAAGACCGTTGGAACCAGACGAAGTGTAGTTGAAAATCAGGAAACTGAACGGTTCGGTCAAGCCCAATGCACTCACGAATACCGCCGTGCCGATCCATGCCACGACGAAACGCGTCACCGTCGAAATATTCGACAACACATTGAAGAGAATGAATTCCCAAATATTCGGGTGTGCTACGATCCAACGACGAATCGGGCCGGCATCCTTCTTCCCCGACGAATCGGGCTGCGACGAGACATGATCATTATTAGACATGCTGCACCTCCTTGGCAGTACGAGCGTTTGCGGAGCGATTACGGAAAAAAGCACCCAGCAACGACACCGCACCGCGAAGCGTCTTGCCGTTGGCAATGGCGACGATGGCATCAACCATCGCGCCGTCGACCATGCCCTGCGTCATTTTGCTCATCGCACGAGGGGGCATGTTCATCACAAACAACGTGTTCAAATCCGGCGCGCCATTCTTCTCACGCAGCTTTGCCTCACGACGCAACAATGTGCGCGCAATCGTGCGAGCCAGCCAACCGCGAGAATGCACCCAGTCACGAATCGGATCGTTGGCACCAAAGGTGGTGGGTACCGCGCTCGTGGATACTTCGTGACCGAACAGCACCGCCATCTGCGCGTCAGTGACATGCTTGACATCACCAGTCAGATACGCACCCAACGCAGGATCTGCAGGCCGGGCGTCAACTGTGCCGGCGATCATCATCGTGGACGACAGACGAATATCCTCCACGTTATCGCCCACCATTATCGTCCATTCGCCGCTTTCGATGCGCCACCGGCCCTCGTTGACATCAAAATGACGGAAGGTATACCGATCGACGTCAATATGCACCAACGTGCTCTCGTTAGGCTCCAGCCACACCTTAGCGAAGCCCTTCAATTCGAGGGCGGGACGAAGCACGCCTTCACGCGGACCACGCACGTACAGCTGCGGCACCGCCGCGCCCGCCACCGAAGAAGTGTTGCGAACCGTGAACGTCACACCGGAATCATCCGCCACCAAACTGCCATACTCAAACATGGCGTAGCTCAACCCATATCCGAAGGGGAAACGAACCGGAACATTCGCTGTGCTGTAATAGCGGTATCCGACAAACGGGCCCTCACGATACACGGCGTCACGGCTCACCGCAGGATACCATTCGGCATTCGGCACATCGGCGTAAAACATAGGCCAGGTTTCCGCCAAGCGACCCGACGGACACACCTCCCCCGTCAACACACGCACCGCAGCGGACGCGCCCGCCTGTCCAGACAAGCCAATGTACAACAACGCGGACACCTCGTCTGCCCACGGCAATTCCACCGGCGAGCCAGCAACCAGCACTACAACCACAGGCTTGCCCGTGGCACAAAGGGCACGCACCATATCATGCTGCACGGAAGCCAACGTCATCGACGAGCGATCCAAGCCCTCGGATTCGCTGCGTTCATCCAAGCCGACCACAGCAACCACCACATCGACATCCGAACGCGAAGCCAATGCCACCGCATCCTCAACCAGCGAAGAATCCGCAGCGCCATTACGGTTGTAACCCTGCGCATAGCCGGCAACCTGTACGGCAGCGCTGCGACGCAACTCATCCAGCAAATTCTCCTCATGCGTGGCATTCACTTTCGATGAACCAGAACCCTGCACACGAGGCCGCTTAGCCATATCACCGACCACTGCAAGGCGAGCGCCGGCAGCCAACGGCAGCGCGCCATTATTGCGCAGCAGTACGCTACTTTGCTCGGCGACCAAGCGCGCCACCTCATGATGCTGGCGGATAACCTCGTCAGAGAGCAAATCATCGCGACCAACACCCTCGACATGGGTACGTTTCGCCACTGTCGCGACTTCAGTCGCGCGACGAACAATATCATCTTGCGACAACGTGCCTTGCTGTACCGCGGCCTGCAGTTCACGCACAGAGGTGTAACCCGGCGACGGCATCTCGAGCGAGCCGCCGGCACGCACAGCGTCCACCGCCGAATTCGAACCGCCCCAATCGGAGACTACCATGCCGTCGAAGCCCCACTCATCGCGCAGGATATCCTGCAACAGATGTTTGTTTTCATGCGCGTACACGCCGTTAATCTGGTTATACGACGTCATAATCGTCCATGGAGCAGCCTCACGCACGGCAATCTCAAATGCCGTCAAATACAACTCGCGCATCGTGCGCTCGTCAACCACGCTATTGGAGGCCTGACGCCGCAATTCCTGGCTGTTCACCGCAAAATGCTTCGGGCAAGCCGCCACGCCACGGCTTTGGATACCGGAAATCAAACCGGCAGCCATGCGCCCAGCCACCTGCGGATCTTCGGAATAATACTCAAAATTACGGCCACACAAAGGATTGCGCTTGATGTTCAGGCCAGGGCCCAACAGCACGTTAACATCCAGATCATGGGCCTCCTGCCCCAAGGCCTCACCCATCGTGCGAGCCAGCGATGGATCCCACGACTGAGCCACCGTGCCCGCCGTAGGGAAACATGTGGCCGGCTTGGACGCGCCAAGTCCCAGATGATCACCCGCCCCCAATTGACGACGCACACCATGCGGGCCGTCACTCATGACAAAACTAGGAATGCCTGCGCGCACGTTGCCACGCGAATCCCATTCCGAAGCACCCGACAGCATCGTGGCCTGCTCGGCCACCGACAGCTCTTCAAGTCTCATTACGTTCTCCCTTGCACCTTTTCTTCAGCGACCGGTGGCACGCGACGCCGCGCCCGATCCGCACTGTGATAATTCCAGTGAACCAAGAAGCCGCAAGTTGCGCATCCCCCAACACACAACCTGTCGTTTTGCCGACACAAACGGTTTTGCTTACGGCAAGGCGCCGCGTTGCAACGGTTCTGCCCGACGACAACCACTCATGTGGCACGTGCCGCCAACGCACCCGCGCAGACGCGACGCCTAATACCTACCCTTTGCGAAGGACGAGTTACGCCATGTGTCCGTCGCCAGTCACCTCGGACTCTTCAGCCTGCGCCTTCTCGGCAGCGACCTGAGCGGCAGCCACAGCCGCCTCACGCTCCTGCTTGCGGCGGCGAGCAAAGCGTCGAATCGACACAACTTCCAGACTCGCAACCAGCACCACGGTCACCGCAATCAGCGCGTAGACTCCGGTCTTCCAAATCGGAGTTTCGGTCTTGGGTTGTCCGTTCTCATACAGCCAGCTGTTCGCCGTCGTGTACAGAATGTTGTGGCAAGCCGTACGCATCGCCTGGAGCGAAGTCGCGGACTTATCCGTAATGTGGTTGGAAATATTGGTAGTCGCCAACATGGCGTCGGTACCGCCACGAATCGCCTGGTCAGCGCCCATGTAACCGTACCCGCCAAAGTAATCAGTCAAGACGAAGCCACGGAAGCCCCACTCGTCACGCAGCACGTTGTTCAGCAAAGCACTGCTTCCAGCAGCCCACGTGTTGCCAATGTAGTTGAAGGAACTCATCACCGCACGGGCACCGCCTTGTTTGACACTCATCTCAAACGGTTTGAGGTAAATCTCACGCATGGACTGCTCATTGGCCCACGTGCACAGCATGCTCAAACGGTTGGTCTCCTGGTCATTCAGCGCAAAGTGCTTCATGAAGGCGTACACGCCGCGATCCTGCGCACCCTTGATTTCATGGGAGGCCATCTCGCCGGACAGCAACGCATCCTCGGAGAAGTACTCGAAGGTACGGCCGCCGAACGGGTTACGGTGGATGTTCATGGCAGGGGCATACCATCCGGCCACGTGCATGTCGTGAGCCATCTGACCAATCATATCGCCAAACTGCTTCGCCAGCTCGGTGTTCCAAGTGCAAGCGAACGACGTCGAGGACGGGAAGCCGATCGAACCAACGCCAGTGAAGTTGTTGTTTAGCGAAGCCGGACCGTCCACATCCGTCATGGTGATCTTGCCGACGGAATCAATGGCCTGCGTGCCGTAACCGCCAAGTGCGATCAACGTGTCCATATCGTCGAAGCTCATCTGGTCGAGCAGCTTGTCCCACAGCGGATCGTCATAGGACTTGCCGGTCAAATCGGCCAGCTTGACGCCATTCTTCGCACCCGTGGTCGGCATGGTGTCCTCATCGTTGTCATGCTTCTTCGGGTCATAGTTGGACAGGTTGTAGAACGTCTTCTTCGCTTCTTCCGGCATGGACATGTCGCTAGGCGCGGCGGTGGCCTGCGCATAGTTGGCAAAGTGATTCGCACGAGACAGATACGTCACGTTGCCAGCCACATCATCGAACTGGTTGGTCGCCACGACCTTGTCGCCATCGTGTGTGTTGTTCTCGGTGTTGTAGGTAATGGTGGTGGGCACATTCACCGTTTGCTCAGCCAACACCGTGTGGGAATCAGACTGAATGGACACGCCATAGTTGCCGGATTCCAACACCCAAGCCTTGGCATTGACGGAATCGTAGGAGGCCATATCATCATCGTCGAAGGACACCGTGATAGTCTGGGACGCACCCGGGGCCAACGACTTCGTCTTGGTGAAGTCCACCAAGTTCGTCGACGCCTTCTCAATACCACCATTGGTGTACGGCGGCTCGACATACACCTCAACCGTATCCTTACCAGCCACTTCACCCGTATTGGTAACGGTTACCTCAAAGCTGACCTTGCCGTTTTTGTAGCTCACCGGACCCATCTGCTGCTCGAAGGAGGTGTAGGACAGGCCGTAACCGAACGGGTACTGCACCATATCGTCATAATTAATGGCACCCTCGGCGGCAGCGGTCTCATAGAACTTATAACCAACGTAAATGCCTTCGACATAATCAACAAACGCCGGAGAGGTCTTACCCTCCTCAAAGTTCTCCGTACCGAATTCCTTCATGTTGTCGTACTTGAAGCTGCCGATGTTGTTGAACGACGGCGTCTTGGTCAAATCCTTGACGAACGTGTCGGAAGTCTTGCCGGAAGGGTTGATTTCGCCGGCAAGCACCTCACCCAGCGCGGAAAAACCGGTCTGCCCGGCAGGTGGACACCACAGCACCGACTTGATCTGGGGATACTGATCGACAAATCCCAGCTCGAAAGTGTTCGCGCCGTTGTACACCAGCGTTACATTATTGAAGTTTTTAGTGACCAAGTCGACCATGTCACGCTCAGTCTTGCTCAGCTCCAGGAAATGCTGACCAGGTTCGAAATCCTTGTAATCCTTGGAATTATCCGTGTAGGTAATGCCCTTGGCGCGCATATTGGTCGGCAAATCGGCACCCTCACCGCCAACGCGCGTGATGACAATGACGGCCTCATCGGAGAACTGCTTGGCATCGTCGATAACCTTCTGCGAATACTGCGCCGCGGGAAGCTCCGGCAGCGTCCAATCCTGCTTGGCCATCTCCACCGCCGGACGATCCTTGCGGTAATCCGTGTACAGCTTGGTCAACTCCTTGTTGGTGCGCAAGCCGGAACGCTTCATGCCATCGAGAATGGAAACCGTCGGATAGGCATCGGACATGGAGCCTGAACCAGTGCCACCATACACCGGGTTCGTGGAGCCCCAACCGAACACATTGACCTTCTTATCAGCCAGCGGCAGATTGTCGTCGCTGTTCTTCAACATCGTCACAACTTCGGACTGCACGCTCTTGGCGAGACGATTCGCCTTCGCTACGGTCGCATCCGACAAGGTGTACTTCGTCGCTGTTGCGCTCGTCAGCAAGCTGTTCAGCGGACCGAAGCACATCATGGATACCGATACCACAATCGCCACCAGCGCAACCAGCCAGCTCTGCGAATGCACCATCTTGCGCACGCCGACGGAACGCACCGTGCGTTTGTTTACGGCCACCGTAATAATCACCGCAAGTACCAGCACAACAGCAATGGCGATGATGTACGGCAGGACGGACTTCACGACGTTGATTACGTCGCTCCAATTGATGCTCAACATAGAGCAATCCTCCTTGTGCCCTCTCTTAGTAGGTAACTCTGTCGGCAATCGGCGGTACGGCTTGCTTTGCCACACCACCAGGTGTTTCGCTCGTTCCGATCATCTTCGTGGAGCGCCCAGACGACACCACGTCATGCCGATTGCCTCCGATTGAACCAGATATCGCACGAGCACACTTCCCCTCCCGCCCATCCTGTCACCCTCGGCGCATAATTTGTCTATCTTGTCAACAGCCCTTGCCCATATGTCATATATTGAGGTTTTCGTTTGGATGAACTGGTGGCGCGTCACCCTATGCCGGTACAGTGAAATCAATACAGCACGAGCACTAAGGACAGCGCATGGCACAGGCACCTAACGAGCGTGAGGCACGCAGACAATACGTCCGCCAACGGCAGATTCGCGTATTTTCGGTCACCATTGCCATACTTGCCATCGCCGTACTGGTTTCCGCAGTGTTTCTCGCCCACCCGTTTGGCCTGGGAATAAAGTCTACGGCGGCCGATCAGCCCAATTACGGTGTAACCGCACCCTGTCCCGCCACCGATGCGGATGGCAACCAAAGCACGTACATCGACCACCGCGCCGTTGTCGTCAACGTCTACAACGCTACGGATTCCAGTGGTTTGGCACAGGCCGTAGGCAACGCGCTTATCAATCGCTCATTTGACGTCGACACTATCGGCAACTATCCCAAAACCCTAAACCGTACGACCATTTTCTTCGGCAAAGGCGGCATCAACCAGGCATATACCGTTGCGTCCACCTTCAACGATGCCATCTTGCAGATGGATAACCGTGACGCTGCCAGCACCACAGTCGACGTTGCTGTCGGCGCATCATTCAACAATCTTCGCCCGGCAAAAAACGTACCCGCCGCAGGAGCGCCGATTGAGGCGGTGGAAGGTTGCAAAGCCGCCGACTCCATGACAAATTTGCCGCAGGCACCCGCTGCCGCCACTACCGAGGGCGGAAGCGCAGATAGCAGTGGCCAGGCACAATAGTCACCGCGGCTACACTGGCGCACTAGACCGGTAAGCCCGAGGCATCGTGCTTACCGCCGCTACTGTTCGGAGTACCAACGGCGCAGCTCCTCGACGGCAACATCATGATCCACCGGGCCATTATCCAGCCGGTATTCCAGCATATGCCGATACGCCTTGCCGACCATCGGCCCTGGCTCCAATCCCAGTAACTCCATGATTTCATTGCCGTCCACATCGGGACGAATCGCGTCGAAATCTTCCTTGGCCTTCAAATCACGAACACGCTGTTCCATCTCGTCCATTGCCGACGAGAACACCATCGCCTTGCGGCGATTCTGCGTAGTGGCATCGGCGCGAGTCAGACGGTTCAAGCGCTCATACAACGGACCGGCGTCCTTGACGTAACGGCGAACCGCCGAATCGGTCCATGGTTCGTCCACATACCCATGGAACCGCAAATGCAGATTCACCAACTCAGCAACATCATCCACCACATGATGGTCGAAACGCAGTGCCTTCAAACGCTTGGCTGTCATCTTCGCACCAACCACATCGTGATGATGGAAACTCACCTTACCACCTGCCTCGAATTTGCGGGTACGAGGCTTACCAATATCATGCATCAACGCCGCCAACCGAAGCGTCAAATCAGGCCCGGGCACCGCTCCCCGATCATCGGTTTCCAACGAAACCGCACGATCGATCACAATCATGGTGTGCTCAAACACATCCTTATGACGATGATGCTCGTCAATCTCCAACTGCAACGCAGGAATCTCCGGGAATATGACATCAGCCAAACCGGACTCCACCAATGCCTCAATGCCCGCACGGGGACGATCCGACAGCAGCAGCTTCGTCAACTCATCGCGTACACGCTCGGCCGAGACAATCTCCATACGCTCCACCATGTCAGACAGCGCCTCCGCCGTCTCGGGAGCAATATGAAAGCCAAGCTGCGCCACAAAACGTACGGCGCGCATCATACGTAACGGATCATCGTCAAATGACTGCCTCGGATCGACAGGCGTTCGCAACACACCTTTCGCCAAATCATTCGCGCCGCCGAAGGGGTCAACAAACACCAAATCAGGCACACGCAACGCCATCGCATTCACCGTGAAATCACGGCGAGACAAATCCCCCTCCAATGAATCGCCATAGTTCACCTCCGGTTTGCGCGACTGCGAATCGTAGGCATCCGAGCGATACGTCGTGACCTCAACCTGTACTTCGGTGCCATCGTCACGCCGACGCATCGCCCCCAAGGTTCCAAATTTGCGTCCCATATCCCAAAATCCATCACGCCCCCAATGACGCAAAATGGGCTCAAACGCTTCAGGACGCGCCGACGTGCAGAAATCCAAATCGTGAGACGCGCGCCGCAATAGCATGTCGCGTACCGGACCACCGACCAATGCCAGCTCAAAGCCCTCAGCAGCAAACAAACGCCCTAATTCCACAGCCTCAGGCCATACCTCAAACTCCACCAGGCATCCTTTCTTCAGCATCGCACGCGACAACAAAAACCGTGACTACCAGCATACCGTTACCCCACCTGCACATCGGATTGAGTAAGGTGGATATCATGATTACACCCGCAGACCTCGCACGCATCTTGGCGAAGACTGCGGATCAGCATACCCAAAACCCTGTGTTTGAGCCAGATACGCTCCTATACACTTGCGAAACAGAGCGCACCGAACGCGTGGTCATCATCCCCGAGAACACACCGCGCGACACGCGCACGCCTACGCCGGCGATGATGCCGCCACGCCGCACCATCGAAGGACCGACTACCTTCGCATCTCTCACCGCACAGGAGCTTCCCGTTGTGCGCGAATATTCCGCTGGGGGACTGATTTTCGACGAACACGGACGCGTCGCCATCATTGCACGCCACTCTCGCAGCGGACATCTTGAATGGTGTCTGCCTAAAGGACACATCGAAAAAGGCGAAACCCCACAACAAACCGCCGTGCGGGAAGTCCATGAAGAAACCGGCATCTTGGGTGAAGTCATGGAATCTATTGCGACTGTAGACTACTGGTTCACCGGCACCACACAACGCGTGCACAAGTTGGTACACCATTTTGCCCTTCGCCAAATCGGCGGCCATCTCACCGTGGAAGGCGATCCCGATCATGAAGCCGAAGATGCCAAATGGGTTGACTTCCAGCAATTAGACAGCGTTCTTAGTTACCCTAACGAACGCAAAATCGTATGGCTATACGCAAGGAAACTGAATAGGCAGGGATAATGGCGAACCGACACGCACTTCACGCGGCGACGGCAACGCTATGGCACACCATGCTTGCGCTGCTCGCTACTTTCGTCATGCTCGGCACAACTATTGCCATTGGAGTCCCTCAGCAGGCGCTAGCCGCAGAACCCAATGGCACACACACCACGCACAGCAATGCCATAACAACATCCAGCGCTACGCACACCGGCACAGTGAGCATCAGCATCGAAGCCTCCACAGCAGTGGTTACCAGCCAATCGGGATACCACGTCACTGCCACCATCACCAATGGCGCGAACGACAACCTGCCAGAAGGCACACTTACCGTCTCCACCAACGCACTGTATACCTTCAACTCACGCACCGATATGCAACAATGGGCACAAGGTGACGTGCGCATCCCCACCCCCAATCAGCTAGGACAAGTGAATGTTCCCGCCATCACCGCCACCGGCAGCGCCACCGTCGCGCTTGATGTCGCCGCCGACGATGCGGCTCTCGCGTCATTTACCACATGGGGACCGAAACCAGTGATGTTGATCTACCGCAGCAATGGGCGTGCGGTAGTCACCAATCACACATTTCTGACCCGATCGAGCGATGGACTCACGAGTGCAAATACGCCGGCCCTAAACATTACTGTGGCACTGCCGCTCACCACCGACAGCTGGCACACAGACGACGAAGCACTCAACACGCTGGTACGCGATGACCAATCTACCCAAACACCCATCGTGATCGATGCCAATACGCTCAAAACCCGCCAGCAAACCATCACCAAACACCCTGGCTTGCAGGTTATCGCCGACCCGACCTATTTACGCGACATGGCAGTACCCACCAAGTCCGCTGGTATCATGCAGCCGGGCTGGTTCGATATCAACACCTATACGGCACTTGGTGAGCAAGCATATGCAAGCACGGGTATTACCTCACAAACATGGAACGCAGAAACGGGACTGCGTACCTACCAAACTGCATTGGGCGACAACAACGCAACGGCACGGACATACGCATGGCAAGGTGCAGCCACCTGGAATACCGCCGCACTTACCATGGCCAAGCAACACGGCTATGATACGGTAATCGCCACCAACGAATACGACAACGCACAAACGCCCACCGTACATACCGGTACCATCGTGGTGCCCACATCCGCCGGCCCCGTGACCGTGTTGTGCGCGCAAACTATGTTGACCACGCTCGCCAACGGGGACGCCTCGAGCCGCCATGCCGACAGCGAACAAACTTCAGCGGGACGTATCGCTCGCTTCATGGCACAAAGCGCGTTCTACCAAATGGAACAGCCCTACGCAACCCGCAACCTACTGGTTACGCTATCCGACACGATAGATGACGCCACGCTCGATACATTGATGAGCAACATCGAACAGGCGGGTTGGCTCAAACTTACCGATATGGATGCACTACTCGCCGCAACACCATACGCCCAAGGTGAGAACGCCACTGCGATCGTCGACGAGGATGGCGGTCCCAGCCGTCGACGCAGCGAAGCCGTTACCGCAGCCCTGCAAACGCTGGCTCAAGCCAACACTGATTTGACGCGATTCAAACAATCCATCCTCAACGCTACGGCAACATCAGACAGTGGCAACGCCAACCAAAACGGCAGTGCCACCAAAGAACACGCTGGCGACCCACAAGCGCTTGCCCGGCAAGACGCGCGAAACAGTGCACAAAAAACCACCAATCCCAACGTTTGGCTACAGCAGCTACACACCGTGTTGGAACAATACACTCTGCACGCATTATCCGGCGACAACACGATCAATACCCGCATGCTCAACGGCGCACAACAGCTTATCGACCAACTCTTGAACGGCGTGAGCATCACTCCTTTGGAAAACGTCACCATCGTCACCGAAACCGCTAAAATGCCGGTGACGGTTAGCAACGACCATCCCTATCCAGTAACCGTGGTAGTCAGTTCTCTCACCGATTCCATGGAGTTGGTCACCTCACGTAAAACCACGCTGGAAGTCCCCGCACACGGAGAAGCGCAGGCCGCCATTGCCATTCGTGCGGCAACTTCAGGCAGTGCCACCGCCACTATCACGTTACTTGACCGGAACGGTAACGCATTCGGTAACACACAAAACACCACCATTACCAGTACACTGCGCATTAGCGATATGAGCGGTTTCATTATTATCATTGGCGCCATCGCCCTTGGTTTGCTCGGACTATGGCGACAATTCCATCGCATCAAGGATCCCGACGAATGAGTTCTTCCCTCGGACGCAATTCCCTCACCATGGCCGTTGGCACAGCTGCATCACGCATAACAGGTCAAATACGCACGATTCTGCTGGCCGCAGCATTGGGCACTACCGGCATTGCCGCCAACGCCTATCAGGCCGGTTCCATGATCCCGCAGGTAATTTTCACCTTGGTATCCGGAGGGTTGTTCAACGCCGTACTTGTTCCCCAAATTGTGCGTACTCTCAAAGCACATGATGCTGAAGAACGCTTGAACAAGCTCATTACCTTCTCCATCGTCATGTTGCTGGCAGTCACCCTGCTCATGACCGCAGCCACACCGTTACTCACTATGCTGTACGTCAATGGCAGCGCGGAAATGACGGCACTTACCAACGCCTTTACCCTGTGGTGCATGCCGCAAATTTTCTTTTACGGCCTATACACTGTGCTGGGGCAAATCCTTGCTGCCAACAATCAATTTGGCGCATACGCTTGGAGCTCAGTCGGTGCGAATATCATCAGCTGTGCCGGGTTCACTGCGTTTATCCTGCTATTCGGCAAGGCCGATCATCAACCGTTATCGTTCTGGAACGCCAACACCATCGCACTCACAGCAGGCACATGGACTCTGGGCGTAGCCTTCCAAGCTTTGATATTGTTCTGGCCACTTATGCGCTCCGGTCTACGGTTCCGCCCTTCCTGGGGTGTGCGCGGCATTGGCTTGCGTTCTATGAGTTCAGTGGCTGTCTGGAGCCTGGGTATCGTCGGGATTACGCAGTTATGCAACATCATCAACACGCAGGTATCCACCAACGCGCCACAGGCCGCCAGTCTACGACTGGGATTGAACCAGTTTGACGTCGCCGGCAATGCCACCTACCAAAATGCGTACACGCTGTTTATCCTGCCGTACTCCCTGATTGCCGTTTCGGTATCCACCGCGCTATTCCCCAAGCTTTCCGCCGCCCTCGCAAAGGGGCGCGTCGACGAGGCAAGGCGTGATTTAAGCGAATCCGTACGCATGGTCACACTGATTATGTGTCTGTGCACGGCCGTGCTGATAGTCATGCCCGTGCCGCTGACTCGCGCGCTGCTCCCCTCGGTGAGCGTTCCCGAGGCTCTGCTCATCGCCGGACCGCTTGTCGGCTTATCGATTGGTTTGCCCATCAATGCAGTGTTCCTGCTGATTCAGCGTACGTTCTATGCCTTTGAGGATGGCAAACATCCCTTTATGTTCTGCGTGGTACAGTACGCGTTGCAAACCGTCTTCGTGCTGGGCTGCCAACATTTCCTTGATCCACAGCAGTGGGTGGCGGCTATCGGCTGGTCGGTGAGCCTGGGATATATCCTGCCGTTCCCAATACTGCTGGTAATGATTCGCCGTCGATTCCAAGGATCATTGGATGGCCGCCGCATCGGCACTACGGTAAGCAAAGCCCTATTGGCCACCATCCTTTCCATGCTGGCGGGACTACTGCTTAAGACACCGCTGTACGCGGCGATGGGCGTTAGTGAAGACGTCAATGGTTCGATGGGATGGTTGTCCGCCGTTGCACTGTGCTGCATATTGGGCATAGTGGTCCTGGCTGTGTATGTGCTCTGCCTGACGCTACTGCGCACCAACGAGCTGATGGCAGCCCTAACCATGCTATGCTCCAAGTTTTCCAGAGGTTCAACCATAAACCGCGGCGGTGGGACCGAAGCAACACCCGACAGCCATGTGCATACACGTCGATAACACACCAACACGGTGGCATTATCTCATGTTCCTATGCCGTCGCGCGTATTGTGATGGCGCAACCGACACGGATCCTGACAACCGCATGGCCATTATCACAGGATTCACAAAAACCGCATAACATCACCCATTAAGCGCACACGGCAGCCGTGTTTTAGACTAGTCCAAACGCTACAATGCAAGCAGTGCAAGCCGCACACCTCGCGGTCGTTCATGTCAAACGTCACGGAGCCAAACAGCCATGAAGCCTCAGTTGGGAGATACCGTCATCAATCGGTACAACCTCATTGCCCTCTTGCGCGACGTTCCTGGATTGCAAGCGTGGAAGGCCAATGACCGTGTGCTCTCACACGACTGCCAACTCTTTATCATCACCGACAGCGACGCCTTGCCGCGCGTCAATCTCGTCGCATCCTCCTTGGCCCTTACCCACCACGCTCGGTTCACTCGCGTAATGCAATTACAGCACCGCGATGACGTAGCCATCGTGGTCACCCATCTAGATGCCGGGTTAAGCATGACGGACTATCTCAAGGGTGCTGCCGGGCAAACACTCAGTTACGAAGCCATGCGATCTATCCTGGGAGAAACCTGCCATGCCGTTCAGGACATGCTTGGCAAACATCTGAGCCACGATTCCCTCAGTACCGACACCGTGCGACTTACCACCACAGGCGTACAACTCGCGGATGCTCCCATCAGCACCATGCTATCCGATCCCTCGAGAGCCAATCAACCTTACGGATACGAGCAAATGGCCATCCGTCAAATGTCCGTACTGCTGTACAGCATGGTCACCCATACGCCGTCCAACAAGGTTCAAGACATTGATATAACGCGCCTTAACGGCGATGTTCCACCAGAATTTCGGGTTATCTGCAAGCGTGGCCTAGGTATTCGCACTCACGATGACGACTGGGACATTCCCATGGTATCGCTGGCTGAATTTACCGCGCTACTGGGCAATTGGACCCCGCTCACCGAACTTAGCGAGCACGATATCGCCCTACCCGGAGTCGATGGGCATTGCTCCATCACCCAGGCGACCATGGGGCCAATCGACGACGACCATATACTGCCGTACCCACAAACACTTACTGGTTCGGGGCACCTCCCACAAATCGATTGGGTAACACCGTTCCGCAACGGCATTCCGGCCGCCAATCCCCCTACCGAGGATCAGCTGTTTGAATCATTCAACGCCGACGGCCAACCGGTACCACGCGTAGGACAAACCAACCTCACCTTCCCACTCGACGTGAGCGGCGTGCGCGGCAACACTGCAGACCGAGACTACCCTACCGAAACCACCGGCGTTATTCCGGTCACTGAAGAGCATCAGCCCAGCAATCCAGGAGCACCCTCGCAGCGCGCGTTGGATGAAGAACAAGCCGACATTGAAGCGCAATACGTGCAAGCTACGGAACATCCACGCCAATCCTGGGTGGTGACGCTAATGCGCAAACTACGTCCCAAGAACGCAGTACGAGCAGCGACAGCCTCCGCTGTAACTGCTACGGTAGCCGCGAATGCGGCCGGCAGCACACAATACGCCGCAATACGTACCGCCAGCAATACTGCTACCCCAACGGCAAACGCCGGCCTAGCCATGAGCCCCACCAGTTCTGGGCATGTGTCACGTACCGCCAGCAGCAGCGCTCTACCGGCGCAGCAGAAGCCAGCAGCTACGTATTCAGCCGCCCCGGCGACACACACTTCCATGCCACCGAGTTTCACACCACAGCATCAAACCATTCGCGTGAATCCATTTGACGTTGCGGATGACGAGGACGTGGCAGACGAGCGTTTGTTCGGCAAAATGACCACCACCACTGTCGCCATCGTCATTACCGTCGCCATCGTCATCGGCGCATTATTCCTCGCCCTGCACACACTTGGCGGCAGTTCCACCATCGGCTTGGGACATAGCGAAGACACCACCCAATGGCCGGACGCCAATCTCAATAACTTGCCGTTCGGCGACACCACCGGCGGCAAAGTCAGCCCTGATCAAGCTCCGGTAGATACCACGCCCAAGGAAGCTCAGGCGGTTCCACAGCCGGTTCATGTCAACACCACGCCTCTGCATATCGAACGGCAAACCTTCCTCACCAATCCGGGCGGACAGTCTGGATACGGCTACTACATTCGGTTAAGCGAGCCGCAGGAAGTGTACCGAATGGTTATTACCATTCGTTCCTCTGGAGGCAAAGGCTACATTTATGCCAATACCACCGGAGATCCCTCACAAGGGCAGCAAATGGCGGAGTTCACCTTTGCCGAAGGCGGCACCACCGAAGTAACTTTCAACAGCGTAGTTTCCACACAGGATCTTGTTATGTGGGTGCCACGAGACAGCCTGCCGGGTAATCAGCTGTATATCAATTCGGTACAGGTATTCTAGTCGTTCTGGCAGGATGCCGCGACGCATTACCCTACGTTTCTATGGCCAGGCCATAACCCGCCACACGCGATGCACCCACAGTGGCAAGCACTCGTGTTCGCGCCATGCGTAGCGCCTTCCGTGAGTCATCATGGTTCGGTACAGTTATCACATGACTGAAGCAGTGCATGATGTAGTAATTATTGGTTCTGGACCTGCCGGATACACCGCAGCCACCTATTTGGGACGCGCAGGCTATCGTCCTTTGGTGATCGCGGGCGCAATTACTCCTGGCGGTCAGTTGATGAACACCTCCGAGGTGGAGAATTTCCCCGGTTTCCCCGATGGCATTATGGGACCGGATCTCATGGATGCCATGCAGCGCCAAGCAGAAAAATTTGGCGCCTCGCTGGTGTGGGACGATGTGGTCAGCGTTGATTTTTCGGGTGATATTCATACGATTACCTGCGATCAAGGCGATGTGTTCCAGGCTCGCGCTGTGGTGATTACCACCGGTTCTCAGGTGCGCAAACTCGGCGTTCCGGGCGAGCAGGAGTATTCCGGACGTGGCGTTTCGTATTGCGCAACCTGCGACGGGTTCTTCTTCCGCGATAAGCCCATTGTGGTGGTCGGTGGCGGCGACAGCGCGTGCGAAGAGGCTGATTTCCTTTCTCGGTTCGGCTCCTCGGTAACATTGATTCATCGACGTAACACATTCCGCGCTTCGCAAATCATGGTGGATCGCGTGCAGACCAATGAGAAGATCGCGCTGGTACTGGATTCGGTTGTCGATCGCGTGGAAGGCAATGAACAGGGCGCAACGTCTGTTGTGGTACGCAATACTGTATCCAATGAAACCAGCGAGATTCCTGCCGAGGGTATTTTTGTTGCCATTGGCCACACACCCTCCACGGAGTTCCTCAACGACGCCGTTGAGCTGGATGCCGATGGCTATATTGTGGTTGACGGAGCTTCTACGCGAACCTCCGTACCAGGTGTATTTGCTGCTGGCGATGTCGTCGACCGCGTGTACCGCCAGGCTGTTTCCGCGGCTGGTATGGGTTGCCGTGCTGCGTTGGACGCACAGGCATATCTGGATCAGCAGTAGCCCACAGCTACTCCAATACTTGTTACGCAATGCCCGGTTCCCTTAGGAGCCGGGCATTGTTGTATTCGCCTACCCCACAGGAACTAGATGTTTCACGTGAAACACTGCGCAGATCCACCCATACACTTCGTGTTTTCAACCGCACGAAACTGCTGGTGAAATCGTCAGCCAGGACAGCGACACGGAACAAGCGTACTTGGCGTTTATCTGCAAACGGCTCAAGCTGAATTTTAGGAAGCTGTCAGTAGAAGAACGGAAGTGGCTGAAAAAGATTGCGGAAAAATCCGACTTGCTGAAGAATCCAAAACCGCAGAGAGGACGAAGATAAAAAATGCCTGAACGGCGGTTCTGGTTTTTCAGAACCACCATCCAGGCATTTTGTTTAGTAATAGAAAAAGGTGCAGTTGATTATTGCGTATTGTCAATCTCTCTCAAACCGGGTAGTAAAAATACGGCAAGCGCAACGATGATAATGCCAATTCCGCAAATGACAAACCATTTCTCAACTCCCAGCCGCTCCGCCAGAGGCCCGGAAATGACAAGGCCAAACGGCATGGCGAGGGAAGCGGCGCTTGTCAGTAGAGAAAAAACTCTCCCCAGATATTCTGGTTTGACCGTTTCTTGAAAAATCGCATTTTGCACACCGTAAAATGGAGCGGAAATTCCCATAACAGTACAGCACACAACAAAGACAAGAAATGCGTCTGGCGGCAAAAGCCCGGAGAGCATATTGCTAACGCCCATCAGGAGAACGGAAAGACCGATGGTGTACCGCCGTTTCTTAAAACCGCCCCAAATGCTCAGAATGACTCCGCCAAGCAGCATACCAACCGCAAAAGCAATTTCAGCGGCAGAGGCATGGGCCGGTGTTCCTTTGAAGTATGACATACAGATGAGAGGAAAAAGCGTACTGATTGGCATATAAAAGAATATATAAATTACACCAATCCAGAGCAGAGCAAAGAGGCCCCTGTTTTGCTTTAATACCACATACCCCTCTTTCATATCCTGTAAAAACTGTTGTCTTTTCGTTTCTGGACATAGTTCAGGCGTTGGTATGGACGAAATCGCAACAGTCACACAGGCAAGGATTGCACCCACAATATCTAACAATATAATTGCATTAAGAGGCCAAACAGCATATAAAAACGCTGCGGCAGCTGGACTGATAATCGCACTTACTGCTTGCATGGTCTGCGTGTAACCAGCGCATTTTGTAAGTTCCTCTTTTGGCACAATCATAGGTGTTGCTGCGCTGAATGCTGGAGAATGAAAAGCAGTTCCCGCACTTCGGATTAACAGGACAACCATAATAGACCATACGGGCAATTCCATGTAAAACGCCACCAGCGCCAGAATACCGCCAGCGGCGGCAATTATCAAATCCGCACCAATCATTACGCTTTTACGGCTGTGCCGGTCAACAAAAGCACCTGCAAACGGGCCTAAACAGGCTTGCGGCAAAAATCCAATCAGTGTTGCCGCCGTCAATATGATTGCAGAATTAGTTTTCGCAACCAAATAAAAGATAATGGCCATTTGCAAAATACCGCTGCTAATAAAGGATATTGCTTGTCCGGCAAGAAGTGTAAAATAAGTTTTTCTCCATGAATTGTTGTTTTGGGTCATAATGCGAACCTCCTTTTTTATTGCATTGTTCCTTTGTTTCTGCAATAAAAAGCAGGCGTTGTCCCACAGAGAGGGCAGACGCCTGCATAACAACAAAGCACGAAAAAACACCACGATACAGTTCAAAGACTGCTCGTGTCAAACCTACGTGTTCCTTTGCATACGCACGCAAAAAAAGCCCACCATCATGTGGAAAGGTACTTCTACTTTTTATTGCTTATTAGCGTACACAAATTAACATACGTAAGCCTCCTTCCAATCTCAAACTGTCGCACAGTATAACACACATCCGATAGACTTGTCAACCATTTTTAACCTTGTTTTCCATCTTGTTTTTCCATCTCTTACGGGCAGTAGCAAAGCCAGGCGAGCCAGTCAACGGTCAAGATGAACGGCGCTTTCAGCGCCGCCGTTGACAGTCTCGCCCGTCTTTGCTAATGGGTAATCAAGGCGGGAAAGCCATTTTAGGGCTTTCCCGCCCATTTCAATTTTGGGAGAAGAAAGGCCCCAAAATGAACGAGTGCGGCCAAACACTTTTAGGGATTGGCCACCTTGTCCACCCATCCAGCGGGGCGGCGGGGAACGGTCAAGGCCGGGCGTCAGCCCATTCATTTCAGCCTTGACGGTTTCCTGCCGTCCTGCTACTTTTCCCGGAGTGTGGCCACACATCTGGTCACGGTGTCCAGAGCTTTGGGACTTTTTGTCCCATAGGCCGGGGGCGGAGGACGAGGGACGGGGGCTTTCATAATACGCCCTGTCTGCTGCTGAAATCAGCCCTTTGTTTCCGGCTTACCAGCCCCAAACAAAGCCCTGCTTTCCTGCCGCGTCAAATGCCCTTGCCCTCCCCGGCGGCAACGGTATTTTCAGGGCAACGCCGACAGAGCGTATAACACACTACACTTTGCTCCGCAAAGTCGTGTGCCAAATGGGGCGCTGCCCCCTTTGGAAACCCCCGCAACAAACAGGTGCTATGCACCCAGCCGGGAGCATAGCGCCGTTTGTTGTCAGCAGCCCGTTTCACGGTCTGCGTGTAGTTCCTTGTAAACTGACCTAAGGCGCATACGACAAAAAGGTGTGCAGGTATTGATGGGACCTGCACACCTCAAAAATAGTCATTGTATGACGATATGACTACATCCACCCATTGCCGCTAGCGCCGCTGTCTTGCGGAGCCAGCAAATCAACAATGCGTTCCATATCTTCCGGCGACGAGAACACAATTTCAATTCGGCCGTGTTTCGACGTCCCCTTAATGGATATTTTGGTTTCAAAACGATCTTCCAGGCGACGCTGGATAGGAGAATCAGCCCATGGATTGCGCTTCACCGACCTCGACTTCTTCTCCTCAACGACGTCAGCGGTTTTCATGGAAACAATCTCTTCGGCATTGCGCACCGACAATCCCTCGGCAATAATGCGCGTTGCCAGACGATTCATCTCCTCTTCGTCAGACAATCCCAACAATGCGCGAGCATGACCCGCCGAAAGCACACCAGCAGCAACTTTTTTCTGCACACTGGCCGGCAAATTCAGCAACCGCAAAGTGTTGGCGATTTGCGGACGGGACTTCGACACCGATCGAGACAGTTCGGCCTGGGTAAGACCAAATTCATCAATCATTTGTTGATATGCCGCCGCTTCTTCCAACGGATTCAGTGCTACACGATGTAAGTTTTCCAACAAGGCGTCGCGCAGCATATAATCGTCTGCTGTGGTTTTCACAATAGCCGGTATTGTTTCCAATCCAGCTAGTTGCGACGCACGCCACCGCCGCTCGCCCATAATAAGCTCATATTCACTATCCATACGGTCATACGGATGGCGTGTTTCACGTGAAACAGTATGTGCATCTGATGCAGAGGTATCTGCAGTGTCTTCAGCATCTTTACGCAGAGCATCCAACTGTTCTTGCGGACGCTTTCGCACCACAATAGGCTGTAAAACCCCTACTTCACGAATGGAATCGGACAACTCACGCAATTCATCTTCATCGAAGATTGTTCGCGGCTGATGAACATTGGGACCAATAGACATTACCGATAGCTCGGCCAAGTATCCGCCTTCAACTGGTTTCAACTCTTGCGTTGGCGTGAGCGCTTCATCCGTATGGTTAACATTGGCATCAGTACCCGCTATTTCATTTGACGAATCGGCTGATGTTTCACGTGAAACATCACTATCAGACATAGAGCCTTTCGGCGATGCAGCAACGTCAGCACTGGAAGTAAAGAAGAAATCGCTGGGACGAGACATACTCTCCAGCCCGGGCATGGTTGCACGGCCTTTCTTCGGTGTTTCACGTGAAACATTTGAAGAACCAGTCGGTTCGATATCGTGCACCCTGATTGGCTTACGCTTGCCTTGGTTATTGACACGCTTTCCAGCAGGCTTGTCGCTTTTGTTATGTGCCGTGTCCTGTGTGTCAGCGGAAGGGAGCACAGCAGACACCACTGTATTCGTCATCGATGTTGATTCAGCCGTCGCTTGTTCTTTCGATGATTCCGCTGCTGAAGACTCACCCGGCAGCGCAGGGAACAACGCGCCCAGACCTTTGCCCAATCGTCGTGTTTTTGCCGCCATATCACTTCTCGTTTCTTCTCGATTGAATCGCTTCCAACACCAACGTTGAACGTCTCGCCAGTTCAAGCGCTGCTTCCCCATAGGCAATAGCACCCATACCGCGAGGATCATACGCAATCACGCTCTGCCCAAAACTTGGAGCTTCGGAAATCTTCACTGAGCGCGGGATTGTGGTGTCCAGCACAATGGTCGGATAATGACCTTTTACCTCTTCAAACACTTCCCTACTCAGCAATGTCCGCTTATCATACATAGTTACCAGCATCGTTGATACCAACAATGTTGGATTGAAATTATGCTGCACCAAATCAATCGTATGAATCAGCTGGCCCAGGCCTTCCAAAGCATAGTATTCAGCCTGAATGGGAATCAGCATTTCCGTTACCGCACACATGGCATTAATAACCAACAGACCCAAGCTCGGCGGGCAATCAATAATCACGTAATCATAATGCTGTTCCGTATGCTCAAGATAGTCATCAATCGCATGTTTGAGCAGATTATTGCGGTTGGCCATGTCGGCCACTTCCAATTCGGCACCACTCAAATCAATAGAAGCCGGCACCACATCCAAGCTCTCAAAATCAGGGCAATGCTGCAAAACTTCGGCGATGCTGCGTCGTCCTTCAATCACGTCATATACCGAAGGTTCTCCGGCATTATGCGAGACACCAAGTGCCGTGGAGGCGTTGCCTTGCGGATCCATATCGATCATCAGAACCCGAGAACCGCCCTGCGCCAACGCCGCAGAGATATTGACAGCCGTGGTGGTTTTCCCCACGCCACCCTTCTGATTCGCTACAGCAATACGACGTGTTTGCGCGGGCTTGGGAAATACGACTTCTTTCAAGGCCTTATACCGACGGGATGCATCAGCCATCTCAGCGCCGAGTGGCGATGCGTTCTGCCCGAAAATACGCTTGATGGTTTCTTCGGCAGATTCCATCGTGAAATCATCATATTCGCGGTTCTGATCTGCCATAGCTTCCTTCCTATTGAGCATTAGCCTAGTCCAGTTTTATCACTCGTATGGACATGGCTCTTATTCACAGTGGCAATGTGGAAAACTGTGGATAAGCGTGGATTACCGTTTACGTTTCTTTTGCATTCACTCCCTATTTTAATTGAAAAATCAACCTTTTGAGTTATACACCACCCTCTTATGAAAAAATGTGGATAACTTTTTTAGGTTGATAATTATGTGGATAACTACCTCTTTTCCACCACTACCACATGAGTGGATTCCAGCCCTGGAGCGACCGGCGCTTCCATTACTTGAGGACGCATACCACCCTGATGACGAATCTCCGTTGCAGCTTTATCCAATTCCGCTTGAGCAGAACGGCCCTTCAATGCAATCAAATAACCGTGTGGCTGCAACAGCGGTAAAGTCCATCCGGCAAGTTTGGTCATCGGAGCAACCGCACGACAAGTCACTACCGCGAACGGCACCATTGCAGGAGCGTCCCCCTGATCATGCCGCCTGCGGTGACGACGCTGAGGACGCTTTGCATCACGAGCCAGAGTCGCAATAACTTCTTCTGACCGAGCGCGCATAATCACGACGTTGTTCAGCCCCATCTCAGTTACACATTCATTCAACCATTCGCAACGACGTTCCATAGGCTCAATAAGCGTAAACACATGGTCAGGTAGGCACGCAGCGGCAATCAAGCCAGGAAAACCTCCTCCACTGCCAACGTCCGCTACGGTTTTACGTTCATTATGTTGGGTCGCCTCACGAATAAAAGGTACAATAGCCGCCGAATTGAGAATATGCCGCTCCCAAATAATGCCATTATCTCGTGGGCCGATAATGCCGCGTTTCTCGCCTTCTTCACGAAGTTTCACGTGAAACACCTTCAATACATCGGCGGCATCACCCAATACATCACGAATAATAGGCGACCCTTCAAGGGCATCTTGTACCTGCTCATTCATCTCAGTCATAGCGTTAATCCTATCGGAACACAGCGCCATTACCATGCCGACTCAACCAATCCTCACGGTACTCCCCATCTCCAATGAGGCGCCTAATACAACCCTGGAAGACTCACGCAGCGTCACGCATGTAGAACAATACTCCATATATGACTGTGGGGTGATGTTTCACGTGAAACATCACCCCACACAATGCGTCACCTGCAAAGGAAATCATTCATCAACAGTAACGTCGTCTTCATCCTCTTCCGTGGTTGAAGCCTTCACGTACACGGTTACATAACGCTTCGGTTCTTCACCGTGAGAGCGAGAACGCAGTCCCTCTTCACGAACCACGTCATGAATGATCTTACGTTCAAACGAATTCATCGGCTTGAGATCAACGGGCTCGCCGGTCTCTCGCGCATCATCGATGGCATCCAACGCCATATCACGCAAGTGCTGACGCTTGCGCTTCAGGAAACCATCAACATCCACAATCAAATGCGAACGTTCGCCGGTCTTCTGCTGCACAGCCAAACGAGTCAACTGCTGCAAAGCATCCACCACTTCTCCGTTGCGTCCGATCAGGTGCCTGATGTCACGATCATCATCGGCAATAATTTGAATTGTCAGACGACCGTTACGAATGCCCATTTCAATATCGCCATCGTAATCTGCGATATCCAACAATCCTTCAAGGTAGTCTGCTGCGATGTCGGCTTCTTCATTGAGCTGATCGATGGTACGTTCCTCATCTTGGCTCATTTGAAACTCCTTACTCAAGTGCTTGTTACCCAGTGTAACGGGTGTTGTTTACCAAAACGAATGTGTCCGTGTTTCATCTGAAACACGGACACAAGCTCATTAATTCTTCTTTTTTCGATTCTTGCGCTGCGGCTGTGCACGTTGATAACCTCGTGTTTCTCGCAGCTCCGCAGCCTGCTTGGCCTTGGCAAGCTCTTCTTCTTCCAGAGACATCTCACCGAGACGGGCACGACGAGCGTTTTCCTTCTTGTGGTCACGCAATCGCTTCTCTTCCGCAGCAGGTGAACCCGGCGTCGGGAATTCGCGTACCTGCCACAGCGAACGCAACATGTTGCAGATGTTGTTGGTCAGCCAGTACACCAATACGGCGAACGGCATGGTCGCACCAGAGAAGATGTAAATCAGCGGGAAGAACCACGTCATTGCCTGCTGTACCTTGTACTGCTGTCCTTCCATGGATTCCACCGGCAGGTTCTTACGCATATTGTTGAACTGCATGAACCACATGGCAGCACACATCAACGCCACGAAAATACCGATGACGATACGACCATGCAGAGTTGCCGTCCAAAAAGTAGTAGTGACGTTAACACCAAAAACGTCAGTTTGTGCGAACAATTCTGCAGTCTTCTGATCGAACGCGCCCAACGGAGCATGCTTGCCACGAGCAATGAACGGAATCACTGACAGCACGTAGAACATACACATGAACACGGGGCCCTGAATCACCATCGGCAAGCACGAACCCATCGGATTTGCCTTGTTCTCCTGGTAGAGCTTCATCATTTCACGGCTCTGAGCCTCTTTGCTGGCTTGGTCAGTCCTACCCTTGTACTTGTTCTGAATACGCTTCATCTGCGGCTGCAAGGCCTGCATTTTACGCATAGAGTGCATCTGCTTGAGATACACAGGGAAAATGCACGCATGAACCACCAGCACCAGGAAGATGATGGAGAAAATCCACGACAGACCGACGTCAGGCAGTCCGATAAGCGTCATTGCCTTGTGGAAAATGCCCATAATCTGGGTCATCAACCACTCAACCGGCGTCAATAGTTTGTATAGCCATCCCCAAAAACTACTGTCGAGGAAGAACTGATCTTGATTCACCATCAGGGCGTCTCCTTAATGCTGCCAAGCCTGCGGCGTAAGCTGCGGCTCTTCATGGGCTTTCGACCATGAATAACGGTAAAAAATGGAATATCGACGTGGAACGTCATCAATGCCGCCATCATTCCATGGGTGGCAACGCAACAAACGCAATACAGCCAACAGGCCACCACGCACTGCTCCAAACCGCCTCACTGCGATAAGCGCATAATTCGAGCAGCTTGGATAATAGCGGCAACACGCTGGCCGACGAGCGGACACACACCGCTGATACCAACGTATCGCTTGCGATACCAGCGCAGATACCGGCGACATCATACGCGATCGGCCTTGCGCCGAATGGATTCGAACAGCTTTTGCACTTGGCTGTCCAAAGCGGAAAATCGCGCGCTTGCGGCACTGGGCTTAGCCCGCAGCACTACATCGCAGGATTCTGGAAGTAGCGATTCGTACTGGCGCGCAAGCACGCGAAACCGTCGTTTGACACTGTTGCGTGTTACCGCGTTGCCAACTGATTTAGCGACCGCCAATCCCATACGACGATGCGAACGCGCCGTAGGGTCGCCATTGCCCACATCAAGTGACCCACAAACGTAGTGCGCCACAATATCGGTACTGGAAACCCTACGGCGACGTTTCAGCACAGTGACAAAGTCACGATGGCTTTTCAGCCGCTCCACGATGATGCGCCGCTATCAGGCGGACAGAGCCTTGCGACCCTTAGAGCGGCGACGATTGATGATCGCACGACCGGAACGGGTGCGCATGCGCAGGCGGAAACCGTGCTTCATGTGGCGACGGCGGTTGTTGGGCTGGAATGTCCTCTTCATAATAATGCTCCCGGTTTTTAGCCATGCAAAAGCACGGCTCCTCATGAGTCAAGCTCTACTACGTTACCTGTAGGCCAGTACCAAGTCAACACGCCCACCGCGTGTTCTGTCTATATGGTGGATAACACCCCCTTGCCGGTATCCACAAAAAGCCGCAATAATGCGGATAACTCACCCACATGTTATCCACAAACTACACACATGTGATTCTATTTTTCAATGTTTTCAACACGCCACACGGTGGATAACTTTGCTAAACTCCATACACCGGAGTAAATATGACCTACGGTATATACGACGACACCGTGAGACGAAGAAAAGGGGGCCAGATGGCAACCGAACATCTTGACCCCACTGCGCAAGCCGCAAATATATGGGAAAACGCGTATGAGATTCTCAAGCGCAACGGCTCGCTGACTTCGCGTCACAAGGGGTGGCTGGAAGGTGTTGTTCCCGAAATTACCTTTGATTCTACCATTGTGCTGCGCGTTGACAGCGTGGAAACCCAGCAGGCACTGCAGAGTGAGTTGAATCAGCCGATATTGCAGGCGCTGACCATCGTTACGGGCAAAGATATGTTCCCGGCCTACAAGGTCATGCCCAATATTGACAAAAAAACAGAAAACGTATCATCGAATCATGTCGGACCAACAGCTCATCAGGCACAACAAGCTCAGCCTACAGCGACAAACCGTACGCCAATCGTGCCCGACGAAGCTGCAGACACTACCGAATCATTCATCGACCGAGCTGAACAACATGAATCACAGCACGCCGACACTCCTCAACACGGCGATGCAACCGCTACCCAGGGTCGCCTGCCCATTTCAGTGGCCGCCCCGACTCAGCCCACACAGAATCAGGAATTTTCACCAAAAAATAGCCGACAGCACCGCGATCCGGAAACTCATCTGAATAAGCAGGCGACTTTCGATACGTTTGTACCTGGCGATTCCAACCGTTTCGCACGAACCGTGGCATTGGCCGTCGCCGAGGGCTCAGGGCGTGATTACAACCCGTTGTGTATTTATGGAGGATCGGGTTTGGGCAAAACCCATCTGCTGAATGCCATCGGCAACTACGCCTTGATGAAAGACAAGGACAGCAAACTCAAAGTACGGTACGTTACCAGCGAGGAATTCACCAACGAATTCATTGATGCTTTACAAAATCCCAGCCAAAGTCAGGGGCAAATCGCGGATTTTAACCGGCGGTATCGTGAGGTCGACGTGTTGTTGATCGACGATATTCAATTCTTAGGAGGCAAGGAAGCCACGCTGGAACAGTTCTTCCACACCTTCAATAGCTTGCAAATGGCCGGGAAACGTATCGTCATTGCCTCAGACGTGGCTCCAAAGAACCTAAAAGGCTTTGAGGCTCGTCTGATTTCCCGCTTTGAATCCGGGTTGACGGTGGATGTAAAGCCACCGGATTTGGAGACTCGCATCGCTATTTTGCGGCTGCGCGCCAGCATGAACCACACCAGTATTGCCAACGATGTACTCGATTTAATCGCCGAGCGTTGTACTGAGAATATTCGCGAGCTCGAAGGTGCATTAACCCGTATTTCTGCCGTGGCTTCACTGAGTAACCAGCCTGTTACCAAGGCTTTGGCCGAACAGACACTGCAAGATTTCTTTACTTCAGACATCGAGATTCGCCCCGTCGACATTATTAGCCAGGTGGCTCAGTATTTTCATTTGTCGTTTGACGATATCGTCGGGCGTTCTCGCCGGCAGAACGTGGTGCTCGCACGACAAATAGCCATGTATTTGGCACGTGAGACCACAAGCATGAGCTTGTTCGATATTGGTCAAGTTTTTGGTGGGAGAGATCACACAACAGTGATGCATGGTTGTACCCGTATTAGCGATGAAATGGGCGAACAACAAGAAATCTACGAGTACGTGATGGAATTGACTACTCGTTTGAAGCAGCACGCCAGCGAGCAATAGCTCAACACGACACGCGGATAAGTGCATATCTTCGAAGAAAGTTATCCACATAGTTATGCACAAATGTGCTTAACTACAGCGAATAACTCTGGTATAAGCCCCGATTTTTCGTGCACAACCTGTGGAATAATCCACTTTTCTTGTGGATAACAAAAACCGCAATCAAAGACGGTGGATAAACGCCTTACTTATCCACCGTCTATTCCGGAATATTCCCCAGTGCGTTATCCACTTCAACTCGCATGTTTACAACGCTTCTCACGCTTTTCCACATTATCCACCGCTCTTATTACTACTTTGATTCTCAAGTTATATTGAAATTTCATCATGAACATCATCACGGGCGAACGCCTGCGCGCAGCACGGAAATAAGCCAGCTAGAATGAAGCACAGGCACTTATGCGAAATGAGGAACTATGAAAGTCGAAATCAATTCCACGGCTTTGGCCGATGCTGTTGCGTGGACAACGCGCGTTATCGCCACTCGCCCGTCGAATCCAATTCTTACCGGTCTAAATTTGGAAGCTATTGATGGCACTTTGCAACTCAGTGCCTTCAACTATGAGATTTCCGCACGTCACCACATTGAAGCAGGTATTGACGAACCCGGCTCTATTTTGGTTCCGGGCAAATTGCTGGCTGACATTACGAAGTCGTTGCCTGCGGAGAAAACCTATCTATCGAGCAATGACACTACATTGACTATTACCTCGGGTAAGTCAACTTTTACCTTGCAGCTCATGCCTCAAGGTGAATACCCTGATCTTCCGGCTATGCCTGCAAAGCTAGGACAAGTCGACGCTTCCACATTCATTCAGGCTGTTTCGCAGGCTTGCGTGTCGGTATCACGAGACGAAGCCCGCTTGGTCCTTACCGGTGTTCGCGTGCAGGTTGAAGGCGACAAAATCGTCATGACCTCCACCGATCGTTATCGTTTGTCACGTGCCAGCTTCTCATGGTCGCCAGAACATCCCGACGCTTCCGTAACCACGCTGATCCGTGGAAGTCTGCTGCGCGATTTGGCCAGGTCGTTCGACGAACATCAGAACGTTATTGTGAATTACGATGTTGACAATGGCACAATGATGGGCTTTGAAAATGCTGGCCGTACCTCCACTTCGCAGCTGATTGATGGCGAATTCCCCTCGGTAGAGCGCCTGTTCGCCGACGAGTATCCCATTCACGCAGTATGTGACCGACAAGCTCTCATTGACGCCATCAAGCGTGTATCTTTGGTGTCGCGTGACGCCCCGATCCGCATGGTGTTCGAGGGCCAGGAAGTCACCTTGAGCGCTGGCGCGGTTGATGACGCTCAGGCTTCGGAAACCTTGGACATCGACAAGGATGGCGAAGATATCACCGTAGCGTTTAACCCCAATTATTTGATTGAAGGTTTGAGCGCGATCGCCGAACCGTTCGTGCGCATGAAGATGACCACCGCTGTCAAGCCGGTGGAATTCAACGGGCAACAGGAATCCGATGGCGACGAATCGATGGATTACCGCTATTTGCTTGTGCCCATGCGTTTCCCGAACTAATAGGTGTCCATGCGCGTTACTCGACTAGCGTTAGACCATTACCGTTCATGGGCGCATTGCATCGTGGACTTTGCCGACGGGGTAAATATCCTCGTCGGCGCCAATGGTCTGGGGAAAACCAATATCGTAGAGGCTTTAGAAGTGCTGTCCACCGGCAGCAGCCACCGCACGTCAAGCTCCTTGCCATTGATTCAGCGAGATTGTCATACGGCAACTATTAGGGCCAACGTGACATCGGATGACGGCGAGCAAACCACTACGTACGAAGTGAGCATTCGCGATCGCGGTGCCAATCGTGCACGTATCAATGGTGGCAATTCCTTGTATATGCGCGAGGTGGTGGGACAGGTTCCTTGTGTGACGTTCGCTCCTGAAGACCAACGTTTGGTCATGGGAGAGCCGGCATATCGGAGAGGTTTTCTTGATCAAACCGCCGCGTTGCTGGTGCCCGGATATGTGGCATTGATGCAGCAATTCACCCATATCGCCAAGCAGCGGGCTACGTTGCTCAAGCAACTGTCACAGCACGAGCATGGCATGCCGGTTGACGCCATGATGAGTGGTTTGGAAGTATGGACTGGACAGTTCGTGCAGGTCGGCATGGAATTAACCCGTTGCCGTTTAGATGTGATACGCCGTTTGGATAAGCCATTTCAAACGTGTTACCGTGATTTGGCCGGTGATACGCAGTGTGCGGGGCTACAGTATGAGCCATCGTTTGAGGAAGTCGTGCAGCGTGAGGATCCGGCACTTGAGATTAGCGCACATTTCCAGCGTTTATATGTGGGAGAAGTGTCCAGCGGCCGTAATCTGATTGGCCCGCACCGCGACGATATTCGTGTGCTGCTACGGGATATGGATGCGCGTGAATTTGCTTCCAATGGCGAGACGTGGACGCTGGCTTTGGCGCTGAAAATGGCGGTGTTTGAGCTTATTCATCGTGAGCGTGGTGTCATGCCGATGATGATATTGGATGATGTGTTCTCTCAGTTGGACGACAATCGGCGTCAGCAGATTCTTCATATGGCGTTGAACCAAGGACAAGTGCTGATTACTGCGGCGTCGGCGCACGATATTCCCGATATTGATGTGGCGGATTCGGCAATGCGGAACGCCCATATTATTGATGTTGCTCAATTCATCGATTGCAGTGGACACAATGATGTATTGGCATTGCCGGTAATGTCGCAAACGTTGTCCTCACCGGCATCGTCCGTTGAGGTGAAACAGGAACATCATCATGGCGAAGAATGAGCAGTCGAGAGAAACGGCGGCGCGGCAGGACGCTACACATCATATGAAACATAGTGCCGAACAACGCGGCAGGCATCGCGATATGCCGGTTTCTGCAATGTTGCATATGGATGAGCGCAAACTGCCGGAATTGCTATTTCGTCGCTTTGCCAAGCGAGGCATTATGCTTGGCGACCGTCAGTGTCGACAGGAACGTAGCTGGCAGAGCTTTGGCAAGCCTGGACGTGATCCGTTGACCGTGGGCGGTGTGATGAACACGTTGGCCGCCACGCGCGGCTGGACCACACAATTGAGTATTGCCGGACTGAGATATCGATGGGATACGGTGGTGGGAGCCGATATTGCTGCACATTCGTATGTCTCATCGTTTCGTGATGGAGTGATGGTGATTTGTGCCGATTCTCCGGCGTGGACCACCCAATTATCGTATATGAAACATCAACTTCAGCATGCAGTCGCAGAGCGTCTGCCAGATATTGAGGTCGTAGATATCGTGGTGACTGGCCCACAACATCAATATCGACGTTTTAAGCGATGAATGCAAAAATGCAATAATTGTATGCCGCGGGCATAGCGCCGCAAAGTCTTTGTAGCCTAGTAAGATATCGGATAGTATGGTTACGTGCCTGTAAGAGCCCTTTACGGGCTTTGTAGGGCATAATGCCCACGCAAATTACCTTCGTGCGCGGGCAAAATGCAGGAAGGAACATCTGTGTCAGACCTGGAAGCAGATTCGCTGAAGGATTCCGTCGAGAACCAGAACGATGACGTTGCCGCAGACCTCGACAATGCTCAATTGGACGATTCCCTGGCTCCCGAACATTACGACGCCAGTGATTTGAAAGTTCTTGAGGGCCTTGAGGCTGTGCGTATTCGCCCCGGCATGTACATTGGTTCGACCGGCCCTCGAGGCTTGCATCACTTGGTGTATGAGATCGTCGACAACTCCGTGGATGAGGCGTTGGCTGGTTTCGCTTCGCATATTGAAGTCACGATTTTGCCGGATAACGGCATTCGTGTGGTCGACGATGGTCGAGGAATCCCCGTTGACGAAGTGCCCGGTGAAGGGGTTTCCGGCGTGGAAACCGTCATGACCAAGCTGCATGCCGGCGGTAAGTTCGGTGGCGGTGGTTATGCGGTGTCCGGTGGTTTGCACGGTGTGGGTATATCCGTAGTGAACGCGTTGTCGACCCGAGTGGACATCGAAGTGCGTCGTCAGGGCTTCTACTGGACACAGACTTACATCAACCAGAAGCCTACCGCACGCTTGCAACAGGGTGCTCCTATGGGTGAAGACGAGTCGACAGGTACATCGGTGACGTTCTGGCCGGATGCGAAGATTTTTGAAACCACTATTTACGATTTTGAAACGTTGCGTTCGCGTTTCCAGCAGATGGCCTTCTTGAACAAGGGTCTGAAGATCTCGCTCACCGATTTGCGTCAGGTCGATCAGGCTGGCGACGAGGTGGCCGGAGACGGAGACAATGTAGTCGAGGAACTGCATCAAAGCGTGACGTACCAGTATGACAATGGCATCAAGGATTACGTCGATTACTTGGTCAAGTCCCGCAAAGCCACGCCGGTTGAACCGGACGTAATTGATTTCGAAGCGGAAGATCTGAAAATCGGCATTTCCGCCGAAATCGCCATGCAGTGGACCACGGCGTATTCCGAAGCCGTGCATACCTTCGCCAACACGATTTCGACCACCGAAGGCGGCACCCACGAAGAGGGCTTCCGTGCGGCGTTGACGTCGCTGGTGAATCGTTACGCCCGTGAGAAGAACATTCTTAAAGACAAGGACGATAACCTTTCCGGCGACGACGTGCGCGAAGGCTTGACCGCAGTGGTGTCGGTGAAGCTTACCACGCCGCAGTTCGAAGGCCAGACCAAGACGAAGCTGGGCAATTCCGAAGCCAAAGCATTCGTACAGCGTGTGATGACCGACCGATTGGGCGATTGGCTGGATTCGCATCCGAACGAAGCGAAGAACATCATCCAGAAGGCCATCGAAGCGTCCCGAGCCCGTATCGCCGCGAAGAAAGCGCGTGAAAACACCCGTCGCAAGTCGATTTTCGAAACCGCAGGCATGCCGGACAAGTTGAAGGACTGCCAGTCCAATGATCCGAGCGAGTGCGAACTGTTCATCGTCGAGGGTGATTCCGCAGGCGGCTCCGCCATTCAGGGTCGCAATCCGATTACGCAAGCGATTTTGCCGTTGCGTGGCAAGATTCTCAATACGGAGCGCGCCTCTATTGACCGCATGATGAAGTCCGACACCATTGAGTCGCTGATTACCGCTGTCGGCGGTGGTTACGGCGAGGACTTCGATATCAGCAAGGTGCGTTATCACAAGGTCATCATCATGGCCGATGCCGACGTGGACGGCGCGCATATCGCTACGCTGAACCTGACGCTGTTCTTCCGCTACATGAGGCCGATGATCACCGCCGGATATGTGTATGTCGCCATGCCTCCGCTGTATCGCCTGAAGTGGACGAAGGGCGCGCATGATTTCGTGTACACCGATGCCGAACGTGACCGTGTGCTCGCCGAAGGCAAGAAGTCTGGACGCCAGTTACCCAAGGGCGAAGGTATACAGCGTTACAAGGGTCTGGGCGAGATGTCCTACCAGGAGTTATGGGAAACCACCATGGATCCCGAGCACCGTATTTTGAAGCAGATTCATATCGAAGATGCGGCGCAGGCCGACGAAACGTTCTCCATGCTAATGGGCGATGAAGTGGAACCGCGGCGACTGTTCATCCAGCGCAATGCTCACGACGCCCGATTCATCGATGCCTGATCGACGGGCAGTAGGAACCCCACGTAACGCTCGATGACGAAAAAGGACTGAAACAGTGGTAGACGAAACAAGCAACAACGAAGAAACCCAGCTGCCGTCCGACGGTTCCATGGAACCGCTGAGCCCGCAGGAAACCGACAAGACGGATTACGGATTGCTTTCCGGACAGCGCATTCAGCCGATGGATCTGCAGCAGGAAATGCGCGAATCATACCTGGCATACGCATTGTCGGTTATTGTTGAGCGTGCGCTTCCCGATGTGCGCGACGGCATGAAGCCGGTGCATCGTCGCGTGGTGTATGCCATGCATGACGGTGGATATCGTCCTGACCGCGGATACAACAAGTGTTCCCGCGTGGTCGGTGACGTTATGGGTAAGTACCATCCTCACGGCGATGCCGCGATTTACGACACCTTAGTTCGTATGGCGCAGCCATGGTCAATGCGTTATCTGTTGGTCGACGGACAGGGTAACTTCGGCTCCCCCGGCGACGATCCCGCGGCAGCCATGCGATACACCGAATGCCGTATGGCCCAGCTGGCCACGGAGATGGTGCGCGACATTGACAAGGACACCGTCGATTTTGTGCCTAACTATGACAGCAAGACACAGGAACCTACGGTGCTTCCTGCCCGGTTCCCGAACTTGCTGGTGAACGGTTCTGCAGGTATCGCCGTTGGTATGGCCACCAATATTCCACCCCATAACATGCGTGAAGTGGCCGATGGCGTGCATTGGGCGCTTGATCATCCCGAAGCATCTCGTGAAGAGCTGCTCGAAGCGTTGATTCAACGCATTAAGGGACCTGATTTCCCCACTGGTGCCACCATCTTGGGCCATAAGGGCATCGAGCAGGCGTATCGCACGGGCCGTGGTCTGATCACCATGCGTGCGGTGGTGAACACCGAGGAAATCAAGGGCCGCATGTGCTTGGTGGTGACTGAGCTGCCGTATCAGGTCAATCCTGACCGTTTGGCCGCCTCCATTCGTGAAGCGGTGCGTGACGGCAAGATCCAGGGCATCGCGGATATGCGCGACGAAACCTCCGGTCGTACCGGTCAGCGTTTGGTGCTGGTGCTCAAACGCGACGCTGTGCCGAAGGTGGTGTTGAACAACCTGTATAAGCACTCGCAGCTACAGCAGACGTTCGGTGCGAACATGCTTGCATTGGTCGATGGCGTGCCGCGTACGTTGAGCCTGGATGCCTTCATCCGTCATTGGGTGCAGCATCAGCTGGAAGTCATTGAACGCCGTACCCGTTATCTCAAGCGTGAGGCCGAAGAACGCGACCATATTTTGCAGGGCTACCTCAAGGCCTTGGATATGATCGACGAGGTTATTGCCTTGATCCGCGGCTCCAAGGATGTGGAAACCGCGCGTACCGGCTTGATGGATCTGCTGGATGTGGACGAAGTGCAGGCCGATGCGATCCTGGCCATGCAGCTGCGTCGTCTGGCCGCGCTGGAACGGCAGAAGATTCTCGACGAGCACGAGGAACTCATGCGCCGCATCGCCGATTACGAGGACATTCTGGCCAAGCCGGAACGTCAGCGCAAGATCGTGGGTGATGAGCTCGATGAAATCGTGGCCAAGTACGGTGATGACCGTCGCACCAAGATTTTGCCGTATTCCGGCGAAATGAACGTCGAAGATCTTATCGCCGAAGAAAACGTCGTGGTGACCGTCACCCATTCCGGGTTCATCAAGCGCACCAAGGCCGATGAGTATCGTGCCCAGCACCGTGGCGGCAAAGGCATCAAGGGTGCGAAGCTGCGCGAGGATGATGTGGTCGACCACTTCTTCCTGACCTCGACGCACAATTGGCTGCTGTTCTTCACGAACAAGGGTCGCGTGTATCGCATCAAGGCCTATGAGCTCCCCGAGGGATCTCGTGATTCCAAGGGACAGCATGTGGCAAACCTGCTGCAGTTCGGGCCGGACGAGACGATTCAAACCGTGCTGTCCATTCATGACTACGAAGTCGCCAAGTATCTCGTGCTGGCCACACGTACCGGCAAGGTCAAGAAAACCGCACTGGCGGAATATGATTCGCCGCGACAGGGTGGTTTGATTGCCGTACGCCTTATGACCGACGATCGTACCGGTGAGACGGTTGACGAGCTGATCGGCGCCGCACTGTGCAACGCTGAGGATGACATTATCCTGGTGTCGAAGCAGGGCATGAGCCTGAAGTTCCGCGCCGACGATGGACAGTTGCGTCCGATGGGACGCCAGACCGCCGGTGTGCAGGGCATGAAATTCCGTGATGGCGACGAGTTGCTGGCCATGGACGTGGTGCCCGCTGACAGCGAGCAGGATCTGCTGGTCGTGACCAACGAAGGCTTCGCCAAGCGTACGGCGTTGAGCGAGTATCGTCTGCAGGGCCGCAACGGCTTCGGTATCAAGGCGTTGCAGCTGGCGGAAGGCCGTGGCATGTTGGTCGGTGCGCTCGTGGTGAACGAAGATGACCAGGTCATGGCGATTATGAAGTCCGGCAAGGTGATTCGTTCCGACGTGAGTGAGGTCAAGCGCACTGGCCGCACCACGCAAGGCGTGACCCTGGCCAAGCCCGACAAGAACGATGAGATCATTTCCATCGCCCGCAATGAGGAACGCGATGAGGAAGAAGCTGAGGCCGTATCCGCAGAAGGACAACCTTCTGGCGAAGCAGCGGTTCAAGCTTCCGAGACAAGTGTTGAATCAGCGCAATAATCCGGTTGGCATCGTCAAGGAACGCTGATAATCTCGACATTTAACGGGTATGGACGAAACACCAAGGAGTAATGATGAACGACAATCTAATGGATGGTGTTCAGCACGGTGTAGTGCCGCCGACGATCGATAATGGTCGCGCGGCACGCTCGGTGGCTGGTAATGCCACACATTCCTCCGCTGGTTTTGACACTGTGGTACGTGTTCCTGCCGATGATGCGGCGTCCCGTCAGGTACGCTCCGCTCGCCGTGGTACGCCGCGTGCTCGTCGCATGAGTCTGTCACTCATCCATTTGGATGTGTGGTCGGTGTCCAAGGTGACGTTCCTGCTGGCGGTTGCCGGCGGTATCATCCAGGTTGTTGCCGCAGCCTTGGTCTGGACGCTGCTGAATGTGGCCGGCGTATTCGACCGGATTACGCAAATCTTCTCCTCCACTGGTTTGGACACTGGAGGACTAGACCTGACCAACATCCTGTCCTTGGGGACTGTGGTGAGCGCCGTGACCATTTTCTCCATTGTGGAGGCGGTGTTGGTGACACTGTTGGTTGCCATTGTGACGTTGTTGTATAACGTGGTGAGCAATCTGGTAGGCGGCATTCATATGACCTTGGGCGACGACTAAACAATCCGACATGCGTGAGGGGGCGGCACATCCAACATGTGCCGCCCCCTCACGCATGAGTGTCGTTATTGTGATATCGCCGTTTTGCGCTGTGGCAAACGGAATTCGCTGAGAATAATAGACGCGAAAATCAATATAAAGCCAATTGCCATCATTGCCGTAACCTGTTCGCCGGTGATAAATACGGAGAACAGCACACCAAACAAGCTTTCGGTGCATAGAATCAGTGATCCTTGTGCGGAAGGCACACAAGCAAACGCCACGTTTTGGAATGACTGGCCAACAATGGTGGACAGCACAACCAAATATAGCAAACTCCATGTAACGGTCGGCGTGAACCAATTGGCTTGTGGCATCGGTTCAAACAACAAGGCGCCGCCAATGAACAACACTGCGGAAATGGCAAATTCGTAGAACGTCAACGTCATGGCGTCATACACTTTGGCCAACATGCCGCTGAGTGCAATATTGATGCCGAACAAGACACCGCCGGCCAAAGACACCAAATCGCCCGCATTGAATGCCAATGACGAACCACCATTGAGGGACACGAATCCAACGCCAACTAGACAGACCGTGGCAGCAACAAGATTTTGCGCCGTCGGACGTTTATGCAACATCACCCAAATCACAAATGGCACCACCACGCAGTACGTGGCGGTAAGGAAGGAATTGCGGCCCGGTGCGGTAAGTTCCAGACCTTTCATTTGCACCAAATATGCCGCCCAATAGGTGATGCCTAGGAGCAGGGCGGGAATGAGAATCTGCGACACCGGTATGCGGCGAATGCGGCGCATGGTAATCAAGCCCACGGCAATCGCTCCAAAGGTAAGGCGAATCGCCATCACCCACTGCAACGACATGGTGTCCATCGCCAAATCGGCAAACGTATATCCGCCACCCCACACGGCGGATGTGATTATCAGCATGATGTAACCCATCCATACCGGCACGCGAATATGGCCATTGGTGTGCCCTACAGGTTCTAGATGCTTCTTGCTTACAATACTCACAGATTGTATGGTAAGACCTTTTTGCGCATCATTCCACTTCGTGGTGAGTAAATATAGAAAAACCACCCGCATGTTTGTTGATGCGGGTGGCAAAAACCTAGTAAATGTTGGTTTTGTGATGTCGTAACGTAATAAAGTTTCCGACACGCGGCATAGTATCTACAGAATGCCTTGGGCGACCATCGCGTCGGCAACCTTGACAAAGCCAGCGGCGTTGGCGCCGAGCATCAGATCGCCCTCATGACCATATTCCTTGGCGGCGGCCAGCGAATTGGCGACGATGTTCTCCATGATGCTCTTCAGCTTGGCGTCGGTTTCTTCGAACGTCCACGAGAGACGATACGAGTTTTGGCTCATCTCCAAGCCGGAGACGGCGACTCCGCCGGCGTTCGCAGCCTTGGCTGGGCCATACAGCACGTTGTTGTTCTGATAGACGGCGATGGCTTCCGGTGTGGAAGGCATGTTCGCGCCTTCGCACACCACGGTGCAGCCATTGGCTACCAGCGTCTTGGCGCTGTTCTCGTCAATTTCGTTTTGCGTGGCGCATGGCAGCGCAATGTCACAGGGTACGGTCCATACGCCGGAGCAACCCTCGTGGTATTCAGAGCCGGGCACGCGATCCGCGTACTCCTTGATGCGGCCACGGTGGGAGAGCTTGATATCTTTGACGACATCGAGTTGAATACCGTTCGGGTCGTAAATGTAACCGTTGGAATCGGACGCCGTCACCACCTTGGCGCCCAGTTGCTGTGCCTTTTCCGTGGCAAAGATCGCCACGTTGCCCGAACCGGAAATCGCCACCGTCTTGCCTTCGAAGGAATCGTTGCGTAGGACGCGTAGTGCTTCGGCGGTGTAGTAGCAAAGGCCATAGCCGGTGGCCTCGGTGCGAGCCAGCGAACCGCCGAATTCCAAGCCCTTGCCGGTGAGCACACCGGAATACTCGTCGCGGATACGCTTGTACTGGCCGAACAAGTAGCCGATTTCACGGCCACCAACGTTGATATCGCCAGCCGGAACATCCGTAAACTGGCCGATGTGACGGCACAGTTCCGTCATGAAGGCCTGGCAGAAGCGCATGACCTCGGCGTCGGACTTGCCCTTCGGGTCGAAGTCGGATCCGCCCTTACCGCCACCCATTGGCAAGCTGGTGAGGGAGTTCTTCAGAATCTGCTCGAAGCCAAGGAACTTCACCACGCCTTCCGTGACGGTCGGGTGGAAACGCAGACCGCCCTTATATGGGCCGATGGCGGAGTTGAACTGGATGCGGTATCCGCGGTTTACCTGTACCTTACCGGCGTCGTCAGTCCAAGCGACACGGAATTTGACCACGCGTTCCGGTTCTACGATGCGTTCCAGTACGCCGTTGGCCTCATACTCAGGGTGCTTGTCGACAACGGGTTCGAGGGTTTCAAACACTTCGCGCACAGCCTGCAGGAATTCGGGCTGATCGCCGTCGCGCTCCTCGACTTGGGCATACACACGCTTGATATATTCATTGGTGAACATAATCGCTCCTTAAGCTCCAGTTCCAACAAACGCGTTCATTCTATGGGGCGTATGTTTCGACATCCCAAACAGTGTTCATTATTCGATATTTGGTGTGAGAATGTTGGTGTGTCTGATGGCTATTATTAGTTAAGAGTATTAATATTTTATTTGGGGTGATGCAATGGGGCTATCACATCCATTGTGGACTCTGTTCTCAACGTCGAGAGTTTAAGGAGTTATCTCTATGAGATATCAACGTGTGGCATCGGTAGCATTAGCTACGGCTTTGGCTCTTGCGCCATTAAGCGCGGGAAGCATGGTTTGGGCGATGCCGGTACTTGCTGACACAACACCAACAACACAGGCAGCGGATGCGGTGCCATATGTTGCCGTCAATGGCTGGATGCTGGACTCCACCTATGCCAAAGGCGGAGAAACGTTGGAAGCTGCGGACGGCTGGACGCATTTCAAAGCCGGCGCCAACAATGGCAACGGCACTGGAGACAACAATGCGCCTGCATTGGCGGTGTCCGATCAAAGCTTTGATTTTTCTCAAGCCGGATCCATGCATGTGGTGCTGAAGTCAGCACAGGAAAAAGCCAAAACCCGGTTCGGTTTCTACCTTGGCTATAAAGGTCCGGGTGACGGTCTATTCGTCGGATATGACGCTGGTGGCTGGTTCTACCAGCTGTATCAAGGGGGCGACGGCAAATATCAGTCCTACGGTGCGGCGATACCGACAGCCAACACACCCGCAAAAATCCTTATTTCCTGGACCGCCGACCATAAAGTGTCGCTGACTGTCGACGGACAACAAGTATTTTCGGGGATTGATTTTTCCAGTATTGCCGGCAACCTGTCCGATAAGATAGCCATGAAGGCCGGATATTGGAGTAATGACGGCGCTGCTACGGACGTGTATATTCGCAACTTTGGCGCCGGAGATTTCGCATCGTATCAAGTGACGGGCAAAGTGCAGGGCTCGGATGGCCCGGTGGCTGGGGCTCGAGTTCGTCTTGATGGAACCATGACGGCAACCTCACAAAATGACGGGTCGTTTACCTTTGATGACATCGAAGAAGGTACGCACACGCTGACAATTGCAGTGGACGGGTATGACACCGTCTCCCAGAATATTACGGTTTCTGGAGGGGCTCTCAATGTGGGTACTATCCAATTGAATGCCGTCGCGCCTGTGGCAACGGAAATACTGAAAACCGAACAAATGAAGGTTGCCGTCAAACAAAACTTTCCGTCGGTATTGCAATACACCATGACCGCGCTTGACAACAAAGTCATGTATGGTCAGAGCAACGATGTGCGCATGGTTGCCATCAACGACACCAATATTACATTGGGTGACGACGATGTGACGTTTGAAAAGAACAGCGACACGAAGGCCACGTACACACTGCATGTTGTCGATGCCGCTAAGAACATTGATGCCACCATTACCGTGGTCATCAGCGTGGAAAAGAACATACTGCACTTCAACGTGACCAAGATCGTGAATAACGCGGACAAGAGTGGCCAAGGCGAACAGGAACAGAACCCGATCCAAACCCTGTCGTTTCCCAACCAGTCCCTAATATCTGTGCGCAGCACACAAGACGGTGCTCAGTTCACCGGAGCGTTGATGTCGTCAGACACGAATAAGAATGGCGACACAAATATTAATGTCACGGAGCAAACCTCGTATGCCGATGCTGATTTCATGTATGGATTTGTGTCGGGAGGTTCGCTGAGTGCAGGATTGTGGAGCAACTCCGAACATAATGGCCGTGCGGTTGCCACACCTGCTGCGGGCGGCAGCCAAAATACGCGCGTATATGCGACCACCGAACAGGTGGGTACGTCTAACTCGCTGGGCTTGGCCAGCGCCCCCTGGTATTACCATCGTGTAGTCACCGATTCCAAGAAACGCACCTATGTTGTTAACGAGACGGCAATGCCGAAGATATCCGTGGCTATCGCCGGTGACGACAACGCGGACGGTAAGGTCAACTGGGAGGATGGCGCGATTGCCTATCGCGACATCATGAATAATCCCTACAAGTCCGCAGAAGTGCCCGAACTGGTTGCATATCGCATTGCCATGAACTTTGGCGGACAGGCACAAAATCCGTTCCTCACCACGTTGGACAACGTGAAGAAAGTTGCGTTGAACACGGATGGTTTGGGTCAATCTGTGTTGCTGAAGGGTTATGCGAACGAAGGTCATGATTCTGGTCACCCCGACTATGGAGACATCGGACAGCGCATTGGCGGCGCCAAGGATATGAACATACTGATGGAAGAAGGCAAGGCATATGGTGCCCGTTTTGGCGTACATGTCAATGCCAGCGAAATGTATCCGGAAGCGAAGGCTTTCAACGAAGACATGGTGCGTACCAACACGTCCGGCGGGCTTCGTTACGGATGGAATTGGCTGGATCAAGGCATTGCCATTGACGGTATCTATGACCTGGCCTCAGGGGCGCGTGCCCAGCGGTTCTCCGATCTGAAAAAGCAAGTCGGAGACAACCTTGACTTCATCTACTTGGACGTTTGGGGCAACCAGACGTCAGGTTCTGAAGATTCGTGGGAAACCCGCAAGATTTCGCAGACTATCAACGACAATGGCTGGCGTATGTCCAACGAATGGGGTTCTGCCAATGAGTACGACTCGACATTCCAGCATTGGGCTGCAGACCTTACTTATGGTGGGTCGACCTCCAAGGGCGAAAATTCCCAGGTGATGCGGTTTCTGCGCAACCATCAAAAGGACAGTTGGGTCGGTGATTATCCTTCATATGGCGGAGCTGCCAACGCTCCCCTGTTGGGTGGCTACAACATGAAGGATTTTGAAGGCTGGCAAGGTCGCAACGATTATGCCGCGTACATCACCAACCTGTATCGTCACGACGTATCGACGAAGTTCCTGCAGCATTTCAAGGTCACCAACTGGGTGAATAGCCCGTTGGATGCAACTTCTGTACAGGATGCCACCCTGAACAACGGCAATGAGCAGATCACCTTGAAGGACGACAATGGCAATGTCGTAATCGTCTCTCGGGGTTCCAACGACACGTCGAACGCTGCATACCGTCAACGGACCATCACCTTCAACGGTGTGGAAGTTTCCCATGGCGCGGTTACCGCAGGTGACAGCACCATTGAGGGCGACGAATCCTACTTGCTGCCGTGGCTGTGGAATGCACAAACCGGCAAGATGCTCGATGCTTCCCAACAGAAGCTGTACCACTGGAACACCAATGGAGGCACGACCACGTGGACACTGCCCCAGCAATGGCAAGGATTGTCTTCTGTGAAGGTGTACCAGCTCACCGACCAAGGCAAGACCAATGAACGTACGGTTGCCGTGTCAAACGGTCAGATCGCGCTGGAAGCCGAGGCGGAAACTCCGTATGTCATTTACCAAGGTGAGCAAAGCCAAATTGCCGTGCAGTGGAGCCAGGGCATGCATGTCGTGGACGCCGGATTCAACGGCGGCCAGAATACCCTCACCACCAATTGGCAGGTGTCCGGCAAGGGCACTGCTGCGGTGGAAGGATCCAACAATCCCATGCTGCAACTCACTGGCAACGTTTCGGTCAGCCAGAAAATGAACGATTTGAAGGCGGGGCAGCGATACGCCGTGTATGTTGGCGTAGACAATCGAACGGCCGGCAACGCTTCGTTGAAGATAACCGTGGACGGCAAGGTGGTCGCCACCAACACCACGGGTACCAGCATCGCCAAGAATTACGTCAAGGCATATGGTCACAACACCAACAGCAACACGGAACATGGCAGCAGCTACTTCCAAAATATGTATGTATGGTTTGTGGCACCCACTGACGGTGACGCGACGGTGACGATGGCGCTGCAAAGCAAGGATCAAGACCATGCATATTTCGACGACGTTCGCATCGTGGAAAACAACTACGACGGTCTTGCATCGCAAAACGACGGTACGCTGCAGAAACTCACCAACGACTTTGAAAACAACGCGCAAGGCCTGTGGCCGTTTGTGGTGTCCGGGTCGGAAGGTGTTGAAGACAATCGTGTGCATCTTTCCGAACTGCACGCTCCCTACACGCAAGCAGGCTGGGACGTCAAGAAGATGGACGATGTGCTCGACGGTAAGTGGTCAGTGAAAATCAACGGCCTTGTGCAGAAGAACACGCTGGTGATGCAGACGATTCCGCAGAACGTGTGTTTCAAGCCAGGTGAAACCTACCGAGTGTCGTTCAACTACCAAAGCGGCTCGGACGGCATTTATGCAGTGGCTGTTGGACAAGGCCAATTTTCCAATGGTTCAGTCAAGCTAAGAAACCTGCCGAAGGCCTTGGGCGCTGACGGGCACGAGGAATTTGAAATTACCGGCGGTATTGACGGAGATTCGTGGTTTGGCATATATTCCACGAGCACTGCTCCCGATTTGCAAGGTACCACCGGCAGCGCTGCGGCGTTTGGCGGTTACCAAGACTTCGTATTGGATAACCTGACCATTGAACATGTGGAGTCTACCACGCGCACCAAGGCCGAAGTACAAGCCAAGTTCAATGAAATCAGCGCGAAGTATGATGCGGCGAATTTCAGCGAAGACGCGTGGCTGAAATTCCAGAACATGCTGGTAGGCATTAAGGTGCTCATCAACAAGGATGGTGCCACAGAACAGGATTACACCAGCGCATATAACCTGCTGATGGCCTTGGACGACTACATGTCTACCGCGCCTGGCTCTGAAGCTTCCGACCGGTACGATGTGGCGAACGACGCCTATACGGTGAGCGCTGGCAGTGCCCAGTCCGGCAACGCCACCGAAGGCGAAGCTAGCTACGCCCAGGACGGCAAGGACAACACGTGGTGGCATACGCAGTATGGCGCCGATTCCGTGTCTACTGGCAAGGCCTGGTATCAGTTCGATCTCAAGCAGCCTACAACCATCAATGGGTTGCGATATCTGCCGCGCAACATCGGCATGAATGGTCGCATCAAGGATTATGAGATTACGCTGACTACCTCCGACGGTACGACACGCACGGTGAGCGCTGGATCCCGTGATGTCCGCGCACAATCCACCATTACCGGAACCTTCTCAACCAATGCCGTATGGCAGAAGACGAGCTTCGATCCGGTGAACAATGTGATATCAGTGCGATTGACCGTAAAGAGTTCCGCAGGTTCCACCGACGGCGAAGCCAACCATTATGCGTCTGCGGCGGAGTTGCGTCTGACTACGAACCGTGACGTTGTACCGGTGGAGCCGACTGTGGATAGGGATTCCTTGCAGGAAGCCATAGCGCAGGCGGAAAGCTTGCGTGCGGGCGATTACACGGCCGACAGCTGGGCGCGTTTGCAAACCGCACTGGCCGCAGCTCGCGCCGTACAGGCCGATACCAATGCGGATGCCTATACGGTTGCCCTGACCACCGCAAACCTCACCAGCGCCATTCAATCGTTGGTGCCGAACACCACCTCGGGGAACGGGCCAACCGAAGGTGTCGGAAACATTGATACGGCCCAGCCTGGGCCTAGCGAGCCTGGCAAGGGCACGCCAAACGGGAAGCCTAGCGACACCGGTTCCTCCGTGGGTACGGTTGTCCTAACCGCCGGACTACTGCTTGCGGCCGGCATTGCTGTTGTGGTGAGCCGTCGTCGCAGTTAGTGCGATATCGGTGATTCTGCCCCTACTTGTGTAGGGATGAGTCATGGGCTTGAATAAGTGGGCGGAGCATCCACGTGGATGCGCCGCCCACTTGTGTTTCATATATTGTGTTCGCCGTCAAATGTATGAATGAGAGAATGTGAGAATAATAAAGCCCTTGAAATCTCCAAGATTTCAAGGGCTTGGTTGTGGAGCTAGCCGGGTTCGAACCGGCGACCCTCTGCTTGCAAAGCAGATGCGCTACCAGCTGCGCCATAGCCCCGCATCATCTTATTGATGATAGAAAAAAAGAGCGGCACAAGCCGCTTGTTTTTCCTGTGGGCCCGGGAGGACTTGAACCTCCGACCTCATCCTTATCAGGGATGCGCTCTAACCACCTGAGCTACGGGCCCAATCTTGCACGCTTAAAAGCGCACGAATAGATAGAATACCAGTGCTCGTGGATAAGTCAATCTGAATGTTCGGCGTGTCGCGTCATCTTTGGTGGCGGCGTGCCACAATGGTGGCTATGTTGTGTTCCCGTGCCGCCCGTAGCGCCGCTGAGCCGTATGTGATTGTTGTGGATGGCGAAACCGTCTGTGTGGTGCGCAAGCCTATCAAAAACCTCTATGTACGCCTGCTGCCGCCGGATGGGCGTATCCAGGTTTCCGCGCCTGTGCGGACCGGCGAACGCCGTATTGTGGCTGTGGTGCGCGACCATGCGGCATGGATTGCGCGGCAGCGATCCAAGATGCGTCGGATGAGAGAGTTCGGCGAACGGCAGGTTGATCGCGGGTTGATTGAATGGGACGAATCGACTCAGCGTAAGGCCCGTGCAGCCATCGAAGCGCAGCTGCCGGAATTGCTTGAACGTTGGGAGCCTCGCATAGGCAAGCGTCCCACGCGCATCGCCATACGACTGATGACCACGAGGTGGGGTTCGTGTACACCGGCAACCGGGCGGATTCGTCTGAATCTACGACTCGGTCTTATGGATCCGCGCTTTTTGGAATACGTGTTGGTGCATGAACTCATGCATCTCTGGGTTAGCGGACATGGCGACGAATTTCGCCGGCGGATGGATGTCGCATTGCCGCAGTGGAGGCGGTTGAGGCGCGAGCTGAACGCGAGCGGAGGCTGATGCTGATGCTGTGGAGCGATTGCGGAGTCTTCGGAGCGATGGGTATGACGCAGTTGCAGTAACGCGCAGGGGCGTTGGTATGCGGAAATGATGCTCCGAATACCAACGCCCCTATCAACGTGTATGCCAAGTGCGTTAGGCCATATGGCTACGCATGAACCACTGGAACTTTTCCATCTCCTGCGTGTGGTCCTGCAGAATATTTGAGCTAACCAGATCCAGGCCATCGAGTTCGGCAATAGCATTGCGCGTATCGGCAATCATCACGTCGTAATACTCGATGAGTGCCTGCAAATACTGCTGGGTGGACTGGCGCCCTTCCAAATCGAGCGTCTTCCAGGACCGGTTGCGCAGCACGGCATCCGGGCGGCCGTCAGGGCTGCCACCCATGGTGGCGATGCGCTCGGCAATTTCGTCCGCCTGGGCAAGCAGGGCATCCACCTGAGGGTCAAGCATTTCGTGAACGGCGATAAAATTAGGGCCGGTCACATTCCAATGCGCGTGCTTCAACACCAAAGCGGCTTCCTGTGCCTGGCTGAGACGGTTTTGCAAAATAGCAATGGCCTTCTCGGATGCGGCTTCGTCCAGTCCCGGGACGGTAAACATCAACGTCATGACACCACCAAACCTTTCGTAAACATGTGGTATTTTCAATTTTAGAGGTGAAATCACCATTGCGCTGATAGATACCCATATTTTTTGTGATATAGGCGACGTTTGCGTGCATGGTTTACCGAGATGGCGGTTTGGTAGCGCTACTTCTGTAGCATGGGGCCGCGTCGATGTCGCCGCATGCCTGTCTGGACCGCCTATGCTTGTTCGCCGTCGCGCTTACGTACTTCGATGGTCTCAATCCGTCGTCCGTCTACTTGCATAATGGACATGTCGTAGCCGTCGTCGGAGTGGAGGATGTCGCCCACCTCTCCCATTTTCCCGGTGTGCGCGAGGAAATATCCGGCAACGGTTTCATATGGCCCGTCCTCGAGTTCAATACCGGTGACGTCGGCAAAGTCTTCGATGGTCATGCCGCCATCCACGGTGGCCACGCCGTTGACAAACGTGCGTTGCGGCTCCTGAGCGGTTGGTGAATCGTCGGGCAGGTCGTATTCGTCGCGAATGTCCCCCACCAGTTCTTCGGTCATGTCTTCTAAGGTGACAATGCCATCCGTACCGCCATATTCATCGATGACCACGGCAAGATGGATGCCGCGTTTGCGTAGCAGTGCAAGGCTGGGTAGCAACTTGGAGGTGCCGGGCAAGGATATGCCTTCGCGGGTGACATCGCTGACCAGCTTCGCATCCGGATCGCGCACATCAAGCAAATCGCGCACATGCACAAATCCCAACACGTCGTCAAAATCTTTGCCGGTTACGGGGTACCGCGAATATGGCATTTCGCGCACGTAGGCGGCGGCGTCTTCGATGGTTTGGTCACCGTCAAGGAACACCACGTCGGCACGGGGGCGCATGACTTCGGCCACGATGGTTTCTGATGCGTCGAACACGTCATCCAAAATAGTGCGTTCATCCTTGCTTAGCGACGTGTTGCTGTTGACCAGTACACGCAGCTCCTCATCGGATACTTCGCTTTCCGTCTCGTTGGGATCGAAGCCCAGCAGTCGCACGATGCCGTTCGTATTTTTGCCGATAAGCCAAATGATCGGCTTGCAGATTTTGGCGAAGGCATCGATGGCGGGGACCACCGCTCGTGAGATTTGCTCAGCTTTCTGCATGGCGATGCGCTTGGGTACCATCTCGGAGATGACGATGGAGCAGTAGGAAATTACCAGTGTGAGTACTACGGTGGTCAGCGGTGACGCCACATGTGCAGGCACTCCCCAGCGTTCGACAACCGGAACAATAAAAGGGGAAATCGAGGATTCTCCAAAGGAAGCGGAAAGGAAACCGGAGAGCGTCACGCCGATTTGCACAGTCGAGAGAAACGTGTTGGGGTCGCGGGCGATTTTGGCCACGCGTGCGCCGCGGGCATCCTCCATTTCCATTTGGTCGATTTGCGAACTGCGCAGGCTGACCAGTGCCAATTCGGTGCCAGCAAATATCGATCCGAGCAAGAGAAATATGAAAATGAGAAGGATGTTCAAACCAAGTGACATAGCTCCACACTACGGCACATGATGGGTGTCGCGCACGGTTTTGTTCCAGTGTTTTGTAAGAGAACTGTTGAATCCATCCATATATAGATGTCAGATTGACTTTTTTCATCAACTCCGTGAAGCAACTGTGTATAAGTGAGGAACACCACAGTTCGGCTACTTGTGTTGATATAAGTACGCGGATACGCTCAAATCATGGCTGTGTTCCAAACTGTGAGCCAGCCACCAGGACGATGCGGCCCAGCAACATGAAAGGAATCCAATTATGACGATGTTGCAGCATGAAATTACCGATTTCACCACTACAGCGTACGTGGACGGCGAGTTCAAAGAAGTCTCTAAGTCCGACCTTATCGGCAAGTGGTCCGTGTTCTTCTTCTACCCGGCTGACTTCACCTTCGTGTGTCCCACCGAGCTCGAGGACCTCGCGGAATCCTATGCGAAGTTCCAAGAGATTGGCTGCGAGATCTACTCCGTGTCTTGCGATACGCACTTCGTGCACAAGGCTTGGCATGATGCCAACGAGAAGATCGCCAAGATCACCTATCCGATGCTGGCCGATCCGACCGCCACGCTGGCCAAGGATCTCGACACCTACAACGAGGAAGCCGGTCTGGCCGAGCGCGGCACCTTCATCCTCAACCCCGAAGGCAAGGTTGTGGCTTACGAAGTGATCTCCTCCAACGTTGGCCGTAACGCCGACGAGCTGCTGCGCCGCGTGCAGGCTTCGCAGTTCGTGTACGAGCACGGCGACCAGGTCTGCCCCGCCAAGTGGCAGCCGGGCGAGGAGACCATCGAGCCGAGCCTCGACCTGGTTGGTCAGCTCTGATCATTGCTTACGCACATGGGTACGGTTGGCGAACGTTGACCGTACCCATGTCCTATGAGCACACTGTTTTCACTCATTACCATCATTGCGTATAACGCGCATCAATTCCCCATATTGCGGGGACGACTCGGCGTCGATGATGACGGCGGACGCAGCAAGGAGCATATTCGTGGATACTAAGAATCTCTATGATGCCGTGGTGATTGGCGCCGGCCCTGCAGGACTTACCGCCGGTCTGTACCTGGCTCGCGCGCGTTATCGCGTGCTTATTGTGGAAAAGGGCGATATCGGCGGCCAAATCACCATCACCGAAGAAGTGGTGAACTATCCCGGCGTAGGCAAGACGTCCGGCAAGGCGCTTACCGCAACCATGCGCCAGCAGGCCTTGGGCTTCGGCGCTGAATTCATGAGCGCGGAAGTGACCGGTCTTGATTTGGACGGCGACGTGAAAACCGTGCATACCACGCGTGGGGACTTACAAACCTTCGGCATCATCCTCGCCACTGGCGCCAACCCGCGCAAGCTGGGCTTTGAAGGTGAGGAAGAGTTTGCCGGACGCGGCGTTGCCTACTGCGCTACCTGCGACGGCGAGTTCTTCACCGGCAAGGAAGTGGTGGTCATCGGCGGCGGTTTTGCGGCTGCGGAGGAATCCGTGTTCCTCACCAAGTACGCCACCAAGGTCACCATGCTGATTCGCGAGGAAGATTTCACCTGTGACAAGTCTGTGGCCGATGAGGCGCGTAACCACCCGAAGATCGAAGTGCATTACGGGGTTGAGGTCGACAAGGTTGTCGGCGGGCAAGGTGGACTGCAGCAAGCAGTGATTCACGATGTGGAAACCGGCGACCAGCGTACGTGGGCACCTGCGGACGGTGGCACCTTCGGCCTGTTCGTATTTGCCGGTTACGTACCCGCCACCGGTTTGGTGCGTGGCTTGGTGGAATTGGACCGCCAAGGTTACGTGGTCACCCACGATTATTTGGAAACGTCCGTGCCGGGCGTCTACGCGGCTGGTGATTTGCGCGTCAAGAACCTGCGCCAGGTCGTGACCGCCACGGCCGATGGCGCCACTGCCGCCGTGGAAATGGAACGCTACGCTTCGGCCATGAGCGAGAAAACCGGCCTAGTGCCTCCTCGCCCGGGTTCTGAAGGCGGCACCAAGCCTGCTGCCGCACCCGCATCCCAAGAGACGACGGCACCGGCGAAAGCCACCACTACCGACGGCATGTTCTCCGAAGACATTCAACGTCAACTGGCCATGGTGTTCGGCAAGATGGCCCGTCCGGTGACATTGCGTCTGGAATTGGACGATACCGCGGTGTCCCGTGAGTTGGAAGGCTTCATTGGTGAAATGGTGAAGTTGAGCGATGGCAAGTTGGTGAGCGAAATCGCCGCTGCCGGTGACCAGGACGGCGACGGCCGCGCCACCTTCGGTGTGGACGATGCCCTGCCGTTGGCACGCCCATGCGTGCGCGTGTGCGCCGCCGACGACAATGGCGACGTGGTGCCGACCGGCTTGGCGTTCCACGGTGTGCCGAGCGGCCACGAGTTCAACTCCTTCGTACTGGGCTTGTACAATGCGGCAGGCCCCGGCCAGCCGCTGGATGAGGCCACAAAGAATGCCATCGCCGCCATCGACAAGCCGGTAGACGTGATGCTGATGGTATCACTGACCTGCACGATGTGCCCCGAAACCGTGTTGTCCGCGCAGCGTATTGCTGCCGACAATCCGAACGTTACCGCGGAAGCCTATGATATTTCGCACTTCCCCGAGCTCAAGGATCACTATGGTGTCATGAGCGTGCCCTGCATCGTCATCAACCACGCCGACGGCACGAAGAAGGTGGAATTCGGCAAGAAGAACATCGCTAACATGATTGACCTAATCACCCAGTAGGCGAAGTGACGGGTTTACTGTCTTACACTCGCCGTAAGCCCGATAACTCAATCATGCGTGTGCCCCGGTTTTCCAACGAAAGCCGGGGCACACGCATAAGGTGGCCGCATGCGCATCCGCAAGGGTCTGTCAGCTAACAGGGTTTCCGGTTAGAGCAGTTGGACAGATAGCCTGGTTAAGAAGATTAGAGAGTTGAAAGGCTGGGGAAGGGTTGGAGGGTTGAGCGGTCAGAACGACAGCACTTCCACCTTGCCGGACGACAGCTGGTACCGTGCGCCGACAATCATTGCACGCTCCTGCGCCAATGCCTCCTGCACGACGGAGGACTCCGTGACCAACGCTTCGATGGTGCGTGCGATATGTACGCGTTCGATATCGTCGGTGTCCTCCACCTCGGCCTGACCGGCCTGCCATACCGACATGCCGACGCTGCGCAGCACCACGGAATCGGCGGATTGTAGATACTCCTCCACGCTTTCGGCGCTACCGTCGCCACACGACATGCTGTCGCATAGCTTCTGAACTTCTTGGCAGGCCAACGCCACCGCGCCGCACCCCTCGTGTCCCATCACCACAATAAGGCTTACGCCCAGCGTGTTAACCGCATATTCCACGGAGGCAATCACCGCTTCGTCAATCATATGACCGGCAGTGCGCACGGTGAACATGTCCCCCAGACCTTGGTCGAAGATGATTTCCGGAGGTACCCGCGAATCACCACAGCTCAACACCACGGCATCGGGATGCTGACCATCCACCAAGGATTCGCGCGTTGCCGCATCCTGCCATGGGTGTTCCGGCTTGCCCTCGGCAAAGCGCCTATTGCCGGCGAGCATGCGGCTCCATGTGGCACTAGCCGTTGATTCGCGGACTATTCCGGCATCAGCGTTCGCTGTGTCGATATCGTTGGCGTTCTCGAACATGGATGCGGACATGTCAGTCATATCAACCTTCTTTGCTTGGTGGCGGTAGACAACTCGGTGGCAGGCGCCGTGGTGCATCAACCACTACGGGCGACGATACTCCAATCGCGATCGATGTGCCACCGACAATCACGCGAACTGCGAGTTATACAGGCGCGCATAAGCGCCTTCGGCCTCCAGAAGTTGCCGGTGCGTGCCCTGCTCGATGATATTGCCATGATCCATGACCAGAATCAGGTCGGCATCGACGATAGTGGACAGACGGTGCGCGATGACGAAGCTGGTGCGACCCTGCATAACGCTGTCCATGGCTTTGCCGATGGCATGTTCGGTATGGGTATCCACCGAGCTGGTTGCCTCGTCAAGAATCAGGATTTCCGGATTGCACAGCATGACACGGGCGATGGTCAACAATTGACGTTGGCCTTGGCTGATGTTTTCCGCGCCTTCGGTTAATCGAGTGTCGTACCCGTCGGGCATGGTGCGCACGAAGTAATCGACATGTGCCATCTTGGCTGCCTGAATGATTTCTTCGCGAGTGGCGTCGGGGCGCCCGTAGGCGATGTTCTCCGCAATGGTACCGTCGAATAGCCAAGCGTCCTGCAGCACCATGCCGAAATGGCTGCGCAACTGCGCTCGGGATATCGTCCTTGTGTCCACGCCGTCAAGACGAATATGGCCGCCGTCAATCTCGTAGAATCGCATGAGCAGGTTAATCAGGGTGGTTTTGCCAGCGCCGGTGCTACCAACAATGGCGGTGCGATGACCCGGCTGAGCGGTAAAACACACATCGCGCATTAAGGGTTGCTGCGGATCGTATCCAAAGGCGACGTGCTCGAAATCTACCTGCCCGCGCAACGGTTCGGTCATAGTGGCGGGCGTTGCGGGATCCGGCTCGATTTCCTTCTCGTCCAGCATGTCGAACACGCGCTCCACCGATGCCAACGCCGATTGCAGGCTGTTAATGGTGAATGCCATTTGCGTCAACGGTTCAGAAGCTTGATTGATGTATTGGAACAGAGCTTGGAATGTGCCGATGGTCAGATTGCCGGCCACTAGGAAAAATCCACCGAGCACGGCGATGAACACTTGTCCGAAGCGCACGATGCAACGAATCGCGGGATTGATGGCATTGGTGATGAAGTCCGCGCGGCGCGTGGCATCGGCCAAATCTTGTGTCGCCTGATGAATGCGTGTGCTGCTGGCCTGCTCCTGATTGAAGGCGCGGATGATGCTGCGTCCGGAATACGCCTCTTCGACATGCCCCGTTAGGATGCTGACGTTTCGTTGGCGTTCGGCTGCCAAAACGAGGGTTTTGCGTGCCACAAGTTTGGTGGCAATGAGGGAGATCGCCGCGAATGCGAGGAAAATCATTGTCAGCCAGATGTTGATAACGGCCATCATGATCACCGCTCCGGTAACGTTGCCGATGGCAGTGAGCAGGCGCAGCAAGCCAGTTTGCAGTACTTCGCTGGTCTTGTCCAAATCGTTGGTGACACGGCTGATGATACGGCCTGGCTGGTGCGCATCATAATACTTCAACGGCAGCACGGTGAGTTTGCTGGCCACTTGATTGCGCAGCTTGAGGTTCAACCGTTCGGCGAAGCTGGCCATGGTGAAGGTCTGCGCCGAATAGAACCCCCACTGCACGGTGTAGAGCGCGAGCAGGCCCAATGTTTGGATGCCGCCGTCCCACCAGGTGATGGTGAAGGTGGCGCCGTCACGGAACGCATGTTGGATTTTCGCCCATAGCAAGTCCAGCAACCAGGCGGTGTACATGGGGCCGGACAGCGTGACAATGACATACAACACGATGGAGACGCTCACTACGGCGATACGCCAGTGCTGTTCGCGAGAGGCTTGCCACATGCGTCGTATCGTGGCCTTGAGGTCGCGGGGAACCTCCAACTCGTCGTCTTCGTTGGGGGCGAGATTAGCTTGGATGATGGGATCGTCAGGAGTGTCCGTGGCCGATCCGTCGAGATTGTCGATGGTGGTATCGCTCATCGGGCGTCCTCCTTTGTCGATGGGGTATCGTCAATGCGCATTTGGGATTGTGCAATGCTGCGGTAGGTGTCGCAGGTTGTCATGAGATAGTCGTGGGTGCCGCGGCCTTGCAAATGCCCGTCCTCCAGCACCAATATTTGGTCGGCGTGCACAATCGTGCTGACGCGCTGTGCGATGATCAGCATGGCTGCATCCGTTAACTCACGGGACAGCGACTTGCGCAACGCGGCGTCCGTGGCGAAGTCCAATGCGGAAAAACTATCGTCGAAAATGTACAGGTCGGCGGTTTTGGTAAGTGCGCGGGCGATGGCAAGACGCTGTCGCTGGCCGCCTGAGAAATTCGTGCCGCCTTGTGCCACTTTGGTGTTCAGGCCAAGCGGCAATTCGCGGACGAAACCCGCTTGGGCGACATCCAGCGCATGCCAGAGTTCCTCGTCGGTGGCGTGGGGATTGCCGTAGCGCAAATTGTCGGCGATGGTTCCCGAAAACAGCCAGGCCTTTTGCGGCACATAGGCGATATGGTCGCGTAGGTCGTGCTGGCGCATGACGGTCACATCCTCGCCGTGCAGGAGGATATGTCCCTCGCTGGCATCCAGCAGCCGCAGCATCAGGCGTGCGATGGTGGATTTGCCCGAGCCTGTCGGGCCGATAATAGCCGTGGTCTGCCTGCGCCGGCAGGAGAACGTCAAGTTATGCAGGGTATCTTCCTGGGCGTCGGCGAAACGGAACGACATATGGTCGAAGCAGGCGATTTTCTCCGGAAGTCCATCTGTGGTTATTGTGACGGTGCTGGAGCTTGTGGTATCGCTTGTGTCGGTATCGATGTGGCCATCGTCAGAGACCTGCGTGTCGCGGATCGTGGGCACATAGTCCACGACTTCGCGGGCTCGTCCCAGGCAGATAATCGCACGTGGCACCATCAGCGCCACGAACTGCGCCATCATAATGTAGAACAAAATCAGAATCGAATACTCGATAAGCGCCGTGATATCGCCGATTTGCATGGCATGCTCGCCCACGCGGTCGCCGCCCGCCCAAATAACCAGCACAATGGCGATATTCATGAGGAAAAAGGTGAAACTATCCAAACCGGCAAACAGATAGTTGACACGAATGGCATTGTCGGCATAGTCGGAAAATGCGGTGCTCATCCGCTTGATTTCATGCCGGTCGCGTCCGAAAGCGCGGATGACGCGCACGCCGGTAATGGTTTCGCGTAGGACGACGTTCATGCGGTCGATGAAACTTTGCAGCTTTTCAAAAATGCCGGCTGCTTTCCATACGATGATGACGGCGAGTATCACCACGATAATCACGGTAATGAGCATCAGCCAGCCCATTTCCACATCAAGTGCAAAGGACAGGCCGACGCCCATCACGCACATAATGGGCACGGGTAGCAGGATCTGCAAGCCCAGCATGATGGCCTGTTGAATGACATTGATGTCATTGAGCGTGCGCGTAATCATTGACCCCGTACCGAAGTTTTTGAAATCGCCGTCGGAGAACGCCAGCGAGGCGTCATAAATGGCGTTGCGGATATCCCGTCCGATGTTCGCACACAGTTTGGCGCACAGGTAGCTTCCCACCAGAGAACCCAGGCCAGAGACGATAGTGACGGCCAGCATGATGCCGCCGATGCCGATGATGTGCTCGATGCCGCCGTCCGTGGCTCCGATATTAATCATCTGTGCCAGAATCGTAGGGATAAAGAGTGCTCCCGCCACGTCAAGCAATAAGGCGGTGACCGTGGCTGCGGTAAGAGCCTTGTAGGGGCGGAAGAAGCGGAGCAGAAAAGCCATGTGCCAGAGTTCCTTCTGTGCGTTGCGCCGAAGCCGTGTTGCGTAGCGCAGTGGATGGAGCGTTGTGCGGGTGCTGGGTGGTCAGTACAGCGTATACGTCAACGATCGTATCGTACGATATGACGATTTCGAGCGGTTTGCAGGGTGTGTTCCGTGGTACGAAACAAGAAATATGGTTGGGGGATCCCGCGGCACCTACTACGGCGAACGCCCGCACCATCCACAAGGGGCGGTGCGGGCGTTCGCGCAACATGGTGTGGTGGTCGATCAGCCCGTGTTCTGCAGACCTGCAGCCACGCCAGACACGGTGCACAGAATCAGGTAGATGAACCCAGCTTGCTGGCTTTGGCTCAACTCTTCCTTATCTACCTTGCGACGCAGTGACTTCAAGGCCAATACTTGGGTGAGCGAGAGGGCATCCACATACGGTGAACGAATCCGTACAGCCTGCCCCAACACATGGCGATGCTGCAGTGGCCACTCATCGCCCACGATACGCAGCACCCACTTGCGGGTCAGTTCCATCTCGTCGAGCACTTTGGCGCTCAAATCATCGCGATCGCCCAACGACAGATACATCTTGGCGATGCGCTCATCCGTTTTGGCAATGGACATTTCGATATTGTCGATGAACGTGCTGAACAATGGCCATTCGCGGTACGCCTCGCGCAGGGTCTCCAGATCGCCGAACTGTTCGCATGCCGTGCCCAAGCCATACCAGGCGGCAAGGTTGATGCGGGCCTGCGCCCAGGAGAACACCCACGGAATCGTACGCAAATCGTCCAGTGACTTGGCTCCCAGACCACGCTTGGCGGGACGCGAGCCAATCGGCAGCAAGCCAATCTCGCTCAACGGTGTGACTGTAGAGAACCACGGCGCGAAATCTTCAGAATTGAGCAAGTCCAAGAAGCGTTCATGCGCCGCCTCGTCGAGCTTTGCCGCCATGTCCGCGTACTTGTGCGTCATGTCCGTATTCGTCTTTTCCATGCTGGGCGACGATTGCAGCAGCGTGGCCGCAGCCACGGATTCGACGTGGCGGATGGCCAGCACCGGATTGCCGTAGCGGGCGAAAATCACCTCGCCCTGTTCGGTGAGCTTGAATCGGCAGTTCACCGAACCGACGGGCTGCGCAAGCACGGCACGGTTCGCCGGGCCGCCGCCGCGTCCCACCGCGCCGCCGCGGCCGTGGAACAGCGTCAGGTCGATGTCGTGGCTCTGCGCCCACTGGGCGATGCGCTCCTGCGCGGAGTGCAATGCCAGCGTGGCGGATGTCGGGCCGGCATCCTTTGAGGAATCCGAATATCCGAGCATCACTTCCATTTTGCCGCCGGTCGCCTTGAGGCGGGCCTGCACTTCGGGAATCTTGATGATGTCTTCCAGCACATCCACCGAATGCTGCAGATCCTCCAGCTGCTCGAACAACGGAATCACGTCGATAACCGGCACGTCCTTGGGGTCGGAGAAGGCCAGACGGTTCAGCTCGAACACGTCGCGCACATTCTGTGCCGACTTGGTGAAAGAGATGATGTAACGTCGCGCGGCTTTGACGCCATTGCGCTTTTGGATGGCACCCAATGCGCGGAAGGTGTCGAGCACCTCATGGGTCATCGGCTGCAATTGGCCGCGTTCGCCATGCAAACCATGCTCACGGATGTCCTCCAAGGCGCGGCTATGTACGACCGAATGTTGGCGGAACTCCATTTCCACCATATGGAAACCGAAGGTTTGCGCCTGCCAGATCAGATCCTGCAACGAGCCGTAAGCCGCGCGACGCGCACCGCCTGCGGCGAGGGAACGCTGCACGATTTTGAGGTCGTCAATGAAATCCTCGCAGCTGCGATACATAAGATCGGCGTCGCGTTCGATGGTGTAATGCAGGCGGTCGGCCATCACTAGCACCACCGCGCGATGCGGTTCCTTGGCGGAAATCAGCTGTGCCTTGTCGGTCAGCCGTTCGCTCATCTCCTTTTGGCGGTTCCACAGGCTCATCAGCTCTTCGCTGGCGGGTGTGGTGTCCGATTCCATGGTGAGGTTGCGGCCCACATTACGTGTCGATTCTTCCAGCGCGGCCAAGACATGGTCGCTGAACTTGCGGGCCACTAGACGGCTGACTTTGGCGGTGACGTTGGGGTTGCCGTCGCGATCCGAGCCGATCCAACTGCCGGGTTGGAAGAATGGTGGACACTGCGGCTCTTCCAACCCGGCCTTGTCCCCCAGAATCCAATCGTCAAAACGGCGATAAATCATTGGTACGGTATGGAACAGCGTATTGTCGAAAATATCAAGAATGGTGTTGGCTTCCTCCACGGGAGTCGGCTTTTGCAGCGCGATGGGCGAGGTGCGGAACAAGGCGTCGATTTCGCTGTACAGACGGCGGTAGTTTTCCTTTTTGTCCGAGCCGCCAAGCAGGTGGTTGGCGCTGAGCAACTGTGCGATACGGCGGATTTTACCTTCGACTGCCTTGCGTCGTGCTTCCGTCGGGTGTGCGGTGAACACAGGGTGGAATTCGAGTTTTTCCAGTAATTCCTTGGCTTTTGCTGGTCCCATTTCCGCAATGAGCTGATGGTAGGCGCCGGTCATTTTATTCACTGGATCAGTGGGCTGCTTGTCGTCCACTTCCGATTCTCGCTGATGTAGCACGGCCACGCGATAGTTTTCCTCGGACAGATTGGCGAGGTGGAAATAGGTGGTGAATGCGCGGGCCAGCAATTGCGCGTCATGCAGGCTCATATTGTCGATGATATCCACGGCTTTGTTTAGGCCGCTGTCATCATCATCGGCGGTGCCGGCGAAGTGTTCGTCGCTGGCTTGCACCGCGTATCCCAGAAGGGTATCGAATGTGCTGAGTAGCTCCGCATCAAATTCCCCAAGTACTTCGCGTAGGATCTGCAGACACAGATCCATGTCTTGCTTCAGGCCTTCGGGTAAATCGCGTTCCTCCGTGGCACTGGTCGGTACGGTGACCGCCATGAATGCCTCGGTGGGAGTGAGCTGTTGATCATGTATTGTCATCAGACCTCCTTGCGTCAAACGTCAGGTTGTTCGGTCTGTCGGTCATCCACGGCTCCTCCGTGGTTGTGTTGGCCAACCGTTGCGAACCCAGAGCCCTAGTTCGACTTGTTTCGCGCCCCATTGTAGTCCGCGGGGTCGCCCCGCGTGTTACGGGACGATCCGCATGTCGGACGGCTACGCCCTGCGCTAATACTATGTAGTGTGATCGAGCATCATGAGGGACATCAGTCGGAGTCTCACGAGACTCCCCAAGAACACAGCGTAAGCGCCGTACGGCAGTATCATACCCATTCGATTCCTTTGGATATGGAAGATATCGAACGTGACTGGAACAAGCCGGTTACCGAGGCCGGCATTGCCGCCAAGGCGAGCGTTATCGTGCGGGTAGGCATGCTGGATTTGGGGGCCGGTACGGGAAGTTTCCGTGTGCGGGAAATGATGCATCGCATCGCTTACCCGCTGGGTGTGCACGTTCGTGCCGATGTGAACCTCACCGATATCGAAGCGGCCTGCACTGATGGCAAAGACCGCATCACCGAGGTCATTGACCTGCCGACTACCGGTGTGAACACCGAACGTATTTGGCTGCTGGAACATTTTGCGGATTGGTTCAATGTCAATCTTGGCAAGGGGTCGATGTATCACGCGCAATCCGAAGTGTCTGAAGAGCTGGTCGAGCATTTGGACGATCCGCAGGCCCGGTCCTCGATGATGCACGCCGTTCATCAGAACCATACGACACATCATCACGACAGCCATCGCGACCACACCCGTAACCATGTTCGTCTCCACGACCAGATGCCCACCGGAGCATATGCCGACCATTTCGACGGCAAATGCTCCATGGCAGCGAAAGCGGGATTGGATGAGATTCAGCAAGGCGGCGTTACTGTCCGCCAGGCGCATGAGCGTTTGGATCTGATCGAGCATCGCAAGCCCTTGTATGCTCCGTGGCTGTCTGGATTGGCGGCGGCTTTCGCCTGCGCCGCGTTCGTGTTCCTCCTCGGCGGCGGCCCGTATGACATGATCGGTGCGTTTGTGGGAGCCGGGTTGGGTCAGTTCCTGCGCCGAAGGTTGTTCGCACATCACCTTAACCAATTCTTCGTGACTTTTGTCTGTGTGGCGTTGGCGGGGTTTGCGTGCACGGGAACGCTACGACTTATCGGCTTATTCGACCCTGTGGCCTTGCAGCACGATACTGCGTACATCGGTGCCATGCTCTTTGTCATTCCAGGTTTTCCGCTGATTACCGGCGGGTTGGATATCGCCAAGATTGATTTCCCGTCAGGCATTCAGCGATTGTGCTACACGTTGGCCATTATTCTGATGGCAACATTGGGCGGTTGGATGGTGGCATCCATCGTTCACCTGCATCCGCAAGGCTTTGAGCCGTTGGGACTAGATCCGTGGTTGAACGCGGTATTGCGCATGATTGCCGCGTTTGTTGGCGTATGGGGATTCTCCATCTTGTTCAATTCCCCGCAACGCATGTGTTTCGTGGCCGGCGTGATTGGCGCGATTACCGATACTCTGCGTCTGACCTTGGTTGATTTCGGCGTTCCCGTGGAAGCCGGAGCTTTTATTGGCGCGCTGCTGGCCGGTTTGCTGGCATCGTTGTGGCGCATGTTGGTGCGCAAGGGCGCGCTGCCTTCGCATCTAGGGTATCCGCGTATTTGCTTGACTGTTCCAGCTATTGTCATCATGGTGCCTGGTTTGTATATGTATCAGGCGATGTTCCATTTGGCAGAATTCAATACACAGATGGCGTTGGACTGGGCATTCCGTGCGTTCATGGTGATTATCTGTTTGCCGATCGGATTGGCGATGGCGCGGGTGATTACCGATAAGTCCTGGCGGTATGACATCTAGGCGGAACGGCCTTCAGCGGTACGGCTTTTTCGGCGGTACGGTGTGTGGCGAAATATTCTCACTGGTACGGTCTGCGTCGGCACAGCTTCTCACAAAACGGCCGCCTTGCCGGGTTTCGGCAAGGCGGCCGCCTCATATGCAGGACTGCAATCAGTCTTCCAATTGGCCCTGCGTCAGTACTTCATCAGTACTTCATGCCCATGGCGCTGCGCACCTCATCCAGCGTCTCTTCGGCAATGGCGTTCGCGCGACGGTTGCCTTCATGCAGAATGTCGCGGATAGTGTCCATATCCTTGGCCAGCTCGGCGCGACGCTCGCGATGCGGTGCCAGGAACGTGTTCACCGATTCGATGACGTAGGCTTTCAGCGCACCCGCGCCGGCGTCGCCGATTTCTTCGGCGATATCCTGCGGATTACGTCCGGTGGCCAACCCTGCGGTGGTCAGCAGCGCCGAAACCTGCGGGCGGTTCGTCGGATCGAACGTGATGCGGCGTTCGGAATCGGTAGGGCTCTTCTTAATCAACTTGGCTGTTTCCTCGGCCGTGGCTCCCAACATAATGGAGTTGCCGTAGGATTTGCTCATCTTACGGCCGTCCAGTCCGGGAATTTCCGGTGCTTCCGACAGAATCGCCGCCGGCTCCGGGAACACATGGTTTTTCTTGGCGTAACGCTCGTTGAATCGGCGGGCGATGGTGCGCGTAATCTCCACGTGCGGCAGATTGTCCTTGCCGATCGGCACGACATTCGCCTTGCAGAACAGGATGTCACAAGCCTGGTGCACTGGATAGGTGAGCAGCAAGCCAGTCAGAGCGTGTCCGCTGGATTCCATTTCCGACTTTACGGTGGGGTTGCGGTGGAGCTCAGCCTCGGTCACCAACGATAGGAACGGCAGCATCAGCTGGTTTGCCGCCGGCACTGCCGAATGGGTGAAGATCATGGTTTTCGTCGGGTCGATGCCGGCCGCCAAATAGTCGAGCACCAGGTTGAGCACGTTGTCTTCCATATGCTCGGTGGTGTCGCGGTCGGTGATGACCTGATAGTCGGCGATGATGATATTGGTGTTCACGCCGCGTTCCTGCATGGCGACACGCTCGCGGATGGAACCGAAGTAGTGGCCCAGATGCAAACGTCCGGTGGGTCGGTCGCCGGTAAGCATGGTGAATTTCTGCGGATTTTCGATAAGTTTCTCCAGCGTGGCATCGGAGCGTTTCTTCGCTGCCAGAAAACTGGCGCTCATCTCATTGCCGGCCGCGGTGAGTTGCTGTTCAGTGGCTTCTTCGGTCATGATATGCGTCCTTGTCGTGCCGTAAATAATGGTTTTTATCGTAAAAGTGTGAGCAGACAACGAAACATCACAGAATAAGTGGTACGCTCGTATGTTGATGGATTGATAGCACACCAGCATATACTCAGGGGGTCAGATGGGCCGCGGACGTCAGAAAGCCAAACAGCAGAAAATAGCCCGAAAGCTCAAGTACCTGACCACCGATACCGATTACGATGAGCTGGCCAAGGAATTAAGTTCCCAGGAGCCGGGGTCGGGTTCGGTTGATCCGTTTGCTGATTTGCCGGAATATGAAGATCCGGATTATCAGGATGAGGTCGGTGAGCAGGACGCTTCTTCGACTGATGACATGGACGATGATTTGGACGAGTACGCTAAGTGGGCTGCCGAAGCGGCGGCCAAGGCGACTAGCGGGGAGTTCCCCGCCGCCAAACAGGCTGTACCGCATAAGCCAATCCCCATGCCGATGCCGAGCGCATTGAAGTCGAAGAAGGATTGAGCGCATTGCGATTGGGCGGTCTCCCACCATGTGATGATGGGCGACCGCCCATTGTCATAAGTGAAGGCGCTGGCCATGCTTACGCGTGCAGCATGACGCGTGTCGGCAGTGCTGGGTGTGGTGTCTCCGTGTGGGTGACTATGCGATTAGGGGCAGCCATGCACTCAAATCGTCGCGCTCCCCTACCGCCGTAATGTGGCCTGCATCGTATTCCTCGTGCCAAGTGGTGATACCGGTGGCCAGGCGCAGCCATACGTCCGGCTCCAGTTCGATGACGTCGGGCGGCGTGAGGTTATGCGGGTCGGAGGCTGGCCCGTCGAGGATTTTGATGGCGCCCCATGGGGCGACGCGCACTTCGACGCCTTCGCCGGGTACGGTACGTTCCAGCAGGAACAGTGCGTAGCGTACCGCCATGGCCCAGGTGGGGCGCGGCAGATTCGGGTTGATGCTGAACTCGGGCTCGCCATTGGCTGCCAATTCGTGTGCCGCGGCGTTCCAGTCCAGGAACGCCTGACGCGCTTGGCTGATATCACGGTCTTTCAATACGGGCATACAGGTATTGTCTCGCCGTTGCGCGACCGGATCAGTATGTCGTGTTGTGTCGCGTACTGTCTCATAATATTCATCTCAGGATGCATACGTTTTGTTATACGTGTGCGACGAGGTCATAATACTGATGAAGTATTGGTGAACAAAGGTTGACTCTATGCCGGCAGTTGATGGTTCTTTGTCGGAAAATCGCGTATGATTAATACCAGAATGAAAACGTATGCAATGCGTTTTCTGGCGTATAGCCATGAGCCTTGCGCGCAGCCGCGCTTGAACGGGCATAATGAACTATAGGCCCATTATTGCGACCAAGGGAGCGAACTATGAATCCAACCACCGCGCCGAAATCATCGGTTACCACCGCGCAATTCGCTGACGAAATTCGCGAGCATCTGCAGTACACGCAGGGTGTGACGCCGCAGCAGGCCACCGCCGCCGATGTGTATGTGGCGGCCGCCACCGCCGTGCGCCGTCATCTCATGGATGCCTGGATGCGCACGCAGCAGGACATGGTGTCCGGCAACACCAAGGCCGTGGGCTATTTGAGCGCCGAATTTTTGATGGGCAAGCAGCTGAGCAATGCGTTGCTCAATGCCGGTCTGACCGAACAGTTCCGTGAGGCCGTCGCCGCATTGGGCTTCGATCCGCAGGCGATTATCGATGCGGAAACCGAGCCAGGTCTGGGCAACGGCGGTTTGGGCCGCCTCGCCGCCTGCTTCATCGATTCGCTGGCATCGCTGGGTGTGCCGGCTTTCGGGTACGGCATCCAGTATCGCTATGGTATCTTCAAGCAGGAGTTTGACGCCGACGGCAAGCAGGTGGAGCGTCCTGACTACTGGCTCACCGACGAGGAACCGTGGGGTCATGTTGACTATCAGCGTGCGCAGCGCGTGAACTTCGGCGGCAGCGTCGTGGAACGTGACGGCAAGCGTGTATGGCAGCCGGATTGGGCGGTGCGCGCCGTGCCGGTCGACTACATGGTGCCCGGGTATCAGTCCGGCCGTGTGAACACGCTGCGACTGTGGACGGCCCGCAGTTACGACGAGTTCGATTTGCTCACCTTCAACAAGTCGGAGTATCTCGATGCGGTCAAGCCGCAGGTCGAGGCAGAAACCATCACCAAGATTCTGTATCCGGAGGATTCCACGCCGCAAGGCAAGCGTTTGCGTCTGCAGCAGCAGTATTTCTTCGTGGCGGCATCGATTCATGATGCGATCCGCGTGTTCTATCCGGGGCAGGAACAGCCCGATTTGACGACATTCCCCAAGAAGATCTGCTTCCAGCTCAACGACACGCATCCGGTGATCGGCATCCCCGAACTCATGCGCGTGCTGATGGACGAGTATGGCTACGATTGGCAGACGGCTTGGGATATTACGACCAAGACGTTCAACTACACGTGCCACACGTTGCTGCCGGAAGCGTTGGAAGTGTGGCCGGCCGATCTGATCGCCGAACTGCTGCCCCGCCATTGGGAGATCATTCAGCAGATCGACAAGCATTTTGTCGCCGAGCTGCAATCCAAGACCGACGATGCGGAGAAGATTGAGCGCATGCGTATCGTGACGGATGGCGAGCATCCGCAGGTGCGCATGGCCTATTTGGCGGTGGCCGGCGGCTCCTATGTCAACGGTGTGGCCGAGCTGCATTCGCAGTTGCTCAAGGACGTGACCTTACGCGATTTCTCGGATCTGTATGGCGACAAGTTCACCAATGTGACCAATGGCGTGACGCCTCGTCGTTTCGTCAAGCTCGCCAACCCGCGCTTGAGTGATTTGATCACCGAAGGATTGGGTTCCGATGCCTGGCTGTCCGATTTGGAGCAGCTGCAAGGGTTGGTGCCGTTGGCTCAGGATGATGAGTTCGTGCGTAAGTTCGCCGAGGTCAAGCAGGCCAACAAGCGTGATTTCGTGGCGTTTGCCGAGCATAAGTATGGCGTGAGCATCAGTTCCGACACCATGGTCAACACCATGGTGAAGCGTCTGCACGAATACAAGCGTCAGAGTCTGAAGATTCTTGCGGTTATCGCCACGTACGCCGACATCAAGGCCGGCAAGGTGAATGTGGACGAGATGCTGCCGCGCACCGTCGTGTTCGGCGCGAAGGCCGCTCCGGGCTACTATCTGGCGAAGATGACGATTCAGCTTATCAACAATGTGGCTCGCGTGGTGAACAACGACCCGGATGTGCAGGGCAAGCTGGCTGTGCATTTCCTGCCGAACTACAACATCGAGATGGCCGAGCATCTGATTCCCGCCACCGATCTGGATGAGCAGATCTCCCAGGCCGGCAAGGAAGCGTCGGGCACCGGCAATATGAAGTTCGCCCTGAACGGAGCACTGACGGTCGGTACGTTGGACGGCGCGAATGTGGAGATTCGTGAGCGCGTGGGTGCGGATAACTTCTTCCTCTTCGGTATGACGGTGGAGGAAGTGGACGCCCTGTACGCCAATGGCTACGATGCCGCGTCGTATTACGAGGCCGATCCGCGCCTGAAGAGCGCCATCGATATGGTGGCCGGTGGCACGTTCTCGAACGGCGACCGCAATACGTACGCGCCGCTGGTCGCCGACTGGCTGACCAAGGATTGGTTCATGACCTTGGCGGACTTCACCGCGTACTGCGCGATTCAGTCCGATATCGAGGCGCTGTATCGTCAGCCGCTGGAATGGAACCGTCGTGCGTTGCTGAACGTGGCCAACTCGGGATACTTCAGCTCCGACCGGTCCATCGAGGATTATCTGGAGCGCATCTGGCACACCGGCCCGATGGCGTGAGTGCGCTGACGGCATAGGCCGGTATCACGCACGGTACCGGCGAAGTCGTGCGCAACGGGCGGTTATGCGGACAATGGCATAGCCGCCCGTTTGCTATGCGCATATGCATAAGGGTCGATGCCACAACGGCATCGACCCTCGTCATACGTAGTGTGATTGACTGCCCAAGCAGTCTGGATAATCAGTCTTCGTCGGCCTCTTCGTCTTCGTCGTCCGACTCTTCGTCATCCTTGGCGAAACCCAGGTCAACAGGTGACGAACTGTTCTCCCAAGGCTCCTCCCACGGATCATAATCCGGGTTGTGCTGCTTGTACACATACAGACCGATGACACCGGCGAGCAATGCGCCGAAGAGCAGGGCGAAGAACTTCCAACCGTTAGAAGATTTGTGCTCCATGACGGCTCCTTATCTCGATTAGTCGAAGTGTATTGGCCTGACCATTCAGGCCAATGCCTATGACACCATCATAGTGCTTTGATTGTAACGATTGAGTGGAAAGTAGGGCGGTTGGTACAGTGGCGGTATGGCTTATGGACATTTTTCTCTGTTCCCGAACACTCCTTCGTGGAAGTCGATGTTGTCTTCTCGCGCAATACGCTACTACTGGCGTGACGGCGGACCGGTGATCACCGCTGGCATCGTGGTGGTTTGTGTGGCGCTGTGGCTGGTGGAATTGCTGCTTGCGCTGCTTGTTCCCTCTGCGCTGAATATTGTGGTGGCGTATGGGGCGTTTAGTCCGATGTTTGTGGTGTCGCATCCGTGGACGTTGATTACCTCCATGTTCCTGCATCAGCCCACGTCCATCCTGCATATTTTGTTCAATATGCTCACGCTATGGGCGTTGGGTCCGATGCTCGAGCGCATGATGGGCCATTGGCCGTTCCTGGCGTTGTATCTGATTTCCGGACTTGGTGGCGACGCAGGCATGATGGTGTGGGCGGTGGTGAGCCCGCAGGGCGCGGGCTGGTTTGGTTCGGCATATGGCGCTTCCGGTGCCTTGTTCGGCTTGTTTGCTGCCGAACTCGTGGTGTCTCGCCGGGTGGGCATGGATATGCGTCCGATGCTAGTTTGGCTGGTGATTAACTGCTTGATGCCGGTCGTGATGCCGAACATCGCATGGCAGGCGCATGTGGGCGGTTTCGTTGTGGGCGCTGCATTTACGGGACTGTTGGTGTCGGGAGTGCATGCGTTGCGTGGCAAGAGTTTGGCCTATCGTTCTGTGGTGTATGGCGTGACTGTGGTGGTCGTGTTGGCGGTGGTTATGACGGTGTGCTGGATGAATAATCCCTTGAGGGACTTGGCCTTGTTGGGGCTGTAATCTGCATCGGATAGTGCCGGTTCGTGAAGAATCACACCCATGTAGTTTTCCACAAATGTGGAAAGCCGTGTGGATAAGTCGGGGATAGTATGCGGATAAGTGGCCGATAACTTGCTAAGTTATCCACAGAGTTATCCACAAATGTTGATATTTCAACGGTGTGTTGCTGTGGAGAATGTGGAGGATAAATTATCCACAATTGTGGGGGGACTTATCCTCCATCGTGGATAACTCATGCAACACGGATACTTTTCTTCACAAAACGTCAACTATTACATTGCTGGAGCATACCTTTTACAATGACAACCATGAGCATCAATGCCGCAACGTGGGATTTCATTCGCGTACATCGCGCCGAGCCGGCGCATGACGTTGCGCTCCACGCCAAAACATCCGACAACGTGGATATGCGCCAAGCATTGGACTGCATTGCCGGATGGCAGATCGCACGCGCCAAAATTCCCGATTGGGCTCAGCGTGACACCATCATGTACCCGCCGCATCTGTCGATGGAACAATGTTCCTCGCAACACACCGCCCTACACAAGGCGGCGCTGGCGGGAACAATCCTGACGCTCATTGACAGTGACGAACCACGCCGGTTGGTAGACCTTACCGGCGGTTTCGGCGTGGACTGCTTCTTCATGGCGCCGAACTTCGACGATGTCGTTTATGTGGAGCGCAACGAAACATTATGCGAGATAGCCGAACATAACGTCACCGTGTTGCGCTTGCCACAGGTTACGGTAGTGCACGGCGAAGCCGAAGACTATCTGGACTCCATGCAACAGGCCAGCCTCATCGCCATCGACCCGGCACGGCGCGACGCCAACGGCAGCCGTACCTACGCCATCGCCGACTGCACGCCGGATGTGCTGGCGTTGAAGGAGCAGCTGTTTGCCCATGCGCCGCACGTACTGGTCAAACTCTCGCCCATGCTTGATTGGCGAGCCACGGTGGAGGAATTCCACGGAGCCGTGCGCGAAGTCCACATCGTGGCGGTAGGCAACGAATGCAAGGAATTGTTGCTGTGGCTGGATCGGCAATATCCCGGATTGCAACGTGTGGTGTGCATCAACGACGATAATCAGGTCGCATACACGCCTCAGGAGGCCCAACAAGCGACGCTTGGTGCGGCAACACGGGCATATCCCACGCTGGAGGAGATCGCCGCAAGCCAATACTGCTACGAATGGAATGTGTCGTTGATGAAAGCAGGCTGTTTTCCACTGCTGGCAAGCCGATACGGCGTGCGCGACATCGCGGCCAATAGCCATATCAGCATTGCAGATACGCTTATTGCGAACGCTCCAGCTCGTATATTTGCGATACGCGCTGTGGCTCGCCTAGGTAAAAAAGAGATCAAACGAGCTCTGAATGGTATTGTGCAAGCAAACGTATCCGTGCGGAATTTCCCGCTAAGCGCGGCTCAGTTGCGAGCCAAACTCCGGGTCAAAGACGGCGGCAACACCATGATTATCGGCACGACTTTGCACGATGGCAGCCATGTCATCATAGTCACTGAACGCATCGATGCGGCGTCAGTGCCAACAGCGGCCTGACGTCTCTGGTGGGTTGATCAAGAAGCATGTGGGTGACGACCTGCAGTGGTGGTCTGGCGGTCGGTTGATGGCACCAGTTGATTGGCGTCGAATACGCCGACGGGCCGGCGCCAAGGCCGACCCGTCAGGAACCACATCGCAGTGCGATGCACCATCTCATGCGCGGGAATGTTTAATGCCACGCCATCGTCATCAGGAAGCCAATCAGCAGGAACGCCACGGCAATGGCCAGATTCCAGGCACCAATACCCGGAATCGGGTAATTGCCGGTAATGTAGTACACCACAGCCCAAATCAAGCCAATAACCATGAGGATGCAGAACAGCGGCACCAGCCAGCGCGGGTTGGACTTGGTGTCCTTGATGGTCTCCTCCACGCGCTTGGTGTTCTCCGCCTGACGCTGCATCATGCGGCGCATCTGCGGGGTAAGCGCGGACTTATCGGCGGTGGCGTTGAGGATATCGTTGATACGATCCATCGGCAGATTCAGATCGTCCTCGTCGTCCTCGGTATCTTCATCTTCGGTGGCCGTATCGGTGGTATCTTCGGCGGCGACTTCGGCATCGCCGTCAGCTTCGAACTTGGTATCGACTTCGTTCTCGGTTTCGGCGGTTTCGTCGGTATCCTGCGACTCGGCGTCGGCCACATAGGCGGTTGTCTCGGTGTTTCCCGAAGCAGCGGTTTCCTCGGCGTCTACCTCGGTGTTTTCCTCGGCAACCTGCGTTTCCGCGGCGGAATCAGTCGTCACTTCGCCCGCAATATCGGTCGTCGTGTCCATATTTTCAGTGGCTTCCACCGTGGTCTGGGCCACGGCATCGTCGCCTTGCGCGTTGGTTTCGTGCAGTTCTTGGTCAGCCATCAGCAAGTCTCCATTTCCATAGGCTAAAAGTCATAATAGTGGCTACACTCGAATACTGGCGGTCATTACCGAAAAACGTGGAGGAACCATGTCGCGACATACGGGCAAACACGGCGCACGACGCTCATGGCTGGGTAGCGTCAGCGTGCTCGTAGTGTTGGCGTTAAGCGGTTTTCTCCTAGCCACCAATCTGCGCGTCAACCGCACCGCCGTCGTCACCTCCGACACCGCCGATTTGGTGGAACAACGTGTCGCGCACGTGAATCGGCTGCGCAAAGACGTATCTGAATTAAGTTCACAAATCAACACGTTTGGTGAAATCGCCGCTGGAACATCCTCGAATACCAACGACCAAGTGGACAACGCCGGAAGTGGTACGCTGCTGCCCGCTATCGAAGGGCCGGGCATCACCATCACCTTGGATGATTCGCCGTTGTGGGAAAACATGGTCGATAGTTCTGGATCCTCCGCGAATATCAACGATTACGTGGTGCATCAGCAAGACATCGAAGCCGTAGTTAACGCATTGTGGGCAGGTGGGGCGGAAGCCATGATGATTCAAGACCAGCGTGTGCTATCCAATTCGGCAATGATATGTGCCGGCAACGTACTGCTGTTGCAAGGAAAAAAATATTCGCCACCGTATACCATCTCCGCCATCGGCCCTATAGACAGCATGCAGAAAGCCCTGAACGACTCCGAATCGGTGCGCATTTACCGACAATACGTGAGCGCATTCGGCCTTGGATGGGATATCGACACGAAAGACAATATACGTTTCCCCGAAACGCCAGCGCTGCTGCAACCGTTGCGGTATGCGACCGTCAAGAAAGGTGACAGTGAACAATGAGCCAATCCAATGAGCGCGATGAGCTCACTGACAACACGACCGGATATGTACTTTCCGACTTTGCGGAAGAGCCGGACGAGTTGGACGGTGGCTATGAAACGCGAGCCATGCGTCGCCAGCGCATGCACAACAGCAACAAACGCAGCGCGTTGTGGACGGTACTGGGACTAGTGGCGGAGCTACTGTTCACCTGCGCCGCCATCTGCGCCCTGTACGTCGTCTGGCAGATGTGGTGGACCGGCGTGCAGGCCGAGCATGTGCAGCAGCAGACGCGACAATCTGTGCAGTGGAGCGACCCTGGTAAGCAAGAGACAGTGAACATCGCGCAGGCCCAGGCCGGCGACCCGCCTGTACAACCGGAAACCGCGAGTACCGACGAACTTATCGCGCAAATTTACGTGCCGCGATTCGGCGACCAGTGGGTACGCAATATCGTGCAAGGCGCGGAATTGCAGCAAATCAACGAACATGGTTTGGGGCATTATCCCGAAACGCAGATGCCGGGTGAGTTGGGTAACTTCGCCATCGCCGGACACCGGAACGGCTACGGCCAGCCCCTGGCGAATGTGGACAAGCTACAGCCAGGCGACTCCATCATCATCCGCACTAAGGATTACTGGTATGTGTACGAGTACACCAGTTACAAGATCGTGCTGCCCAGCCAAGGTGAGGTGCTTGACCCTAATCCTGAGAATCCCGGCGCTACGCCCACCAAGCGCATGATTACGTTGACGACCTGCGAGCCGAAGTATACGACGGCGACACATCGTTGGATTAGCTTCGGTGAACTGAAATACTGGGCAAAGGTTTCGGATGGCGTGCCTGAGGAACTGGCCACCAAGGACACCTCCGGCAAGGTGAAGTTTGTCAACAACGAGACGACGTCCATTGTGAGTAGGCTGGACTCCTTGGTTCCCGTGATCTTGTGGGCACTGCTGGCATACGTGGTGATTTTCCTGGCAGCTGCGGTGGCGTGGCGTTGGCCGGTGCTGCGTCAGATTCGTTCTGGTGAGCGCAAGCGTCCGGAAATCAGTGTGTACGGATGGCTGATGCGCCATCAACCGGGTGTCATGGTGATTCGCCTCGTGCTGATGCTGATTTTGCTGTTGGTGATTGCGGCTGCCTTGTTCGAGTGGGGTTTCCCATGGGCGGCGTCGCATATTCCGATGCTGCAGGCTATGTCCAACTATGTGACGGTGTGATGTTCGTAGGCACGCTGCCGTTCATACGGTGACAGGGGGCGCGGTTCACAAGAGCCGCGCCTTTTTGTATGTGTGTATGCAGGTGTACGTCCTATCGTGTGTATCGTGGGCGAATGATTCGTCTGGCGGTGTCGGGGAGCGTGGCGCCGGTTCGTGCCTGGTTATGTGCTGCGAGGTGAATGCCGTTGTGACAATGCCTCTGTGAGCATGTGGTGCTGACCAGTCACGCCGCAATGCAGCACTGGGGGCTCGCATATACCAAAAAGAGGGCTGGCATCATACCAGCCCTCCTAATACACGTAGTATTGTTACGGATTGGTGGTGGAACCGCTGCCGCCACCCGTGGAGCCACCCGAATTATCCGATCCACCGCTGCCGCCACCCGTGGAGCCGCCAGTGGAGCCGCCGGTCGACCCGCCGTTCGAGCCACTTCCGGTGCTTGGAACTTGGGTGGTAATCGTAATGGTCGATCCCTTATCGATGGTCTGACCGGCCGAGGAGACTTCAACAACTGTGGCGTTACTGCTGGAGCTACCGGAGATCTGTACCACGAAGCCCAATGCTTCGAGCTGCTGCTGTGCGGAAGCCAGCGTAGCGCCCTTCAAATTGCTCGGCACAGTAACCTGTTCCTTGCCGCTGGAGATGTAGATGGTAATCGAACCACGCTGCTCAATCGGCGTGCCGGAACCGGGATCAACGCGCGTCACCGAATCCTTGGCAACGGTATCGGAGGTTTCCGTCAGCACTGTGGTATTGAACTTACGATCCTGCAATAGCTTGAGCACGGCGTCCTTGGGCTGGCCGACAAGATTGTCCGGCACGGTGGTCATACCTGTGGAAACGTACAGCAAGATGGTCGAACCCTTGGAAGAATACGCGCCGGAAGCCGGATCGGTGTGCGTGACATGATCCTTCTCCACATCATCGCTATTTTCCGACTGCACGTTGGTGGACACGTCGAACCCGGCCTTCTCCAACAGTTTGCGGGCTTCCTCCTGCGTCTTGCCCTTGACGTCCGGCACGCGAATCGACTGCGGGCCGGTGGAGAACCAAATCGACACCTTGGAACCCTGTTCCGCTTTGCTGCCACCCTTGGGGCTCTGCTTGGTGAACGTACCCTCCGGCTCGCCGGAGCTGGTGTCCTGGCGAACCACAGGCACCAAACCGGCCTTTTCGATAACGCTTTCCGCCTGGGCCTGCGTCATCGAACTGGTGATGGTCGGCACCACCACCGTATCGTTGTTAGGACTTGGCTTCAGCATCAGCCACAGGCCGATAACGAACGCCAACACCACCAGTGAGCCGATAATCGAGCCAATGATAATCTGCTTGCGACGTTTTTCTTTGGCGGCTTCCGCGCGCTGCTCGGCACGGGTCTTCAACGCCGTGTCGCCTTGACCGGGAACAACCTGGTCAAACTGTCCGGTCAGTGGATTAAACGCCTGCGTAGCCGCCGCTTGCGTGGGATTCATGGCCACGGTGGCGGCATCCTGCTCCGCTTGACGACGTGCCTTCATATTCGTCAAATCGGTCAGCGGATTGAACGCGGCGGCAACCGGCACGCCTCCGTTCATAAACGTCAACAAGTCGTTCTTGAACTCGGCGGCCGTAGCATAACGATTCTGGCGATCCTTGGCCATAGCCTTGGCGCAAATCGAGTCCCACATCGGTGGCAAGCCGGGCACCACCGTGCTCGGCGGAGTCGCCACCTCGGAGACATGCTGGTAGGCGATGGCTACCGCTGAATCGCCGGTGAACGGCGGTCGGCCGGTCAGCATCTCATACAGCACGCAACCGGCGGAATACAAGTCGGAGCGCATATCTACGGTTTCGCCGCGAGCCTGTTCAGGAGATAAATACTGCGCCGTGCCGACCACACCCTGCGACTGGGTCATGGTGGCGGCGGAATCATCGAGCGCACGCGCAATGCCGAAATCCATGACCTTGACGACACCCTGCTCGCTAATCATGATGTTGCCGGGCTTGATGTCACGGTGAATCACGCCCATGCGATGCGAATATTCCAGTGCATTGAGCACACCCAGCATCACCTGTTCGGCGTCACGCTGGCTCAGCGCACCATTGGCACGCAGAATATCGCGCAGTGTCTGTCCCTTGACATATTCCATAACGAGATACGGCAGCCGTTCGACCTGGCCGTTCTCGCCGACAACTTCCTCTTCGCCCGAATCATAGATATTGACGATATTCGGGTTGTTCATTTGTGCAACGGAGTGGGCCTCACGGCGGAACCGCGACAGGAAAATCTCGTCGTTCGCCAATTCCGCACGCATGATTTTCACCGCCACCATGCGACCCAGACGGGCATCGGTGGCGACATGGACCTCCGCCATGCCGCCGCGTCCGATGAGTTGCCCCAATTGGTATCGGCCATTAGCCAAAGAATTCGGCATCGTGGTACTCATTGTTGCTCCTTTTCCCTGTGATCAAGCTCAGCGGCGTCGAAAATCTCGACGGAATAATCGCCGTTCAGATTGGCGTGATGAGTCTTGTGTACCGCGGGTGCGGTATGTGCCATGGTGTTGGCGGCGTGCAGCATGTGGAACCCGGCATGGGGTGCGCTCATCACGCGGCGAGGAATACGATGTCCCGGCGTGACGGTGGTCACTTCCGACAAAGCGGTCTGCTGATCGAGCAGACGCCGTTCGATGCGCGCCAGCGTGCGAGATACCACTAAAGCATCCGCCGGGCGGTCAAGCGGGTCCTTGGCCAACATCGACATGACGAATTCGCGCAATTGCACGTCAACCGAATCCGGCAACGGTGGTACGGGATTATTGACGTGCGCGGCGGCGATATCCACCGGAGTGGCCCCTGTAAAGGGGCGATGCCCGCACAATCCCTCATAGGCGACCACGCCCAGCGAATAGATATCGGACTGTGGGGAGGCCTGCTGGCCTTGTGCCTGTTCGGGAGAAATATATTGCGCTGTGCCTACCACCATGCCGTCTTGCGTGATTTGCTCCTGGTTGGTGGAGTAGGAAACGCCGAAATCGGTGATTTTCACCTCGCCGGTAGAGGACACCATAATGTTCGCGGGCTTGACGTCACGATGAATCACACCATGCGAGTGTGCAACAAACAATCCGCGTGCGGTTTGAATGAGAATCGGCAGGAGTTCGATGGGATCAACCGTTCCCTTGGCGCGGTAGACATCGGCCAATGAATCACTGGGCACATATTCCATAATAAGGAAGCCGATGCCGTCATGCTCGTAGTATTCAAACAGTGCCGCAATATTCGGATGCGCCAAATTCGCCGAGTTGTGCGCCTCAGTGCGTAGGCGGCGTAATTTGGCCTCTACATTGCTGACATCGCCGCGGAGGGCCTTGATGGCAACGGGACGACCAAGTTGTATGTCGTAGCCTTTCCACACCTCGCCCATGCCACCTTGCGCGAGTCGGCTATCCAACCGATATCGTCGGTGGATGAGCTGTCCTTCGATGAGTCTCATTGGCGCAGGGCCTCCTCCAACAAAGCTTTCATAATCGGCCCGGCCACCGCCGCGCCATACGTATTTACATTGTGCACCACGACCGAGATAGCGATCTTTGGGTTATCGGCGGGAGCGAAGCCTATCACCCAAGCATCGTTAGCTTCGTTACTTGCTCCGATTTGTGCGGTGCCTGTTTTTGCGGCTACGCTGACGCCGGAAATCTGCAGATTCGTGGCATCTTTGGTGACCACTGCCTGCATCATCTGCGTAAGCTTGTCCGCCGTATCCTTGCTGAATGCTTCGGACATGAGCGTGGGCTGTGTCTGCGCCACCTCGGTGAGGTCGCTGCTGCGCACACGATCGACTAGCGTGGGGTACATCAATCGTCCACCGTTGGCGATGGCGGAGGCCACCATTGCATTTTGCAGCGGAGTGGACAGTGTATCACCTTGACCGATGGAGGCCAAGGCCAGTTTGTCTGCGCTTTGTCCGGTGGGGAATTGTGAAGCGACAGCGCGCATAGCGGAACTGCCCGTGCCGTCAATGGTAATGGGGGCGTCGTATCCGAGCTTCTTGGCCTGTTCGCTGATGGCCTCGTCGCCAAGAGTGACGCCAAGTTGGGCGAAAGCCGTATTCGACGAGTATGCGATGGCGTTTTCCAACGAAATCTGATTGTCGGTGCCGTCACCGGCCGGTTCGGCGTTGGTCAGATTAGTTGACGTACCCGGCAGCGTGTAGGAAGCGCCGGCAGGAATCATGGTGTCCGGCTGGTAATTGCCAGATTCGCAAGCGGCGGCAGCCACCACCATCTTGAATGTTGAGCCGGGTGGAAACAGCTGTGACGTGGCGCGGTCCAACATAGGATTGGACGCGTCATTTACCAAGGATTGATAGGCTTCGTTCGCTTTGGCGGTGTCATGCGTGGCAAGTTGGCTGGGATCGTAGCTTGGCGTGCTCACCATTGCTAGAATACGGCCCGTGCTGGGTTCCATGGCCACAACCGAACCCTCATTGTTGCCCAAGAGACTGTATGCCAGTTGTTGCAGTTTGGGATTGATGGATGTTTCGATAGAAGCGCCTTTGGTGGTTGAGCCAGTAAGCAGCGACTTCATACGCTGCCAGAACAGTGCGTCGGATTCGCCGCTGAGCAGTGCGTTGCTGGAGGCTTCCAGCCCGCGATCGGCTTTCTGCACCACAGAAAAATAGCCGGTTATCGGCGCATACACAGCACCGTCATGGTAGGTGCGTTGGTAGCCGAATGCATCATTGGTGGGTGTGGATTCAGCGATGATGCTGCCATCAGATGCGAGGATCGCCCCGCGTGCCGATCCCAGTTCGTGATACAAGGCGCGGGTATTACGCGAATCATTATTCAATTCATTGGCGCGAATAGCGGTGAATACTGTGCTCGACAGTCCCAAAATAACAAACAGCACTACTACGGCGGTAAAAAGCTGGCGTAAATATCGATTCATTGCGCACCTCCCGATAAGGGGGCGTTTTGTGTGCCGACATCATGAGTGTCGGTGTTGCCGGCATCGGCCTGATGCTCGGCGTCGAAGCTGCCGGTAGAAGGATCGTTGCCGTCGATGGAGTCGTGTGTGACGTCGGCTTCGGTAGCGCGCGCATCGGCTGAACTCGAAGCAGTACGAGCAGCGGCATCCTGCCGGTGCAGTAGCTCGCGCTCGCGTAACGCAGCTAGGGCCTCATGCTGGAACGTGGCGGATTGGGTTTCGGGCTCGGGTTTATTGGCTGCATTGGAAATCACCAACAGCAGTGCCGCCAGCAGATAATTGGCGATAAGTGACGAACCACCTGCCGCCATATAGGGCATGGTCAAACCGGTGAGTGGAATTACGAGCGTAATGCCACCCACCACGGTAAACACTTGGAACGCCATCGTGAACACCAAGCCGGAAGCCAGCAATTTGCCGAATCCATCCTTGATTTTCATCGCGGTAATCAACCCGGAAGCAATGATGATTACGTAGCACAACAACACGGCCATCAAGCCGACCAACCCCAGCTCCTCGCCTACCGAAGCGTAAATGAAATCGGAGTTTGCCAAAGGTGTCAACGCCGGATGTCCCTGGCCCAAACCTGTACCCAACATGCCGCCCGAAGCCATACCGAACAAGCCCTTGACCAGCTGTTCGGAACCGCCGGGATACCGGTTATAAATAGCGTTATCAAAAGGATGCAGCCACACATCCACGCGGTACCATACATGGGAGAATACCTTCGCCGCGACCACACATCCGGCGGCGAACGCGATGCCGCCGATGGCCAGCCAACTGCCGCGCCCAGTGGACACATAGAGCATCGAAATGAACATGGCGAAGAACATCAACGATGTGCCCAAATCATGCTGAAGTACCAGTACTCCCATCGAAGCCACCCAGACGATGATAATGGGGCCAAGGTCTTGGATTCGGGGAAGTTGCAAGCCAAGGAACTTTTTACCACCTACCGCCAGCTGGTCGCGGTGATCGAACAAATAAGCAGCGAAGAAGAACGCGAGAAACAGCTTGGCGAATTCACCCGGCTGCAATGTGCCCAAACCGGCGATGCCAATCCAAATGCGTGCGCCGCCGATTTCGCGGCCTAAACCAGGAATCATGGGTGAGAGCAGCAGGGCCAAACCGACCACCATGCTCACATAGGAGAACCGTCGCAGCACGCGATAATCGCGCAATGCCACAATCAGTGCACCGGAAAGTACCAATGCCAAGGCCAACCACAATAACTGACGCAATCCTACGGCCGTGCCGTTTTCCTGATCGATGCGGGCAATCAGCACCGTGCCGATGGTGGTAAGCACGATCAAGCATGGCACAATCACTTGGCTGGCATATGGCTGGAAGCGCAAAGTCAGCGCCCACACCGCGAAGAACAATACCGCATCGATGCCGAGCATGATGGCATATTGCGAAGGGAAACCGCCCGTGGTACGGGCAAACATTTGGAAGAACGCCAAGGCGCTTAGCAACATGGCGAACACCATCATGGAGGCTTGTCGAACGCGAGTGGCGATCATGCGTCACCGCCCGAAGGTTGCGTGGCCGCGGCATCGGCAGCAACGGTGTCGTTGGCAGCGCTGTTATTGGTATTGCCTGTAGTATCAGAGGTATTGCCTTCGGCATCTGCGCCGGTGTCACTGGGGTTGTTCGTGGTATTGGCGGCATCGCCAGCTGCTCCGATACGTTGGTCTGCCGACTGATCGCCACCATCCTGTGTGTTTTGCTTCAGCTGGTGCATTTCCTTGGTGATCAGTGCTACGTGCTGCACCGCTTCATCATAGCTGTGCACGGTAATGCCTTCGCGCAGCTGGTCGCGCCATGATTGCGGCAACTGCGCCACCTTCAGCGAGGTGGCGTGAACCGGTCGTGACAGTTGCAAGCCAAACACGTCCGTGGGCACCCCTTGATAAATGGCCACGGTATTGCCGTCAATGCCCACATAATATTGTTCCTGGCTCCAACGGTACGCGCCCCAGCCAGCGACCGCGCCCGCCAGCAACGCCACCACCGTGCAACAGACGATGACTACGCGAAGCCATCGACGCTTGGTGCGTGAGGCCTTGCGGCGCTCCATATGCTCATGGCGAATTGCCTTGGCCACGTCAGGATCGTTGGGGTCGGCGCTCAGACGCCCATCCGGCTTAGTGACCACAGGAATTTCTCCGGTATCCATATTGATGCGGTCGCCGGTTTCCTCGCGCACTACTGAAGGCTGCGCCACGCGCTGCGGTTCGTCATCGCCATCGGCAAGATTGCCGCGATCGGCCGCCGATTCCTCATCATGAGTCTCATGTACATCTTGCGCCAAGGCGGCGGCGCGCTGTGCCGGGGAGCTTTTCCCGGCGGACAATGCCGGTGCCGCGGCCACTGGTTCGTTAACGATATCGGCGATGGGCTCAAGGCTGGCACTGGCGGCTCCACCTACCAGCGGAGTTTGATGCGGCAGATCAAAGGCATCGATATCCAAGGCGAGTGTCGCGTCCGCAATTACCGCGGTGACATTATCGGTGCTGCCGGCGTTGAGCGACATCGCTACCAGCCGTTGGGCGCATTCCTGCTGGTCGGTCAGCATCGACATCGTGTGTTCGATGGTGGAATCCTCCAGCACGCCGCATAAGCCGTCGGAGCACAGTAGCCAGCGATCTGCTGGGCGTGCCGCGCAAATCGCAATGTCAGGTTGTGGGTCAATGTCAAAGTCGCCCAGCACGCGCATAACCACATTGCGTTGAGGGTGGTTACGAGCTTCCGACTCGGTGATACGGCCGGTGTTGATCAGATGCTGCACATAGCTGTGGTCCTGTGTCATGCGCGTCAGGCGACCATCGCGCAGCAAGTAGGCACGAGAGTCACCGATATGCGCCACCACCCAGTATCCGCCTACCAGGGCGACGGCGGTAACGGTCGTACCCATACCCGCAAGCCGACGTTCGCGTTTTGCCTTGCCGACGATGGCATCGTGCGCGGCCATAACCGAGGTTTCCATCATGGATGCCACAGTTTGCACGTCACCGTTATGATCGTCGTGTTCGATATGCGCCAGCGAACGGATGGCGATGGTCGATGCGGTGTCGCCGCCCGCGTGGCCGCCCATGCCATCGCAAATCGCGGCAAGATGTTCGCCCGCAAAGGAAGAGTCCTGATTGTTGCTCCGCACCGTGCCAACATCAGACACGGTGGTGGAATATAAAAATAGCGGTTGCGTTGTGGTGGTATCCATAGGCGTCACCTCAATTCAAAGGTGGTGGCGCCAATACGCACCGGTACCTTTGCCGGCAATACGGTGGGAGCAGTGATGCGCTGTTGGTTAACCACAGTTCCGTTGGTGCTTCCTAGGTCTTCGATCGCCCACTGCATCGTGGACGGGTCGGCGTAGACGCGGGCATGATGGGAGGACACGAATTCGTCGTCCAAAACTACGGTATTCATGGCGGCGCGGCCCAACGTGATGGGATTGGTGCCAAGAGGCACAGATGTGCCGGCCAAAGGACCGTCGATGACTACGAGCAGGCTTGGGGCGTCAACATGCTGTCGGGGTGCCGAAGGCATGACGGTGGGTGCGGGTGCGGGTTTACGCGCCCGCCGTTCCTGTTTGCGGTGAGCGCGGGACTTGCGGGGACTGAAGGTCTCAATGTCCTTGCGCAACGAACGCACCGCCAGCCATACGAATACCCACAGCAGGATGAGGAACCCGTACTTGAGTATTGCGAAAGTCAGCTCGGTAAAATGCATGGCAGTGAATGGCTCCGACGATTATTCCTGATCTTGCGACGAAGCCCAGTACAGGATGCGCGTGCGGCCGATGGTGATGGTGTTGCCGTCAAGCAGCGTTGCCGCCGGAACTTGATGGCCTTCCACATACGTGCCATTTGTCGAGCCGAGATCGCGGGCGATAACGCCATTGTCGGCAATGTCGATTTCCAAATGGTTGCGCGAAATGCCGGGATCGTCGATGACGATATCACAGCCGGAACCGCGGCCAATAACCGTCTTGTCTTTGGTCAGCAGATACTGGCTGCCATTGATTTCCAACATGGGGCAGTCTTGGTTTTGGTTGTCCGTCGTGACCGGCACGGCATTGCCTTGCACGGATTCGGAGCTGAGGTTGAAACTACCCTTGGCGAGATTCAAGTCTTCTTCAAAAATGACGACTACCGGGCCGACAAAGGCATAGTGCTGGCTTTTGGCGTACTGGGTGAGGTTATCTGCCAGTTCGTTCGCCAAGGCTTCCGAGCCCCACTGCTCAATACGGTCAAAGTCTGCGGTGCTTAGCTTGAAACGATATTCGTTCGGCGCCACCGTGCGATCGCGCCCGACCGGCATGGCTTCGGCATCAATCTCGCGTTCCAAGGCGCTGGAAAGATCCACCGGCTGCAGATCTTTGGAGCCGAATTTGGCAAATACGCCGTTGACGGCACCTTCCACGCTCTTCTCAAAACGGTCAAGAACGCTCATCGTGACCCCTTTCTATCCTCCACTATCCTACGCGTGGGGGTGGTTCTGGCCTAGATATGTCGAAAATACTTGCAAAAACTTCCAAAGAGTGGACAGTGCTACGGATGCGGACGACTCCATGAAGCATGTCGACGAGGATGGTAGCGTGTCATGTATGGATACAACGACTGTCGCTCAGGCTATTGCCGATTTTCCCCGTACCAACGCCCGCACACTGCGTTTTTCCGGTGGCGCACCGCGTTCCGCCCGAGTTATCGCTGATGGCTCAACCGCGTTATTCTTGCGTTCCGCCGGCGCGGACGACACGGTGACATCGCTGTGGCGCAGCATGTGGCGCGACGGTGTGCGCACGGAAACGCTTATTGCCGATCCCCGAACGTTGCTGGCCGACATGGACCCTGATGATGTGCCGGAGGAAGAGAAAGCGCGCCGCGAGCGTGCTCGTGAGAGTGCGCAAGGCATTGTCAGCTATAGTGTGGATGCGCAGGGCAAGCGCGTGGTCTTCGCGTTGAACGGGCGTCTGTTCGTTAGCGTGTTAGGGGGACATGATGGGGCCGGCGCTCAGACGCGGGAGCTGGCCCGCAGCAACCCCCAGGCGGCGGCACTGAATCCGCGCATCAGCCCCGATGGTATGTTGGTGGCCTATTCCACCGGTTCCGAGGTGCATGTGCTTGCCATCGGTGACGACGTGCAGCAGGACGAGGATTGGCCCGTCATCGGCATCGACGAGGAAGAATGCTCCTACCCGGATCAGTCCGTTGGCTTGGCGGAGTTCGCCGCTGGTGAGGAAATGGACCGTTACGACGGTTTCTGGTGGTCGCCCGATTCGCGCGCGCTGCTGGTGCAGTCCACCGATGAGGAGCGCGAACCGTTGTGGTACATCAGCGATCCGGCCGATCCCACCAAGCCGGCTGCGGGGCGCCGTTACGCACAAGCACTCACGCGCAATGCGCTGGTGTCGTTGGCGTATGTGGACTTTACGGTGGAGCCGCAGAGCGTGCCGGGACAGCCGCGTGTGCAAACATGCAATGTCGCCGATATTGATTGGGATCACGAGACCTACGAATATTTGGCGGCGGTGTCCTGGAGCAAAGGCCATGACCCGCTGATTCTCGTGCAGAATCGCACGCAAACCCGCGATCAAGTGCTGCGCGTGATGCTGTCGCAAACCGGTTTCCAGGCTGGAGTGGACAGCGAAGGCGTTATCGGCGAGCCGGTGGCCACGGTAGCCGTGCAGGAACACGCCAACGAGCAGTGGCTTGATCTGGTGAGTGGCACTCCGGCTTACACGCCTTCCGGGCGCGTGGTGTGTGCGCTCAACGATATGGAGGCGGACGCCAACAGGCTCACCGTGGATGGCGTGGCCTTCACCGACCCTGCATGGCAGATTCATGACGTGCTTGATATCACCGACACGGATGTGCTGGCTATCGCTTCGAGCGATCCACGCAGCATGGACGTGGTGCGTTTCCCCTTGGACGGCGGTGAAGCGAGCGTGCTGAACCCTGAACCGGGATTGTGGGCGGCCAGTCGTGGTGGGCAAGGCATTACCCTCACCGGCCGAACCATGACCCGGGCGCGCTCCGTTATGCTGCACCTCTCCCCAGATGAAACGCAAGCGTTTGCGGTGCAGGGCATTCAGCCAGCAGTCACTGAAGCCAACACGGTGGTCAATTACGGTGCCGATCCCGGTTTCGAGCCGAACACGCAATTCGTTACCATCCCCGGCGAACACCAGTTGCTCGCCGCCATCACCCGTCCGTCGGCAGGCAGCCCGTACGCCAACGCCGACAAGCTGCCCGTACTACTCAAGCCATACGGCGGTCCCGGCGCGCAGGAAGTGATGTTTGCGCAAGCCTATCACCGCGAGTCGCAATGGTGGGCCGACCAAGGTTTCATCGTCGTAACCGCCGATGGGCGTGGCACTCCCGGACGTGGCCCCCGTTGGGATCGCGCCATCCACCTGTGCATGAAAGAGGTGACCCTCGCCGACCAAGTGGAAGCCGTGCGCGGATTGGCTGAAGTCGCTCCCGATGCCGACACCAGTCGTGTCGCCATGATCGGTTGGTCGTATGGCGGTTTTCTCTCGGCGCTCGCCGTGCTGAAGGCCCCCGATGTGGTGCACGCTGCTTGTGCTGGTGCTCCCCCGACGGACTGGACATTGTACGATACCCACTACACCGAGCGCTATTTGGGGCTGGACCCCGAGACGTACCGTCGTAACAGCATTATCGAGGATGCGCCGAAGCTGCGCCGCCCGCTTATGCTGATTCACGGATTCGCCGACGACAATGTCACTATCGCGCATTCGCTGCGATTGAGTCAGGCGCTGATGGCTGCCGGACGCGCTCATACGTTCCTGCCGCTAACTGGCATTACTCACATGACCAACGACGAGACGGTTGCCGAAAACCTGCTGATCTTACAGCGCGACTTCCTGTATGACGCGCTACAGATGGAACAAGCGCAGCGCAGGTAGGTCGCCCTTGGCGGCGGGCGTATCGACGGATAGGAGACGCTATGCAGTTTGCATTACTTGAGGAAGAGCACTATGAGCGGCAGATGTCGCAAGTGGTGCTGCCGGCGTTGGCTGCGTGTCGCCGCGAGGGATGGCTTCCGTTCGTTGACGCCGACGCACATACCGTCCATGACGCAGCTGTGTCCGGGGTCGACGACCTTCACGGCACTATCGACGCTGGCGATACTGCCGGTTCAGGTGACGGCGGGCAGGGTCTGCACTACGTGTGCTATGACGCGCACATGTTCGATGCCTTGCAAATTCCGGGTGCAAGCGCCGTGTTTCGTGGTGCGGTGGTCATCTCACATGGCTTTACCGAATTTGCCGTGAAATACAGCGAATTGGCATGGTATTTCCTCCTCGCCGGATATTCGGTATGCGTGCTGGAGCATCACGGACATGGCTATTCGCCGCGCGGCGTGGACAACCCCAGCTTGGTATGGGTGGACGACTGGCATCGGTATGTGCAGGACTTGGCGCGATTCGCCGATGCGGTGGGGCGTGAATATGCACGGGATCAACGTTTGTATTTGTTTGGACATTCCATGGGCGGCGGCATTGCGGCGGCAGTGTTGGAGTCCTATCCGGCGCTGTTTGACAAGGCGGTACTCTCCTCCCCTATGATTGCCCCGGCCACCGGCATGCCTAATTGGTTGGCGCTCACGTTGGCGCGGGTGATGTGTGCAGTGGGGCTGAGCCGTTGGAAAGTGTTTGGGCAAGCCGAGTTCGCCCCGGAATTGGACATGAGCGACTACCGGCAGGCCAGTGAGCCGCGGGTACGTTGGTATCATGCTCGACGTTGCGATGACCAGCATCATCAAACATTTACGGCGACGTTCGGCTGGGTGCGCGAAGCTTTGCGGTTGTCTCGCGCAGTGCTGCGTCGTTCGGCGTGCGAGCGGATCGAAACGCCGACGCTGTTGGCGCAGGCTGGCGTGGATGTGTGGGTGCTGAACAGCGCGCAGCATCAGTTCGTGTCGCGGGTACGTGACGGTGGATGCGCCATCGAATTGGTACGGTTCGACTCGTCCCTGCACGAGATTTTCAGTATGCCGAACCCTGTGTTAGCCGATTATTTGAACCGGATTTTCCTATTTTTGGATCCACACAGCGAGGCCAATATTCAGGCGTAGGTGCGGCTGATACGCGGGCGTGCCGGGGCTTGCGCGGCGATGATCCAGTCGACGGCTGCGTGTCGTTGCCACGATTCGCGCACACAGCGGGCGATATCCGGCGTCGGTGTGAATGCGATGACGGACGGGCCGGAACCAGATACCAACGCATGTGTGGCACCCGCTTGCAAGGCGTTTTCGATGGCGTCGCCGCTGCGCGGATGCAAGGTGATGGCTGCCCGCTGCAAATCATTGACATCATGCGGGGCGCCGCCGATATCGTCGAACATGGCATACACTTCCGGCGTGCGTAGCTCAGCTTGGTACGCGCCGACCAGCAGTCCACCATGCCAACCTTCATCACGCAATCGCCTGACGGTGTCGTCGGTTTCCTCCAGCAGCGTCACTGCCTCGCCGTAGCCGCCGCCATGTGCGTAGCCGCCGGTGAGGCAGAATGGCATGTCGGAGCCCAAAGCCGCTGCAATATGTTGCAGCTTGGGTAGTTCCCAATGCAATCCCCAAAGTTCATTTAGTGCGAGGATGACGCCCGCTGCGTCAGACGAACCGCCGCCGAGTCCGGCACCCACAGGAATATGCTTCTCGATGTGCAGTCGTACGTCTGGCTCGTGTCCGGCGGCTTGTGCCATGGCGAACAAGGCCAATACCGCATGGTTCTGTCGCAAATCGGCATCAGACGAGGCAAGGTCACCCAAATGTGCGCCAGTAAGTTCTACCGAGAATCCGCTGCCGTCGTGTTTGCGCTCGGTGGTGATGATGTCGCATACATCGATGGCGCAGTACAGGGTGTCGAGTTCGTGTCGCCCCTGCCAGGCTTTATGGCGTTCGCCTACTCGCAAAGTGAGATTGGTTTTTGCGGGGCATTCGACGCTGACGCGAGTCGGCAATGTATGTTCCTGCCGCTGCGTCATTGTGCCTCACCTCGCTGGGGTTGCTCCGGTTCGTCTGCGGCGTTGCCGTGGTCAAGGCAATCGGCAAGGCGTACAAATTCGTCGATGGTTAAGGTTTCCCCACGGCGGGTGGGGTCAATGCCGGCTTGTGCGAATGCCGAGTCCGGCACCAATTTTCTCAACGCGGCATGTAAGGTTTTGCGGCGTTGCCCGAATGCGGCATCGATAAGCTGAAATACCGTGTCACGCGAAGCTTGGGAGTGCAGTCGTTCGCTGGCTGTTTCGCCATGCTCATAGCGGCGGAAAAGCACCAATGCCGAATCAACGTTGGGTGCGGGCCAAAATACGTTGCGGCCAATGGTTCCCACACGTTCCGCAGTGCCATACCAAGCGAGTTTGACGCTTGGAGTGCCATAGATTTTATTGCCCGGCGCGGCTGCCAGACGGTCGGCGACTTCTTTTTGCACCATAACCAGAAAGCTATGCATGGTGTCGAAACGTTCGAGCAGCGTTAACACAATTGGCGTGGCCACGTTATACGGCAGATTCGCCACCAGCGTGAACGATGGGGATTGGGCGAGATTCGGCACCATGTCAGGCGTAAGCTTCAATGCATCCTGATTGATAACGCGGAATCGTGCCGATGCCTGCGGCATGTATTCGTCGACGGTGCCTGGCAGCCGTTCGGCAAGCGGCGGATCGATTTCCACCGCGGTGACATCCGCGCCGGTTTCCAGCAAGGCGAGGGTAAGCGAGCCAAGACCGGGCCCAACTTCCAGCACGTGGTCCTGCGCGCCAACGCCAGCCTCGCGCACGATACGACGAACCGTGCCGGGGTCAATCACAAAATTCTGCCCGAATTTCTTGGTGGGGCTAATGCCGGCTACTGCAGCAATGCGACGAATATCGGCGGCTCCCAACAAGCGCCCATCGGCACCACCGGCAGCATGATGCGTGCCATCTTGCAAGCCCATCTCCTCAACCATAGCGTTCCTCGTAGTGACTTCCGTCATATTTTTGCCGCGCGGCGAATGCGCTCTCCTACCTTAATACCAGTTGTTCTTCAAGAAAAACTGCCAGGCCTTTTCCGGCGAACCATAGCGTTGCGAGATGTAGTTCAATCCCCAAGCAATCTGGATGCCGGCATCATTGCGCCAGTCCGCGCCATACGCGGCCATCTTGCTTCCCGGAAGGGACTGAGGGATGCCATAGGCGCCCGAGCCCTGGTTTTCTGCGTTCCAGCGCCAGTTGGATTCACGCGTCCACAATTGTTCGAGATCGGTCCAATTTTGTCCCGTCCAGCCATATTGCGCCGCAGCTCCCGCACCATAGGTTTTAGCCTCCGCGATGGTGGGTCGCCATAATATCGCGCCGCTACCGTCCGAGCCGCCGGTGTCACCAGTATCACCGCCGGTGTTGCCGCCGGTATTACCGCCGCCAGATCCGGAACTTCCATTATCCGAGCCGCCGGTGTTGCCGCCCGTATTGCCACTGTCGGAACCGCCGTTGCCGCCTGTATTGCCGGAATCGCCGGTGTTGCCGCCGTTGCCGGTATCGGCGTCGCCACTGTTGTCTTCGCCGTTGCCGCCTGTATTGCCCGAATTGCCGGTGCTTCCCGAACTGCCGTCGTTGCTGCCAGATTGGCTTCCAGAAGCACTCCCCTGGCCGCCGCCGTTGCCGCTTCCCGAATCGCCATTCGAGCCACTGCTTGTAGACGGCGACTCGCTCACATCAGGCCCGACGGCAATCACGCGGTCAATCGCAATTTTCGTCGTCGTTTGCGACACCAACTGCTCGCTTTCCTGCACGCCGTCCACATAGGTGACGTCATACACTTCCTGGCGCTCGCCGTTCTCGCCTTCTTGACGAATCACCACTTCACCGGGTTTGAGGCTGGGGTCAATGATGGTTTGCGTGCCGAAGGGAACGCTGACGGTTTTAGTGACCTGCCCGTGCGTGACGCGCTGGACGCGCAAAATGGTCTGGCCGCCATCTTTTTCGACGCTCACGCGGTCGTCTTTGTTGAGAACGATGCCTTTGGAGTCGAGGATGGACGCTGCGGGCAGCGACCCGTCGGGTGCCACGGAGCTTTTGCCGTCGGCGATGACCGTAACCGGGCCGTTGGCGTTGATCACCAGTCCGCCGGTGAGTTTGTTGTAGACGTTGTCGATATTAACGGTGATTTTGGCGGCGTCCGCTTCGTTTTGCTCAAAAAATCCCAAAAGTTGATCTGCGCTGGTGGCGATAGTCCAGAACGGTACAGTTTTGCCGTTGATGGTGATGGTGGTTTGGTAGGCGCTGCGCACCGTGACCACCGTGTTGTTGGTCAGTTCACCGTTGGATGTGGTGGTGACGATGTCATGCGACTTCACTGTGATGTTTTGCTCCTGCAACAGGCGTCCGACGGTTTGCGCATAGGTGATTACCGTAGAGGTTTTGCCGTTGACGTTCAGCGCCACGGCTTTGCGGGTGGTTACGGCGAAGGTAATCGTGGAGGAAAGTACCAAGGCGGTCACGCAGAGTATGACTCGCAGCCGTCGCATCGCTACAAAATGTTGCGGTGTCCATCGTCTCGCCATGTCGTATCCTTTTGGTTGATGACCTACAATCTGTGACGCATTGTATCGTGTTGGGGGTTGTCGTGGACTGTTTTTGTTCTAGCGTTGTCGATTCCCCCACAAACCAGCGGGCGTTACGTTGTGCCCTTCGATATGTGTGTTGTGACGGGCGTCGGCTACGAGGTCTGTTGCGCGTTGCAGGTGTCAGGGGTATTCTGTGCCTTGGAAAAGTCCGCGGGGCGCTGCGGACAGGCTCGCGGATGGCGAACCCAATGACGGGGAAGGCTGCACGTGCATGGCTTTTCGGGTGGTGGCGACGGCGCGGTGGATGGCATTGACACCCACGCGTGTGTGGCTGGTTTCCGGGGAATATGCGGTGAATACAAGGAGATAAATGAAAAGAGGGGCGGGAGAGAAGGGGATATTCCCGCCCCTCGACGGACCAGGCTGGTTGGGGGATGCCTCGTCCGTCTGTGTACCAGAAGCCATAGTTGGGGGAAGGCTCCTGGATTCTTACTCATGGTAAGTTTTTGTGCGAGCCGATATGACGGCGTTAGTTCCATCATACCCGATGGCGCAGAGCCTCCTGTCGGGATCGAACCGACGACCTGCCGCTTACAAGGCGGCCGCTCTGGCCATCTGAGCTAAGGAGGCACATATCTGCCGTGGCAACGCTGGCGACGCCCGGCAAATAAGCACGAACAGGGCACCATCGTAGCACACTTTATGTGTGGTCAAGCGTTATAGCAGTGTGGTGTTCCCCACTTCACCATTATCTAGACAATTTGTTGCATTGCCTTATTGGTGTAAAGCCAAAGTATTGCAACGATTGGTCAGGAAAAAACAATATGTTGCAATAAAAAAGTTTTTCGCTATGAGTAACAATAATGGGCGCGTACCAGCGTGTCGCGCCCATTATTGTTGGCAGAGCCATTGCCCATAACCGCCGGATGCGAGATGCGACCAGTTACGCAAACGACTTCGGCTTCTGGGAATCACCGATCGAAGGTAGGGAAGCCGGATCACCAACCTTGTCGGGGGACAGGCCAATCGACTGCAAGAACGCATCCTTAACCGAAATATCGGCGGTTGCCAACTGGCTGGTATCCCAGTAATGACCGTTGATCGTCACTGTCGGTGTGCTCATGGAACCGCTGCTGTTCCATAATTCGGAACGCTTCGGGGTGTACGTGTTGATGGCCTCGAGCCATGGCTTATATTCGCCCGAATACGCAGCCTTGGCCACGGATTCATCTACGCCGGCGGCAATGGCCTGCTTGCGCAGTTGGGCGTCGCTCACGGACTGGTAGGCCGAAGCTTCACCGGGCTGGAAATCGGCGGCAAATAAGTTGGAAATATAGTCAAGCAAATGGTCCGGGTTGTCGTCATGGTCGGCGATGTACAGCGCGGAACTTGCGGCGCGACTCGAATAATTATCGGTGGACGAGGGGTCAAGGAACGACATGAAGTGCAAATCAAGGTTGATTTGACCGGCGTTCATCAGAGACACCAGCGTAGGGTCAAGCTGGCGGTTGAGGTTGCCGCAGCCGGGGCACAGAAAGTCCATGTAGACAGCCACAGTGGGTATGCCAGAGACTTTTTGGCCGTAGCCGTCTTTGGAAAGGAGTACGCCGCCCTCGTCGTCGGCGCGGGTTGGCTTCGTCTTTACGTCCTGAAGTTGCTGATAAGCCTGCGCTTTGGTGAGCGAAGTGGTGGCTTGGTTCTTATGCACCGCGCGATAAATGCCAAAACCGCCTACGCAGAGCAGTATCACCACAAGCGCGGCCACAATAGCGCCGATCATGGTTTGCTGGCGACGTTCCTTTGCCGCCTGTTCCTCGCGAGCTTTGGCGGCGGCAGCTTCGGCCGCGCGGCGGTCCGCGCGAGTCTGACGTTTTATCGACTTTTTATCGTTCTGAGGCATGGTATTCCTTTCGGCAGTCAGAACAGCCAATCAGTGCTGCCCATAGTAATCGATGGAGATGAACGAAGCCGTTGATAACGGCGACCATGTCAGTGGTTCGTCGGCGAGTACTACGGTGGCGCAGGCGGTCGTCACTATGGCCCATGCGGCTGCGGCGAACAAGGCGCGTCGCCGGGCAGATTGCGGTTGCGAGAGGACCTGGGCCGGGTCTGTTTGCATCGATTCGATGTCATTGGCATCGTCGGTGGAATTCGTTACCAATCTCACAGTTGTTCTCCCAGCGCATAAGACCCCCAAGCCAAAGCGAATCGGCCCGGCTGCGGGAGTGCATGCGGCCACCAGCCAGCCCAGCGCCCACGACAACGCCAGCGTTGCGCCCGTGGCCGACAGCGACGTATCCGATGGCAGCACCACGTCCATGCCCCACAAGCGCAAGGTGGCCGTGGGCAGCGACGTCACCATCATGCACGCCAGCAATACCACCATGGCCACTAGGGACGCTAGCAGCGCAGTGGCCAGCGCGCCTGGCAACGCCTTACACATATGCCAGGGCAACGCCGCGATACGCAGCGCCTGGTCGGAACGTTTACGCATGCCGCCACGACGACTCTCGCGATCCAACTGCGCCATTGCATTAATGCCGATCGTCGCGAACAACCATGCAGCGCCCGCGCATAACACCACCGTCCACAAGGGCATGCAAGCGCCCAACAGCGAGACCGGCACCGCAAGCGTCAGCGCCGCCCAACGGCCATGCGAACGCCTGCGGTATCTTGTTTCTTCGGCCGGATTAAGAGCCGTGGCAGGCTGCTGGGGGGACTCGGCGAACGGGTTGGTCTGTTCGAACGCCAGCGGCTGGGACAGAGGCTGTAAGGGATATTGCATTGCCGGTTGTGCTGTCGGCTGTCCGCCGGTCAACGGCAAGGTGGTAGTGGCGTCGGTCATTGGCAACGTAGCCTCGCCAGCTTGTGGCATCAGGCGTGTGCCACTGCCAGACAGTACCTGCGTCATCTGGGGCGTTGTCGGTATCGTCATCTGGGTCGCCGGTGCCGCCGTCGATGTCACCGAATCATCGTCACGCCACAACGTGCGCGGATTATCAACGCTGGCCGCCATTGCCGTGGTGCCCGGCAAGCCGGTCGCGCCCGCCAGCGTGTCCGGCTGCACTGTCGGGATGCCGCCAGCCAACGGCATCGTAACACTATCCGAAAAAGGGGGCATCATCTCCGACGAAGCATCGTTACCATCGGATCCGCCAGAAAACGCCTGCAACGCATCCATACTGATGGCTTCCAGCAACTCATCCGGCGTGCAACGCTGAGCACGATCCGGCATCAACGCCGCCCGAAACGCCGCCATCGTGCGCGCAGGAAGCCCCTGCAACATCGCATTGCCCGACGCCGCACGCTCCAACACCGCCATCATCGGCTTCACGCCAAACACCGGCTGACCAGTAGCCGCAAACGCCAACACCGACGCCACCGACCACCAATCCGTCCACTCATCCGACTCCGCACCATCAATAATCTCCGGCGCAATAAACCCCGGAGTACCCATCACCAAACCAGTGCGCGTCACATGACTCTCGCCCTCACCCATCGCAATGCCAAAATCCACCAACACCGGGCCCGACGCTGCCACCATCACATTCGTAGGTTTGATATCACGATGAATAATGCCCGCCGCATGCACCGCACGCACCGCATCAATCAACTTACGAGCCAACCGTTCCAAATCATCACCAACATAGCGGCCATTCGCCGCCACATCATCACGCAGATTCTTCCCCTCAATCAGCTCAGTGACAATAAACGCCAGCGAATCATCCAACTCCATATCAACAATCGAACACACACCCGAATGACGCACCTTCTGCAACGCAACAGCCTCACGACGAAGGCGCTCGCGGGCAGTCAAGCGATCCGTGGCGCTCGCCTCATCATCCGCCAACGAGTCGCGCAAAATCTTCATCGCATACACCTGCCCGCCACCATCGGTGACGCGCCACACCGAACCCATCGCACCGCCGCCCAAGCGCGACAGCAGCGTATAACCGCCAACCAGCTGTCCGGCTTCCAAATTCAACGCATGCAGGTCACTCATACCTCTCATCGTAGTAGGAGGCAGGCCGGGGCGGGGCGTTTTCCCAAGTGTTGCGTGCGGCGGCTGCGGTGGTTGACGTGTGGTGTGGTGGGGTTGCAGTGGCGGCTGGCGTGCGGAAGTTTTTGGTGGGGTTCGTTTTATTGCGCGGAGCGTTGTCACTCTCCGGCGGTGTGGTGTTGGTGGGAGGTGGGTGCTGGAAGGAAAGTGTGTGTTTTCCGTACTTGAACGGCCGAAATATCGGGGCGTCGGGAGCCTTGGGGCGAAAGTGTGTGAAAACGCCATGCTGAGAGGCGGATGTGGGCTGATTCCAGTGGTGAAAACACGCACTTTGCGGATTACGATGCCGTAAATGCACGCAATGAGGGGGGTTCCAGTGTTGGAAACACACACTTTTGGAGAGCCTTGACATCGGGTTACAGGGTTATAGGCCAAAATTGTGGGGTTATAGGTCAGAATGTGTGGAGTATGGGGTTATAAGCCAAAAGAGTTCTGTTTTTGGGTTTTCATCGATATTCATGGTAAAGCAAAAGGGCTGGAACCCTGAGGTCCCAGCCCTTTGGTGCTGGTGCGAGTGGGGGGACTTGAACCCCCACGAGCATACGCTCACTGCCACCTGAAGACAGCGCGTCTACCATTCCGCCACACTCGCAGACGAAGAGCAAACTTACCATGCTTAACGCGGTTGCGCAAGGCGGTGTGTCGCAGTGTGGCGCGCGGCTTTTCCGATATCCTCGCAGGTCTCGCTGTGTGGTTTTGCCGTCCGGTTCGCGGTTCCGCCAGGTTTAGCTGCGAAGCGCGGCTGCCTGGGTTGCTCGTCGGGACAGGCTGCCCAATCTGACTGTCCAACTGGCTGGGTTACTCACCTGACCAAGTCGAGGGACGTGGCTGCAGTTCGGGGCATCGAGTTTGGCTGGCCGGCTTGGCAACCAACCTGGCTGGCTAGCCTGGTACTAGGCTTGGTCCATTGGTGATCCTGTGCTGTCCGGTCGACTTGTCCATCCGGTCTGTCCGGTCGGCCTGCCCAACCGGCCTGTCAACCGACCCGGCAGACCAGCCCTCACAGGCTGCATTACCCGCGCGACCCGTTTGCGTAGAAGCGCGCCAGGGTTTCGTCGCGGAACTCGTCGAAGTATCCGCCGTCGATGGAGGCGCGAATATCATCGAGCAGTTTCACGAAGAAGTATTCGTTGTGGATGGTCGCCAGGGTGAAGCCGTTCATTTCACGGGCTCGCAGCAGATGGTCCACGTAGGCGCGCGAATAATGCGTGCAGGTATAGCAGCCGCAGCCTTCTTCCAGCGGGCCGAAGTCGGTTTTGAATTCGGCGCGTTTGACGTTGTATCGTCCGTCTCGCGTGAAGATGGCACCGTTGCGGCCGCATCGGGCGGGTGCCACGCAGTCGAACGTGTCGCCGCCGTTTTCCACGCAGGCGAAGATGTCGTCCACTGCGGCGATGCCGAGCACGTGTCGTGGCCTGCTTTCCGGCATGGCGTCGCAGATCCAGGCGCAAATGTCGCCGATGATGCGCTTTTCCATAGCGCCGCCGATGCCTACGCCGTCAAAGTCCAGCGAAGCGATTTGTTCGGCCGCGTGGCGTCGTAGGTCCTCATAGTTGGCGCCTTGCACCACACCATACAGCGCTTGATACGGCTTGCCGAGACGGGCTTGGGTGAGCCGTTGGTGCTCGGCCACGCAACGCTGCGCCCACCGGTAGGTGCGTTCCACGGAGCGTTCCTGATAGCCGCGCGTATTCATCAGCGTGGTGAGCTCGTCGAATGCGAACATGATGTCCGCGCCGATTTGATGCTGGATACCCATGGAGATTTCGGCCGAAAAACGGTGCAATGAGCCGTTGAGCGGCGATTTGAAGGTGACGCCGTCCTCGTCCACGAATGCGAGTCGCTCCTTGCCCTTGGCGATGACGTCGTCGGATTTCATGCCGGTGACGTCCATGGCCAGCGTTTTTTTGAATCCCGCGCCCAGGGAGAGTACTTGGAAGCCGCCCGAGTCGGTGAAAGTCGGGCCGTCCCATTGCATGAAGGCGCTGAGGCCGCCGGCGGCGTCAAGCACGTCGGGGCCGGGGCGTTCGTACAGGTGGAATGCGTTGGATAGCAGGCATTGCGCGCCGAGCTGCTTCATGCTTTCGGGCAGTACCGCTTTCATCGCGGCTTGTGTGGCGACGGGCACGAATGCCGGGGTTTTGATGTCGCCGTGCGGCGTGTGGATGATGCCGGTGCGTCCGTATCGGGCGCCGTCGCGACCTTTGCCGTCGGCTGAATGAGGTAATCGTGTGATGGTTTCAAAGGAAAATGCGCTGCGGTCGCCGGGTTTGCCCGGTGCGGCACCGTGCGGATGTTCGATAAGGCTGCTCATAGGCATTACTGTAGAGATATCCGTCAACAGACGGTTTATGGCAGGAGGGTTCGCACGATTTCTTGGCTTTCTATAATGTATCGGGTGGTATCCGCGTGTCGTAGGAGAGGACATTAGGCAACCCTCATGAAGATTAGTGCATTTCTTCCAACAAACATTCAGGAAACTTCCAGAGCTGGTGCGTTTACTCGTAGATAGCGATTCAAAGACGGATATGCGCACCTGATGCGGAGGCATTGGATGCAGTCCGTCAATGTTCAAAGGAGCAAACAATGGCTGAAGAACAGAACGGCGGCTGGAACAATCAAGCCGAGCAGCCTCGTGAGGATATAAAGCCCACGGAAACAATACCTTCGGACGCTCAGTCTCAGGCTGATACGTCCAATGATTTCAATGAGACTACTTCACTGCAATCCGATTCCGTTGTGTCGTCATCGCTAGGGACGCCAGAGGCGGATCCGGGTAACGCTGCGGAACAGACTACGCAGATGACCGACGACTCGCCGGTTTCGACCGAGCAGCCGACTGAGCCGGTATTCCAATCGGCACCCGAGTATGGCGCCTATATGCCGGCCGGAATGACTCCACCTCAAGGAGCGCCGAACGTTTCGGACGCTGCTTCGCCGGTTTCGGGTATTCCGGCAAGCCAGCAGCCTCCGTTTGGACAGCCCACGCAGGCAGGCAACACCGGTTACGGGCCAACCGGTAATCCTTTTGCTGCGCGTCAGCCGTGGAACTCGTCGTTTGGTCAGCCGGCCCAGGATGCCGGGCAGCCCACGGGGAATGGCGGAAATCCCGTGTTCGCCGAAGCGCCGCATGCCGATAACCAGCCAGGTCAGCCACAAGGCTTTGGCATGTTCCCGCCCGCGAACGGCGGCCAGCCGGGCGGAACTCCGGGTGCGCAGGGTGCTCGTCGTAATGCGAACTCGGTGATGGTGGCCGTGGTGGCTGCCTTGGTCTCTGCTGGTTTGTGCCTCGGTGTGGGGTATGCCGCGGTGACGAACGGCTGGGTTACGGTTCCATCGTCCAGTTCGTTGTCCACGGTAAAATCCAACGAATCGGGTTCTGGCACCGCCAAGGTCGAGGGTGGTACGGCTGTGGACTGGTCTGCTGTGGCCAAGAACGTATCCAATTCTGTGGTATCCATTCAGGCACAGCTGAGCAATGGTTCTGCTGCCGGATCCGGTGCGATTATCGACAAAGACGGTCATGTATTGACCAATAACCATGTGATCTCCGGAGCGCAAACCATTCAGGTTACGCTTTCCAATGGCAATATTTATCAGGCAAAGGTCGTCGGTACTGATACCACCACGGATTTGGCGGTAATCCAGATTAGCAATCCGCCGGATGACCTTACTCCTGTGACTTTCGCCAACTCTGATGATCTGGCAGTAGGCGAAAACGTCATGGCTATCGGTAACCCGTTGGGATATGATGACACGGCTACGACCGGTATTGTTTCGGCATTGAACCGTCCGGTAACGGTGATGGACGACAATGCGCAGATGGTGGTGACCAATGCGGTGCAAATCGACGCTGCGATCAATCCTGGTAACTCGGGCGGTCCGACGTTCAACGCCGCGGGGCAGGTAATCGGCATCAACTCGTCGATTGCAACTACCGCGTCAAGCAGCAGCTCCGAAGGCGGCTCCATCGGTATCGGCTTTGCGATTCCCTCGAACCTGGCAAAGCGTGTCGGCGAAGAGATCATCAAGGATGGTTCCGTCAAGCACGTGGCGCTGGGCGTCAGTGTGAAGAGTGCAACCGTTGAGGCCGACGGATTGGTGCGTGGTGGTGCTGAGATTACGACCTCGTCCACTGGGGGCGCGGCTGTGACCTCAGGAGGCCCCGCAGACAAGGCCGGACTCAAAGCGAATGACACTATCGTGGCATTTAATGGACATGCTGTGAACAGTATGTATTCGTTGTTGGGATTCATCCGTGCGGCGGCGCTGGGTGATACGGCAAAACTGACGGTTGTTCGCGATGGCAAGACGATGGAAGTCGACGTCAAGCTTGACCAGCAGGAGGAACAAGTAAACGGCACGAATCGCAGCGAAAGCAGCAATGGTTCGAATTCCCAGGACAACAGCCAGCAAAATCAGCAAGACCAGCAGGATCAGGGCGGCAACGGGTACGACTTCGGTGGGCTGACCGATCCGTTTGGACTGTGGTAAAGACTGCGCATCTACTGCGTGGGACGGGCGTGCCGAGAGGTGCGCCCGTTTTTCGTCATGGACGGCCGCTCAAGGCGGCAGTCCATGACGAAGTGAGGTGGAGTTCAGGGGCGGGCTACTTGACGCACAGGGTTTTGGGTGAATCAATATGGGCTTAATGTGAGCATAGAGCTGGTCTTGGCTGAATATCGCAACAAATGGGCGCTGGGCAATGCCGCATGGCAACATGTCGGCGTGTAATGTCTTATGTTTTGTCACCGGTATACGTGATACTGTTACCACATGTTTGCGTTCTCCTGTTCGGAGTTACGCGCCATCAATAACTGAATATGTCAATCTTTACGCCGTGTATCGCGAAGCATTCGTCGATGGGTTAACAAGGCGTGAATGCATCACCGTCGTGTGTTCGCCGACGGTCCGTGTACGAGCGTAAGGAGTTTCGATGAATCGTATCATCGACCTTTGTAGGCGGGTGCCGCTGCTGCCCGTGGTTATTATTCTCGCGTTCCCGCTTGCTGTGTGGGGACAATACCGTCCGTGGGGCCAGCTTGATTGGCCATTTGATCCGGGTTTGGGCGAACTGTTGGTGGTGGTGTTTGTTATTTACACCGTTATCGACACGTTGCGTGGCATGATCGATGACATTCGCAACGGTCATGTCGGTGTGGATATTCTCGCTGTGGTAGCCATCCTGTCTACTGTTGCAGTACAGGAATTTTGGGCGAGCTGGGCGGTTATGCTCATGATTTATTCCGGCGAAGCCATTGAGGAATACGCGCAGGCGAAGGCTGAGCATAGCTTGACGGCGTTGATGAGCGCGGCGCCGCAGGTGGCGCATGTGGCGACGCTGCCTGGTGTGGGGCCGAAGCTGGAAAGTATGGGCGCTCCTGAGGGCGCCGGCAAAACTGAGGATGGATTCCGACCCGCTGATGCCGGCGCGGTGTCTGACGGTGGCATACAGACAGAGACGGCGCAAGGTGCCGGCGATGCGGGGGGACGTGTCGACCGCGGCGAAGGTATCGAAGGAGCCGAGCAGGCTGCTGTCGCCGCGTTGGCGCAGAACGTTTCCAAACTTGCATCCAACCCCACCGCTGGCCATTTTCGCACGATTCCCGTCGATGAGGTCAAGCTGGGCGACGTACTGGTGGTGCTGCCGGGGGAAACCGTGCCAGTTGACGGCGAGCTGCTGTCTGGTTCGGCAACATTGGATTTGAGCAATATCAACGGCGAGCCGGTTCCGCGGGAGATTTTCGCTGGTGGTCGCGTTATGTCCGGCGCTATCAATGGTTCGGCGGCGCTTACCATGCGCTCCACGCAGCTTGCCCGCGATTCGCAATACCAGAGGATTTTGGCATTGGTGGCTTCGGCGCAAAACTCGCGCGCCGCTGTGGTGCGCACCGCTGATTTGCTGGCCGTGCCGTTCACGGTGATTGCCTTCATCATCGCTTGCGTCGCGTGGACGCTTTCCGGGGTGCCGCTGCGTTTTGCCCAAGTGCTGGTACTGGCCACTCCCTGTCCGCTGCTGATTGCCGCTCCGGTTGCTTACATCGCGGGCACCAGTCGTCTGGCCAAGGCCGGCATACTGATTAAATCACAGGAAGTGTTGGAAAATCTGGGACGGGTCTCCCATATTTTCTTTGATAAAACCGGCACACTCACAGTGAAGAAACCTCGTGTGGTGCGTGTGGACGTGCCTGGTGGCGGTGATGCAGGACATGCGGCGGCGAATAGCTCGCAGTCGGATGAGATTTTGCGATTGGCCGGTATCGTCGAAGCGTATTCCGTACACATTTTGGCGCAAGGTATTGCTGCCGCGGGTGCGGAAGCCGCAGAGCGGCTTGGGTATGGTCATGCCGCAGGCGCATTGGGCAAGCAGTATCCCGTTGTCGCCCATATTCACGAAGATGCCGGCAGGGGCGTTAGCGGAGAAGTGGACGGTCGTCAGGTGCGTGTCGGTCGATATGCGTTCGTTATGAACGAAGAGGGAGTCAAAGTGCCGCAAGGGCTGTTCCCCGAACGTGCGGCTGATGAGATGGCCACCTATGTCGCTATTGACGGCACGCTCGCCGCACGCATCGTGCTTAAGGACGTGCCGCGAGCCAATGCCGCATCGTCGTTGGCGAAACTGCGCGAACTGGGCATCACGCGACTGACGATGCTCACGGGCGACAAGGAAGCTTCTGCGCGGATCATCGCCGATGAAGTCGGCATTGACAACGTGTATGCCGAACTCTTCCCGGAGGGCAAGGTCGCCGCCATTAAAAACGCGTCGCTGATCAAGCCTGGCAAGCAGCCTTGGTGGGATGTCGCCATGCAGAAGCTTACAGGTGAAAACCGCCGGCATTCCGTCACCATGATGGTTGGCGACGGCGTCAATGACGCTCCCGTGCTTGCCGCCGCGGATATTGGCATGGCCATTACCGACGGTACTTCCACCGCGGCCTCCGAATCGGCGCAGGTCGTCATCATGAACGACGACATCAGCGCCGTGCCCACTGCGGTGTCGATTTCGCGGCGCACCAAGCGGGTTATGCTGCAGGCGGTTGTCGTTGGCTTGGCCTTGGCCATCATCGGCATGTTGGCGGCCGCGTTCAATCTCATCCCAGTGGTGGTGGGTGCGTTCATCCAGGAGTTGATTGATGTGGTCAGCATTCTGTGGGCGTTGACTGCGGTGTTTGACCGCGATTAGTCTTCGGCGTGCGCGGCTGCGCGGGACGGAGCGTGAGACTGACGATATGGCGTTGTCGAGCTGCGCGGGCGCGTTGCATCACTCCGTTTGTCACGTTCCACCACAAGGGCGGCGCGAGGTGGGAATATTCCGCCTCGCGCCGCCCCTTGCATGTGTCAAGGTCTAGCCTCGTTCCTTGTGTTGCGCTAGTCTGGACGGGTGACTGAGCATAATGAACTTCGTATCGCTGTTATCGGCGCCGGCCCCGCTGGCGTCTACTCCTCTGATATTTTCCTGCGTCAACTGCGCAAAACCGGTGAGGAACTTGGGTTGGGTACGTCGGCGCGTATCGACGTGTTCGAAAAGCTGCCGGTGCCTTTCGGTTTGGTGCGTTACGGCGTGGCCCCCGATCATCCCAGCATTAAGTTCATCGCGGACGCGCTGGAGAAAACGTTGGACAACCCGGACATCCACCTCTACTGCGATGTGGAATTCGGCAAGGACGTGACCCTTGACGAGCTGCTGGAACGCTACGACGCCGTGCTGTTCGCCACGGGCGCGGTGAAGGATAAGCCGTTGGAATTGCCTGGCGCTGATTTGGACGGTGTGTATGGCGCCGCTCGTTTCGTCGAATGGTATGACGGATATCCTACGGGCGCTCGCACATGGCCGTTGGAGGCCGAGTCAGTGGCGGTAATCGGCGGTGGCAATGTGGCCATGGACGTGGCGCGCGAGCTGATGCGCAATGCCGACGATCTCAAGGCCCACACCGACATTCCGGACAACGTGTATGAAGGAATCGCAGCGAATCAGGCCAAGGAACTGCATTTGTTCATCCGTCGCGGCGTCGCCCAGGCGAAGTTCAGCGTGCAGGAATTGCGCGAGATGGAAAAGCTGCCCGGTGTGCAGCTCATCATCAACGAAGACGATTTCGATTTGGACGAAGACACGGTCGAGGAAGCCAGCAAGGACAAGCTCACGCGCCAGATGGTGGAAGAGCTGTTCGCCATTCGTGAGATGGCGCTGGATATGGAAGATGACGGCGACGTGGATTATGAGGGCAATCCCGCCGACCGCAAGTACTATATTCACTTCAACGCCGCGCCCGTCGGAGTGTTGGGCGAAGACGGCAAGGTGACGGGGCTGCGCGTGGAGCGCACGCAAACCAGCGCCGATGGCCGCATGAAGCGTACCGGCGAATACGACGAGTATCCCGTGCAGGCCGTGTATCACGCGATTGGCTATCAGCCTGCCGAGGCGCCTGGCATTGCCTACGACGACAAGGGCGCGCATTTGGCCAACGAGGACGGCCGCATTGTGACCAGCGCCGAGCGTGGCACGGTGCGCCAGCGCCTGTATGCCACCGGTTGGGCCAAGCGCGGACCGGTGGGTCTGATTGGTTCGACGAAGTCGGATGCGCTGCTCATCGTGACGAATATGCTGCAGGATTTGGCGCAGGCTGGCTGCAATGGTCGCCTGGCTGGGGATCGTGACCCGCAGTCTATTGACCGGCTGCTCGAATCGCGTGGTGTCAAGCCGATTGACTTTGCTGGTTGGAAGAAGATCGATGCGTTTGAACGCGCGGAGGGCGCGAAGGAAGGCCGCGAGCATAAGAAGGTCATCGACCCTGAGCAGATGCGCGCCTTGGCCCATGCATAAATAGGCTATCGCTGCGTTTCGCTGTGCGCGGAGAGTGGGGAATGTCCCCGCTCTCCGCGTTTGGTGTAGTGGGGCGAATGGTTCTTGAGATTCATGTGGATTTCTCTTGATATTCGTAGGGCAAAGGCTGTTGCGCGGCAAGTGGCTTCATCGGTGTCGCCAGCATCGCATAATTCGTCAAGTGCTCATACAGCCAACGCCCAGCTCGGCAGTTTAGGCTTCACTACATGCACACCGATTTTCGCGTACACGGCCATTGCAACGGGTTGAAAACAGCCGCGTTGTTCGCCTTGCTGTGGGCAGTGCTGTTGGCCATATGGTGGCTGACCGGCGCACGGCAGGGCACGTTGGGTGTGTTCGTGCTCATTGGCTTGGCGGGTACCTTCTTCAGCTATTGGTTCTCCGACAAGATAGCCATCGCTTCCATGCGGGCGCAAGAAGTGAGCGAAACCCAAGCGCCGGTGTTGTATCGCATCGTGCGGGAGCTGTCTGCCAAGGCCGGGAAGCCCATGCCACGCATTTATATTGCCCCAACCGAAAGCCCCAATGCGTTCGCCACCGGGCGCAACGAGCGTCATGCCGCCGTATGCTGCACGCAAGGATTGTTGCAGATGCTGAACGAGCGGGAAGTGCGCGGCGTGCTGGGGCATGAGCTGATGCACGTGTACAACCGCGATATTCTCACGTCTGCGGTGGCTTCAGCCATGGCCACGGTGATTACGTATTTAGGCTATTCGCTGATGTATTTCGGCGGAGGGCGCGACCGGCGTGACGGCGATGCGCTGGGGGCGGTCGGCACGCTGCTCATGGTGATTCTCGCGCCCATCGGTTCGGCGTTGATTCAGATGGCGATCTCGCGGACGCGTGAGTTTGATGCGGACGAAGACGGCAGCCGCCTGACCGGCGATCCAGAAGCCTTGGCTTCGGCTTTGTGCAAGATCACCAACGGCGTGCAGGCGACGCCCATGGCGCAATCGGCGGGTGTGGAATCTGCCGCGGCTATGATGATCGCCAACCCGTTTAAGGGCGGCGATGTGTCGCGTCTGTTCTCCACTCATCCGCCTACCGAAGAGCGCGTGGCTCGGCTGATGCAGATGGCTCAGGAGATGCGCGGCGTCACCGTGTGGCAGCAACGTTAGTGTCGTCGGCAAGTTCATGGTACACTGACTAACGGCGTTTGCACATCGCGGCATGCGTTGTGTTCAAGCCCTGCGGATGTAGTTCATCGGTAGAACGAAAGCTTCCCAAGCTTTAAAGGCGGGTTCGACTCCCGTCATCCGCTCCACTCGCCCAGTGCTGGGATTGCAAGTTCCAGCCACTCAACACATTCAAAACCACTCATCCCAACGGTTCTGGATGGGTATGCGGTCTTTCTCGAAAAACGTGGCAAGCCCAGTCAAGTACTATAGTTGCTATAGTGGTGTGTCCAACTTAAGCAAAGCAATGCATGGGCGCAATGGAGGAGACTAATGGAGGGGGCAATGGCGGTTATGGAAACGGAGCGGCTGCTGCTGCGAGCATGGGATGAACAGGATGCGGAAGCGTTGTATCGGTATGCGAGTGCGCCTGAGGTCGGCCCGGCCGCGGGATGGCCGGCGCACACCAGTGTGGATGATAGCCGCAATGTTATTGCCAACGTGCTGTCGGCTCCGCAAACCTACGCGGTGGTGTGGAAGAAAACGGGCGAGCCGATTGGCAGCATTGGGTTGTCGACGGGTTCGGCGACGGATTTGACGGATCGGGCCGATGAATGTGAGCTTGGCTATTGGGTTGGCAAGCCGTTTTGGGGGCGCGGGATTATTCCCGAGGCTGCGACGGCATTGTTGGATTATGCGTTCACCGACTTGGGGATGCGAGCCGTATGGTGCGCATATTACGAGGGCAACACCAAATCGGCCCGCGTACAACGCAAGCTGGGCTTTCGCTATCATCACACGACCCATGACGTCGACGTGCCGCTGCTGGGCGAACATCGTACGGATCACGTGTCGTTGCTCACGTGCGAGGATTGGCAGGGGAGCTCGCGGGAGTCGACGTCCGCAGCCGGTGCCGCCGAAACGGCCGGGGACGCTCAATCCGCTGGGGGCGGCGAGTCCTATCAAGATGTCAACGCGCGTGTGATTACGTCGTGGATCGAGGACGGCTGGGAGTGGGGCGTGCCCGTTGACCATGAGACATTTATGCGTGCGCAGCAGGGTGAATGGACCATTCAACTCACGCCGACCAAACCGGTGCCGGCCTCCTGGTTTCCCCCGTTGCAAGGCTGCCGCGTATTGGGGTTGGCGTCGGGCGGCGGCCAGCAGATGCCGATTCTTACCGCCGCCGGAGCACAGTGCACGGTGTTGGATTACACGCCGGCGCAGTTGGAGGCGGAACGTAAGGTTGCCGCACGCGAAGGCTATGACGTGACCGTGGTTCGCGCGGACATGTCGAAGCCGCTGCCGTTTGCGGACGAAAGCTTCGATCTTATCGTGCACCCTGTGTCGAATTGCTATATCGAAGAGGTGCTTCCGGTATGGCGTGAATGCTTCCGCGTACTTCGCTCGGGCGGCAGGCTTATCGCCGGGCTGGATAATGGCGTGAACTATATCGTCGACGAAAACGAAGCACAGGTGGTGAACCATCTTCCGTTCAACCCGTTGCGCGACGCCCAACAGCGGCAGCAGTTGGAAGAGCAGGATTGCGGCATGCAATTCTCCCACACGGCCGAAGAACAGTTGCGCGGCCAGCTGCAGGCGGGATTGCAGATCATGGACCTCTACGAGGACACCAACGGCACAGGACGACTGCACGAACTCGGCATTCCCTCATATTGGGCGACTCTGGCGGTGAAACCGCAGTAACACCGCAGTCGTGAACCACAGTGTGGATGGTAGAGGCGAACTGCGGTAGTTCGACTACGTCGGCTCGGGGGCGGTGCAACTTAACGATGGGGGTTGCCGCCGCTCATCACCGCCGCCACTCGTCGAGTAACCGCCCGCGGCACCAACCGTTCGGCGGCAGCGCCTGCCCAAGCCAGCGGCCCATGATAGGCCAGCACCTTGCCCGACATCATGCGGCGATAGGCGAAACGGGCAAGCTGCCGGGCACTCGCCGGCTTGGTCATAGTGAAGAAATTCCGCCCTGACATGTGTGCCGCCGAGGCGAAACCAGTGGAGGTAGGTCCAGGGCATACGGCGGTGACGGTCACTCCCGTTGCGCGCAATTCATACGACAGCGCCTCGCTGAACGAGCGCACGAACGCTTTGGACGCGAAATATGTGGCCATATACGGGCCAGCCATGCTCGCCGCTACCGACGCAATATTGAGGATGCGCCCGCAGCCGGCCTGTCGCATATCCCGGCCATAACGGTAGGCCAACTCCGCCAACGCCGCCATATTGACCTGCAGCAGCTCGCGTTGACGCCGCCAATCGGCGTCGAGAAAACCATTCCAGTCGGCAAAGCCCGCGTTATTGACCAAGATGCGCACATCATATCCGCGTCTCGTAGTGGCCTCATGCAAGGCCGCTGCGGCGTCCGATTCGCTCAAATCCAGCGTGATTACCGCAACATCGACGCCATATCGTGCGGTAAGGCGCTCGCGTATCGCCTCCAGCTTGTCACGCGAACGCGCGGTGAGCACGAGATTGTAGCCGTCGGCGGCCAGTAGCGCCGCCAACTCTCGCCCGATGCCGCCCGAAGCTCCGGTAACCACTGCGTATGCCATGCGTCCTCCCGCCGTTGTAGATGTGTTGATTCCACTGTACGCCTGTGACAGCCGGAGGGGTGGCGAGAACCGCATTTTGCTGCGCCAATAGTCGCATTCCGTACGCAGATGAGCACATAATTGCGGGGTGCGCCGAACGTGACGCACCCCGCAATTGCTATATGCCGTGGCTGTTGCGAGCCGTCAGCGTTATCGGTCGTGGCGTGCTCGTCGCGTGAGCATCATTGTGGCGCCGGCGATCATCACTATCGCTGCGGCCATCATAAGGGAGTGCACGTTTGAGCCAGCTTGTGGAATCGTGTGCTTGCTGCCGCTGGCGTCGCCCGATTCCGGTTTGGTGGTCGAGTCGGACGGAGGGATATTGGGGTTGCCTGGGGTCTGGTCGCCTGAGCTGGGCGGCGTCGGTGGGGTGTCTCCCGTGATATTCACCGTAAATTGGGCGGTGATATTGGGATTGTCGGCGTATGCCACGGTAATGGTGTTGGTTCCGGCCTTGGACGAGTCGAAGCCGGACACCGTGTACTGATCTGCGTTGAGGGGGATGGTGGCATTGTCGGCAAATGTCACCGTCAGGGCGAGCCCGCTGCCATCAAATGCTTCACCGACCTGGTAGGAGGTTTTGGCTGGTCCTGAGGTGATGGTCAGAGCCGTAGCGGCGGGTATCGCATCGGTGATGATGACTTCACCAACCTTGGAATACGGGTAGGGTGATATTCCGTCGTTGCCGGTCTGCGTGAGGCGTAGTTTGAGGCCGGTTGTGGCCGGGATGCCGCTGAGATCCACGAATACTGATGGTTGCGCGGATTGTGAGACTCGACTGGTTCCGCTGGACGCGTCCGCCGTCGCTGATGATCCGACCGGCACGCCAACGAGGTCGGTGTCCGCCCATGTGCCGTCGCTGTTTTGATATTGCACCGTGTATCGGGACGGCACGGCTTCGTTCTTGGCATCTGGATACATGACGACGCCGCCTAGTTGCCGCGCGGTGTCGAAGGTATAGCTCAGCCAGGCGTCAGTATCGCCGGCATCCCAGTTCGACCATGAGGTGGACAGCAGTCCGTCGTTGCTGTTGGATGCTGGCATATCACCATAATTATGTTGAATTGCCGACGCGGTCGCGGTGGCTTGTGTGGCAATGTTGTCGATCACTCTCACGTAGAGGGTGGCCGTGATGTTGGGATCGGAGTTGAGCATTATCGGCACGTGTTTCAGACCGGGAGTGCTCATATCGACGGTGCCGGTGGTGTATTCGCCCGAGGTCAGCGCGCGGGCGGAGCCATCAGTGTACGTTGCCGTGACGGTGAGGCCGGTCTCGTCGAGGCGCTCGTTGGTGCCATATACCGTGCGCTGTGGCGTCGTGGTGATGGCGAGGCTCTTCACGTTGCTGGTGGCGCTTTCCACCTGCACCAATGTCACGTTATCGATGGCGGCGGTGGCATCGGCGGTCAGATTCGGCTGTCCGATGGCAACCCAGAGCGCGCAGGCGGGATCGACGTCAAGAGGCACGACGAAGGTGCCGGTATAGTACACGCGGCCTCCGGTGGTGTCTGCAGTGGTGGTTGAGTCGTTCAATACGGTTTTGGTGTACTGGCTGAACGATCCGCCTGCGCCGAGTGCGGCTGGGTGTGCCTTGACGGTGACTTGCAGCTTCGACGGGCTAGCGTCGCCGCTCTTGCCCAGCGTGGCCCACAAGCCGATGCGATAGGTTTTGCCCGGTTGCGCCGGTAGTGTGCGCTGGTTAATGGTGGCGTTCTTGAAGGGATCGCTGATGGTACCGAGTTCCGCCGCGTAGGCACCGGAGACAACGCCGGTGGTACTGGAACGTGGGTTATAGGCAACCTTTTCGCCATTATTCGTATCCCAGTTCAGCGTATTGTCAGGGCTGCCCATGGTCCAAGGCGATGCGGATTTCTTGGAGCCGTTGGAAGAGGACGCCGATTCGAATGAGCCATCACGCATCACGTCATTGACGGTGGCGAAACTGATGCCGGTGATGGTGCCATCGCCCAAATTGTCAAGGCGTAGGCTTGACGTGTCCGACCCCGTGCGCACATACAAGGTGGATGTGCCACCTGTCAGGTCGGTGGTCTGCATGTAGCCGCGCTGATTATCGATGCTCACGCCCAGTTGGGTGCCTTGCGGCGTGGTGGAGGTTATGGCGATGGTGCGATTGCCCGGGACGGTTACTGTTGTACCGCTGCGGCCCGCCAATTCGGCGATCCCAGGCTTGCCCGTATTCACGTCAGCTTTTTGGAACGCGCCGACATCCGGGGCGGACCAGCTGGGCACCGGATTTTGCTGACCGTACGCGTGGGTTGCACTGTCGAACGAGGTGGGGAATCCCTTGGTAGTGTTCGCGCCGTCGTTCAGATGGACGTTGTTGAGCTCGAAGGGCAGTCCTTCGGAGGCAAAGGCTCGTCCTTTTCCGTTGGTATACGGGTTGACCATGTTCAATGAGGACAAATCACCGTTGCTGACCGCGTCGAGGTTCAGGCCGCTGTCGGCTAGATATTTGTTGAGTCCAACGACCTGATTGCCTTGGCTGGCTTCTCCCAGCGGCCAGTTGTGTGCATTGTCGTCGGAGCCGACGAACACATTGTTCACATACACCATGTGCCGTGTCGGGGTTTCCAGCGAAGCGTTTTCGTCCGCAACCGTGCCTTGCGCGATGATGAGATTGTTGGCGAACGTGATGGATGCCGCACCGCCGTTCGTGCTGAATTGCATGCTTTGCGTCTTGGGCATGATGAACGTGTTGTTGTAGAAGTTCATGTCGGTTACGTTGGCCATGAACATGGAGCGGTGCGTGTCCTGGTTGAAGTCCAACGGTTCCGAAGCGACGCCGTCGTTGATGGACAGGTTGTATCGGAAGGTTGCTCCCGCGGTCATGGCAGTGGGGCCTGAGCAGTTGCATACCAAGAGCGAGCCGCCGGCGTTGTCGTGGCTGTAGTTGTATTGGAAAACCGTGTTGCGTGTGCCGTAATCGTAGTCCCAGGCCGTGCCGTCATTGTTGCTGCTTGCTCGCTGTGTATTGGCGACTTCGTTGTACTGGAACAAGGTGTTGTCGGCGTTCCAATTCCAGATTGCGGCATTGGAACCCGCCGAGGCTTGTTCCGCGGCGGAATACACGTAGTTGCCTTCGACCACCGCGCCGTCGGACATTTGGATCACGATACCGTCGCCGCCGATGTGACGCAGGGAGTTACGTGCGATGTACACGTTCTTGTTGGGCGTCCAACTGTTCGCATCATGCGGGGCGGGACAATCCCAGCTGACGTCTTCGCGGCAGCGCCAATCGGTGGACATGTTGATGCCGGAGCGCTGCACGTTGGTCAGCGTGTTGTCGGTGATGCTTACGTCGTCGAAGTACGAGACGGTTTTGCCCGGTCGGCTGGCGTCCGAAGTGACGTTGGCCTTTGTTTTATCCGGACCTACTGTCGGAATGGACTGTCCGTAGGTTTCCATTTGGATGCCGCCTGAACCGCCCAGATCCTTCTCCGGAGCGCCGTAAATGTCGTGAATGGTGTTGCCGGTAACGGTGATGTGGTGGAGCACTCCCGCATTGTCGTTCATGAGTACGATGCCGCGGCGCATATATTTGCCGCGTTGTGCGCTATCGCTATCCGTATTGGTTACTTCAAGACCTTGCACGGTGATGTATTCGGAGTTTTTCAGCAGTACGGTTTCGCTTACGCCATTGCCGGCGATTACCGGCGCCGCTCCTGTGCCGTACGTGCCGATGGTGATGGGCGCTTCGGCGGTGCCTTTCGCGTTGACCACGCGCAGACCGGCCTTGACCTGCTGGCCGTCAACGTCCTGCACTTGCGCCGAGCACGTGGTGCCGGCTTTGAACAAGATGCCATCGCCGGGTTGCAGCGTGATGCCGTTGGCTGCGGCAAGTGAGTTGAGCGGTGAGGCTTCGGAGCCATCTCCGTTTGCCTCGCGCGAGCAGTCCACGTAATACGGATGCTGAATGGTCGCCGTATCGGATGCGCCTGGCGTGCTTTCATTGACGAAACCGGGAGTGGCGGTAACGCCTACGGTAAGCAATGTGGCAGCTGTTACCGCGCATCCTGCGAATTTTTTGCAACATAATGACAGCATTGTCACGACGGTGCCCCTTTTCTTGTGTGTTCCCTCAAGTGCCGTCCTCGGTGACGACACCCGCGTCCTACGATACAGGCAGCCGGGTAAAACTATTGCCGGGCGCCGCCATATGTGCCGGGGTTTCGTGGTGCATCTCACAACGATAATGACGCATTGTCAGCTTGGTTGGCGGATAATGGAAGTATGACTATTGCAACCCCTGAACGCTATGCCGAAATGCTGGATGCCGCGCGCCGCGGGGGTTACGCATACCCCGCCATCAATGTGACGAGTTCGCAGACGCTGAACGCAGCGCTGCAAGGGTTTGCCGAAGCGCAATCCGATGGCATCATCCAGGTGTCCGTCGGCGGCTCGGCGTATTTCTCCGGGCAGGCGTTACGTGACCGTGTGGTGGGTTCGATGGCGTTCGCCGCGTTCGCGCATGAAGTGGCTGCACAGTATCCAAACGTGACGGTGGCGCTGCATACGGATCATTGCGCCAAGCAGTATCTCGATGAATGGGTGCGGCCATTGTTGGAGCGTGAGGCCGAGCAGGTGGCTCGGGGCAACGAACCGCTGTTCCAGTCGCATATGTGGGATGGCTCGGGGATTGCATTGTCGCAGAATCTGGACATCGCCGAGGAGTTGTTGGAGCGTTCGGTGGCTGCGCATACGATTTTGGAGATTGAGGTCGGCGCGGTTGGTGGCGAGGAGGACGGACACGGTGCCGCCATCGATGAGCGGTTGTATTCCACGCCGCAGGATGGCTTGGAGGTGGCGCGTCGCCTTGGTTTGGGGGAGCGTGGCCGGTATATGGCGGCGTTTACTTTCGGCAATGTGCATGGCGCGTACAAGCCGGGAGTGGTGAAGCTCAGGCCGTCGTTGTTGGGCGATATCCAGCGTGAGGTGGCGCAAGCGGTGGATGATGGCCGGCTTTCGACGGCAGGCGATGTCGTCGGAATGACCGGTACGGACGATGTTCCGGCAGACAAGCCGTTTGCCTTGGTGTTCCACGGTGGTTCGGGCTCGACGCCGCAGGAGATTGCCGAGGCGGTTTCCCATGGCGTGGTGAAGATGAACATCGACACGGATACGCAGTACGCTTTTTCCCGCGCGATCGCCGGGCACATGTTCGAGAATTACGACGCCGTGTTGAAGGTGGATGGCGAAGTGGGGGACAAACACATGTACGATCCGCGTTCGTGGGGGCGTGAGGCGGAGGATGCGATGGCCCGGCGCGTGGTGCAGGCATGCCAGCAGTTGGGGTCGGCGGGGCGTGCCCTGAAATAGTCGCAGGATGGGGGCGTCCTGCTGGTCGTCGGTAGCTGCGGTAGAGGGCTCGGGGTACTCTTCTGATGTTGGAATTGCGCCGTTTATACCACCGAATGTGACGCGCGGGCGGCGCGGTGCTGGAGGTGCATACTATGCCAGGAATCGTGTTGATCGGCGCTCAGTGGGGCGACGAAGGTAAGGGCAAGGCGACGGATCTTATCGGCTCGAAGGTCGATTATGTCGCTCGGTTCAACGGCGGCAACAACGCCGGGCATACTGTGGTGGTCGGAGATGAATCGTATGCGTTGCACTTGCTGCCCAGCGGTATCATCAGCCCGAATGTGACGCCGGTTATCGGCAACGGCGTGGTAGTCGATCCGGAAGTGTTGTTCGAGGAAATCGATGGCCTACAGTCGCGCGGCGTGGATTGTTCTCGGCTGCTGGTGAGCGAGAGTGCCCATATCATTGCGCCGTATCATCGAGTGATCGATAAGGTGACGGAGCGTTTCCTGGGTAAGCGCAAGATCGGCACTACCGGTCGCGGCATTGGTCCGGCGTATGCGGACAAGATCAATCGTGTGGGCATCCGCGTGCACGATTTGTTCAACGCGGAGCATGTGCATGATAAGGTCGAGGCGAGCCTGCACCAGAAGAACCAGATGCTGGTCAAGCTGTATAACCGCCGTGCGATTGATGTGGATCAGATCACTGACGAACTGCTGGCATTGGGTGAGCGGCTCAAACCGTATGTGGCGAATACCGGATTGGTGCTGAACAAGGCGTTGGATGCCGGCAAGACCGTACTGTTTGAAGGCGGACAGGCTACCATGCTGGATGTCGATCACGGCACGTATCCGTTCGTGACATCCTCGAATCCGACTGCCGGCGGCGCGTGCACGGGCACGGGCGTCGGGCCGACGAAGATTTCCCGCGTGATCGGCGTATCCAAGGCGTATGTGACCCGCGTGGGCGAGGGACAGTTCCCTACGGAACTGTTCGATGAGAGCGGCGAATGGCTGCGCCAGCAGGGCCATGAGTATGGCGTGACCACCGGGCGGCCCCGCCGTTGCGGCTGGTTCGATGCTGTGGTGAGCCGGTATGCGGTGCAGGTGAACGGTTTAACGGATATTGTGCTGACCAAGTTGGATGTGCTCACGGGCTTGCGTGAGATTCCGATTTGCGTGGCGTATGATGTGCAGAACCTGGACGGCACGCATACGCGCTATGACGATATGCCGTGCGATCAGGCGGCATTCGCTGCGGCGAAGCCGGTGTACGAAACTATGCCGGGTTGGTCGGAGGACATCTCCCAGATTCACGACTTTGCCGATCTGCCACAGGCGACGCAAAACTACGTCAAGCGGTTGGAGGAGCTGTCCGGATGCCGGATTTCGCTGATCGGTACTGGTCCGCAGCGCGATCATGTCATTTCGGTGCATTCGCTGATTGACTGATCGCGGTTCGAATTGGCCCGCATATTGAGGGGCGGATTCGGTTGCGCTGGCTTGGGTGGACATCTGATAGGGTGTTGGCGGCGGTCATACACCGCCGCTTTTGTCGTGGTAGTGAGTACGGAGGGTGAACCCGATGCGGGAAGAAGTCGTGGGATCGGAGGCGAATGGCGAGCCTGTAGTGCCGATGAGGCCCAGTATTCCGGAGCTGAAGCCGGTGGAGTTGCATGCCGTGCCATTTGTGCCACTTGATGTCGACGACGATATGGCCGCCGATGCTGCCGCGGCCGCTGACGTACAGACTCGTTCTGCGTCGTCGCATCCGGATGCGGCTGAGCCTCCTGCCAGCACGATGGAATTGTTGACTGCGGTAGCTGAGCCGGTCGTGCATCCTACCGGTGCCGCGGCCGACCCGGAGCCTCCATCTATTCCGTTGGCGCCGTTAAAGCGTGTGCAGGCACGGTTCAATCCGTTGGCGGATGCCGTGCTGTATGCGGTGGTGTTTGTGGGCGGCTGTTTGGGTACGGGCCTGCGGTATGGCACGTCGCTGTTGTGGCCTGCTCCCCATCAGGATGGTTCATTCCCCTCGGCGCTGCATGGTGCAACGTTTGTGGTCAATATGGTGGCATGTTTGTTGTATGCCTACCTATCGGCGTATATGTCGCAGGCGTCCTGGCTGCGCAAGCGTGTGCGTGAGGTGACGAGTCACGGCGTTGGCATGGGATTTTGCGGCGGTTTGTCAACGTTGTCGGCAATGGTTGTGGAGAATATCAGCGCCTTGCAACATGGGCAGTATGCCGGAGTGGTCACATATACCTTGGGTAGTTTCGTGTGTGGTGGCATATTGGCGTGGATTGGTATGCGTGCGGCGACATCGGTGGCGGCTGACCGCGCGGCACGTTCGGTGATCCAAGTACAGCTTGATGACCAAGGGGGCGATATGCCGCCTGCTGCTCCGGTGAGTGCGCTGGTGAGTAAGGCTGGCGTGCGCGCGGGAGCGCATGGTGAGGTGACGTTGGAGGTTGCATCCGAGAGGTCGGCGATGGCGTCGTTGCCTGCGTTTGAACCTACGGCGGCCACGGATGAAATTCCTGTGGTTGCCGATCCCGCCAGTGGGGAGGTGCGGTGATGGTAGTGCTGCTGGTATGCCTGTGTGGTGGTTTGGGCGCAGTGTCTCGTTTTGTGTTGAATACGTCGATTCAACGTTGGTGGGACAAAGCATTCCCGCTTTCCACCATGGTGATTAACGTCATTGCCACGTTCTGCGCCGGCGTCGCAGCTTCGGCGTATGCGCATGGCGCCGTCGGTGACGTGCCGTACCTCCTGTTTGTCACCGGTTTCCTTGGAGGATTCTCCACGTTCTCTACGGCGATTAGCGAATCTGTTGCGCTGATGCGCGACAAACGTATCGTCATGTCGCTGCTCTATATGTTGATGACGATGGTGCTGCCGATGTTTTGCGTGCTCGCCGGCTGGTGGGTTGGTTCGCTCGGTCGATAAGCCGGGAGGCGTAAACATTGTCGCCCCAAGTCGCGCTGGACTGGTGCGGTTTGTTTTACAATGAAGTGGCATGACAGGTGCAAGTCAAGGAGGCCAAGCATGTCGCAGACGGACGAATCCATGATTGGGCGTGAGTCGTCGGCGGTTCCCGGGCGTTTCGGAGAGCCGTTAACCGTGGAACATGTGCGATGGTCCCGACAGGAGGGGAATGCCGCGCCGAATCGTCCTATGTTTGTATGCCTGCATGGTTGGGGCTCCAATGAGGATGATTTGGTCGATATGATGCGTTACGTTGCGCCATACAATGATTATGTGTCGCTACGTGCGCCGCTGGTGCTTGCCCCGGGAGCATACTCGTGGTTCCACGATGCGGTGCCAGCTGGAGAAGATTTGGACCGTGACGCGTTCGCCGCAGCCAGCGCGGTAGTGCGTTGGATCGAGCAGCATATTTGCGCGGACCGAGAGCTGGTGCCTATCGGATTCTCCCAAGGCGGTTTGCTCGCAAGCCATCTGCTGCGCCTCAATCCGCAACGGTACCGCGCGGCGGTGGTGCTCTCCGGCTTTGTTGCGCATGGAGATGTGCCCGGCAGTGCGCCTGCGGACGAGGAGCTTTCCGCGTTGAACGTGCCCGTATTCTTTGGCTACGGTGACGATGACGCCGTTATTCCCAAATACGAGTTGTTCGGTGCGGCCGCCTGGCTGGAAGAGCATACATGGCTCAAATGTAAGTCGTATCCGAAGCTCGACCATGCGGTGAGCCTGAGCGAGTTCAGTGATTTGCGCCAATGGCTGGCGGATAACAATATTTCTTCCGGAGTGCTGTAAGCCAGGATGGCCGGGGCGCGCTGTGGGGCTGTGGCCATGCGGTCACCGGTTTTACAGTCGGGATACCAAGCCGTCGAGCTGGTTGGCGTGATACTCTTGCCGTATTCGGCTTACAGGCTGGCGTCGGCATCCACGCTCATCACATAGATATTGCGCCGCAGCGTGCGAGCCTGTGCTCGGGTGATGTCACCGGCCTCCACCATATCGCGCACGACGCCAAGCTCAATGGCATAGCTTTCCCGCTTCACCTCTTCGGCCTGCACCATTGCCTTCGCGCTGCCGCCCGCAGTCGGTCGGGCGCGCAGCACCGCATCCGCTCGACGGTAATCCAGCAACAGTGCCGAACAATGCTCGGTGTTATAGGTAGTGCCGGACAGTTCGTTATGCAATTGCGCAATCACGTGCTCGTTGGCCGCCAACTGCACGTCGCGCACGGCCGCGTACACATCGCTTTCGCTCAACAATGGCGCGGTACGGCGAATCTTATCGCTGACACGACGCAGCATAACGCCGGCACGCCGTTGGAATGCGCGACATCGTCCGCGCACCTGCGACACTGTATGTCCAGAACGCTTCGAGCCCGAAGCATGCCGGAGTGTATTCATAATATGGTCAAGCAGGCGTTCGCAAGCCTCCAACTGCACTTGCTGCTGCGTGGCGTCCGGCGTCGGATGCGCTTTGAGTCGGTCGCGGTATTCCTTGATATAGTCCTTTTCCCAATGCAGCGCATCGATTTGCAGCTGCTCCAAACCATACGGATCGGTTTGTCCAATGCGTTGCTGCAGCCGCGCTATACGCTTCGTATAGGAATCCATGACCATCAGTACTGCTCGGCGATTGTCCTCGGTGATGCGGCTGGCCAATTCTTCGATAGTGGTGCGTAGCACTTCGATGGTGATGGCATCCATCGTGGCGGCATCATCGTCATGATGGCGGGGCGCGATCAACGGCAGTAAGAAATTGGCCAATATCAACGTCACGATGATGACGCCCGACGCCACGAAAATCAGCTCATCGCGCATGGGGAACTCGTGGCCGGAATCAATGGCATACGGGATGGTGAGCATCAGTGCCAGGGTAATGGTGCCTTTGGGGCCCCCGAATGTCATGACCAAGGCGGAACGCCAGCGTTCACGGGTCATACGGCGGCGCTGATGTGTGTGCTGGTCGCGGGCAAGGCGCAGCATGCCGGTGACCCAGAGAAATCGCATGGCAATGACGACTGCCGAAATGACCAGAATATCGCTTATCAGCATAGTGTTGCTGATGTGGGGATCATGCCAACTGGCACTCATTGCGCCTGGCAACAACAGGCCTAGAAGGATGAACACCGCACCGTTGAGTGTGAACGACAGCACCTGCCACACGCTGCTGGACACGATGTTGGTGCGTGCGACGTTGGGGCCGACTCCGGTCCGGTCGAAGCGGACGATAAGTCCGGCTGCCACTACGGCAAGAATACCGGAAACGCCGATAAGATTTTCCGCAGCTAAATACAGCATGAACGGCAGAAACAGCTCCATGAGCACGCGTGTGGTGGTGGTTTCCCAGCCGAGCGAACGAATGGTTTCAAACAGCCAGTTGGCAAGCCACCCTACGATTACGCCGAACAACGCCCCGCCTATGAAAGTTGCGGCAAAGCGTGTGGTGGCATCCACCGGTGAGAATGTTCCGGTGACCGAGGCAAGAATGGCGAATTGGAAGCCGACGACACCAGAAGCATCGTTGAATAGTGATTCGGCGTTCAACACGCTGCGTTGCCGTTCGGTGAGCGAGGCCTCCTTGCCGAGTGAACTAACCGCTACGGCATCCGTGGGACCGAGCGCCGCGCCCAATGCGCAGGCGGCCGGCACGGTCATGGCGGGCCATATCGCATGCAGAGTGAAGCCGACTGCAGCAATCGTGGCAACCACCAGACCCACTGCCAGCGACATGGAGAGATTCAACGTGCGGAGCAACGCTGGTTTATCGATGTCGTGAGCCTCGATATACAGCAGCGGGGCGATGAAGAGTACCATGAACAAGCCTGGATCAAGGTGCACATGGTCTGTCGAAGGCAAATAGGCCAACATCACGCCCAAGGCGATTTGCACCAACGGCATGGAGATTTTCGGTAGGAAACGGCTGAGGAATGACGAGACCACCACTGCGCCGATAATGTACAGTCCGAGCTGAAAAACCTCCACGAAACCTCCTTCGCATCGGTGGATGGTTTCAGAGTATCGAAACGTTGCGTCGTCCGCATACTGTCACAGATGCGTCTTGCGAATCCTGCACATCCGTCGTGTACCCGTGCCGCTGAAACTTGTAACTCTCAGTTACAGGTTGGGGGTGTGGGGGTCGCTTTGTACCTTAGGGTTGCGGGTTATTGTTGTGTGATGTGCGGCGTGTGACGCACGCATAGAGTAGTTATGCGATATAGCGCTCAATAACTCGTGAGGCTGCCGATTTTGCCCATTCTCCCCAATCAAAATCAAGGATTTCAAAGTCGACTTTGCTGGCTTGCGTCGGGCGATACCAGTTGATGCCGGAGCGGATGGATTCCGTGCCGAGCTTGGCGAGGAATGAGGATTCCCCACTGATCAGCACGCGCGACGGCATGGAGAAGTTCGCCATCATCGCGGTGAGCGCTCCCAGTCGGAAGCATAACTTATTCGTCAATAGCCGAGCTTGTGCCTTGCCATTGACGGCGTCGCGGGCGAAGTCGTCGAAGGTGGCGTCTTTGCCGATGGCAGCGGAGTATTCTTCCGCCAACGAATCGCTGGTCAGACACTGCGAACAGCCGATATGCCCCGCGTAGCATCGCGGGCCTTCCGGGTCGACGAGCACATGCCCGGCAAGACCGTAGCTTTTATCCGAATAATCGACGGGCTTGCCGTTCTCCGAAAGGGAGAACCCCACGCCCGCGCCGATGGTCAGCACGGCGAACCGCGGAATGCCAACGCCTCTCCCGAACCAGCTTTCATGGACAAGCAGCGAATCCAAATCGTTGAAGACGGACGTGTGAATACCGCAGGCTTGTGTGAGCATGCCCGCCAAGTCGACGCGGCCATCCCAATGCAGGAACGGGGCGTAGGTGACGTAACGGTCGGATTTGACGTGTCCGCCGAGACTTATCCCGATGCTGACGGGCTGTGTTGGCGCGTCGGCACAGCATTGTTCCACCAGCTTGTGCACACGCCGTACCACCGATTGCGGCGCATTGTCGGGAAGATTCATGGTGCGCGGCTGTCCAAGCGGACAGCACAATGCATCCGTTGCCACTGCGGTGGCCTGTTCGGTGTGCAAGTTGATGCCAATGAACGTGCGTTCGCCCGCGCGAAGCCGCAGTGCGGTTTGCGGACGTCCGCGACGCTCTGTCGTATCGCGCGGCACAAACCCCATCGGCAGTGTGCCGTGGGCGTTGGCTTCCGAGGGGAGTTCTTCAATGACGTTGGCGTACAGCAAATCGCTGGTGATGCGGGACAATGCCCCCTGCGAAAGCCCAAGTAGCTGGGCCAGCGTGGTGCGGGCGATAGGTCCATATTGGGTGATGGCGGCAGCGACGCGGTGGGTGTAGGGCGAGCCGGTGAACCATTGCGGTGATTGCCACTCGTCGTGTTCCAGTTCCGCGTCCATAAAGCCCCCTTGGGTTGATGCTGCGAAGTGCGTGTGCGACGCAGGTTGCCCTGTCACGAACCCCATTATAGAGAACGGTGTCTGGGATAGCTGAAAATTAGCCGAAGGATACGGGCACTCTTCCGCATGTTCGCTGCAGGGCGAGTCGTAAACATATTCGACACGCCCTCGTGGAATAATAAAGAGGTATGCATTGGCAGCATTTGCGCCGATGCCCATGACCGCGCAGTCTTGCCATGATCGTCAGTGTTCCGCCGCAAGCGGCAGAAGCCTTGCGGCGTTGAAGAGGCGAGCATGAGGACTGACTACTCCGCGGCTGATTGAGGAGAATATTATGGTTGATCATCGTGATCAATCCACTGTATCGGAGAGCACGGCGGCCCAAGAGGCGTTGTTGCATGACACGGATCCCAGCTTGACCGACGCCATGGATGTGGCGCAAGCGTTGCAGGTGGATCCCAACGTTGGTTTGAGCTCGCAGGAAGCCGAACGCCGTTTGGCGAAGTTCGGCCGCAACGAATTGGCTAGTGCGCCACCCGTACCGAAGTGGAAGAAGTTCCTTCAGCAGTTCCAAGACCCGCTGGTGTATCTGTTGCTCGTCGCCACCGGCATTTCCCTGGTGGCTTGGTTCATTGAAAAAGCCAATGCCCAACCCGGTGCTGAAGGCGGCGAGGCGCTGCCGTTCGACTCGATGGTGATCGTGCTGATCCTCATCGTCAACGCCGTGCTTGGCTACATTCAGGAAGCCAAAGCGGAGCAAGCCGTCGAAGCGTTGTCCAAGATGACCGCGCCGCAAACTTCCGTCCTGCGTGATGGGCAGGTCGTGCGCGTGGATACCGCCGACATCGTTCCGGGCGACATCCTCGTCCTCGGCGAAGGCGACACCGTATCCGCGGACGGTCGACTGCTCGCTGCAGCCTCGCTGCGTATCGCCGAAGCAAGCCTGACCGGCGAATCCGTACCGGTTGGCAAGAAGCCCGACACGTTGGCCAGCGCCAAAGCATTGGGCGACCGTTCCAACATGGTGTTCAACGGCACCTCCGTCACCCAAGGCACCGGCCGTGCCATCGTTACCGGCACCGGCATGAACACGCAGGTTGGCAAAATCGCCGACATGCTCGCCCAAACCGACGACGAAGCCACGCCGCTACAGAAGGAAATGGCGCACGTGTCCAAGATCCTCGGCATTGCGGTGTGCATCATCGCCGTGCTGGTGCTGGTGGCGCTCGCGGTGATGGAAGGCTTCCACGATATCCATGATGTCATCGATTCGCTGCTGTTGGCGGTCTCGTTGGCGGTTGCCGCCGTGCCCGAAGGCTTGGCTGCGATTCTGACGGTGGTGTTGGCGCTTGGCGTGCAGCGCATGGCGCAGCATCACGCCATTGTGAAGAAGCTGTCCTCGGTGGAGACGCTGGGCTCGGCTTCGGTGATTTGCTCGGATAAGACCGGTACGTTGACCCGTAACGAAATGACCGTGGAACGCGTGGTCACGCCGTCCGGCGAAGTAGCGATCACTGGCACGGGTTATGCGCCGCAGGGCGATATGGCCGCCGTTGATGGCGGGGCCATCAGCGACGCGCTGCGTGGTGAGGTGTTGGCGACGTTGGGTGCCGGCACGTTGGCGAATGATGGCGAGCTGCGTGAAGGCAGCCAGCCTGGTACGTGGGATATCGTCGGCGATCCTACCGAGGTGTCGCTGGTGGTGGCTGCTCGCAAGACCGGTGCCGATGGGCGTTATGCGCATTTCGCTCGTGTGGCGGAAGTGCCGTTTACGTCCGAACGCAAGCGTATGGCGATTGTCGTCAAGGATGCGCAGGATGGCATGCTGAGCGTGTTCGCCAAGGGTGCCCCGGATGTGTTGCTGAGCTACTGCTCGCGCATTGAGGAGGGCGGCATGGTGCGGCCGCTTACCCCGGCGGACCGCGATGCCATTTTGGCGACCGTCGAACGCTTGTCAGGCGAAGCGTATCGTACGCTGGGCCAGGCCTACCGTCCGTTGCAGGTTCCTGAGTTGGCGCAGATTCCGGGCATTCAGGCTGGTGCCGACGGTCAGGTGAGCGACGTCGCCGAACAAAGCGACGTCATCGAACATGACCTGATTTGGAATGGTTTGGTCGGCATTATCGACCCGCCGCGTACGGAAGTGCGTGATTCGGTAGCGGAAGCCCATCGCGCGGGCATTCGCACGGTGATGATTACCGGCGACCACCCGTTGACCGCGGCTCGTATCGCCACTGACTTGGGCATTATCGACAAGGGCGGCAAAGCCATGACCGGCGATCAGTTGGATCAGCTGTCCGAAGCCGATCTTGACAAGGCCACGTCCGAGGTGTCCGTGTACGCCCGTGTGGCGCCGGAGCATAAGCTGAAGATCGTTGAATCCTTGCAGCGTCAGGGCAATATTGCGGCCATGACCGGCGACGGTGTGAATGACGCCCCGGCGGTGAAGAGCGCCGATATTGGCGTGGCCATGGGCATTACCGGCACGGAAGTGACGAAGGAATCCGCGAAGATGATTCTGGCGGATGACAACTTCTCCACCATCGTTGCCGCGGTGCGCGAAGGCCGTGTGATTTTCGACAATATCCGCAAGTTCCTGCGCTACCTGTTGAGCTCGAACGTGGGTGAGGTGTTCACCGTGTTCGGCGGCGTGATGCTTGCCGGCTTCCTGGGCATCAGCCAGCCGGGTACGGTCGGCGTGACCGTACCGTTGTTGGCGACCCAGCTGTTGTGGATCAACCTGTTGACCGACGCCGCGCCGGCGTTGGCCATGGGTGTGGACCCGCAGACCGACGATGTGATGGATCGCCGTCCGCGCAAGCTCACCGATCGGGTGATTGACAGCTCCATGTGGGGCGACATTATCTTCATTGGCGTCATTATGGCGGCGGTGACGTTGATTGGTATGGATATGCATTTGGCCGGCGGCTTGTTCACCGACCGTAGCGTTGAGGCATTGGGCCACGAGGCGCAAATGGTGGAGGCGCGTACCATGGGCTTCACCATTCTGGTGTTCGCGCAGCTGTTCAACGCGATTGCGTCGCGCTCGCCGCGCCAGTCCGCGTTTGTCGGCCTGTTCTCCAACAAATGGCTGTGGGGTGCGATTGCCATTTCGATCGTGCTGCAGCTTGTGGTGATTTATGTGCCGTTCCTGAACGCAGCCTTCGGTACTACGCCGCTCGGCTTGTGGGCATGGTTCGAGTGCATCGGCTTGGCGGCGCTTGTGCTCGTGGCGTCCGAAGTGCGCAAGTTCATCCTGCGCATGGTGGAGCGTCGCAAGTAGTCGCAGCTATCTGCCAGTACTGGCAGACGGTAAGGGCCGGGCATCCTGTGGTGGGATGCCCGGCCCTTGGTCATACCAAAGCCGTTGATGGCAGTTACGGCCGGAAGTTAGTCGGCGATATTGGCCCGGTAGAAGCGCTCGTAGCTGCGGCTCGGGGTCGGGCCACGCTGCCCCTGGTAGTGCGAGCCGGTGGCTTGTGAGCCGTAGGGGTGCTCGGCGGGGGAACTGAGTTGGAAGAAGCACATTTGGCCGATTTTCATGCCAGGCCACAGCTTGACCGGTAGGGTGCTTACGTTTGAGAGTTCCAGGGTGATGTGCCCTTCAAAACCGGGGTCGATGAATCCGGCGGTGGAGTGGGTGAGGATGCCGAGGCGTCCTAGGGAGCTTTTGCCTTCGAGACGTGCCGCGATCGTGGCGTCGAGCTTGACGTATTCCCATGTTGCGCCTAGCGCGAATTCGCCGGGGTGTAGGATCCATGGTTCGTCGGGCGCGACTTCGAATTGTTCAGTGAGTGCTCCTTGGTTTTCGGCAGGATCCACATATGTGTAGGCGTGGTTATTAAAGAGTCGGAAGAAGCGATCCAAGCGGACGTCGATGGAGGCGGGCTGCACCATCTCCGGCGTCCACGGGTCAAGGGAAATGTGGCCGTCGCGTTGGGCGGCAAGGATATCGCGGTCAGACAGCAGCATACAAGCTCCTTGGACAGGACCGCCTGTCGGCGGTCGAATGTGATATACGTTACTGTGTTTCAGTCTACCGTTATGGTGGGTCCGTGTTGCGGAGGCGGGGTTTATGCGTATGGAGTTTTCCACAAGAGCATCGGTGCGGCGCCTCATGTCACCGTTATATCGTATGCATCATGGCGTTTGGCGTGGAGACGTGTGGGGCGATGAACGTACCGGCGCATCATATATATCGCGACACTTACAAGTACTTTGCGTAGTTCTCAGGATATTCCCAGAGAACGCCAGTTATGTGCTCAGCAATGGGTGGTTATATAGAGATTGTCAGCACAGCTGATCAGGGAAATTCCTGATAATTCAATCCTTTCTTCTTCTCTCTCCTTTCTCGCCCGGCGGGCCCCCTCCCGCCGGGTTCTTTTTTGCCGGGGCTGCGATTGTGGATAATGCATCCGGTAGGCGCGAACAAAACGGCATTCCATGGGATCGGCCGGCCGATAGCGCCGCGTTGGACAGTGATTGTGCGCGAACGACATATGTCCGTCCATTCGGCGCATTCTGCGCTAGGCTGACGGTATACGTGGTAAGTTAAGTGGCGTTTCGCGTGAAATCGCCGAGACCTATTCCAAGGCGCGCGGGACTGGCGTCGAGTGCCGCGAAGCGCACGGTGAGGAGGGATACGCATGGTCGGTATGCGTGATGTAGCAAAAAAGGCGGGAGTGTCGCTCAGCACCGTATCCCTCGTCATGAACGGCAACGGATACGTGTCAGCGGCCATGCGCGAACGCGTCGAAGCGGCCATGAGCGAGCTGAACTACATTCCCAACGAACTTGGACGCAACCTGTTCCGCAATCGCACCGACACGGTAGGCATCATCGTGCCCACCATACGACACCCGTTCTTCGGCGCCCTCACTGCATCGCTACAGCACAGCCTCGCCGCACACGGGTTGCGCACGCTGCTGTGCTCCACCGCCGACGTGGAACAAGGCGAAGCCGAATATGTCGGTATGCTGCAGCGTCACATGATGGATGGCATCGTGATGGCCGCCCACACCACGCATACTCCCGATTATTGGACGTCCATCAACTGTCCCATCGTGGCGTTCGACCGGCGCTTGGGTCATGGCATTCCCTCAATCGGATCTAATCATGGGCAGGGCGGCGAGCTGATTGCCGACCTGTTGATCCGTACCAATGCGCGCAGCGTGCTTCTCGTCGGTGGTCCGCGCCACCAATTCCACGACGTACCCGACGTGGAAGGCGGCACCACTTTTCCCACCATCCGCTACTACCAAACCGTGGAACGTCTCCTTGCCGACCGCGGCATACGCTGCCGATACATCGAAGTGCCCGACGTCGCTGACTTTGACGCCTACCGCACTGCGATCCACCAGGCATTGCCCGCCTTCCCTGATGCTGACGCCATCGTCAGCCCCGACATGGGCGCTGCCTACGCTGTGCAGGAACTCACCCGGCTGGGACGTAGCATTCCTGGTGACATTCAGGTCATCGCATACGACGGTACCCACATGGCTGACGCCGCCGGGAAGCGACTTACCGCCATCCAACAGGATTTTGACGCACTCGGTGCCGGTGTGGCCGACACCATGGCGGCACTGATTGAGGGGCGTTCGCCGGAGCGGCTGGCGTTGGCTCCGGTGTCGTTGCGGGTGGGCGACACCACACGTGCGTAAGCATTGCGACGGTTTGGCGATGCACGTAGGGTGCGAAGCGTAGATGCATGGTCGGCGTCATGCGTCGTGCCGTCGCTCGATGCAGCGGGGCGGTACAAAACGATGGCGGCCGCGCGGCAAGAGCAGTATGTCTTTGTCGCACGGCCGCCAAAATCGCTACGTTACGCTGTTGCTTCACGGCGGGCCATGGCCTGCTCGTAGTCGCGCGTACCCTTGAACACTTCATGCAGCCATGGGTTGATATGCTGCCGACGGGCGCGCGCCATGATGTATCCGAAGGCCAGCACGTTGGCGACCAGCGCGCACAGCGACACCGCAAGATTCACGTTCGGATTGTTCACCGAATCGGTGGAGAACACCGAATAATCTTGGAACATGGGGAAAATCTGCGCGAACATGCACCACAGGGCCAACGTGTTGGCGCGGTTTTGGATCCATCCTCCCTTGTTCCAGAAGAAGTTGGCGACGGTGGGGGCCAGCAGCAGCGCCAGGCCGCAGTACCATGCGTGCGTAGGCAGGCAGTTGTACGTGTAGCAGAAGTTCCACAGGTCGTAGGCGACGATGAACACCCACGTCATATCCGGCCACAGCATGTCCTGCTTTTTCTTGGAAACATAAATGCCGAACCAGCCGGTCATGCAGGCAATGTTGATGATGCCGGCGATGCCGTTGAACACGTTGTGCCAGCCACCCATGAGCGTGACGCCTTCGGTGGAAACCCACGTGGTGCCCCATGCGCGGATTGCTGACTCAAAGTCGGATGCTACGGCGATGAGAATATTGATAGCGACGATCACGAACGGGAAGCATTTGAACCATTCGGATTTGCCGATGTTGCCCCAGCGGTATTTCAGCGCCATGAAACCGATGCAGCCCGCGGTTGCCGCGTAGAGTTTCGCGTAGTGGAACCAACTGTTCATATGGATGTATGTGGGGTTGTGCAATGCCCATTGTGCGCCCATTGCCACGCCTACGTAGATGGCGATGAAGTACACGGTAAGTGCGGCCGGTATCACGAGGAATGCGATGATGCCGCCGAGTTTGGTTCGTCGGGCGAGCTCGTTGGCGCCGATGAGGCATGCAAATACCAGTATCCAGCCGAGCCATTGGTAGATGGCGTGGTCGCCATAGACTTGGAACAGCATGATGATCCTTTCTCTCTGCTCTCTTTCGATGTTGTGGTGTTGCTTAGTTGTAGGGGGGTCGCGTTATGCGTTGTCGCGGTTATCGTCGTCGCCGAGATAGGCGTCGAGGTGTAGCGTGTATGCCGCGAGGCTGGCAAGCTGGTCGTCGCTGATGTCGGGTTTGATGCGGATAAGCGCGATAAGTCCTACGATGAGCATGTAAAACGTGTCGGGTACGTACTGGATCTTGATGGGGTGCCGTGCGGCGAAGTCGCGTACGGTGGAGTTGCACATGTAGTCGGAGACACTGCGTGCGGCGCGGTTGATGAACCGGGAGTAGAGGTCGGTGTCAGCGTTGTGCGTCATATGGTGGCGCAGCGGACTGTCGTCGTTCACGATGACGCGTAGTAGACGGATGACGTCGTCAAGCGCTTTGGAGATATCGCCGGGCGTGCGGTCGCGATCCCAGATGCGTACTTGGTTGAGGATATCGTCGGTGGCGTCGTCGATGATGGCGTCGGCGAGAGCGTCTTTGTCTGGGAAATAGTGGTAGAACAACGTTCGTGTGATGCCGGCGTATTGAGCGATGTCGCCGACGGTGAGGGCGGCGAAGTCGCGTTCGGTGCAGAGTCGGCGAGTCGCGGCGATGATAGTGGCCCGTTTGCCGCCGTTGGTTGCCGGGTGTGTGGCAATGCAGTGTGATGGTGTGATGCTCATGGTGGCGGTCCTTTCGGTGGCCTCGATCATGTGGGTGCGGCGGCGTCGACGTTCTATTTCGACACTGTGTCAAAATAGCGGTTTTCAGTGTAGGGCTATTTTGACACATTGTCAACTATGAAATGGTGAAGTTTGACAAATACCTAGAAAAAGCCGCTGTATCTAGGGGATTTTCGTTGAAAGTCTACTTTTATCTTGCTGATAGGTTTGCCGTGCATCCCCGTTCGGAAACTGTGCATGCGCCACGCTGGTAGGGCTTGTTTCGTGTGTATATACCCCACTTTGGAGTGGCAATTGTGCCGTTACGACACTCGTAGGGATCTGAAACCGGCTGTACGGGTGTGGAACTTACGCATTTTGGTGTTCGGAGTTGGAAAATGCACAGGATTGTAGCCTTATCAATGCGGTACATGCACGGTTTCCTCTGCTGAAGGAGGCTGGGAGGCGTATGGACGCCGTATATGCACAGTTTCGGCTGGGGATTTGGCGCCTGGTTTGGATGGTGTGTGTTTTCGACACTGATAGGTCCCGTTTTGTGCGTGTTTTCGACACCCTGGACCGAAAGGTGTGTGTTTTCCGCACTCTTGGAGGGCTGATACGGGGGTGAGGATGCTGAAAACACGCACTTTCGGGTTCGAGTCCGGTGAGGGGGGGGATTGGTCCTACCGGTGGCGGAAACACGCACCTTTACTCGGGGTGGTGAGGCTGGGGTGGGATGTATCCAATCAGGTCGGATGGAGCCATTGGATGGACTCATGAGAGTGCTGCAGATACACAGTTTTGCGCGGATGCGGCTTGACAGGGGCGTCCAGGGAGTCCTGTCTGAGGCGATAAGGGTGTCGCAAAGACGCAGTTTTGGGCGGGGGCGCGAAGGGGTTGCGCGGGCGACGTACACTGATAATATGGCTAATTCTTCTCGCATGTCGTCGTTTCAGCGGCGCGAACAGTTGATCCGTGTGGGACGCGCGTTGTTTGCCGCCAAGGGCTTCGAGGCGGTGAGCGTTGAGGAAATCGCCGCTAGTGCCAAGGTGAGCAAACCAATTGTGTATGAACATTTTGGCGGTAAGGAAGGCTTATATGCGGTGGTGGTGGATCGTGAGATGCGTGCGCTGACTGACGCGTTGGTGGCGGCATTGTCTGACGAACATGCGCACCCGCGGCAGATTGTGGAGCGGGCCACGTTGGCGTTGTTGACGTATATTGAGGAAAATAGCGAGGGCTTTCAGGTGCTGGCTCGGGATTCGCCGTTGACTGATCCGGATGGCTCGTTCAGTTCGCTGTTGGGTGATATCAGCATGCGTGTGGAGAAGATTCTTACGGGTTGGTTCAAGCGTCAGCATCTTCCGGCCAAGGGCGTGCCGTATTATGCTCAGATGGTCGTTGGCATGACGGTGTACACCGGGCAGTATTGGGCGGATCGTCGCAAGCTGAGTAAGGAGCAGTTGGCGGCGTTGATTGTGAATTTGGCGTGGCACGGATTGTCGCATTTGGAGGCTAAGCCGCAGTTGCGATTTGAGGGCAGTCATGCGGAACGTCAGACTTCTCGGCTGGATCAGACCGTGGGGAGCCGGCCTGTCGGTGGTGGATCGGGCGGTATGGCTGTGGATTTTGTGGCAGGCGTTGCTGGTATTGGTGACGCTGCTGGTGTGGAAGCTGACAGCGATATCAATGTCGATATTGCCGGTGATGTCGATGGCATGTCCGGCAATTCAGACGGCGAGCGGGGCGTGTGACTGTCAGCATCCTCGCTCTCGCTGGGCTATGCCGTCTCCAGCTGCCGCCCCTCAATGCTAGGTTGGTAGTGGATGGGTGACAAACTGTCACAGCGCACAGGTCATAGGAAATACGAGAACGATATGAAGAATGCAGCGAAGACCCTCACGTTTGTGGTGCCGGCATACAATATGGAGACGTATTTGGAGCGCTGTATCAGTTCGTTGGTGGCGGTTCGTCGGCCAGATGATATTGAAGTGCTTATTGTTGACGATGGTTCGAGCGATGGCACTGCTGGTCTTGCCGACCAGTTCGCGCAGCGGTATCCGGGTATCGTGTATGCGATTCATCAGCAGAATAAGGGGCATGGCGGCGCGGTCAACGCGGGTATTGCTCGTGCGCGTGGCACATATGTCAAGGTGGTGGATGCCGATGATTGGGTTGGCCCGGAAGCGCTTGCCCGTATGATGGACGTGCTGCGCAAGCAGTGTGCGGGCGGTGAACCGGTTGATTTGGTGATCACGGATTACGTGTACGACAAGGTTGGCAAGCGCAACAAGCATGTGGTGCGGTTCAATCGGGTGATGGATGCGGATCGCGTGCTTGGCTGGGATGATTTGAAGCGTTTTGGCATGGCGCAGTACATCATTATGCATGCGTTGACGTTCCGTACTGAGGTAGTGCGCCAGTCGCAGTTGTGCCTGCCGGAGCATACGTTCTATGTGGATTTCATTTATGCGTATGAGCCGTTCCCATGGGTGCATACCATCATGTATTTGGACATGCCGTTCTACCATTATTTCATTGGACGCGACGGGCAGTCGGTGCAAACCGATGTAATGATTCGTCGTGTCGATCAGTTGCGTCGGGTGAATCAGATTATGGCCAAGTCTACGCCGGAGCCGGGTACGGTGCCGGACGGGTTGTATCGCTACATGATTCATTTCCTGTCGATTAATACGGTGGTGACGAGCGTGTTCCTGATTTTGTCGAAGGATCGGGAGCATTACGAGCAGCAGCGTCAGTTGTGGCGTGATATTGAGGCGATGTCGCCGGCGATTGCCAAGGATCTTCGGCGCCGTCCGCTGTCGCGGGTGATTAATATGCGCGGCAGTGTGGGGCGGTTCATTATTCGTCAGGGGTATCGAATTGCCGAACACGTGGTGGGGTTCAACTAAGCGCAGGGGCTTGGATTTGCCGACAAGGCCCCTGGAGAGAGCGTGGCTCGTTGACTCGTGCCGCGTCGTTCGCCGTGCAGTCCCTAGGACGAGAGCAAAGCGCCGATAAGTGCCCCAGGGGTTCTCGAACCACGCATGGACGGATCGCCCCTCACGACGGTGCCCGCGGCTGGGCTGATTCGATGGTCTCGCCGCCTATGGTCGTTCTCTTTGCCGGTCTGGCCGATGACTGCTTCTGACGGCATGCCATTCCGGACGGCGGCGGGCGGCCGTCATGAGACTCGCGGACGCTACACGCCTGCATGGCACGGATCCCGCCCGCAAGAGGAATGGAGGTGCCGCATTAGTTGTCTGTATTGTCGCTCATCCTTGATTCCGCCTGAATGACAGCGCTGATCCATTCCAATTGGTTCTCAGTTGAGATTGTCAAATTAGTCGTATGCTCGCGAATTTTAAGCCATGTTCCTAGGACGTCCCATGGAAGAAGACTTTCAGTGGAGAGGTTGTCAATTTCCCCATATATCGCCGGTCTGTCTCCAACGACATCAATGGCATGTTGCAATGATTCACAATCATCCACATCTATCGCAACAGCTGAGACCGTCTCCCAATACACGTCTGCGTCGTCCCAACTTGAGCTTGCCTGAAATAACAGAAGATATGACAGGGAAAGTAGTACGACGTATCCAGCGGCGAACACGAAGAGGCATCGGCGAGCTCGCCGCCGGATATGTTGAGGTGGGCGAGGTAACGGCAACATCAGTCGCACCTGTACTGAAGCCCGTACCGCGTCATGTTGTTGTGCCCCTGTTTGTGTGCGTACTGGAGTGATTGCGTCAGCCTCCGCTTTTCCGGGTTGAATGATGATTGTCCCCTACCCAATGAGGCTGGAGTTCGCGCAGCGTCTATCACGGAAGACATTGTACTGCCATCGAGACGTTCCGCTCCGTTGAATCTCGGTAGGGGGATTCGTCCATTTGCCGTTCGAGACGAGTTCCATGGTCAACGATATGAAAAAGTCCACCGTTTCCGGCGGACGTTCCGATGAAGTAAGTGCCCCCCCAGGGATTCGAACCCTGAACCCACGACTTAAAAGGACGCTGCTCTAACCGTTGAGCTAGAGGGGCAACGGTTCATCACTATACAACCTCCCCGTAGACAAAAAAGTATTGCGTTTGTGTTGATGTGTGGTATTCTATAAAATGTAACTATTCCAATAACAAATAAATGACGGACTGGAGGGAGACGTCATGCCTGCTGAACATGTAATCGCCATTCATGCGTTGGTGTATCTGCATCATCGGCATGGGGTGGTGTCCAGTGCGGAGCTGGCCGATAACATGTGCACGAATCCTGCGCGAGTGCGCAAGGTCATGGCAAAACTCAAAGATGCTGGTCTGGTGAAGTCTTGCCGTGGCAGAGGGGCTGGGTACTGTCTCGCCGCTCCGGAGGACGATATCGCATTGGACCGTGTCTTCGAGGCCGTTGCTGAGGTTCCGGTGCCCACTGGTTGGCTTTCCGGAGATCCGCACCGGGAGTGTCTGGTTTCGTCGGGTATGGCGGATGCGTTAAGGGAAGTGTATGCCGATCTGAATGAGTGCTGCGCCCGGCGTTTGGGTGCGATCACTATTCGGAGCATAGGCGAAGGCATAGCACGTCGCCGTTGAGTGCGGTAGATCGGTGCGTTTGCCGTGTGGGGGTGGATTTGGCGTCGCTCGGCGGCAGGCCAGTATGCGATAGTCCTCTCGGTGCGTCTGCATGAAAAGTTGCGAGTAAACAATAACAGAGAAAGGACATGGCTATGGTGGATACCGTAAGGTCATATGATGCCATAATCATTGGATTCGGTAAGGCTGGGAAAACCTTGGCGGCCGATTTGGCGGGTCGTAACTGGAGCGTGGCGTTGGTGGAGCGTTCTTCGCACATGTACGGAGGCACATGCATCAATGTAGGGTGCATTCCCTCCAAAACACTGGTGGAAAGCGCGCAATTATCGAAGCGTTGTGACGGCGAGGACAATGCGGAGGCGTACGAGCGTGCGATAGATCGGAAGCGTCGCGTGGTGAGCATGCTGCGGCAGAAAAACTATGAGAAGCTTGCCAAATTGGAGACTGTGGATGTGTACGACGGCGTCGGGTCTTTTATCGATTCGAATACGGTTGCCGTGAGCTCGCCCGACGGCGAGGAATGGAAACTTGGATCGGAACATATATTCATTAACACCGGTGCGCGTCCGATAATGCCCGACGTCGAGGGACTTTCCGATAACCCTTATGTGTACACCAGCGAAACCTTGATGGAGGAAACTCGCATCCCGAAGCGCTTGGTCATTATCGGCGGGGGATACATCGGTATGGAATTCGCTTCGATGTATGCTGATTTTGGATCACAGGTCACCGTGCTCCAGGACGGCGAGGTGTTTCTTCCCCGTGAGGATCGCGATATTGCCGACGCTATTTTCGATATGAATAAGCGACTCGGCGTATCCATTGTTCTGGGGGCGTCGGTGCGACGCTGCGAGGGGGGATTGGTTGTGTATTCCCACCATGGCGAGGAAAGCAGCGTTACCGGGGATGCCGTTTTGGTGGCTACCGGGCGTCGGCCTAACGTGGAGTCGCTGCATGTGGAGAATGCCGGTGTCGCGCTTGATGATCGTGGGGCCATCAAGGTGGATGATTGCTTGAGGACCAATGTTCCCGGAATTTGGGCGCTGGGAGATGTCAATGGCGGTCCCCAATTCACGTTCGTGTCATTGGACGACTACCGTATCGTGGCGGCGCAGTTGCGTGGTGACGGCTATTCCAAGGCTGATCGGGCGGCTATACCTTACAGTGTGTTTATGGATACTCCGTTGTCCCGTGTTGGGTTGACTGAGCGGCAGGCGCGCGAACAAGGGTTGCCGATACGGGTGTGTTCCATGCCGGCTGCCGCCATCCCGAAGGCCCAGGCGATCGGCAAGACGGAAGGCATGCTCAAGGTGATCGTGCATGAGGAGACCGGACAGGTGATAGGGGCGGCGTTGCTGTGCGCTGAATCGTATGAGATGATCAATACGCTGTCGCTTGCCATGCGGTGCGGCGTGCATTATAGCCAGCTTCGTGATGCGATGTATACCCATCCAACGATGACCGAAGCGTTCAACGAATTGTTCATGCAATAATATCGATGGCGCTGAATGGGCTTCGGGAGGCGTCTGATTGACGTGGTCCGTCGGTGTTGTGGAACGCGAGACGTTCTATGACGTAACCATCGGTTCATTGTCGGTAGAAGTAACCTTCCGGGGCCCGGGCCGGCTGCAGGCCGGTGGCGTCGAGAACGATTCCATTCCGCGTGGAGTCCGTGTTGGGGGAGTGTGTGGGGTCGACGGTGATGATCGCCTCTACCGTAACCCACGCGTGGTTGTCGGGGGTGGCGGTGACGTGGGCGTTTGCGGATGGGCGTACCACAAAGCCAAAGGGCGTCATGTCGAGAATGCAGCATGACATGAGTTGGCGTGACAGAACAAACGATCCTGCTGGTGTTCGAGGCGATACGTCGACAAAGCCCTTGACCCGGACGTGATATCCCTTGTACAGATTGGGGTAATGGTCGATATGCTCATACCAGGAGCCGAATTCCTCGTCGCTTATGGTAATGGTGTGTCGTGCCTGATCCAGGCCATGTAGTCCTGGAGGAACCAACGCGTGGCTGGCGATGGATGTGCGAGTAATGGGGATGGCGATGCCGCCTCCGTAGGGGTCGAATCCTTGATCGGACATTTGTGGTGTGAACGGTATGCTAATCAAGAGTGCGGGGATGAACAGGCAGCACAACATGGATGAACATGATTTCGGTGTGGCGTGAAAGTGACCTTTCCATGCGAGGGCCGCGCATGTGAGCAATATTGGTACCGATGCGATGAGGTAAGGCAGCAGCCGGGGAGTGGTGAGACGCTCGTAGTATCCGCTCCATGTTGCGTGCGCAATCGCCAGGGAGAGCGTTGCGAAACTGAGGGCTTCAACGCGGTCGGCGGGACTGGGTGATGTGTTCATTGGTTATCCTAAGGTCGAGATGGGGGCGATGAGTAGGGCTCCGGCGAGACATGCCGCCAATACGGTAATGATGATGCGCGCGATGTATCGGCTGGCGCATTGTTGTAGGAGAAGCGCGATGTTCTTGCCGTTGCAAATGGGGCCGAACGTCAAGAATGCCATGATGGCGGGAAGAGGCAACAGGGGGCTAAGCGCCGCCGCTATGACTGCGTCGGAGGATGAGCAGACCGAACAGCATGCGGAGATTGCCATGGCGAGGATAATGGATGCGGCGAGATTAATGTGAAGGCTGGTCGTAGTCCCTTGAGAAGAGAAACTCCGTAGGATGGTGTTGCATATTGAAGAAGCGAGGCAGGCCAGTAGGGTTATCGGCATGATTCTCATGAACTCACCGTGTGTGTGCGCGATGATTGAGGCGATGCTGGCTCGTGCCTGCGTATGGGGTGCTGTTGTGTATTGTGTGGTGCATTGGGGGAGTGCTGAGGCGCGGCGGAGGGTGTGTTCGGCTGGTCTGATAAGAAATGATGCTGCTGTGGCAAGCGCCACCGCAAGGCTGAAGAGCACGCGCAGCGCGACTAGCCAGGGCTTGCTCGGGAATGCATAGTATGTTGCCCATAGCGCTATGGGGTTGAGGGTCGGTGCCGCGCATAGAAATGCGACGGTGTACGCGCTGTTGGTGCCTCGTCGGGTGAGGCTGTTGAATAGGGGCGCGGTGGCGCAGTCGCAGCACGGTAGGCATGTGCTGGCGCATATGATGGCTCCGATGCCGAGGAGTGGATGGCGATGGAGTCCGGTGACTGTTGGGGGACGGTGCGTCCATATGCGAATGAGCGCCGATCCGACGCTGCCGAACAGCACGAATGGTATTGCTTGGATGATCAATCCGGCTGTGCCAGTGCCGATGCGTACGAGGGGAATGGGGAATCCTTTGGATTCCAGCATGGCGGCTGAGGCAATCAGTAGGGATATGGATGGTATGCCGATGATCAGGATTGCGTAGTGGTTGGATAGCGCTAGTTCCTCCGGTTTGCGCCGGGGCGTTCCGTGCATGCGTGGCATTAGTCCACATTATCAAATGGTAATTGTTCTCAATAACCGAAACGCCTTATATGTGACTAAATTTGCACAAGCGGTCATTTGATGATATATTGGCTAATGAGAATCATTATCGAATAGAATGTATGAGGGAAGAGAACATGAGGCACGAGCATGTGGCGTGGTCGCTGCGCCGGGCGCTTGCGAAGGTGTGCGCCAGCATATGCGCCATCATTACCGTGATGGCGTGGTGGGGTCCGGCCTATGCGGATGACCTCACGCAGGTCATCGATCCGAACCAAGGTCAGGGTTCTGGGCGGGTGGTTATTCGTGCGGGTCATGTCGACATGGGGCCAACCCTGGAAACCGGGGCGTGGAAGATTCAGCTGCATGATGACACGGGTGAGGTGTCCTATTGGAGGATGCCCGAGGATGTCGTGTTTTCGCTGTCCGATGAGGCCATTATTCCCATGCCGGATAACAGCACCTATCAATTCTTGGAAGAAAAGCCGGGAACGCCGTTATGGGTGATTCCCCAGACGCAGGAAGACCATGTTCCTTGGCTGGGTTGGAATACCCAGGATCCCGCACTGCTCTCACGGCTTAAAGATGGCATGCGGCTCAGTCTCGACGGCGTACAGGGGCCGGGGCGTGTCGATGTGTACCTGGAAAACGGCGATTTGCAGCCGCCGCAGCAAATCTGGTCTACGACACGAGCCTACCCGCAGCCGACATGGATAGAAACCAATGCTCATACCCATGTGAATTGGGTATTCCATCGGCCGGGAGTGTATTTGTTGCGTTTTACGGCCAGCGGAACCCTCACTGATGGCACTGTGGAACGAAACACTGCTTTACTGCGCTTTGCGGTTGGCGATGCCACGGATCCTCAGGCGGCATTCGACGCTCGTTACCGTGAGTCGGATCATGCCAACAGCGCCAAAAAAGAAGCCACGCAAAATAACGACGCCGCGAATTCCACTCGTGATAGCGGTGACGAGCATGACGGGCTGTTGTACTGGGTGTGGGTTCTGGTCGTCATATTCGGCGTGATCTGCATGGTATTCGCCGTGGTGGTTGCTTTGGCCGGCAGGAGAGCCAAGGCGCGATATATGCGCGCGCATGAGCAGACCTTGCGTCAGGCTGCGCATGATCGTCCATCCAATCAATCCGATACGTCATCAAGTGAACAACCGCTACATAGCAAGCGCGGCATCTGGCATCAGGGGGAGGAAAGCCATCATGAGTGAGCGTTTGAAAAAGGGTCTTGTACGCAATGTGCTGGTATGGCGTTGGATTGCGTTGTGCTGCGCGGCCGTATTGTCCGTAGGCTGGTTGCCGATGGCTCATGCCGCCGATATGTCGCAGGATGGTGTCGGTCAGCATGATGGGGCTGATAATGCGATGCTGTGTATGGCGCAGGACGATGACGCTCCTGATGGCAGCATGGTGGAGCAGCAGGGCGATGCCGGCAACATGCCTGTTCCCGGTAAGCGCTGCTATGTCGCCGGAGTCCATAGCGACGTGTTCAGCATGTATCTGACTGCGGGAGAGCATCGCGCTTTGGTCTTGAAAACTCGGGCCGATGAGTTGGTGCCCGGTGCTGGCGACGGCACAAGATATGACTCCGACACATTGGCGTTCGTGGTGCCGGATGCAGCCAAGCAGGCGACTGGTGATTTGCCTGCCCAATATGACTTTTTGCAACGAGCTTCAGGCAATGGCGATATATGGTATTTGCCTCAGACGCAGGATTCCCGGCTGTTGTGGGCAGGCGCCAGTACCGAAGCGTTGGTGCGTGCTTCCGAGAACTTGCGTGGCTCGCAGGCGACGCTTGAGCTTGTTGGTTTCCGTGGTCCTGGTCAGGTTATGCTCTGGCAAGATGGCGTAGAGGGGGATATTGTCCCGTTGCTGGGGTCTCCTGACAGTGGTTTCCCGCGGTCGCACACCATGCAGATTCCTCAGCATGAACACATGAATTGGGCATTTACTCGGCCGGGGCGTTACGCCCTGACCATGCAGGCGAGTGTGACCGTTGACGGCCAGCTGTTGACGGATACTCAAGAATACATATTTATCGTGGGGGAAGGCGGAGTCACACCGGGTGACTCGAGGGTGACTGCCGTCGCCCATCAGGGCGGCGGCAGAACCCGTATTGACAGTACGGTCGCTGCTTCGGATTTCGGCAATCCTCAGGGTTGGGTGAGTGTGTCCGACGAACATGGAGTCTTGGCGTGGTCAAGGGTGATCGGTTCTCGTGCTTCGGTGACGCTGCCATTGGCGGATAATGATGTCAGTCGCTTGAGGGTGCAGTTCCATCCACGCTTCGCGGAAGATATGAATGGCGCCGTATCGTCGGTGACCATGGGTGAACCTGATCCCTCCGTCGGTGCCGGAGAACAAGGCCAAGGGGATGGCGGCAAGGTGGTGACTCCGAAACCGGGATCTGGCAGAAATGGTGAGGGTCCAAGGCCTGACGCCAGGCGTGGCGAGTCGCCTTCGAGGAATTTATCTGATGTTTCTGCCTCAACCGGAGTTCAGCAGCAGTGCGATTCGCGCGATATGGTGGTGTTGGATCACGGTCATATGGATATCGCCGCGTTCTCCCCATCCGGTCGTGGTCTGCGGATTGTCGTCCAAGAAGATGTCACCGGCAGTCATGTGCGTCGCGATCCGTCGTCGGTCATGATATGGGTGCGGGATGCATCTCGAGTTGCCAATGCGTGGCGGGTGCCGCAGACGCAGCGCAGCGGCATTCCTTGGCTGGGATGGAACAACCAGTTCCTCTCTCGTCGTGATGTTCCGGTGACGTGGACCATTGAAGACGTTCGGGGGCCGGGACATGTGCGGGTATGGATGCAGGGTAATCTGGGTCGTCCTGGCGAGACGGTGTTCGATAGTATTTCCCAACGTACATATGTGATTCATCCTAATACGCATGCGCATGCCAATTGGGATTTCAGTGCTCCGGGGTATTACGCGTTTCGTATGAGGATGAGCTCGTCGTTGGGCTCGGATGTGCGCACGGTATATCTGACGGTCGGCGATCGCGATCCTCATGCGATGCCGCTGCCTTGTACGGTCCAGCAATCTTCGAGGCAGATGCGGGAACCGGTGTCGTCCGGCGATATTGCGGTTCCTGGAGTAATGACGCCTAGCGAAGGTGAGCGTAGCGATGAGCAGTCCGCAGACATCGGTGACTCGGAGCAATCCGATGACGATGGTGTGGAAGTGCCTCGTTTTGACCGCCCACGAAAGAGCGGCGTCCATGGATCCGTCGATGCTGTGGGCGACAGGCCTTCCAATATGTTTTCGCGGCGTCCGTGGCTGAGTGCATTGGCGTTCGTTATGCTTGGAGCCTCTGCGACGATGGCTGTGATGACAGCCGTATATGCCGTGCAATGCATCAATAAGACTCCGCGAGATGAGATATCGCGGGATGGGGTGCCGCATGCGTAACGGTTGGAATAGAGCCGTAGCTAGTGTGTTGGCGGCGTTGTCCTTGGTCTTGATGTCTGCTTGTGGTTCTGGTTCTGGGCTCGGTCGTGAGGCTGGGTCGGGGCGGCTCAATGTGGTCACCACCACCGGCATTATTCGTGACATGGTCCAGCATGTGGCGGGTGATCGAGCCAATGTGGTGTCGTTGGTTCCTGATGCGGCGGATCCTCACAGTTATGAGCCATCCTTGCGTAAGGTGCGCGACGTGGTTTACGCCGATATCGCGTTCAGCAACTATATGCTGCTGGAGGAGCATCGTATCATTCAGACCTTGGATGCGAATTTGCGAAAGGGTGTGCCGAACATCCAGCTAGCGGAGGAATCTACGCGATATGCCGCGGAAGTCATTCCACTGGTAGAAAATGTTTCGTTGGATACCGTGTGGTTGGGCGTCGCCGCAGAGGGCATTCCGGCCGATCAGCGCGATGGCCATATCGTCGTGAAGCCGGTTACCGTGCATGGACCTGGCGCAATGATGGCGTATGTAACGGACACCTTTGGCCGTGTGGAATTATATGTTGACTCGAGTGACGGCTGTGAGAACGATCCGGGCATTTCGCTGCCGGCGGGCGCGCATACGCATTTGAGTTGGGCGTTTACCGCTCCGGGAACGTATGACGTGCGCTGGCAGGCATGGTGGGATGACGGTTCAGGCAAACGGGAGGATATCGGGCAGACTGCAACCACGTTCGCGGTGGGAGTGAATGCGCGGCAAGTCGCGATGCGGCATCATGCCGCACATGTGCTGGATTCCGGACATGCCGATTTGACGGTTGATTACAGTCAACGCAAGTTTTCATATCGTTTCGATAACACCGAGCGGAACGATAGCGATCATGGGGCGTTGCATCGTGAGTATTGGCGGACCGACGATGCCATCGTGGAAGTGCCCACGAAGGCGCTGCATGCCATTCCGCCAAGTCGTGAATACCGTTTCTTGGGGTCGCCTCGAGACAAGGTGTATGTGTTGCCTCAAGCGGTGCTTGGTAAGCATGTGCATGGAGAAATCGATCCGCATCTGTGGCAAAACGTGCGCAATGGCATTGCGTATGTTCGTACGATTGCACACGGACTGTCGAAGGTTGATCCCGCTCATGCGGACCGCTATCAACGGAACGCGGCTTCATATATTGAGCGTCTACGCAAGGTGGATGCCTATGTCTCCGAGACATTGCGTTCCATTCCTGAACGGCGACGAATGCTGGTGACAACTCACGATGCTTTCGGATATTTGGCGCATGCGTATGGTTTGCATGTGGCTGGCTTTGTCACGCCTAACCCTTCGACCGAACCGAGCATGGAGAGCCGTAAGAAGCTGACGCAGACGATGCGTGATCTACGCATACCGGCGGTGTTCATTGAAGCCAACCTTCGATCGAGGGCGTCGGTTCTTCAACAGGTGGCGAATGACGTGGGAGTCCGTGTATGTCCCATATATGGGGATTCGTTGGACGGCAAGGTTACGAGTTACGAGGCAATGATGCGGTTCAACGCGGACAGTATCAAGGAGTGTTTGTCATGAAAGAGCAGTCAATGCAACCTGATGCGGACGGCAGCCGTGTGGTATTGCAATGCCGAGATGTCAATGTCGATCTTGCGGGGCGTCCTGTGCTGCGCAACGTGAGCTGTTCGCTGCGCAGTGGTTCGTTCGTGGCGTTGCTGGGGCCGAATGGCGCCGGTAAAACCACGTTGATGCGTGCGTTGCTGGGGCTCGTTCCCTGCAAATCTGGACAGGTGAATATCGGCGGTCGTCGCATGGCGCGACGTCATGGTGCTGTCGGTTATGTGCCGCAGCGACGTTCATTCGCATGGGATTTTCCCATTAGCGTGTTTGATGTCGTGGTTATGGGGGTTGTCGGAGGCGGGCGTATCGCCCGGTCTGTGTCCACGCAGGAATACGACAGTGCCATGCAGGCGTTGGAACGGGTCGACATGGTTGATTTGTGCAAGCGTCCGGTGGGGGCGTTGTCGGGTGGGCAGCGGCAACGTGTCTTGGTGGCTCGCGCTTTGGCGGCGCGGCCGGAATTGCTGCTATTGGATGAGCCTTTCACGGGATTGGATATGCCGACGCAGGATCTGCTGACGGAAGTATTCGTCCAACTTGCCCGCGAGGGAGCATGCATACTGATGAGTACCCATGACATTGTTGGAGCCATCGAATACTGCGATGAGCTGATATTGCTGAACCAAACCGTGCGGGGCGTGGTCAATCCGGGCGATGCTTTCGACGATCAATTGTGGTGCGATGCCTTTGAAATTGCGCCGACGCATCCATTGCACCGCGCATTGCGGCTACAACAGGAGGGGAAGCGATGATATTGACGCCATGGGATTTTATTATGGATTTGAGCAATCCCGATTTATGGTTTTTGCTCAAAGCGTTGATGGTCTCCTGCATGAGTGCCTTCATATGTGGCATTGTCGGTGTTCACGTGGTGCTCAGGGGTATGGCATTCATTGGCGACGCGGTGGCTCACGCGGTGTTTCCCGGGCTTGCCGTGGCATTTGTGATTGGCGGCAACCTGGTTGTCGGAGGCGTGGTCTCCGGCGTGGTGACGGCTATCATAGTGGCGGTGCTCAGTCAGTATCGTCGGATTGGGGAAGACACCGTTATCGGCATCGTGTTCGCCGCCGCATTCGCGCTGGGTATCGTGATCATCAGTCAAGCCCCCGGATATGCGGGTTCGTTACAGTCTTTTCTGTTTGGATCGATCACGGGTATCCCCGATAGCGATATCGTCATGGTTGCGGTCGCAGGTAGCATAATCGTGACGATACTGACGGTAGTGCGGCGTCCGCTCATCGCCGTAAGCCTCGACCGCGAGCTTGCCGCTGCGGACGGCCTGCCGGTATTTGCTCTCGATTTGCTGTTGTACGTGATCGTATCCGTATCGGTCGTGCTATCGGTGCAAACCATCGGTAACGTACTGGTCCTGTCGCTATTGGTCGCCCCCGCTGCGACAGCTCGTCTGCTTACCGATTCATTCACCGTCATGTCCATACTCTCTCCCTTGATTGCGGTGGTGGGAGTCACGCTCGGCATGTATGTGTCATGGAGCGTGGAAAATGCGCCGGCGGGCGGAACGATCGTACTGACGTTGACCGGAATATTCATATTGACATGGATTGTCTCCCCAAAACACGGGTTGCTGGCAAAAGCGTTGCATACGCAGCGGGCGCATCGGAGCGTATAGGAGACGGTTATGAACACAATTCAGGACATGGTTGGCAATAACGATATAAGGGGGAATTCTCCGAGAAAGGGGCGCACTATGCGCAATAGTATGACAAGAATAGTGGGATCGCTGCTGGCAATCCCCACGATGCTCGCCGGAATGGCAGTAGCGGGGAGCGCGTATGCGGTGGAGGACGCGCGTGGTCCGGCACCGGCGGCCAAGCCTGTGGTACGGACCGCCGATCATGTCGATTCCCCGCATGCGTTTTGGCAGGATAATAATTTCGTACTGCGCTCGCATTCAGGGGAGGCTCCCTATCCGCGCATCGACGATACGGTGAATTGGATTGGCAAGGGGTGGTACAACGGCGGTCGAGCTACGTATATTTACACGGTTGCCGACGATAAGGCTCATGCGTTTTTAGGGAAGTCTGGACAGCGTTTGTACTTGGCTCCGGCCGTTCCGGATACTACGTCCTATAGTCCGATTTGGATGGGCATGGGCGCGGACAAGGCAATCCCCGTTGACCGGTTCCGCGATGGGCAGTTCACGTTGGATGTTATGCGTGTGCAGGGTCCGGGACGTATGGAATTTTTCAATGACGACGGAGACCAGGTGACGCGGCTGCTGTCCAGCCAGGATCCGAGTTACCGTTCGTATTGGATGACGGCGGGGTCCCACACCCATAACAATACGACGTTCACCAAGCCTGGGCGGTATGTGGTTACATACCGAGTGAGTGCGCGGACGAATGACGGTCAGCTGGTGAAGTCCGCGTCGCAGCATCTGGTATACCAGGTGGGCGGTGCTAATCCGTCGAGTAATACGCTGCCGGGCGATATGTCCGATGTCGCCGCCGCTTATAATGCCGCGGCGTCTGTGGGGAATCAACGCACGGTGACGGTAACGCTCGAACCCAAGCGCAACAAAGCCAAAGCGGGTGATGAGGCGCTCACGACGATGAGTCTCGATACGCATCATACCAATGATGAGGGTGTGGCCGTGTTTACCATCGACGGCTACTATCTCACGCAGGTTCCGGTTCATCAAGGCAAGGCTTCGTGGGATGAGATGCTTGGCGATCTTCCTTCGTCGATTCAGGCGATGTATATTCCTCGTTCGGGAAGTACGGCTCGTTGGATATCGCAGCCCGTGCAGTATCGGACGGGACTTGCCCGGACTGCGGTGTCGCAGGGCGCGTCGGAGCTCAGTCCGGAGAACGGCAGTGATGTGAGCCCGGTGTTTCCGTATAGGGAGGGTCATGTATCCAGCGCAGACCGGCTGAACGTGTCGTTGTCGGCGATGGACGGCGATGGGCGTGTGGCTATGCACGCGCATATCGGCGACAAGGATTTCTATGCCAAGATCATGGGCGGTGCGTACGAGGGCGACGATGACGTTCCGGCGTGCGCCGTTGAGGATACCGCTATCAGCGGGTATGCGGATGTCGATAAAAAACTCAATTGGTCATGGTGCCAGGATTCCGGAGAAACCTATACGTTGCGCTTGCGCATAGTGCCTCACGCGTTGATCGGTGGGCCATCGGGAGAAATTGTGGTCAAGCAATACGATCCGCAAAAAGCCTATAACGATTTGCATGTGCAATGGAATGGCGCCCCTGTCAAGGATCATGACGGAGACACGTCTAATCCTGCGCCGAAACCCGCGACCGGCAAGCGTGACATACCAGTAGGGCAGTCGTTCCTGTGTGGAAAGACCTATTGCATATTCAATAACGGGCATCTTGATATTTTTGCTGGCGGTATTGCCGGCGATGGCAAGCCTACGCTCGACATCAAGGAAGACATCACCGGCTCCGAAGTGCATCGAAATCCGGAACAGGTGTTCCTTAAGGTCAACAAACTGGCGCATCGCAAGAAGTTGTCGAAGCAGACTTTTGGGGTGAGCGAGGCGTATGTGTTGCCGCAGACCCAGGATCAGCGTGTGCTGTGGCCGGGTTGGGATACTAATGGCATTAAGTCGCATGGGTATCGTGCGTCCGCCGTGCACATTGAGTCGCTTACTGGTCCCGATGGCGGTATGGTATTCGCTTTCCAAGAGCAAGGATTGGGGGGTGGCGAGTTGCCGGTTGCGTCTGACGGTGGACTGTCGTTGGCGAAGGGCAAGACCATTGAGATCGCCCAACCGTCTCATGCGCATCTTAATTGGGTGTTTACTAAGGCGGGCGTGTATCGCATGCAGGCTCGCTTGGAAGTTAAGGGACGTACTGCCGGTGAGGCAAGTCTCATGAGTGCGTCGCATACGTATACATGGTGTGTGGATGTGGCGTGCCCGGTGCCCGCCGATGATGTCGCTTCGGTCGGTGATGGCGGCGTCTCTCCCATTGCGCAGCCGGTTCCGGAGCGTGATGATGTGATTGTTGGTGCCGACGGTTCGTCGGATGCTGTTCGCGACGGACGGGAAACTTCGTCGGATGCTGCTGACGGAGAGTCGGTTGCTGCTGCCGGGGCGAATGGGAACGTTGATGCAAAAGGGCAGGCGTCTCAGCCTGGGCAGGTGACGCAACAGGGTGCGTTGGCGCTGACCGGCGGGTTGGCTGTTGATCCCGTTGGCGTGGTTATTGCCGCGGCAGTGGTAATCATGATGCTATCGCTAGTGTCTGTTGTGGCGGTGCGCCGCACGATGCGGCCTTAGCGCATTGGATTCGTGAATGGTCGTGGGGTTCTTGGTGAATTCTACGACCGGTGTGATTGCCGGCGTAGACGGAAGGCTGAACCGTCGCGTCGGCAATCACATTCTCGGGGTCATGCCGAATACGTATAGCGATGCAACGTTTCCAGCAAGAGCCCGATCGTGGCGTGCATTTTGTCGAGGAACAGGTATTCAACACTGGTGTTGGCGCTGAGAAAGATAAGCGCGGAGAGATTACTGATGATTTCGGGGTCCGCGGATGATGTGCCGCCGGTCAGTAGTGTGATGACGCGTGTGAAGTATTCTCGCTCAAACTCACGGAATTGTTCCCATTGGCGCGATGATATTTTTTGCGAGACATACATAATGTCTTCGTGGGTGACGAAGGTCATGTGTTGGTAAATATCTTGATAGGCCTGTTGGATTGCCCGAGGGTCTGTGCTGTTGGCGACGGATTCCTCCAGCGTGCGGTAATTCTGCTCCATCTGGTGTCGTATTGCACTGAGGAGGAATTCTTCTTTGGACTCGTAAAGGGAGTAGAAATAGCCTTTCGAGGTGTCGATGATGGCTACCAGCTGGTCGACCGTAGTGTGTTTGTAGCCCTGTTTCATGATTAGGGCGAAGCCTTGTTCGAGTAGAACGTTGCGTTGTTGCGCTTTGGTTGTTTCATCGAAGATGTTGGGCATGCTTCCTCACTTTCCGCCAAAAGCATTGTAGCTGATGGTTGGGCGTGTCGACTGGTTTGGCATGGCGTTGCGCGGAGTGATGGTGGGGGTGTTTGATTTTAAATGACTATTTCATTAATATGGTCATTTGAATGCGCTGGTGGTGCTCGTGCCCGCAATGTATCTCAGTTTTTCGCGGGGGGGGGGCTTGCTCGCGTAGGTAAAGAAACAAGAAGAAGAGGAGTCTCATGGATACACGAAAGGTGTCATTCGGAGCGCTATGTTCTACTGTGTGGGCCAGAGTGGTTGGCGTACTCACGGTAGTATGTGTCGCGCTCGTCGGCGGAGTGGTTGGCGCTCTCCCCGCGCATGCCGCCGAGCACAGTATGGGCAAATGGCCTATTCCCGAAGGCGCTACGACGGGATATAGGTCTAATCTTATTAGCGTCGGAGTCAGCTATGATGGAGCGGCTCAGGATGATTCGAGCTTTGACGCCACGCTATCTTATCGTGCCATAGTGGACCCTGCTCTGGATTGGATTTATTTTCGTTTCGATCAGCAGCTAGCTCAACATATAACGCAGATTACGGTAGAGGCACAGCCCGATTCAGCGTCCCCAACTGTAAAATATAAGCGCTATGCCGAAAAAGTTGGATCTGAGACCAAGGGATATGTGGATCTCGTTGGCGGCTACAGTAAGGCCGTGGATCCGTATGCGAAAGAGACCAACGTCTGGCGTGTGCTGAACTCTAAGAATGCTTGGAAATCTCCGGCCGGGGAAGACAATCCTTATTTCCGCGGATTCTTTGTCGGAAACTGGGGCGTATTCACTGATGTGCCATTGCAGAATTATAAGAACTGGGCCAAGGTACATGTGAAGCTCGACAAACCTTTGCGAAGTATTTTAAGCGATGCGGGGCGTGAACACTTTGATATGGATGTCCGTTGGCAAGATAATGGATTGGACGGTCAAACATATTTCGTTGATCGCCATGCTCAAACTGCGGCTTCTATCACTGACGACCATTTGGTACCTACGAAAATTGCCAAAAACAGCAATTGGCTGGCATCAAACGCATTCGGTGACATTCTTTTCGGCTACCAGGCGCCGATTATGCAAGCAAATAGACATAATGGTCGGGCTGATGCAGGTGTTAGCGTTATGCGTTTTGTAAGATATTATCCTCCCGGCATCACTTCGTATAATTCAGCTGTCGGATTTAACAAACCGGTAGACATGCATATCGAGATTCCGCGAAACATACTCGATAATGTTGCCGGAGGAAATATCGTCGTATGGGATAAGTACTCGGTTACAACGCAGTCCAAGGTCAAGGACTTGGGGGATGCATCTGGTCAGCCTCTGATCATTCCGGTCGATCGTTTCCAGACGATCGGGTCGAATGGTGTTGTCGTACTCACCAATCGCGAAGAGATGAAAGAAAAGGCGCAGGTTGGTTATTTCTACGCCAACGATATCAATGATTATTTGCAGCCTAATGCCAGTACTCCAGTTGTTGGAGGAACGGTAATTGATATCCCGCTTCGTGAGGACGGCTTGAAACAGGCTCTTGCCGGACGTCAGACCAAGCGTCTGCGTATTAGGACTTTCATCACTGATCGCGACAATAATGCCGACCGTTTGCTGCCTCGCTCGGTGATCGCTTCGTCCTGGGCTATGGATGTTACGGCGGATCCTGAGGTGCACAATATCAGCGTGCCCAACGGTGATAAAGACATCGTAGACGATCAGCAGAAAAACACCGCGCGCGAAACGCAGAACTTCCTGCGAGGCACCGCTACCGCTGGTGCGGAGGTTCACGCGTTGAAGGTCGTGGGAAGCACGCGTACGGTGATTGGCCACACTTTTGCGGATGATAACGGTCAATGGTCGATGAAGCTCGAGGATTTGAGCTCAGCCAATGATGCGCTTGTTCCCGACACCTCTAAGGACGGACAGGCTAAGACGCTTGCTGACTTGGGCATTACCGCTAATGGGGATGCCAAGCTTGTCGTCGTGGCCCGTGACGGGTTTGACTTGTTGTCGGATGACGTTGATGTTGCCGTATCGAACGTTCCTACCAATAAGCCAGCAACCACGTATACGGCGCAGAAACCTGTCGATCGTTCCGCAAAGACTCTGTCTGGTACGTTGGGGCATCAGCATCAGCATGGCACCAAGACTGTGGTGACGGCGTATGCTTTGGTCGATAACGGCAAGCAGAAGATTGGAGAGTCTCAGAAGATCACCGGGAAGATCGACGCTGACGTGCAATTTACTGTTCCGTTGAACGAGAATGCATTGCAGGAATGCCCGGTCGTGGTGCTCTCCGCACGTGAAGCCTCGTATCCTGCCGATTCATCCAAGCCTGTCGCTGAAGCCTTGGATGATGGGTATGGCGCTTCTGAAGATGTTCGCGTGCCGGTATGCCAACAATATACGGTCACTTTCCATCTTGATAAGGGTATCCAGCGTAGTGGTATTCCGGAGTCGTTGACGGTAACGCAAGGCAAGGCGTTGGGAGACCAGTTCCCCAAGGGGCAGCCGGTTCGTGCCGGATACGTGTTCCAAGGCTGGTCCACCGACCAACATGCCCAGAAAGCGAACTTCGACAAGAACACCGCGGTGAACGATAACACAACGGTTTACCCCGTGTGGAGTCGTGATCCTAGCGCAGGAGTCCCCAAAGTTGATGGACAGGCATTCTCTCACGCTGCCATCGACCAGAAGGATGTTGAGGCCAACGGCGTGGCAACCCATACCTTGACGGTGGTGTTGAAGAACAAATTCGGTCAGCCGATCACGGGAGCCAAGGATTATCTGTCGGTTACCGGACAGACCGAAGGATTCGCCATTGATGATGCCGTGCGGGTAAGCGCTTTCACGGAACATCCCGATGGGACATACACGGCGACAATTACCTCCACAAAGGCCGGCAATCCTCAGTTTGCCGTTGCGTGGAAGCATGGGGACCAGCATGTCGACATTGCTAAGGGACTGACCGCACGATTTGTGGCCGGTGCGCCTGATTTCAACAACGTCGAACATGTGCGTTTCACGGTAAGCCAAGGCAACAAGCCGGCGAACGGTGGCACGCACACGGTCACGGTTGTTCTGGCTGACGCGCATGGTAATCCTGTGAGCGGTGCGGCTGGCAAACTTGCCGGTTCATCTTCGGGGCTTGAGGGTGCGACCGTTAGTGCGTTCCAAGCAGTGAAAGGACATCCTGGTCAATACCAAGCGACTATTACTTCGTCCCATCACAAGGCCGGAACTGCGGTTATCTCGGTCCGCTATGAGAGCCACGCGGTGTCTGTGTCGGCTCATGGCAGGGACGCGGCTCACTTCGTTGCGGGCGTTCTTGATGCTGCTTCTTCGACTGTTGCCGTTATCGACACTCATTCCAAGAAGCCAGTTTCGGAGGTTACTGCGGGCACGGAAGTTGAAGTGAAGGTCACGCCTCATGATGCTGACGGCAACAGTGTTAACTTGGGCGAGCATGTAACGGTTTCCGTTCCTGGCGTGCAGGATCCTGTGGTTTTGGATCGCCAGAAGGATGGTACGTACAGCAAGCGTGTGACGGTCACTAAAGCCGGTCATGGTTCGTTGAAATTCCCTGATCACAAGAAGCTGAATGATAAAGCTTCCTTGAAGGTCAATCCGGGGGCTGCCCATGAGGTGCGTTTTGACAAGACGGTGCCGAGCGAGGCGGTTTCCCATGTTGAATTCCAGGCCGGTGGCGCGGTAGTTGTCGATCAATACGGCAATCCTGTCGCCAAAGGCACGCCCGTTTGGCTGGATTATCCTGGTGGCGGTAAGGCCTTGCAGGTCTCGGACAACGGTCACGTTGATTTCGGCAAGATTACGGCTACCAAGACCGGTAGGGGCTCGCTGCGTTTGTCGGCGGGTGCTCAAGCAGGCGGGACTGAGCTTGGACACCATGATCTCGTGGTGCGTGTGGGTTCGACGACTCGTCCGACGGTTGATGTTCCGGTGCCCGCGACCGCTGGCGTGGTTTCTGGTACGGGCAAGCCGGGCGATCGGGTGCGTGTGTGCGTGTCCCGTGGTTCGGGCGATCCCGTGTGCGTGGAGGGCGAGGTGTCCGATTCGGGTCGTTACGAGGTGAAGTTGCCGGAGCCGTTGGTCGATGGCGACGTCGTGTCGGTGGTGGCGACGGATCCGTCCACGGGCGGTCGTTCGCCCGAGACGCGGGTCACGGTCTCGTTCCCCGCGCCGGTGTCGGGTCGTGCCGAGGGCGTGCCTTCGGACGCGGTGGTCGGCTCTCATGTGTCGGACGCGGGTCGTGTGGTGGTGTCGGACGCCGACGGGCATCCGGTGCCGCGTGGCACGGTGGTGTACGTGACGGTTCCGGGGGCCAAGGCTCCGGTGCGCGTCGAGGCCGGCGATGGCGGCGTGGTCCGCGTGCCGGGCTTCACTCCTCGCGAGGCCGGCGACGCGTCGGTGTCGGTGTCGGTGAATCGTGACGGTTCGCATCCGTTCGTGACGGTTCCGGTTTCCGTGGTTCCCGCCGCTCCGGTGGTCACGGGCGCGAACGGCGTGGCCGTGACGGGCCGTGCGGGGGCCGGTGCCGGCGAGGGTTCCGAGGTGACCGTGTATGGCGAGGACGGTTCCGTCCTGGGTCATGGCCGCGTGGGTTCCGATGGGTCGTTCAGCGTGCGTTACGATTCGGGCAAGGCTCCGTCCGACGGGGCCAAGGTGCGCGTGGACGTGGTCGACAAGAAGTCGGGCAAGCGTTCCGCCCGTTCCGAGGAGTTCGTGGTGCGTGTGGGTTCGACGACTCGTCCGACGGTTGATGTTCCGGTGCCCGCGACCGCTGGCGTGGTTTCTGGTACGGGCAAGCCGGGCGATCGGGTGCGTGTGTGCGTGTCCCGTGGTTCGGGCGATCCCGTGTGCGTGGAGGGCGAGGTGTCCGATTCGGGTCGTTACGAGGTGAAGTTGCCGGAGCCGTTGGTCGATGGCGACGTCGTGTCGGTGGTGGCGACGGATCCGTCCACGGGCGGTCGTTCGCCCGAGACGCGGGTCACGGTCTCGTTCCCCGCGCCGGATCCTGCGAAATCGTCCTTGGCGGTTGAGCCGGGTACCCCTAAGGTTGGTGAGCGTGCGACTATTGTGTACACCCCGCGTGATGCCAAGGGCAATCCTGTTGAGGTTCCTGCTGGCGACCGTGTGGTGGCGCATGTACCTCGCGCCGATGGAACAACGCTTGATGTAGTGTTGGAACGTCGCGCTGACGGTACCTATGCCGGTACGTTTACCCCTGATGCGCCTGGCGACATTACGATTGTCTCCACGGTCGGAACTCAGAATGGTCCCTCGACTACCGTGCATGTCGAAGAGGCCATCAAGACCAATATTCCCGACCCGGTGTTTATTGAACCGCACACGCCTTCCTTGCAGGTCGATCCCAGTAATGGCGTGCGCATTTCGGGAAGCACTGAACCGGGTGTGTCCGTTACGGTCACTTATCGTGACGCTCAGGGACACCAGCATGTTGTCACTGTCCCGGTGGATGAGCGTGGTCACTTCTCCGCTGACCTTGACCCGAATGCGGCGGATGGTAGTGTCATTGAGGTTGCCGCCCAGGATCCTACCGGTCCGGTGACCAAGGTGTCGGTGAACGTCGATGCGGTGGCGCCTGTTCAGCCCACTATTGTGATTGACCGCAATAAGCCGGGTGTGGTGTCTGGAACGACTGATCCGTTCGCCAAGGTTCGTGTATGTGTGATTCGTCATGATTCCGGAATGAAGGATTGCCATGATGCGGTTGCCGATGAGCACGGCAATTACACGGTTGAGGTTCCCTCGCTTGCCGATGGGGATCGGGTTGAAGTTGTCGCAACTTCGGGCACTGGAGCGTCTTCGTCGAATGAGAAGACCATCGATTGGAGCAACGCTCTTGAGGATGTCCGTTTTTCCGGTGACGGACAGGCGCTCGAGGGACGGACTGACCCGGGTGCCACGGTTGTGGTTACTCTTCCTGATGGTACCGTGCTGAAGGGCTCTGCGGATGATAACGGTCATTTTGTGATTGATCTGCATGGGCATGAAGTGCCTGTTGGTTCCAGCGCACAGGTTGTTTCCACTGATGCGGAAGGCAACAAAGCTTCTGTGACTGTTACCCGCGAGGGTAAGGTTTCGGACGATGCGCACAAGTCCGGGCAAGGTAATCGGAACGACAGCCAACATCAGCGTGGTGTGTCCAAGGTGACGAAGGTGCGTATGGCGCAATCGGGTTCGAGCGTGGCTCTTATCGCGATGGCGGTCATCGTTCTCGTGGCCTGTGGCGTGGCGATTGTCGTGCGTCGATAGTCGTTCAAGCCATTGACGGTGAGGTCCGTTTTTCGGGCCTCACCGTTTTGTTTATCGTTGGTGTTTGTTTATCGTTGGCGGAGTTTGCTGGATGGAAAGAAATGCAATGGAATGAACAGTTAGGGTCGTAGGCTTCTTTGCCTGCCTGTGCTGTCAATGGGCTAGGAAATGTGGTGGGCTAGGAAGTGTGGAGCCCATTGTGTGAAATTGTGCGAACGTAGGAATGGCAGCATACGAAAATGCCCCCCTCCTGAGGAAGGTGGAAGGGGGGCAAGTATTGTGAGAGTGCGCGGAATCACGCTGACGATGTGTTACTTCTTGTTGTTGTCGAGTGCATCCGTAACAGTGTCATGAACAGCCTCGGCGATACCTGAGGCGATTTCGGCAGCGTTCTGTCCCGCTTCTTTGGCTACGCCTATGGCCTTGTCGATAAAGCCTTCAGCCTTGAGCTTGTCGTCGCCGGTAACGTCGCCAGCGGCTTCCTTGACATTGCCTTTAACCTTATCAACCAAGCCTTTATCTGTCATATGCGGCCTCCTTTCAGATTGGGTTATATGACCATAATATAGTTTTAGTCATAAAAGTCAAATTGCGTGTTGTCGCGGATGGCAATTCGCCGGAACATGCGATTGTGACGTACCCTCGCTATGGGAGAACGACGCGGATGACCCAAGCGATGCAACGGGGTTTGGGCATGATCCATGAGGTGTCCGTCGGCACTGTCCGTCGCGCTTTTTAGGCTTGACATATGCAGAATTTGGTAATGGACGCGACGGTGTTGTATGCCGTCATCGCGGTAGCGGCGTTGATTCTTATCGGCGTTGCGGTGTTGTTGGTGCGCGCGCTTAAGCGCCGCAAGGATAACACCACAGAGGCGGTCGGCGAGGGCGATCGTGCCGGCTCGGCAGCGGAGTCCGCTATGTCGGAATCCGGACAAGCGACAAACGCCGCAAGTGTTCGCGCGAGTGTCGAATCGGACGAGAAACCACTATCCGCGCGACGTACATCTGCGGAACCGATGTCCGGGGAATCGTCGGTCGCGCAAGATACTCCCGAATCCTCAACCTCGCGCATGGTTCGATTGCGCGCCAAACTGGCTAACAGCGCCAACCCGTTCGGCAAAGCGCTGTTCTCCATTTTGAGCAAGGATCACCTATCGCAAGCCGACTGGGAAGCCGTCGAAGACACACTGCTTTTGGCCGACGTTGGCGCGGAAGCCTCTGCCGCGCTCGTCGAAGAGCTGCGCCGCGATGCCCGTATCACCGGCGCCACCGACCCCACACAAGTACGCGAAGTCTTGCGCTCTAAGTTGCTCGACGTGGTGGGCACCGACACAGATCGCCGGCTCAACGCGGTGAAAGACGGCGCTCGCAAGCCGTCGGTGATCATCATGGTTGGCGTGAACGGTACGGGTAAGACCACGACGGCCGGCAAGTTGGCGCGGTTGTTCGTGGCCGACGGCAAATCGGTGGTGTTGGGCGCGGCGGATACGTTCCGTGCTGCGGCTGCCGACCAGTTGCAAACGTGGGGTGCGAAGGTGGGCGTGCCGGTGGTCCGCTCCGATCAGGATGGCGCTGATCCGGCATCGGTGGCGTTCGAGGCGTCTGCCACAGCTCGTGATACGCAAGCCGACGTGCTGATTGTTGATACTGCCGGCCGTTTGCAGAACAAAGCGAATCTCATGGACGAGTTGGGTAAGATTCGTCGTGTTGCCGAGAAGAATTTGCCGGTTGACGAGGTGTTGCTTGTGTTGGATGCCACGACTGGTCAGAACGGCATGGTGCAGGCGAAAGTGTTCGCCGAGGCGATTGGTATTACCGGCGTGGTGCTGACCAAACTTGATGGTTCGGCCAAGGGCGGCATTGTCGTGGCCGTGCAGCGTGAATTGGGAGTGCCGGTGAAGTTGGTCGGCTTGGGCGAAGGTCCGGACGATTTGTCGGTGTTCGACCCGGAAGGGTTTGTGGACGGCATTCTTGCGTAGGTGATGCGGGCGGTGGCAAGCGAGTCGTGGGTCGGCGGTCCCCTCCATGCAGGATGCTCCTGCGTGTGGCCACTGCTTCGCAAGACCGCGTTTGACGCATCGTTGCCCGAGTGAGTACCATGTACATATTTGGGCGAATTGTGCGATAATTAATGTAGCGAATCGGATGCATCGCGCGCATATTGCAGGCGTGCGTGGGCGAACATATCGGAAGATATTTGCTGTGCCGAAAGGTGCCGTGCCGGGTGTGTGGCACGCATCGGTAAGGAGATGATCATGGATAGTGGCAACGCCTCATGGATGTTGACGGCTGCGTGTTTGGTGTTTTTGATGGCGCCTGCCGCGGCGATGATGTATGGCGGCATGGTGCGTGCCAAGGCGGTGCTCAACATGATGACGCTTGCTGTGGGCGCGGTGGCGGTCACAGCCGTGGTGTGGTCGTTGTGGGGCTGGTCGATTGCGTTTGCCGGGCATGATGTCGCGGGTGTATTCGGTACTCCCGACGTGGGTTTTCTGCTGAAAGACAGTATCGTGTTCCAGGATGGTGTGTTCGCTGCGGTTGCGGGCGATGGTTCCAATGCGGCGAATAGTATCGCCGTGCCGTTCCAGATGGCGGTAGCGATTGCGGCGGTGACACTGATTAGCGGTGCGTTGGCCGAGCGTGTGCGCTATGCGGTGTGGCTGGTGTTCGTGGCGCTGTGGGTGACGTTGTGTTATGCGCCGTTGGCGCACATGGTATGGGGTGGCGGTTTGCTGTCCAGCGATGGCGTGTTGGCTAGCGCATTGGGCGTACATCCGCATGATTTCGCGGGGGGCTCGCTCATTCATCTTGCGGCTGGTGTGGCGGCGCTCACCATTGTCGTGATTATTGGACGCCGTGAGGGCTTCGGTAGGCATGCGGTCCGTGCGCATAATATGCCGTTGGCGATGTGCGGTGCCTTGCTGCTGTGGTTCGGTTGGTTGGGGTTGAGTGCCGGCTCGGCTGGCGCGGCCAATGGTGTGGCGGTGTATACATGGACGAGTTCCATGATTGCCGCTGGCGCGGGTGCGCTTTCGTGGGGCATTCTCGAGCGGCTGCATACGCATCGGTTTACGGCGCTTGGCGCGGTGAGCGGAGCGGTGAGCGGGTTGGTAGCGATTTCGCCCGGTGCGGATGTGCTGTCGCCGTTGTGGACGCTCGTGGTGGGTGTGGTGGCCGGAGCATTGTGCTGTGTTATGTGCTCGCACAAGCATGACATGCGGGTGGACGACACCTTGGATGTCATGGGTATTCACGGCTTCGGTGCAATGTGGGGGTTATTGGCCGTTGGCTTGTTCGGAGAGGGCACGGGCCTGTTGGCCGGTGGCGACTGGCGGCAGTTGGTTGCGCAGTTGTGCGTGGTGTTGGGCACGGTGGTGTATGTGGCCGTATGTACGGCGATTGTGGCGTACGTGTTGGAGCAGCTTGTGGGCTGGCGTGTGAGCGACGCTGATGAGATGTTGGGGGTTGATTTTGCCGATCAGGGTGAGCGTGCCTACGACTTGGCAGGTGTGGCAAGCTCCATCGTGAGGAAGGTGAAGTGAGATGAAGTTAGTGACGGCAATTATTGAGCCGAGTCATTTTGACACGGTGAAGTCGGAGCTGGCGCGTATTGGCGTGTACTGCGTGACGGTTTCGCAGGTGGATTCTTACATGGATCACCGCGAGGTATATCGTGGCACGATTGTTACGGTGGATTTGATTCCGCGGATTCGCTGCGAGGTGTTGTGCGCGGATGAGGATGCGGACAGTGTGGTCGATGCGATTGTTGATGGTGACCGTACGGATATTGATGATGGCGACGTGGTGTGGGTGACTACGGTGGATCGTGCCACGGATGTCCATTCCGGGCGGGATCCGGTTGCCGGCCGTATGGTTGATGGTACGGAGCGGAGCAATGTGGCGCGGCATGGTGGCAGGCGCGCGGCGGATGACGGCGAATCGCATGAGCGTCGTCATAATGATGGCCCTCGCATGTTGCATAAGGGGCTGCGGGCCCTGCGTTGGTGGCATAAGTCGCATCGGGAAGACGCTGTGCGAGATGCTGGCGACATGGTTGATGCGACGGTTGATGACGCCGATGGTACCGATGCTGTTGATATGTTGGCGAACGTTGTCCCGGAGTCGGCCGAGTTAGAGAAGCCGCCGGTCTTGCCGGCGCTTTCCGAGCAGGTTGAGGATGCGGTGGATGGCGAGGAGTCCGGGCACTGCGTGCATGATACGGACGGAACCGATACGACGGTGGATGATGATGTGTCCGATACTGCCGGGGACGTTGATGAATCAGAAGCTGCTGCCGATGGGGATGATGATGCCGATGCCGCTGATGCTGATGAAGTCGTTGGTGGCGACGGTATTGTCAACGATAGTACTGATGATGACGACGACAGTGATGAGGAGGACAATGATCGGGTAGGCGATGGTGGCGACATGGATGACGATAGTGTTGCCGACGCATCGACGGATGATGCTGACGCTGCGGACTCTGCTGATGCTGACACTGACGGTGAGGTCGCCGGTAACGGCGCCAGTTCTGCGGATAACGTTGCGCAGGATGATTCAGCGGATGGCGCAGGCGGCGAAGGGGATGCCGATGGCACTGCCGGCGATGATGGCGACAACGACGACACCGACAGCACTGAGGATGACGGCTCAGACGGTGACTCTGATGCTGCCGCCGATGCTCCAAATGACAAACGCTAGTCGAGTTCCGCGCCCATCCAGCGATCCGTGCGTACGCGCAAACCGTTGAATACTGCGCGTGCGCCGACGAACACAATATTGATGGCCGCCCACAGTGCGGCCATCCGCCAGATGTCGCTGTCCATCGCGCCCGATCCCACGTCGATAAGCGCAAGTGTGGGCAGATACAGCAACGCGGTGCATGCGCAACTGAGAGCAAGGTATCGGTAGTCGCCTGCGCCGATGAGAATGCCATCCAGCGCCCACATCCAGCCGCCCAATGGGAGAAATATGGCGAGCACGACGAGTCCGACGGCAATAAGCTGTTGCACGGTCGGATTGGGGCTAAACAGCGGGGTGGCAACCAGTGCAAGCATAATCAAACCTACGCTGATAACACATCCGCTGATCAGTCCGGCTCGAGCGGCAACACGAGTCATGGCGCGGGCTTGCTGCCATTGACGTGCGCCAAGGGTGGTCGCCACAAGTGTTTGCCCTGCGATGCCCACGGCGTCCAACATGTTGATGACGAAGTTCCAACTGGAATTGACGGCCTGGTAGGCGGCGAGCACGTGTGTGCCGGTGTGGGTGGCGACAACAACGGTGGCGACCATGCATACGCGGAGGGCGAGCGTGCGTACGAACAGTGCTGAGCCGCTGGTGGCGCTGTGCAGTATGCCGGTCGGTCGTGGACGCCAGTCGGCATTGTCGGCGCGGCACCACATGAGTGCCGGTACCACCAGGAATATGCCCATGAACCATTGGGCGATGAGGGTGGCGATGCCCGAGCCGGTGATGCCCCAGCCAAGACCGAATACAAAGAGGAAGTCCAGCAAGGTGTTCACCACTGCGCCGCCGACAGCTGCCATGAGGGTGATGCGCACTTTTTGTAAGCCGCGAAAAATGCCGTTGGCCGCGTACACCAGCAACATACCGGGTATGCCGAAGACGATGGCACGCACGTAGTGCACCGCATTGTTCAATACGTCGCCGTTCGCGCCGATCAGACGGCACAAGGGGTCCGCTGCGAAGAATATTGCCAGCGAGGTGAGGATGCCGATAGTGAGGGCTAGCCAGAGGCCATCGATGCCGGCTTCGAGTCCTTCTTTACGTTTGCCCGCGCCGATGAGGTGACCGACCTGGGAGGTGGTGCCGTAGGCGAGGAAAATGCACAGGCCTACGGTGGTGAGGATGATGGTTGAGCCGACGGAGAGGCCTGCCAGCGCGGCGTCTCCTACGTGCCCTACGACTGCGGTGTCGATGAGGATGAAGGCCGGTTCGGCGATGAGCTGGCCGAAGGTGGGTATGGCGAGCGCGAGGATTTGCGAGCCGATGCGTCGTGTTTCGGTAATGCCACTGTTCATGATGGTTGCCACTGTAGCGCCTGCGGTGGTGGATGTGACGGGAGCGTCCACGAGATGGCGTGCAGATTGTGTGAGATTGCCCACCTTGGGGCGGCGTTGCGGTGTCGGGCTGTTGTGTTCGCTTAATGGTGGTTCTGGCGTTTATTGGATGTTCGATTTATATCGTGTAGGTGCTCATAGCAGAGGTGCGCGGCTTTTCCAAATTATGGCGTTGCCCGCGCGTGTGTATCCACCTGTTATACACATAGCTTGCGGTGTATTGGGGATAACGTTCTGACTTATCCACCGTGTTATCCACTGAATGTGTATAACTAAGAAATATTATCCACGCTGTACTAATCCGGGCGTGTCGAAGAAGAATGGGAAGGTTGCCGCCCCTGATGTGCCACACTTTGATGTGCGAACGCTCATCGCACGATCTTGGCATCCTCGTGCCATCGACTCCGCAACCCGCCTCGCTTATCGAAAAACCATGTCGCAATGCCGGGGCTTGCTTATACTCGAACGTATGGCTGATGAACTTGGATGGAACGCGGAACATGCTGCCCACGACGGCTCGCATACCAATGCTTACGCGGCAAACGGGAATCCGACCACGGTGAGGGATGCGGTGTTCGACCGTATTCCGCCGCATGATGATAACGCCGAAATGGCGGTGCTCGGCGGCATGCTCATGAGCAAGGACGCCATTGGCGAGGTCAGCCAGATGCTGGAGGTCGACGACTTCTACCAACCCAAGCATCAAACCATTTACACCAGCATTATTGATCTGTTCGCGGCCTCGCAGCCGGTGGACGTGGTGTTGGTCGCCAATGAGCTGATAAAGGGCGACAAGCTCGACAAAGTAGGCGGTGCCGACTATCTGCACAGCTTGGTGGCTTCCGTCCCCACCGCCGCGAACGCCACGTATTACGCCGACATCGTGCATCAACGAGCCATTTTGCGCAAGGTGATCGCCGCGGGCACCAAAATCGCCCAGCTTGGTTACAGCGCTGATATCACCCAAGCTGAAGACGTGGTGAACCTGGCGCAGGCGGAAGTCTATGAGATGAGCGTGGGCAGGGTACGGCAGGATTACGCGCCGATTGGCAAAGTCGTCGAAGACACCTTGCAGCGCATGGACGATGTGCAAAACGGCATGGTCGAACAGGGCGTGCCCACAGGCTTCCGCGATATCGATGAACTGACGCGCGGGCTGCAACCCGGTCAGATGATTGTCGTGGCGGGGCGTCCCGCCATGGGCAAGTCCACGTTCGGCATCGACTTCGCGCGCGCTGCGGCACTGCATCACAACATGACCGCTGTGGTGTTCTCCTTGGAAATGAGCAAAATGGAGTTGGCGCAGCGTATTTTGGCGGCGGAAACCGATATTCCGCTGTCCGTGATGCGCCGTGCCGAGGATATTACCCCGGAAAGCTGGGGCAAGCTCAACGCCTGCATGGGGAGGCTGGCGAACGCGCCGCTGTTCATCGACGACAGTCCGAATATGAGCTTGATGGAAATTCGTGCGAAATGCCGTCGGCTCAAGCAGACCAATGATCTCAAGCTGGTGGTCATCGACTACTTGCAGCTCATGACGTCAGGCAAACGGGTGGAAAGCCGTCAGCAGGAGGTCTCCGAGTTTTCGCGTGCGCTCAAGCTGCTCGCCAAGGAATTGGAAGTGCCGGTGGTGGCCCTGTCGCAGCTCAACCGTGGTCCCGAAATGCGCAACGATCGCCGCCCGCAGCTATCCGACCTGCGAGAATCTGGTTCTATCGAACAGGATGCTGATGTGGTGTTCCTCGTGCATCGTCCCGAGTTCTACGACAAGGAGGACCGTCCCGGCGAGGCGGACATCATTATGGCGAAGCATCGTAACGGACCTACGGAAACCTTCCATTTGGCGTTCATCGGCAGGTCGTCGAAGTTCGGCAATATGGAAAGCGATGGCTACCAGCAAGGTGTGTGATATGGCTCATTCCTCTACTCGACAGCCAGAAAATATACAGCCGCAATCCATCGTTCGCGGCCCGTGGTGGGCGTGCGCGACGCCGCTGGTTGGCAAGGCTGTGCGCGGAGCGCTGCGTGTGACCAAACACGGTGGCAGTGCCCTTCCCGGTCGTGTGATTGAACGATTGGATCCTGGTTTTTTGGCGCGAACGCTGGCGCAACTGCCGTTGGGCGTGGTGTTGGTATCCGGTACGAACGGCAAAACCACCACCACACGTATGGTCGCTTCGATACTGCGGGATTTGGGATTGCGTGTGTTCACCAATCCCACCGGATCGAACTTCACACGAGGTGTAGTGTCGGCATTGCTTAGTGAAGTGAGTGCGGCCGGCCAGCTGGATGCCGATATCGCCGTATTGGAATTGGACGAAGCGTACGCCGTGCATTTTGTCCGCCAGGTGCGCCCCCGGTATGCGTTGTTGCTCAACGTACTGAGGGACCAGTTGGACCGCTTCGGAGAAATCGATACTACGGCGAAACTCCTCGGACAGGTTGCTGCGACTACGTCAGGGACGGTAGTGCTCAACCGCGAGGATCCGCGTATCGCCCGGCTGGCGCGATTGGTTGGCGACAAGACGGAAATCCGCTACTTCGGGCTATCGGATGATTTGGTGTCGACCTTTCCTACCGACGACACCATGCATGACCATGCAGGAAACGATGCCACGCCGGCCGATGCGCCGCGCGGTGCTGCGGAAGCAGTCGTGCATCCGGGCAACGCGGATGCCGACGTAGTGCTCACTGCCGTGGGCCATCAGCAAGCCAGCTTTACCATCGACGGACAAGTCCACAACACCGATGTGGCCTTGGAAGGCGTGTATAACCTGTACAATGCGGCGGCGGCGCTTGCCGTGGTGCGTGCGGTATTGCGCGATTGTGCGGCGAGCCCTGAGACACGATTGCGACAAGTGGCGCATGCCGATGCGAAACGTTTGGTCAAGGCCGTATCCACAGTGACGCCGGCGTTCGGACGCGGCGAAATCATTATGGTCAACGGCTCGCCGGTGGAACTGCTTCTGGTCAAGAACCCGATGGGGTTCCGTATGTCGTTGCATTCCTTCCCTCCGGACGGATGCGACACCATGATCGCCATCAATGACGAATACGCCGATGGGCGTGATATGAGTTGGCTGTGGGACGTGGACTTTGCCAGTTTGCGGGAAACGGGCGTCGAGATGGTGTCCGGTGTGCGAGCATGGGATATGGCCTTGCGACTGGGGTATGAGCAGGTGGAGACGCGCCAGGTCGAGCCTGATTTGGCTACGGCGATCCGGCAATTTACGGGTGCTCATGAGGGCGTGCGCAAACACGTGTATTGCACATATACCGCCATGCTGCGTATTCGCGCCGAACTGGGGCGTCTGACGCAGGTCGCGGACGCGGGCGTGGGCCGTTAGGGAGGAAGTTTCATGGGCAAGGTAATCGATGTGATGTCCCTGTACCCCAAAGACATGAACATTTATGGTGACTCGGGCAATGTGCTTGTCATAATGCGGCGGTTGGCGCTGTACGGCTATGAACCGCAGCTGCATGTATACAACCAGGGCGATGATTGGCCACGCAATGTGGACCTCATTATCGGCGGCGGCGGCCAAGATACGGGTCAGCAGCGCATCATCGAAGACCTGCATGCCCGTGCTGATACGTTGCGTGCGATGGCCGATGACAACGTGCCCATGTTAATGATTTGCGGACTGTACCAATTGTTCGGCCACCATTTCACCACGTTGGAAGGTGTCCGTTTGGAAGGCATCGGCGTACTGGACGCGCATACCGTGGGGCAAACCACGCGACTCATCGGCAATCTGGTGGAGCATAGCGAATCCTTCGGTGATATCGTCGGCTACGAAAACCATTCCGGACAAACATTCCTCGGAGAAGGCGCGACGCCGTTGGGGCGAGTCGATCAGGACGGTGCGGGCAACAATGGCAGTGACCACACCGAGGGCACGGTGTATCGGGAAGTCATCGGAACATACATGCATGGTTCGCTGCTGCCTAAAAACCCTGCCATCGCCGACCATCTCATTGCGGCTGCCGCGCAGCATCGCTACGGGCGGTTCGTCCCCACTTCCAGCGATGCTCAGCGTGAGACGTTGACGCAATTGGATGATATCGCGGAGCGGGCGCGCCGGGTCGCCATGTCGCGTCCTCGCTAGCGCTGCGGTCTTGCCCATATCAGTCTCCACAATATGGGAATTCGGCTCTCAACGTAGATGCTTCACAGCGTGAGACGGGTAGAGTAAAAGTAAGAGATGCCGCGGTACATACATTCCAAGAGGAGGTAATGATGAGTGATATCGATTTTGGCGAGGGACTGCGCAAAGTGTTTCTTGCCGGTGTGGGCGCAATGGCCACCACAGTCGAAAAAGGCCAGGAAATCGTTGAAGATCTTGTCAAAAAAGGCGAGTTGACGGTTGAACAAGGCAAGGCGCTGAACACCGAGTTGAAGCGCAAGGCACAGAAATCCTGTGGCAGCGACTGCGCGTGCGGCGAATCTCGCGATTGCGGTAGCGATTGCCAGTGTGGCGAGAAGTGCGCGTGCGATGAGAACAGCACATGTGGCGACGATTGCCAGTGCAGTAAGGACTGCGGGTGCGAAACCAAGAATGACGTTGAGCCGCAGAACTGTTGCGCGGACGGCGAGTGCTGCTGTTCACCGGAGTAACGAGGCCTTGGGAGTCATGCCGGGAACGTCCCGGAAGTAATGATGCCGTCGCGTCGACCGGGCGCGGCGGCATGCTAGGTGAGAGGGGGGTATGCGGTGCGTCGTCCACACCCAGAGCGAACCGAAGAGTCTCGGCGACAGGCATCCGGGCAGACCGTGCTAGGGGAGCACGACGGATCCGGCACTGATTGGTCTGTGCCAATCGCAGAGGATGAGGTACAAACCATCGGCCTGTTTGGAGGACACCGTGATGCATTAGCGCAACGCTACCATCTCACCAGACGCGGCAAGCTCAAACGATTAGGGCAAATCGCGGGCATCGTCCGACAGTTCGATGTCGTCCACGGGCTGACCCCAGTCAAAATGCGTCTGATGTTGGAAGCGCTTGGACCGACATTCGTGAAAGTTGGACAGATTCTTTCCATGCGGTCAGAGATCTTGTCCCAAGCCTTCTGTGACGAACTGGCGAAATTACGCGCGGACGTCGAACCAATGCCGTATGCCGCCGTCGTCGAAACCCTACGGGCAGAATACGGGCGCCCCGTCGAATCAGTATTCGCCCACATCGACGCCACGCCATTAGGATCGGCATCACTGGCGCAAGTGCATCGAGCCACGCTTGTATCCGGACAAGAAGTGGCGGTAAAAGTCCAACGGCCCGGCGTGCGCGAAACCATGGCCCAAGATATCTCCATCATGCGGTCAATCGCCAAAACCGCAAGCCATCTCGTGCGAGGTGCCCAAATCGTCGATTTGCCAGGGGTCGTCGAGGAACTCTGGGAAACGTTCGCCGCAGAAACCGACTTTCTGGTAGAAGCCCGCAATCTGAGTGAATTCAAACAATTCAGTGAAGACTACGCGTACATGGATTGTCCTCGCCCATATCCGCAACTATGCACCGAACACGTAGTCGTGATGGACTACATCGACGGCATTTCCGTCTCGGAACCCCAACGACTGGTGGACGCCGGATACGACATGAAAGAAATCGGCACCAAACTCGTGGACAATTATGCCACGCAGGTGCTGGATGCTGGATTCTTCCACGCTGACCCGCATCCGGGCAACATCATCGTATCCGGTGGACAGATCGTACTCATCGACTTGGGTATGACCGGACGGCTCAACGCCAAAACCCGCGCGGTGCTGCGAGAAATGCTATCGGCGGTGGCAACATTGGATTCCCCGGCGCTCGCGGATGGGCTGCTCCGCTTCGCTGGAGCCGATGCCGACCCAGAGGATTATCCGGCGCTGTTGGCTGACCTGGACAGCATCGTCAAGGAATACGGCACGGTGGATTTGGCTGATTTGGATATCGCCGCGTTCGTAACCGCCCTCACCCAGCTGGCGCAACGTCACGGCATCGAAGTGCCCAGCAGCGTCACCACGGTGGCGCGAGCGTTGGTGACACTGGAAGGCTTGCTGGACGAGTTCATCCCCGATGTGAACATGATCCAGATCATCGCCGCGCACATTGCCACGGCGAAAAGCCCCGACAAGGCAGTGCGTGACGAGCTGTCGTCGTTGGCGATTGAAGGTCGGCAGGCCTTGCACGGCACATTGGCGGCGTTGAGCGAAGCCAAGGTGGCGGCACGGATGCTCACGCGCGGACAGCTGCGGGTGAATGTCGAGCTGGTTGGCTCGCAGGAACCGATGCGGCTGCTAAGCGACATGGTGAACCGACTGACGATGGCGTTGATCGTGGTCGGCTTGTTCGTCGGCTCGTCGATTGTGTATTTCGCCGGCATGAAACCGATTATCTTCGGCATTCCCGTGGTGGGGTTCATGGGCTACGTGGTGGCGTTCGTGTTGTCGGTGTGGATTGTGTTCGACATCTACTTCAAGGGGCGGCGTTCCAAACGGCGGTAGTGCTTCCGTGTTATGGAAGTTTAACGTTGTGTTTTTATTTTTTCGCGGCAGCTAGACGGTTCGGTTGTTTGGAGTGTGGCCATTTGGTCGGCTGCATGCCGCGAAGTCGTCGACATTGCTGATGCCACCCCTCTGGCGTTCGAGGCGCGTCAGCGTGGTTCTGGCGTATGATTCTTCCGTACATCGTGTGTTCACAGTCCTAGGGTTCCGAATACGGGTTTTCTCCTATTTTTGAATTGTGTTTTGCCATGCTGTAGGTTCTGGATGTGGGTTTTCGCTCGTCTTCCTCCTGGTTTTGTTTCTTCTTTTGCCGATGGTGTGTGTTTTCACCATCCTGAGGATCCTGAATACGGTCTTTCGCTTATCTTCTTGCGGATGGTGTGTGTTTTCGCCACTCTTAAAGGTGGGAATTGATGAGTTTATGTGTGGTAAACACGCACCTTTTTGACAGGAGTGTTGCAAACGCGCACTTTCCTGATACTCAGAGTGTTGGAAACACGCACCTTTTTGGGAGAGGAGGTTCGGGTAAAGCGCATGCGGGCAATTGGGTCTTGTGGGCGTGGGTTTTCGTCTGTCCTTCTTGCGGATGGTGTGTGTTTTCGCCACTCTTAGGGTTCTGGATGCCGGTTTTTCCTGTCCTCCTGAGGATGGTGCGTGTTTTCGCCACTCTTAAAGGTGGGAATTGATGAGTTTATGTGTGGTAAACACGCACCTTTTTGACAGGAGTGTTGCAAACGCGCACTTTCCTGATGCCTAGAGTGTTATAGACATACACCTTTTTGAGTGAGTGTTGCGCGGGTGTCTTTTTGAGTGAGTGCTGGAAACACACCTTTGGGCTGGTGAGTAAGCCTTCGACCACCATCTTTGATTTTTCTTGTGCGCACGGGCACAGTTTTCTACTGTGCGGAGGATGAAAGTGTTTCCTGAGTTGGAGCGTCAGTTGAAGGCTGCGGAATCTGCGCGGTTGTGTGCTAGGCCTGATCGTGAAAGTATGAGGAGGTCTATGCGTGCGCGTGTGCGCGCGGGAGAGCTGGTTGAGCCATATCGGGGGATATATGCCCGTCGAAAATGGTGGGAGGCATGTGGGCTTTTGGAACAACGGCGTGTGGTACTTCGCACGTTGTCCAAGTTGCATCCTGATTGGGTGTTTTCGCATGCATCCGCTGCGTTGATGCATGGGTTTCTTGAATCGTCGCGAATGCTTCGTGTCGTGGAAGTGGCGACTACCAAGAGTTCGCATGTGCCGAGTTCCGCGCAATGTCGTCGTCGTGCCATGGTTGGTGTCCGTCCTGTGATGGTTGATGGGGTGCACGTGACTGTGCTTGATCGCACAATTGTTGATTGCGCTAGGCATTATGATTTCCCTGAGGGATTGGTGATGGTAGATTCTGCATTGCGATGTGGCGCGATTGACCGCCAAAAGTTGGAGCGGACTGTTCGTGAGTTTCGTGGTTGGGGGAAAGGTCGGGCTGCCCGCGTATTGCGATATGCTACGGGCGCGACGGATAACGGCGGCGAGTCGTTTGCCTACGGAGTCATGGTGGAAATGGGTTTCGTGCCCCCATTGGTACAGCAGACGATTGTTGATCCTCTTGATCCTGCACGTAAGTATCGCGTTGATTTCCTGTGGTCTTTTCCAGGGGGTCGTGTGGTGGTTGGAGAACTGGACGGCATGGTGAAGTACACCGATCGGCAGATGATGCCGGAGGGAGATGTGCGCAAGGCCCTGTTGCGTGAAAAGATTCGCGAGGAACGGCTGCGTATGGCGGTGAGTGATGTGGTTCGTTTTTCGTTCGTTGACGTGTTGGATAAGAAAGCTCTGTGGCGGAAGCTGAGAGGTGCGGGGATTCCTTTTGCCGGTAATGATTGATGGGGTTGGCGGGCCGGATTTGTGACTGGACTGGATGGGAAGCCGAGCCTTGCCGGTTGGGTTAAGGATGCAGTTTCCGGCTAATGGGGAGTGCTGTTTTGGAAGACGGCGTTCGTGGTTGCTATGTAGTGGGCGCTCCCGGGGACGGTATGTGGGATTGGCGTGAGAGTTGGTACGGGGTGGAGTATGGGGGCGTGAGCAGACCACGATGGTTCTGAGCATCGGCTGGTTGGAGGGGACTAGCTGAGGTGGTGTCGTATGGGGATTGCTGTGTTGCGTTGCGCTGTGTCTGGCTTCGAGTCCGGAGGTGTATTTGCGGAGAATTGTTGGTGTGTTCGCGGGTGATTTGGGTGTGCTTAGTGTTTGAGAAAGTGTGTGGTTTCAGAGCCGTGTTTGGGAAAGTGTATGTTTCTAACATTCATAAGTGGGTTTGAGGCGTATTGAGAGTGTTGTAAACACGCACCTTTTCGACAGGAGTGTTGCAAACGCGCACTTTCCCGATGATCAGAGTGCTGGAATCACACACCTTTTTGGTTGGGGCCGAAATCACGCACTTTCGTAATTTCGAAGGTTTGGCGGGAGGGTATCCGGTTGGGAGTGTATCCGCCCGGAGGGGCACCGGGTCGGGAGGGAGCCCGGATGAGAGGGTATCCGGCCGGGAGGGCGTCCGTCAGGAAGGGCACCGGGGCGGAAGGATATCGGGTCGGAAGGGTATCCGTCAGGAAGGGTATCCGTCAGGAAGGGCCTCCCGGAGGGGCACCCGCCCGAGAGGGAAACCTATCTAAAGGAAACTCGTCCGAATGTTACCCTCTCCGGGTGGCGGCATATTGCTGTGTGATCCGCGCGAAATTGCGTAGGAGGGTGTGTGCTGCGGCGGTGTTGGCGTCGTGTTGGCGCTGCGCGTTTCGCTGCAACTCGGCAAGGTCGAGCCCCGCGCGTTCGAGCCGGTCGCGCATGGCTGGCTCGGTCCATTGGCTGCACATGTAGTCGACGGAGGATTCCGGGTGGTATTGCAACCCCCAGCATTGGTCGCCGACGCGGAATGCTTCAGTGGGGCATTGTGCGGAGGTGGCGAGTATGGTGGCGCCTTGGGGTGTTTGTGTGATGGTGTCTTCGTGGTATTCGACCATTGGGTAACGTGAAGGCAGGGTGCCGAGCAGTGGGTCGTGTGCGGCCGGTGCCGTGGCGTGGATGTCCACCATGCCGGCTTGCAGCGGAACATATGCGTGGGTGACGGTGCCGCCTAGCGCGTGCGCGATGATTTGTGCGCCCAGGCAGATGCCGAGCGTGGGGATGTGGTGTTGTACGGCTTGTCGCACCAGCGGATAGAGTTGGGAGACCCACGGGTAGGTGTCGTCGTTGTGAGCGCGACCTTCGCCGCCGAGGATAATGAACCCGTCGTAATTGGTGATGCTGCGTGGAATCGCGGCGCTGCCGTGGCGCACGTCAGTGGTGATATGTTCCTGCGCGAGCCACGCGTCGGCGCGGCGTGCGCCTATGCCAATGTTGTCGATTATGCAAATTCGGGTCATTCGAGTAATTGTGCCGTTATTTGGGCGGTTTGTCGAGATGATGTTCATGCTCGGCGTTGTGCGGTATCTCACATTCATTGTCAAATTCGGGCGCTCGCCGTGTGCAATGCCTTGCGACACAGGGCTTTTGCGCTGTGCGAGATTGAGTGGGTGCTGCCCGACGTCGTTCACGCTGTGGGCAAACACAGGTGTCGGTCTGCAAAGATAGTAAGGTGTTCAACATCTGAACGTTGAATGACTAAAACCAGGTGTGTTCGATTCCGGTTTGAAGGATTGTCTTTTGTGGACTTGTCCGTCGGGATCGTCCCCATCGGTGTCGAGGTCACTGCGTGGGAAGTTGGCGTTATCGTCACACAAGAGAAAAGAGACACCATGAACATACATTCACGATTGAAGGCGTGGCACAAGGCCTTGGCCATGGTCGCATCGGTTGGCTTGCTGGCGTCCCTCGCGGCCTGTGGCGAAGCGCCCGCGCCTTCCGGGGGCAGTGGCAACGCGTCCGGCGGTCAGTCGTCGTCGGCGCAGCAGGGCGATTTGGATGTCGCGGCCTACAATAAGGTCATCGAGTCCGCGCCGGTTGCCGACGCTGCAACCGTTGAGGCTAATGCGTGGGCGAAGAGCATCAAGGAAGCTGGTGAGCTGAAGGTGGGCGGCGTGCTCACGTCGGCGCTGTTCTCTTTGCAGTCCACGAGCGATAATCAGGTCCGTGGTTTTGATGCTGGTTTGGCATCGATGCTGTCGCGCTACATTCTGGGCAAGGATGCGGTGAAGGTCACGGTGGTGGATTCCTCGACCCGTGAGAGCGTGTTGAGTAACGGTACGGTGAATGCGGTGCTGGCCACGTATTCGATTACTGATAAGCGCAAGGAACAGGTGGATTTTGCCGGTCCGTATTATGTGTCGCGTCAGGCCATCATGGTGAAGGCGGATAACACGGACATTACCGGCGTGAAGTCTCTGGCTGGCAAGCGCGTGGGCGTGCAGGCTGGCTCCACGGGACCGCAGGTTGTCAAGGAGGTTGCTCCCAAGGCGGAGGTACAGGAGTTCCAGACGGATGCTGAGATTACTCAGGCATTGCGTCAGGGGCGTATCGACGCTTATGTGGTGGACGAGACACTGCTGCTGGGCGACATTGTGAAGAACCCGAATGACTTTAAGATTGTTGGTGAGCCGTTCGGTGCGGAAGATCCCTATGGCATTGGTTTGCCGAAGGGTTCCGATGCTGCGCAGTTTGTCAACGCGTGGTTGGAGAACATCGAGCAATCTGGCCAGTGGAAGGATTTGTGGAAGGTGACGATAGGCGATCGTACGGGAGTGAAGCAGACTCCTGAGCCGCCGGCGATTGCCAAGGAGTAGTGCTCCGGTGAAGGGCGCAACGCTTGCCTGCGCACATGTGTGCGGGTGGGCGTTGCGCGTTGTTGTATCTGTGGCGCATGAAGGAGGTGCGACGTGGGCAGTATCCCGTATTTGATATCGCAGTATGGCGCGGACTACCTGTCGGCGTATGCGGTGTCGCTGCGATTGGCGGCTATTGGTTTTGTGTTGGGGCTGGCGTTGGGCATTGTACTGACGGTGGCGCGCATCAGTCCGATTCCACCATTGCGTACTGCCGTGAACGTATGGGTGGAGGTGTTCCGCAACGCTCCTGTGCTGTGTTTGGTGATTTTTATCGTATATGCCTTGCCTGATTTAGGTTTGGTGTTGGATTACGAGCCGAGTGTGATCGTGGCATTGACGCTGGTGTGTTCGGCGTTCGCATGCGACAATTTGCGCACCGGCATCAATACGATCGAAGCCGGACAGGTTGAGGCTGCGCGTGCCTTGGGATTGGGATTCCGGCAGATTGTGTCGTCCATCGTGTTGCCGCAGGCATTGCGCAGCGTCATCCAGCCGATGGTGACGTTGCTTATCGCCGTCATCATCAGTTCGTCGGCAGGGTCGCTGGTGCCGTTGGCGCACAAGGAGCTCACCGGTTTGGTGGCGCAGATCAATAATGAAGAGGCCTTGGGCGTGGCGACGTTCGCGGTGGCGGCGTTATTGTATGTGTTCACTGGCTTGGCGATCGCCGCCATTGGACGACGTTTGGAGCGGAGGTTGCAGCTATGGCGATGACGGCTTTGGAACGGACGCTATTTGAACCCGCCGGTCCCCGCGCCAAAAAACGTATCCTGGCCGGCAGCGTGTTGAGTGTGCTCGCGGTGGCTGCCCTGGTGGTGTGGGTGGTGTATCGCTTTTATGTGAGCGGTCAGTTGCAATGGCGGTTCTGGTATTTCTTTGGACAGGCCAATGTGTGGGCTTTCCTTGGTGCCGGTTTGCTGGGTACGGTTCGTGCCGCTGCTGGAGCAGGCTGCATTGCGCTGGTGTTTGGCATGGTATTGATGTTCGGTCGTATGGCGCGCTGGACCCCGATTCGTTGGGTGGCGACTGCCATCATTGAATTCGTGCGAGGCACGCCTACACTGCTGTTCATTTATGCGATGTTTCTGGTTCCCGCCCAGTACGGAGTGCATGTAAGCACGTATTGGATGGTGGTGATTCCCACATCACTGTACGCTTCCGCGGTATTGGCTGAAGTGTATCGTGCCGGCTATCAGGCCGTGCCCCAAGGGCAGAAGGAGGCCGGAACCTCGTTGGGCCTGAGTACATGGCAGAACTTCCGTGCCATCATCGGCCCGCAGATGATCCGTATGGTAACGCCCACATTGGTGGCGCAGTTGGTGGTCGTCGTCAAAGACACCGCATTTGGCTATGTGGTGACTTACCCGGAGCTGATGGTGAACGCGAAGGTGTTGGTGGCGAATTTTTCCAGCCTGGTGCCTGTGTATTTGGTGGTATCGCTGGTATACATCGTCATCAACGTGTCGATTTCCCGCTTCGCCCAGTGGCTGTCGCACCGTCAGCATATTCGCATCGACGTGTGATCCGCCGTGCCAGCGTCGCATGGCACGTTTTACAATGGGGGTATGCGAGAGAAAGTGGCACAGGTGGTGGAGGCCGCGGGCGGCGTGTTGTACCGTCGCCGCGATGCGTCGGCTTGGCTGGATGGTGCGGTTGCGCCCCCGGATATGCCGGTATCGTGCTCGTCGGACGCCCGGCTTGACCAGTGGGAAGTGTGCGTGGTGCATCGTCCCAAATACGACGATTGGAGTTGGCCCAAGGGCAAGTTGGAGCCTAACGAGTCGCATCGTCATGCTGCGGTACGTGAAATCGGCGAGGAAACCGGTATTCCCGTCGCCTTAGGGGCATGGTTGGGTGAAGTGGAGTATCCGTTGCATGCCGAAGGGTCGAACGCGAAGCGCGGCCGGGGCGCATTGCACGACCGCAAACATGTGGTGTATTGGATGGCGCATCCCATCACCGAAGAGGATCGGCAACGCCGAGCGCTGGCGTTCGGGCCGGTGACCCGTGCCGACGAGGCCGAAGTGGACGAGGTGCGATGGGTGCCGCTTGGTGCGGCGAAACGGTTGCTGTCCCATCCGATTGACAAGGATATTCTTGCGGCGTTCGTCGACCGGCTGCAGGAGGGGGCTGGTGAGGCGCAGCCACTGCTGATCGTGCGTCACGCCAAAGCGGAGGCGCGCAAAATGTGGAAAGGGGTGGAAGCGGCTCGTCCGATTACGCCTAAGGGGGCTGCTGCCGCCTATGCGCTGAACCGTGAGCTTGCCTGTTATAACCCTACGCGGCTTGTGAGCTCACCGTGGCGTCGCTGTCAGCAGACCATACAGGTTCTGTCGTGGCAGACGTCACGTGAGGTGGAGTATGAGCAGTCCCTCACCGAAGATGCGTTCGCCGATGCCCCGCAGACTATGGTCGACTATGTGATGAAACTATTGCGTGAGACGGTGGATCAAGGAGAAGCGACGGCCGTATGCATGCACCGTCCTGTGATCGGCGGCGCTTTCGCGCGTTTGCGCGAATTGTGTGCGGTGAAATCATTGGCGAAGCAGTTGGTGTCGTCATCTCCATACATGCCTACCGGTAGTGCGGTGGCGTTGTTCGTGGTGCGCGAGGGTGACGAACTGCGTATCATCGACGTGCAAAGGATCGGCCCTCTTGTCTACTAGTGCATGGTCATATGGTTCAGGTTCCGTACATGCGAGCGGTGCCGGTTTTGTGCCGGCTGGTTTGGGCTCACGTCCCGCCAGGCCAGCACAGTTGGATACTGCGGTGGCCGACCACCTGGCCGGCGGCGTCGATCCTGAGCTCCTCACGGATATGAGCCACACCTCGGCAGCGGCGCTGCTCGACCGCGTGCATCATACCGAAGATCCCGAAGTAGTCCGACGCGTGCTCACCATTGTCGAGAACGAAGGCGTCGACGTGATTGCGGAACTGTGGAGTCATTGCGATCCCGACTCGCTGCCCGGCATGCTATGGCGGTTGTACATGCTGCGCACATGGATGCGCAAACACGACACCGCAGTAGCCCGCCTATGGCGTGTGGGCGAGCCGTCAATAGGCAGTGCTTCGGCAGTGGCCGGTGTGGACGCCGCACCCACGGAAGATGACATAGCCCGTACCGCCGATTCCATCCTGGCGGGAGCATTCACCGGCGATTTTGCCGTGGCGCTCGAGCGAGCCGCAGCATTCGTTACCGTCGTGGCGCTGGGATTACGTACTGAAGCGGCGGCCATCGTCTCACGAGCCGACCAAGCCTCAGATACCGCCGAAGAACAACGTCGGCGCTCGCGGGGTGCGACGATGCTGCATACTGCGGCGAACTTGGCGGTGACGGCGAAGGCCTTCCGTCATGGGGCGACACTATGGCGTCGCGGGAAGTTGGAATAGCCGCTACAATGGAAGTCCGCGTCGGGCCACGCTTAAGCCCCGGGCTCCGTTTGTTGCCGCCGCGAGCGGCGTTTGCGCCGACAGGCGCTTTCGTGGTTCGGCGCGTTTCCTCTTTTTCTTTGCAATTCCGCCGTGTGACGTCGTGTCACTGTTGTGGCGAAGGGTGGGCAAGTTGGTGGAATGTGCCGAGTTGGGCTTACCCTAGTAAGTATGGAACTTCATGTTTTGCAACATCCGCTGGTGGCGCATAAGCTCACCGTATTGCGTGATAAGAATACGCCGTCCAATACTTTCCGTGAGTTGGTGTCCGAGCTGGTCATGCTGGAAGCGTACGAGGCTACCCGCAACCTTGATATTGTCGATCATCCGATCGAGACGCCGGTGGCGCCAATGGTGGGTAAGCACATTGCCGAACCGCGCCCGATGGTGGTGCCCGTGCTGCGTGCCGGCCTGGGCATGCTTGATGGCATGACCCGGCTGTTGCCGACCGCGGAGGTTGGCTTCCTGGGTATGAAGCGTGATGAAACCACGCTGGATATCATCACGTATGCGAACCGTTTGCCTGACGATTTGACCGGCCGTCAGTGCTTCCTGCTCGATCCGATGCTGGCGACGGGCGGTACGTTGGTGGCGGCCACGCATTATCTGGCAGAACGTGGCGCCAAAGATGTGACGGCAATTAACATTCTTGCGGCTCCCGAAGGCTTGGAGCGTTTGGAGCGCGAGATCGATCCGAGCATCGATTTCAAGGTTGTGGTGTGCGCGGTTGATGAGAAACTCAATGATCAGGCGTATATTGTGCCTGGTTTGGGTGATGCCGGCGACCGTTTGTACGGGGTCGTCGATTAATCCGCAGCTGCATGTTGTGAGGCGACGGTATCAGTAGCTCCATATATATGGTTTGGGCAGGCCACCGTGCTGGTGCGCCTGCCCGTTTGCGTTTGTGGCGTACGCCTGTCAGCGTGTGCATACGTTGCTGGCGTACGCACGGGGATACGCCTACCGTTCGGGAATGAACGATTCAAAGATATGCTGGTCAAACCAGTCGTCGCATTGGGCGAGCTCATCGCGGCTCCGTACCGTCCATGACACTGCGGACGCGCCCATTGCGCAGGCCAGGCGAACCGGCAAGGTATTGCCGCCTCGCCAATCGTAGGCGATGAAATCGGGGCGGGACAGCCAGTCGAACAGCAGCGTGCCTGCAGCCCATTTACGGATGTCGCTTAGTTCAAAACGCGAGGCTTCGGCAAGCTGTCCGCGGCATACTTCCGGACGGTGCTCCTTGTACCAGCGCATGGCGCCCGGATGGAAGGATTCGACCACATATGTACCGTGATAGTCGCTCAGCAGCGTGTCGGCTTTGTCCATCAGGGTTTCGCAACGTTCATCCCATCCGAATCCATCGATCTTGTATTCAATGATGAGCGGCACGCGGCCATTCACCAACGCCAGCACATCGCTGAGCAGCGGCACATGCTGGTAGTAGCCTTTCGGCGCATGGTCCGGTGTGGTTACCAGTGCTGGCATCTCCTCAGATCCCGGCAATGGTCTGGCTTTGGCGCTGCCGGGCTTGCAGGGAGAGGGAAACAGCGGTATGCGGGTGAGCTCATCGTACGTGAGATCTTCGATGCGACGCGGGTCGCCCGCCACGCGCAGGAGGTCGGCGTCATGGACGACGACAACTTGTTCGTCCACGGTGAGCTGGATGTCGAGTTCGATGCCGTATCCGGCTTCGCACGCGGCGGCAAATGAGGCCAGCGAGTTCTCCGGCGCGATCGGCCCCGTGCATTCAGGCGTGCCGTATCCGGCTTTCATGGCCATGCGTCGGGCGAGGGCCACATAGTCGCCGCTGGTTGCCGCGTATTGCACGGTGAGGCCGGAGCCCGCGTCATGCAGGCCGCGGTGGGCGTACCAGGCATCCGGTACGGCGGGAACATAGTGGCGTTGCTTGTCGCTGAAGGTGCGCGGCGCCAATGCCCATCCGGCGGCAGCCGCGGTCAGGCCTGCGCCAAGTAGTAGACGGGAAGTGGATTTCGCTGACATAGTGGTCCTTTCGTCGTCGGTGGGCGGCGTTTCATCAGCGGAACGCCACCCACCATGCAGAGGGTTGGTTTGCGTCGTGTCGACTAGTTGTTGGCGCGTGGGCGACGCTGGTGGCGTCGGATCAGATCCTCCTGGCTGTCTACCAGCGGGCGGCCTTCTTCATCGCGTGAGTGGCGTACGTAGGTGCCGTCCGGCTCCATATGCCACGAAACGGTGGAATCGGCCATCTGCAAGTCCACGTAGCGGATCAGCTCTTCGACTTGTTCTGGTGCGGTCACGCGGACCAGCGCCTCGACGCGTCGGTCGAGATTGCGGTGCATGAGGTCGGCCGAGCCGATCCACACTTCAGGACCAGCCAGTGGGCCCTCGCCGATCTGCGGACCGTCGGTGTTGGCGAACGCATAGATGCGGCTGTGCTCGAGGAAACGTCCCAGAATCGAACGGACGCGAATGTTCTCGCTTAATCCGGGGATGCCGGGCTTAAGCGCGCAAATGCCGCGTTCCACGATATCGATTTTTACACCGGCCTGGCTGGCGCGGTACAGCGCATCGATGGTTTTCTCGTCGACCACCGAATTGACTTTGATTTTAATCCAGGCTTCCTTGCCCGCGCGGGCGGCTTCTTCCTCACGGCGGATGCGCTGAATCAGACCGGTGCGCACGGTGCGCGGCGCGACCATCAGGCGGTGGAAGCTGGACTTTGGCGCGTATCCGGACAGCTGGTTGAACAGGCGTGTCAGATCCTGCCCGACCACCGGGTCACAGGTGAGCAGACCCAGGTCGGTGTAGAGACGTGCCGTCTTGGGGTTGTAGTTGCCGGTGCCGACGTGGCAGTAGCGCTTGAGACCGTCGGCTTCCTGGCGCACCACCAGCGAAAGCTTGCAGTGGGTTTTCAATCCGACGATGCCGTATACGACGTGTACGCCGGCGCGTTCGAGCTTGCGGGCCCAAGCGATGTTGGCGTCCTCGTCGAAGCGCGCCTTGATTTCCACCAAAGCGAGCACCTGCTTGCCTGCGTGGGCCGCGTCGACCAGCGCGTCGATGATGGGGGAATTCGACGATGTGCGGTACAGCGTTTGCTTGATGGCGAGCACCTTCGGATCGGCGGCGGCTTGCGCTAGGAATGCCTGTACGGAGGTGGAGAAGGAATCGTACGGATGATGCAACAGGATGTCGTGTTCGCGAATCGATGCGAAGATGTCCTGCGCTCGGCTGGATTCGACCACGGCAATCTGGCGGTTGGTGGTCGGAATAAACGGCCGGTATTTGAGATCTGGGCGGTCGATGCCTTGCAACTCAAAGAGGACGGTCATATCCAACGGAGAGGGCAGGCGATACACTTCCTCTGTCGAAACCCCGAGCTGATCGGCGAGCAGTTGGGAGAGGAAGGGCGACGTGGCATCGGAGATTTCCAAGCGGATCGGCGGCCCGAAACGCCGGCGCAGCAGTTCCTTTTCCATGGCGTTGAGGAGATTTTCGGCATCATCCTCTTCCACGTCGATGTCTTCGTTGCGGGTGACGCGGAATGAGCGGGCTTCCTTGATGATCATGCCGGGGAACAATGTTTCCAGATGCGCGATGATGAGGTTTTCCATCGTGATGAAGCCGTAGCGTTCCTCGGTGGCCTCTTCGTCGGTGAGATCGTCCACTGGCACGAGACGATTGAGGTTGTCGGGGATTTTCACGCGGGCGAAATGCGACTTGCCGGAGGTGGGGTTCTCGACGATGACCGCGAGGTTGATGGAGTTGCCGGAAATGTAGGGGAACGGGTGCGCCGGATCCACTGCCAGCGGGGTGAGCACGGGGAACACTTGCTGACGGTAGTAGCGCGAGAGCCGCTCCTGCTCGGCGGTGCTGAGTTTATCCCAGCTCAACAGCATGATGCGTTCGTCATTGAGCGCGGGGATGATGTGGTCGATGACGTAGTGCGCATGCTCGTCTTGTAGGCGATGCGCTTGTTCGCTGATGGCACGTAGTTGTTGGCGCGGGCTCAGTCCGCTGGCTGCGGTCACGGCAATGCCTGAATCGATGCGGCGTTTGAGACCGGCCACGCGCACCATGAAGAATTCGTCGAGGTTGCTGGCGAAGATGGCTGCGAAATTGGCGCGTTCGAGGATTGGCTGATCGGCGTCTTGCGCCAGTTCGAGTACGCGCTTGTTGAATTTCAACCAGCTTAATTCACGGTCGAAGAAACGGTCTTCGGGCAGGGGTTGTTCGCCGTCGTGAGGTTCGCGTTTGTCGTTTTTGTCGGTTTCCGCGATATGCTCGGCGATCTGACTGCGCAGGATTGCTCGTGAGGGTGCGTCGAATATTTGTGCCATGTTCCATACTCTAGCGGGGCTTGGCTGGAAAGAAACAGGGACATGCCAAAATTTATCGGCTGTTCACATTACTGCTGGCATTGGGCAATGTGTCTGTCGTAATCGATCGCGGGAACGTTGTTCTGATGCGGGTTGCCTTCGGTTTGTGCGACACGCCGTATGCGGGTGTCAAATGAACACAAATGCACATACAACCCGTTCGATATGCACATCATGGCGCACGCGGCGCGGAGCCGAACGTGTAATCGGACATTTTCGCTAAGAAGCGAACAATGACTGAAGCTCGGTTGCGAGGCTTGTCATATTGAGCATAATGGTAAGTACAGCAACAATTCAAGAGCAGAAGCCCACAAGAGGTGTATGGTCACGAGGACTGTTACGTTGGACGGGCATTGGAAGGACTTACCGTTGCAACGATGGTGTTGTGCAGAGATTCTGCTGATTTGCTGTTGTGAGAAAGGGCCCGCTTTGGTGGGCCCTTTCGTTGTTTTGGCCTCGTTTGACTCCCGGTTTGGCCTCATTGTTTGGCCTCATTGTTTGGCCTCTGGTCCGGCTTCTGGTTTGACTCCTGGTTCGGCCTCCTCTCGCTTGAGGTCACCCTGCTTGGCGCCTCCTATTTGAGCTCCCTCTGCTTGGTCTACGTTGTGGGCTCCCTCTGCTTGGTCTACGTTGTGGGCATCCTTTTGTGTGCGTTTACCACACTGATACGACCTGGTTGTGTGCGTTTACCACATTCTGAAGTGGAAGGTGCGTGTTTTCGACACTCGTAGCGCCCCTAGTCGGTCTCTACGAGTGTGATAAACGCACACTTCGATGCTTAGAGTTCGAAAAGGTGCAGGATTTGCCTCCTATCGGTGCGGCCTATGCACGATATTCGGAGTTCCAGGATTGATAACGCCGGGTTTCTGATTGTTGGGCTACTGGGAGACTGGACTATTGGAAGACTGGAAGACTGGATAGCAGGCTGTTGGAGCTGCTGACCCAACCAGCCACCCCAACCAACGGTCTGCTAGACTAACGGCCTGACGAGTCTTAGACTGTCAGGCCGTTAGATGTTGTGGACTGTTGGGCTTAGAAGTCCCAGTCGTCGTCGTCGGTTTCTACGGCTTTGCCCATGACGTAGGATGAGCCGGATCCGGAGAAGAAGTCGTGGTTTTCGTCGGCGTTGGGAGACAGCGAGGCGATGATGGCCGGGTTGACGTCGCAGATTTCCGCGGGGAAGAGCGCCGGGTACCCGAGGTTCATGAGCGCCTTGTTGCCGTTGTAGCGCAGGAACTTCTCCACGTCTTCGACGAGGCCGACGCCGGCGTAGAGGCTTTCGGTGTAGTTCACTTCGTTGTCGTAAAGCTCGTTGAGCAGGTCGTACGTGTAGTCGCTCATTTCCTGCTTTTCGGCTTCGCTGACGCGTTCCAATCCCTTCTGGTATTTGTAGCCGATGTAATAGCCGTGAACGGCTTCGTCACGGATGATGAGGCGGATCACGTCGGCCGTGTTGGTGAGCTTGGCGTGCGAGGAGAAGTACATGGGCAGATAGAAGCCGGAGTAGAAGAGGAAGCTTTCCAGCAGGGTGGAGGCTACCTTGCGCTTGAGGGGGTTGTCGCCTTCGTAGTAGTCGAGGACGATTTGGGCTTTCTTCTGCAAGAATTCGTTTTCTTCGCTCCATGCGAATGCTGAGTCGATTTCTTTGGTGGAGCACAGCGTGGAGAAAATGGAAGAGTAGCTTTTGGCGTGCACGGATTCCATGAACGCGATGTTGGTGTATACGGCTTCCTCATGCGGGGTGAGCGCGTCGGGGATAAGCGAGACCGCTCCGACGGTACCTTGGATGGTGTCGAGCAGGGTGAGGCCCGTGAAGACGCGCATGGTGAGCGTGTGCTCTTCTTCGCTCATGGCTTGCCAGCTGGGGATGTCGTTGGAGACGGGCACTTTTTCGGGCAGCCAGAAGTTGCCGGTGAGGCGGTCCCAGACTTCGAGGTCTTTGTCGTCTTCGAGGCGGTTCCAGTTGATGGCGCTCACGCGGTCGATGAGTTTCAACGGTTGGCGTGGGATGGAGATGGGTGACATGGTGGGTTCCTTTCCCTATGGTGGCCCTATGGTGTGCCGCCCCTTCTGGCGGTTGGGGAGGCACGGGTTGGTGTCGTATGATATGCCGACTGCGGTCGGCGTTATGCGCTGTGGGGCCGCGTGTGCGTGCGGTGTCGAAGCCGCCGCGGCATGCGCGGCCCCACGATGCGTCAGAGCATGCAGGAGACGCAGCCTTGCACTTCGGTGCCTTCCAGCGCCTGCTGGCGAATGCGGATGTAGTACAGGGTTTTGATGCCCTTGCGCCATGCGTAGATTTGGGCCTTGTTGAGGTCTCGTGTGGTGACGGTGTCCGGGAAGAACAGGGTCAGGGAGAGACCCTGGTCCACATGTTGGGTGGCTTCCGCGTAAGTGTCTACGATGGCTTGCCAGCCGATTTCGTACGCGTCCTTGAAGTATTCGAGATTGTCGTTGGTCATGTACGGCGCGGGGTAGTAGACGCGGCCGATCTTGCCTTCCTTGCGGATCTCGATCTTGGAGGCGATGGGGTGGATCGAGCTGGTGGAGTGGTTGATGTAGCTGATCGATCCGGTGGGTGGTACGGCCTGCAAGTTCTGATTGTAAATGCCGTCCTTGATGATGGCGTCACGCAGCGCGGCCCAGTCGTCGATGGTGGGGATATGCACGCCGTACTGCTTGAAGAGTGCGCGTACGCGTTCGGTACGCGGTTCGAGGCAGCGGCGTCCGTCGGTGTACTTGTCGAAGTAGTTGCCTTCCCCGGCCGGCTTGGCGTAGTCGGAGGTGGGGAAGCTACGGAATGCGGCGCCGCGTTCGACGGCCAGCTCGTGCGAAGCGTGATAGCAGTGGTAGGCCACGGTCATGAAGTACATGTCGGTGAAGTCAAGTGCTTCTTCGGAACCGTACTGGATGCCTTCGCGGGCGAGGAAGCCGTGCAGGTTCATTTGGCCCAGGCCGATGGCGTGGCCTTCGTCGTTGCCGCGGCGAATGGAGGGCACACAGTCCATGCTGGTGTGTTCGGCGACGGAGGTGAGCGCGCGGATTGCGGTTTCCACCGTTGCGGCGAGGTCGCCGTCCATGGCTTTGGCGATGTTGAGCGAACCAAGGTTGCAGGAGATGTCTCGGCCTACGTGCGCGTAGCTGAGGTCGGTGTTGAATGCGTTGGGTTCTTGCACCTGCAGGATTTCCGAGCACAGGTTGCTCATGGTGATGCGTCCCTCGATGGGGTTGGCGCGGTTCACGGTGTCTTCGAAGAGGATGTAGGGGTAGCCGGATTCAAATTGGATTTCGGCTAGGGTCATGAAGAATTCACGCGCGTCGATATAGGTCTTGCGAATGCGCTCGTCTGCCACCATCTCTTCGTAGTGTTCGCTGACGGATACGTCCGCGAAAGGCTTGCCGTAGACGCGCTCGACATCGTAGGGGCTGAACAGCGCCATGGGTGCTTTCTTTTTGGCGAGTTCAAAGGTGATGTCGGGGATGACGACGCCGAGGGCCAGTGACTTGATACGGATTTTCTCGTCGGCGTTTTCGCGCTTGGTGTCCAGGAATCGCAGAATATCGGGGTGGTGGGCGTTGAGGTAGACGGCACCAGCACCTTGGCGGGCGCCCAGCTGGTTGGCGTAGGAGAAGGAGTCCTCGAGCAACTTCATGACGGGGATGATGCCGCTGGACTGGTTCTCGATGCGCTTGATGGGGGCGCCGAGCTCACGCAGGTTGCTCAGCAGCAGGGCCACGCCGCCGCCGCGCTTGGAGAGCTGCAGGGCTGCGTTGATGCCGCGGGAGATGGACTCCATGTTATCTTCAATGCGCACGAGGAAGCAGCTGACAGGTTCGCCGCGTTGTGCCTTGCCGAGGTTAAGGAAGGTAGGCGTTGCGGGCTGGAATCGCCCGGCGATGATTTCGTCGGCGTAACGTAGGGCTTCGGCTTCGTTGCCGGCGGCCAGTTCGAGCGCTACGGCTGCGCTGCGCTGGGGGAAGTCTTCTAAGTATTCCTTGCCATCGAAGCTTTTGAGCGCGTAGGAGGTGTAGAACTTGAATGCGCCGAGGAAGGTGCTGAATTCAAAGCCGCTGGACTCAACGTGCTGGTAGAAGGAGTCGAGGAATTCGGCGCTGTACTGTTCGAAGACGGCCGGGTTGTAGTAGTGGTTGTCGATGAGATAACGCAGTCGTTCGGCGGTGGTGTCGAAGTGACGCGTGTTGGCGGCGATGTGTCCGGTGACGTATTCGCGTTCTGCGGCCTTGTCTTTGTCGAACTGAATCTTGCCGTCCGCATCGTAGAGGTTCAGCATGGCGTTGAGCGCATGGTAGTCGTGGGCCGGATCGTAGGTTTCCGGTTCGCTGGTGCGGTCGAGATGCAAAGCGGTGTTGCTGGTGATGTCCATGACCTGTCCTTGTTGGCTGTCGTTCTTGGTTGTGATGTTGTGTTCGCGTTGTCCGGCCGCGCCTGGGTGCAATTACAGTGCCGGTTTACGGCGTCGGCTCATGGTGTGGGCGGATTGTTGTGGAAGAAGTCCACAATGCCGCGGCGCACGGTTGCCACGTCTTCGGGGGTGCCCATGAGTTCGAAGGTGTAGAGCACGGGTACGGCGCATTTGGAGGCGATGAGATCGCCGGCCGCGCAGTAAGCCTCTCCGAAGTTGGTGTTTCCTGATGCGATGACGCCGCGGATCCATGTTCGGTTGCGCGGGTCGTTCAGGAAGCGTTTGACTTGCTGGGGGATGGCTTTGTGGATGTCGCCGCCGCCGTATGTTGGCACGATGATGACGTATGGTTCGCGCACGTTGAGCTCGGGGTCTGCCGGGCGCAACGGCACGCGGTATACGTTGATGCCTTCCTCATGCAGGCGGCAGTTGGCGATGAAGCGCGAGGTGTTTTCGGAAGCCGAGGAAAAGTACACCACCGCGCCAACGGTGGTGCCTTGTGCTCGATATTCCGGCTCGCTGGTCTGCGTCGCTTCGCTAGCCTGAACTGCCTCGCTGGCTTGCGTCGCTTCGCCCGTGCAAGCGGCTTGCTCTTGCTCGCTCACACGAGTACCTGCTGTTCGGCGAGCTGCTTGATGAGGTCGGGACGATATCCGCTCCATGAAGCGTCCGGAGTGATGACAACCGGAGCTTGGCGGAACCCAGCTTCCTGGAGCTGCTCCAGGGTGGAGGGGTTCTCGGAGAGGTCGACAACTTCAAATTCCACGCCCTGCTTGGTGAGCTGACGCTTGGTGGCGTCGCACTGCGGGCAATGTGGCTTGGTGAACACGGTGACAGTCATCCAGAACCTCCGTTTGACAACACAATCTGTGGTTAATTCGCATGTGATTACAGATAGATTATGCCAGAGGGCTAACACTGTTTGTAGTAGCGTGTCGAGCGTGTCGGCACTAGATATAGTGTTTTTTCCTTTTGGGAAAGCGATTTTTGTTGAAGTACCGCCAGTTGTTGATATAGCGTGATTCATGTCACATTGTCGTGGCCGTGTTTTGCAGGGATAAGGGTGTACTTTACGGGCGTTCGACGTCCGTCGGCCTGGGTGATTGGGCATTGGGGAGAAAGGTGTCCACCGGAAGCGTAGCGCGTCTCGATTGGGTCTGTATGGCGCGTACAATGGAACAGATTCATCTGAGAAGATGTGTCCGGCGTATGGGCAACATGTCGGAGACGTGGGGCATGTCGATGTTGTTCGGCATGGCTTCTCTGATGGAGCCGATGAGTGAGAGCCGGAGATGAGGAGGTGGCGCACGGTGACCTTGCATGATAAGCCGGGGGAGAAGGCCAGGGGACGCGCTATTCGGGCTTTGGAACAGTTGAGCGTCAAGCGTCAAAAGCAGTTGAACCGTGTGTTGTATTGGCGTTTCGCGCTGAATGCTGCGTTGTTGTGTTGCGATGTGGCGATGTTTTTGGTTGGGGGTACCACGGTGTTGTTGGCGCAACGGCATATGGAACTTGCCGGAGTGCCCGGGTACGACGGATTTTTTAGCCCCACTGCGTATCTGTTGCTCGGCGGGCTTGTGTGGGCTATGGCGTTGCGCCGCTGCGGCTTGTATCACCGGCATGTGTTGGGTGATGGCTTTGAGATTGCTCCTATCGTGATCAAGGCTGCTGTGGGTGGTTGGGTATTGCTGTGCGCCATTAACTTTGTGTTTTCGGTGTACGTGCCGTTAGAGTCTGTGACATGGATGGCGCTGGTGGGCTGTGTGCTCACGCTGGCCGAACGTTCCGTGGTGCGGGCGTTTGTTACGCGTGACCGGCACAATGGCAATTTCCAGTATTCGGTGGTGTTGGTCGGTTCGGTGCAGGGTATGTCGCGCACGCTGCAGTTTTTGCGTGGCAAGAAGCAGTTGAGTTATAAGCCGGTGGCGTTGTGTCCCATCGTGCTTGATGAGGCATCGGGCAATGTGCGGCAGGCTGCGTTGGGCGAACAGGATTTGCAACTGTTGCGTGAGGCTTGGCCGGAGCGCGAACTGCCGGTGTTGGAGTATAGCCATCGTTTGGCGGAACGCACGGTTGATTTGCAAGCGCAGACGGTGATGGTTTCGGATGTGTTGCGGCGCGACTCTGATGCGTTCGCGGCATTTTCCATTGGGCTGGAGTCGGTTGGCTTGGAAATTGCGCTGATGACGTCCGCGGCGGATGTGGCCGGACACCAGTTGAGTGTGCGCAATATTCAGGGGTCAAGCATATTGACTATTAGCTTGGCGCAGTATGGCGTGACCACAAGTGTGGTGAAACGTGTTCTAGATTTTATTGGCTCACTTGTATTGATTGCATTGTCCTCTCCCATTATGGTTGCTACCGCCGTTGCCATCAAGCTTGATGATGGGGGGGCAGTATTCTATCGTCAACAGCGTGTGGGCCGTCGTGGTGAGCCGTTCTCGATGATTAAATTCCGGTCCATGCGCGTTGATGCTGATGCGTTGAAAGCGCAGTTGGCCAAGGAGTATGGTCAGGAGGGTCGTTTTATCTTCAAGTTGAAGGACGATCCGCGCGTCACCCGTGTGGGGAAGTTTATTCGTCGGTGGTCTATCGATGAGCTTCCGCAGTTTTTTAACGTGCTGCAGGGGCAGATGAGTTTAGTGGGGCCGCGTCCGCCGCTTCCTGAAGAGGTGGCCCAATATGGTGTGGTGTATTCAACCAGACTCTTGGTTAAACCGGGAATCACGGGTCCGTGGCAGGTCTCCGGGCGTTCTGATTTGAGCGAAGAGGAATCTCAGCAATTGGATGTTGCATACGTGCAGAATTGGTCTATTTTAGGCGATCTTGTGCTGATTTTCCGCACGGTTGGTGCAGTGCTCAAGCACACCGGTGCTTACTAAACGCGTTGTCTTTATGTCGTTTTGTGCTGTCTTGCTTAGTGCAAGAGGGTTTACGCGAGTTGGGGTGTAACTTCGCGCTTTTGCTTGTGTCACGTCTGAGCCGTCCTGGTAGCGGGACAAGCGTACCCCGCGCCCCAAGGGCAATAATTGTGATATTTCAGTTTGCGGAAACCGTCGGCCACCGATTCTCCCAAATTATTGTTCACCCAATTCAGATCAACGACGCGAGCGGCGCAATACGTAGTAATTTGGCGGGCGCCTAATAGACGAAACATAGCGGCGGCAGATTGCACGGTTGCGCCAGTTACCCACGAATCGTCCACCAGCAATACGTGTGATAAGTCTAGGACGGTCGGATCTTCTGCAATCGTAAATCTGTCGGGATCAAGGTTGCGGCGTTTCTTCTCGTCTTGTGCCGCGAGACGAACCATGGGAATGGTAAGCTCGCGCATGATGGGAGCCACGATGTGCTCAAGCACGCTGGGATGTCCGTAATTTTTGCTTGATTGCGTTGAAGGAATAACTGTCCAACATGTAGGAAGACTTCCCGTTGTCTTGCGCATGCACTCAGCATGCACGTATAGCGCATCAAATGCCAAAAACTGTATGCACTTTTGGAAAGTGGATCGTTGTGGAAGTTCGCGATCTTTATACCCGCTCATCACGCGGTACATTTGCTCACCCTCGTATGCGTAACAGCCGAAGCAGACCCTGTCGGATAAGTGGACGCCCTCGGGCGCAAGCATCCATCGACTCTTCTCTAGTGCGGCGCACGCCGAGCAATATTGGAAATATTCAGATTTTGGCCCTGCGCATATGGGGCATATGTGCAGGTAGTGGGAGCGATGCACGTTCACGCTTCGCGCATAACCGCCCATAATCTCTCGCTTGACCTTGAGAAAAGCGCGGATCCATGAAGCGTCATTCTGGTTCATGCGAACGCCATCCTCGATTCGAGCATTCCGGCGACAAGGCTATCCGCATACTGTTCCAAATTCAAGATATAGTCAACTACTTTGCTGGCTTCTTGTACGTCGTTGACCACGTGTACGCCTGGATTGCCGACCAGTGCGCGTGCCCATTGAGCATTCTCTACCACCATCTGGTAAAGAATTACTGGACGTCCGTGCCTTTGCGCCTGGCGTGCTTGTATGCGAGTGCCGGAATATTCTCCGGCGTCCGCAATGATTGTCGCTGCGCCGTACCCAGACATTAATGCGTTGCGCATCGGGAATGACTGTTTGGTGGGCGGGGCACCGGGGAAAAACTGAGACAACACCAGACCTCGACGCGCGATAGTCTCTTGCAAAGCACGATTTTCTGGAGGATAGTGCACGTCAATACCCGTGCCGATAAAGGCGACTGTCCGGCCGCCGCGTTCAAGAGCGGTTTCATGGGCGAACGTATCAATGCCTTTTGCCAAGCCGGCAATCACCGTTAGTCCGCGGTCAACCAGCATACGGGCACATTCCACTGCGAAACGAGCGCCTTCTGGCGAACACTTGCGCGACCCTACCACGCTCACGCCGACATCGTCGCTACGGACTTCTCCATCGGCAAACAAGAACGGTGGAACATCAACGGTCAAACGAAGCCGCTCCGGGAAACGGTCATCGAACACCGATATATAATCAAAACCCGAATCCTGCCAACGTTCCAATTGGTCGGCTGCGTCATCCTTTGCTTGGAGCAACGCTTGTTTGCGGGGTGACTCATCGCCGGAAATGTCATCATCAAACAAGGCGTCTTGAACGGCATTGACATGGTTGTCTTCGTGCTGCAGCACGGTGAATAACGGATGATTGGCCGGATCTATTCTGTGCAGCAGCAAACGTTCTGCGCTTCCCTCCATAACACAGTCATTCGCGATGGATGTCCAAGTATTGGGTTTTTGACATGTGCGAAGCAATGCGAGCAGTGCGGCATTTTCGCGAAACAACTCTTCCCCACTCATGCCATCACCTGTTTCTTATTAACTTGTTCAGCGGTTCAACGTAAGGATTTTCCATATAAATGCGTTTGACCATATCTACAAGCACAGTATACAGCCTCAATCACCATAATAGTCAGGGTCAAGGCGCTACAGGCGAAAAACAGTGACTGGCTCGCCGCTATGCCTGCAATGCGGCTAGTGGTACGACGTTGACGCCGTCTGGCCGTTGGTAGGCTAGTTGGAAAGTGCCGACGATAACGCATTTGCATTGTGGGACGGGTTGTTCGGCTTTGACCATTTTGGCCTCGAGCCGGTTCAATGAGTTGGCTGCCGCGTCGATTTTGTCTGGGCTGAGTTTGATTTCAAACGCGCTCCAAGAACCGTTTGGCAGTTCCACGATAGCGTCGGTTTCCAAGTTGGTGTTATCGAGATAATGGCGTACTTTGCCGAGTGTCCCCTTTCCTTGATTTTTCAACTTTTTTGGAGGGTAACCTTGAAAAGGCAAGTGGTTGACCTTCGCCATCAGCCATGCCGCTTCCGTTTTCGACAAGACCGTGCATTCGCCGCGGTTTTATGGCCTTGGATTGGACACCTTCGGGCGAAGGTGTGTGTTTCCAACACTCTTGCCGGACCGCCCAGGCCTGACCGGGTCTCCTCAACCGATCCCTGTCCCCGCCTAGGCCTGACCGGCCAACTCCCGCCCCCAGCCGGGCCGTCCAGTGAAAAAGGTGTGTGTTTCCGACATCGGTGGAGCCGCAACCCCTACCCCCTCTACGCTCCAATCCCAAAGGTGTGTGTTTGTACCACTCTTACGGCGAGTTTCGGGATTCCAGGAGTGTGGTAAACACGCACCTTCCGGCCGAGAGTGTCGAAAACACACACAAAATAACGCCCGCCAGTGGTGGGAACACACCTTCCAAACGAGGGGCATCCGCAGCGGCCCGCCAGTGGTGGGAACACACCTTCCAAACGAGGGGCATCCGCAGCGGCCCGCCAGTGGTGGGAACACACCTTCCAAACGAGGGGCATCCGCAGCGGCCCGCCAATGGTGGAAACACATCTTCCGAGCAGGACCACCCCGGAGGCGCTACACCTAGCGAGTCCGCGTACCCGCAAAACCGAGCTCCGGAAACACCCCAGTCGCCCAGCCTCGTGCAAAGGTGCGTGTTTCCATCACTATTAGGATCTCAATCTCACGCCCTTTCAGGCCCGCGACCAAAGGGGTGTGTTTGCACCATCGGTAAGGCCACAATCCCACGCCTATCCCGTCCCCGAGTCCAAAAGTGTGTGTTTGCAACACTGGTAGGATCCAAGTCCTAGGTCTTTCCCGGCCCAGAATCCGAAGGTGTGTGTTTACACCATCCGCACAGACGGTCTCGGGATTCCAGGAGTGTAGGAAACACGCACCTTTCACCCTAGAGTGTGGTAAAGGCACACAAAAGAACGCTCGCCAATGGTGCAAACACGCACTTTTCAAGCGGGGGGGGGCGAACGAAGTTACCGGTGAGATAGTGGCACGCCCGCCAAACGGGAATGTGGGCGGGGTGTTGGTCAGATGGTGGAGGAGGGGCGATACCGGCGACAACGTGGGCGGAGCGTTGGTGGAGAGGATGGAGGCGGTGGACGTGATGCTGGTGTGGAGGGCGGGGCGTTGGTGGAGAGGGCCGGGCGTTGGTGGAGAGGGTGGAGGCGTTGGGCGTGATGCTGGTGTGGAGGGCGGTGCTAGTGCGGGCGGCGAGGTTGGAGGCGGCCGTGCGGGCGAGGTTGGAGGCGGCGATGTGGGCGGCGGCCTGAGCGGGGCGTCTCCGGGGATGCCCGTGAAGGTGCTAGGCGGTTTTGTGGCGTTCTCCCTTGCGCGGTTGTCGTGCGCAGGGTGTGAAGCGCTGGAAAATATGACGCTATGAGAGTTTGGGGGGAGGCAATGCGACAGGTAGACTGGAAGTCGTTTGTTGACATGATGGTATGAACCTGAGCGGAGTGTGCGGTATGACGCAGGAGTTTGACGGCGAGGAAGAGCGGTTCTCGTTGATGGCGAACGAGTCGGCTGGTGCTACGGCTCCGGAGTCCGCATCCGCGTCTGGGGTGTCCGGTGCCATGGGTGCTATGAGTTCCGCGGGTGTCTCCGCAATCGTGGGCGATGCCGCTGGTGCCGCCGATGCTGCTGGCACTACAGATGCCGCTGGCACTACAGATGCTGCTGGCACTACTGGTACTGCTGCTATCGCTGGCACTACCGGTGCTGTCGGTGCTGCTGGCACTGGTGTCGGCAACACTACAAGCGCCACTGCCGCAACCACTGCCGGTAGTGTCGCTGGCGCCGCGCAGCCTTCGGCACCCGTACAGTATGAAATGCTTACGCAGCCGGAGAATCCTTCCACGTCTGGAGCTTCCACGTCTGGATCATCCACACCGGGAGCGCCCACCCTCGGAGCGTCCGCATCCGAGCCTCCTGCCCCTCCGACTGCTGGTGCTCGTCGTCGTATGAGTCCGCAGCATATTCGTCGTTTGCGTCGTCGTCGCCGTCGTCGCCGCGTGCTGTTGGTGGTGGGTGTGCTGTTGGTGGCGGTGATTGCCGCTGGCGCGTGGTTTATGGTGTCGGCGTTGAAGGTGAAGTCGGAAATGCAGCAGGCGGTGGCTTCGGCTTCTGTGGTGCAGAAGGTGGTGACATCGGGCGATAGTGTCTCGGCGGAGAGTGAGCTGGCAGCGTTCACACAGCATGTGAATGCGGCGTATGGCGAGACGAGCTCCATTTTGTGGACGGTGGCGGAGCACGCGCCGGTGGTTGGCGGTGATATTGCGGCGGTGCGGACCACGGTGTCTGCGTTGTCGGCGGTGACGAATCAGGCGTTGCCGAATATACAAGAGGCGATGAAGCATATTTCGGTGGAGAGTTTTGGCGTGCATGATGGCACGATTTCGCTGCCGGGCATTGAGCAGGTGCAGAAGCCTTTGAATACTGCGGATGATTTGATTTCTCAAGCGAACCGCACCGTGCAAGGGATTTTGGATACGCGTATCGAAGCGGTGTCGCATGCGGTGGATCAGGCGAAGAAGGCGTTCTCCACGTTGGCGGAGCAGGTGCATAATGTGAATGTGTTTGTGCAGGTGGCGCCTTCCATGCTGGGGTTGGATGGGCAGTCGCACACGTATTTGATTTTGGCGCAGAATAATGCGGAAGTGCGCCCGTCTGGTGGCATGCCGGGTTCGTGGGGCACGGTTACGGTCGCCAACGGGAAGGTCACGCTGAATGAGTTTGTGTCTGAGGGCACGATGCCGTGGTTGGATCAGCCGATTGTGGAGTTGACGGCTGGGGAGCGTGCGCTGTTTTCGGATAAGTTGGGGCGTATTCCGCAGGATGTGAATTTCACGCCTGATTTTCCGCGTACGGGTGAGATCGCCAAGGCCATGTGGGCGAACACGTATCAGACGCAGGTGGATGGTGTGATCGCGATTGATCCGATTTTCCTGCAGGATATGTTGGCGATTACTGGCGGCGTGACTATGCCGGATGGGGTGGTGCTGGATGGGTCCACTACCGCACAGTTCTTGTTGCACGACGTGTATTCGCGGTATGCGGTGAGCGAGCAGGATGCGTATTTTTCGGCGGCTGCTGCGGCAGCATTCCACCATATTATGGAACGGTCAGCTGATGCGAAGTCGTATATGAGTGCGTTGAGCAAAGCGGTGAGTGGCGGTCACGTGATGGTGTGGAGCGCCGACGAGCAGATGCAGAAGCTACTGGTTGATACGCCGGTGAGTGGCGCGTTGCAGACATCGCAAGCCAAGCCGCAGATTGGCGTGTATTTCTCGGACCAAACACAGTCGAAGATGGACTGGTATTTGCGGCGTGATGTGAACGTGACGTTCGATAAGACGGCGTCGAATGGTGCGCAGCAGTATACGGTGGATATTACGTTGACGAATTTGATGACCCCGCAAGAGGTGGCTACCACACCGCAGTATGTGTTGGGTGATCAAGTGGATGGCGTGGTGAACGGGCAGGTGAAAACCCAATTGTATGTGTATGCGCCTTCGGGCGGCAGCCTGGTGGATTGGACGTTCTCCGACGGGTCGTCCTTCGACGGGTTCACCGTGCACGATGGCTTCACCGTTGGCGTGAAAAGCACGCTGCTGGACCCGGGAGCCTCCTTGCACATTACCGTGCATGTGCAGGCTGCCCCCGGAGTCACCGCGCCAGCCACCCTACGCCAAACCCCGCTTATTCCCGGACGCTCAACAGAGGAGGAGTGATTGACATGATTCGTGTTGCGCAGGTTATGGGACACATGGTGGGTGGCGGTGTTGAAGCCACGATTATGAACCACTACCGTCATATAGATCGTGATCGGGTGCAGTTCGACTTCATTGTTGATGCTGATTCCACGGCAGTGCCGCGCGAGGAAATCGAAGCGCTTGGCGGGCGGGTGTTTACCGTCCCGGCTTACAAGCATATGCCGCAGTATCTGAAGGCTTGCGAGCAAGTTTTTCGTGAGGAAAAGCCTGATATCGTGCATTCGAATTTGAATGCGTTGAGTGTGTTTCCGTTGTTGGCGGCGCGCAGGGCTGGCGTTCCGATCCGTATTGCGCATAGCCACAGCACATCACACCCTGGAGAGGGAGCAAAAACATTGATGAAGACGGCGTTGAGACCGTTTTCGAAAGTGAATGCCACGCATTATGCGGCGTGCTCCCGCGTTGCTGCTGAATGGTTGTTTGGCAAGCGTGTGGTGAGCGAAGGGCGAGTGCATTACATTCATAATGCGATTGACCTGGGTAAGTTCGCCTTCAATCAGGAAACGCGTCGGCGCAAACGTGCCGAACTCGGTGTGACGGAAGACACATTGCTCATCGGGCAAGTAGGACGGCTGTGTTTCCAGAAGAATCAGATGTTTACGTTGGATGTGTTCGCGCAAGTATTGCACGGCGGTGTCCGAGCGAAGCTCGTGTTTGCTGGCGGTGGTGAGCTGCGTGGCGATCTAGAACGCAAAGCAAACGAACTGGGAATAGCCTCAAACGTAACCTTCCTCGGTGTTCGCAATGATGTAGCTGAACTGTATCAGGCATTTGATGTGGTGTCATTCCCCTCCACGTATGAGGGTTTCGGTATGGCTGCGCTTGAAGCACAAGCAGCAGGATGCCCGGTTGTGGCTTCCGAATTTGTACCAGATGAAGTGTGCGTGGTTAAGGCTCTTTTTGCGAAAGTTCCGCTTGGGGATTGTCGTCAGTGGGCCTCCGCCATGATGTCTTTGCGAAATGAACGAGATACTGATGCGCATATTGTTGCGCAAATACGCGAGTGCGGATATGACGTTGCGGATAGCGCTGCGAATTTGTGCACATGGTACATACGTTTGAAGGGTGAGAGGTGAGTTGTTGTATGATCAAGCGTATTGCAATAATCACTTCGGGATACTTGCCGGTTCCGGATACTCGTGGTGGTGCTGTAGAAGCATTGGACACCGCGCTTATTAATGAAAATGAGTTGCGTCATACTTATGATTTCGTTATCTTTTCGGTTCAGGATGCTGAAGCACGAGCTCGCGTCGAGGTAATGAAACATTCCGAAGGGGTATACATCAATATTCCGTGGTTTGTTCGTATTATGGATTCTGCCATTTATGGTTTTGCTAAATACGTGATGAGGAAGCGCAAATTAATGTCGTACCGGTACATTGCTCAACGGCTATGGTATATACGTCAGGTAGCAAAGCATTTGCGAGATGAACATTTCGACGCGGTGATGATTGAGAATCATGCCACGCTGTTTATGACGATGAAGCTTTATGGCAATGCCAAAAAGTATGACGGAAAAGTCTATTACCACTTGCATAACGAGGTTCCCCAACTTTTTGGATGTCGGGAAGAGATACGATCTGTTAAGAAAGTCCTGGGTGTGTCGGATTTTATTGTTCGGACCTTGGAATCTTCGGTTGGTCCGTTACGCCCTGATCAGAAGGCTGTATGGCGCAATTGCGTAGATGTGGAATCTTTCCGCAGTGAGAATGCCTTGGCAAAAGGGCGGGAGCTCAGAAACCGATATGGCATATCGGACGATGACGTAGTCTTCTTGTTCTCGGGGCGGTTGACCGAGGAGAAAGGGGTGGAGCCTCTACTGAGAGCTTTTGCGCGGCTTTCTGATCTGCCGCAGGCAAAGCTTGTCATAGCGGGGGCGTACTTCTTCAATTCGGGCATTGCATCGCCGTTCGAAGAGCGGTTACATGCCTTAGCCGAGTCGCTTGGGGATAGGGTTATTTTTACTGGTTTTATTCCGCATGATGACATGCCGGGAGTCTATGCCATGAGTGATGTATGTTGTATGCCATCGCTGTGGGATGATCCCGCACCCCTAGCCGTCATAGAGGCAATGGCCGCCGGAAAACCGTTAATCACCACATATTCTGGTGGAATTCCTGAATATGTGAATGAGCAGTGCGCTGTACTGCTACGAAGAGACGAGAAGCTTGAGCAGAATTTGAAGGACGCTATGTCGAACCTGGCGTGCGACTCGAACCGTAAAATTGGTATGGGGCAGGCTGGGAATGATATAGTCGATGAACTTGACTATCCTCATTATCTGTCCGACATGGCAAATTATTTAAGATAATGATTGATTATTGGTAGATTCTCATGGGTACTGGCTTGAGTGCGGTATGAAAGATGATGGTCTTCTTTCTTTTGTACATTTTGACGAGGCTCTCAGAACTTTAGATCTCAGTGCTGTTTACTGCACTTTAAGTATTTATGTGCGCGGAACTCGGAGTCTGTATCTGATGAGAGTGGGGTGTGGGGACGCTATTACTGTACTTAAGTGCATAGTGACCGAAACAATTTATAATTTTAACGAATATAGAGAATCGCCATGCGTGGGTATAATTAGGCGATAGAATTGTAGCTTTTGTACGAATGGTTTCGCTTATGGTTTCTTTATCGTTTGCGTTGTTTTTGTTGCTAGTGCTTTTTTGTGTTTTTAGCGTTGTGACTTCGGCAAGGGGACTTCATCTATCGAGTACCACTCGGAATGTGGTGGGTTTCATAGGGTGCGGGTTAGTTTTGGTTTTATCCGCTGTCATTTATCATCAAACGTTCAGCACTAGGTATACGGATATGGTGAGGATGACGCATGAGATGGAGATGGCTCGAGTTCAGGGGTACGAGTATCTTCAGGAAAAATATGAGCTGTATCCATTATCTGCATTGCTTCTGTATGTGGTATCGCTAACTGGAGATTATGACCTATTGAAATCTCTGTCTATTGTCATTTCCCTTTTATCTATTTTTGGTATAGGGAGAGCTCTCCGTAAAATGGGCGGTTCGAGACAGTTGGTTTTTATTGTGCTTCTCTATATCCTGGCTTTTCTTGACTTTTCATATCCAGCTGATACTGTCAGATCTTTCACGGCTTATTCAGTCTTCTGTTTCGCTATTATTTGGGGTGAGCTTTCGACTTCGCGTAATAAGTGCATTCTGAAGCATGGCTTATTGTTGGCTGCAACATTATTGCACATATCGTTGTTGCCAATATATCTGTTGTACTGCCTTTCGGGCGCAAAAAGTAACTTACTGAAAAAAATTGTTGCCATTTTAGGGCTAATCTACTTCTATCTATTAAATATTTCTATAGATGTGGTAACGCGTATAAATGCCAATATTGGCTGGAAGTTGCAGTTGTATTTTAATCCGGAAGGGCAATGGTATTCCGCTACACCTTCGCGCATGCAAGCGCTATACATGCTAGTTGGTTTATTTTTTGTCATTTTTCTTGTATTTTGTAATAATTATTTTGAAAAAAGAGGTTTTAGGTCAGATATACCTTCCAAATATAAAACTTTCGTCATTCTGTCGATATGTTACATGGCTGGTTCGTATCCGAGTGATGTAACATTTTCTCGTATGGTGCCGCTGGTGGTAATGTGTTCTGCGCCTTATTTATTGGAATATTTACGTTTTTTTAATGATGGAGAAATTCTTCAAAGGGGGGTCGGGAGACCGTTATCGTTGTTGGCGTATAGCGTTGTAATCGTTTATATTTTCACCTGCTTCGTCTTGCGAGGTATTGCGTCTTATGCGGATTTCTACGTCTTATTGTGATGAGTTTGTATCTGTTGAAAATAAAAAAAAGACGAGAAACAGCAAAATTGAGCTGCTTCGTGTTGTCTCTATGTTCATGATACTGCTTCACCATTGTGCAATATATAACACTGTTGATATTAACAAAATTGCGCCGGGTGTAATCCGGTTTTTTCTTCAGGTAGTTGCTGTTGGTGGGGGTAAGGTTGGAGTGGTCATATTTTTTGCGATTACTGCTTGGTACGGTGCGCAAAAACAAGTTACGTTGAAGTCGAACATACTGAAAATATGGTTTTTGGAAAGGCAACTCTTATTTTGGAGCATCATCTTGCTGGTGGTTTCTCTGATTTTTCTTCGCCCGTTTGTAAGCATAAGTATTATGCTGAAATCTCTGTTCCCTCTTGCCTTGGGCCTATGGTGGTATCCTACAGCATTCGCGATTTTTCTATTACTGGAACCTTTTCTTCAGCTGGGCTTGCGCGCCCTTGGGGCATCGAATCACATAAGACTTTCCATGATACTTGTGGGAATATATGGGATTCTTGGGCTTTTCCCCGGAACTCCAACTCTTAGTGGAGCATTTGGTCTCATATATATCTATGTGTTGGTGACTGTTTATCAGTGGTATTTTTACCCGGATCCAGGGCTATCAAGACGATACATGTGGGTGGGCGTGGGGATTGCCGTTGCTATTATTACTTTTTATTTTGCGGCGTCTGTTGTTGCATTTTATTTTGGACATTATGTTGGGCTATTCATCACGGGAGACTGGAAATTGCCCGTTGTCTTGATTGGTTTTATAGCATTTTTGCGAGTATTAGAAAGTAAGCCTATCACCAATCGATTTATCAACTCTATCGCCAGATCGTGCTTTGCTGTGTATCTCATTACCGAATATCCGGTTGTTCGTGATCTGCTATGGAAGCGTTTTGTCATTTTGGAAGGTATGGATAAGCAGGCATGGTTGACCTGCGGTGGTGTAGTGGCGTGGCTTATTCTCATATTTGCCGTATGTATTGCTGTGGATTATGTTCGCCGGATACTGTTCCGTGTATTTTTGCAGTGGAATAAAGGAGATACTTTGTTGCGTTACTGCTCTGCATTGGATAAGAGATTCAATAAGTATGGTGTTTAAGCAGAGGAATTTATATTTTAAACAAGCTATATCTGAAAATATATGAGTTTCTAAATGAACTACGTCCTGCTCGTTGGACTCGGTTTATTAGGATACAGGGTCAGGTCGCGAGGGATACGCTGCGGAATTCCTCCGGAGTGGGGTGAGCCGTACCCGGCCGTTTTTTGTGGTCCAGTGGACGACGTGCGCATCGAGCTCGGCCTTGGATCGCTTGTACGAGTCGGACGCGTCCCCGGTAGAACTCTTTTTTCGGGTGGCCGAACGCCTGTTCGGTGGTGGCGTTGTTCAGAAAGTTGCTCTTGTGGCTTAGGGAGTAGCGGAGGTGCTGGCATCCGAAATCCTTCCTCCACCGGGGCGGGCTGGGCGAGAGCACGGCGAGCAGGCGACTCTGCTGGACCATGTCGGGATGCCTAGCTGACGTACCAAGACACGATTTCCTTACTGTCCACGTCGTACACGGGCACGAGGTATGCCTTGGCTCTGACTGCCCCGAACTCGGTGATGTCGGCGCCGAACTCCTTGAATGGTCGGTCGGCGCGGAAGTCTGGTCCGAGCGGGTTCGGTTCCTCGCGCCCGCATCGTTGTGGTACGAGTTGTACCTGCTCCACGGGTTTCGAGTGCGGATGGCGTACCTGCGCCCCATATGACGTATAACCGTGAGTATGGTCTCGTCCGGCGCGCTGCGCCGGAACTCGTCGTCGTAATGTCTTCTTCGATCATCTCACATACGAAAGAACCACACCTCCGATTATCGAATCTGAATTCCTCCCGTCCAACAATCGGGGTGCAGTTATTTTGTCGACTTTGTAGATCGTTCGAGTTTCGTCGTGTATTTTATTATTAACTATTTGGGTGCGTGGGATTGATCGTGGTGAACCTTCTTGCACAGGAGCGGTAGTGAGATGTATGTATTGCGAGTTTTTTTGAATGAGTGTTGATTGTGGAAGTCGTCACGATCGAGGGGAGATGTACCTGCTATCTATTGCTTGTAGTTCGTTAAATGAATCTATTTCTGAGACATCGTCAAAAGTGCATTCATTGATGTGAACGTCGTAATGGCTCTTGCGGAGGATGCATGGAATGTCATCCCAGAAACGCTGCTGGTTATCCGGGTCCCTATAGCATTCTTCCAGGTCGGTGGATAAGCGATTGCCGTCTTCTTCGGTCCAATAGCTGATGCCGTACATGTGATGGCAGTTTGTTCCACCCTTATGTAAGTCGGTAATTTTGCCATCTGACACATCGAAACACCAGTCAGGGGTTTCTGTAACTTTGACGCCGCAGTAACTTGAGGTGTAGTGGTATGGTTTCAATATTTTAGGATTGCGGATGAGCAGGTCGCTTTCAAATACGTACGCATTTTCGAAAAGGTGTCGAGCCGCATATGCTGAAGAAATGTTATTCGTTGTGTCATACCGATCGTTATGGATAAGGGTGACCATTGGATAGTGCTTCGCGAGGAGCTCAAAGCACTCTGCTTTATACCCGGTTACGATATATATTTCTGTGATGTCGATGGCGAGAAGCGCGTCAAGTATTGTCGAGATGATTGTTTTGCCGTTGACATTGACAAGTGGTTTTGGGGTATTGATGGTAATCGGAGCCATTCGGCTGCCGAACCCACTTGCTAGCAACACTGCACGTTTTGCCCTATATGGCTCCAGCTTGTCGATATCGGATTTGGTCGCTGAGTGGTTCTCGTATTTGTGCAGAAGTCGATCGAACTCGTCGAGGGTGAGCTTATTCATGTTTTGCATCCTTTGTTGATTATTGCAGCTATTCCAGTTCAGACTCCGCGATGAGTATTGCAGCGAACTCTTCTTCGGGCGCATTGGAAACTAATCTAGCTTTTGCCCAGAACATAAAATACACAATGCCGATTATATAGATAACGAGAACGCAGCAGGCTGCTTTCACATCGACGAAGAATGTGGAGATGATTGCCACAAGAGAAAGTGCAAGGCCAATCGACGAGGTGTATATGCCGCCGGGTGCCTCATATCCTCGGTGCATGAGAGGCGACTGCACGCGCAGCAAAATATGGGATAGATTCATGAGAACGTATGATGCACATGCTCCAAATACTGCGATATTGAGGATTAGGCTTCCATCCTGCATGACATATACGATGCCTATTCCAATCGCGGAAAGCGTGAGGAGCGCGGTGTAGGGTGTTTTCCGTGAACCGGTGAGCGATAAAGGGGTCGGTAGGTAGCCGGCTCTTGATAGCGCAAATATTTGTCGAGAACCAGCATACATTAGACTGAAGAAACTAGCTATCAGCCCCAAGAGGCCAGCTATATTGAGGAACAAAGCCATACCTGGGCTTCCTATGGCGGTTAGCGCATCGATAAGCGGGGCATCGGAAATTCCGGCAGCTTTGGCGCCCATGACTCCAGAAACAAGCAGGAGCGACAAGAATCCTGTTGCGGATAATATGGCCATTGCTCCGATGAGTCCGCGAGGCATATCTTTCTTGGGATCCGTACACTCTTCTGCGGCGAGGGGAACTCCTTCCACTCCTAAGAAGAACCAAATGCCGTATGGAAGACATGCCAAAACGCCGTTCCATCCCGCAGGAAGAAAAAGGCTTCGGTCGTTTGTGGTGGGTTGCATGTTGAAAAGGTTTGATAATTGGAAGTGGGGTGCGGCGGTTACCGTGAATGCTAGGAGAGAGAGAAGGGCGATTAGGGTGACGGCGAAAGTAAAACGCAGCGCCTCGCCGACGCCGGCTATATGTATTGCGGTAAAAACGATGTATGTGAGGATTACCAATAGGATGGTGGGGGCATTGGGGAGTATTCCGAGGGTTTGAATGTAGTTGGCGATAAAGGTGGAGATTGCTGCTGGTGCGCATACATATTCGATGATGAGAGCAAGTCCGGTGGCGAATCCTCCTGTTCGTCCCATGGCGCTACGAGCGAATCCGTATCCTCCGCCAGCTGTTGGGATGGCGGAGGATAGCTCGGCCAGTCCAAAGACCGTGCACATGTACATGATTCCCATCGTCAGCCAGGCGATGACCAATCCCATCCAGCCGCCTTTGGAGATGCCGTAATTCCATCCCGAGAAGTCGCCGCTAATCGTGTACGCCACTCCGAGTCCGGTGAGGAGTAGCCAGCCGGCCGATCCTTTTTTGAGGGATCTTTTCTCGAAATAGGCTGTATCTTTTGCGTTAGCTGATGTCACCATAACCCCTTTGTTCCTTTGTTCGTGAAATATATTACAAGTCTAGTTCATGAACTAGATAATAGTATATGATTATGAACACTGCTATGTGATCGGTATCCTATTATTGTTTAATATGAGCATTTTCTCGTGGTTCGAGGAGGCGGCGATGTCATTAAGCCCTTATGAATTTGAGGTTCTTAAGCATAAATTACAGAATGCTGATTGTACGCAGCGGGAGTTGTCTGCGATGTCGGAAGTGTCGCTCGGGTCGATCAATAAGGCCATGCGATCGCTTCGAGAATCAGGGCTTATCGACGATGGGGGAACCGTGACGAATGAAGGATGTCTCGCCATAGAACCATATCGCGTGCGGAGCGCGGTGATTCTAGCGGCGGGGCAGGCGGTACGGATGAGGCCGCTGTCGTTCGAGTCCCCGAAGGCCTTATTCAGGGTGGGAGGGCAAGCTCTTGTCGAACGAATGATTGAGCAGCTTCATGACGCCGGTATACATAAGATATGCGTTGTCGTCGGGTATATGAAAGAGAGCTTCTTCTATCTTGAGGATAAATACGGAGTGGATCTAGAGATTAACCCGCTCTATATGGAGAAGAATAACTATTATTCACTCTGGCTCGGCAGGAGTTTTCTGGATAATACTTATATATTGCCTGCTGACCAATATTATGAAAGCAACCCTTTTTCGTTATATGAATATCATTCGTATTGCACCGCTGTAGAGAACACGCGTGCTACGGCCGTGCCTTCGTTGCGCTGCAATTCCAAGGGCATCATCTGTTCCGTAGGGGTTGAGACTAACGGGTGGGTACTGCGGGGGCCTGTGTATTTTGATAGAACTGCCTCACAGCGCATGGTGCGCATTCTTGATGAGGAGAAGGATCTTGCGCGAACTGCATCGAAATGGTGGCATACGATATTTTTTGAACATGTTACCGATTTCCAGGTGTATGGGAAGAAGGTATCTAATGGTCTGATCCATGAGTTTGACGGCATCCAAGACCTCGTCGCGTACGATGCGGATTTTCTCGAAAATGTAGATTCGAGGATTCTCGATAACATTTGTCAGACTTTATCCTGCTCTCGTAGAGATATCGCCAACGTAACTCCTGTGAAGGAGGGGCTGACGAATTTATCGGTGCTATTTTCCGTCAATGGTTCAAAGTACATATATCGGCATCCTGGGGTGGGAAGCAACGAACTCGTGAATAGGCAAGCTGAAGCGTATGCGCTTTCGGCCGCGGCTCGGCTTGGGCTGGATGACACCTACATTTATGAGGATCCTGAGCAAGGGTGGAAGATATCTCGGTACATTGAAAATTGTGTACCGTTCGATTATGGGAATCGCAAGCAAGTCACTCAGGCACTGGCGCTGTTGCGTAAACTCCATGTTGGCGGAGCATGTTCGCCGTGGTCGTTTGATTTTTTTGCTGACTCAGAACGCTTGATAACGATGTTGGAGAGTGTACAGTACCGTATGCCGAATGATTTCGAGGAACTCCGAGCGGCAGTGCGAGCATTGCACGATCGCTGTCAAGTTGATGTGTCTCAGCCTGTATTGTGTCATAACGATTTCTATGGGCCCAATATTCTGGTGAACGAAGATGGAATGCGAATCATTGATTGGGAATATTCCGCTATGGGCGATTGGGCATGTGACATCGGGAATTTTGTTGCGCAAGGGTCTGGCTACTCGGTAAAAGAGACGATCGATATGCTTCATTTGTATTTTGGAAGAGATCCGTCTCGCGAAGAAATTCGTCACTGCCTTGCCGCTGTGGGAATCGTTGGCTGGTATTGGTACGTCTGGGCTATGTACAAGGAAGCATCGGGTTCTCCTATGGGAGAATGGTTGTTTACCTGGTATAAGGCCGCGAAGAAATATACTGCGGTAGCGCTGGATTTATATGAATGATTGACTGGTAAGTGTACAATCCAATTGTATTGTGAATGCGAGGTATAGCATTATGTCAACAGAGGACACGATTGAACTGCTTCTGAATCAAGATAGTCTGTATCCTGAGTGCGATAGAAAATCTCGGGATGAACGTCATGAGGATTTAGTTGATTGGCTACACAAGTATGGTGAGGTTAATGCGAGCTATAACCTGTATGGCCTGGATTGTGTAGGGGGGGGGTGTAGCGATTTTCTCGATAATGGCATATTTAAACAGCAAAGGCATAAAGTTAACTCAACTTTTTATCCCGATGGTTCGCGTTTCTCATACGATTACAGCGTGGTATTCCGAGATAAACGCATGTTTGACATGCTTTTCACAAGGGTTCTGCCGTCGGAATCACTACCGCAGACATATGCCTATTTAATACATGGCGGTATTACCTTCACTGAGGGTAGCGAGACGATTGCTGATTTCATGAGGAAACATGAAGGGGAACATCTGGCAATCAAACGTACCCACGGTTGTCATGGCGATAATTTGATGTCGGTTTATCTGCGAAATGGGCTTGTCTGCTATGACGGCCAAGAGGTCTCTCTTGACGAGTTTGTTGGTCGGATCACAGCTGTTCCAAGTGCTATGTGGGTTATGCAGGGATGGCTTGTTCAGCACGAAGCTCTTGCTGCATTCAATGCTTCTTCAGTGAACACGTTGCGTATGGTTACGTATAACACAGGAGAACGCGTTGTGTTGTCGGGCACGACTTTGTTGGCTGGGCCGCCCAATTCGTTGATTAATAATCCTGCAGAGGGTACAGAAACTCTGTATGGCATTACTGATAAAGGGGCTGTTTGTGAATATGCCTATAATTTCACTCCGGCAAAAAGGTCTATAACGCCTTTGGCTGGCAAAGTGTTGCCTTTTTTTGCAGATGCGTGTGAGTTGGTGAAGCGGGCACATTCCGCAATCCCTGAGGTATTCTCCGTGGGATGGGATGTTGTCATTACTCCTGCCGGTCCGATTCTCCTGGAAGGCAATGATGGGTGGTCGCCTCGTGCCTTGCAGGTTCCACTGCATAGGGGCGAGCGCCCCACGTGGGATTCGCTGCTCAAGGAGCGTGAGTCTTTCTACCATGTGGAATAGGGGAATGGTAATTGAGAGAGTGCAACTTCGAACATATAGTGTTCTTCGATTTTGACAAAACCCTAGTGGATTTTGATACGGTGAATCCATTCATACGATTTGTCTTGAAGAAACATCCCGAGATTCGGGAGTCTGATGCGGATATGTCTTTGCCGCATAAGGAGCGCCGGCTTGGCCTTTTGGCGGGATTGTCCCGTGATGAGCTTGACGGCGTAGCAAGGGATTTTTACCTGCAGGAGGTTCGGAAGCATCTCATCGCTCCCGCAATGCAAGCATTGATTGATTTTCGGAACAGAGGGTATCACATCTGTGTTGTCAGCGGATCTTATGATCTTTATCTTCGTTTTTTTGTTGAAGAGCATGGCGTTGATGATTTGATATGTACCCGAGTGGGTTTTAAGAATAATATTTGCTCCGGAAAGTTCTCAGGTATAGATTGTTTGGGGACTAATAAGATGGTATTGATAGAAAAACAGTATCAGATATCTGATTTTTCTCAAATGGACTCATGGGCTTATTCGGATTCTCAGACGGATACTCCGTTGTTTCAGGCATGCAAAAAAAGAATTGTTGTTTTGCCTAGGAATAAGAAACCGGATTCTTGGATGAATGATTACGATATCCTTTACTATCGCATCCCCTTGGAAACTATCCTAAAGCGAAAAATTCAGTGGCACTGGCGGAAGCTTCGGGGCATAGACTAGAGCTCTTTGATGAAAGCAAAAACGGGGCTGGGTCCTAGGTTTCATATAAATCTAGACCCAGCCCTACTGGTATTCAAGACCTTCTTTATTTGGTATACAGGTCTATGATTTGCTGGCGCGACGTAATACCGTAGTTTTGCGGTATGCCCGTGGATTGCAAATCAGCTCCTTCAAATTTGCCGTTTTGGTAGTACTGCAGATGCATGTACTGTTCATACCATGAGAGCACCTGATCGATAGTGGGGCAGGCGACATCAAATAGATCGCAATATGCGCGGATAATGCACAGGCCCCAAGGGAAATCCTCGGTAAACATTCGAGATCGCAGGTCAACTCGCCAACGGCCATCATGCTCGGTGTCCGGGATTAGTGGCGCGTAAACGGTCTGGAATGTCGGAATTCGATTGATTTTTTGGGTGAGCTCATGTTGTGAGTTGACGCCGTAATGCTTGAGTAAGGGAAGAACTGATGACATATCCAATGACGGCATGGCCGCGAAAAGCTGGTGGAGTTCTCCATCCATGCCGAGAAGAATGCGGGAGGTTTCATCAGACCAGCCAAGATAATATTTGAGGTGTTCTTCAAAAACATGATCAGGGGTATAATTGTGAAACAAGTCGTAGGTGCGCGCGGTATGTAGGACTGGATTTGAAGGCACTAAGGCAACCGCCAAGAAATTGGCGGCCTTTCGAGTGCGTAACCCGCATTGTTCGATAAGCGAGCATGCTGTTTCTGTATCTGCGGAGCGTAAAGCCGCGATTTTGCTATATGGTTTCCAGCTCTTAAGGTTGGTTTCCTGCCCGTAGGATACGAGTTTAGCGGTGAAAGGTACTCTTTGGAAACCGAATAAGTGGGCATTTCCCCGAAATATTGTGTCGAAGAAAAACTCGCAGCCGCCGCTACCGGGGATAACGCCTATATATGCGTTGGTTGTTGTGTACGGGGCTATTTTTTCGAAGGTCTCTCGAATGAGGAAATGAGGTTGTGCAATGAGGATGAGATCTGCATCTGGTATTGCCTCACGCTGGGAATCGGAGATGCGGTCTATGGTGGCGGTATAGGATTCGCCATGCTCGATATCGTTGCAGGTAATAGGTTGAAGGAATTTTTGGGGTTTACCTGTCAGCAGGTTTACCTCGATGGACTTGTCGTAGTGTTTGATGTGGCAGGCCAAGGTCGTTCCGATATGTCCTCCGCCAACGATGCAGACCTTCATGACATTCTCCTATGTTAGTGATTACTTTAAGATACGCGCCAAGCTTTCAGATGATGAGTTATTCGGGCGTTTTCTGGGGGGAGCTGCATATAATCCCCGTAGAAATCAGTGAGAAGCTGATGGTGGCAGCCTGGTGCATTGAGCGTCAGGCCCTCGAATGGTACTTGTTGGTACGCTTCGAACTCGGATTTCTTGTATTTTAATGGGATTTTCATTCCTCCTGCATAGCAGGAGACGAATTCACTAGTATCGTAAGGATATTTCCGGAGTAGTTCGTCTAATTTGACATCCAATTTATTTGCATATGTTGCCGGGAAGAGGGCTTTATAAGCCTGCTTGATTATGCGTTTGGGGAATGAATGAGTGGCGCTAGGATTGATGGAAAGCCAAGTGCGTTGCTGGCGCAAACGTACAATCTTGCGAAGCCAAGCTGTTCGTTCTTTGTCGTTGGTCGGTACGCCATCTATAGGGAATACGTCGATCCATAGATACTGATTGGCGGTACCGTCATAGGACGGTTCTTGTGCTCTGATTTGTGAATTACATATTTTGGCAAATTGCAGACCGAGGCTTTGTGGTCCGGGAGCCACACCGAAGAGAGGTGCTGGCAGCTGGTCGAACAAGGTAAGGAGCTTATCGTAACTGGGGCGGGGCATGCATATATCGATATCGTCATCCCATGGAATGAAACCTTGATGGCGAATTGCACCCAATAGTGTGCCTGCATATAAGGAATATTTGAGATGATGGCTCTCGAGAAAAAGGGCAGTTTGTTTCAGTAGCCAGTGTGATTCCTTTTGAATTTCAGGCAATGAGAGCAATTCCATAGAGTTGAACACCTTCTCTACTTGTTGGCGAATATGTAATGTCGGGCGTACCATGCCCGAGTGAAGAATAAGGCTGCCTCTGAGATACATCGTATCACGGCAATAGTTTTAAGATCTGCAATTCCTGCGATAGTTGCTAAAGAGAGCAATGCAATGCAAAGAAGAGCGGAGAATACAGTAGTCGTGGTGATCTCCCGAACTTTGCCCGATGCTCCTAGAACAGGCCAGCCGAGCAGAATGGTAAAGAATGAGAAGAACAGTAGTGGGGAAACCCATCGAATGATCCAGGCGCCCGAAACGTACTGCTGGCCACCGAGTATTAACATCACTAAGTCAGAGCATGAGGCGAAAAGAAATGTTCCTAGGAGCACCGCGGGAAGCAATATGATGATGACCTTGCGCGCAAAGCGGAAGTCATTATGTACGACCATATGCGGATAGAGACTGTTGGAAATAGGGGAATACAGTGATTGGATTGCTGATACTGAAGTCATAGATACGGACCAGTATGCAACCAGTGTCTTGTCATGAATTACTGCTCCAATGAGCAGAGTGGTGAAGCCAGTTAGGGCCACTGACGATATATTGGACAGTCCATACAAACCAGATTCTCGCAATTCTGATATTGCGCTTCGCGGTGGGGCGGGAGCGATTCTAGTGCCGAAGATCCTATATGCAGCAGCAAACGACCAGATAAGCGCAATAATGCTAGAAGCTATATCCAGTATTGGTATCCACAAGATATCGTTGATGGACGATACGCATACGAACGTAAGCGCCGTGGAAAACCCCTTTGATATCAGGAATCTAGTTGTCAGAGGCCCCATGGTTTCGTGGCCCTGGAAGAGGAAATCAGGGGCAAGGCCGCGGCCTGTAACTGCGAAGTACGACAACATTGTGTAAAGGATATTGGCGCGGGTGATTGGTAAGAAGAGAGCTATTACTGTGACGGCCAAGCCTACTATGACAGAGAGTAGGATGCGTGCTTCGGTAACCGCTCCGATAATTTTGTTTTGTTCGGCAATAGTGGTGGCTCGCGCTATCTTCTTGGTGCCGGATAAGTTGAAGCCGAAGTCAATAAAAGTTTGAGCGAAACTCATAAAAGCCAGCACGTAGGCGTATACGGCATAACCGTGTGGTTCGAGCACTCGTGTCAGATACGGTACCGTGATGAGGGGGAATAGATACTTTACGGCTTGAAGCCCGTACTGCCATATAACATTGGAATAAAAGCGTCCGTGATGCTTTGTGGTCATATTCTATTCCTCGAATATACGTATGTCTGTTACAGAAAGAAAATCATACCCTTGCTGGGGGATAGTTATCTGCTCGATTGTTTAATTTTATGGGTTTCTAACCTTTGGTGGGGTGGGTGAAACAGTGGTGATGTTTATGTCAGTTATGTGTCCTATGAGTCTATACCTTGATATTTATTTCTCATTATGGATGAGATGAATCACTATTGTCCAGATTAATCTCTGGTATTGAGGGTGTTTCAAACTTATAGTCAGTTTATGTAATTAAACCAACTTGGGCTTGTTGCATGCGGATGGGCCATGGGAAACCATTTCTCGATAAGAACAAGTGTGCCCAGTTATGCCTGTAGGTGTTGCCAAATGAAGTGGAATTTGTGGAATATACTCTGATGACTGATGTAATTGTACCGAGCCGTGCCTCGTCGGATCGGACCCTTGGCTTTTCCGATGGAATCGAGTGCATGATGTGTCAGGCCTTACTTACGTAATCTTATGTAACTAGGGCTACTTGCTGCAGTGGCTGTATGATACTCCGTTTTTTACCTCCAGATATTTTGCCTGCTTGCAGAATTTCAGTCCTGGCGCCTCGTGCAATATGACGGTATTGATGCACTGGATTATTTTGCGGTTGGCTGGACGGATCGTGAACATGTGTTGATCGTCTGCCGCGCATATGAGGCATACGCGTGAATGGAGCGGAAATATGAGCATGGGGATGTGGTCATCATCTCTGATGTAAGGTGTGGATATCCCGACGAAGGGGCAACATGTGGTGTGCAGTAACTCGAAGCTGTAATTGGACCTGAGGATGTTAGCCATTTCACAGAGCGGGCTTTCACGGTAATCGCCGAAAATCGGCATGACCGTCAGTGTTTTTGCGAGGTACTCGGCCACTTGTTCGGGAAGAAGGGTTGCGTCGGGTAAAGTCTCTCCGGTGGTTTCCTCCAGTAGCGCAAGGAGCGAATCGGTGGTTCCATAGCCATGCGCGGTCATTTTCTGGAGTAGGGACTCCTTGATTGCCGGAAGGGTCGTATTGAGGTATTCGGGGGAGCGGCATACCATCGATGCTGTAAAAATAGACAGATCGGCGATGATTCTGGACAACCCATCGTCCGTTATAGATGCGATGCGAGGTCCCCGGATAGCCGCGATGATGTCTCGGTATTGCGGAGCGATGCAGCTCTCTGCCACTGCCAGTACTTGCTCGATGGAGTTTGGGGCGAGTGTCATCCCGTTCGGATTGTTCGGATTGTTCGGATCGGCCGGGGTTTCATACAGGAGTTTTTCAAAACCGACATTTTCGGGTTTTTGATTGCGCAACAGCTTGTTCTCTCGCGTAAGAACTGCCAGTCGATCGTTCTTGGTGAATCCGTTGAGAAAAAATCGGGGTACGTAGTGTTGTCTGCGTGTGGTTGGCTTGCCAATTGTTGGCATTTGTTGGGATTGTGGCATGGTGTCTATTATATGGATGTCTGTGTATACAGAGGCGAACTAGTATCATGTTTGAGCTTATGATGCTTTTTATTCCTTGCCCGTGTCCAAGGAATTCTAACAATAGCTGTTTGGTCGTTTGCTTACACTGTTTTCGCCGCGCGTATTGGACGTATGGTTTTTCTGTATTTTCTGAGGATTATTTTTCTTGTGGCGATTATTATATGTATGATGTGTGGGTGCTGACTGTGGTGTTGAGCATTCGCAATATTGGCATGGGCAAGCATCGTAGTTTCTTTATGCGGAATATGCACTTCAAGATGGTTTCGTGGATGTATTCGGAATATGTTTGGGTGCACTTTATGAAGATGTGCATGGCTCTGTTTTGCGCATGCTTTAGGCGGGTAGAAGATGGTGCTCGAGAAATTTTTGATGACTCTAATACAGGAGTACATCTTTTCGTTTGTCTGAGAAGTTATGACTGCACGGCTATGGGCGAGACATGAGCTACAGGATTATTTTGCGATTGTCTATCTGGTATCTGATATGATTCACGTGTGTTCCGGTATTCCAAGGATGAGATATGAAGATTAGATATACATGGATCGATGCAATGAAGGGGATTGGCATCTTTTTGGTTGTGTTTGGTCACACTATAAATACCGGTGAATTGTTGCACTGGATCTATTCCTTTCATATGCCGCTATTCTTTATAATTTCAGGGTTTCTAGTATCCCCCCCCCCGTTGAGAGCTGAGGGTATAGGGGATTTCATTAAGAAGCGTCTTAAAACGTTGATGTTGCCATATCTCACGTTTGTCGTAATCACTATGGCGTACTGGTTTGTCATAGAACGAAATATGAGAGATTGGTCTGGTAGCTTGCGTGACGTATGGCTCAATATTGTCCTCATGCGTGGTGGATCTGATAATTGGCCTGAAAACGCTGTGCTATGGTTTTTGCCATGTTTATTCCTCGTTGAATGTTTATATCAAGTGTTCGCTTTCTGTGGTTCCAAACTGATGGGAGGCGCAAAGATCGTCGCATATGCCGTTCCTGTTGTATTGATTATTGTCGGGGTGATTTGGGGAGTTATTTGTCAAAACATAGTGGTCGTGCAATATGGTCGGCTGCCATGGACTCTTGACATCGTGGGTGCCGCGTTGTCCATGTACGCGCTGGGAGCAATGTTAGCGCGTTGGAAAGCATCCGTAGTTGGATACGTGGATAAAGCTGGAGTTTTCCGTAGGCTCGGGGCATTTCTCCTTGGCGTTATACTTTGGGGCATACTGCTTTGCATTGTTTGGCATATGAACTATCAGATTAATTTTTCTGAGGGGCGTTTTGGCTTGCCTGCTATGCTCTTTGCTACCGCGGTATTGGGAACTTTGGGCACGTTTGCGATTGCGGTCTCTTGCAATGTCTCGTTGTTGCAGCGTCTGGGGCAGGCGTCGATGGTGATTATGGGCTTTTCCGAGCCGATCAAACGTGTTCTGATACATGTCTGCGCGATTGCTTTGCGGATGTCGGATGATGCGTTGAGAAGTAGCGTGGTCTTGAGCTTGCTTCCGACGGCGGCTACATTAGCGGCATGCTATGTCATCTACCTCATCGCCATTCGGTATTGTCCCAAACTCATCGGTAAGTGGGCGCCGTCGCATTGAGAGGTGACGGGACTGTCATGATTGCCCCGGTACATTCGCGTAATACTTCCGCTTGAAACAGCGCAGACTGCTTGCAAGAGATTCTGGGTTTGTATCTGAGCGTCTTAGGAGGAGACGGTGGACGTCTGCGGCGGTGAATGGCTCGCGATGGGAAGTGGATGCCGGTAGGAGGCATTCGTAGAGCATCTGCGTGGGCATCGTGGCGGTAAATGCTTGGCGGCGTTTGCCGAGGTTGAGCGCGTTGGCTGTTTGCTGGAACAGAGTCATCCGGGAGTCCCCGGTCAAAGTGCCACTGTGGACCAAGGTGAGTACGTTCTGCGGCAGGGAATCGCGGTCGAGTGTGTGTTTCTCTGCGGAGTCTCGGTTATCGCTGACTGGAATATCACCAAGATGGACGGTTGGCTGCAGCCCCTGCTTCCTGCAGTTGGTCGCAAAAGCGCCATTGCGGCAATCGATGATGGCCGCGTTAGACAGGTCGTTACCCGTGGAGGGAAGCATAGCCAACGCGATCCAGTCGAGGTGATGAGACGCCTCCTCAAGAAGCATGTACATGTCGGTAAACATTGGGATGTTGCCAGCGTCCAGTTTGGTGGTTGCGCCGGGCGTATTCAGAAACAAATCGCGACGGTCGCTGTGCAACTCGATAAGGAATCCTAATTCCGGGGTTGGGGCGACGCGTGTGGCGGCTTGCGGGGTGGCTTGCGGGGCGGCGTGCTGCATGTGGTGCGCCTTGGGGTAGGTTGCAAGGTTGCGGAGATACGCTTCGATTTTGGCTAGGTGTCCGTCGAGCCCTTGCTTGAGGGAGGCGAAGAGGTCTTGTAAGGAAGCCTGCTGCTCCTCTGTGACGCGCTTTTCATGTGCGTGTGCAATATGTCGCGTGCTGAAGCGAGCCACCGCTCCTCGTCTTCTTCGGAGATTGCTTCAAGGTGCTTCCTGCGCTGGCGTTCGAGCCAGGCATCCTCTTCGGCCGCTCGCGAGAGGAGGCGTCCTTTTTTGGTGCGGACGAGATGGTCGGCGCGGAAATGTTCCAATCCAATCACCTGGCCGGTTTGTGTGCGCAAAATGAGATCCGGGCGCTCTCCCGTGGCGTCGATGTGCCCTTTCCAGGTTTGTGCCGCCCGCCGTTTGGCTGTGCTCGATGGTCCGGTGGCATTGACACACCATGCGATGGTGGCTTCTAAAATGTTCTGCTCTTCGTTCTGCTGCTGCAACGCGGTCGTACTGCGGGTTGTTGCATGGGGCCGGTGGATGCTATTGGTCATGGCGGCTCTTGTATGGGGGCTCTTGCATGGGGGCTCTTGCATGGAGACTATTGTATGGGGGCGCATAACAAGGTGTTTCGGATCCGCTGACGGTTGTATTGTCGATGGGTTCTGGACGCCGGTGTGTTCTCCCCGCTGCGTAAAGATACACATTTTGATACCGGTGCGGGTTAGGGTTGCTCTGCCGGGGGGCTATGTCTAGAAAAGTGTGTGTTTTTGGGATTGGTGGGATTGCCGTGGGCGTTCCCCGGTGGAAAGGTGTGTGTTTTCACCATTGGTGTGGTGCCCTCCTGCGTTCTCCGTTTGGATGGTGTGTGTTTTCGACATTGGTGGAGTCGCCGCCTGCGTTCTCCGTTTGGATGGTGTGGGTTTTCGGCACTGATAGGACCTGTTTTGTGTGTGTTTTCGACACTGGTGGAGCCGCCGCGGATGCCCCTGCTCGAAAGGTGTGTGTTTGCACCATTCTTGGGGTCTGTTTTGTGTGTGTTTCCGCCACTCTGGGATGGGTGGTGCGTGTTTTCCACACTTTTGGAGGGTAGGAACCGTCGGTGTGGGTGGTGGAAACACGCACCTTCGGTTGCAGGGCCGGGAAGGCGTGGGTTTTTGGTCTTGCCGATGGTGGAAACACGCACTTTCGGGCGGAAGGATGCTGGGGTACGTGGGATATTGAGCCTAAGGTGTGGTGAATGCACAGTTCCATACGGAAATATTCGGTTGGAGTGATGGCGTCGTGCGATGTCTCTGTTGTTCTTTCCCACGGGTATGAGGCTGCCGAATATGGGTACATCATTATGTATTGAATCGGATACTCCTGATTCATCCGCATACACGAATATGCCCATCATGTTCATCTAATAATAGAAAAGCCGTTGCGAAGACGCGGCTCTGGGGATGGTGTTAAACGCTGTTTAGCCGTTCGTATCCGGCGTCGTATAAGGCCTGCGCGCAGCGTATACCATGGTGCTCACGAAGAGTTGTGCGGGGGGGGGTATTCCGGTGTACGCCTGTCTGAATCGCGCGAGACGATCCTCTGCGGTGTTGCTGATTATTATCGTATGTTTCGCGGCTGTTGTTTTTTAGTATGATGATGCCCGTATTTTTCAGAGTGGGCCTCGAGGTTTTATGGTGTAATGTATGAGGCAGGCGCTGGAGTCCAAGAGAAGGATTCCAGCGCCATTGGGTTTTGCCGAATACTGTTGCGAGAGCTAGCTTCTGAGAAGAACCTCCTCTAAAGCCTGTCGGACGGTGCTCGGCATATGCGAATCGGAACAATCTTCCATATCGGGGCCACTGACATGTTCCAGAGAATCGAGTGTAGTCAGAGCTCGTGGACCAAGCTGTTGTATAGCTCTGTTGGCACGTTCTTTGGTGAGATACGGCATATTTGCTCGGCGGAGAATCGCGAAAGCGTCTATTGCGAGAGGGTTTTCAGCGAAGGTTGTCCGATCAAGGGTAATGGCAATATCTTGGTTTACAGGTACTTGTGCGAGTTGTACTATGAGCGTGAGCGTTTCATCGTCGTACTGGGTTTGTGAGCAAATTTGGGTGCCATTGACGCATACTGTTGCATTGCACTTGCTAATAGCTCGGAATCGTATGGACCAACTGCGAGTTTGTGGGACGCAATCGGTGTCGCCGCTAGCCGCGCGGATGTGGAACGATGCTGTATCCGTGTTCCACCGATATGTCATCTCAGTACGTGCGGGCGCAGGATTTTCGTTGCTTGCCCCGTTGTCTTCCACGAGGGTGAAAGATCCATTGGCTCCGGGGAATACGTAGATTTCGAGTTGTTCTGGATTGGTTACAGAATTGACGGAGTCTTCGGACAACGGTTGCATTGGTATGATGGCTCCAGCCTTGGCAAATATCGGTATCGCTTCGAGCGGGCGCCATACCGACATTACGCGGCCTTGTTCTGTTGGTGAGGAGTACCTGCGTCCGTTGAAAAAGTCGAACCAGTCTCCTTGCGGTAGCCAAACTTTGGTTTTACTCATATGGGAAGCGGAGTCCGTAGGAGTGACTGCTGGAGCCGCCAACAGCTCAGAGCCAAACATGAATTCGTTGGACGCTTCATATGCTTCATCCAATTCTGGATGATCCCAATACATTGGCGTGACTAGGGGTTTGTTTTCTTCGGCGCTACGCCAGTTCATGGTATAGAGATATGGAATGAGTTGGTGCCGTAGCCGCAAAGCATCGGACATGCGGCGTTCGGTTGCAGGGCTGAAATTCCAAGGCTCTTTGCTGTTGAAGGGGGAGGTTGTTGAGTGCAACCTATTGATGGGGCTGAAAGTCCCTAGTTGATACCAGCGTGTTTCAAGCTCTTCGTCATAGTATCCAAACATGTGTCCGCCGATATCGTGGCTCCACCACCCATATCCAATATTGCTAGCTGTTGCGGTGAAGTAGGGTTGATATTGCAATGATTCCCATGTCACAATGGTGTCGCCGGAAAATCCTATGGGGTAGCGTTGAGAGCCGGGGCCGGCATATCTTGATAAGATGAGAGGCCAACGTCCGTCTCGTGCTGCGTGTAGATAGTGCATATGGTTGAGGGCCCATAGCGGGTCTAGTCCTTGCTGTCGCGTTACACCTCCTTGTTGCCAATCGATCCACCAGAAATCAACTCCTTCGTCTTCTAAACGCTTGTGCACGTCGAAATATGTTGATATGAAGTCTGGGTCGGTGAGATCAAATTCTATGGTTGTGTCGGAATTCGGATCTATGCCCATGCTGTGTGCGGCTTGGGCATAGCATTCCTCGAAAGGTCTGATGCCATCCCTGGGGTGTATATTCAGCGTGGTGTGGTATCCAAGCTGATGAACACGATGCAAAAACTCCTTGGGATTGGGGAATAGCGTCTTATTCCATGTGTATCCGGTCCATCCGGAGCCGTATTTCGGGTCAATTCCGTCGACGAGATGCCAATCCATATCTATGGTCGCCACGGTGAAAGGTAGCCTGTTGGAGGCGAACCGTTCGAGCAGGGAGACATATTCTTGGTCGGTGTATTGGTGGAATCTGCTCCACCAATTGCCGAAGGCGTAGCGCGGGAGCAGTGGTTGTTTGCCCGATAGATTACAGAAATCGGACACAGCTTCGCTGTACCGATGTCCGTATCCGAAGAAATATAAATCGGTCTCCGGGTTTGTTCGTGGCTTAATGGTCGTATCGTCAAGGAAGACACATGATTGCGAGTCGTCAATGACTGCCCAGCCATCCCGTGACGTCACGCCGTTGGAGAGTTGGATTGCGCCATTGGCCCAGTCGAGGGTGCGTGCTGTGCCTTTGAGATTTCCGGTTTGTTTGTCGCCGAAATGCCATGTATTGGTCTTGGTATCGGAGAGTCCCTTGACGACGATGCTCAGGCCTTCTTTGCTGAACGGTTGCTTGTTGTAGGTTAACCGAAGGTACTTGGTTTCTACAGTAATCCAGTCGGGTGTGTCGCATATTTCATAGTGGGGTGTTCTGGTGAACCCTCTGTTGGTAATGGCGAGCGTCGGTAGATCCTCGAAGGTGTTGGTTTCTGACCATTCAAGTCGAAAGAGAGAATCGGATAAAACTCCGATGCGCCATTGGTTGCCGCGAATAATAGCATTTTCGTTCATATGAGGCTTGTAGTGCATTGGTCTCCCCTGGTAGAAGTTCATAGTGAATACATGAGAAACGTATCATTTTTGCAATAAGTTTGCAACCGTGTGCAATATGTAGTACAATCAAAACAAGAGCAATTTATCTCATTTTATATAAAAAATATGCACAGGGATTCATTGCAGTATGCTTTGTGATGTTTCTTCGGGAAGGGAGGAAGTTATGACCACTGTTGGCAGAGTGGCGCGACGTGGCTGGCTAGTTTTCATGATGCCAACGACAATATGTTTCGTCGTGGGGTTCGTGGTGCCGTTGGTGATGGGTGTGTGGCTGAGTTTTACCTCGTTCAGAACGGTGCTCGACGCTAAGTGGGTTGGGCTGTCAAATTACATTCAAGCGATACATGATACGGAATTTTCATCTGCGCTATGGCGAACCGTTGCGTTCACTGTAGTGACCGCGGTGGTTGTAAACATCGTCTCATTTTTGCTGGCATACATGTTTACAAAACGCATGCGTGGTTCAACTATCTTTCGATCGGTATTTTTCATGCCGAATCTCATAGGCGGCATTGTCTTGGGATATATTTGGCAGCTTCTTCTCAATGGGATACTTGCGCTGTGGGCGCGGTCGCTTACGACATCTGCAACATATGGTTTCTGGGGCATGGTAATTCTGATGTGCTGGCAGCAGATAGGCTACATGATGGTAATTTATATAGCCGGCTTCCAGAATTTACCTGTGGAATTAGTCGAAGCTGCGCAGGTGGATGGTGCGTCTGGCCGCCAGATTATGCGGAACGTCATTATTCCCCTTATGATGCCTTCGGTAACGGTGTGTAGTTTCCTCACATTGGCCAACGGATTTAAAATGTTTGACCAGAACCTTGCTTTGACGAATGGGGCCCCGTCCAATGCATCAGAAATGATTGCGCTTAATATTTATCGGACGATGTACGGTCGCACGGGGTTTGAGGGAGTTGCGCAGGCCAAGGCGGTCATTTTCTTTGTCATTGTAGCCTTGGTGGCTTTTGTCCAAAATCGTATTATGACGAGTCGGGAGGTCGAGTCATGACCGATAAACTTAGGCATGCCCCGTTGTGGACAGGATTGTTTGCCATCATTTCTCTGATATGGATCTACCCTATCGCACTGGTTTTTATCAATTCCTTCAAGGAAAGAGCTTACATTTCCCGGAATGTGTTTAGCCTGCCCGCTGGTAAATCATTCGCTGGCGTCGATAACTATGTGAGGGGTATAGAGAAGACAGATATCATTCCTAGTTTTGGTTGGACGATAGTCATTACTCTAGGATCTGTCGGTCTGATTTTGCTGTGCTGCTCTATGTGTGCATGGTGGATAGTCCGCGTTGGAAATCGCTTTGCGAAAATTATGTATTATGCGTTTATAGCGAGCATGGCGGTGCCGTTCCAGATGGTGATGTTCCCGCTTAGCAAGATCACCGATATCCTCGGTCTGAATACTCCGTGGGGAATGTGGCTTGTGTATCTGGGTTTTGGAGCAGGATTGCCAGTGTTTATCTTTACTGGGGTAATTAAAACCATTCCCGTGGAAATCGAAGAGGCGGCAATGATTGACGGGGCGGGTTCTTTGCGGACGTTCTTCACCATAGTCATGCCTATGATGCGTCCGGCTCTAATTTCTGTAGCAATTCTGGAGACGATGTGGGTTTGGAATGACTTCCTGATGGCATATCTTTGCCTCGATCTGCAACGGTTCAAAACATTGTCGATTGCTGTGCAATATCTTAAGGGGGCATATGGGTCGGTAGATATGGGTGCTATGATGGGGGCGCTCGTGCTGGCTTTGTTGCCGATAATTATCTTCTATCTCTTTGGGCAAAAATACATCATCAAGGGCGTGACCGCTGGTGCGGTTAAGGGATGACGAAGCTTATTCCCACAGTATGAACTAGAAATTAGAAAGAAAGGATAACAATGAAGATAGCGAAGAAGAGCTTGGCTCTGGCGATTATCCCGACACTGTTGTTGGGAACTTTGGCTGGCTGTGGTTCCGCAAATTCAGCTGATCCCGATAAGGGCAAAGTTTATTTTGTGAACAATAAGAAGGAGATCGTGGATCAGCTTGAGGATTTGGCTGATGAATATACCAAGGAGACTGGGGTCGAGGTCAAAGTTCTAACCGCGGCAGATAGCTATGACAATACATTGGCTTCCGAGCTGGCCAAATCTGAGGCGCCTACCATGTGGAGCATTACGGGGTATCCGAACTTCATCAAGTGGAAAGATTACATGGCACCTGTGCAGGACTCGGAGGCGTTCAAGCTGTTGACGGATGAGGGTAAGGCTAATTCTTATCAGTATGACGGCAATTATTACACACTTCCGTATGCGGCAGAGTGGTATGGCATCATTTATAACAAGAAGATTGTCAATGAATATGCGTCGAAGAGCTATGCGGTTATTGATTCTGCGGATGACATCAAGGATTGGGATACTTTCAAGGCTGTCGTGGAAGATATGCAAAAGCACAAAGATGATCTGGGTTTGTCGGGCGCAATCGCAACTCCAGGCCTTGAATCATCGGATTTGTACCGCTTTGCGTCTCATATGAGTCGTATTCCGATTTTTTACGAGTATAAGGATAACAACACTACGTTTATGCCTGAGATTAAAGGGACATACGTCGATAATTACAAGGCGCTGTTTGATTTGGAGATGAACAATTGTCCTACTCCCCGGACGCTGTTGACGTCAAAGACTTATGAAGATGTTACTTCGGAATTCGCTTTGGGAGAAGTGGCATTCTACCCGAACGGTGTGTGGGCGTATACGCAGATCAAGGACAATGAAGTAGCTGATGATGATTTAGGTATGTTGCCGTACTTCATGGGGATTCCGGGTGAAGAAAATTACGGTCCTGCTGGTATTTATGATGCGTCATGGGCTGTGAATAAAAATGCGAGCAAGAAGGATCAGAAGGCTACGCTCGATTTTATTACGTGGCTTTTTAGCAGCGAAGAAGGTAAAAAGGTAATGTCGAAGGACATGGGTTTTGCTGTGCCAAGTACTGCCTATGGTGATGACGATCAGCCTGACAACCCGTTGACTGTTGCTGCTCGCCAATACGAGAAAGATGGTAAGCAGATGGTCCGCAGTTTCGCAACTGTAGATGCATGGGGCGAGGGTGTCCAAAACGCTCTAGTCGAGTATGCGAACCAGACGGGCGATTGGAAGCAAGTATCGCAGGCGTATGTGGATGGCTGGAAGAAAGAGTGGCAGACTTTCAAGGAAACTAATGGTGTGGAACCGCAGGCATCTGCTTTCGAAAGCTAGATGATTACGGTGGCGGGGGGGGCGAAGACGCAAAGTCTTCGCCCCCCCCCCGCCATTATCAAGCTCGTGGCGGTGCGGTACTCGTACGCACAATCAATTCCGCCGGATGGAGGTTAAACGGGTCCGTTACCTCCTTTCGGCGGATCAGTTTAAGTATCTTTCTCGCTACTTCATTGCCCATAGCGCGAGGTTGTTGTCTAATTGTGGTGAGCCCAAATTCTTCTGCATATACGCTGTCGTCAAATCCGGTAACAGAAATATCTTCCGGAATGCGTAGCCCAAAATCGCGGAGCTTACAGATTAGGGGTATGGCAATGCCGTCTTCCTGACAGGCGATGGCGGTGGGCAGGACGGGCATATTGACTAGCTCGTTGAATGTTGTTTGTAAATGTCGGTCTCCTTCGGGGACAGCGTGAACGGCTGGTTTGACTCCGAGCTGCTCGCAGGTGTCTTTCATCCCCTGGAGCCTTCGCGACGTGCTGAATTTTAACAATGATTTTGGATTACGCCCAAGGAACATAATCTCGCGATGTCCCAGCAGGGCTAGGTGTTTGACGATGAGACTAAGCCCATGATGATCGTCTATCGAAGACCATGCAGACATGCCATTATGGGATACTGTGTTTATTCCGGCAATGGGAACTTGAATTGTCTTGAGGCGGGATATTTCCTTATAATCGATATCGAATGAAGTGACGACAACAGCATCAACGTTTCTGCGTACTGGAAGTGTGTCAAAAAAATCTTCTCGACTTTCCATTCCGTCTATTCGGTGGAATGCGATGTCGTATCCTGCGGGATGAAAGACTTCATCGAGTCCGTCGAAAACATTGGCACCAAACCAGGTAGTTACTGGAGTGTTGGTAAGCAAAGCAATCCGGAATGTTTGTCCAGACTTAAGCGCCATGGGGGAACGAGATATAGTAAAATTCAGCTCTTTTGCCGCTTGGAGTACCGCTTGTCGCGTTTTGTCTGATACTAGCTCTGGGCGCGAGAAAGCGCGCGAAACTGTGGAGGGGGATACCCTAGCGCGCTCCGCTACTGCATACACGGTTGGAGAAGAAGTCATAACGTAACGATTATATACCCATAGTCGTTGAAAGCGGTTATTACTCGGCGGATTGTTTGTCGAAGTTTGTGACTATTGTGCCTGCTTATTGCGGGGATTTTATGTCTATCCGGCGATCATGGTGAAGCCTTGTGTCTTGCCGTAGTCAATGAGTTGCTGTTGCCAGTTGCGTAGGCCTTCGCTCACGCTGATGCTACCTGTCCAGGCTGGTCCCATGGCATCGTTGAATATTTTTTGCGCGTAGGATTCGAACGGCAGCGCTTGGTATCCGGAGGGAACATGCTCGGCGGATTCCGCAAGCACCTGGTTGATTTGTTGTCCGCCGAAGTATTCGTCGTGTAGATTGAGCCACTTCGGGTCGTTGAGTGTTTCCGTATCGGCTGGGAAGGCACCGTTGTCGACGCGGATGTCGGCTCCATCGCCCAGGGTGGCAAACGTGATGAATTCATAGGCGGCTTTCGCATTGTCGGTGCTTTGCATCAGACAGAGCGCTGAACCGCCGTTCTCCATGGTCACATATGTGTCCTCGTCCCACTGCGGCACTGGTGCCACACGCCATTGTCCTGCGGCTGCGGCGGCCGAAGATTTCAGTGTGGCGGGTATCCATGCCCCGGTAATAAGGCTTGCGATGGTGCCATCGGCAAGCCCTCGATTCCAGTCGTCCGTCCAACTGGCGGTGGTGGTGTTAATGAGATCCTCGTCCATGAGTTTTTGCAGCCGCTGCACATAACGTTGGGCACCGGGGTTGTCGGTGTAATTAATCGTTACCGTATCTTCGTCAGTGGAATAGGGGAAGTCGCCGGTTTGCCTGATCATCGATTCGAATCCACTGGCAGCTCCGCCATCCGCTGCTATGTAATAGTCCTCACCGAGTTGGCGTATTTTCTTCGCGGCTTCATCGTATTCATCCCATGTCGTGGGAATATCGGTAATGCCTGCTTTAGCGAAGATGTCTGCGTTGTAGAACATGGCCATCGGGCCGGAATCCATGGGAAGTCCCAACACGTGACCGTCAAATTGAACGGATGACCATGTGCCGGTAGTAAACTTTTCGGAAAGATCACCGCCGTTCAAATCTGTTAGGTCGGTCAGCACATTGCGTATGCCGTACTCGGGAATCATGTCGTATTCGATTTGGACAATATCTGGCATTCCCGTGTTGGCGGCAATCGCATTGTTGAGCACGGTGTATGCGGTTGTTGTACCCACATTTTCAAGGTTGACAGTGATGTCTGGATGGAGCTTTTCAAAAGCTTTGACAACTTTCGTGAGTGTTGGTTCCCAAGCCCAGATGGTAATAGAAGTGGCTTCGTTGTGGCTGCAGCTCGAGCATCCTGCGATCAGGAAAGAGGCGATGACTGTGGCAGATGCTGTTTGTTGGAGACGATTCATGGCAGTTCCTTAGTGTCCTTGGTCAAGATTTTCGTGTCGGTATTGTTCGTGCCTGCGATGGCGTGAGGCCTGTTTTCTGTCGGAATAGTCTGGAAAAATACAGCGGATTGTCGTAGCCAACTAAAAAACTTATTTCGTTGATGGGGAAGTCGGTGCTGCGAAGAAGGAACTGCGCTTGACGAATCCGAATGGCGGTAATGTACTGTAGGGGCGTGGCTCCCATTGCTGCTCTAAATTGTGCGATGAAGTACGACTCGTTGACGTGGTGTTGCTGGGCATACGATTTCACATTGATTTGTTCTGCGTAGTGTTGGTTGAAATACAGTACTGCTTGTCTGATCGTTGGTGGGATATGACGTGTGTTGTGTGGGTGTTGGTTATGTTCCGCCTGGTGACGGGCGAACAGCCGTAGCATTGTCTGAAAAGTGAGCGACAGAATATGATTGAACTGGGGGCGTTGCAGTTGCAGCTCCATGATCATGCGTTCGAAAAGATCGCGGTATTCCGGTTCGACGCCGACCTCGAGCGTGTGATTCGGTTGATCGAGTATCCCCGTTGGTTGAAGGAGATGCTCAACGCTGTTCCCTGAGAAGTGGACCCAGCATACGTCAATATGTTCCTGCACGGTATAGAAATATTGTTGAAGTTCATATGGTTCGTACAGGATGATTTCTCCGGCTGAGACGATATGTTCTTTGCCGTGTTTGTAGAAGTGGCCGCGTCCGTTGTTGATGTAGAGTAGCTGGTAGTCTCCGCGTCCTTCCCAAATGGTGTTGAGACGTGGTTTGGATACCAGGCGATATGATCCACAGCTGCCGATAATCAGCGGAACGTCATGGTTGATGACCTCATCATGCTCGTTGCGTAGGTATGCGGTATTGGCGTACATGTGAGGCATGTCATGCTCCTTCATTGGCTCATGGTTGCTTAATGTTTAGTGTAGTGAGACATCGATGTCTTGCACCGGCAAACTCATATTTTGTGCATGAATTGGCAAATTATGGACATAGCGTCGAAGGCGTTTGCAGTGTCATGATCGCAGTAATGGCTGATGCCAGATCTCCTGTGATCATATGTCGATTCAATGATGAAATTTGAGGGAAGGAGTGAACATGTCCACATCGACGACAACTGTTTCTGGTGATAACGCTGAAGTTATTGACCGTATACAGTCCGATCGGAAATTCCTGGGGCAGCCCCGTGGGGTCGGGAGTGCATGTGCATTAACCATAGGCACTTCTGTCGGTAACACTGCCATTAGCTCAGTGTTGATTTACTACATGTATGCCGATACACCAGCCGGACTGGGGATGGACAAAGGGCAAGCTGCCCAGATTATTTCTATATATGGCACAGCTTTGGTGCTTTGCGGTGTGGTTGGCGGGTATATCGCAGACCGTATATTGGGGCCGCGGCTTTCGGTGCGTTTGGCGCGTAGCATGCAAGTGGTGGCGTACGCGCTGTTGGCTTTCCCGTTTTTGGGTACGGTTGGCTGTATCACCACGTTGGTGTTATTGAGCATTGCTCCAATGTTTGCCGGCAGAAGTCTGGATGCGCTGTTGGGCATGCAGTATAAGGAAGGTGACAATCGTCGAAGTGCGGCATTCACGCTAAATTATGTGTTCACTAATATTGCGGGTATTTTTGCGCCCACGATTATTGGAACGATTGCGCAGAATGTCGGATATTGGGCTGGTTTTGCGTTCGGCGCTGCTGTAGCGTTGGCGGCGCTGCTATTCTATGTGACCACGGAAAAGAAATATTTCGGACCATTGGGGTTACTGCCGGCGGATCCGCTGCGCGATGGGCTGCGTCAAAAAGTGATGGCTGGTTTCATCGGGGTGTTGGTCGTTGGAGTAGCGGTTATGGCCGGTTTGATGGTTACCGGGCTGGTTACTGCAGAAAGTTTCGGCAACGCGGTGAGTACTGCAGCGATATTTATCCCTATTTTCTACTTCATCTATGTGGTGCGTAGTTCCAAAGTTTCCAAACTTGAACGCAAGCATGTTTTGTATATTCTGCCGCTGATGCTTTGCAACATCGTAGGTGGATGGGTGTGGAACCAAAGCATCACCATCATTTCGATCTATACCGAACAGTCGGTGAATCGTTCGATTTTCGGATGGGAAATCACTCCAGCGGCATTCTATACATGGGGAAGCATCTGCGCGGTACTGTTCGGTACGACATTTGCAGCATTATGGACCAAGCTTGGTTCGCATCAGCCATCTACCGCAGGCAAGATGGGATTGGGCGCTGTGGCTTGGGGGCTTGGCCCTCTGCTGATGGTTCTGCCTTTCATACTGTATCCTGCCGGAGTAAAGGTTAGTCCTTTCTGGATTATTTTCTTTTGGATTCTGGTCATGATTGGCGAAGCGAACACTCAGCCTGCGGGATATACTGCAGCCGCCGATGTGGCGCCGAGGGCGTTCAAATCGCAGATGATGACTGTGTGGAACCTTTCAGCCGGTATCGGCGCGGCGCTGAACACCATATCTATTAACTTCTACCATGAGGGCGGGGAAGCGCAGTACTTCCTCATGATTGGCGGCATAACGCTATTGGTGGGCTTGCTTACGTTGGTGTTTTCGTCCAAGATTGCTCGTGGAATGGGGGCAAAAGTATGATGTCTCAACAACATATGGTACGGGCTGACGGCAATCGCCATGCGATATTTGATCGTTTTTACTATGGAGGAGACTGGAATCCGGAGCAGTGGGATGAGGAAGTGTGGGCGAAAGATCTGCACATGCTTGCTGACGCCGGAATCAACGAGGCTACCATCAATGTTTTCGCATGGGCGCAGTTGCAGCCGGATGAACATATCTATGATTTCACCGTGCTGGACAAGATCGTAGATTTGCTGGCAAGTCATAATTTTGGCATTGTCATGGGCACCTCGACGGCGGCGATACCATCATGGATGGCGAAACGATATCCAGATGTAATGCGCACCGACTTCGAGGGACGTCGTCACGTTTTTGGAGATAGGCATAACCCTTGCCCGAACTCGCCCACATTCCGACGGTTTGCGCCGGAACTGGCGCGGCGTCTGGCGCAGCGATACGGTGGTCATCCGTCATTGGTCGCGTGGCATGTCTCCAATGAGTACGGCGAATACTGTTACTGTGATACGTGTCTTGAGCAATGGAAAACTTGGCTGCAAGTAAAATACGGTTCGCTGGATGCCTTAAATGATGCGTGGAATGGACATTTTTGGCAGCACCTATTTTTGGATTGGGATGATATTGTCGTGCCCAATGCGCTAGGGCCTGAAATTAGTCCCGGTGTCACGGTGCTTTCCAAAATGTCGATGGATTACAGACGCTTCATGAGTGATTCCATCATCCGATGCTTTACCGATGAGAAGCGTGCGATACGTCAGTATGATGAGCGCACGCCGATAACGACCAATATGATGGGTCTGTTCATGGATATCGATTACTTCGATATGGGTCGGTTCGTTGATGTGGTCAGTTGGGACAACTATCCTCGATATGATTCCAAGCCGTCTCGTGCAGCGATGTGCAATGATCTGTATCGTGCGGTAGGCCGAGGTAAGCCGTTCATGCTCATGGAACAAACGCCCAGTCAGCAAAACTGGCAGCCCTACAACACGCAAAAACGTCCCGGACAAATGCGTGCCATGAGTTATCAATCAATCGCGCATGGCGCGGATACCATCCAGTTCTTCCAGCTCAGGCAAAGTGTGAGCGGCTGTGAACGGTTCCATGGCGCGGTAATCAGTCATGCTGATACGGAAAATACGAGGGTGTTTCGTGAGGTCCAACAACTCGGTAAAGAACTTCACGATCATGGAGATATGTTCCGAGGCGGAACGTGCCCGGCCCAGGTTGCATTGATGTTTGATTGGGATAGCTATTGGTCGATGTACTATTCGTCCGGTCCCTCGCGTTTGTTGGAGTATACGGATCAGGTGCATCGTTGGTATGAGGCGCTATGGCAGAACAACGTACAAATGGACATTGTTCGTTCCGATGCATCGGTTGAAGAACTTTCGCGATATCGCATGGTGGTTGCTCCGGCGTTGTGCATAGCCAAAAACGGTATGTCGGAGACGGTTGATCGATACGTGCAATCTGGTGGCTGCTTCGTGACAACAACCATGTCGGGCATTGCTGATGAAAATGACAAAATCATACTTGGCGGCTACCCCGGTGCATTCCGCGGAACTTGCGGCGCATGGGGAGAAGAAATCGATGCGCTACTGCCTGATGTAACTGTTGGATTGGCCTCGTGTGAGGGTGCAATGCGCGCAAACATTGGGGCTGGTAGCATCATTGCCGAAGTGATACGCCCCACATCGGCGCAGGTGTGGGCGACATACGCGGATCAATACTACGCTGGTGCCGCTGCCGTGACATGCAATCATGTTGGCTCGGGGCACTGCATATATGTGGGAACGGTGCTCGACGAGAAAGCCTTTGCGTGGTTGCTTGGCAAACTCAACGGCATTGCCAAATTTGACATGATCGATACTCCGGAAAACGTGGAAGTTCGAGTTCGCAACCACGATGACAAGCGGCTCATGTTCATCATCAATCACAATAATGTGGCCGTCGAAGTCGACAATGTCGTTGTTGCTGGCGACGTGTCCGTGCTCAGCGGAACGGCATTGTCTGGAACGCTTGCCCTTGAACCTTACGGAATTGAGGTGATTGCCAGAGACAGGTAACTGTGCATGGATGAGATGGGTGACGTCGCGTGTGTGCGGCGTCGCCCATTGTTTATTGAGGTAGGTGCGGGGAGGGTGGTGAAGTGGATTCTGGTATCGCTTCATCTTCGTGTGCTTCTGCTTGTCGATTTCTCCATTCGCTAGGTTTGATGCCGACGATGTCTTTGAAGCGCTTCGAAAAATATGAGGGGGTGTCGAATCCGACACTTTCTGATATCTCTTGGATGGTTTTTTCGGTATCGAGCAGGAGCTTTTTTGCTGCATCTATGCGGATTTGCGTCAACATTGATCGTTCACTTGCGGGAAGACTCTTCGGGGAGATGTCGGGGGCAATCGTGCTCACGCAGCGCGCTTGAATGGTGATGGGCGCGTTGTGCTGTCTGGGCGATGATATTTGGTGTTTATGCTACCTACGATTGTGCGCACTAGTTGTATATAGTGTTGCTTGCATGGCGGTTTTCGCTATATTACATTCGTCGCCGGGGTTGCTATGAGTGTGTTGGAAACTGTATAATGTTCGCTACATGAACGAGGGGTGACTCGACCGGTTCCAAGAAGCGCAAAGGTTTTTGGTAATGTGAAGCGGTCTCCCAGCGGCGGACGCCCCCCCTGCGGGTCGTCCGCCTTTTCTTTGTAGAAGATAAATATATAGATTGCAAACCAATCTGGCTATTTTGGGAAACATGTTCCCTGGCTGGTTTGGTTTCGTGCTATCACAGTTTCATTAAGAGGCATAACTTCCAGGACGTAACGTATTCGATGATGTATAGCGTGCGTTTGCTGCGTAACGCGGCGTCGCACCATAACTGCTTGTTGATTCCGCCGTCGGAGGACATTAAGGCCACGCGTGATCTGGACAAGTATCTCGAGCTCTTGGTAGAAGCTCCTGCGGAACATGCTGCAAGTGTTAAGGAATTGGCTAAAACTGATCCGCTGGTGCATGATTTCGCATCGCTGGTGTTGGCGCATTTGAATTTGGTGAAAAGCGGCGCGGCGCAAGATATGTGTCTTCGTCAGGCGGAAGAATTCGTGCGTCGTATGGAGCGGCATATTGACTGGTATCGTGATCCTGCGTGCGGTTGCGAACGTCTTGTGTGGCAGCTGGACGCTATCCGGTTGCTGATTCAGAGTGCTATCGCAATACATAAGAGAGATAACGATGGAGCACTGACGGACTCGGATAGGGAGATTCTCCGTCAGCCTCACAGGAAGCCAGTACGACGAGGCAGGCGAAAAAGTTCGGCGGCGAAGTAGCTTCCGTGGCGGAAATCGCTTGGAGTTTTGTAATAGACCAGAAACGAAATCGGTTCTGTGGATAGTGTAACGATGTTTTTGGTTTTCGTGATTAGCGATCACGCGAGTAAGATAACCGCACGATTTTCATAGGTTTTGTTGCCGTCGAGTCGTACTTGTTTCTGATACATCCGTTCTGGCGGAGTGTTGTTCGGATTAATGTGCGGTTAATGAGCTTAGAGTGTATTGACGAGTACCTTGGGGAGGTGGCGGCGTGCGCAGTATTTCTAGTGGAAGCGTGAAGAGCGCTCACGTCATGCATCGCAATCAGATATACGTGTATTCGCCAACTAAGGAGATGGTGAGAACATTTTATTATCCCCTGAGAGTGGGCGTCGGGGAATTCCGTGCTGGCTATCACCTATCAAGAGCGCCTATGGACAATTTTTTAATTGCGTATATTAGTGAAGGGGCTTTCCGGATACGCTTTGGTGATGTAGATGCGGTGGCTTCCGCGGGGCAATTCCTCATTGTCGACTGTTATCAGCCGCATGTTTTCTCGACAAACGTAAAATGCAAGGATATTTGGTTGCATTATGACGGTCCGACGGCTCGTGCGACGTACGAGTATATGGTCAATCGGTTGGGTGGCCATATTCTTGAAGACAATGATGAAGGTGAGGGGTTGCGGGAGCTTCGTATTATGTTATCTCTGCTGAAGGGGGCGTCGCATGTTCCCGAGTCCGTTCTGGGGCATCATATTGATGGGTTGGTGACGGCCCTGTCGAATGGCCATGAAATAGCTGAACGAGTGGCGAAGTATGCTGATATGGATAATGTTTTGGCTTATATCAGTGCGCACCTTGATGATGATTTATCGTTGGAAACGCTTTCGAAGATCGCAATGATGGATAAAAGTTACTTTTGTAAATGCTTCAAAGCTCGTACGGGAAGCAGCCCGCATAAGTTCGTTGCGGAAGCCAGACTCCGGTACGCAAAGTATTTGCTTCGTGCAACAGATCTCTCCATTGCTGGGATTGGAAGGGAATGTGGTTTTGGACAGGCGAATAGTTTTGGGGTGATGTTCAGGGCCATGGTCGGTTGTTCTCCGACGGCATTCCGTAAAGGCTGCGGAAAATAATAAACAAGAAATGAAGAGTATTGTCTTTGTGGGAACACTTTTTTCATGGTGTTAGGCCGTTAGCATGTTGCATGACAGACATAAGCGATTTAGCTATCATGGAGGTCTTGCAATGATGCAAAAACAAGAATTTCCCTTTGTTCCAGCAATCGGTATGCCATCTTCGCCGGCATGCGTGGTGTGCTTGGGGGACAGCATTACGTATGGAGATACTGGCTTGGGGTACCGTGCTTCGAGGCCGTGGCCCAACATAGTATCGAATTTGTTGTCGGTGAAGGTTTTGGGATATGGGCATAACGGTGCGAGCACAGTTGACTATAGGACATATCCAGAATGGGAAGAGGCATGTAAAATACTTCCCGAAGCGGACGTTATAGTTGTTGGGCTTGGGACAAACGATGTTGATTTGGAACATGCCAGAGATGTCTCCTCGGTAGCCGAGGTTGTGACCCGTTTTGAGTCCTTCATGGAAGACGTGCTTGGCCGTGCAAAGAATGCTCCCGAAGTAGCTGTACTGTCCGTGCTGGAATTTGCGGAAGAAGAGCCCATATTTCGAGAGCGCTTCACGCTGGAGGAAATCCAAGAAATCAATCATGGAATCAACCTACTGAACCAAGCCTATCGCATAATGTGCCGCCGAAATGCATGGCATTACATAGATTACGCAAGCGCTGTTAACCAGCATCGAGGTCTATATGGGAATTCCATTCACCCCAATCAACGTGGGTACGAAGTTATGGCGGGATTGCTGGCGCCCAGGATCGCTCATCTGCTAGGTGCGTGCTGAAACATATGTCTCAACGATGAGAGGAACTTGTAATATGGGTGAAAATACGGGTACGATGAAGCGTCGTTGGGTTCAACGGTTTGCTTATACGTTTAGCGGTTTCGGACAAGCCGCTTTCTACAATGCGCTGAGCACATATTTTGTTGTGTACGTAACGTCGGCGCTGTTCGCAAATGTGGACAAGGGGCTGGCATCGAGACTGATAGGGATAATTACCACACTGATCGTGGTGATACGTATCGTTGAAATTTTTATTGATCCTTTATTGGGGAATTTGATTGATAACACGAATACGCGTATCGGGCGTTTCCGGCCGTGGCAGGCTATTGGCGGTATTGTGAGCGCTGTGTTGCTTGTGGTGGTATATACGGGTCTGTTCGGTCTCGTTAATGTGAATCAAACATGGTTCATGATTCTGTTCGTTATTGTGTTTGTTGTGCTGGATGTTTTCTACTCACTGCGTGACATCTCTTTCTGGGGGATCATACCGGCGTTGTCTGAAGATTCGCATGAGCGGGCTCTTTACACGTCGATGGGATCCTTTGGAGCGTCGTTGGGCAGCAATGGTCTGACAATTATTGTCGTTCCTGTAGTGGGATATTTCGGCATGCTAGCCACGGGGTCTGCGTCGCAAAATCAGCAGAGCGGCTGGACTGCCTTGGTAATCATTGTTGCTTTGTTGGCAATTATTTCTGCTTTGGCGGGTGCGTTTGGAACCCATGAGAGGGAAAGCGCTCTCCGCGTGAAGGCGGAGAAGAACGGCAGCCCGTTACAGGCATTTGCCGCGTTGGCTAAAAATGATCAGCTACTGTGGATGGCGTTATCGTATGTGATGTATGCGATTGCTAATACGGCTACTGCTGGTGTGTTGTTCTATTTGTTCAAGTTCGTACTTGACGAGCCGGCGGCGTTCTCCATAGTGGGTGTTATTCCGGTGATTGCTGGATTGATTATGACGCCTCTTTATCCGGTGCTCAACCGTTATGTGCCAAGGCGTGCGCTTTTTGTTGGCGGAATGATTTCTATGATTATCGCCTATGTGCTCTTCATTACGGGGTCTAGTAGCCTTGCGATGGTTATCGTAGGTCTGGTGCTGTTCTACGCTCCTTCGACTTTCATTTCGATGACGGCGATACTAACCATGACAGATTCAGTTGAGTATGGTCAGTTGAAGACCGGAAGGCGCAACGAGGCTGTGACGTTGTCGGTCCGTCCGATGCTTGACAAAATAGCGGGTGCGTTAAGCAATGGAATCGTTGGATTTATTGCTGTTGCGGCGGGGATGGTTGGTAATGTCACGGCGGAAGATATCACGGCCTCCGGCTTGCATATGTTCCAGCTTTGTGCATTCTACGCTCCGTTGGCTTGCATTGCTTTGAGCCTTGTAGTGTTTTTGTTCACGGTGAAGATTGACGAACGTACACACGATGAGATTGTTCGTCGTCTTGAATCAAAATTGGAGAATTAAGGTATAGGTTATTTGTCGCGTCGATTGGTTTTCAGATTTTGCCTGAGTGCGTGAGCTTAATACAAGCAAGCCTGTGCAGATATGGTACATCGAGGTGGCGCAACCTTTGAATGCGGGCGATCTCTTCGGAGTCGCCCGCTGTTTTGTGTCGTTTTGGTCATTCTTTAGTGCGAGGAAGGAGCAACGGTTTGCGAGTTTGCATTTGGTGTTTCTGGTGATGGCGGGAGTCTTGTTTGCAAAGTGTGCTTTTGCCGCATTCTGGGGTGGGAATTGTGCTTTTACCTCATTGGTAGGTCCTGTTTTGTGTGCTTTTGCCGCATTCTGGGGTGGGAATTGTGCTTTTACCTCATTGGTAGGTCCTGTTTTGTGTGCTTTTGCCGCATTCTGGGGTGGGAATTGTGCTGTTACGACATTCGTAGTGGCCCGAAACCGGTGCTGCGGGTGGGGTAAAGGCACATTTTCGTATGGCGGTGTCTTGTTCGGACTGTAAGGGTGGTGGGTATGAACAACTTTGCGCGGTGGCGGGCGCGGGGCCAGTGCGGCTTGGGGCTGGGGTTCGTCCGGGGCGTTTTGGCCGGGGCCGCAGGAGTGTGGTAGACGCACATTTTTGTGTGCGATGGTTGTGCGGCTGGTTCGAAAGGTGTGTGTTTTCGACACTGGTAGAGCCGCTGCGGATGCCCCTGCTTGGAAAATGTGTGTTTTTTCACCATTGGTGGGCGTTGTTTTGTGTGTGTTTTCGACACTCTGGAATGGATAGTGTGTGTTTTCCACACTCTTGGAGGCCCGTAGCGGCCGGTTTGGATGTTGGAAACACGCACCTTTGTGTGGGGGTGGTCCGTCCGGTTTGAAAACTGTGCTTCTACCTCACTGGTGCGCCCTGTTTTGTGTGCATTTGCCGCACTCGGGGGTGGGAATTGTGCTGTTGCGACACGGGTAGTGGCCTGAAACCGCCTCTACGAGTGGGGTAAAGACACATTTTGGTGTTTAGGGTTGGAAAATGCACAGGATTTTGGCCCTATCGGTGGGGTATAGGCACATTTTCGTCTAGTGGAGTCTCGTTCGGAGCTGTAAGTGTGTTGCGTGGAGTGGATGTAGAAAGTGTACTAGCCGGGGTGGTGAGAGGGCGGCATATTGCGCAGCTTTGCCGAATGCTTGCCGGAAGAGATTGGGGAAAGTGGAGGTGGAGCTTTTCGCTGTTCAAAAGTTCAACCTTTCTATGATATTATATTGCGAAGAAATCACGTTTCGGTATAAAGGATGTTTGACCATGCTGGTTTCGTTTACTATGGAGAACTGGAAGTCGTATCGCGAAGAGGCGACGCTAAGTTTGCTGGCTGATCGTAGTCGGCGGCATGCGAATACTCTTGCGGTCTGCCCGTATTACCATGGATTGAAAATCCTTCCCATTGCTGCGATATACGGTGGCAATGCGGCTGGAAAATCTAATCTTTTTGATGCGCTGCGTTTTGTGCAGCGGTTCGTGGCGTTCGGGCAAGATGATGACACCGCAATCTCGGTCGAGCCTTTTGCTTGGGGAGATGCCAGCGAGAAACCATCTCGTTTCAGTATACAAATGCTGGTCTCCCAAAAGACTTCCGGAGCGTTTCAGCCAACACGCTCCTCACAGCCGGAAATTATCTATCAGCTTGATTTTGCATTGGATCGGAATAGCGTCGTCGAAGAAGCGTTGTCGTGGTATGACTCCCAGCGCAACGTGCATCTTCTGTATGAGCGCGACGATCAAGGACAGGTTACCTTTTCTCCGGAATTTGCACGCAAGTTGGGCGAGGAGGAGGCGCAGACACTTCGTATTGTAGCGCGTGGCGCTGGGCCGAGGCGCCTGTTTTTGACGAATACGGTGGACCAGCAGGTGTCGACGTTTCGGCATATTTATGACTGGTTCCGGAAGGGACTGCGCACGGCTGACAATGGTATTCAGTCGCCTCGTGTAGCCGCTTTGATGAGTGACCAAGCATACTGCGAACAGCTTGGCACTATTTTGCATGCGCTGGGAACGGGAGTGGAACGCATCGAGTTGCAGCTGATGCCAGAGGGGCAGTTAGATCTCGGCTTACGGAATCATATGCTGCAGATGATGGAGGCCGTCGCCGATAATTCTATGGCCCAATTGTTGGTGAATACCGGTTTAGACGTTGCCAATCAGATTTTTGTTCTCACGAAAGAAAACAACCTTGTCACCATTCGTCGTGTGCAAACGTATCGTGATGGTCGCCCGTTCGGTTTCGAGCGTGAATCATCGGGGACGCGTCGGCTTATTGAAATTTTGCCTATTTTTCTTGATTTGTGGACTGGGGTGCCGTGCACGTGGGTGCTTGATGAAATGGAGCGAGAGTTCCATACCGAAATGACGCGAGAGTTGCTCATGGGGTTCCTTGCGAAGTGTGGCGAGGAATCGCGCACTCAAACACTATTAAATACGCATGATTTGATGCTGATGGATCAGGAGGTTTTCCGAAAAGACGAAATATTGGTCGCCGAACGCACTGAAGAAGGTGTTTCCTCCCTGTGCTCGATTGGCGATTATGAAGGTATCCGCAATGATTTGGATTTGCGTCGCAGTTATTTGGATGGTCGGTTTGGCGGCAGGCCTACGATCAACGAGGGTGAATTCGCGGAGGCGATACATGGCGAAAAGTAGGCGTGCGTCGGGGTTGGGGCGTGCGAAAAGGCCGTTATTGCCTCAGCGCAAATTGTATATCGTGGTCGGTGAAGGCGAAACCACTGAGCGTGAGTACTTTGATTTGTTTGGCACGAATCCGGGTTTTCGACTGGTGTATTGCACGCCGGGCAGCCATCATGGCGGCAATATGATGGAATTGGTGAGGGAAATGCAGAGGCAGATGCGTAAACATTCTGTTGCCTCTAAGGAAGCGCCTACCGAATATTGGATTATCGCCGATGTTGAGGGGGCTGCATCGAACCGTGATCTGGGGCCGTTGTTTACGTGGGTGAGGCAAGGGGAATATCGTCACTTGGGGATTACCAATAGGCAGTTTGAAAACTGGTTGCTACTGCACTTTCAAAAAGGCATGGCAAGCAATCATCCCACCCGGGATTTGGCAAAGTATATTGCTGGCTACAGTGATAAATCTAAGCATATTCGGTCTCGAGTGAGTCGTGAGCATGTTCGTCGTGCGTTGGAAAACGCGCGTAATGCCAATGTGATTTGCTCGGATGTGCCGCACGATATGAGTGATTGTCCTGTGAATAGTAGTGCTTTGCCGCGGTTGGTGAAGCAGATTGTTTAGTGATCTGCAGGTGGCTGATGTCCGGTGCGGCGGCCTGTTTGGAAACTGTGCTTTCACCCCATCGATAGGGGTGGTTTTGTGTGCATATACAGCACTCTTCTAACCTCGACTAGCTCCAGCCTCCCGGAAGGTGTGTGTTTACACCATTCTTGGGGTCTGTTTGGTGTGTGTTTCCGCCACTCTGGGATGGGTGGTGCGTGTTTTGAACACTCTTGGAGGATTGAAACGGGCTCTACGGGTGGTGGAAACACGCACTTTCGGTCGCAGGGCCGGGAAGGCGTGGGTTTTTGGTCTTGCCGATGGTGGAAACACACACTTTTGCGTCGGATGGTCCGGGACGGGACGGTTCCGGAGGGGGCAGATCGGGGTTCTCTCGGTTCTTGGGGTTGGCGCGGTTCCCGGGGTTGGCATGGTTCCGCGGGGGGGGGGT